>CANMXP010000016.1 GCA_947501845.1 uncultured Flavobacteriaceae bacterium | reverse complement strand
ATTGGGAAACCTGTTTGAACATCAAGAGACGCTCCTTCACATATCCTCAAATTATTTATTGACTTTATTATAAAACCTATATCAGCCTTCTCATAAAATAAGACTTCTAGATTTATTAAATTTTATTATAACAACCATTCTGTGTCACAGAATCTATAGAGAAATTAAAATTTGTTAAATACTCAATTGAAGTATAAGATTTTCCTCTTCTAATAAAAACCTTTGAGTTGTTCTTTTTTGTTAAAATATTTTTTTTCTACATATAATTAAATATTTCAAATCTTAATTTTTTTTTGATTCGATCAAAATTTCACTGAAAACAGTGAATTTAAAAAAATTGATTTGACCTAGTTTTGACCCTTACATAATTATCATTCTTGTTTCTATTTTAAATAAAAAGGGATAATTGAAGGAATCATTAATAATAGGTACCAGAGAAAAATGCCGATTGAATATTTTAAAACTGACAAGTTTTATAGAAAACATTTAAAGTGTTTTTTGTTATGGATATTAGTAATTGTATCGAATGATGTTACAGCTCAAGATCTAGGACAAATTGGAAAGGCCAAACTTTTTAGGTTAACTGGTGGCGTGTCAGCAAACTCTGTTTTTTACCAAGGAGATACCAATAGAGAACCCTTTACTTATTTTTTGAATGGAAACATTAACTTAAATATCAGTAATGTGTATAATATACCGTTTTCATTTTCCTATTCTAATCAAAAGTTTAACAATAGCAATCCGTTTTCGTTTAATAGGTTAAGTGCTCACCCTTCGTACAAGTGGGTTACTGCCCATCTAGGGGATGTGAACATGACATTTTCACCATATACATTAAGCGGACATCAATTTACGGGCGTTGGTTTTGATTTAACACCTGCTGGCAAGTGGAAGTTAAGTGCTATGTATGGAAGGTTATTAAAGCAATCTGAGTATAATACCGAATCTCCAGAATCTGTACCAGCTTACAAACGAATGGGATATGGTTTTAAGGCAGGTTATGATAATCAAAAAGCAAGAATAGCCTTTACTTTGTTTAAGGCTAAAGATGAAGAAAACTCTATTAAAGAACCAGTTCCTGTAGAACTGGAACTACAAGCCAAAGAAAATGTGGTATTAAGTATTGATGGAGGCATTAAGATTTTCGATGAAGGCGAGATTAATATTGAAGCAGCAGCATCTTCTATTACAGAAGACCTAAATGGAACTGATGAAAGTGCTAATGGTGGATTATTTTCTTTATTAATGGATACCAATGTCACAACTTCAACTTACAAAGCTTACAATGTATCGTTTAGCTATCCAGTAGGGAAAGGTACTCTTGGTGTGGGGTATGAATATATTGATCCAGAATATCGAACTTTTGGAGCTTATTTTTTTAATAATGATTTAGAAAATTTTACGGTAAATGCCTACCAAAGTATCTTCAATAATAAAGTAAATATAACCTTTAACGGGGGGGTACAAAGAGATGATCTTAACAATACCAAAAATTCTCAATTACAAAGAGTAGTAACGGCAGTAAATGTAAACTATAACGCTTCGGAAAAACTTACGATAGCCACAGCATATTCTAATTTTCAGTCGTATACCAACATAAAAAACCAATTTGATTATATTAATGAAGTATCACAATTTGATAATCTGGATACGTTGAATTTTCAGCAAATATCCCAAAATGTAACTATAAACGTTAATTACCTACTCAAAAATTCAGAAACTAATAACCAAAATATTTCTTTTAACGGATCCATAAATAATGCAGTAAACAAGCAAGGAGGTCATGTTGTAGAAAATGGAACATCAAACTTTTATAACGGTAACGTTGCATATTCTCTAGGGTATCCAGCATCACAGTTTTCTCTATCTGGTTCAGTAAATCTAAACTATAGTAAAGTTGGAGAATCTACAAGCACTACATATGGTCCGAT
Source organism: uncultured Flavobacteriaceae bacterium (assembly GCA_947501845.1). Taxonomy (GTDB): domain Bacteria; phylum Bacteroidota; class Bacteroidia; order Flavobacteriales; family Flavobacteriaceae; genus Flavivirga. Next base: position 103,997 of record CANMXP010000016.1, on the reverse strand, counting down.
ACTTTCTACTAGTAAATCTTTTTTTGATAAGTCACTCAGAACCTCAGGCTCTTTAAGCTATAACCTAAGTCATGTAAACGGAGAAAAGCAATCTGAGGTTGCTAATCTTAGGCTAGGAGGGAATTACAGCATAAAGAAAAAACACAATTTTACTCTCAATTTATTAACTCAGTACAGGAAAAATAATAGCGATTCCCATGTCGAATTTACAGCCATTTTTGGCTACAACTATATACTTGATAAAATTAAGATACCGAAGATAAAATTACCCAAAGGGAAGGAAAAACAGAAAAAACACACTTCCAAAAAGGAAAAAGGACAGTGGATAAATTTTAGATACAGAGATTCTTTATATGAAGGAACATTGCCTCAGGTCAACAATCAATTGTACAGTATGCAACGTCATCCTCGGTTTAATTTTATGCCACGCTACAAAAAGGAAGAGTTAAAAATGCTTCGTCTAATTGCTGCGCAAGAAAGGAATACTAAAGAATATAAATCCAAAGCTCTTGATTTTTTGAAAGAGTTATACCGTTATGAAGATTTTTTAGCTCAATACCAAGAACTTATTTACAATACGCTTTTAGAACTGAAAGTAGATATGTACCGATTGGATGAGGCTTTTGAAGGAGAATTTGTAAAGACAAAAATAGCCGTAGACAATCATGAGCTGTTTAAACTTTCCGAGCAAGAAAGAAAAATTAAACCTGTTAAATTACAGAAAGAGTTTAACGATTTAAAACATGATGAGGAAGTAGCTTTAGATAAGCTAGTAGCCCATAGATGGATGTTAAAGTACATAGATAAGTATAACGTAATTGAAGATATACAGAACCCAGATAAGTTCCTAAAAGAAGTAATGGAGGTAGAAAAAGACAACATTTTCCAAATGTGGGATAGAGAAGAGCCACAATCAAAAGTTCAGTTATACATTATTACTAAAATAATAGGATACTATGACATAAAGTCCAGAAAATATACAGATAAAGATAAGTTCGAATTAAAATATATAAACAAAAGATAATTATGAGAAAGTTATTCATTGCTCTTTGTTACTTCTTTGTTGGCTGCTTTTTAAGTTTTGCACAACAATTTCCTGTCCAGGTTATTCCTCAAATTAACCCACCATCTCCCGTAAATTTTTATAGCTATGGAGATGCTACTACGGTTAACAGCCCAATAAACTTGCAACTCACTCTAAATGATATTTCTATAGTTAATAGACCAATAAGGTTAAAGCTATATTTTGAAGGAAAAGGAATCAATTTTCAGAGCAAAAATTTTGTCATAGGAGCAGAGCCATTATTTATAACTGGAGGAGAACCATTAAGGCTTAATAATACTCAATTAGCCCCTTATTTTGAGTTTCAAAACCTTCAAGGCATTAACCCTAATATTTATAGGAGTAGCATACCAGAGGGTAGTTATCAATTTTGTTTTGAAGTATTTGATTTTAATACGGGAAACCGTTTGTCATCCAAAACTTGTGCGACCACGTTTATTTTTAGCAATGAACCGCCTCTATTAAACCTTCCTCTAAACAAAAAAAATATCACCCCTGGAGCAGTAGAGAATATAGTTTTTCAGTGGACTCCCAGACATATTAATGTTAGTAATGTAGAATACGAATTGAGTATAGTCGAAGTTTGGGATGAGTATGTAGATCCACAGACAGCTTTTCAAAGCTTACCTCCCGTATTTCAAACCACAACCAGGGCCACAACATTTATTTATGGTCCAGCCCAACCATTGCTACTCGGCAATAAAAAATATGCATGGAGGGTCAAGGCAAAAGCCCTGCAGGGTGCTGAAGAAATAGGATTGTTCCGTAATAACGGATATAGTGAGATTTTCTGGTTTACTAGAACAGAACCTTGTAGTACTCCAAACGCTGTGACGGCACAACCGCAGGGGACTTCTAAAATTAATGTGTATTGGGAAGAGAACCCTGCCCTATATTCAGAATATATCATCCGTTATCGTGAATCAAATAAACCAGGAGCGGCATGGTTTACTATGAAAACCAATAGCTCTTGGGCAACGATTTGGCATTTAAAACCTGGTACGACTTACGAATACCAGGTGGCTGCAAAATGTCAATTCGAGGAAAGTGATTTTACAGAAATCCAAGAAATTACAACAACTAAAGAAGAAGATAAAACCTCAGACTATAATTGCGGAATTGTCCCAGACGAAGTGGCTATTACGAATCGCAATCCGCATCCACAATTAAGAACAGGAAACCGCATTACGGCTGGAGACTTTATTATTACACTTACAGACATAACCAGTCAGTCCAATGGTATTATTTCTGGAAAAGGATTTGTACAGATACCTTATTTAAAATACGCAAGATTTTCCGTAGTGTATAATAACGTTTTAGTGAATTCGGATAGCCAGTTGGCACAAGGAGAAATTGTTACGGTTAACGATGGTCAATTTGGAAAAGGTGAAGAAATTGTAATAGATGTAGAAATTGATCCCGAAGAAACCATACATGGCGACCAGGGTGATATTAAGACAATAGAAGTCGATTATGAAATTAAAGAGGTAAGAATTAATGAAAATGGCGGTATAGAAGTTATAGGCACCAATGGAGAAGTTGGGAACTTACCAGGAGGAAAAGATACGGTTATTACCGATAGTAACGGAGATGTGTATACAGTCTCTGAAGATGGAAGTGTAACCCAAGGAGAAATAGCTCCTGGAGGCCCTGTTGTTGCGGATAACGGTGGTTCTGGTAATTCATCTGCTGGAGAAATAGAAGATATAGGGGTACGGGTAGATTTTATCAGATCGGGAGTCTATTCTTATGATGATATACCTGGAATTGAAAGCGATAACCTTCTTGCAGAATATCCTACCATAAAATTAGGTAATGATACTTATACCATTCCTTTTAAGGTCATTTCAAAACTACATGGTGATGATATTATAAAGGCCGTAGCCTATATTACCAGTAATGATTATAAAACTGACGATATTATTTTCAAAACAAAAGAAGGAATCCGAATTCCTGCAACTTGGCAAGATGATGAGGCAACCTTAAACCTTAAACAAACCTTTGATTATGCAGTACAGGAAATTTTTGCTACAGTATCATCTAAAGACGATCATACGAAACATAAAGTCGTTGGAACTTTTAATTTGGTTCATCTAAATTCTGCATTGTTAAATATAGAACTGGTTCTTATACCAATTAATAATGCCCGCATATCCAATGGAGTAGCTGGACAGATTAATGATATTTATAACAAGTCTGGCGTAAACTTTAACATTAAAGTGGCCCCTCCCTTACAATTACCAGATAAGCTGTGGAATGCTAATGGCCTTCTGGATGTAGGAGATAGCGGGCATTTATCGTATTACACAAGTGAGGAACGAAACATTATTGATGCCTACAAAGTAGAAAACAATGTGAACTCCAGTACCTACTACCTTTTTGTTAGTGATCTTCCTGTTAGTAATGCCGAGGTAAATGGATTTATGCCTTTAAAGAGTCAGTTTGGTTTTGTGTTTGGTTCTTCAAATCAGGCACGAATTGCTGCACACGAATTAGGACATGGTGTCTTTGGACTAGAGCATATATTCGAGACCTATAGTACCCCAGAAGGTGCGACAAATTTTTTAATGGATTATGGCACAGGAACACGACTTGCCCATATGGATTGGAAAAAAATGTATGCTCCTGGGTTTAAACTGTATTGGTTTCAGGGGGATGAAGCAGGTGAAAGTAACAGTGACAAGAATGAAATAGTCACTTCAAAAATCCACAAATTACTTACGTATATTAAAGGACAATACAATGCGCAGGATGAAACATTACCCTGGAGATCGTTGTTAATAAACACCAAGAGAAATAATAGGAATAGTAGGAATAGAAGGTTTTATGTGTCTTTAGAAAAAACATTTAAAGTTGATTTTGAAAATCAAACCCTAGCCTTTAAAGTAAAATCTCACCCCGGCAAAGATTCAGAAAACCTTAAGATAATTCCTGGTCGTGAAAAATTACGAATTGAAACTAACATACTTAGGACTGATGTAGCTTATGAATTAGAGTTACATACAGAAACAGAGAAAATTGTTTTCGAATTTGATCACCATGACGAACTTGAAACGTTCTGTAACGTGCTAAAGATAGGGAGGGAGCGCGTACATACTGTCCCTAATGAAAGTAAGTTTTCTAAGGAGATCGTGGCGTATCTACAAGATAATTTCTTACCAGAGCAAATTCTTCCGGCATTTTGCGAAACTTTAGATTTATATCTGGCAGAAGTACCTTCAGACTTAATAAAACAGACTTCGGAGGAGGTGCTTTGGAAATATATGAAAGCACTGTTATATTGTACAGTGGATGATAAAGGCGTTTCAGAAGAAGCCATTTTGATAAACCTTTTAGAAGCTTTACAAAGTAAGGGAGCAGATGCTTTACTCGAAGGTTTGATTTCCAGAAAAGCGTTTAGTGGAGATTCCATGTTTAAGGCCTTGTATAAAAAAATAGATAACTGGAATGGAGAAGAAAATTTCACAAAGTTTATAAATACCTTATATGGTATTTGGGCGAGTTCTTCCAAAAGTTCGGCCATTGCAGTCGATGACCTTCCTTATAAATCAAAAAAACAATGGGGGTTCTATTCTAGTCAATTTGGCGTTTCGCTGAATCAGGAATATACTCAGGTTACTCTAAAAACAACAAAAGGAAGAAGACATAAGATAAAACATTTTACTTATGGGCCTTATCACATTTTTGACCCCATTTCACTCACAGAATATGACAAGGTTAAAGAGGTTGCCGGGAACCTTCAGGTGCCTTCTGTTAAAGTACCTTCATTTATTATTGCCGGTATTGCTCAAAATCAGAATACACATAACACCAGCCGAACAGCGAACCTGACGCTTGATGCAGCGCTTACTTTTTCGGGTATTGGTAACGTGTCTAAGCTTAGGTATCTAAGGCAACTTGGTAAGCTTAAGGCAAAAGAATCCATGGAGCTTGTAAGTGGAATCTCGACGTCTATGGCTGTTGTTAATTTTATGCTGGAGTATTCAGGTAAGTGTAATGATAAAACAGCCTATTGTACAAAATTAAAGGAGTATTTATCGCTTGTAGAGGCATCACTTAGTCTAGGTACAAACTATGCGTTTTTGTTAAGCCGTAAGTCAAAAGAGGTTTTAGAGGAGATAGAAAAGGGAAATCATAATATAGATAATGCAGCAGAGCTGGAAGCTATCAAAAAAGAGTTGAAAGCTCTCGCCGGCCAGCCAGCCAGCACTATTTTAAAAGAATTACACCTTTTGAACAACACCGGTAAATTAGCATCTGTTCCAATAAAAGTTGCCGATGTCACCCTTACCCTGTCTACAGTTTCCTTCTTGCTTAAGTATACAGACTGCCAGGAAGCATGGTGCAAAGAGACATTGCAATATTTAGGATATGTACAAAAAGCCATTGCAACAAAAGGCGTAGCAGATAAGGCCATCGCTAAGGCTGCCGAAATTCTTAATAAAAAAATACAAAAGGATGAAGGTGCCTTTGGAGATAAAAATAACAGGGAAAAAGTTCTAAAGGAATTACAAGGCGTCATTAAAACAATGTCATCTTCCAGATTAAATAAGATTAAGACCAAGCTTAAAAAATTAAGGCCCCATTGTAAATAATAATATGGTAAATATAAACGAAGCATAGATATGATAATATCCAAAATAAGAATCTTATTGTTTTTGATCCTTTCTTTAATAATAGGGATTCAGAATGTTAGGTCACAAGAAGACGATTGCCTGGTAGATATACTGGCATCCGAATTGCAAAAAACAAATTCAAATAAGTTGTATGATTATTTTGAAACCCATACAGAACGAAGGTTTGAAGCCTGGAAAGTACTGTTAAAAGCAGATCAGGAGACAAACCGCTTAAATTTAGAAAAACTTAAAGATGTCGAAGACTATTTAAGCTTCAAAAAATTAAGTGCAGAAGGTCTTATTGCTAAGGTTAAGGCCTCCGGATTAAATTATTCTGCCTGGAGAAAACAAGTAGAGGAAGGTCGCTTAACTAAAATGCTTCAAAACGACAATTTTAAGGAGATCTACGAGAATTTTAAGAATAAATTAATCCATAGAAGGTTTGCCGAGCTGAAATTGGAAGAAGAAGCTATTCTTCATTTTTACACAAGAAAAACATACTACAAATTCAACAATGCCTTAAACAACAATTCAAAACGTGAAGACATCCTGGAGCTAGAACAATTGTTAAACAAAACGCTACATAAAATTTCGTCTTCACCGGCCACTTATAATAGAGGCATTGGGTATAAAGAAATAGAATATTTATTAAGTGTAGGTAAAGGCGGAACCGTTGTTTATAAGAACTTTTTATCAACCAGTTCTTCTCGAGAACTTGCTATGGAGTATGTAGTGAAAAATAAAGAAAAAACAGGAAAGGGAGCTTTGGTTAAGGTCATTTCAAAGCATGGAAAATCCATAATAAAGTACTCTCAGGCGAATGAGTCGGAGTTTCTTCACAAAAGTAAAACCGAATTTATAATTAAAGATATTGAAGTTGCAAAAGAAAGCTTCGAAACGAGTGAGGGTATTATACCAAAGGGATACTACATTTTTACTATAGAAGAAAAATAAATACCTATCTCCAGTCATTAAAAAACCCTGTTTACAGTGTATTAAGAAAAATTAAGCCTTAGTAATATTGTACCATGATACACAGGACATGTCTTGTGTATAGATTTGGAAGATAAAGCAATTTTAAGCTATGAATAAGAGTAAGGTTTTGATAATTAATAAAATAAGAATATTTCTGGTTATAGTTTTAATAATCGGTTTATCTGGTCAACTAAAAGCAGAAAGTAATAAAAGTTTAGTAAAGTATACCATAAAGATTAGTAGTGATGCTAATGGGGATAAAAAATCTAAAGAAGTTAAAAAAACAGCGTCGTCTGTAAAAACATCTCGAAAATTTAAATCTCTAGAGAAATATGATACCCCTGTTCCTTTAAAAATAGCAAAAACTGTTAAAAAGAAAACGAAAGGTTTTCATTTTGATAGCACTAATGCTACCGAAAACCAAAAATGGTTGGAATTGGCACAAAGCACTTTTGCCAAAATTGAGAAGGCCCAAAATTATATTGATAGACTTAGCAGTGACAAATTAGCACAACTTCCTGTGGCAATTGCTCCTAAAACGATAAGCAATACCAAATATACCGTGGGTATAGCTAAAGCTAGTTTTAAACCATCTTATGCAGAATTAACAGTATTTTTAAAAGTAGAGACGGCAAGAGGAACCTTAATTTTAGGAGCACAGGATATTAAATTATCTCATGATGGTGGTATTGTAGGAGATGCAAAATTAAATCTAATATCTAAGTTCACTATCAACATTAATAAAGAAAAAATATTACTGACCCTGAATGGTGATTTTACCGACCCGAAAACCTATGCTACTATGGATTGTAATGGTTTTAAGGAGTTGTTTATCGATGCCAATGTGTCTTTTCACAGTGATCTCATATTTCCCGTCAATAAAGACGGAAAGAAAATTGAGACCAAGCGCGTAGAAGGATCTTTTAAAACGCAGATAGCCGATTGGAATGATTGGGTTGTTAATATATCGTTACCAGAATTTGGAGTAAAAGGACTGGAAGGCACGACTTTTAAATTAAATACAGCGGTACTGGATTTTAGTGATCTTAGAAATGATGAAGCTGTACCAGCAAATTATATCAATACGTATTATCCCAATACACCAAATTTATGGCGCGGTGTATATGTTGAAAGCTTAAAAATACTGTTGCCAAAAGCATTTAAGAAGCATAATAGAAACGAGAGAATGGCTTTCTCGGGAACAAAAATGATTATTGACGATGCGGGAGTCACTGGAACATTTGAAGGCGAAAATATTTTATCCATTGATGAAGGTTCGGCTTCTAAATGGCAGTTCTCATTAGATTATTTTAAAGTCGGATTACAAAGAAATGCCATTATAGAAGGGGAATTTAACGGAGAAATGATTTTACCAGTGTCGAAAGTAGGCCGATTAAAGTATAATGCTTTTATCCAGCCAAACGAGTATACATTTCAGGTTTCCAATACAGAAGACTTAAATTTCGATGTTTGGAATGCCAAAGTTAACCTTACCCCAGATTCCTTTGTAGAAATGACGATTAAAGATGATAGCTTTAGACCTAAAGCACACTTAAATGGATCTGCAGGCATTGTCTCTGGGCTTAAAAAGGGCACGTCCTCACCGGGTGATGAAACTGTTAATTTTAAAGGGATTGTCTTTGAGAAAATGGTCATTCAGACGGAATCTCCCAAGTTTGCCGTGGAATATTTTGGGTATAAAGGGAAACAAAAACTAGCTAATTTTCCGGTAAGTTTAAACGAGGTAGGACTACGATTAAAAGGAGAACAGGCCGAGTTGGTTATCGATTTTAGTGTGAATCTCACATCTGAGAGTGACGGCGGAAACGGTGGCGGATGTAGACTGGCCATAAAGGCGAAATTAGAAGATGATCAAGGTCGGGAAAAATGGATGTACGATGGGATTGATATAGAACGACTCAACGTTCAAATGGAAGTCGCAGGCTTGGAACTCAAGGGGGCTATTTTTATATTCGAAGATGACCCTGTATATGGAAAGGGCTTTGCGGGAGCAGTTGGAGCAAAGTTTTCTATGGGGATGCAACTTGAAGTTGAAGCCAAGGCGCTTTTTGGTCGTACAGATACGTTTCGCTACTGGTATGCAGATTCAGGGGTAACCCTACCTATGCCGGTTCCCATTTTTACCGGATTTGCTATCAATTACTTTGGAGGAGGATTTCATAATCGAATGCAAATGGCTGGAATGGATAGAAACCCAAACGGAGCTTACGAAAATATTGGGACTTCAATTTCGGGAGTCATTTACGAGCCCAATGAAGACAACAGTTTTGGGATGAAAGCAAGTGTCGGGGTTATCACCCAAAATTCTGAAGAGTTATTTAATGCTACTTTAGAGTTTGGAATGTCTTTCCGCAGATCGGGTGGGTTAGAAGACATTTATTTTAAAGGAGAAGGGAACCTCATTTCCAGTATTCCAAATAACTTTTATCAAAGATTAACAGATAAGCTAGGAGCTATTTCTGAAGGTGCAGATACCGTATTGGCATCATATCAACCCGAAGGGCGTATAGCTGCCAACGTTTTTATAAAACATGATTTTACGAATAGCGTCTTCCATGCAACTTCAGAACTGTATATTAATTTAGGTTTTCTAAAAGGCAGCGGACCTAATGGTAGAGCTGGGTGGTTGGATTTTTATGTCGCTCCAGAGACTTGGCACCTCCTCGTTGGAACCCCAGAAGATCCTATTGCGACCAAAATGAATGTAGGACTCCTGAAACAGGAAACTCAATCGTATTTTATGACAGGGCAAGATTTACCAGGGAGTCCACCACCACCTGTTATGGTAGCAAAAATACTTGGAGCAGATGCGGCAAAATTAAACTATACCAGAGACCTTAATAAATTGAACTCAGGAAGAGGAATGGCCATGGGGATGCATTGGGCCATGTCCACCGGAGATCTACGATTCTTGATTTTCTATGCCCGTTTTGATGCTGGATTTGGTTTTGATATCATGTTAAAAGATTATGGAGAGGCACATTGCAAAGGTGCTTCAGGGCCTATTGGTATGGACGGCTGGTATGCCAACGGACAGGCTTATGCTTATTTACAAGGACATGTAGGGCTTAAAATCAAAATTTTTGGAAGAGGGAAGAAGGTCAATGTATTTTCGGGAAGTGGTGCTGTACTCGTACAGGCCAGACTCCCTAACCCCACCTGGTTAAGAGGGTATCTTAAGGGAAAGTATAAACTTTTAGGAGGTATGGTTAAAGGTAGCTTTAGGTTTAAAATTGAGGTTGGTGATAAATGTGATGTCGTTGGAGAAAGTGTGCTCAATGGAATCACCGTTATTGGTGATATCCAGCCCAAAAAAGATGCCAAAGATGTCGATGTATTTGCTGCACCTCAGGTGTCGTTTAACCTTCCGGTTAATAAGGTGTTTGAATTACCTGATGATGAAGGAGATCATCGTTACAAAATCATATTAGATAAGTTCGAGATCAATAAAAATGGCCAACCTATTAAAGGTGATATTGAATGGGGTACAGGTAACGATTTAGCGACGTTCTACTCCCATGAAATCTTACCGCCTAATAGCAAACTTAATGGATTTGTTCAGGTGCATTTTGAAGAAATGATTAATGGTAAATGGCAGGTTATTAAAGATAAAGGAGCATCTGCTACAGAATCCAAAGAATTAGTATTCCAAACGGGAGAGGCCCCAGATAATATTCCGCTTTCTAATATTGCTTATATGTACCCGGTGATTAATCAAAAAAACTTTTATAGAGATCAATATCGAAATGGGTATGTAAACTTAAAACGTGGGCAATCCTACCTTTTTGAACCCATTCCTAATTGGAGTAAGACCGTGACCATAAAACCAGAATTTGGAAATGAAACCAGAGTCGACTTTTCATATAATGCGGCTAGGAAACAGTTAGCTTTCGAGTTACCCAAACATATGGAATTGAATAGTCATTATAGTTTGATGCTATCTGTAATACCACCCGAATTACAAAATGAAAACAGCACCGCTGAAAGCTATGCAACAACTCAACTTGATGATAATAAAGAAGAAGGAAATACAGTCTCCATTCGAACCAATGTTATTAGTCAATTAAAGGTGCGGGGAGACGAAAGGGAACTCCTTAATTATGGGTTTAAAAGTAGTTCATACAAAACCTTCCAGAAGAAAATGGATGATATGAGAAAGCACGATGATTCCTACGAATTCACAAGTGTACCCTATGGTTTAACACTATCAAATAAAATACATCCTTTAGAACCATTTGATATTCAGGAATTGGTAGGAACAAGGTTTACGGGAGGAAAACCATTAATTCAGGCCCGTGCGTTGTTAAATAATACCTATTACAATAATAAGATATATCCATTAATTTACAAAAACTACCCGTTAGCTGGAAAAATAACAGTAGATCGGAATACAGATAAAGTGGGCATACCTCCCATAGAGGGAGTGGAGCCAATGACTTGGTATTTAACCTATCTCGAAAATGATGTACTAGTGGATCTAAAACAAAACAATCCCTACAGATACAACCTCACTTATTATTTCCATGAAGATTATGAAGACTTAGTTGTTAAACTGGTTAATTCAGATATTGAAGGATCGCAGTTGGGGCTTTATTTGGATCTGCTAAAAGGGCCATTCCCAATGATGGAATATGGCAATTATGACACCGAATTTAAATATTTCCTTCCCGGAAGTATGGAAAATGGAAGAAAACGTAAAGTCAAATATTTTAACAAACAATATGGCCCCGATGAAAACTAAGATTATACTATATCTTTTCCTGGCTGGGTTTTTTTTAAACTCGGGTTATGCACAGCAATCCATAGGTGATGATGACCCTGCGATTATGGTTAGGACACGGGTTATTAACAATACCGTTAAGTTAAGATGGGCTCCTAATACCCCAACACTATGGAAATACACCAATCAATATGGCTATTACATTGAAAGACATACTATTTTACGTGGTAATGTCATACTGGAACCAAGAGTGATAAAACGTCTTAATAATACGCCTATTAAACCCAGACCGATGATGGAATGGAAGTCCTTCACAGAGCAAAATGATATGGCAGCCATAGCGGCGCAAGCACTCTATGGAGAAGACTTCGAGGTCGATATGCAAGAAGGAGGCAACCCAATGATGCAGATTCTTAATCAAGCACAGGTATTGGAACAACGGTTTGCCTTTGCATTATATGCTGCCGATCTGGACTATGACGTTGCAGCGTTTTCAGGACTTGCATTCGAAGATACCTCACTGGTATCAAACGAAAAATACCTGTATAAAATTATTCCTGCGATTCCTGCAGAGAAATTAGATGTGAAATCGGGCGCCGCGTATATAGGGCTGTCTGATGTTAAGAGTTTACCAAAACCACAGGAGTTTGTAGGTGTTTTTAAAGATCACAATGTTTTACTAACCTGGAATTATAAAATCTTAGAGTCTCAATATAATAGTTATATTTTAGAACGTTCTTCCGATTTAGGACGTACCTTTCAAAATGTTTCTAAAGAACCTTTAACTCCCTTAAGTGACCCCGAAATTCAAAATACAGGACGGATGGTCTATATGGATAGCCTTCCGCAAAATAATAAGGAATATCAATATCGTATTAAGGGCATTTCACCATTTGGAGAAATAGGCCCTGCTTCAGTACTGGTAAAAGGCATGGGTAAAAAAGGACAATATCACAACCCAGCTATTGTCAATACGTATTTATCTGAAAATCAAACAAGTGCTGTGATTTCTTGGGATTTTCCTGCTGAAGGCCTGGAGGGCTTATCGCATTTTGAATTGTTAAGAGCAGATGAAGTAAAAGGTGATTTTGTGTCTGTAATTCCTAAAATTAACAAAAATTTACGCTCAGTCACGATTTCCAATATACAGTCTATTAATTATTATAGCGTGGCTGCTGTGGGGCTGGATGGTTCTAAACGACATTCTTTCCCCGCTATGGTACAGCCAGATGATGCCATACCGCCATCGGACCCTAGAGGATTGACTGGTAAGATCGATTCTACTGGGGTGGTCACTTTAGAATGGACTAAGAATTTAGAGTCCGATCTATTAGGGTACCGGGTTTTTAGAGCCAATCTTAATGGTGAAGAGTTTACACAGATTACATTCAAGCCCATTTCCCAAAGCACAATTACAGACACCATTCCCATAAAAACATTGGTGAAAAAGGTGTATTATAAGGTACAGGCATTTGATACGCACTACAACCCCTCAGGTTTTTCAGAAATACTTGAACTTAAGCGTCCAGATATTATACCGCCTACACCACCTGTATTTACCAAATTTAAAACCGAAGATGGAAAGGTGCTTCTAAATTGGATATCCAGCAGCAGTGAAGATGCTTTAAAAACTTTAGTCTACCGAAAAGAAAGGGGTATGGCAGAAGATTGGCAGTTAATAGCAGATAAAGATATTTCTGTTAAATCGCACGAGGACACCTCTGTAAAAGAAAGCACCAATTATTTGTATACCTTATTAACACGAGATGAAAGTGGCTTAGAATCGGAGCCAGTAAGACCGATAAGCATATCAACTCCAGCCAGTAAAGTCAAACCTGAAATTAGTCGTTTTACAGCAACGGTCAACAGAGAAATGCAGCACATCCTTTTAAGCTGGAATTATAAAGAAAAAGGAGTGACAGAAATACAACTTTTTAAAGCGAAAGAAGGCGAGCACCCCACCTTGTATAGGGTTTTTGAAAATGATGAAAAGCAGTATTTGGATAATCATTTATTGGTCAATACTAGCTATACATATTTATTACAAGCTGTTTTCAATAATGGTAGCCGATCTAACATGATTAAAGAAAGAATTAAATATTGATTTATTAGATATGAAAAAAATTACTTTAATGCTCTTGATCCTACTTTGTTTTATGGATTATAGTTTTTCACAACAAAATGGAAACAATAGAGAATATATTTTGTATGTTAATGGACATATAGGTAGTGCGGACAAATGTGCAACTCATGGACTTCAGAGTATTATAATAACTCTAGCATCAGGAAGAAGAGTAACTATATTCAGTTCTCCGAATAATCGATACTCTGATCAAGAGTTCAGTACCACACCTTATGTTTTTTCGTATAGTAATAGACCAGTTTCAATCAGATTTCATTCCAAGGCTAGAAGAAGGGATTGGAATGGATGTCGTACATTATTAAGCGAAGATGAAGGTTTAACATCTTATAGGATAAATAGTTACGATTGTTATTATAGAAGAATTGTAAATTCAGAAGGGGGAGGTGTTCATGAAAATACTTTGTTTCCAAGGCATGGGAGTGATACTTACAACTGGGCAGAGATGAGAATAGTCCCGAAACCATCTATTGGTTTTGCAGATGGGACTCCAAGTAATTCGATAAAAAATGTTTGTTTGAGTGATGGCGTAGAAATTATGGCAAGCCAAGGATATAGAAATCCTTCAAATACATATAATTGGGAGCTTTTTGATCCTTTTAATACCGCAACTCGAACACATCCCGACCTTCAAGATTTGTACGATAAGCGTAGGGCTACAGAATCGGCTTATGGCGCTTGCACATCTCGAACTGGGTCTTCGTGTCAAACAGAACTTGATGCTATGATACATGCCGAGAATGATATTAGAACTTATTTGGATGCGGGGAGGCCTCAAAGAATACAAGTACCTGATCCTGCTTGGCGGTCCATAACAAACAAAAATGGCCAATCTAATATGAGATTAAGGGCAACCGATTTGTATTCCAATGTTAACGATCTTAATAGATTAGCAGGTCGGACGGTACAGGTAAGAATTAACCCAAGTTGCTATAGTAGCAGTCCAGAATCTAATGTTTTAAATTTAAGATTTCTCCCCGATGCTCCTTCTGTTTCAGGACCACCACAGGTAACACCACCTTCCTGCTCTTATAGTGAGTTTAACCGTATTCGAATTCCTTTTTCGGGAGGTATAGCGTCTAATCAAAAAATTTCGATATCCTTAAAACGGCTGGATGTTGGTCAATCGCCTTACAGAAATAGTAATTCTGCACAAAGTCTTGGAATTACAGATCAGGAATTTAATCGTCGTGTCAACCGAAGATATTCCAATGAGTATAAAAATGTAGTCAATATAAGAAACTCTAACCTGAGATCGGGTTGGTATAACTGGAATTTAAATGCAGCCAGTGATCCAGATCAATTTGCAGGTGGTCACTATGCCTTAATTATTACATCTTACGAAAGGAACGATAGCGGTAATAGAAACCCATCCTGCGTTCCTAAATATTACTTTTTTGAGGTTACGGCGCCGCCAGCTTTAGATTGGACCGTTACTAATATTAGGCACCAAAGGTGTTATGGTGTGAGCGATGGAAGTTTCCAGATCAGAGTAAACTCTGGAAGAGCGCCTTATCGTTATCGTATCAATGGGGGTAGATGGACTAGTTTTCCTGGGAATAACAATACAGTGTCAGTAAGTGGTTTGGCCCCTAGACCAGGTTCAAACCCTTATCGTGTAGAAGTAATTGATGTCAATGGCTGTGATCAACGTGTCAACCCTAATACTCCTAACAGAACGGTTAATGTTGGTGTAAATAGTATATCTAATCCTATTACACATAATGTTCCTTCAGATAGGATACAACATCCTACACGGCCAAATTCGCGAACTGGCGTTATAGAGGTAGCCTCTATTCATGGAGGAACGCCATCTGGAAGTTTTGGCTATAGGTATTGGGTATACCGCAATGGTGCAGCTGTTCCTGCGTATCAAAATCGAACATCCAGGGGGAATATTGTTTTACGAAATTTAGATGCAGGCACGTATACTATAAGATATCGCGATGGAAACAATTGTGAGCGTACTTTGACTCTTGCTGAGCTCAGGGATCCAAGCCCTATTAATTTTGATATACAAATAACTTCAGCTTCCTGTAATGGAGCTAACAATGGTAGGATATCGGTTACTAACATAGCAGGTACTTCGGGTCCTTACACATTTGCCTGGTATCATAACGGTTCTGTACTTTCCAGAGAAACTTCAAGTTCTCTAACCCGTGGAACAGAAACAGGATATTCGGTAGAAGTAACTTCTGCTTCGGGATATGGTACTAGGGATAATATGTCTATTGGACTGTTACCACCGCTTCAAATAGAGCGCATTGATATTTCTGAGATGTTATGTTATAATGGTGCTGCAACTGTTACGATTACAGCTAGGGGCGGTTCGGGTAATTATGAATATGGTGTCTGGAACGGGAGTGCTACCAATTGGCAAGCTTCGAATCAAATATCGATTCCTTATTCCTCTGCTGGATACCGTTTTGTAGTTCGGGATGCCACAACACGAACCTGCGTTTCCGATCCCAGTGCTGTACACCATTTGGTGCGACCTAATGAGCTTTATGTTCGTTCCAATAATGTAACGAACAATACGGTGTTTGGAGGTAACGAAGGCCGTATTGACATTGAAGTGGCGGGAGGTACTGGAAGTTACCGTTACCAATGGACTAAAGAAAACGATGTAGCGTTTAATTCCACGAACCAGAATATTTCCAATCTGGAAGCAGGTCATTATACTGTAAGGGTTTTTGACGACAATAACTGTTCTATTGAAGAACGTTTTGAAGTAACAGAACCAGAAAGGTTAGGGGCTACAATCAATATCACTACGGCTATTCCCTGTTCTGGTGGAACTGGGGTGTTTAGTGCAGTGGCTCGTGGTGGTTTGTTGGGTTTAAATGGTCAATATCGCTACCAATGGTTTGTGATGGAAAATGGTGTGTTTCGCCCAATAGATGGAGAAACAACAGCAACTATAGGAAATTTACCATTGGGAACGTACCAAGTACAAGTTTGGGATGATTATACTAATACGGTCATTGCGCAAACGCTTACCGAACCAGATTTGTTGGCCTTATCGTTGTCTAAGACAGATATTAGCTGTTTTAGTGGTGATGATGGTACAATTGCATTATCGCCACGAGGCGGTACCGCACCTTATTTTTATTCACTGGATGGTACTAACTTTTCCTCAGTTTCTGGTTTGGTCAATAACACCATTACAGGATTGACAAGACAGACATATAATGTTTGGCTTCGAGACGATAATGGTTGTGAGATAGCTAATCCAGTAGGTATTGTGTTAGAACAACCAGAAGCTATTGGTGTTGAATTGACCAATAACCAACCAGCAACTACCGTTGGGGGTACTAATGGTGCCTTGGACATATCGGTATCTTTAGGTGTATCGCCTTATACATATTCTTGGAGTTTGGTAGGAAACTCTTCCTTTACTGCTACAACAGAAGACATCTCAGGATTATCGACAGGAATTTATACGGTTACTGTTACAGACAGTAACAATTGTAGTGTACAGTCTAATTTTGAGGTTTTAGAACCTGGACCCCTAGAAATCAATTTCGAAAATTATTTACCCATTCTTTGCTATGGCGATGAGGATATTGAGTTAACGGTTGATGTGGAAGGAGGTTATCCAATTAACGCTACTCTAGAAGATTTTGAGTTTAGGTGGTATAGGATAGAAGGCGGTACAGCACATTTAATGGCCAGTGGAAATGGTTTGGTAAAAATGCCTGATCTTGGTGCTGGTATGTATAGGGTAGAAGTCGAAGATATTGAAGGCACGATGGCTGAAACATCCATCGAACTTACACAGCCAGATGAATTGATAGTTACTTTAGATGGAGATCCTACACAGGTATTATGCCATGGAGCATCTACAGGTGCTATTAACATAATGGTTACTGGAGGACCAGTAGATACTAATACAGGAGAACTTTTACCGTATACCTATAGGTGGACAAAAGTAGAAGATCCAGAATATGTGGCCATCACAGAAGACCTGAGAGATATTAGTGCGGGAACTTATGAAGTGGTAGTGGTTGATGATAATTTATGTAATGCCTCTCTGCCAGAAGTTATAGTCATTACTGAGCCAGAAGCTTCTTTAGAAATTATTAATGTGCAGGTCACTAACCTTTCAGGATATCAAACTGCTAATGGAAGTATATCGTTGGAAGTGATTGGCGGAACAGAGCCTTACATTTATTCATGGATTAATAGAGATGATGTGTCTTATTCGTCAGATTTAGAGGGTATTGGTGATCTAAATATTGGTACTTATGAGCTTTTGGTAACCGATGCAAATGGTTGTACGGAATCTCTGGTTCAGACAATTACAGAACCTGAAGAATTATTAATAAATATAGCCCCATTAACTGATACTGAGGGGATTCAATGCTATGATGAGGAAACGGTTATGCCTTTAATTGCTAATGGCAGAGGAGGCGTCGGGTTATATACTTACCAGTGGTTTGAGGAAAATAATCCGACTGTTATTATTTCTACTGAAAGTGATTCAGGGTTAGTAGGGGAAGGAATCTATGTTGTGGTGATTACCGATGAGAATGGTAATTCGGCTAGAGATACCTATGAAGTGACACAACCTGATGAACTATCTCTTTTAGAGGATGTTACCCATTTACTGTGCCATAATGGTACCGATGGTAGAATCGATATTACCGTATTGGGAGGAGTGCCCCCATACGAATATAGTTGGAGTAATGGTGAGCAAACAGAAGATATTAGTGATCTCAGGTCAGGAACATATACTATAGTAGTTACTGATGCTAATTTTTGTGAGGTAAGCGTTGAAATTGAGGTAGAACAGCCAACTGGATTGTTCGTGGACATTGATCGTCAATATCCTTCTTCTAGTACTATTAGGGACGGAAGGGTTATTGCTGAGGTAAGAGGTGGTGTTAGCCCATATCAATATCAGTGGTATGATGAAACAGGAATTTTACTACCATTTACTACAGGTAGGCTGAATAATATAGGACCAGAGAAGTATGCATTGACCATTACCGATGCCAATAATTGCCAATTAATTATAACTGATATCGATTTATTCGAACCACCTGTTTTAGAAGTGGTACTTGAACGGCAAAGTGTCATTTCCTGTCATGGGAATAACGAAACTGGCAGTATTGTTGCTATTGTCGATGGAGGTGTGCCATTTAACTCAAGGCTTGGATATGAATACCGTTGGTATAACGCCACCAATAACCAGCCTTTGGAAACAAACAACCCAGTTTTATCTAGGGTTGGAGCAGGGATGTACTATGTATCGATTACCGATGCTATTGGAACCACGGTTCAAAGTGAATCTTTCGAATTAGAAGAACCAGATAGGTTAGTTGTTCGTTTTGAAACAGACTATGTTAATTGTGGTGATGAGGAAGATTGGTCGATTGATGCTTTGGTTGATGGAGGTACACCACCTTACCGATATCAATGGAATACGGGTGCTGGTAGTCGTCAGTTGGAAGGAGTATTTGCAGGTACCTATAGTGTTTCTATAACAGATTCTAGAGGGTGTATTACGGAAGGAGAGGTAATAGTGAATGTTCCGGAGCAGTTAAGTTTAGATTATAGTACTACCATGCCTATTTGTTATGGCGGATGTAGCGGAGGCATTGTCCTAGACGTTGTTGGAGGCGTACCGCCTTACAACTATGTGTGGAATACTGGTATGATTGAAAAAGATTTAAGCAATATTTGTGCTGGAGATTATGAGGTAATCATAACAGATTCTAAAGGGTGTCAGATTACCCAGCAAATCACAGTAAATAACCCCGAGCAGTTAATTGTAAGTTTAGGCGAAGATATTACCCTTTGTGTGGATCAGACCACAGTTTTAGACGCAAGTATTACAGATGCAGGAGCTACCTATCAATGGAGTGCTACTAATGGTTTTACAAGCAATAGCTCAATAATAGAAGTTTCAGAACCAGGTATTTACGATGTATTGGTAACCAGCTCGGAAGGTTGTGAAGCTACAGGGAGCATTTTTATAGAAAGTAGCAATGATGTCATTCAGGCAGAGTTTGTTACTTCGACCCAAGTGTTTGCTGGAGAGAAATTTGTAGTAGTAAATATAAGCGACCCAATTGCCGATCAGGTAGAATGGATTTTCCCAGAACAGGCACAGGTCTCTTTTGAGGATAATAACTATGCAGAGTTTGCTATTGATACTCCTGGAGAATATGAAATCTCGATGTTTATAGAAAGAGGGCTATGCACGGACGTACGTACCAAAAGTGTTGTCGTTGTAGAAAGGGAATATGATGAGGAAGAAGAAACAGGCAAAGGGCAGGGGGTCGTGTCCAAATTTGAATACAGACTTTACCCTAACCCTACATCCGATGGTAGATTCAGTGTGGATGTTACATTAAAGGAAGTGCTTCCTATTAGTATCAAGGTTTTCGATATGGTGAATAATCATCAGGTGATTTATGACCGCCAACAAGGCAGTGATCATTACGTAAGGGAATATAATCTGTCTGGGTTGCCCACAGGAATGTATTTTGTTCTTTTAGAAACCCAGGGACAAAGCCAGGTTAGAAAATTAGTGAAAGAATGACCATTTTTAAATAGAAATATAGTAAATGTGTAATGAACAAAACTTAAACGATAACAGGCCATAATTGTATGTCAGATTAAGTCTTGTTCATTACACTTTGTCTCACATCTCCTAATTAATATAACCATAAAAAATACTTAAAAATCGTCACTAAAACCATGAAAAGTGATAACAGTGTTTTCGGGTTTTTGACCTTTTTTAGGTAAAATGAAACTAGCGGAATTTATGTTGAGCGCTGTCAAAGTAAACTCCTATGGTTTTGTCTCGAAGATAGCTCGTTTCAAGAAATTCTTTTATTTTCGAAAATAAGCCCTTTAATACTATTTGAAATCGAGTTTAGTTGTTTTTTAAATTTATGTAAGGATACAATACTTCTAAGACTAATTGATAATCATTTATTAAATTCAATTTATTTAGTTATTTTAGTATCCATGGATATAATTATTGAATCTACCCTTCATACATTAAAAAAATCTCAGTATTTATTAGATAATTTAGATGATGATATACTAGGTAATACTTCCGTATCTCCTTATAATTCAAGTATAGGCTCTCATTTAAGACATATTTTAGATTTTTATGATTGTATTTTGAACATAAAGGATACTTATATTGATTTAACAGCTAGAAGAAGAGACCATAAAATTGAAACTTGCTGTAATTCAGCTAAAGATTATCTGCTAAGCTTAATGGATAAACTTGCTCATTTAGATGAAAATCTTGATAAAACAGTTCGGGTAATTGATGATTTGGGGCTTGGGAAAACAGAAATACTATATACCTTATCAGCTTTATTGGCCCAAGCTAATAGTCATACCATACACCATTATGCAATAATAAATTATATATTAGATAGGTTGGGTATAATAATGAATGATAATGATTTTGGTTATAATCCTACAACTCCCAAGCAGACAGCGCACTAATATTATTTCTTAAACATACTATCTAATATCGTGTTAAGCCCTTTAAAAGCTAAATAGATGGCTAACCCACAAATAAGTATGGCTACAATAAGAATAGGAATATATAACGGCTTTTCTTGATTACTAAAAGCTATATGAATAAGAATGGGACCCAAAAACATGGCTCCTAGAGAAGACCCCATTATTTTTAATCCTTTTACAAGAACTTCACGATTGGTTTTTTTAGTTTCCATCGTTATAATTTTTAATAGCTAAGCGTACATTTCCATACTTTGTTAATAACTGTTGTGCATTTTTTTCTGAAATTTTTAATTCGCTCATAATCATTTTAGTGCCTCTATCAACTAATTTATTATTGCTTAGCTGCATGTCAACCATTTTATTACCCTTTATATGGCCAAGTTGAATCATAGTAGAAGTTGTAATCATATTTAGCACTAGTTTTTGAGCAGTACCAGCCTTCATTCTAGAACTACCTGTAACGAATTCTGGACCCACTATGACTTCAATAGGGAATTGTGCGGTTTGTGATAATGGACTATTGAGATTGCAAGTGATACATCCAGTTACTATCTCATTTTCATTACATGTTTTTAGAGCAGCTATAACATATGGTGTTGTACCAGAGGCAGCAATACCAACAACAACATCGTTTGTATTTATATGATGCTTTTGAAGGTCTTTCCAGCCTTGGGTTAGAGAATCTTCAGCGAATTCGACAGCCTTTCTAATAGCAGTATCGCCTCCAGCAATAAGACCAATAACTAAGTCGTAAGAAACCCCAAATGTAGGCGGGCATTCCGATGCATCTAAAATGCCTAAACGACCACTTGTACCTGCCCCTATATAAAATAGTCTTCCACCTAATTTAAGTTTTTCTACTATTTGTTCTACGAGTTTTTCTATTTTAGGAAGTGCCTTCTCTACTGCTAGTGGAACTGTTTTATCCTCATTATTTATACTACTTAATAATTCATTAATGGGCATCTTTTCGAGATGGTCGTAATTGGAATCCTGTTCCGTTGTTTTGGTAAAACTCATAATTCAAAAATATGAATTAATCCCCAGTTTTAATCATAAAGAATATCCTCAACTTCAATTTTTTTATCATTTATAAAATCATAAAGTGTTAATTGTCTTAACACATAATAATCTCTCCAAAATTTTTCAAGAGAATTTAAATATTCAAGTACAGCCTTGTCTCTTTCTTGTAAAGCGATATTTAAATCTGTGATGGTAATTTTTCCAAGCATATATCTTTTTTGGGAAATATCATACCTTTTGGTTGCTACTTCTTTAGCTTTTTCTGAGGTCAATAAAAAATCTCTTTGGTTGGACCAGTTTAAAACGTGTAAAAAAATCTCTTGTTCAAACTCTTGTTTGTCTTGATTAATGTTATTATTAGTTAAATCCAAATTTGCCTCAGCCATTTTACGTTTTGATTTGGATACACCCCAATCGAATATGGGGATGCCAACAGAAACCGAAACATTTTGTTGTTTGTTAAAGTTGTTAAAGAGATTATTAAAGTCGTCACCATTTTGTGAAACCCCAAAATTTGCTCGTACTCCTAATTTCAATCTATTATTTCCTTTTTGAAAAGCGACTTCTTTTTCTGCTTGTAACCGTTTCCTCCTAAATTCTATAACGGCCTTTCTATTTGCCTGTGCTTCTTCTAATGCTTTGTCTATATCAACATCAAATAGAGGTAACTCTTCGGGAATACCTAATTCTAAATCTTCTGTATCCAGCTCTAGATAGCGTGCTAAATTTTGAGACGTTCTCTTCAAATCAACTGTATTGGTAGTGACTCTGTTTTTAGAATTTAACAGCGCTAATTCCATTTGTAACAGTTCATTTTCTGCAATTTTCCCCATTTTAAATCTACCTTTTGCTATATCGTATAAGGTATCTTGATTCGATAAATTTAGTTTTGCTATTTCCAATTGCATTTGAGCTTTAAGTAACCCAAAATAGCGTCGGGAGGTATTAACAGATATTTGCTCCATATTTTCTACAAAATCTCTTTTGGACTCTTCATAAATTAATGGCTCAATTTTTTTATCCCATTTAAAAGGGTTGTATAAAATTGAATTTTGAAAGTAATTAACAGAAAATGGAATAACAGAATATCCAACATTATCATCAAGTCCAAAAAGCTCAACACGTTCTAGATTTGTATTTATAGATAAGGTACCACCTGTATAAGGAACACTTTGAGAGATTGATAAACCACCTTCGATGAGCAATTGATTTTGATTTACAAATATGGCTTGCCCAGCATCATTGGTTATTCTTGTTACTGAGTTTCTATATTCTGGTAAAGTTGCATTAAGTCTGAGTTCAGGAAGAAAACTTGCCTTATAGTTTCTAAAACGCCAATAATTAGATTGATTTCTATTTAAATTAATTTTATAGTCTGGTGATTTTTTTTGTGCTATCTCAATGGCTTCTTTGAGTGTAATCTTTTTTGATTGAGAAAAATTAAATAAAGGAAAGATAAGGATTAATAGTACGAGTATTTTTTTCATATTTTATTTATTCAGATCTTAAAGCTTCAATAGGTTTTTTATTTGCGGCTGCTTTAGCTGGAAATATTCCAAAAATCAACCCAACAATAACGGCAATAAAGAAGGAGAGTGTAATAGAATTAATTGATAAAACTGTTTCTATACCAGAAACGATTTCAATAACATAAGCTCCAATGATTCCTAGAATAATTCCAATAATACCACCACCAACACTGATAAGTACAGACTCTGATAAAAATTGCAATACTACATCTTCTTCAGTAGCACCAATTGCACGAATTATTCCTATTTCTTTAGTTCTTTCTAATACAGAGGCTAGCATAATATTCATAATGCCAATGCCCCCTATAAGTAATGATATACCAGCAATGATAATTAATACGATATTGAAAATTTGTTTTGTTTTTTGTTGTTGTTTTAAAAGCTGAATGGGAATGGTTATTTCGAAATCCAATACATCATTATGCCTGCGTTTAAGCATTTTACTTAAAACTTCTGCTGTTGCTTTTAATTCGTTTGAATTTGAAACTTGAACGGTTAGCTTATCTATTTGATGATAATTACCTCTAGGGATTCTTTTTTTAGGACCATTTTGATTTCTATTTCGTCCACTTCCTCTTTTATCGCTAATGACTTTTCGATCTTTATAACGAACTAAAAATGTTTTAATGGGAATATAAACGTCTTCATTTAAGTCTCTAATGCCTAAATTTTCTTGTGCTTTATCTGATATCAATTTTTCTTCAATGACTCCAACGACTTGTAACCAAACATCTTTAACCTTTATTTGTTTGCCAATAGCACTTTCACCTGTAAACAACTTTTTTTCTAGCTTTTTACCTACAATACAGACAGGTAAAGCATTCTTTCTTTGGTAGTCTGAAAAACTTTTACCGTTTTCTAAATTGATATTTGAAGATTCAAAAAAAGCAGGTGATATGCCAATCAGCTTAACAGCGTTTTGTTTGCCGTTATTTATAACATAAGTATTTAAGATTATTTCTGGGCTGACAAGTTTTACACTTGGAATATTTTTTTGAACGCTTATAGCGTCTAGCATATCTAGTCCTTTGGAAAATCGCTTTGACTCTGTTTTATTACTATTTTCATCACTTTCTTTATCGTCTTCATTTTCCTCATCTAGTATTGGAGTAACAACAATATTGTTTACGCCCACTAATTCTAACTGTGCTAATATTTCTTTCTCTGCTCCATTCCCTATAGCTAGCATGGTAATTACAGATGCCACGCCAAAAATAATTCCTAGAGCTGTTAAAAAAGTTCTAACTTTATTGGTTTTAATAAACCAAAATGCTTCATTAAAATTAGATTTTAGTTTTTCTAAAAGTATTCGATCTATCATTTTTATTTTAATAGTGTTATACTTTTTTCTTCTAAACCATCTGGTTTACTCAGGTAAACAACATCATTTTCTTCTAAACCTTTTTTAACAATAACAACTTCATTGTTGGATTCTCCTAATTCTATTTGTGTCTTATTGATTGATAGGCCTGACTTTACATAGGTATAGCTAATAGAATCCTTAGCAAAAACAGCTTCTAAGGGAATCATTAAAACATCATCTTGTTGACTTATTAATATTTTGTTTGATGTAGTCATACCTGGTCTGATGTTTTTATTCGTTTCATTGAGTTTTATTAAAACTTGAAAGAGTTTGATATCCGACCCTGCTTTGGTCTCTCCTACATTTGCTACATTGGTAACCACGCCATCAAGTTCGATATCTGGAAAAGCATCAAAACCTATTTTTGCAGTCAGGCCCTTTTTTATCTTTCTAATATCAACTTCGTTACTATAGGTTTTAGACTCCATTTTTGTTAAATCTGGTAAACTGGCAATTGCTGGCTGCCATGGCGTTACTGTAGATCCAACTTTCTTTTTGGTACCGTTCCATTCTTTTACATAGGTTACCATACCATCATCGTCAGAAAAAATTGTGAATTCTTTTTGTAACTTTAAAAGGTCTTCTATTTTCTTTTTAATTTTTGAAACTTCGGTACCTACAATAATCATTTTGGCATTTGCCTGCCTCTTTTTTATTGAATAATCAGCCCTTTTTTCCTTTAAATCACGTTCGGTTTTTTGTATCTTAATTTCTAAGGATCGAATAGTGGCTGGGGATTCGTATGCAGAACGTTCCAATTCTAATTTGTCTTCTTCAATATTGAATAACAAATCTTTAATGGTATTACGTTCTTGTTTTAAGGTAAGTGTTGTATCCAGTTTTTGTTGAGTATATCTGGATTCTGCTTTTTCTAGATTCAATTGTGCTTCATTAAGCTTTCCGTTCACTTCAGAAGCATCAAGTTTACCGATGTAATCCCCTTTTTTTACGACAGTACCTTCGGCAACTAAATCTTGTATTTTAATTTGATAAATATTGAATCTTCTAGCGTTACTTGGGCCATTAATTTCTTTTGAACTTGTAGATTGTGCTTCGCCAGAAATAAAAACTTCGTTTAAAAATGTGCCTTTTATAGTTTTGCTGGTAAGTGAGACATCGCTTTCACTGCTTGAGTTAAAATATGAATAAGCAATAATTAGTAAAACGATTGTGCCTAAGATATAGGCTATCTTTTTTTTATTCATTTGGTTGGGTAATTTGATTGATGATTGGTCAAAAATATATAAAAAATTGACTTACAATATTTTAATTTTGTTAATATCATCATAAATTATACCAAAATGCCTATATCTTTATATAAAATATATAGGAACAATAGGAAATGAGTAATTTACTTAATTGTATAAGAAAAGATAGCCGTTTCTGAAACTCTAAAATACCCTAACGGAAAGTTACTTGGGTTTGTCTGGTTAATACAATTTCCTCTTACAGTTGCAGGTTGAATTTCGAACGGGTCGCCAGATTGATTATCATTTTGTTGGAGCAAGATGTTTAAATATTCGAAAGTCCGTTCTGAAATTCCAGAATTTCGTATGGTAAGTTGATCACCAGAAACTAAATTGTCTTTCGAATAAAACCCAAAAATTTGATTACCATCTGTAAATTCATCATCATAAACCTCTAGATTAAGTGCGTTAGTATTAATGATAACGAATTCGAATAAATAATAATTTTTAATATTTGCGGGATCTGTATAATAGACTTTTATTTCTGTTTCATCACCAGAGAATCCTCCATTATTTTTTTGTTCCACAAAATCAATTGGAACAACAGGCATTAATGTTTCGGTTGCTATATATACTTCGTTGTTGTATGCTATTGTAAGGTTATAGGTATTATTAATTACTGGAATGAATGTATCATTTTTATATATTCCAGTATTTTCGACTTCTTCAATAAAATTAAAAGTATTATTATTTTGGTCTGTAACAGTAACCGTTGCCCCAGAAGCAGGAGGGATATCATTACCATAATATGGTGCGGTAAGGCTTAGCCGAATGAACTGTGTTTTTCCATCTGTGCCTTTAACCCAGTTTAATGAAGCATCTATTACCAATCTAGGTTCTGCAGTTTCTAAATCTAAATTTATAACATCTTCACAGGAGATATTGAGTAAACTTATGAGTAATATGTATATGATTTTTTTCATCAGCTTATAGTTTAAAATTATAAGATATTGATGGTACAATTCCAAATATAGCTAGCCGAATAGCCTGATTTGATTTTGTTGTAGTATCTTGATCAAAAGTAATAGACGCGGCATTTTTACGATTGTAAATATTATAAATTCCAAACACCCAATTACTTTGCCATCCATTCTTATTTTTTGGCTTAGGCGTATATGTAAATGACAGATCTAATCTATTATAGGATGGTAGCCTATCTGAGTTTCTACTATTAAAATTAGGGATGGTTATACCATTAACAACATAGCGTCCATTTGGAAACGTTGCAGGTTGCCCTGTTTGAAATAAAAAGTTTGCATTAATTTTCCATTTACTATTCCAATGATACGTACCCGTGAATGAAACATCATGAGTTTTATCATAAGGTGTCCTATACCAATTACCATTATTAATTCCCAGTTCTGTTGGTGTTCTACCTTTAGTTTGCTGTTGAGATTTTGATAGGGTATATGCTACCCATCCTTTAAATTTCCCTTCGTTTTTTCTTAGTAGCAACTCTAGGCCATAAGCTCTGGCTTTACCATTTAGAATAACCTGTTCAATAGCATTGTTTGCAATTAAATCGGCCCCGTCAATATAATCGATTCTATTTTTAACAGTTTTATAGAAACTTTCTAATTCTAAAGAATAATTGTTATCTCCAAAATTTTTAAAATATCCTATAGCAAATTGATCTAATAATTGCGGTTTTATGTATTTGCCACTTGGTGTCCAAATATCTAAAGGCGTAGGAGAATTGGTATTTGAAAGGAGGTGTAAATATTGACTCATCCTGTTATAGCTCATTTTTATTGAATTGTTTGGGCTCATTTGATAAGCTAGAGATACCCTGGGTTCCAGATTAAAAAACTTAGAAATAACATCACTTCGTTTAAAACTTTCGACTGCAATAGGAGCCGCTTTTTCATAAATTTGAAAATCTTCGTTAAACAAAACCGCTTGGTTATTTTCATAAATATTTAACTCATCTTGTCCTAAGCGATGAAAAGAACTTAAACGAAGTCCGTAGGATAGAGCAAGTTTATCCGAAACCTTTTGCTCAACATCTAGATAGATCGCATTTTCAAAAGCATATTTATCAATAAGTTTAAAAGGGTTAATACCAGAAGTTGCAACGGTAGGATTTATTTCTCCAGGATTAAATTTATAATAGATGCTATTTAATCCGTATTGGAGTTTTATTTTATCATTTAAATAATGTTTGAAGTCGTATTTTAAATTAAAATTCTGAATACCAGAAACCCAATCAAACTCAACAAAACTTAATTTTAAATCATAATAGTAGTCGGAATATATTAATGATAAATTAGAGAAGAGTTTATCTGAAAATAAGTGATTCCATCTAAAATTTAAAACTGAATTTCCATAAATATTTTCAAAGGTATCTTCAATTCTAAACACATCACGCCCAAAATACCCAGATAAGTAAATGTTATTTCTACTATTTAATTTATAGCTCAATTTGGTGTTTAAATCGTAGAAGTAGGCAATATTATCGATATCAAAAAGTGGCAAAAATAAATGGGCATAGCTAGACCTACCGCCAAAAAGGAAAGATCCTTTTTCTTTTTTTATAGGGCCTTCGACGAGTAACCGACTAGAAACAATACCTAAACCACCATTTATATGAAATTCTTTGCTATTACCTTCTTTTTGATAAATATCCAATACAGACGAAACTCTTCCTCCATAACGAGCAGGAATGCCTCCTTTGTACAATCGGAGGTCTTTAATGGCATCTGGATTGAAAACAGAAAAGAAACCAAACAAATGAGATGAATTATAAATTGTAGCTTCATCTAAAAGGATTAAATTTTGATCTGCTGCACCGCCCCTTACGTTAAAGCCTGAAGATGCTTCACCTGCATTAGTAACACCAGGAAGCAACGTAATAGCCTTAATAATATCTGCTTCTCCCAGTACAACAGGTATTTCTTTAATAGTGCTGGATGTTAATTTGTTAACACTCATTTGAGGTGCTTTTATATCTGGTTTTTCAAAATTCTCAATAATGACTATTTCGTCTAAATTTTCTGAAGAATTGATTAGACTGAAATTTTTAATAATATCTTCTGAGAGCATGATGGTCTCAGATTTTGTAGTAAAACCTAAGTAGCTAATTACGATGTTATAATTGCCTTCTGGTAGTGTAATGGAATAAAACCCATATTCATTTGTTGTAGTACCAGCTTGAGTTTCTGGAAAAATGATATTGACACCAATAAGGGTTTCATTACTTTTTTTTTCTAAAATAGTACCGCTCAATGTGAATTTTTGCTGAGCTTCTATTGATATAATACTAAAACAAGAGGTAAGGAGAAACCATAAAAAAAGGTTTTTCATCGAATAGCTTTTTTTATAAAAGTATAAAAAAAGCTCCTAAAAGGAGCTTTTAAATATTTTTTATACTAAAAAGTTTAAATCACTTCTAATATAACTATTGTAAAATATCATTAAATGTTTTGCTTGGTCGCATAACTTGGTTGATAAGCGCCTCATTAGGTTCATAGTATCCACCTATATCTGTAGGGTTACCTTGTATATCATTTAGCTCTTTTACAATTGTAGTTTCATTGTCTGCTAATTGCTTTGCAATTGAGGTAAACTCTGTTTTTAGAACTTCATCTTTTGTTTGATTAGCTAATTCTTGAGCCCAATACATGGCTAAATAAAAATGACTTCCTCTATTATCTAATTCGCCAGTTTTTCTGGAAGGTCCTTTTTTGTTTTCTAATAACTTTTCGGTAGCATCATCTAGAGTTTCTCCTAAAATTTTTGCCTTTGCGTTATTATTGATTTCACTAAAGTGTTCTAAAGATACTGCTAAAGCTAAGAACTCTCCCAAAGAATCCCAACGTAAATGGTTTTCTTCTAATAGTTGTTGTACGTGCTTTGGCGCAGAACCACCAGCTCCAGTTTCAAATAAGCCACCACCATTCATTAATGGAACTATTGATAGCATTTTGGCACTGGTGCCCACTTCTAATATTGGAAATAAATCTGTTAAATAATCACGTAATACATTACCAGATACAGAAATAGTATCTTTTCCTTCTATAATTCTTTCACAAGTATAAATAGTGGCATCTATTGGAGATAAGATTTTTAAATCTAGTCCTTCGGTATCGTGATCTTTTAAATAAGTCTTTACTTTTTTAATTAACTCGGCATCATGGGCTCTATTTTCATTTAACCAGAATACAGCAGGTGTTTGAGATGCTCTAGCACGAGTTACAGCTAATTTTACCCAATCTTGAATTGGAGCATCTTTAACTTGGCACATTCTCCAAATGTCACCTTCTTCTACATTGTGTTCTAATAATATATTGCCCGAAGCATCAACAACACGAACGGTTCCGTTAGAAGCTATTTCGAAAGTTTTATCGTGAGATCCATACTCTTCAGCTTTTTGAGCCATAAGGCCAACATTAGGAACAGTTCCCATGGTTGTTGGATCGAAAGCTCCGTGTTTTTTACAAAAATCGATGGTTGCAGCATAAATTCCTGCATAACTACTATCTGGAATTACGGCTTTAGTATCTTGTAACTTACCATCTGCATTCCACATTTGACCAGAAGTACGAATCATGGCTGGCATCGAAGCATCAATAATAACATCACTTGGTACGTGTAGATTTGTGATACCTTTATCGCTATTTACCATAGCTAAGGCAGGACCATTTTGATAAACAGCATTAATATCTGCTTCTATTTCGTTACGTTCGGCATCAGGAAGTTCTTCAATTCTACTTAAAAGATTACTAACTCCAGAGTTTACGTTAACACCTAGTTTTTTTATAGTTTCACCATGTTTTTCAAACACATCTTTATAGTAAGCCTTTACTGCATGACCAAAAATAATAGGATCACTAACCTTCATCATAGTACCTTTCATATGTAAAGAGAAAAGTAGATCATTCTTTTTTGCATCGGCTACCTGTTCATCTAAAAAAGAAACAAGAGCTTTTTTGCTCATAACAGTTGCATCAATAATTTCCCCTTTTAACAAGTCAAAACTATTTTTTAAAACCGTTGTAGTCCCGTTATTATCGGTATGCTCAATTTTTACACTTGTGGCTTCTGTTAAGGTTGTCGATTTTTCATTATGAGCAAAATCTCCAGATTGCATAGTTGCTACATGCGTTTTAGAATCGCTAGTCCAAACCCCCATAGAATGTGGGTTCTTTTTAGCATAATTTTTTACAGCTTTAGGCGCACGTCTATCTGAATTTCCTTCACGAAGCACAGGATTTACAGCACTACCTTTAATTTTATCGTATCGTGATTTAATATCTTTTTCAGAATCGTTTTTCGGACTATCTGGATAATTAGGTATACCAAAACCTTGTGACTGTAGTTCTTTTATAGCACCCTTTAATTGTGGGATAGATGCACTAATATTGGGTAACTTTATAATATTGGCTTCTGGCTTTTTAGCTAAATCACCAAGAAAGGCTAAGTCGTCTGAAACTTGTTGGTCTTCATTTAAAAAATCAGGAAAAACAGCTAAAATTCTAGCTGCTAATGAAATATCTTTGGTTTCAATATTGATTCCTGAAGATTTAATAAAAGCTTTAACAATAGGTAAAAATGAGCGGGTTGCTAAAGCTGGAGCTTCATCTGTTTTGGTATAAATAATTTTTGACATTGGTGTCGTTTTTTTTGAATTATTATAAAGCTAAAAACATGTATATATGTAGATTCGTTTTTAGCCCTGCGAATATACAAAAATGCGTCGTTAAAAATGTTTAAATATTGTATGAAAAGCAATTAAAAAGGAATAGTTTTATAAGAATAGTAAAAAAGTTAGGTAAGAGTAAGGATTTAATAAAAAAGAAGTGTTGAAGTTATAAAATAACAAAAGCCATATCACGAAAGAACTTAATCTTCTTTGACATGGCTTTCTTTGAAATAACATAACGTGACCTAATTAGTATTGCTACTAAATCAGTTTAAACTTGCATTTAAACCTTTTCAATTCAAGTGCTGTTATTTCAACGAAACAGATTAGTAATTTTCAATATGCATTGACCTACTACTAAAAATGTTTCTGTTAATTGTTCTTCTTGATGCTATCAATCGCACTTTTCGTTTTCACGTTAAACTTGATTAAAGCATTGCTTTTATTACAACATACACTTTCGCTCATGTTGCTTTTATAGCTTTCAATTACACCAGTTGCTAACTGTTTTCACATTTAGGACTTCTTGTAATCTCATGGTTTTTTGCTCTCACACGCATACACGTGGCACAACAAAACCTCAAAAAACAATTAATATATAAAGAACGTTACTTTATTTAGAACATAATACAAATTCATGTTACCACGAAACCAACCGAGGTTGTTATTATTTCTTCTGCTAATATAATACCAGAAACTAAAAAAACAAATTTTTCAAAGCATTAGATATCAACTATTTATAAACCATACTTATTAACTTTTGTTAATAAAAAAAGCCCTGATAAAAATCAAGGCTTTTAAATAATTGCTTTTTTAACAATACGTTACTAACGTCTACGCTCTTTAATTCTGGCTTTTTTACCAGTAAGACCTCTAAAGTAGTAGATTCTTGCTCTACGTACTTGACCACGTTTGTTAACTTCTATTTTTTGTAATGCAGGTAAGTTTACTGGGAAAATACGCTCAACCCCAATAGACCCAGACATTTTTCTAATGGTAAAAGTTTCTGATGTTCCAGAACCTCTTCTTTGTATTACTACACCTCTAAAAAACTGAGTTCTTGTTTTACTTCCCTCTTTAATTTCGTAATAAACAGTAATTGTATCTCCAGCTGAAAATTCTGGAAAATCTTTTCTTGTTACAAATTCGTCTTGTACAAATTTTACTAAAGATTCCATATCTTTAAATTTAATTATAATTAATTCAGAACAACATTCACGATTTTCGCCAGAGGTTAACCCGAAATTGGCTGCAAAGATAATTAAAAAGTTATAAGTTAAAAGTAATAAGTTAAAAGTTTTTTGTTTAGAGGGGCTTTTCCATTAAAATTAAAGATTATGTATTTTGTTTTATCATTTGTGTTGAATACAATACGAATCCAATAGCAAAGATTAATAATGACATGCCTGTTAAAATAGAAATAATGCCTTGTATGTTTAATATGCTTTCTGGTTCTTTAGTTAGGAAAGGAAACACAACACCTACCACGGTCATTATTATTTTTAAAATAGCACCAAATAGAATAAGATAAGTCGCTGGTTTTTTTACTTTGTTTATCAATATAATACTAGCAATAAGCACTATTAATTGGGCGATACTATTTAATATTGTGCCGACTGTAAAACTAATCATATAATCATTAACAATAGTAAATTCATCCATATACTTGCAGTTTTAGTTATCCAATAAATCGGGTCTTCGTTCTTTAGTACGAAGATAAGCTTGTTCTTCACGCCATTTTTCAATCTCTGGGAGATTTCCGCTAAATAATAACTCTGGGACTTTCCAACCTTTATAATCGCGGGGTTTAGTATAAATAGGAGGTGCTAACAAATTGTCTTGAAATGAATCGGTTAGAGCAGAGGTCTCATTACCTAGTACACCAGGAATTAATCGTATTACGGCATCGCAAAGGACGGCAGCTCCCAATTCACCGCCAGACAATACATAATCACCAATGGAGATTTCTCGTGTTATAAAATGATCACGTACGCGTTGATCGACCCCTTTATAGTGACCACATAGAATAATAATATTCTCTTTTAACGATATCTGGTTAGCAATTCCTTGTTTTAAAATTTCTCCATCTGGTGTCATATAAATGACTTCGTCATAATCTCTTTCTGCCTTTAAAGCCGAAATACATTTATCTATAGGTTCTACCATCATGACCATACCAGCACCACCACCAAATTGCGTATCATCGATAGATTTATAATTATTGGTAGTATAATCCCGTAGGTTGTGAAAGTGTACTTCTACCAAACCAGCATTGATGGCCCGTTTTAAAATAGAGGCTTCAAAAGGGCTTTTAAGTAATTCTGGCAAAACAGTAATAATATCTATGCGCATTGGGTTGTTTTAAGAACTGCAAAGATACTTTAATTGTTTGTTATTTTGAATTGTGATTTTACGTGTTATACATTAATAGTGTAAAATATTATTTGACACACGTAGTATAGGCGCCTTCCATTTGAAACATTGTTCCATCAAAATCTAATTCAGGTTCTTTAATAATTTTAGTAACAATTTGTTTAAAACCAGATTTGATTAGTAAATTTTCAACATCTGCTACCTCATATTTCGCAAATCCGTGTTTTGAAAGTTCTAATTCATCCAAAAAACTTTTAGAACGGTAGGCTATTAATAATGTACCTCCAGGTTTTAAAACCCTAAGTAATTCTTCAGCATTGTCTTGCGGTTTTGGCCAAAAGTAGAGTGTGTTAGTGGTGGTTATGCAATCGAAAGTATTATCATTAAAAGGGAGTTTTTCAATAGATGCTTGTTCAAAACGTACTTGACCAGATTTAATGAATGCTTTATTTATAAAATTAGCTTCATCGACCATAATGGGAGAGAAGTCAATTCCTATATAGGTTAAGTCATCTGCCATTTTCAATAAATCTTTGACAAAAAAGCCGTTTCCCATACCAATTTCCAGAATATGGTTTTTGTTTTTAGGGTTAAGTACTTCGTATGAATTTAAGCAAATATGCTTATTGCCTTTATTCATTTGTAACCCTATTTCTTTTCCTGTTTCTCCTTCTGGTTGCCTAAGGTGTTTTGCAAGTTCTTTAGGGGTAAGCTTATCGTCTAGGTTAAGTTTTTCTGCCATAATTATATTTGTTCATTCTGCCAAAAAAATGTTAAGTCTTTATCTTTTATAAAGCCTAAGCGTTCATATAGATGTTGTGCAGGGTTTGTAGGCTCTGTTTGTATTATTATCATGATCAAAAAAAAATCTGTAATATGAAATTACAGATTTTTAAATTTACATTTTTATTTTATTTATAAGCCTTTTTGTTTGTTTATTTCGTCTTGTAATTGACGTCTAACTTTTTGCTCACGTTCTAAAGCTACTTTTCTGTGTTCTTCAAATTCTTCTTCAATTTCGGCAAGGGAGTGTTTGGCTTCTTTGGTAATAGCATTACTATTTTTAAACTTATATATAAATAGAATAAGTAAAGCTAGCAAACCACCTATAATAGCCCACATAAGTACGTTATAACTTGTTTTGCTCATTTGCATGCCAAACAACGCCATATTATCCTTTTCTGAGTTGGTTTTATCTAAATCAAGTTGCGTATTATTAAGATTAGATTTTAAATCTGAAATTTCTTTGTCTTGTTTTTTTACAATTAACTGTGTGTCAGAGAGGTCTTTGCGTACGGCATTTAATGAATCTAGCGTATGTGCTTTAAGCGTGTATAACCAATGATTCTTTACAACTTTATAATCTTGATACTTATTAGAACGTCTTATTACAAACTCAAATTGGCTATCTATGGTGCCACTATTTAGTGAAAGGTTGTCTTTTTCTTTTTTTGTTTGTGAAAAAGAAGGCAATGAGAAAATAAAGAGTAAAGTTAAGAGTATGAGAGGGAGTTGTTTTGTAGCATTCATTTATGATTGGTTTAAATGGTTTTACGAAGTTATAAAATATTGTTGTCAATAAAGCTATAAATAGATAGAAAGCCTCATAAAATGAGGCTAATTTATATACGATTAAAATATTAAATTTGGATGTCGTATATTAATAATAAGTATAACGTCTTACTTTAGATATATATTTTGCAAGTCTAATGACTTGATGACTATATCCATATTCATTATCATACCATATATATATAACAACATTTTTGCCATCTTTGCGTACTATGGTCGCTTTACTATCGTAAATAGATGGAGCAGAACTTCCAACAATATCGCTAGACACCAACTCATCACTTAGTTCGAATTTAATTTGTTCGACTAGGTCTCCCTCTAACGCATATTTCTTTAAAATAGTATTAATACCATTTAAAGAGGTTTTTGTTTTTAATTCTAAATTTAAAATAGCCAAGGAACCGTTAGGCACAGGAACCCGAATGGCGTTTGAAGTCAGTTTGCCTTCTAAACTAGGCAAAGCCTTGGAAACAGCGTTGCCTGCTCCAGTTTCTGTAATAACCATGTTTAAGCCAGCTGCACGTCCACGACGGTATTTCTTGTGGAAATTATCTACTAAATTCTGATCGTTTGTGTAAGCATGTATCGTTTCTAAATGACCAGATTTTACGCCAAATGAATCTTCAACCGCTTTTAGTACAGGTGTAATTGCGTTGGTTGTACAGGACGCAGCCGAGAAGATTTTAACTTTATCTGGATTGTTTTCCGTATGGTTTACACCATAAACTATATTGGGTACGCCTTTACCAGGAGCTGTTAACAATACCTTATCTATTCCTTTAGATTTTAAATGTTTACTTAAATCTTTTTTATCTCTATAAGCACCTGTATTATCAATAACCAGAGCTTTGTTTATTTTGTACTTCGTATAATCAATATCCTCTGGAGCATTTGCAGAAATAACATTTACAGTTGTGCCGTTTATAATTAGTGCATTGTTTTTTACATCTACAGAAACTGTTCCAGAAAAGACACCATGAACCGAATCGTTACGTAATAAAGAGGCCCGTTTTTCAAGTGTTTTTTCATCTATGTCTCCCCTGGTTACGATAGCCCTTAAGCGTAGCTGACTACCTTTACCAGTTCGCGTCATGAGTTCACGAGCTACTAAGCGTCCAATTCTACCAAAACCATAAAGGACAACGTCTTTTGGCAAGATGTCCCCATTTTTATTTGCATCTTTTAGCTTTCTAGCAACAAAAGCGGTAGGATTACTATGCTTATTATCTTCTAAGTGGAATTCGTAGGTGAGTTTTCCAATATCTAACTTTGCGGGGGGGACATCAAGCGTTTTAATGGCTTGGGCTATTTCTACCGAGTCAAAAATAGAAATAGGCTTTTGTACAAATTTACCAGCATATTCATGTAGGTTCAAAATTTGGCTTACATTTCTATCGATAAGTTGATTCCTAAAAATGACCAACTCAATAGACTTGTCGTACCAAAGATCACTAATAATTTTAATAAATTCTACGGTAGCTCTTCGACGATCTGCTTGAAAGGCTAACTCATTTTCATAAGCTTTGTTAAAAGACATTGTAAAATAATTTAGTTCAGTTAAATTTCTGACAAAAGTATCATATTTCAAACGTTTTCGTAACTTATTTTAACAAAAAAATAACCCCATCAAAAATTTATTTTTTTGATGGGGTTAAAAACTAATTTTTAGGAGTTATTTTTATTTAAAAAGAACTTCTTTTTTCTCTTTTCTTGTATTGATATATTCTAACTTTTTAATATGCTCTAGAATGTCATCGCCATATTTTTCCTTTATTTTAGAAATGTCTTCAATGCTTTCAATTTTTACATCGTTTATTCCAGTAATAATATAACCTTTGGTAATCCCTAAATTAGAATATAACCATTTGTTTTTTGTTTCTTTAATCATAACACCATAGTCGATATTATATTCTTCTTTGAATGACTCCGACAGGTCTTGTAATTCCATTTTTATAAAACTCACAGAAAAAGCATCTGTTTTTGATAGTTTTACTTCTACAGTTTTAATCTCATCATTTCTAAATAGTTCAATATTTATAACATCATTAGGGCGTTTAGTTTTAATATAACCGCTTAAATCTTCAAATTTAGATACTTCTATGTTGTCCAATTTTTTAATAATGTCTCCTTTTTTAATACCTGCTTTTTCAGCTCCGGAGTTTTTAATGACTTCACTAACATAGACTCCTTTTGTATAATTAATACCAACACTTTCGGCTATTTTACTATCAAAAGTCCATGCTTTAATACCTAAAACACCATTTTGTACGTTCCCATATTCCATAATATCTTCAACAACTTTACGTGCAATATTACTAGGTACAGCAAACGAGTAACCAATATAGGAACCTGTTTGAGAAGAAATGGCAGTGTTTATTCCAATAAGTTCACCATTAGTATTAACTAGTGCACCACCAGAATTCCCAGGATTAACAGCTGCATCTGTTTGTATAAACGATTGTGAGCTTACACCAGATAAATCTCTTGCTTTTGCACTTATTATACCAGCTGTAACTGTAGATGTTAAATTAAACGGATTTCCAACGGCTAACACCCATTCTCCAATTTTGGCTTCATCAGAATTTCCAAAAGTCACTACAGGAAGCTCTTCATCTGCTTCAATTTTTAATAAAGCGATGTCGGTTTTAGGATCGGATCCAATAATTTTTGCTTCATAAGTTTTATTGTTATTTAAAGTCACCGATAATTCTTGAGAGTTGTTTATAACATGGTTATTGGTAATAATATAACCATCTGGTGTGATTATAACTCCAGAACCTGTACCTAATTGCGGACGTTGAGAACTTCTTCCAAAAAATAAATCATCAAAAGTCATTTGTCTAGGACTAAGAGATACATTTTTTACGTGTACCACGGCATTAACCGTGTTTTCGGCAGCAGTTGTGAAATCTGAATTCTCGTAAGCTTTTAATGGGCTATTTATATTGCCCGTTGGTAAAAAAGTAGGAATAGAATCTGTAGCTGTTACGACTATGTTTTTGTCTTCTTTTTCCAAAAAGAGTTTATAAGCACCAAGGGTTAAAACACCACCTAATGCAGAAACCAGTACTAATGATAAAATCTTCTTCATGAATTTTAAGTTTAATTACAATTTATTAACGTTCAAAATTAAATATTTATTGAATGGCCAATTTTGTTTTAACGATTTTTAACGCCCATTTTAACGACTATTTAACAATCAAAAATACCGTTTAATATTTATATCTTTGTGCTTTATTATGCAACAGACTTTTTATAAATACCAAGGAACAGGGAACGATTTTGTGATGATTGATAATCGTCAACAAACTTTCGACAAAAATAATACCAAACATGTCGCGTTATTGTGTGACAGACGTTTTGGCATAGGGGCTGATGGACTTATTTTATTAGAAAACCATGACAGTCTAGATTTTAAAATGGTTTATTATAATGCCGATGGAAACGAAAGCTCGATGTGTGGTAATGGCGGACGCTGTTTAGTGGCTTTTGCAAAACAATTGGGTGTTATAAAAGATAAGGCTGTTTTTGAAGCTATAGATGGGTTACACCATGCTGCTATTGATGGTGATATTGTGAAACTTCAAATGGTGGATGTTCATACGGTTGAAAAGTATGAAAACCATGTCTTTTTAGATACAGGGTCGCCACATCATGTACAATTTGAAAATAAGATAGAGTCGTTCGATATAAAAACGGAAGGTTCGAAAATTAGATATGGAGCACCTTATAATGAGGCTGGAAGTAATGTGAATTTTGTTAAAAAAGTGAGTGATCAAATTTTTGCAGTTAGAACTTATGAACGAGGAGTAGAAGATGAAACATTGTCGTGCGGAACAGGAGCTACTGCTGTTGCTTTAGCCATGCATGCTATTAACAAGACAAAAGATAACCTTATAACATTACAAGTGCCAGGGGGCGAGTTGCAGGTGTCTTTTGAAGTTGAAAATGGGGTGTATAAAAATGTATGGTTGATTGGACCAGCTAGACTTGTTTTTAAAGGAGCTGTATGATTACTTTAAAGGGCAAGAATATATACTTACGTGCTTTAGAACCTGAGGATTTAGAGTTTATTCATGCTATTGAAAATGACGAGGCTATATGGGAAATAAGTAATACCATAACGCCATATTCAAAATATTTAATAAAACAGTATTTAGAACAAGCCCATAAAGATATTTTCGAAGTTAAACAATTACGTCTGGTTATTTCGAGTTATAAAGAAGAGCCATTAGGAATGATCGATTTGTTTGATTTCGATTTCAAGAACAGAAGGGCAGGTGTTGGTATTTTGGTTAAAGAAACCAATAATAGGGGGAAAGGTTATGGTTATGAAGCGCTTGAACTATTAACAGATTATAGTTTTACCCATTTAGGTTTGCACCAGTTATATTGTAATATCTCTGAAGAAAATGAAGCAAGCATCAAGCTATTTACTAATCAGGGGTTTAAAAAAATTGGACTTAAAAAGGATTGGATCCAAAGTAATGGTTCTTATAAAAATGAATATTTATTTCAGCTTATAAATAATTAAAATGTATATAAAAAAGATACTTCTAACTATTGTAATTGTAGGATTGGTAGTTGCCGCATTTTTTGCGAATTTTGTGTATAAAGCTATGTTAAAGCCTAATACAGTATTTAATAATGACACGGCTTATATTTTTATCCCCACCAAAGCAATTTATGAAGATGTTAGAAACCAGCTCATCCCTTTATTAGATGATATAGACTCATTTGATGATTTAGCTGAACAAAAAAAGTATACAACGCATATTAAAGCTGGGAAGTATGCCATAAAAAAAGGCATGAGTAATAATGATATTATCAATTCCATTCGTAGTAAAAATATACCAATTAAAGTCTCTTTTAATAATCAAGAAACCCTTGAAAAGTTAGCAGGACGAGTAGCAACACAAATTGAAGCGGATAGTATTTCTTTATTAAAAGCAATGAAAGACCAAACGTTTTTAGATAAAAATAACTTTAAAGAGGCTACTGTTTTAGGAATGTATTTGCCCAATAGCTATGAGCTTTTTTGGAATACTTCAGGAGAAGCGTTTAGAAATCGTATGCTTAAAGAGTATGACCGTTTTTGGAATGATTCTCGAAAAAATAAAGCAAAAGCAATTGATATGTCGCCAGATGAAGTTATAACCTTAGCTTCAATTGTATATGAAGAATCCAAACAAGCTAGTGAGCAACCCAGGATTGCGGGGGTTTATATTAATAGATTAAAAAGAGGAATTCCGTTGCAGGCAGATCCTACACTTAAATTTGCAGCTTATAAATTACCTAAATATAAAAATACGGTTATTAAACGTGTTTTGAATGTTCATATGGAGATTGAATCTCCTTATAATACATATAAAAATGCTGGGTTACCCCCTGGCTTAATTGCTATGCCGGATATTTCGGCAGTTGATGCTGTTTTAAATTATGAAAAGCACAACTATTTATATTTTGCAGCAGATGCAAAGCGTATAGGGTATCATAAGTTTGCTAAAACCTTGTCGCAACATAATACAAATGCTAGGGAGTACCATCGTTATTTATCATCTCAAGGCATAACAAAATAGTGAAGAAATCTACTTTAAGACATATTCTTTTATTTATTCTATGGTCTACGTTTTCTTATTCGCAATCAAGATTAAATGATTTTTTAACACCCAGCGATACACTCAATAAACCTAGAAGAAATGCAGTGATTATTGGAGAAGCTTCTTTAGCAGGTATTTCGCTAATAGGCTTAAACCAGCTTTGGTATTCAGATTTCGATCGTTCTAAGTTTCATAC
Source organism: uncultured Flavobacteriaceae bacterium (assembly GCA_947501845.1). GTDB lineage: Bacteria > Bacteroidota > Bacteroidia > Flavobacteriales > Flavobacteriaceae > Flavivirga. Next base: position 62,421 of record CANMXP010000016.1, on the reverse strand, counting down.
CGTTAATGATAATAGTGAATGGCTCCAAATGGATAAGATAGGACATGTGTTCACATCTTATCAAATAGGAAAGCATGGGGCTCAGCTTTTAAATTGGAGTGGTGTAGACAAAAAGGATCAATTAATATATGGTGCAACTTTAGGATTTGGGTTTTTAACTGCTGTTGAAGTATTGGACGGATATTCAAAAGAATGGGGTTTTTCATGGGGAGATATTGCTGCTAATGCAGCAGGAACTGGGTTGTATATTGGACAAGAATTATTATGGAATGAGCAAAGAATTGCCTTAAAGTACTCTTTCCATCAAACGAAATATGCAAATTTGAATCCAGATAAGCTTGGTGAAAACTTTTTAGAGCAAGTATTAAAAGATTACAACGGACAAACGTATTGGTTAAGTGCCAATCTGCATTCCTTTTTTAAAGAAAGTAAAATCCCAAAATGGTTAAATATAGCTGTAGGTTATGGTGCAGATGGGATGCTATATGGGTCGGAAGTTATTGACAGTCAAATGTTAACAACTAATCAGAGGATACGTCAATACTATTTGAGTTTTGATGTAAATTTGAATGCTATTAGGACAGATTCAAAGTTTTTAAGGTCGATTTTAGACATTTTTAATATGGTAAAAATACCATTCCCTACATTAGAAATCAATAAAAATAAGTGTGTATTTCATCTATTCTACAACTAAAAAATACACATAATCGATTAATTTTGAAATAATTAAAAAAAAGCCTAATTTTGCACGCTCAAATTTCAAGGGGTATTTTGTTAGAAAAATACGCTGAAAAAGTTTAAAATTATGGTAAAGAATATTGCAAGTTATACGACCCTCGCGCTTACAATATGTTTTATATTAAGTGTGTCGCTTTCATCTAAAGAGACAATGGATTTAAGTAAATATTCCACAAAAGGATTAGACTTAAATTATACAGTGCGTGTTGATGGAATCAAAGATGGTAATTTATTGGCATCTAACGAATCATTCTCTCCTTACTTAGGTAAGACTTTTGTCGGATTTAAAGAAGCGTTAGCTTTTAAAGAATCTGGTGGGGATTACTTTTCTGTGAATACATTTGGCTATTTAGGCAAATATCAATTTGGAAAAGAGACTTTAAAAATGATCGGAATTAAAAATCCAACTAAATTTTTAAGAAACCCTAGGCTTCAAGAGCGTGCTTTTATTGCAAATGCCGAACGTAATAAATGGATTTTAAGACGTGATATCAAGAATTTTGTTGGAAAACGCGTTAACGGTATTATAGTAACAGAGTCAGGTATTTTAGCTGCTGCTCATCTAGCAGGACCTGGTAATGTGAAAAAATATTTAAGAAGTTACGGTTTAGATAATTTTGCTGATGGGTATGGTACTACGGTTCATGATTATATGAAGCGTTTTTCGGGATACGATACATCATTTGTTAAGCCGAATAAAAAAGCAAAAGCAATATAAGTTGGAAAATTAATACCGAAATGTTTTTGCATTTTGGTTCCAGTTAAAATTGTTAAGCTCACTTAAGTGGAGAGCTAGCTTTTATGAATAATAAATATTGTAGGTCTCTTATGTAGGTCTACAATATTTTTTTTCCATTCATTTGCAGTTAGTGTTTTTATAAACTCTGTATTTAAAGTAATATCGCAAGCTATAGAAATGTCAGTGTTTTTTTCTAATGCATGGCATAAATCTTCTAACATTTTATTATTTCTATAGGGTGTTTCTATGAATAATTGAGACTGATTGTGTTCAAAAGATAAACGTTCCAGTCTTTTAATCTCACTTTTTCGTTCACTTTTGTCTATAGGCAAGTATCCGTTGAAAGCAAAACTCTGTCCATTCATACCAGAACTCATCATAGCCATTAAAATAGACGACGGACCAACTAGAGGTACTACTTTAATATTTTTTTGATGTGCTAGTTTTACTATATCAGCACCAGGATCGGCAATTCCAGGGCATCCAGCTTCAGATAAAAGTCCAATATGAGTCCCATTCAAACAAGGTGATAAAAAACTAGGTAACTCACTGGCGTCGGTAAATTTATTTAAATGAAAGATGTTTAAAGATGGTTGTGATTTGTTAGGTGTTATTTTTTTTATAAAACGCCTAGCGGTTTTTTCATTTTCAACTATAAAAGTGTCTGTTTGTTCAATAATTTGTTTCACCGATATAGGTAATACCTCCATAGGGTCGTTATCCCCTAAAGTTGTTGGGATTAAATAGAGTTTGCCCGTAACAGTGTTCATAAGTGTTTTTTAATTCAAATTAAATTTTTTGCAATGACATCGCAGGCTTCATCTAACATTTTATAAACGTTTTCAAAACCTTCATCACCTCCATAATATGGATCTGGGACATCGTAATTTTGGTTTGGGTACACTTCATTTAAAATGAATTTTACTTTTGCCGTGTCTTCATCACTCCTGGCTAGTGAAACTACATTTCTAAAATTAGATTCATCCATGACATAAATTAAATCGAATAAATCAAAATCAGAAGTTTTAAATTGACGTCCTTTTAAATGAGAGATATCTAATCCGTATTTTCTGGCTACAGCTATAGAGCGCCTGTCTGGAGAACTCCCTGTATGATAATTGGCAGTACCAGCAGAATCTACTTGAAATAAATCGCTAGAAAGTTTAGATTTTAAAATACCTTCGGCAAGTGGAGAACGACAAATGTTTCCCAAACATACCATCAGAATTTTAGTCATTTTAGTAAATTTTAAATGGAAAGCTTTTTAGTGATGTCTTCAACATATTTTCTAAATTGTTTATCTGTTGAAGATAAATTGTCAACCGTTTTACAAGCATGTAAAACAGTAGCGTGGTCACGTTTTCCTATTTGAGAGCCAATACTAGCTAACGATGCTTTTGTGAATTTTTTTGCAAAAAACATGGCTAATTGACGTGCCTGAACGATATGACGTTTTCTTGTTTTTGATTGTAAAGTATCAATATCCATTTGGAAATAATCTGACACTACTTTTTGTATATAATCTATAGAAACTTCACGTTTCGTATTTTTTACAAATTTCTCAACTATAATTCTAGCTAAGTCAATGGTGATTTCTTTTTTATTGAATGAAGATTGTGCTATTAATGAAATGATAGCGCCTTCTAATTCTCTAACATTGGTTTTAATGTTTTTGGCAACATATTCTATAATATCTTCAGGCATTTCAACACCATCACGATACAACTTGTTTTTAAGTATAGAAACTCTTGTTTCAAAATCTGGTGTTTGCAATTCGGCTGAAAGCCCCCATTTAAAACGAGATAATAAACGTTGCTCAATATCTTGCATGTCAACAGGCGCTTTATCACTAGTTAAAATAACTTGTTTCCCGTTTTGATGCAAATGATTAAAAATATGGAAGAAAACATCCTGTGTGCCTGTTTTTCCAGAAAAGAATTGAACATCATCAATAATCAATACATCAATAATTTGATAAAAATGAATAAAATCATTCCTATTATTTTTCTTTACAGCATCGATATATTGTTGCGTGAATTTCTCTGCAGAAATATATAGAACAGTTTTTTCTGGATACTTATCTTTTATATCAACTCCAATGGCATGAGCTAAATGCGTTTTTCCCAGACCAACACCTCCAAAAATTAAAAGCGGATTAAATGACGTCCCCCCAGGTTTATTAGAAACGGCTAAACCAGCACTACGGGCTAAACGATTAGAATCTCCTTCCAAAAAGTTTTCAAAACTATAATTAGGATTTAGCTGAGATTCTATCTTAACATTTCTAATGCCTGGAATAACAAAAGGGTTTCTTAATTCTGGACTTTTATTGTTTAAAGGTATATCAACATCTTGTGATTTCACTGACGTTCTATTTGAACTAGGAATTTTTTCAGTAAAAGGTTGTTTATTGCCATACGTGTTTTCCATTTTTATAATGTAAACAAGTTTAGCGCCTTCACCTAATTCTTTTGTAAGTGATACTTTTAGGATTTTCACATAATGCTCTTCAAGCCATTCGTAAAAGAATTTACTAGGAACTTGAACACTTAATGCATTATCTGTAAGTTTAACTGCTATAATAGGTTCGAACCAGGTTTTATATGCTTGCGGTTGAATGTTATCCTTTATGAATTCAAGACAATTATCCCATACCGATTGCGCAGTTATACTCATTAGTTTTGTTTAGTGATTCCTGTTAGTTAGTTTCTATAAGTAGAGAGATTGAATTCCCCTGTCCCCATTTATATGTGGCAAATATGTGAACAAAATTCTTAAAAAAAAAATCATTTACTATTGAATTTTTAGAATTTTTTCCCCATGTTTAAGCTCATGCCGAAACTACGAAAAAATATTTAATAATCCCTATGAAAATCGATGAAATACAAATAAGAGTGAGATATGGTGAAACAGACCAGATGGGTGTGGTTTATCATGGTAATTACGCATTATACCTTGAAATGGGGAGAATAGAATGGTTGCGTAAATTAGGAGTTTCTTATAAATCCATGGAAGAAAAGGGCATCATGTTGCCTGTAGTTTCTTTGAATATAAACTATAAAAAATCAGCGGGTTATGATGATGTAATTAATGTAAAAACTCAACTAAAAAAAGTACCCACAGCAAAGATTGAATTTGAGTATGAAATCACTAATAAAAAAGGAGAGCTTTTAACAACAGCAAATACGACTTTGGTATTTATTGATATGAAAACCAACAGACCTACTAGAGCACCACAATATCTTTTGGACCTTATAAATAGTTAAATTTTTTTGATACTAATTTCAAAAAGATGACTGAAAATTTCAAAAATGGATTTGGCATCTTTTTTTCTTACAGAAATGGTGATTTTACAATCCATTTCTAATACTTGATTGGTGATATTTAAGTTTTTCTCTTTTATAATACGCATTACTTTATTCATGTTTTTATAATCAAATGAAATAAGGTAGCCTATATTTATAGTTTTTTCTACAATATTGGAATGCTCCAGTGCTATTTGTGCTGCAGTTCTATAAGCATTAATTAAACCGCCGACCCCTAATTTAACACCTCCAAAGTATCTTACGACTACAATTAAAATATTGGTTACTTCAAAAGATTGGATTTGCCCATAAATAGGCATGCCTGCAGAATTACTGGGTTCTCCATCGTCATTTGCTCGATATGTAATAGTTTCTGTTCCTAATTGATAAGCATAGCACCAATGTCTTGCGGTGTGGTGCTTCTTTTTTAATGCTTCAATATGAATTTTTACATCACCTTCTGTTGAAACTGGAAATGCATAGCCATAAAACTTGCTGTTTTTGTCCTTATAGAGCTGTTCTTCGGTAGCTTTAAGAATGGTTTTATAGGTGTCTCTTATGGCGCTCATTTTTGTAATAGTAAAGTGTGGTTTTTATGTTTTCATAAATTTTCATGAATAATACTTAAATCATGTGTAGGGGATTTATTATTATTCATTAATAAGAGAATGAACAAAATGTCTATTAAAAAGGAATATTTGCAGCCGTTAAAATAACAATTTTAGTATCATATTTGAAAGACATTTTTATCTAAAAATTAAAAACAAAAAATCATGGTGCCAAAATTATCATATCTGAAAGTATTATTTTTTATACTTATTCATACTTGTTGTTTAAGCGTAAGCGCACAAAACAACCCAAATTCTGAGACAAAAAATCATCAACATGAGATTTTAATCATTGAGTCGCTTCCTGAAAGTTTACCTTCTAGTTTTACGGCACAAGTTTCTTATTTAGGGCAGTCAATGACCCTGGAACTTAATAAAAGCCTTGTTTTTGGTGAAAATACTCGGTTTTTAATTGATGATGGGACAGGTAAGATGATTGAAATAGAAAAACCTAAGGAATGTACATACACGGGCCATGTTAAAGAGCACCCAAAATATCATGTAAGTGCTGTTATGTCTGATAAGGGATTAATTGCTACCATTGCTAAGCCTGATAACGAAATGATAGAAATAAGGCCTACGTTAAAAGATAAAAGGTCTCATGAAGTTTTTGCTGTTAAAAATGAACCTTCGCATTTAGCAAAAGGTTGTTCGTTAGATATTGGGTATGAAGACCATGATCATTCCATACCAAAAAATGAAAGCTCAAATGGGAGAATAAAATTACCTGTTAATTCCATTAAAGACTCAAGTAAGCAATTATCGCAAAAACAAGGTAGTCTATTGCCTGCAAGTTCACCACCAACAGCGGTCATGGATGTGCTTGAATATGAAATAGGAGTAGAAATTGGATCTAGGTCTTTTTTTGGTTCTGCTTATAATGGGGATTTATCTATAGCACAGGCTTCGGCCCAATCTATAACAGGTAATCTTAATAAACGTTTTCTCCATGGTTCTGGAGTGCGGTTTAGACTTGGCACTGTTATAATTAGAACCAATGCTAATACAGATCCGTTACGAGACTTAGTGACGGCAACTGGAGCAGCTGCTAATGCTAGTTCTAGCCTTGCAGCATTTAAAGATTACTGGAACAACAATCCAAGTGAGGTAGGAACCACACATGATTTAGCTGTTTATCATGTAAAGGCATCTCCATCTGGTTTGGCTTATGTTAATAGAATAGCAACATCTTTTAAATATGCTACTATGGGAGGGAATGGAGCAACTAGCTGGGCAAATGGAACGGCTACACATGAAGTGGGGCACCTTTGGAATTTGAGACATACTAATAGTTCGGGAATATTCTATGAAAATAGACCAAGAGAAGATTCGGGAGCTACTTCTTCTGGGGGAAGAGATTATGCCATAAGTGTTATGCATGGATCTGGAAATAATAATATAGGAAGGTTTTCTACTACCGAAGCTCAGATTGTTAGACAGGTGCTTAACCAAAAACGTTCAGCAGGAACCCCGATTGCTAATCCAGAGCAGATGAAACCTTTTGGGGCTTTTGACGAGTACGAAATGCAATCTAACGATCCAGTTACTATTGATGTGATTGCAAACGATTATGATATTAATAATGATGTGCTGGATGTTAGAATTTTAGATCAAGTTAGTAATCTAGGTGGGACCATTAGTCTTTCTACAGGTACAGGTTCTGGTGGAAGAAACGAGCTTATATATACGCCACCAGCATCTGGTCTTAATGGTAGGGATTTCTTCCATTATACTGTTTTTGATGCAACAGGACTTACAGATTTTGGAGCTGTTTATATGTTTCGTGAGACTTCTCTATTCGACGAGAATAGTGATGAATTTAGATTTGATTTAGGAACTCGAACGTCTGTCGTATGGCCCGACTATGATAGGGTACATGGGGATACCTCTAATAGCTTATACGGTTGGACTAACACTACCGTTGTTGGCGATAGAGATCGCGGCAGTGCATCGGGTACAAACGACCTCAATAGGGACTTGTGTCAATCTTCTCAACCAGGAACTTTTGAAACAAAACTACGTAATGGCAGATGGCAAGTACTAATTACATTTGGAGACCGTTCTTATCCTCATGATAATATATTTGTTAAAGCTGAGGGTGTAGATATGTTAGAGAATATTGATACAACTCCAGGTGTTTATTTTAATGAAATATTTGAAGTAGATGTAGCTGATGGAAAACTCACATTAGAGTTTTCGGATCGAGGTGGAAGTGATGCAAATTGGGTAGCTACCAGAATCATCTTAACTAATGTAAGTACATTGGCTTTAAGTGTAGATACTAATAATCTTAAAGACATTTTTTCTGTATATCCTAATCCTGCGAATTCTATCTTAAATGTTAAAATAAAAGATAATAAGAATGGTTCACTATCTATAGTAGATACTCTAGGTAATATAGTATATTCAAATGAGGAGCCAGTAGAGAAAGAAGTAGCTATTGATGTTGCTAACTGGTCTTCAGGGCTTTATTTTGCGATATTTAAAAACAACAATAATAAAATTGTTAAAAAAGTTATTGTTAACTAAATAATATAATGGTTTAAAGATGGTATTTTAGGTCTGTTCTCTATTAAAATAAATCTTTTTTAATAGAGAATAGGTCTATAACATCATTGGTTTTAGGATTAATGTTCCAAACGTTAATACCCAGTTTTTCAGCTGTATTGATATTATCCGTATTATCATCAATAAAAAGACATTCTTCTGCATTTATTTTCTGCTCGCTCAACACAAGTTCGAAAATGTCTTTATTAGGTTTTCTTAATTGAATTTCATGTGATAAATAAAAGGCATGAAAATGGCTTTTAAATGTTTCGTAAAAAGGAACATGCTTTTTTATCCAATTAATATGAAGTTCGTTCGTATTGCTTAGTAATATGATTCTGTATTTTGAATCTAATCTTAGCTGTTTTAAAAAGTCTAGGCGATATTCAGGGAAGTCTTTAAGCATAAAGTTCCAAAGATCAATCAATTCATAGTTAGAAAGCTTCGGGAAGTTTTCGGTATAAAACTCAAGAAATTCATCTGTAGAAATAAGCCCTTGTTCGTATAGGTTATTAAAAGCAATCATTTCTTCAGAAAAGACTTCAATTTCATAAGCTTTAAGAGCGTTTTGTATATGACCCTCTATGTCTAAATTGATAAATACATTTCCAAAATCGAAAATAATAGTTTTAATCATTCTTATAAGTTTTAAGAATATCTGATGTGATTTTTTCTTCAGAAATTAACTTGCCCAAAAATTTAGGAGCAAGAATGCCTTCTTTAAATTCAGCAGGTCCTATGAACACTCTTGCTTCGTCCCATAAGTTTTCATCTATAAAGGTTTGTAATGTTTTTTGCCCGCCTTCTATGATTACAGATGAGATGTCATTTTTATATAGGATATCACATATTTGTTGAGAAATATGTTTGCTGAAATCGATATTATTCTTGTTTATTACAATCGTTTCTGCTTTATTATTAAAAATTGAAAACTTTTTTGAGAGTTTTAAATCTTTGTCTAAAACAATTCGGATAGGGTTGTTTCCTTTCCAGTCTCTAACCGTTAGGCTCGGATTGTCTTGAAAAACAGTATTCGTGCCAACTAAAATAGCTTGTTCTTCTGCGCGCCATTTATGCACCAGTTGTCTGGAATGTTTATTGGTGATCCAAACAGGCTTTTGTTCTTTTCTGTTTTTCGGTGCTATAAACCCATCGCTCGTTTCCGCCCATTTTAAAATAATATAAGGGCGCTTTTGATTATGAAATGTAAAAAAACGTTTATGGTGTTTTTTGCATGCATCCTCTAAAACGCCTACGGTAACATTGCAATTGGCGTCTATAAGTTTTTTAATTCCTTTGCCAGCCACTTTTATATTATCATCTATACAACCAACTACCACATTGGGAATTTTATGTTTAATAATGAGATCACTGCAAGGAGGCGTTTTTCCATAATGCGAACAAGGTTCTAACGTGACATATATAGTTGCTTCTTTTAATAAGGTTTTGTCTTTTACAGCATTAATGGCATTAACCTCTGCATGATTACCTCCGTAAGGACTTGTGAATCCTTCACCTATAATTTTGTTATTATAGACAATAACACAGCCCACCATGGGGTTTGACCTAACCGTTCCTAAACCGTTTTTAGCAATTTCTATACAACGTTTTATGTATTTTTCGTGGGTAGTCAATAGTATTTACAATTTAATTTTAACCTGTTCGGTTTTGTCTACATTATAAGTAAACGAAAAGCCTAAAGCTTTATATACAATATCCCCTTTATATTGTACTTTAATTTTTTTACTAAATAAGCTTCCAATCAGTCCACCTATATTTTTATTGCTAAAAATACTATCGGTTGGAATATTCGCTTTTAAAGGGATAGAGAATTCTTTTTTTGCTGGCACCTTAAAGTTTTTAGTTGATACAGTGGCCATTTCATTGTCGTTTACAAAAACCTTAATCTCGTCGGTTTTTAATTCGCCACCAATATCATTTGGGTTTTTAAAAAAAGCGTTAGCCGTAAAAGTTATATGCGAAGAGGTTGATTCTTGAACTTTGATGTTTTCAACATATAAAAACTCCGGTTTTTCATTAACGGAGCAGCTTAAGAAAGCAAATAATATTGTTGATAAAATAATAATTTTCCTCATTCTATTTTTTTTAGATTTAAGTATCTTCACTTGCACAAAATGTATACTTTTAAAAGTGAGTAAAGATACTATAGTTATTCGAGAAATTCGGCATGAGGATAATGAGCAAATAGAACAGGTTATTAGAGATTGTTTTCATGAATTTAAAATACCTTTAGAAGGGACAGCATATACCGATGAAGAAACTCCTAGAATGTTTGAGTCTTATCAAAATAATAATGATGTTTATTATGTTATTGATAATAACGGAGAGATTTTGGGGGGTGCAGGAATTAAGCCTTTAAAAGATTTTGAAGCTGATATTTGCGAAATTCAGAAGATGTATTTCTCACCAAAAGTAAGGGGTAAAGGTTATGGTAAATTGATGTTTGAAAAATGTTTGCAATCTGCTGAAGAGTTAGGTTATAAAAAATGTTATTTAGAATCTGCATCGCAGTTAAAAGCTGCTATTCATATTTATGAAAATTATGGATTTAAACATTTAAAAGAAGCATTGGGAAGTACTGGTCATTATTCTTGCGGTGTATGGATGATAAAGGATTTATGAAGTTAAAAGAGATTCAAGGTTTATTCCATGAAGAATTAGATGTTATTTATGGAAAAGAAGAAACAGATAGTTTCTTTTTTATGTTAACAGAGGCTTACTATGAAGTAACCAGAATGGAATTAGCTTTACAACCCGATTATAAAGTTGATAATAAAGATATTATCTTAAAGGCATTGTCATTATTAAGGGACGAACAGCCTATACAATATATTTTGGGGAATACTGAGTTTTGTGGATTGCCTTTTAAGGTGAATAGACATGTACTGATCCCTAGGCCAGAAACGGAAGAACTTGTAGAATGGATTTTAACGTCAATAAAAAATAGGCAGTCAGCAAAAAAAAAATATACAATATTAGATGTTGGTACAGGTAGTGGATGTATAGCTGTTTCTTTGGCAAAACGTTTGCCTAACACTAAAATTTTCGCCTTAGATGTTAGTAAAGAAGCCCTTATGGTAGCTAAACAAAATGCTAAACTAAATCAAGTTACAATTGAATTTATTGAAGCAAATATTCTTGATATAGAAACTCTCATAGCAGATTACAAAAACTTAAAATTTGATATTATTGTATCAAACCCACCTTATGTTCGGGAACAAGAAAAAAAATTAATGAAACCTAATGTTGTAGATAACGAACCGCATTTGGCACTGTTTGTAAAAGATGAAAACCCATTACAATTTTACCAAGCTATTACGCGGTTTGCTCTTGAAAATTTAAATGATGCAGGGTTGTTATATTTTGAAATCAATGAATATTTGAGTAAGGCTATGATTCAATTGCTTAAAAAGAATAGCTTTAATAAAATAGTATTAAAACAAGACATCTTTAAAAAAGATAGAATGATAAAAGGAGAAAAAACGAATGAGTAGTATTCAAAATAAAATAAATGCATTAAGAGAAGAGCTTCGCGAACATAACTATAATTATTATGTTTTAGATCATGCTACAATATCAGATTATGATTTCGATATAAAACTTAAGGAACTTCAAGAACTTGAAGTTAACCATCCCGAATTTTTTGATATTAATTCGCCAACACAGCGCGTTGGTGGAGAAATAACTAAGAATTTTGAAACTATTGTGCATGAACATCGTATGTATTCTCTAGATAATTCATATTCTAAAGAAGATTTGCAAGATTGGGAAACTCGTATTAAAAAATTAGTGGACGGTGATATTCAATATACCTGCGAATTAAAATATGATGGCGCATCGATTAGTTTAACTTACGAAAATGGGACTCTAATTAGAGCAGTTACAAGAGGGGATGGGTTTCAAGGTGATGATGTAACAGCAAATATAAAAACCATAAAGTCGGTACCGTTACAATTAAAAGGAACTAATTTTCCTGCTAAGTTTGATATAAGAGGAGAAATTATCTTGCCTTTTGATGGTTTTAATAAAATGAATGAGGAACGAGTTGAAATAGGGGAAGAGCCTTATAGAAACCCTAGAAATACAGCTTCTGGAAGTTTAAAACTGCAGGACAGTGCTGAAGTTGCAAAGCGTCCATTGGAATGTTTCCTTTATAATATAACGGGGCTAAATTTAAATATTCAAACACAATTAGAAAGTTTAGAAAAAGCAAGAGCATGGGGTTTTAAAGTACCAGGTGCTGCTAAGCTTGCAAATTCTATTGGTGAAGTATTAGAGTTTGTAGATTATTGGAATGAAAAACGTCATGATTTACCTTATGAAACAGATGGTGTCGTTGTTAAAGTGAATAATTTACAGCAACAAGAAGAGTTAGGATATACAGCAAAAGCACCAAGATGGGCCATGGCCTATAAGTTTAAAGCAGAACAAGTTTCAACAAAACTGAATAGCATTACCTATCAGGTAGGGCGTACGGGAGCTATCACACCTGTGGCTAATTTAGAACCTGTAGAATTGGCAGGGACTACTGTGAAACGGGCGTCATTACATAATGCAGATCAAATAGAGAAGTTAGATATTCGGGTAGGAGATGAGGTGTATGTCGAAAAAGGAGGAGAGATTATTCCAAAAATTCTAGGTGTGGATTTAAGTAAGCGCGGTAGCTCTTTAAAACAAACGCAATATATTGCACATTGTCCAGAGTGTGAAACAGAGCTTACTAGACAAGAAGGTGAGGCGCAGCATTATTGTCCTAATTATAATGGTTGCAAACCGCAAATAATAGGAAGGATTCAACATTTCATATCAAGAAAAGCCATGGATATTGAAGGGCTTGGAGGTGAAACCGTAGCGCTTTTAGTGAATGAGGGATTGATTGCCAATTATTCAGATTTATATGAATTAACTAAAGAGGAGGTGGTACCTTTAGAGCGTATGGCTGAAAAAAGTGCTGATAATTTGATTCAGGGTATAGCGCTTTCCAAAAATATTCCTTTTGAGCGAGTTCTATTTGCTTTAGGAATTCGATTTGTGGGCGAAACGGTTGCCAAAAAATTAGCTAAACATTATAAAAGTATTGATGCTATTGCACATGCTACTCAAGAGGATTTGGTAAATGTTGATGAGATTGGGGTTAAGATCGCAGAAAGTGTAAACATGTTTTTTAGCTCAGAAATAAACTTAAGTATAATTAATAGATTACAGCATTTTGGGGTGCAATTAGAGCTGTCTGCAGAACAATTAATTGGTCAAACCAATATATTGGAAGGAGATACCATTGTGGTGTCTGGTGTTTTTGAAAATATATCACGAAACGAGCTTAAAAAACTGATTGAAGATAATGGTGGTAAGCTAAGTGGTTCTATCTCTTCAAAAACAAGTTATATCGTTGCAGGCAGTAATATGGGGCCTAGCAAAAAGGAAAAAGCAGATAAATTAGGGATTGTTATATTAAATGAGTATGAATTCTTACAAAAAATACAATAATTCACAAAAATAATCGATGAAATACGTTTTTTAGCCGATAAAAAGTAATTTTTTGCTATTTTATTATCAAAAATTATCTATATTTGTCCCATAACAAAAATTAGCTATTATGTACAAGTCGAAAGTCTTGGTTGGTTTAGTTTTATTAGTATATGTATTATTTACCGTTTTCGAATTTAATGGCAATGAGTCCCTTGCATTTAATCTAGATTACTTAATTAGTCCAATAATAGCGCTAATTTATATGTTTTTCGTTAAAAGAAAAAATATATTCTTTACGTTATTTATTTTATGCTATTCAGTTTCAGATTTACTTGGGATAATAATTGAATATTTGCCAGATAATAAAAATACTATTTTGTATGATATTGATTATTACGGAGGCAATATATTGTTTATGTTGGGATACTTATTTTTAGTTATAAAAATAACTAAATCTCTAAGCTTATACTATGTATTAAGGCATTTTAAGATTCATTTAATTGTTTTAACAATTTTGAATATATACTTGGTGTATGTTTTGCAAATTATACTACTACCAAGTTTAAATATGGAACGGATGAGTCAATATTATTTGGAGATGACATACAATATTATCATGCTCTTACTGTTATCTGTTGCGTTATTGAATTATTTTTATAGAGACAATAAGAAATCCTTGTACTTATTTATAGGGGCATTGTGTATCGTGTTTTCAGAAGTTATGCAAGTAGCATACTTTTATATAGCAGAAAGGAGTCTGCTTAATTTTATTTCTACAACGCTTACCTTGGTCGCTTTATACTTTTTCTATCAACAATCAAAGTTATTGAACGAATTGAATAAAGAAGAAAAGTATATGGTGATGGAATAGGGTTTCAAGGTGTTTTTTTGATAAAAGGGATATCGCTTTTGTAAAGATAAAGTATTGTTGCAGAAAGAATAAATGTAACAATAGCAGTAATGAATAAAATACCTCCATCATTATTTACTTCTATTCCAAGTTGTGCTAAATGCATAAAAATAGCACCTCCAATGACACCTAAAGTAAGCACTGCACCCATCCATATTGTTTTTGGTATAAGTAATAAAATGCCAGCTATGAGTTCTAAAATCCCAATACCTATTCGGCCATATGGTTCTAAACCAACTTGACTAAAAATATAAACACTATCTGGATGTGCGGTAAATTTAAATCGCAAAGTTTGTATTAAAATAATGGCAACTATTATTCTTAAGGCTAGTGTGAAATATTTTTTCATCTTGTACGAATTTATAAACTAAAAATTTAGACGCAATTTTTAAGGTTACTTATCAATAGGCCATTAAATTTTATGGATAAACGGCATATTTTTAATTAAAAATCGATAAAAAGCGTGTTTTTATCGTTGAAATTGAATTATATTTTTATATTTGAAATAACCTACTAACCGTGAAATCATGAAAAATTGGCTTAACCTTACTTTTAATAAAATGTTTTTTGGTGCCTTATTAGGATTGTTAGCGATAAACGCATTTGTTACTTTTACCCAAAATTCATTAATGCTAAAGTCGACCATGGCTTTATTTATTCCTGTACTTTTAATATTTTATCTTGTAAAGTATAAAACTTTAGGAGTCATTTTTATTTCTTTTTTATTCTTTTCATTTCTTGGAGATATTTCTTTAACTTTTTTTTCAAATGAAACTTTTGTTAAGGTCTCCAGTATTCTTTACTTTTTAAGTTATTTGTATTTAATAGCTATAGTGGTTCCTAAATTTAAGTTATTTAAAGTTGATAAATTAATAGGGGTATATTTGCTTGGTGTTTTTGTAATAAACTTATTCTTCTTATACACTATCTTAAAGGTCATTATTTCAGATAATACAGAGGTGCTTTTGTTTGGTTTAAAAAGCTTATCGTTAATTGTATTGGCCTTTATCTCTTTTGGTGTTTATTTAAATACGCAGTCAAGACAGTCCATATTATTTTTAGTAGCTGTCATTTTTATAATTTTTTCTACCATTTTGAATTACGTTAACCTTTATTATTTATACCATTGGAGTTTTGAAATGCTCCACAGAGTCTTTTATGGGGCTGGACTCTATTTTATTTTTAGGTATATTATATCAGATAATAAATACAAAAAGACTATTTATAAAATAAGGCAAAAGTTTACTTCAGATAATATTTGGGCCTAAACAACTATAGATATGCCATTGGCTGAAATATTTTTATCAGAATCGAAGTAAAAATCAATTTTACCAAGATTAATACCGTAACAGCCCACTTGGTTTACAAGCATATTTTTTTCTTCAATATTTTTAACAATTGTGGGTTTAGATAAAAAAGTATGGGTATGTCCACCAATGATTAAATCTATATCTTTTGTGGCAGCAGCCAACTTTAAATCGCTTATTTTATTTGGATTTTTCCTATAATTATACCCTAAATGCGATAAGCAAATTATCAAGTCGCAGTGTGCTTCTGTTTTTAAAGTTCGAGACATGTCTTGAGCAATCTCAATGGGGTCTAAATACTTGGTTTCTTTATACATGGATGGATCAACTAAACCATTTAGCTCGATTCCAAGTCCAAAAACACCTATTTTTATCCCATCCTTTTTAAATATTTTGTAAGGCTTGGTATGCGTATTCATGATTGTATTGGTGAAGTCGTAATTAGCCGAAACAAATTGGAATTCGGCATGTTCTAATTGGGCATATAAACCATCAATACCATTATCAAAATCATGATTGCCTATGGTGGCTGCATCATATTTTAATTTACTCATTAATTTAAATTCTAATTCACCACCATAATAATTAAAATATGGGGTTCCTTGAAAAATATCACCAGCATCAAGTAGAAGTGTATTGGGATTTTCATTTCTAATAGATTCAATCAAACTGGCTCTTCTGGCAACTCCGCCTTTGTTTGCATTTCTACCATCTTCTGGTCCAAAAGCATCTATATGACTATGTACGTCGTTGGTATGTAGAATCGTTATTTTTTTTGTAGGGACTGCATTAGTGAAAGATTGCAAGCCTAAACTGCCGATTGTAACCAGTGCAGTTCCTGCTGATGCTTGTTGTATAAAATCTCTACGTTTCATTTGTTTTTTATTTGAATGAATCTGTTATCAATTACAGGGCTAATAGTATCTGCCTTTTTAAAATGGTCGATCAAAGCATTTCTGATTTTGTAATTTAAAACATAAAGACTATCATTTGTTTTAAAAAAGGACATACTGTCACCACCGTTATATAAATAATCGTTTGTAGCCACATAATATATGTTATCAGATTTAACATCCTTACCTTTTATTTTAGCTTCAACTATTTTATCATTTTCATTTATAGACAATTTAAGCTTAGATATTGGATGCGCTCTTTTTCTTTTTATCAAGTAATTTGTTAAACTGTCTATTTGACTACCTTTCATTGCTACAACAACAATACTATTCTCAAAAGGCATTAGCTCATAAGCAGTCCTTTTTGTTACATTCCCTTTTGATAAAATAGATCGAATGCCACCATGATTTAACAATACCATGTCAATATTTTTACCAGTCCTATTTTTAAAAATAGGATTAGCTTCGTCATAAACAGCATCAGCCATAAAATTTCCAATGGCTGTATTAAGCTCACCGTTAGATTTAGAATAAGTGCTAATAGAATACGCTAAAACACTGTCTAAATCCTTCTCAATATGGTTTCTGTAAGGTTTTATATAAGCTTCAATTTCAGAAGCAATAGGAAGTGTGTCGGTAATCTCAATTTGCTTTCCTTCAATTTTTGTTAGCCCTAATTTAGGTTGCTTGCAGTTAAAAAAGGTGAAAATATATAACAAAAAAATAAAATGTGTTAACCTCATATATAAACAGATATTTTGAATGTACTTTTGCTACCTTTGCGCAAAGTATAAAGATAAATGATTTTAAAGGGTTTTAAAGAAAATTCCAATAAAAAGCACTTGAACAAATTGTTATCAGAAAGACAACTAAATGTTACTGATAAGAAGATTGAAAGTCTAGGTGTTATCTTGAATATTGATGAAATTGATGACTTTGACTTATTTAGAAAATTTGCGACTTTTTTAAAAATTCGCGATAATAAGCTAAAGATCATTGCTTTTTCTGAAAATGATAAAAGTACCCTGACTTCTTGGGATGTTTGTTTTAGTCCTAAGGATTTTGGTTGGAATGGCACCGTGAAAAATGTAGAATTACAGACATTTTTAGATACTAAATACGATGCTTTAATTAGTTACTATACCGAAGACGTTTTAGAGTTAAAGATGATTACTGCAAAGTCTATAGCACAGCTAAAAATTGGAATAGCGAATAGTGATGAGCGTATGAATGATCTAATTATTAAAACCAAGCTAAAAGAATTTAACATATTTAAAGAAGAGACAATTAAATATCTAACCATATTAAATAAAATTTAGAATGAACAGTAAGTTTTTAGGAACCGGAGTTGCTTTGGTTACACCCTTTAAATCAGATTTGAGTGTAGACCATGATGCTTTAGCCAATATTGTAAACTTCAATATTGACAACGGTACCGACTACCTCGTAATTTGTGGTACAACAGCAGAAAGCGTAACACTTACCAAACAAGAGAAAAAAGAGGTAATAGCAACTATTTCTAATGCCAATAATGGGCGTTTACCTATGGTTCTGGGAATTGGTGGAAATAATACTGCTGCAGTTATTGAGGAAATAAAAACGACAGATTTAAATAGTATAGATGCAATCTTATCTGTATCTCCATATTATACTAAACCAACTCAAGAAGGTATTTATCAGCATTTCAAGGCTATTTCTGAAGCATCACCAGTAGACATTATTTTGTATAATGTCCCTGGAAGAACATCTAAGAATGTCGAAACAGAAACGACCTTACGATTAGCCAGAGATTTTGAAAATATTATAGGCATAAAAGAAGCTGGAAACAATGTATCTCAATATTTAGAGTTATTAAAGAATAAACCAGAAGATTTTTTAATTATTTCGGGTGATGATGATTTGGCTTTAGGCGTTGTTTTAGCAGGTGGAGCAGGTGTTATTTCTGTTATAGGGCAAGCATATCCTAAAGCATTTTCGGAGATGATACGGTTAGGTTTAAAAGGTGAAACTAAAGCAGCTTATAAGTATCATTTTAAATTAATGGACATTATTAGTTATATTTTTGAAGAAAATAATCCTGCAGGAATAAAGGCAGTTTTCGAAGCATTAAATTTATGTCAGGATAGTGTAAGATTACCACTAGTACCAGCATCTAACGAGTTAAAAGAAAAGATAAGAGCTTTTGTAAATGAGTTTTAGGACTGTTAAATAATACTTAAACCTTATGATTACTGAGTTTAAGCAATTATTTTAGCCTTGAAATAATATTTTTAAAATCCATATTAATAACTTAATTTTGCATTCTGTTTAAAAATCTATGGAATAAGCATGGCTAAAATGCTAATAATGTTTGAGGTATTTCAGTACAGAATTTCATAAGAATCTTTTAAATAGTGAAAAATAACAAATGAAAAAGCTTTTTTACATATTAATAATTTTTGCTGTTTTTAACAGTTGTAGTGAATATCAAAAGGTCTTAAAATCTGAAAGTATCGCTGATAAGTTCAAAATGGGGGAAACGCTTTATAATGAAGGTAAGTTTTCTAAGGCTAATAGACTTTTTGCTCAAATTGTACCTAATTATAGGGGAAAACCTCAAGCCGAAAAACTAATGTATTTGTATTCTAATTCATTTTATAAAATGAAAGACTACTATATTTCGGGCTATCAATTTGAGCGTTTTGCAACCAGCTACCCAAAAAGTGAAAAGCTGGAAGAAGCTTCTTTTTTAAGTGCAAAGAGTTATTATATGCTATCTCCTATTTATACTAAAGACCAGACGGAAACAAAAGAAGCCATAGAAAAACTTCAGGAGTTTATAAATTTATT
This sequence comes from uncultured Flavobacteriaceae bacterium, assembly GCA_947501845.1. Taxonomy (GTDB): domain Bacteria; phylum Bacteroidota; class Bacteroidia; order Flavobacteriales; family Flavobacteriaceae; genus Flavivirga. Next base: position 43,055 of record CANMXP010000016.1, on the reverse strand, counting down.
CCCAGAATCCGAACACCTTTCTGAGGCAAATAAATTAGTTAAAGAACTGGATTTTAAACTAGAAAAGAAAGCTTTTAGTATTGCAAAGCAATACAATCACATATCAGATTTTCCAGCATCTATTAAATCGTTCGATAATTTCGTTTTCGATTTTCCTGGATCTACATTACGTGAAGAAGCCTTATTTTATAGATTAGATTCTGCTTACAAATTAGCGATTAATAGTAGAGAATATAAAAAGACAATTGACGGCATAGTGCCTTTAAAAAAGAATCGCCTTAAAACAGCAAAAGAATATTATGCTTCATTTAAAAAACTATATGCAAACTCAAAATTTATAGAAGATGCAGATGGTATGGCAACAACCTTAGATGAAGAATTAAAAAATTATAGCACTAAAAGTTAAATAACAATGACAATGGATTTAAAAAAAACCAATGCTCCAGTTAATACTGTAACATACGATAGAAATCAAATTGACGAGCCTACAGAAAACATCTACGAGTCAATTTCTATAATCGCAAGACGTGCAGAGCAAATTAACACAGAGATTAAAAAGGAACTTATTGATAAGTTAGATGAATTTGCTACTTATAATGATAGTCTTGAAGAAATCTTTGAAAATAAAGAGCAAATTGAGGTTTCTAAATTTTACGAAAAATTGCCAAAGCCTCATGCGTTAGCTGTTCAAGAATGGTTAACCGATAAAATTTATTTTAGAAATACTGAGGACGATTCTCAGGAATAATTTTTAAAATGTCAATACTAAGCGGCAAAAATATACTTTTAGGCATCAGTGCTGGTATTGCCGCTTATAAAACTGCTTCATTAGTAAGGTTATTTATAAAGGCAGGCGCTAACGTAAAAGTAGTTATGACGCCAGCCTCTAAAGATTTTATTACCCCTTTAACCTTATCTACACTTTCAAAACATCCTGTACATTCATCTTTTACAAACGAAGAAGATGATAATGCTGTATGGAATAATCATGTAGACTTAGGTCTCTGGGCCGATGTTTTTGTTATTGCCCCAGCAACAGCTAATACACTTTCTAAAATGGCAAATGGTTCTAGCGATAACTTGTTACTGGCCACATATTTGTCAGCAAAATGCCCTGTGTATTTTGCACCAGCTATGGATTTAGATATGTATAAGCACCCAAGTACGGTGCATTCTTTCAATACCTTAAAAGATTTTGGAAATATTATGATTCCAGCTACTAGTGGTGAACTAGCAAGTGGTTTGGTAGGAGAGGGGAGAATGGCAGAGCCTGAAGATATCTTAACTTTTGTCGAAAATGATATTTTAGATAAACTGCCCTTAAAAGGAAAAAAAGTACTTATAACGGCGGGACCAACATACGAAGCTATTGATCCAGTACGTTTTATAGGAAATCATTCCAGTGGTAAAATGGGATTTGAAATAGCTAAAGCAGCAGCAAATTTAGGAGCTGAGGTTGTTTTAGTTACGGGTCCGACGCATCAAAAAATATCACATGCTTTAATACAGGTTGTTCCTGTTACTAGTGCACAAGATATGTACGAATCTGTACATTTATACTTTAAAAATGTAGATGTAGCTATACTTTCGGCAGCAGTAGCAGATTTTAAACCAAAAGAAGTTGCTTCTCAAAAAATAAAAAAGAAAGAACCAACGTTAACTTTAGAGTTAGAAAAAACAAAAGATATTTTAGCTTCTTTAGGTGAAATTAAAAAAAATCAATATTTGGTTGGCTTTGCATTAGAAACCAATAACGAGCTTGAAAATGCAAAAGGAAAATTAAAAAGAAAGAATTTAAATTTAATTGTTTTAAATTCGTTAAAGGATAAAGGAGCTGGTTTTAAGGGGGATACTAATAAAGTCACTTTTATTGATGATAAAGAGACTATCACAGAATTTCAATTAAAATCTAAAGCAGAGGTCGCTAAAGATTTATTAAATAAAATTATAGAACAAACACATGCGTAATATTCTAGTTGTTTTAATTTTTTGTCTGGGAATTAAGGGGTTTTCGCAAGAACTAAACTGTAATCTTGTGGTTAACGCGCAACAAACAGGTAACGAAAATTTTCCGATTTTTAAAACCTTGGAAAAACAACTAAACGAGTTTGTTAATAATACCAAATGGACAGATAAAACATTTAAAGCACAAGAGCGTATAGACTGTAGCATGATTATAAATGTTACGGATTATAGTGGAGAAGCATTTCAAGCATCCATTCAAGTGCAGTCATCAAGACCAGTTTTTGGTTCGTCGTTTAGCACACCAATCTATAATTTTAATGATAAGGATTTTAATTTTAGATATTTGGAATTTCAAAACTTAATTTTCAACCCGAATCAATTTGAATCTAATTTAATATCAGTATTGGCTTATCATATTTATATGATTTTAGCATTAGATGCCGATTCTTTTTCTAAGAAGGGAGGCGATGCATATTATAAGCAAGCACAGATTATTACAAGCTATTCGCAACAAGGTAATTTTAAGGGATGGAAATTAGAAGATGGTTTACAAAGTAGGTTTGCACTTATAGATAATGTGCTATCCCAGACTTTTAAAGAGTTTAGGGAAGTTTTATATACATACCATAGAGAAGGTTTAGATGTCATGAGTGAAAAAACAAAAGAAGGTAAAGAAAAAGTTGTTACTTCTCTAAAATCATTTCAGGCCATGAATAGGCGTAGACCTAACTCTTTTATACTACGTACCTTTTTTGATGCCAAGGCAGATGAGATTGAACAGATTTTTAGTGATGGTCCTAATGTAAATATAGCCAGTGTTAAAGAAACACTTCAAAAAATAGCGCCAATGCATAATAGCAAATGGCAAAAGATTAAGTTTTAAGTTATACTATATTTAAAACGCATTCCTTATATTTATTTTCAGAAATTAAATACTAAAGACAGCATTGTTAACATCACTTTCAATAAAAAATTACGCCTTAATAGATACGCTACATGTTAACTTTAATGATGGCTTATCTATAATTACTGGAGAAACAGGTGCAGGTAAATCGATACTTCTAGGAGGCCTATCTTTAATTCTAGGAAAACGTGCCGATTTGAATAGCTTAAAGGATACTGCTCAAAAATGTATTATTGAAGCAGTTTTTGATATTTCGGATTATCATTTAAAATCACTTTTTAAATCGGAAGATTTCGATTATGAACAGCAGACCATTATTCGTAGAGAGATATTACCATCTGGAAAGTCAAGAGCATTTGTAAACGATTCACCTGTTAACTTAAGTAGTTTACAACTGTTAGGGGAGCGTTTAATAGATATTCATTCACAGCACCAAACACTCGAGCTTACTAGCAATGAATTCCAATTTCAAGTTATTGATGCCATTGCAAAACACGATGATGTTTTACAGAATTATAAAGACGAATTAAAAACGTATAAAACACTTCAAAAAGAATTAAAAGAACTTTTGGCTTTTCAAGCCGAAGCGATTAAAGAACATGATTATAATTCGTTTTTATTAAATGAATTAGTTGAGGCCAAATTAATTGATGGTGAATTAGAAACTTTAGAAGAAGAATATGAAACCTTAAATAACATTGAAGGCATAAAAGAAAAGTTAGATGAGGCACACCAATTATTAAGTGAAGAAGAAGTAGGTGCTTTATCAACATTAACAGCATTAAAGAACACTTTTCAAAAACTGTCTGGATTTTCGTCGAAGTATGAAGACTTGTTTAATAGGATTAACAGCAGTTTAATAGACATGGATGATGTATTTAGTGAAGTTAATACTTTTCAAGAACATCTGGAAGTGGATCCCAATAGGTTGGAAACGGTAGATTCTAAATTAAAGATGCTACATAATTTGATGCAAAAACACGTAGCTGACAATGTTTCAGAATTAATCAAAATAAGGGAAGCTCTTGAAGAAAAAGTTTCGGTAACAGAAAACTTAGATGATACCATTCAGAAAAAGCAATTAGAAATTGATTCTAAAACCACTCAATTAAATGCTATTTCTAAAACCATTCATAAAAAAAGAACTGAAATCATTCCGAAGTTAAAAGAACAATTAGAAAGTATTTTATTTAGTTTGGGAATGCCGAATGCGCAATTTAAAATTGAAACGACTTATAGCAATACTTTTTTTGCTAATGGGAAAGACGAATTATCATTTCTGTTTTCGGCAAACAAAGGAGGTCATTTTAATGAACTTAAAAAAGCAGCTTCAGGTGGTGAGCTGTCGAGAATTATGCTGGCAATAAAGTCGGTTTTGTCAAAATATATAAAGTTACCTACGATCATGTTCGATGAGATAGATACAGGTGTTTCTGGGGAAATATCAAACAAAATGGGAGATATTATGCTGCAGATGAGCAAAACAATGCAAGTGTTTTCAATTACACACCTACCGCAAATAGCAGCAAAAGGGCATTCGCATTTTAAAGTTTATAAAGAAGATGTTGATAATATTACTCAAACTAATCTTGTGAAGCTGAATCATGATGAACGAATTGTAGAAATTGCTCAAATGCTAGGCGGTGTAGAAATGTCTTCTTCTGCCATTGCACATGCTAAAGAATTGCTTAATTAATTAGTATCTTTGTGCGCTGATAAAAAAATAGAATAACTAAAAAACATATAAACCAAAAGGTATGTCATACAATTTATTAAAAGGGAAAAAAGGAATCATTTTTGGAGCATTAGATTCTAATTCAATTGCTTGGAAAACTGCAGAACGTGTGCATGAAGAAGGTGGAACCTTTGTACTGACAAATGCACCAGTTGCCATGCGTATGGGGCAAATAAATGAGTTAGCCGAAAAAACAGGATCTCAGATTATTCCAGCCGATGCAACTTCTGAAGAAGATTTACAGAACTTGGTTGAAAGATCTATGGAAATTCTAGGAGGTAAAATAGATTTTGTACTGCATTCAATAGGTATGTCTATAAACGTTAGAAAAGGAAAGCATTATACAGACCAGAATTATGCTTGGACACAAAAAGGCACCGATGTTTCTGCGATGTCTTTCCATAAAGTCATGCAAACACTTTATAAAGCAGATGCTATGAATGAATGGGGAAGTATAGTCGCGTTAACTTATATGGCAGCGCAACGTGTTTTTCCAGATTATAACGATATGGCTGATAATAAAGCTTATTTAGAGAGTATTGCCCGTAGTTTTGGGTATTTCTTCGGACGTGATAAAAACGTACGTGTCAACACCATTTCTCAATCACCTACACCAACAACAGCAGGTAGTGGGGTTAAAGGTTTTGATGGGTTTATAGCTTATGCCGATAAGATGTCCCCGTTAGGTAATGCAACGGCGTTAGACTGTGCGAACTATACAGTTTCCTTGTTCAGCGATTTAACAAAGCGTGTAACACTTCAAAACCTCTACAATGATGGCGGTTTTAATAACATGGGAGTTAGTGATGCAGTTATGGATACTTTTATGAAAGAAGACTAAAAATATTTTAAATATTGAAAACAAGCCACCTATAAAACGGTGGCTTTTTTGTTACATTTGTTTTATGCAATTACAGTTTTCTTTTATCATCCCTGTTTACAATCGCCCTGACGAAATAGAAGAACTTTTACAAAGTTTTGAAGCCTTACAAGGAAACACGCCTTTTGAAATTGTTATCGTAGAAGACGGTTCAACAATATCCTCTGAAAAGGTTGTTGATACCTATAGGGGAAAATTAGATATATCCTATTTCTTCAAAGAAAACTCAGGACCAGGTGATTCAAGAAATTTTGGTATGCAAAATGCAAAAGGAAATTATTTTATCATCTTAGATTCCGATTGTATATTACCAAAAAACTATTTAATAGAAGTTGAAAAAAGCTTGGAAAAACAATATGTGGACTGTTTTGGTGGACCTGATGCGGCACATGATTCGTTTACAAGCCTGCAAAAAGCCATTAACTTTTCAATGACATCGTTTATTACCACTGGAGGCATTAGGGGAAATAAAAAAAGTGTAGATACATTTCAACCACGAAGCTTTAACATGGGGCTTTCAAAAAAAGCTTTTATGGCGTCCAAAGGGTTTGGAAGGATTCATCCTGGAGAAGATCCCGATTTGTCAATAAGATTATGGAATTTAGGTTACAAAACGAAGTTGATCCCCGAAGCTTTTGTTTATCATAAACGCCGTATTTCTTGGAGCAAGTTTTATAAGCAAGTCCATAAATTTGGATTGGTACGTCCTATTTTAAATAAGTGGCATCCATCTACAAAAAAGATCACGTATTGGTTTCCTACAATCTTTTGTATAGGGCTGGTCATTTCAATAATACTCACTTTTTTTAATTTTAAGTGGGGCTTGGTAGGGTATATGTTGTATTTTGTAGTAGCATTTATATTAGCTTTAATAGCAACAAAAAGTGTGGTGGTTTCCATACTTTCTTTACTAGCTATTAGCATTCAGTTTTTTGGATATGGTTATGGCTTTTTAAAGTCAACATTTGTTGTTTCAATACTTAATAAAAAGCCAGAAATGTATTTTCCCAAATTGTTTTTTAAATCGAAATGATAAAAAAATTAAAATCTGAAATACTAACATCGATCAAAAACAAAAGAATAAATGTATTTATTTTATTTTTATTGTTTGCATTTATAATTTTAATATTTACTAAGCTTTCAAAGGAATATACAAACACTATGACTTTTGGTATTGAAAAGACAAATGTACCTGAAGAATATGTGATTTTAAATGATTCTTTAATACTAAATATCACTTTAAAAACACATGGATTTAAATGGCTTAAATATTATGTTTCCAAACCAAAAATTAAGATAGATTTTAGTAATGATGTTGATAAAAAAGAGGTTGTCTTTTTATGGAATAAATCTAAAGCATATTTAAATAATACGCAGTTTGATGAACAAGTAGAATTACTTAATATTTCACCAGATAGACTAACATTTAGATATGGCGTTAACCTGATAAAAAAAGTACCTGTTAAATTAAATGCCACGGCTAATTTTGTACCAGGCTATGATGTTTCTAATAAATTAGTTTCAGATCCAGATTCCATTGTTGTTATTGGCCCAGATATATTGGTTTCTAAAATTGACTTTTTAGAAACTGAAGAAACTATTTTTAACGATGTAAAATACAATCTGGAAGAAACAACTAAATTAAAATTGCCTGAAAACACATCCGATTTAAAATTCTCTGAAAACAGTGTTGTTATAAAAGCCAATGTGGAAAAATTTACAGAGGGAACATTAAAAATCCCAGTTAATGTTATTAATGTTCCAAAAGGTATGAAATTAAAATACTTTCCAAGAGAAGTAAATGTCTCTTATTATGTTAGTTTGAGCAATTTTAGTTCGATTACAAATAAAGATTTTAAAGTTGTTTGCGATTATACTAAAGCAATGGGGAATCAATCCCTTTTAGTCCCAGAATTGGTGGTATTTCCTGAGAGAGCTAAAAACATTAAAATTAATCAACAGCGCATAGAATTTATAATAACAAAATGATTATCGTAGGGCTTACAGGAGGTATAGGAAGTGGAAAAACAACAGTTGCCAAACAGTTTGAAGCGTTAGGAATACCTGTTTATATAGCAGATGTTGAAGCAAAAAGACTTATGGCCAAGTCCAAAATTATTAAGAGGAAATTAATTCAGTTATTTGGAAAAAAAGCTTATATTAATGATGTATTAAATAAACAATTTATTGCAGATATTATCTTTAATGATAAAACCTTTTTGCGAAAAATGAATGCCATTATTCATCCCAGAGTAGCTAAACATTTTGAAAAATGGGTATTAAAACAAGATGCACCGTATATTATAAAAGAAGTAGCTATTTTGTTTGAAAATGGAGGGCATACAGCATGCGATTATATTATAACGGTTACTGCACCAAAAGACCTAAGAATTAAGCGCCTTTTAATGCGAGATAATACAACAAAAAACAAGATTCAGGCCATAATGAAAAACCAATGGACTGATGAGGAAAAAATAAAATATTCGCATTATATAATCGATAATGTAGATATGGAAATTACTAAAAATCAAGTTGTTGATATTCATAAGGACATTCTTAAAAGAGCTTGAAAAAGAAGCCATTTTAACATTTTTGTTAATGTAAGGTTAAAAGGAGCGTGTCATAAATGTTAAAATGTTAATTTTGAACGGTGAGCAAAAGAATATTCATCCTATTAATAATACTAATGAGTTTATCTCTTATAGGTATTATATCTATTCAAGCTTATTATATAAATGATGCTGTAAAAAACGAAAAAGAAAGATTTAAGTTTTCTGTAAAAGGAGCATTGAGTGATGTTTCTGAAACCATAGAAAACAATGAATCAGAAAAGTATTTTGCAAAATATTTAAGCTTAGATAAAGAAAAAAAAGTAGATGAAGAAGCTGTTTCACAGTTGTTAATTTATCAAAAGAACGACAACACAAATGAAACGCTCATTTACACAAGTAGTATTGTTGAAGAAAATTATAAATTATCTTCGTCGCTCCTTGACATTGGTTTAAATATAGATAGTATTGGTCTTAAAAATATAATAGGCAATTCTAGTACAGAGATTTATAGTAATTTTGATTTGTCTGAAAAGGACATTTTAAAGAGCCCTATTTCAAAAATTGTTAGAAGTGGGAATTTAGATGATGCACAGAGATTAAGTTTTGATAAAAGTTTCAAAGCAATTTCAAAAAGAACACCAGTACATCAAAGAGTTTCGGAAGAAGAGATTCAAGAATTGTTATCTGATAAGCTTAGAAAAGATGATATCGATATAGACTTTGAATTTGCTATTTATGATAATGACTTAGCAACAAAAGTGAGTAGTGACAGCTTTGAATATGACGAAAGATCTACTTTTAGTGCTCCTATTTTTTATGATGAAAACAATCAAAGTCTTTATAGGCTTTTAATTAATTTTCCTGATGACAAGAAGTTTATTCTATCGTCTATTATAGGAATGATATTGTTGTCTGTAATTTTTACATCTATTATAATACTAGCCTATTCTAGTGCTCTATACCAGCTTTTAAAACAGCGCAAAATTTCTGAAATAAAGACAGATTTTATTAATAATATGACGCATGAGTTTAAAACACCAATTGCAACTATAAATCTGGCTTTAGATGCCATTAAGAACCCAAAAGTTATAGATGATAAAAATAAGGTAGTAAGATACCTGACTATGATAAAGGAAGAAAACAAGCGTATGCATGCTCAAGTGGAAAATGTGTTAAGGATCTCTAAATTAGAAAAAAACGAACTTAATATTAGTAAAGATAGAGTGAAGTTGCATGATTTGGTTGATGATGCTATCACACACGTAAAGCTTATAATTGAAAATAGGCAAGGCTATATTAAAACATTTTTTGAGGCAGAAAAATCTTCTGTTTTAGCTAATGAAACTCACTTTACCAATGTTATTGTTAATATTCTGGATAATGCCATAAAATATTCTCCAGATGCACCAAAGATTGAAGTATATACCGAAAATGTAGGTACAAATATATTGTTAAAAATAAAAGATTACGGTAGTGGAATGAGTAAAGCTGCTGCCAAAAAAGTGTTCGAAAAATTTTATAGAGAACACACAGGAAATATTCATAACGTTAAGGGACATGGTTTAGGATTGGCTTATGTTAAACGTATTGTAGATGACCACCAAGGTCATGTTTCTGTAGAAAGTGAAAAAGAAAAAGGAAGCACATTCACTATAAAGCTTCCGCTAATATCATAAATTATGGAAGATCAAAAAAAGAGAATTTTATTAGTAGAAGACGATCCCAATTTCGGAACCGTCCTTAAGGATTATTTAATGATGAATGATTATGAGGTAACGCATGCTAAAAATGGCATGGAAGGATTCGAGAAATTCAAAAAGGATGATTTCGATTTATGTATTCTAGATGTTATGATGCCTTATAAGGATGGGTTTACTCTGGCTAAAGAAATAAGAGAGAAAAATACTGATGTTCCAATTATTTTCTTAACAGCTAAGACTATGAAAGAAGATGTTTTAAGAGGTTATAAAGTAGGAGCAGACGATTACTTAAACAAGCCTTTTGATAGTGAAGTGCTGTTAATGAAAATTAAAGCCATTATTCAGAGGAAAGCAACCGAAACAATTTCTGATAGCAAACAATTTGAATTTAAAATAGGAGGTTTCGATTTGAATTCTAAATTACGTTTCTTACGTTTTAAAGGTGGTGAACCTGTGAAGTTGTCGCCTAAGGAAAATGAATTACTGCGTTTATTGGCGCTACATGAAAACGATTTGATGCCACGAGAATTGGCGCTTACTAAAATATGGCGTGACGATAATTATTTTACGTCTCGTAGTATGGATGTTTATATAGCAAAGTTGCGTAAATATTTAAAACTAGATGAAAAAGTAGAAATACTAAATATACATGGAGAAGGTTTTAGATTAGTAATTAATACTTAATAAAATACTTTTTGAACATGATCATGATATTGAATCCAGCTTTTAGCTGGATTTTTTTGTTTTATATGGTTTAAAACAGCTTTTTCCAAGAGTTTATTATCATCAATTTTTCTTTTTAGCAAAAGGTTTGGATGGTAGAATTGAAGGCGTTGGAAAAAATGTTGGGTCAAATTTATCTAGTATTTCTACTTTTGATGTGTTTGTATTTATTTCTAAACGGTACTGTTTATAAAGTCCGTTATAATATTTAGAATCTATAAGGTCATGATCCATTCTTCTTATGGTCATTTCGTATAAATCTGTATTTTCATTATTGGCAGTTAACAGAATAAGATAATTATTAACCAATTCTAATATGCCTTTAGAAGCGAAATTTTTGATTTCCTCTAATGGGCTTGCCATTAGTATGTTATTTACTTTTTTTAATATCAGATCATGGTCTTTTAGAAGTGTACCATAAGTGTAAGAATTTTGTAAACGATAAAGACTCATTTTAAGGTCTTTAGGTTTTATTTTACGCCCAACCTCAAATTCTATACCCCCATCAGATGTTCTTTTAATAGAAGGATCTTCCCATTCTATACCTATGTTCTCAATTCCCCAATTAAATTTGTCCTGCTTATACACTCCAGGATTGATAAAGAATGTAATTTCATTATACGAATAATAATCTTTACTATTTATAATTCTTTTTTTTAGATGCACTCTGGTTAATTGGTCTATTGGGAAGCCATTATTTTTTAGTTTTTTGGCAACTTTTATAATAAGTTTTTGTTCTATATCGGTAAATTCTACAATGGCAGGTTTAAGTCCTCTAATTATGGTCATAGATGATTGGTTTTGGTGTTTTCTCCCGCTAAAGAAAAGCATAAAAATAGAAAACATAATGGTTGACCTAAATACATATTTCATAAAATGTCCTAATTATTTTGATTTTCGGTAGTTAATCATATAGCGCAAAACGAATGTTCAAATAAATTTTTATTAAACAGTAGTCTTGAAACCCAGATTTATGTGGTTTTTTATTTAATACTTTTTAAAATCATCCATAGCAAAGGCATTATTATAAGATACCTCGTCAATAGACTCATTTTCTGTAGAATCGTAGTCAACCAATATTTTCCAAAGGTTTTCTTCTTTTCTTAGAATAACATGGAATTGACCGTAATATGATTTTTGGTTTTCACTGTCTGGGTTTATAGTAAATTTATAAAAGCCACGCTCAGACGCCATACCATCTTTAGAAATGCGTTCTAAAAACTTAAAAGAGATGGTTTGTTTTAAAGAATTATTTTCCCAACGGCTTTTATAATTCCCTAAATAGTCGTCTTTATGTCTAATTGATTTGTAATCGCCTCCATTAACTCTAATTAAATCGTTGCTATGCAGACTTTCAAATAATTGATAATCTAGAGTTTCGAAAGATTTGGTGAAGTTGTTCCAAATTTGCGAGTTAATATCGTTTAAGTCATTAACATTTTGAGAAATAGTCTTGTTACTTGAAAAAATAATCAAGCATATAAAGCAAGTTAATAATCGGTTCATTTTTGTCTTTTTAAAGACTTAAAAGTTACGAAATATATTATATATTGCCTATCAGCCAATTTTTAAACTCATAAAAGTTTTGAGGCGCTACACCATGACCAACAGGAAATTCGGAATATTGGTGCTTTATATCAAGGCTGTTTAAAAACGGAACTGTTTGTCGTGCCCAATCAACAGGAATGACTTGATCCACACTACCATGTGAGCAATAAAAATTTTGATGTGAGTAATCTTTTGTTTTATCTTGTGGTAATATATCTTTATAAACATAGCCGCTCAGAGCTATAACGTTTTTAACTTTTTCTGGGTAAGTTAAAGCAACAGCATAACTTAAAATACTCCCTTGACTAAACCCTAAAAGTGATACATTGTTTTTATTTACAGGGTATGCTTCTATGGCCTCATCTATAAACTTCGAAATTAAATCACGGGACCCTTCGGCTTGCTCTCTGTCATTCCATTTACCTTTATCGGTATCAAAGTTAATAGTATACCAAGCATTTCCAAAAGGTTGCATGGGGTAAGGTGCTCTTGCAGAAATAATAAAAAGCTCTTCTGGCAACTCGCTGGTAAATGAAAATAGGTCTTTTTCATCGCTGCCATAGCCATGTAACATGATTAATAATGGCGCATTTTCCGTTAATATAGATTCACTAACTATATGATGTAATGAGAGTGTATTGTTAATCATTTATTTACCAAGATTTGCAAATATTTTTTGATATAAGTTACCTACAAGAGGGACAGCTTGAGCTTTTCGCCCTAAAGCATTTGTAAATCCATAAATAAAAAGCACTGCAAAAAACAGATAAAAACCTAAGGAAATTGTCCAACTGTCAAAGCTTCCAATAATGTACCCAAGGGCAAAAAAGGTAAGCCATAAGCCTAAGGCTTGTCTTATATGAAAACTAGCGAATTTATTTTTGTTTTCATTATTTAAATAAAAGGCAATGATGGTTCCAAATATAGTTAGATAACTAATTATGGCATTATTTCTTCCTGCTTCAATATCTTGCTCAGTCATTATATTTATTGATTTAATGAAATTTTGTTATTCGAGATAATTCCATAAACTTTTCCTTTTAGCTCCTCATCTTCAAAAATGGCGTTTTTTGATTTTGAAACAATGTTGTTTTTTGAAAAGGTATATTTCGTGTCTGGATCAAAAAGGGTCATATTTGCTTTATTGCCAATATCAATAGATGTTTGTTCTAAATTAAATCGAGTTTTCCCTTTGGTTAAAACATCTATGGTTTTCTTGGTTGTAAAGATAGTTTGTAATGCTCCAAAAGCCGTTTCTAGCCCTATGGAACCGTATGCGGCATGATCGAATTCTATCTTTTTTTGTTCTATATCGATTGGATTATGATCACTAGTTACCATATCTATCGTACCATCTTTAACACCTTGAATTAATGCATCGACATCTTCTTGAGTACGCAATGGTGGTAACACTTTAAAGTTTGTATTAAAATCTGTTATAGCAGCGTCCGTATAGTATAAATTATGTACAGTGACGCTACAGGTAATGTCTAGCTTTTTCTTTTTGGCTTCTCTTATAAGTGCTACTGAAGTTGCTGTAGAAATTGTTGGGATGTGTAATTTTCCGCCTGTATATTCCAATAAAAATAAATCGCGCGCTACTTGTAGCTCCTCTGCCAAAGCAGGATTGCCTTTTAAACCAAGTGTGGTGCTGGTTATATTTTCGTTCATAACACCATGTCCAGAAATTTTATTTTCCTGTGGAAACGAACAGACTAATCCGTCGAAACTACTCGCATATTGCAAAGCTATTTTCATAAGATTAGGGTTGGAAATAGGTTTCTTATAATCGTAGAATGCGACCGCTCCTGCAGAATTCATATCATAAAGCTCTGCTAAATCGATCCCTCTACTGCCAACAGTAAGTGCTCCAATAGGAGCTAATGTTACAGCATTATTGTGTGATTTTGCATTAACAAAAGTGATGTCAGAATTAGAATCTATAACAGGATTTGTATCTGCATTTAAAGCTACCGCTGTGAAACCAGCTGCAGCAGCAGTTTTGAGACCATTTTTTATGGTTTCACGTTCTTCAAATCCAGGTTCTCCAAAACATACGCTACTATCAAACCAACCTTGGGAAATATGCAGGTTCTCTAACTTGATTTCTTGATAATTGCTTTCGTTCTTAATTCTGTTAGCAATCTTAGAAATCGTGCCATTTTCAATTAATACATCTTGAGTTGTGTTATGAAACTCGCTTTTTGGATCTATTATAGTGGCAGATTTTATAAGTATGTTCATTTAAAGTATTTTAATATGCCCATTTCAACAATCAATAACGCTAGTGCAAAAATAACAAACCATTTCCATAAGGCATTAACTTTTGTGTCACTTTTTAAAGTGTTGAAAATTTCAGTAATTGAGTTGCCAACCGTTATGTTTTTTGATGGTAAGAGCTTTCTATAGGTTAAATTACTTTCATTTCTATTGTAATTATAGCTTATATTTTTAATAGGCTCATTTTTATTTTTTATGGTATAAATATTGGCTATTGATGGGGTTTTAGAAGTGTTTATAACAACCTTATTATTAAAGTATTGTTGTCTAGGAATGATGTTGATCTCATGACTAACTAGCGATAAAATATCATCTTGCTGTAATTGCACATCGACATCAAAAGTGTTTTCTTCTCCAATGGTATAATACAGATTTGGTGTCTTGAGACTTTGTTTTCCTATATTATAAAGTGTAGGAACGATTAATGGTGAATTTATAAAATTTGAATTTTCACTGTTTAAAGCAGCAGTAAATATAAAGGCGTTTCTGTTTTCGTATAAAAATGGTTTGGTATCTTCAAATTGTAAAACGGCTGCACTGTTTGAGGAAACGCCATAAAAACTTTGCACCTTTGGATACTGAAAATTACTTACTTGTTTTTCAAATACGCCATTGTTGTACAACGGATGTGCATAATTGATAGTTGTAATACGCTTTTCTGTTGAAAATAAGTCGTTAAAATTAGAACCGTAATTGGCCAATAATTGATTATAAGATTGCTTATTTATGCTTTTTGAAGGAATTACGATCAATGTTCCGCCTTGTCTTGTGAATTGTTTTAATGATGCGACTAAGGCATTAGGAATAACATCTAACCCATTTAAAATTATAAGATGTTGTTGGTCTATGATATTATAATCTAATTGACTTTCTAAAGTAGCTGTATAGTTAAATTCGTCATGAGTATAAATACGCTTTAAAAAAGAGTCGTTTGTTACATTTATAGAAAGCACATTGGACTTAGAGCCATTATTTATATTGAAATATAAACTATTGTCAAAGTGTAAATTCGCATCGTCAATAGAAATCGTTCCATTAATAATTTCATTTACAGGAAGCGAAAATACGGTTTCGGCATAATCTTCAATTGCTACAGATGTTTTTGCAATTAAATTGTCATGACTCAATAGAGAAACGGGTAAGTTATCAATAGTGTTTCCGCTATTTTTTATAAGGACTTTTAACTCGATTGCAGATGCTGTTCTTTTAGAAATATAAACGCTGTCAATAGTAACGTTGTTGGTGTTTATAGGTTGTAACTTTACTAAATGGAGTTTTGTAAGTGAGTCTGTTTTGGGATTAAAATTAGAATCATCTTGCTGAAAATCAGATATAAAAACTAGGTTTTTTAAAGTATTTCTTTGCTTGCTAAATAAAGTGTGGCTTTTTAATAGAGCAGCTTCGGCTGTTAATTTGTTGGATGAATATTCTAATTGTAGTAAATCATTTTTTATGGCTTTTACTGTTGTGTTTTTATAAGTATTATCATTAGTTATTAATGATATATTCTCGTTTTCGGGTACATTACTAATAATATCTTGAACGGCTCTTTTTAAAAGCGCTCCTTGGTTTCCTTTAGCTTGTAAACTAAAGGAATTATCTAAATAAATAACAGTTTCTTTTTTTGTTTTAAATAGGTTGGATTTAGAGCTAAATGGCTGGGCAAAAGCAAAAACTATGGCTGTAAGCAGTAATAACCTTGTACAAAGAATTAACCATTTTTTTATTTGTGAACTCTTACGGGTTTGTAGTGTGGCTTCCTTTAAAAATGCGACATTGGTAAAAGCTACTTTTTGAAATTTACGTAATTGAAATAAGTGAACAATTATAGGAATAAGCAGTAAAAATAAAGCGTAAAGAAGTTCTGGGTGTTTAAACTGCATTCATTTTTATATTTGTCAAAACTACATATTTTTTTTCATTTTTGATTATTATATACCAATGAAAAATATTATTAGCTTTTCTACCTTAACTGATTTATAAAATTTATTCGTTCGGGAAATATAGAAAATGAAAATGAATATATAAGTAGATGGTACGAAAATTAACAAAAGAAAATATAGTCATAAATATTTTTCATGCCCAGCGTATTCATATAGTCTTTAATCTCAATTTGCGCTTCTTTATTAGCGACAGTAATGATACTTTGTGGATTCTTTATAGATTTTAACGTACTAAAAGGTTTTAATATGTTGCCATAAATATCTCTTCCAATTTTATTTGGGTTGTCGCAAATCCACTCAAAAGGAATTTCTTTTTTTATAAGTGTTTTAGCAACTGTTTTTCCTTTGTTTCCAGCGCCCCAAACAACCAGTGTTTTTTTAGGGTTATAATCTAATTCTAAAAAATAATGTAGTTTTATATCTATAAAGTGATTCTCGGCATAATGCTCATGAGTTCTGGATGTTCGTGAGCTATAATCTCTCCAATCATGAATAATATCATGAGAAGGAATACACTTATAGCGATGTTTATAAAATCGAAATGCTAAATCGTAGTCTTCTGGATATCTGTCGGGTTCAAAAGCGCCGCACGCTATTAAATCGTTTCTGTGAATCATCCAACTAGGTGAGGGTATCACACATTCTTTATATATTTCAGAATAATTATTCCCCATTTTGGTTAAGTTATTCAACCAAATTTCATAGTTTTTATAACCTTCTTTAATGCCTGTTTCAGAAAAATAATTCACTAACCCTAAAGCAACGTGTTGTTTCCCATGTTCCAATAAATTGTTTACGAGCACTTCTAATTTATTTGGATACATAATATCGTCACTATCCATTCTTGTGATATATGTACCTTTACTGTGTTTAAAAGCTAACCGTAATGCATCAATAATGCCAGTTCCCTGATTTTTTAAAAGTACTATTCTCTCATCATTTTTGGCAAATGTCTCAACGATATTAGAGCTAGAATCCGTAGAAGAATCATCAACTATGAGTAACTCCCAATTAGTATATGTTTGATTTAATATAGAAACCAGACAGGCTTTTATATAAGCTTCAGTATTTTTAAAAGGAATAAGTATACTAATTAAAGGGTGTTGCATTGGGCGAATATAATTTATCTTTTTAACATAACCTTAAGAATAGAGCATGTAACATATTGGTATTTTGCGCGTCAATTAAATAACTAAACGTTAACTAGATGAATACTAAAATATTTGCCGCCTTGTTTACGGGCATTTTACTAACAGGTTGTAATTCTGCAAAGAACACAAAAAATGATTTAGCAACAAGTTTACCAATAACAACATCTATAAATTTAACTGGTATTGACAATGATAAGGCACCAGTAACTATTAATCCAGGCCGTTTTACAGTAGAAACTGTTACATACCGCTTGCCAAAGGTCATTCAAGGGACTTATTCGGTAAGTGATTTTGGTAAGTATATTGATGACTTTAAAGCGATTGATTATCAAGGGAACGATATGCCAGTAAATAAAATAGATACGAATACGTGGTCTATTAGTAATGCCAAGCAATTGGACAAGATTACTTATTTAGTTAATGATACTTACGATATAGAGGAAAACGGAGGGATAGGAAAAGATACGCCTTTTTCACCTTCAGGTACTAATATAGAAGCTAATAACTATGTGTTGAATTTACATGGTTTTATAGGGTATTTCGACTCTTTAAAAAATAATCAATACAAATTAGATGTCACGGCTTCGGCAGATTTTGTGCGTACTTCAGCACTACAAAATGTAGGGTCTAAGACTAGTGAGGATAGCAAAAATATAACAACTAGTTATTTTGCTACTAGGTATTTTGATATTACCGATAACCCCATGATGTATGGTAATTTAGATGTTGAAGAATTTCAAGTTGGAGACATTAAAATTGTATTAAGTGTATATTCTCCTAATAAAGTGCATTCGGCAAAATCTTTAAAAGAGACTGTATTTAAGATGATGCAGGCTCAAAAAACATATTTAGGAGACATTAATGCAACCCCACGTTACGATATTTATCTATACCTATCTGAAGGAAAGGATGATTCTCCAAAAGGTTTTGGAGCATTGGAACACCATACGTCAACAGTGGTTGTATTGCCCGAATCAATGGAAAAGGAAGCGCTGGCAGAAAGTATGATAGATGTTGTTTCTCATGAGTTTTTTCATATTGTAACACCTTTAAGTGTGCATTCTGAAGATGTACATTATTTTGATTATAACAATCCAACGTTTTCAAAGCACCTATGGATGTACGAAGGGGTTACCGAATATTTTGCAACATTGTTCCAGGTAGATCAAGGCCTTGTTGATGAAGCGGAATTTTTTAACAAGGTTATGAGTAAAATTCAACGCTCTAAGCAAATGAATGATGCTATGAGTTTTACTATAATGAGTGAGAATGTTTTAAAGGCCCCTTATAAAGATGAATATTTAAACGTGTATCAAAAAGGAGCATTAATTGGAATGTGTATTGATATATTAATGCGTGAAGAAAGCAAGGGGTATAGAGGTATTTTATCTTTAATGAAAGAATTGTCTAATAAATATGGAAAAAATAAACCATTTGAAGATGATAAGCTTATAGATGAGATTGTGGCTATGACATATCCTTCACTACGAGAATTTTTCGATGCACATGTTATAGGAGATATACCTATAAATTATGGTGTCTTTTTCGAAAAAGTTGGCTTGGAAATAGGAGAAGCTAAGGTAGAAGCTAATTATATTTTAATGAATGGTGTGCCAATAGTGAGTGGAGATCCACAAAAAGGGACCATATTCTTTACAGATATGGTTTTAAAAAATAGTTTTTGGGTAGAGCAAGGTGTGCAGGCAAACGATGTTATTAAATCTGTTGATGGAGAACTTTTAACATTACAAAATGCTAATCAGGTTTTACAAAATGTGTTTATGTGGAAATCAGGTAAGGATGTTGAAGTAAAATTAAATAGAAATGGTGAAGAGATTGTTATCAAAACAACGACGACACAGGCATATACTACAGGTCAGGCTATTATAGAAAAAGAGGATGCTACAGATGCTCAAAAGGCATTGCGCGAAGCTTGGTTAAAAGGATAATTATTATAAGTATTAAATCATATAACGATTGATAAGCGGTAATAAGTTTATCAATCGTTTTTTATGGTATTAAATGCCTTGATGAGAAGGTTCTAGTGCAGGAATTTAAAACCCTTCAAAAACACCTAAGCCAAATAGCGCAAAGTCATATTTAACGGGATCATTTATATCTAATTCTCTTAAGGCAGTATCCAATTCTAATAATGCTTTTGCATCATTTTGTTTTCGTTTTAACAATCCTAATTTCCTAGCAACATTTCCAGAGTGCACATCTAAGGGACAGGATAATAGAGAAGGCGAGAGGCTTTTCCAAACACCAAAATCGACCCCTGTATTATCATCTCGAACCATCCACCGTAAAAACATATTAATACGCTTAGCAGCAGAGTTTTTTAAAGGATCGCTTATGTGTTTTTGTGTTCTTTGTAAATGTTCAATTTCAAAGAATATCGATTTAAATTTTGAGATAGATACCTGAAGTGATGTAGACTCTTGATACTTTGAAAAAACAACTTCTAAACCACCGTGGTTTTCATAAATATGTTTAAGTGATTTTATAAATTGTATGCTGTCATTGCCGTTAAAAGTGCGATGAACAAAAGGAAGTAGTTTTTCTAAATCGGTTTCCGAATGGTTTAACACAAAATCAAAAGGGGCATTGTCCAGTAGGTCCATAAAGCGTTTGGCATTATTAATAATACTTTTTCTATTTCCCCAAGCTATAGTAGCTGTTAAAAAACCAGAGATTTCAATATCTTCTTTTTGGCTGAATTGATGTGGAACTTGAATAGGGTCACTTTCAATAAAATTTGGGTTATTGTATTGAATCACTTTAGTGTCCAGAAAGTCTTTGAGATCTTTTTTCTCCAAAAATTTTTTTTCAAAAATAAGTATTCTTATTGACTACTATTTGTTTCGTGTTTAAATTTTTATCAAGATTATAAGCAACCATATAAAAATATGTGCATCTAACTAATAAACTTTATAAGTATGAGACATTTTAAATTTAGTATCATAGCAATCCTCTTAATCTTTTTAGTTGGATGTAGTAGCAAAGAACAAAAACAATTCGACGACGACTTCATTATTGGTAAATGGAAATTAGTCGAACAGTATATAAGTTCTGGTGGCCCACAATACAAAGTTGATGTTGAAAAAGGAACTGAATATAACTTTTTGAATAATGGAACTTTTGTCTCTAGTAGTTTTTTTGGTTGTCAAGCAGGCGAATTCGAATTTGAGTCAAATACATTGAATTTAATGTACGATTGTAACGAAATTCAAGACAATAACGGTATCATCTCTTATAGTGCAAATTTTGAATCGGACTTTTTGATTTTAGTTCCTAAAACTATAATATGCACAGAAGGCTGTAGGTATATTTTCAAAAAAATATAACCAGCCAAGAATCAAATTAATAGATAAATACTTATTGCGTTAGACTAAGATTCTCCCATCTACCATCGTTAATTTTCTATCTGCTAGATCTGCTAATTCTTTGTTATGAGTAACAATAACGAAGGTTTGTCCAAATTCATCACGTAATTTAAAAAAGAGGCTGTGTAGCATCTCAGCAGATTCGCTATCTAAATTCCCAGAAGGCTCGTCGGCAAAAATTAAATCAGGATTATTTATTAAAGCTCTAGCAACAGCGACACGTTGTTGTTCGCCACCAGATAATTCATTTGGTTTGTGTTCGTACCGATGCGATAAGCCTAAAAAGTCTAAAAGTTCCTTGGCCCTTTTTTCAGCATCCACTTTTTTAGTCCCTTTTATAAATGCGGGCAAGCACACATTTTCTATAGCAGTAAATTCTGGAAGTAATTGATGAAACTGAAATATAAAGCCAATGTGTTCATTTCTAAACTTGGCTAGTTTTTTATCATTAAGCGTATTAATATCTGTATTATTTATACTTAACTCAAACTTGTCTTTTGAAGATGCAGAATCTAAGGTCCCTAAAATTTGTAACAAAGTGGTTTTACCTGCTCCAGAAGCTCCAACAATGGAAACAACTTCATTTTTTTTAATGTTAATGTCCACACCTTTTAATACATGTAGATCATTATAATATTTATGAATATTTTTTGCTTGAATCATTTTGAATAATTGGAACGCTGAAAATACTACTTTATAGATTTATTAGCAACGATTTAGTAATTACTTTTAGCATTTAAAGTATTTTTTAGGTTATTGAAGTCCATAAAATGAATATAATGAGGCAAGAATGTAAGTTTTTCATGATGAATTCCACGATATGCTTTCGTACTGTATTTATGGTGCTTTCTTAAATTAATATCCACCGCTAAAAGGGTTTTACGATTTTTGATGGTTAGACCTGTCAGGTTTTCAAAACCTGACAGGTCTTTGACAAATTCCTTTAATGTTTTTAAAACAACGAAAATTACAATTATATCACGAAACCTATAATCAAAACAAAATTATGAAAACGGTAATACCAAAAGAATGAACTTCCACCAAAGGTGGAAGTTTTCCTAGTTTTGAATAAAAGCAAAAGTTAAAATTTGCTTAACTTTATAGATTAAGAAAAAGATATTCGCTGAAATAAGAAATATATAAAACCGATATGCCATATAAAAAGTTTGAAGAGTACAACATGCAAGTCACAGATGATGTTAAAAACAGGTATGAAAATATTATTAAAGATTTAGGAGAGGATACCAATCGCGATGGCCTATTAAAAACACCTGAACGTGCCGCAAAAGCCATGCAATTTTTAACACAAGGCTATCATCAGGACCCTGTTGATATTCTTAAAGGCGCCATGTTTAAAGAGTCTTATAACGAAATGGTTATTGTAAAAGATATAGAATTGTATTCGCTCTGTGAGCACCATATCTTGCCTTTTTTTGGTAAGGCACATATTGCTTATATCCCTGACGGACATATTGTCGGGCTAAGTAAATTGCCAAGAATTGTGGATGTTTTTGCAAGACGTTTGCAAGTACAGGAGCGTTTAACAGAACAAGTTTTAGATTGTATAAATGATACTTTGAAGCCCCAAGGAGTTGCTGTTGTTATTGAAGCCTCCCATATGTGTATGATGATGCGTGGCGTGCAAAAACAAAACTCGATTACAACAACTTCGGGATTTAGGGGACAGTTCGAAAAAATTGAAACGCGCAATGAGTTTTTAAAACTTATAGGGAAATAATTTTGGTATGTTTCTTGCGTATCCTATGGTATAATATTACTTAATGAATAAATACAAAAAACTAATTTTGAGCATTATTTTAGATGCTCTTGGATATATGTCTTTTATAATACCAGGCATCGGTGAATTTTCAGATATTGTTTGGGCCCCTTTATCGGGTTATTTAATGACCAGATTATACAAAGGGAAACCTGGTAAAATAGCAGGTGTTATTACTTTTGTTGAGGAAGCTTTACCTGGACTGGATGTCATACCAACTTTTACGCTTATGTGGTTGTATACTTATGTCTTTAAAAAGAAAGAAGATATTATAGAGATTTAAAAAGCGGTATTTCTAAGGTTAAAGTAGTACCATTTTTAATTTCGGATGCAATTTTAAATTCACCTTTAATTTTTGATGCCCTGGATTCTATATTTAATAAACCAATACCTTGGTTTTTTTGATTTAAATCGAATCCCAAGCCATTATCTATAATATTTACATGTAATATATCTGAAGAATCTAAAGAGAAATTAATAGTAATTGTATTTGCTCTGGCATGTTTGATGATGTTTTGAATAGCTTCTTGAATAATCCTATATAGATTAACCTTTGTATAATCATTAATGTCCTCCCAAAAGATTTTGTTTTTTTGGTTAATGCTATACTGAAAAGTATGGAGGTTACTTTGTTTATAAACATACTCTTCCAGAATACTAATAAAATCTCTATCTGGATTCATGCGCGTATTCTTTAATTCATGGGAAAGATCTCTGATCTCTCTTTCAATAGACTGAATTTCTTTAATATAGAAGTTATAATTTTCTTTGTTTTTATCCTTTTCATCCATAGATAAAAACTCTAAACCCAATCGAGCGCCTAAAAGTCTATTTAAAATACCATCATGTAATTCTTCCGAAATATTATGGCGTTCCAAAAGCCGTCCTTCCTCAATCTTAGCCTGTTGCCTAAGCATAAGGGTATAAATCTCCTCGTTGGCTTTTTGTTGCTCGCTTTCAAAATTCAATATTTTATTTTTAGTGATTTGGACTCTTATAATAAAAACAAGCACTAGAACTAAAAAGACGATAGCCGCAATAACAACAATTAAAATGTTTTGAGTGGTCAAACGTTTTGTTTCACCAATATAAGTATCCGTTTCATATTGTATTCTGGCGAATTTGTTTCGTGTGGCTCTTTCATTTTTTTGGATACTGTCGTTAAGTTTTATATATGAGGCATAGTGTTTTACTGCAATGCTGTCATCTTCTATTTTAGAAAGTATTGATAGAGATTTTAATAAATCATCTTTGTAATACTTTTGAGAAATATCTTTTGCTTTATAGGCATAATATTTAGCAGAATCTTTTTTGTTTTTATCATGGTAGTATTCAGCCAAATGTTGATGTATTATTATCGATTGGTATTCAGCATTAACACTATCTGCAATTTTTAAAGCTTTTAAGTATAAATTAGGGATTTGTTCGAGATTTTTAGATAAATAGAGAGTGTGCGCATAATTTTCAAGGACCATTACAAAGATTTTTGGATACACCTTTAGAGCACTCTTATTCTCTAATATTTTATTAAGATATTTAGAGGCTAAATCATATTGACCTAATCGTTTATAGACATAGGCTAAATTGTTTAATGAATTATAAATATTTTTTTCATAGTTTCCTTTTAGGCTTCTTTTTAGTTCTAACCCTTTTTTATGGTACTTTATAGCTTTTTCAAGCTCTCCTAATTCATTGAAATCTATTCCTAAGCTATTATAAATAAATGACTTTATTCGGTTTACATCATTTGTTTCTTCCAGTTTCTCCAATAAAGAAAGAGCTTCAAAAGATATTTTTTCACTTCTGACATAATCTTTTTTATTGGATAAAATGACAGCCATACCAAATAGAGTTTCACTTCTATTTAAGTTTCTATTTAAATTTTTATAGACTTTTTCAGCATTGAGATAATAGTAATAAGCACTATCTCCAAAATGAGTTTTTTTTCTATAAAATTCTCCTAAATTAAAATAAGCTTTGCCTATTGCTGATGAATCATTAACTCTTTTAGAGATTATTAAGTTTTTTATATTAAGGTCTCTGTATTTGTTAAAGAGCTTCATGTTCCAATAAATTTCAGAAAGAGCTTCATTGCTCTTAATAGAAACAGAATCTATATTAATTTTTGAGGATAACTCACTGGTCTTTTTGGCATGCAATAACCGTGTATTAATTTCTAGCCCTTTATTTTTAGACAATTTCCGTAACCTTTGGATGCTATCCAGCATTTCATCAAAACGATCATTTTGTGCATTTATGCCAAAAGTTATAAGAAAGAATGCTATAAAAAAACAATATTTATTCAAAATAAATGAATTTATTTAATAGCATCCAAAGATAGGATTTTTTCTACATTATAAAGTATATGAGTCCTAAACTAATATTTCTTTTCATATTAAAGATACCATCAGTTTTTAGTCGTATCAGATAAAACCATTGGTATTGATTTTACCTAAAACCTAATACTGGTTTCCCATAAAAAATAAAAGTAAAAGCCCTTTTCTTATTGAAAGGGGTTTTTACTTTTATTTACAGAGTTTGTCCTAAATTTTATTGTACAGTTACACTAAAAGTAACCGTTATATCTGGTTCGCCTCCAGCATTAGTAATATCACCATCTTTAACCCCACTAGCACTCTTGTTAGGTTCGTGAATTAAAGTAATAGTAATAGTACCAGTACCTGCATCTCCAGTAGTGAGTGTATAACTTAAACCAACAGGGTTGCCATCATCGTCTGTATCATTATAAGCAAATGTTGCTACAGAATTAGTAGCCTCAAAGAAGAATTGGTGCTCTTTGTCCAGTGTTTCAATTTCTTCTGTTATGTCCTCTGAAGGATCTTCTAATTCATTTAACAATTCCAAACTTCCAGTGTAGGTTGTATTTGCAGCTAAGTCTCCAGATACAGTAACCTGAGGAGCATTAGGACCATCTCCATCTAAATCTTGCGTTTTAAGTGTAATTGTTGAACCACTCCCAGTAGGTGTTAAAGTAGCTGTAAGTGTTGTTATTACTTCTTCTTCAACAACAGGAACTGGTGCGTCATCGTCATTAGAACAAGCTGTAGCAAGTAAAACTGCTATAAACAAAATTGATAGATTTTTAATTGTTTTCATTTTTTTCTTTTTTAATAATTTAACTTAATTTGTAACATAACATTTCTTCCTAAATCATCTGCAAAATATCTTAATCTGTTCAGGTATTCCCTATAGGAAATATTAAAAACATTAAATACTGTAACACCAATATTTAATTTGTTTTTCTTTGATAGGGGCAAAGTAATATCACTCTTAAAATGAAGTAAATGGTAGGCTGGAGGTGGTGTACTTATATCCACTAAAACTGTTTCTTGTGTGCTTGCTATAAATGTTTCGAAATTGAAGTTCGGGTATTCGTTTTGCCTCAACACCAGTTCACTTTCTATTTCAGCATTCAAATTCAGCCAATTCTTATTTTTATAACCTAACGCATTTACAGTTTTAAAAGCTGGCATATCTATTAACGGCATTTTTGCTTTAAGATCTTTCCCTTTTATTAGAGAAGCCTTACTGTTAAAAGCCCACTTTTCATTAAAATTATAATTAGCTGTAAAGTCCACTCCTAATAGTAATGCATCAGTCTGCACATAATCCCATACAGGAAAAGCACCTCTTATGGTTGTTTCTGCACCTATTGGGGTCATTTGAATAAAATCGTTAATATGATTGGCAAAGCTTTCTATGGTTGCATAAAAACTAGGTTTTTGCAACTTATATGTTATTGCAAACCTATTCGACATTTCTTGATCTATCCTTAAATCACCCAGTTCTATGCGTGCCGCAGCATGATGTAGACCATCACTAAATAATTCTGACGCATTTGGTGACCTTTGAGACAGACCATAATTTATGGCTACCGTATTTTGTATATTAATTTGATGGGATATGCCTGCAGAAGCAGATATATTATGAAAATTAAATATGGGATTAGTAAGCAATTGCGTACCTAAATCATCAATCACTATATCCGCGAAGTCTACATCATATCCTCGCTCTTCCCAACGACTGGTACGGTAAAATTTTTTGGCGTCTGTTCTACTAAAATCATAACGTATTCCAAAGTCTAAAGCAGTATTTTCCTTCCATTTTAAATTTGAAACTGCAAAAACACCAAAGTCATATCTATCATAATCAGGAATTAGACGTCTAATGCCCGTATCGGGATTCGCAAAGTTGTTTTGATAACTTACATTGAACCCAAAATTGTAAACAGCATTTATATTAGCATCCATTTTTAATTCAGATCTAATAGAATGCGTTTTCAAATTCAAATCTAAAGCAGGCTTATCTCTTCTGTCTCCTCTTCGAACGTCAAATTCGAACCTTTGGTTGTTTTGAAAGTCATATTGAACCTCCAATTTACCAAATCGTTTAAACCGTTTATAGAATTGTGCCTTAACAATCTGATGTGTAACATCTTGCTTAGGCGTATTGATATCATAACTAAATGGGTTAACTATATAAGGTTCTTTATTGTTTATGGCATTCACTAAACTTTCTACATTGCCTATGTGGGCAGCCCTTAAAATGCCAATCTCGTTATTTAAATAACTATAATTGATATTAAAACCTTTTTCGAATGTTTTAAAACCGCCATTCAAAGATATTCCCAATGACTTTGTTCCTGTATTGGTTAAATTATAGCTGGCTGTTTCAAAATCACCAAAGCGTTTGTGAGAGACCTGTCCATTTATATACCAGCCTTTATCCCAAGTCTTTGTGAGTGAGGATGAAATATGGTAGCCTCTACCATTGGTTTGTCCATTTAAAATAGTCTTTCCATAAATAGAGTCTACCTTCTTTATATTGAGAGGTTTTATAACAATGATACCACCAATGGCATCTCCGCTGTAAGCCAGTGCATTAGCGCCTTTTATAACGTTTATACTGCCAGCTGTATTTAAATCTATGTTTGGGGCATGTTCAATACCCCATTCCTGATCTTGTAACCTAACACCATTAGTCATAACTATAACTCTGCTACTGTGTAAACCATTAATTACAGGTTTTACTATAGAATTACCAGTGTTTATTGACGTTACTCCAGAAATTTGTTTTAAAGCATCCCCTAGGTTAAAGGCACTAAACCGCTCAATAGCATCACTTTTTAAAAGTGTTTCTTGTGATGTTTTTGTTAATTTTGGAATAGCTACACCATCAATTTTAACTTCACTGAGTTCCTCTAAATGGTGCTCTAAGTGAACTTCATAATTGGTGTCACCTTTTACTTGAATTTCCAATCGTTTTGTTTCACAAGCCAAATGAGATACAACTAAAACTAGCGTACCATTGCATAGGTTTTCAACGGTAAATTTACCATCAATATCTGTTGCGGTGTATCTGTCTAACGTTTCTACGTACACGGAAGCACCAACAATTGGAGATCCATCGTGGAAGTCTAATACTTCACCAAAAAGACTGTATTTACAATTTTGACTATGTGTAAAGCTAATTATACAGCAAAACATAATCATGAAATAGTGTTTCATTATTAAATTTTAGTTTAAAAAATAAGTGCTTATTTTAAACCAAAAAAGGAGGCCCCCTTAGAGAAAAAGATAAAGAGCGATGATTATTTAGAAATGTGTATGTTGAAACATATATTTTGCAATTGGAGTATGGATTGACTGGAGCTACATATGCAAAAGAATAAAAGGAACGATTATTTAATTTAAATTTATAAAACTCACAATCCAAATCTATTTCATGTAAATGGGTTGTTTGCTTTCCTAAACAAACTTCATGCTCATGTTCGTGATGTGATAAAATATGAGCAAATTTTACAGCAACAGGCACCAATAAGGTAATAACCAACAGGAGGGTGGTTATTTTAAATATGATATGCTGCTTAATTTGTTCCACTAATCTACAAAGCGTTTTAAACCTATTCTACGAAGCATTTTCTTTTCAAAATTCCAAAAAAACTTGTGTTGTCCAAAAACCCAGCCAAAGAAAACCAACATAAATTGGTACATGATGAATAATAAAAGAATTCGGATGGTCCAATATCCAAAACCTCCAAATACATCGGTTGTAATATTTAAATAGTTTAAAATAGGCTTACCTATATAGGAAGCAGTAGATCCAGTAATGGCAAATACACACAAAATGATAATAATTTGCCAATTGTTATCTATGCCCCAGCGTTCTTTTAATTTTTTCACAAATACAATTTGAATGCAAAAGTAAATAAAAAGACTTTAAATTCTAGGAACAAATCCACCTAATCGCTGGTTATAGGTCAATTGAAAAAAGATAAAATAATTAAATAGCTTATAATTAACGTCATATCCGTAATCTATACCAGATTGATAATCGATTTGCAATTCGTATAAATTGGGGTCAAAACGTTGTGGTTGGAGTACCCTTTGATTCCATTCTGTTACATAAACAAGGTTTCTGTTTTCAAGGTATTGCTGTGAATAAAAGCCTTCGGGTTTGGCTATGCTCAATAGCCAAGTATTAAAACGCGGTTCTATAATGATAATTTCGTATTCTAAATCCTCATTAGCAATAACAACCGTATCATTGCCCGTTAGTGCAAGCTCCTTTTCGGATTTACTGCTATTAGATGTTATTGGCTTTGAGGTATTGCAATTAAAGACAAATGCAGATAGTAATAATATATAAATAACTTTTTTCATAGCTTCAAGGGTTTCTTAATTATTCTTCAAAAATAGGATACATCATTGTGTTATAAAAACAAGAATGAGTGAACTAAGGGTCCCACTGAGCAACGTGTATTTTTTAATGTTGCTTTGGTTCTTCTAAATTTACAAAAATCATCCCTTAAAGCAGGTGTTTTTTTATGATTTTAACAAAAAAGCGTCAAACATGACTGTTTGACGCTTAGTAACTTATATAGAGTAACGACTTATTTACCTCCAAAAAGACCACCAAGTAACCCGCCAAGACCACCTTTCTTTTTATTGCCACCTAGTACCATACCTGCAACATCATCAATAACACTTCCATCTCCATCTGCATCAAGAATAGATTCTATAAAACTTTGTTCTTGTTGTTGGGAATTACCTCCAAGTAAACCACCTAATAGTCCGTCAAGTCCGTTTGAGTTATTTACATTTTGTTGTCTGCTTTGTTTTCCTAAAACACCCATTAATATTGGAGCAGCAACTTTTAATATTTGAGCAACAGATCCAGCATCGATACCAGATTTCTGACTTAACGCATTTTCAACATGTTGTTGTTTGCCTCCTAAAACATGACCTAATATTTTACCTCCATCATCTAATACATTAGAATCTACGCCGCCACCAAATAAGCCACCAAGATTATCTAAAATACTTCCGTCGTGTTTATTATTTAGCGCGCTAAGTAAACCTTCTGCACCTTGTTGAGTTGCTGTATTACGCTTCATAGCCTGCATTAATACAGGTAATGCCATAGTAAGTACACTTCCTGTTTTACTCTCTTCTTGCCCTGTTTGCCCTGCTACACCACTAATAATTGTTTTGCCAAGGTCGCTGTTTAATAAGTCTAAAATTCCTGCCATAATATTTTATTATTTAATTAAATTGTAAAATTAGTTAGTGAAATTGATTGTTCAATGTACAAAAAAAGTCCTAACTTATAGTTAGGACTCAATTATAATGTTTAGGTCACATGTTAACCTATAAATATCTTATTTTAATATACTGATAATTTGCTCTGCTAGCTCAGTACCAATTCTATCTTGTGCTTCATTTGTTGCAGCACCAGTATGTGGCGTTAAAGATAAAGCAGGGTTCATTAGTAATTGAATTTCTGGTTTTGGTTCTTTTTCAAAAACATCTAAAGCCGCTCTTGCAATTTTTCCACTAGAAATGGCTTCAACTAGGGCAACTTCATCAATCACACCACCACGGGCCGCATTAACAAGAATGGCACCATCTTTCATGATTTCTAATTCAGGTTTACCTATAACGTATTTGTCTTGTGCAGGAACGTGAAGTGTTAAGAAATCTGCTTGCTTTAAAACCTCTTCTTTAGAAATGGTTTTAATGTTAAAATTCAACTTTTGACCATCAAAAAAGTCTAGCTCTAAATTTGCTTCATCCATAAATGGATCAAAAGCAACGACTTTCATACCAGCTCCTATAGCCACCTTAGCTGTAGCTTGACCAATACGTCCAAACCCTAATACACCCAAAGTTTTTCCTTTTAACTCAGTTCCTTTAGCATAAGCTTTTTTCAAGCCTTTAAAGTTAGAATCTCCTTCTAGTGGCATTTCTCTATTCGAGTTATGTAAAAAACGAGCCAATCCAAATAAGTGACCAAATACTAACTCTGCAACCGAGTGTGAGGATGCAGCAGGTGTATTAATAACACTACGCCCTTGTTCTCTAGCATATTCAACATCGATATTATCCATACCAACACCACCTCGTCCGATAATTTTTAAGTTCGGACAAGCATCAATTAAATCTTTACGTACAGTAGTAGCACTACGTACTAATAAAACAGTAATGTCTTTTTCGTTAATATAATTGATTAATTGTTCTTGTGCGACTGTTGTTGTGATGACTTCGAAGCCACCTTTTTCCAATGCGTCAATTCCGCTTTGTGAAATACCGTCGTTTGCTAATACTTTCATTTAATATGACTTTTTTCATTTCCGTGAAGACGGAAATCTTTTAATAATTTATTTTATACATTTGAGTAAACACTGCAAATAGCCACTGCTCACTGCAAATTGTTTTAAGCTTTACTTTCTAATTCACTCATAACTTCAACTAATGCTTTTACACTATCTAAAGGTAATGCATTGTACATAGATGCTCTATAACCACCAACACTTCTATGACCGTTTAAACCGTTAATTCCCGCTTCTTTAAGCATGGTTTCAAAAGTTTCTTTTAAGTTTTCGTTTTCCAGAGTAAATGTAGCATTCATGTCAGAACGATCTTCTTTAACTGCAAATCCTTTA
Organism: uncultured Flavobacteriaceae bacterium; assembly: GCA_947501845.1. Lineage (GTDB taxonomy): Bacteria > Bacteroidota > Bacteroidia > Flavobacteriales > Flavobacteriaceae > Flavivirga. The sequence continues at coordinate 11,546 of CANMXP010000016.1, read as the reverse complement.
AACAATGGATTTAAGTCAATTTCAGAATACATTAATCGCGCTTTCTTTTCGTTTTCTTTTTCAATGGCAGCAATACCACCAAGGTCTTTTAACCACTCTAAAGTAAGCATTGAAGTATACACTGCAAATACTGGAGGTGTATTAAACATACTTCCTTTACTTATATGTACTTTATAATCCATCATTGATGGAATTTTACGTGATACTTTTCCAAGAATATCTTCTTTAATAACCACTAGGGTTGTTCCTGCTGGTCCCATATTTTTTTGTGCACCTGCATAAATCAAATCGAAATTAGAAAAATCTAACGTACGAGAAAAAATATCGCTACTCATATCACAAACTAATGGAATGTCACATTTCGGAAATGCCTTCATTTGTGTTCCGAAAATCGTATTGTTTGATGTACAGTGAAAATAATCGTAATCTGAAGGAATGTCGTAACCCTTTGGAATATAGTTATAGTTGGCTTCTTTTGAAGAACCTACTTCATAAATGTCATCATAAATTTTTGCTTCTTTGATGGCTTTAGCTGCCCAAGTACCACCATTTAAATATCCAGCTCTTTTTTCTAAAAGGTTTAAAGCAACCATTAAAAACTGTGTACTAGCACCGCCTTGTAAAAACAAAGCTTTATAGCCTTTGCCTTCTAAACCAAGTAATTCTAAAGCTAAAGCTCTGGCTTTTTCCATGATATCAACAAAAGCTTTGCTTCTGTGTGAGATTTCAATTAAGGATAAACCACTGTTATCTAAATCAACGACTGCCTCCGAAGCTTTAAGCAATACTTCTTGAGGTAAAATACATGGGCCTGCACTAAAGTTATGTTTCTTCATTTTTGTAGTAAAATTTAAGATGCAAAGTTGCTAATTAATTGGGTATTTAACGTTAAAAATTCAATAATTTTTTAATTAAATTGCTGACAAAAATTCAATAGAATCAATACTATCCGCATAATCCCAAAGTTGAGGTTTTTGTGTAGCTCCAAAAGCGATTTCATTTTTTGTAAATCCATTAGAAACAATACATTGAATTTGTTGCTTTTCAATCTCTAATTTTTCTTTCAATTGCTTAGTCGTATCGTAATACTCATAAAAAACGGTAGCAATAGGGGATGCGTAACTTTCATCCTCTTTAATCATTAAAAAACCATTTTCTAGCATATCAAACTCACTCATTAAATATACAGCTTTGTTATAATCGTAATTGTTAGCATATTTAGCTTTATCAATGATTGGATGCCAATGGTATATAGCCTCAAAAAAGGCATCAAAATTGTAATTTTTTGGAATAAACAATTTAGAAACGTTCCTACAGCCTAAACCATAATACCTAAAAATATCTTCAGCAAGTGCTTTTAATTCTGCTTTAGACTCTTTGCCATTTAAAACAGCTACCGAATTCCTGTTATTTCTTATAATAGACGGTTTGTCTTTGAAATAATACTCAAAATAACGAGCTGTATTGTTGCTACCTGTAGCTATAACGGCATCAAAACCTTCTATTTTGTCTTCTGTGAATGCTATAGTGTCTTTAAATTCAAGTTCTACGAACTCCAAATATTTTGCTAGATAGGGCAGGAGGTGTTTATCATTTGACGATTGTTTTACTAAAACATGATGCCCAGATATTAGTACCGATAAAAAATCGTGAAAGCCAACCAAAGGAATGTTTCCAGCCATAATAATAGCAATGCATTTAGGGTTGGTATTATTAATTTGATATGGCGCTACCCATTTATTCAAATTGTTTAAAGTTAAAGATGCGACCCAACCCTCAATTGAAAACCGAATGTTTTCCTGTGTAAACCATCCATTGTTTTCTTCAGCTAACTTTATTTGGTGTTTAAAACCATCAAAGAATAAATCGTTATGTTCAATATTATCTTTTTTTACAATAACTTCATTGGAAAATTGGCTTAAAAAATCTCTTAATTTTACAAAAGCGTTAATTCTTTGTTGTAAATTCATTCTGTATTTGGTTATGAATGGTTTTGGCGTTATTTTTGCATCTGCAAATTTAAGCAAACTCAAGAGAAAAAAAGGTATGGCTATTATAATAACAGATGAATGTATAAATTGTGGGGCTTGCGAACCAGAGTGTCCAAATACAGCAATATATGAAGGCGCTGATGATTGGCGTTACAAAGACGGTACAAGTTTAGAAGGTGCTGTTGTTTTAACTAATGGAAACGAAGTAGATGCAGACGAGGCCCAAGAGCCTGTTAGCGATGAGATTTATTACATTGTTCCAGATAAATGTACAGAGTGTAAAGGGTTTCATGATGAACCTCAATGTGCTGCTGTTTGTCCTGTTGATTGCTGTGTTCCTGATGAAGATGTTGTAGAAACGGAAGAAGAATTGTTAGCTAAACAACGCTTTATGCATCCAGAAGGATAGACTGTAAATTATTTACATCAATTATAAAATAAAATCCCAAGTCCATGTGCTTGGGATTTTTTATTTTCCTTTTTTAAGATATATCTGCTACATTTACAGCGTATTAAACTTATAAGCTGGATGAAAAATTATTTACTCGCAATTACAAATTTTTTTATCGCTATATTTTTTGTGCAACTTTCGGTATTTGCACAACAAAAACCTAACATTGTACTAATTCTTTCTGATGATGCTGGGTATGCCGATTTTGGGTTTCATGGAAGTGAAGTAATGAAAACACCTCACTTGGATAAATTGGCATCTCAAGGTGTGGTATTTAAACAAGCTTATGTTTCTGCTGCAGTTTGTGGACCATCGAGAGCAGGTATTTTAACAGGTAAATACCAACAGCGTTTTGGTTTCGAAGAAAATAATGTACCTGGTTATATGAGCAAGTCTGGTACAGTTGGAGACGATATGGGATTGCCATTAAACCAAAAAACTATTGGTGATTATTTAAAGCCTTTGGGATATAAAACAGCCATTATTGGCAAGTGGCATCAAGGGAATGCAGATAGGTTTCATCCTTTGAAAAGAGGGTTTGATGAATTTTATGGTTTTAGAGGTGGGGCCAGGAGTTATTATGAGTTTAAGGAAGGTAACCCAAATACCAAACAAGAAGATTGGCTCGAACATGGATTTGGAAACTATTATGAGACTGAAAAATATTTGACTGATGCTTTTGCAGATAAAGCAGTAGCTTTTATTGAAGAGAATAAGGCACATCCGTTTTTTGTTTTTTTATCTTTCAATGCAGTACATACACCCATGCAACCAGATGATAAAGATTTAGCAACGTTTTCTAACCTAACAGGAAAACGTCAAAAATTGGCGGCTATGACCTTGTCTATGGACCGTGCTTGCGGACGTGTTTTGCAAAAACTGAAAGATTTAGGTTTAGACGACAATACTTTGGTCATTTTTACTAATGATAATGGTGGGCCATCAGACTCTAACGCTTCTGTAAATAGTCCTTTGAGTGGTACCAAAGCAAATCATCTGGAAGGGGGAATTCGTGTGCCGTTTTTAATGCGCTGGACAGGTGTTATACCAGAAAATATAGAATATAATAATCCAATTAGTACGCTTGATTTGTTACCCACATTCTTTAAAATTGCAGGCGGGACTACAGATAAATTGTCTGATGTAGATGGCGTCAACCTAATGCCTTATGTTTTAGGGGAAAATAAAAGTAGGCCTCATAAGACTTTATATTGGAAAAAGGAGAATCGAGGAGCCATTCGTGAGCATGACTGGAAATTGCTTCGTTTTCCAGATCGCCCTGCAGAACTTTATAACATCGCCGAAGATGTTTCGGAAACTCTCAATTTAGCAGCTAAATATCCAGATAAAGTAAAGGCCATGTATAAAAAACTATTTGAATGGGAGTTAACCTTAGAGCGTCCTAAGTGGCAGTTACAAAGAACGTATGAGGATAAAGCCATGAAGCGAATGGATGCTTATAGGGAGTAATCTTTGCACATTATTTTATTAATCATATATCAAAAACAGTAATTAAGGCGTGATGTTAGATTTTAGCAAAACTAAAACTGTCATATTTCTTCAAGATACTAGCGTTGTCTTTATTGTTAAAAAATTAATTTGTATTTGTTATCTTTCCGTGAAAATTCTAAACTCTACAACCATTTAGATATAAAAATAAAATGAGAAGACAACCATTACTTTTTTTAATAACCATTTTAAGTTTTAATTGCTATTCACAAATTTCTTTTGAAAAAGGGTATTATATTAATGATTCAGATCAAAAAGTTGAGTGCTTGATTAAAAACGTTGACTGGAAAAATAACCCAACTAAATTTGAATATAAACTTACTGAAGACTCAGAAAAAAAGATAGCAACTACCAAAACTATTAAAGAGTTTGGGGTTTTGAATGCGTCTAAATACCGCAGATGTCTTGTTAATATTGATAGATCGAGAAATACTGTAGGAGAAATGAGCAATCATAGAAAGCCTGTATTTAAAGAAGAAGTCCTTTTCTTAAAAGTATTAATAGAAGGGAAAGCTAGCCTATATTCTTTTGAAGACGGAAATTTAAATAGATACTTTTATAATAAAGATAATGCTGAGGTAGAACAGCTGGTATTTAAATATTATTTAACTCCTAATGATCAAGTTCGGGAGAATAAAAGATATAAGCAACAATTGTTCAATGACTTGAAATGTTCAAATGTTACTATAGATAAAGTTGAAAATGTTGACTATAATAAAGGTGACTTGATCAATTTTTTTGTGGAATATAATAAGTGCAGTAATGAAGAATTTATCAATTTTGAAAAAAAACAAAAAAAGAATTTATTTAATTTAAGTATTCGTCCTGGTTTTAGCATGTCATCACTTTCGATAGATCAGAATGTTTCAAATTTAAGGGATACCGATTTTGACAGTGAAATGTCATTTAGGTTTGGAGTAGAGGCAGAATTAATCATGCCATTTAACAAAAACAAATGGACTGTGATACTTGAACCAACATATCAGCATTTTAAATCGGAAAAAGAATTAACAACCCAAAATGTTAAGGCAGACTATAAATCAATAGAATTACCTATAGGGGTAAGGCATTATTTCTTTCTAAACGAGAATTCTAAAATTTTCGTTAATGGCTCATATATTATTGATTTTAGCAGTAATTCGGTTGTTGATTTTGAGTTTGGTACAGATTTAGAAATTAAAACAAGAAATAACCTTGCATTTGGTGTTGGCTATAAATATAATAACAGGTATAGCTTAGAGATGAGATATCATACAAATAGAGAGGTTTTATACACGCATCCACTTTGGGATTCAGATTTTAGATCATTCTCGATAATACTTGGATATGCATTGTTTTAAAACCAAGCTGGTCTGCCATTTATAAATCGATACTCCTTCTTCCTCCAAATTTATTGGACTAAATCTCTTGTATTAAGAGGTGGGTATAAATAAAGTCATTCATCACTCTTAAATTGTTTCATTTCTTCAAGAGGCTCTATAGTTTCTTCATCTTGCCAAATGGTTTTTTCAAAAGCTTTTAGCATCGTAAACGGAACGACTTTTTCTTGATTAATAGAGGTGAAATCTTGTAAAGTAATATCGTTAATATCTGTAAAAAGCAATTCCTTTTTATAGCGGTCTTCACCTTCTATTTTAAAACTAAACCCAGTTTTATTTTTTTCTCGGCTATTTTCAATAAGTTTTAAATCTCTGTTCACATAAAAATAAGACCCTTCAGCTTCTTTTATATATTTGGGGTGGTATTTGCCTTCATCATTTTTTTCGTAGATATAGGTGCCTTCACTAACATTATTTATAAATTTAACACCTAAAATGAGTTTTAAGTTAATCTTTTGGCCATGACGTGATCCGTAGTATTTGTAATCTACTTTAATAACAGCATAATTTTCATCAGATATAAATAATTTGCCGGTATATTTTGCTTTTCCTTTTCTAGGTTTATAACTTACAGTATAGATAATATCATTATTGTTATAACTAACATTTTCAAGCGTATAGTTATATAATTTAGGATTTAAAATAGTTATTAATATAGTATTATCTACAAACATGGATTTACGTAATAACGAGCTTGTTATACCTTTTAAATGTGGGATATCATATTCATTTTTTTCATTGCCTTTCAAGTCTTCACCTTTTAAGGACAACGAATCTTCAATTTTAAAAATCCCAGTTTTTAATTTATAAGTTTTGGTAGTGTCTAGATATTTTAAGAGCAGTGTTTGAGCCTTTTCTTGCACGGCATCAATAGAGAAATTGTTTTTATGGTCTATAAGCTTAGTTGCTTTATTAACTATAAGTTTACTGCTATCTTTATCCAGACTCAATAATTCGCCCTTAAAATCTGAAAAATCAATAATATTGCTATCTACAACGTATTTTGAAAGTGAATCTAAACTCTTATTGGCTTTCTTTAAGTTTTTAGATTTAACATGTGATGCTTTTTCAACTTCAATATCTAAGTTTTTAAAATCCGCATATTCTGTACCTCTATAAAATATATTGTATTTGTTAAGGTCCATGTCATAATTTTCATCAAGTCTAGCCTTTACTCGGGCCATAATAGAGTCTATGTTTGGCCTCTTATTACTTATGTATACTTCATTAAGTTGATTAATAGCAGCTTCTAGAGGAATTATATAATTTAAAGTTTTAATGGTTTTTATATCAAGTATTTTGCTTTGGTATCCTAGACAAGAAATAGTAACGGTTTTGGTTTTAATATCTTCTAAATTAAAACTAAAATAGCCTTCTTCGTTAGAGATAACACCACTAAATTTACCCGTCTTAATGGTAGCATAAGGTATGGGGGTTTCATTATTTTTATCGATAAGTTTGGCTGTGATATTTTGTGAATTAACATAGGTGCCAATAAATAAGAATACAGTAAGCAGGATTGTTTTTTTCAAGATTGATTTTTTATAATTGATGATTTATAAACTTGACGAATCAATTGGAATATTGTTACACCACATATACTTCAAATTCTGGGATTATTTTTTAATAATTTTAAAGTTATTATTAATTGAATATTAATGTATTGGTTTAATATTCAGCTTCTGGCATTAGTAAAAGTTGTACAAACAAATTCAATTTGTGTTGATTTTCTTGCTTAAAAATTATAACTTCGCTTATCTATTGGTATAAAATGTTAAAACGATTTTTATATCAGTTATTCTAATCCATTTTATTCCCTCGAACGTAAAAAACAAAAAAGAAATGCAAAAATAAATAAGTATGAGTTTTAAAGCCATATTAATTGTAGATGAAAAAGAAGTTAATGTGTTAAATTATAATATTGATTTTAATCAAGCTTCAGATGTAACGGGAAGGCCATATCAGAAACCTGTGTTTAAAGGTTTAAAACTGAAAATAGAAACTAGAAAAGACTTGAATTTTGCCGAATGGTCTTTTGCTCCCAATCAAACCAAACAACTTGAATTGCATATTCGCCCTAATATTTTAGGAGGTAGGACCAGAAAGATTTATTTTTATGATGCACATCTTGTATTCTGGCAGAATAATTTCTCTTCTACAGGTAACCAGCCTATGTCTGAAACTTTAGAGATTAAAGCAGCAGGTATCGAAGAGTCTACTTCTTCGAGTGTGTATTCTGCTTACTGGAGAACTACTTTTCCTCAAAAGGAATCAGAACCAACAACTATTTCAGAAAATAATGAAAAAGAAGTAACCAGTTATTATTTAACAGATTTGGAAGGTAATGAACTAGATGAGTATGAAGTTGGAGATAAAATTATACTACATATAGAGACAAAGAATAGAATTGGGGATAAAATCACGATACACTTAGAAGATAAAACTCATGATTTTATGTATAAGGAAAAAGTTTTGGAGGATGATAAGTTGAAAAACTATGCTATAAATGAAGATCTGGAAAAAATAGAATTAGAAGTAATTAGTCAATCATCTTAAAAATAAATTAATGGCAAATATATTTAGATTAAAATTTGAAGACGGAGAAACTAAGACAGTAAAAGCAAAAATAAAACCTCCTAAAGATATTGTTCAATTTGTAGCAGGAACTACAGACCCTATAAACACTAATGGTTTAAAACATCAAGCAAATAAAGATTACTGGAGAGGAACAGATAATTTATGGCAAAGTGTTAAAGAATTAAAACCTCAATTTTTAGATTTACATATAGAAGATGAGTTTTTTAGTTGGTCTGGCGATAATAATACAGATGAACGTACTAAAGCCGCAGAGCGATTACTTGATTTATTATTAAGAGTGTATAGTAATTGGACAAATAAAGAAGTCCATCTACATTTAATAGGGCATTCTCATGGAGGAAATGTAATAAATCAATTTACAGAAATTATTTCTAAAAAAGAAGATTTTCCTAAGCATTGGAAAATTAAGAGTATTACTTATTTATCGACTCCTTTTTTTAAAGAACAGCACCAACTAAATCATGAAAAACTGCATAAGGCGTGTAAGATTATAAATGTTCACAATGAATATGATATTACACAGCGTTTTGTTGCAGATTTCACACTCAAAAACCTTGAATATCTAATTGGTAATTTTTCTGGTAAAAATAAAATGGATGAAGCTATAGAAACCATTAAAAATATGGATTTAAGTGCTTATGAGCACTTAACAGATTGGACTATAGATAATGATACAGAAGGACCAGCAATATGGAATACTACCTATGAAATTTTAGTAGAGGTTGAAAAAATAATGGAGGTTGTTGTAGAGAATATAGCATTTATTGGAAATAAAAAAATAGTATCACCAGAAAAAAAAGAATTCTTATCGATTGTTAATGACTTACATACATTAATCCGTGCTAGAAAAAATCGTTTTAAAAGAAATAAAGAAGAAAGAGCAGGTGGGTATGGACGATTGGAACTTATAAAAGATTTAGAACTAGTTACCATACTACCTATACTAAATAGAATAATTCACGTTAAAACAAATGTAGGTGATAGTTATTTATTAAGTTTTTTAGATAATGTTTTTACTGAAGAAGAAAATGGACTTATATATAAAATAGACGATACTTCCTGGTCTCCAGAAAAGCAAGTTAATGGTAAATTTAAAATTGAAGATTTTAATATTACAGATATAGATATTTACGATAAAAGAAAAAAGAAATCTAAATTTGAAAATTTTGCTAAAGGGATAGAAGAAGCCGTAAGAAGAAATGATGACAATTCATTAAAAGAAATTGTAATGAGGCTAATTAGTCAATTTATAATCCCAAATGATTTAGATAAAATAATAGAAGGTATTGATTGGTTAGAATATGCTGTAACTGGCGAATTGGATAAGCAAGTAAAAGAAGTTAGAAGAAATTTAACAGTATATCATAAGCTCATTAAAAAATACCACGCAGATTTAATTGCGAAAGCAGACATTAATAATAAAGATTTAAAGGTTAAACCAGGAAGTGTGCCTTATTTAGCAATGAATTCTCATAGTCTTAGCCATACTGCTTTATTTGATGATTGCGAACACAATGTAAGAGATGCTCTAATAAGTGCTTTTTCTTCAGGAAAAAAACCTTGATAAAATTTATCATATGAAAAGTTTTTGTCAGAAAAAACAATTGTTTTAATCTGTAATTTTAAGAAGAATGAATACAAAAATTAAAATTTTACTTTGGAGTCTTTCAATACTGTTTTTAAATCTTTTTGGAAGATACCTATATGTCGTTTTTTTTACCGGGGGCTATAGCTGGATTAAACATTTTTATATAATATCAGCAGGTACTATCGCTGCATTAATAACAATGATTATTTTCTTTATGACTAACTATTTCATAAATAAAAAAAGAAAAGAACAAAATTTATTTTTATTTACTAAAACCCGTTTTTTTATATTGGTTTCATCTATAATCTTAGCATATATAATGGAAAAAACCTATCTGTTTATTTCAGATTATTTTCTGTTTAATTAATATTCAAGACTTATTTTCTTATAATTGATTGGTTTTCATTTCTGAGGAGTCAGCTGCAATATTGTTGCATATATATGCATTATCACTCTCGTAGATAAATTCAAAAAAGATAAAAGACTAAACTTTTAACTTAGGCTTTTACAGATATGGTTATTATAGTTTAAAATTAAGTCTTCCATAAAAATTATAAAATACTGGTAATATAATATATCTTTGCACTCGCTAAAAATAGATTCCCGTTTACGGGTATAATAAATAAATTTTCAATGAAAGCAGGAATTGTAGGATTGCCCAATGTAGGAAAGTCAACGTTATTTAATTGTTTATCGAATGCGAAAGCGCAAAGTGCCAACTTTCCTTTTTGCACGATAGAGCCTAATATAGGTGTGGTTAACGTGCCAGATCCAAGGTTGGAAAAACTAGAAGAGTTGGTTAGCCCTGAGCGTGTGCAGCCTGCAACTGTTGAAATTGTAGATATTGCAGGATTGGTTAAAGGAGCGAGTAAAGGAGAAGGTTTGGGAAATCAATTTTTAGCAAACATTAGAGAAACCGATGCGATTTTACATGTATTGCGTTGTTTTGATAATGATAATATTGTGCATGTAGATGGTAATGTAAATCCGATTAGAGATAAAGAAACTATCGATATGGAATTACAGCTCAAAGATTTAGAGACTGCTGATAAAAAACTCGATAAAGTAAAGCGTGCTGCAAAAACAGGAAATAAAGAAGCCCAAAAAGAAGAAGCTGTATTATTAGCCATAAAAGCTGGTCTGGAAGCTGGGAAGTCAGTTCGTGCTTTAGAGTTTAGCGATGAGGATTATGAAGATTTTGTAAAACCATCTCAGTTTATTACAGATAAACCGGTTATGTATGTTTGTAATGTAGATGAAGGAGCGGCCGTTTCTGGAAATGCTTATGTTGAAGAAGTAAGAGAAGCAGTTAAGGATGAAAAGGCTGAGGTTTTAGTACTAGCAGTTGGAACAGAAGCAGATATTAATGAATTGGATGATTACGAGGAGCGTCAAATGTTTTTACAAGATATCGGGTTGGAAGAACCAGGTTCTGCTAAATTAATCCGTGCGGCTTATAAACTATTGAATCAACAAACTTATTTTACGGCAGGTGTTAAGGAAGTTCGTGCTTGGACTATAGATATAGGGGCTAGTGCTCCCCAAGCAGCAGGTGTAATACACACCGATTTTGAGAAAGGTTTTATAAGAGCAGAAGTTATTGGTTATGGTGACTATGTAGCATACGGTAGCGAATCTAAAGTAAAAGAAGCAGGTAAAATGCGTGTAGAAGGAAAGAATTATGAGGTTAAGGATGGCGATGTGATGCATTTCTTGTTTAATGTGTAGTTTTTTTGGTTCTTAGTTCTTAGTTGTTGTGTGTTGAATTGAGGTTTTGACTAAAAAGACCAAAGACTATAGCGAATAGAATATAGACCCAAAGGAATAATCGTTATTTACTTATTGTTAAAGATTGTATGTCGTTGTTGATTGATTACTGAGTACTACTTTAACCATTGTTACTTATATTATCTCGCAAAGACGCTAAGTCGTAAAGAAAAGATTGCTTATTGCGACAGTATCCAAAATTTAGTGTAAACAGAATTTCAGCGGGTTTAACTTTTTATAGTTGAACCCGTTTTTCAAATATA
>CANMXP010000015.1 GCA_947501845.1 uncultured Flavobacteriaceae bacterium | reverse complement strand
AAACCTTGTAGTATCTGTTGTTTGCGGTTATTTTTTTATAGACATACGGATTTAAGGTACAAGTCCGCGCTATCGGGGTTTTAGGTGTTTCCCTCGATTATTTAATGTCCGAAGATGATAATTTAGAGGTCGTGGATATTGATATGCTTAACCGTATGAAAGAGATTCAGCGACTTTCAGAAGATGATAAGTCTACCGTTGTTAAAATTATTGATGCCTTTATTAGAGATACTAAAACTAAAAAAGCTTACGCATAAAAAACCACCTCGTTAAAAGGTGGTTATAAGTTTAGCTTATTTTGCGTATTAAGATTATCACTTCTTTAAACATAATCCTTCTAAATTATCTGCTTTAAATAAATCTTTTACAAACTTAGGGTTATCTTCTAAACATATTTCCCCAACTCCTTCAAAAGATTTGCAATTTACTTGCAAAGGTGATTTTACAACTCGACCATCTGCTAAAGTAATTTCTCCGTGCCAAATAGAAGATAAAGAAAATTGATACTCCTTATTTACCATAATCTTATTACATTCAGAAGAAGTAGATTTTGATAATATCCTATAAAAATAATCTTCTTTTTTAAGGTCAATAATATGATAACCGTTAACATTATCTATTTTAGTTACCAAATATTTTTCACTATCGCTTGTTTCTTGTTTCTTATTGTTTTTATCTCCACAAGAACTTAAAAATGCTAGAATTATAAATAATATTTTCATATTCTATTTAAGAGTTTGAATTACTACTCGCGTACCGCTAGTATTATTAACTGACCATTCAACACTACGTACTGTACTTGGATAAATCCCACTAGCAGGCATAGGTATTACTGCTCCAGCAGCATCGTATAGTGTTTCATATATATTTCCAGATTGAGGAGTAGCTGCATTATGGGCTCGATTATACACGCTTGTTGGATTAGAAATATCAGCTCCAGTAGCTGGTCCTGTAGATACTCCAGTGCTTTGAGCTATCTTTGCTCCTTGATATGACTCTGTAACCTCGTGTAACACTTCAGCTCCAGGTTTTCCGTGAGCTGTACTTATAGTACCTAAAACACCAGGATTTATTTCATTAGTAGCATCAACAGTGTTTCCAGAAGCTGTTGTAGTCACTGTATTTCCTGAAAATGCACCTCCAATGTATAAACTTCCACTTTTTGTAGTCATAGTATTTTCTGCTTCTAAATTAACCGTAATACTGCTATCATCAATGGCTGTAGTTAATTGTTGAGCTCCTCCTGTTAAAGTACTACCTGCTACTTGAGTATAGCTAACTTTTCCTCCTGCATCCATTGATAATGTTAATTGACCAGCTACAGATGCTTGTAATTCAGCAAAAGCTGCTGCTTTTTCTCCTCCTTTAATAATGACATCGTCTGGTGCCATTCCATCTGGGTCTGTAAAACGCATTGGATTATTAAAAGCATAGTTGTAAGGCGAGTGCCTTCTCATCTGTTCGGCTAATGGGTCAAGGTTCATCCAACGCCCTAAAGCTGCATCATAATTCCTTGCTCCGAAGTCGTGCCAATTTAAACCAAGTTCTTTATTGTTTTCCTTACCATTGTAATCATAAGGATGTTCAGTACCATTTACAACATTATTGTAACCCTTGTGCTGTAATCCAAATGGATAGTAGTTGTTTTCCTCCAGTATCTCGGAGGTCGTTACAGTTCCATTACCATCCGCATCCCTATAGCTCAGCCTAACATTTCCCAAATGATCTTTGTATTGGTAAATATAGTTAAAATTATTACCGTCCAGTTCTACATACCCTTCAGGGTGGTTAAAGAATTGTAAAACAGGTTGCCCAAAGGTTTTTTGATATACATAACTGCCTGCATATTCTGTACCAACATAATAAGAAGGGAAAGGTGCTCCTTCTTGGTAATAAATAGCAACAGCTTTTTCGAGCTTTGTACCTAAGGCATCATATTTATAGTCAATAGCTGACGAGTAGGTTGAAGGGTCATCAAAAATTATTCTGGTTGGCAAGTTTAAATGGTTGTATTCTATACTTGATATTTTTTTATTCTTATCTATCACCATATTGCCATTGGCATCATAATCAAAATCGTCATCGCCATTATTGTAAATACCGTCGGAAGTATTACCATCCTTAAAACCTGTAATATAACCTGAACTGTCGGTAACCGAATGCAATTGGTTTCCTTGATAGTAATAGCTCAGATTATCCATCGTATTAAAGTTTACAGGGTTGTTATCATCTAAATGTCCTTCTCTTGATAAAGATACAATATTTCCGTTTTTATCGTAGTTAATGCTATTCAAATTATAATGCCCTGTGTTATCAACACCACTTAATATTCGATTAAGTGCATCATATTGGTAGTTATACATTTTTAAACTGCTGTCTGTATTGGCTGTTTTCCATTGTGTAGAACTAATATTTCCATTAAACAACGTGTGGTTTCCCTCATTATAGGCAATCTTAAACCCAAATAAATCGGTACCTAAACTGGTAGGGTCATTAATTTGTTTTAACCAACCACGTACATTGTACTTGTAATCTACTGTTTGTAACCCTGCTTGAATGGCTGGTGGCACATTAACTTCTAGTTTCCCTCCTACTTTTTTCTTCTCTAATTGTCCCAGTTCGTCATAGGTATTATAAACAATGAGCTCTTGGCTACCAATAGTATCTATAAATAAATGCGCGCCAAGAGATAATGTAGCATTGGTTACGGTAATACTGCTGCTTGCTATTTGATCTGTGGTAATAGTACCACTAGTAATAGTTAGATCTGCTATAATGTTTCCTGAACATGTGTCTCCCATTGTTTCATCTCCCACACATTGGGTTTGTGAGAGCAGTCTGCCAGTATGGTCGTATGTAAAATTGTCTATGGTTACTATAGTCGTTCCGCTTTTGGTGTGTGAGCTTATTGTTTTTATAGGTTTACCAAGAAAATCAAGTTCACTTTTTATAATATCTACGGTATTTAAATAATCATTTTTGCTATACGTATAAATAGGTCTGGCTTTATCATCATAATACGTTACAGAGGTAATCCAAGTACTGGTTTCCAGCACTTTTATTTTTGTTATGGTTGAAAGCCCTTTTGTTTTGGTCGTGGACGTTTTATTGCCTACCATTACGGTATTGGTTAATCCCGTGGGTAAATTATCGTAGTTATCATAGTAGTTTACTGTATATATATCATTTACATTAATGCCTACAGGATACGATTGATTGGTGTAGTTATAAATCGCACTTCCTGAGGTTTCGTAAAGGTTGCTTTGGGCATCCAATATAGCTTGAAGCTGTGCTCTGGTACTGTTGTCTTTATACAAACCTGTGTAAACAACACGCCCTAAAACATCATATTTGGTGAACAACCATTCTTTGGTTGATTTTGATCTTTGTATCTCATCTTGAGTAAGTACAGGCCTGTCCAGTTTATCGTATACAATATGTTCTGGTCCTTTACCTGGTATTTTTTTCTCAATGAGCCTGTTTCTAAGATCGTATGTATATTGGTAACATAGGTTATCTAAAACCTCGGGGGTAGGGTTTAAAGAGGCTCCGCCTCCACAGCCATCAAGATTTACAGTAAAGGTGCCACTAAATGCATTTATTGAAACATTATTATGATTTACAATAACAAGTTTGCCATTCTCAATTTTAGCACTATAATCTGTATTATTACCTGTATTGGTTGTTAAATAACCCAGTTCCATATTAGGTATTAGGCACGGTGTTGTATTTAATGTATACCCTGCATGGTTAATTTGCGTATTTGCAAAGCCTGCGCTAAAATTTACCGATAGTACATCATTGTTAATGCTCGCAGTAACGGTACCACCCCCTGCTGGGCTACCTGTAAACTCACTATGTGGAATGCTTACACTAAAATTATTATACGGAACCAAAGGAGATGTTTGTACCGTTAATTGATCGGACGCTTTTGGAGGAAGTACAAATGTTAGATTATCATAAATATCGTAAACATAGTAGGTGTCATGTGGTACTTCTTTTTCATTAGCAGCAGCTTCAATGGTGCCATTGGCATTCAAATCTACGTCTGCATAGGTTCTTTTTAGTATCACTTTGCCATTCTTATCCTTAAACTCTTCTGTGGTATGGTTTTTTCCACTAAACCAATTCTCATCTTTGGTTATGGTTTTATAGAGCTCATTGGCTTCATAAAACCCTGTTGTATTTAATTCGGGAGAGGACTTATCATTATTAGCAAAATCGACTGTGTAAATTATAACTTCATCTTCAACATTAAAGGCATAGTCAAATTTAATGGTATGGTTTTCTAAAGTTTCATTGTCATTTACTTTTTCCTTAATTTCCCAATCATCACCTGGTGCACCCTGTTCAAGCACTCTTCCTAAGGCAGAGTTTTCAATTTCTTTTTTAGAGAATGGATTTAAGGTGTTTTCATACTTTTCGGTATTGTAAAAGTTAAAGGCTTCTTCTATAGGGTTAATTCTTAAGCTTCCACTATTACCTACTGCTGCGGCATAAGGCAAATAATCTTTTTCTTGTCTGCCATAGCCATCATAAACAAAAGGGGTTACAATATCTTCAAAATCTCCACCTGCTTGAATGTCTACTTTTTGAAGGGGCCTGCCAATTCCATCAATATAAGTAATACTCTTTAGCGATTTCGTTCCTGTATCATCTGTAAAAACCGATTGCTTTACATAGTTTTGATCTGCTTCCAACGGTGTTGGAAAAACAGTGTTTGGGTTGACATTAAAAGTCACGAATTTTTTAGTAGACGTGGGAGTCGGGTTGCTGGTATACACTGTAGCATGTAATACTCCGCCCTCTCCAAGTCCGTAGTCCAGTTGCTCGTCCCATTTCACGGTTACTTGGGTAGCTATTCCATTATCATACTGATAGCCAACAATGGTACCTCCAAAAAAAACTTCCCATACAACATTGGTGACCGTTTCATCGGTTATTAATTGATAGGTAGATTCTGTATCATCCAAGACATATCTTTCTCCTTTAATGAAGGTCTGGGCATTTACTATTACGGAGCTTGTAAGCATAAAAACCAAAGCTACCATGTACGATTTTAAGGTTGAATTCTTTTTCATAGCTACTATTGTTGGTTTTTATAATAATATTCGTTTTTAGATAACATCTTACCATTGTGATCTGTAACATGATCTAGCCTATTAAAGGCATCATAGTGATAGGTGGTGGTTTGTTCTCGGGGGTCTGTTATAGATTCTATACCTATTAATTCTTTATAAATGTAGGTTGTAACAAAAGCCTCGTTTAAACTGGCATGTGTTCTTAGGGTTGCCAAACTGGTAAGGTTGGCTTTGTCAAAATTTGACAGGGCCGTTTCTGTAATTCCAAGAGCACTTGCTACTGTTTGAAAACTGGCATTTTCAATTTTTGCAACGGGATACATTTTATTATAACTCCAAATGTATGAGGTGTATGTGTTATTATTTGGATTATATGTTTCTAGTATATTTCCGCTAGAATCGTATCTGGTATATTGAATATGGGTTTTAAAACCATCTGTACCAATAGCGTCTTTAAAAAACTCGGGGGCTATTAAACTATTTTCCTGCTTGAAACTAATACGCTGTGTTGAAATGGGGATTTCTGTGTTATTTTCTAAAAGAGATGATTTGGATTGAATGGGAATATTCACCCGGTAGGCATCCTTTAATGCATTGGCAGACGTTATTTCTGTTGTCGTCGTATTGCTCAGAGTAGCAATATCTTCTGGATAGTAATTTTTAATGGATCTCATTTTACCATCACTTTGAGTAGATGTAATGATTTTAGGTAAATTATGAGTAGTCCCTCCATAAGCATATGTGCTTTGTGTTACTATAGAATCATTGGCATCATAAGTTTTAACCATTTTCTCTGTTAATAAATGCAATTCTGATGGCACCGTATATTCAACAATTCTTCCTGGAGCATATAACTCTGTAGGAGGTACATAATTAACGGCTTTTATACTATCAGCAGAACGGGTGTATTGGTATGCTATTTCCTGAATGGGCTCACTATTTAAATACTTGATTTCTTTTAATAACCTACCGTTTTTAATGTTCGGTTGGTTGGGTGCATTCCAAAAGTTTACCACTTCAATGTTGTTTTCATAAGTATAAGAATTCTTAATGGGAGACTCGTTATTATTTGTTACAAGCTCGGTAACTTCTGAATATCCAACAATATTCCCCGATATAGTACCTGTAATAGGAATGTTACTATTAGAGTTTAGTTGCATAAAAGTAAAGGTTGACGACCCGCTACCGCTGCAGACTAGCCCTTCACCAAAAAAGTCGGTATAATTACCTTTGGTAATTAGCTTGCCAGACGATATGATTTGGTTTAAATTTGTGTCAAAGGTTTCGTACTTGAACTCTCTTGTGTTTTTGGGAGAACTAATCTTTTTAATTCTTAAACCCCCAGCATCAACTGAGGTTATTAAATTAGTGGTATCTTCGGTATAGTCTATATCACCTACTAAGTAAACAGGGTCTGTATTATATGTACCATTAATCAAATGAGCTGGAATCCAATTAAACCTTAATCGATAAGTACCTATAGAAAGTGGACTTGTAAACTTTTTGTAATAATTCTTTATTGGCTCATTAGGGCCCCATACCTCATTTGGAAAGTCATTATGGGTTAAATAACTAATCGAGGTTTCAATACCATTGTCTACCTTAAAAAGCTCTAAATAAATAGGGTGTGTTGATTGGTCATTTATGGTTAAATCAAACGCTTCCTTATTAATATCGTATGATAAGGTATACTCATTGACCGCATTTGTAACTTCAAACTCAAAATAGTTTGGAGACCCTATTTGTCCACCATCATACATAGTAAATGGTTCTGCATACAACATATAGTTTTGAACAAAGCCACTTATATTATGGGTTTGGGCTACAGGATCAAGTTCATCAAAATATCTGTTAAGTTCATATTCATAGTTAATGGTTCCTCCTGTAGGTAAGACCATAGATTCTAAGGTCGCTGTTTTAGCATAACCTAAATCTGCATGCCTATCGGCACCAATAAAAGTTTTTTCTCCCGTAAACCCTGTGTATGTGGTAGTGGGTATTCTTGAACGGGCATTATTAGAATATTTACCATTATAAAATCCCCAATGATCATAAATGTTGGAATCTTTTATTGGTAATTCATATTCTTCATAATAATTAAACTGGTAAGGTGGTAAAAGTGTATTATCAGAGCCAACTTCATTAATACTTTCTAATTTTAACCTAAGATTATCTCTTTTTTCCTCATTTGTACCTGTTAAATATTGGTCATTAAAGTATCCGTAATTAAAATTAAACTTTTTAATTCTTTCATTAGAGGAATTAAAAACCTCAATATTCGACAACTTTTGAGGATTATTTTTAATATCTAACCTGGTCGTTGTATTGAATTTTATGTGCCCATTTTTCCAAGCAATGCTGTCCAATAAAAAACTTTGAATCGTTTCAGAAAAATGGTGTCTTTTGAATATGTGAGTAGTTCTATTTTGAGGTAAGCAATCACTACTAATATTAGCATCTACAATTATATTTTGTGACTCCGATATAGCTGTTTGACTCTGTCTATAATTATCTTCAATTTTATAATTAAACAGGATTTCCTCATTATTTGTTAAAATAATTTTGGTTAAAAACCAAGAATCTATTCTTTGTTGCGTTGTTGATGCTGGTACTCCCAATACTAAATCTGACCATGAAGTAGATTGGGACTTTTCTTTTTGATGAAACTCGTAAACAATACCATCTGGAGTTGTTACTTTGAAATTTTGGTTATTATTAGCACCATCAAATTCGATTTTTAAATTACTTTCAGAGTCCAATAAAATACCTTTTCCTGTTTGTAATGGTGTGCCATTATCAATGTTACGCTGTACAATAAATTTACCCGAATAACCACCAAAATTAAACATAAACAAATCTGGTTCTCCATCATTCAAAAGGCTACAAACAGTCTTAAATTTATAATATGTAATCGTAACAGAACCTCCAATTGTAATACTTTCATCATGTGAATGACATTGCAAAAAGTCTCCATCAAGTGGGTTCTCATAATTATTAAAGTTGTTAAAATATCCTATTTGGGTATCATTTCGAAAATCTTCAATACCTCTAATCTGTCTTGTAATGATGCCACCAGCATTCAAACTCCAACCTAAGCCCACCCAACTGGCTTCTTGATTAACCTTTACACCTCCAGCATGATAACTTAAATTGATGGGTAGCGAAAAACCGCTCGTATTTAAAGTATAAACAGGTAAGCCAATATTTGGTGTTCCTGAATAATATCCAACAGGAGTATCTGCATATTTCGCTAGTTCTGCCACTGTGGGTGAAGCTGGAAACGACACATTTGGAGCTTCTAGTTGTCCAAAAGACACCTTAAAGACACATAAAAACATGAGTGTAAAATAAAATTGTAATTTCATTGATTGTAAGCTTTAGTAAATTGAAAAATTTCGCCATAAAACTATGGAATGGTTTTCTATAAAAAGTAAGGTTTTACCTTACTTTTAGTAAGGTTTGATAACTTTTTTTTAAACAAATGAAAATCAATAAATTAGCATTCGTTTGATTTCGCTAATACCATTATAATTATCATACTTATGTGAGTTGACACCAGTAATGGTCTAGGTTTGTGTAAAAACAAAACTTTGTTAATAACCAAAAAATAAAAACCTTACTAATAGTAAGGTTTATCCCTATTTTAACGATTTTAGCATATCATTTTTAAAAATTAGGTATTTACAAAATGAGATATAAGGAACATAAAACAGGACACACTTTATCACATATTGTTAAATGTTTCTGGGAATATGATAATCTAGACAATTTAAAAGACATAGAATATACTATTATTCCAGATGGTTATTTCGACTTAATCTGTGAAATAGACGATAGCAATCAGCTTTTAAATATCTTTTTAACGGGAATTTGGACACAACCTGTTAAGACACGAATAAAAAGAAAAACGAAACTATTGGGAGTTCGGTTTAAACTAATTGCTTCAGAATGTATTTTTAAACAATCAATAAACCGTATTTTAAATACAACATCTGATTTGCCAATTGATTTTTTAGGAATACCTCCCTCTTCATTCTACTCACTCGGTGCGTTTACCAAAAAGATATCTCAAACCTTCAATTGTAGGTTGAAAAGCATAAAAGAAATTGATTATAGAAAACTCAATTTATTCAGACTTATTTATGAAAATCAAGGGAATATAACCGTAAAAAATCTTTCAGAAAATATCTTTTGGAGCAGTCGACAAATAAATCGTTATTTTAATCAGCAATATGGCTTTTCTCTAAAAACATATTTAAACATTATAAAGTGCCGTGCTTCTTATTCAGAAATTGCTAACGGTCAATTATCTCCAACTAAAAACTATTTTGACCAAGCCCATTTTATAAAAGAGATAAAAAAATATACAGGTACCACCCCAAAAGAATTATATCATAACAAGAACGACCGATTTTTACAATTATCGATGCTTGGAGAAAAATAACTTTGCGCTTATTAATTAAAATCCATTCGGGATGCAAGTAAATAAGCTAACACCAAATTTGGAGGTCAGAAATATTAAGGAAGTGGTACAATTCTACAATACTGTTTTAGGGTTTACACTTATAATGGCCGTACCAGAGGCTCAAGATGGTATAGAGCAATCTATTAATGATGGAAAGACCTATGTATATGCACTAATGAGTAAAGGCAATGTAGAAATCATGTTTCAGCGTACAGATACCTTTAAAAAAGATATTGAGATGCTAAAAGATCAATCTATTGGCGCATCTGCTACTTTTTATATAGAAATTGAAGGACTGGATGAATTTTATAATACTATAAAAAACAAAGTTTCTGAAAAGACAGAACCAAAAACAGCTTGGTACGGTATGAGAGAGTTTTATATAAAAGATCCTAATGGCTATGTGCTTGGGTTTGCTGAAAAAAGCGAATAACCGAGAAACCATTTCTAGTTAGAAGCAGGGCTATATTAAAACCCAACCTTAATACCAAGGCTCTTTTTTATATAGCTCCGTTTTAGCAACACGTTCTCGGTTGTTAAGTCTTAAATAGGTTCTAGTAATTTGTTTATTTCTGTAACCTAATAAGTGAAAAAATGATTTGACAAAAAACTTAGCTACCTTTAAATTGACTCGTAAACTGCCTTCATCTTTATTTAACCATGTTACGCCTGGTAATGCCACTAACAAACTATCAAACCTTATGCGTCTTAAAAATACGGAGAGTTTTAAGTAAAACGGTTTTATATGCCTTATAATAAAAAAACCTTCGGAGCCCTTAGTTTGATATAAAGGCATAAAAATACGTCCATGATGCGTTGCTTTTAATTCTTTATTATTGCTTATAGCTATAGGAATACCTTTTTTAATGGCTTGAAAGTTTTTAAAACCATTTACCATGGTAAAAGTTTCATCGGGTTGTATCTTATGGAGGTGAATAACTTCAAAAACAGCAACAATATTGGCCGCCTGGGTTTGTAATTGTTTATAATGATCTGAAAAATTGTTTATATGATCTGCTTTCATCATTCCAGAAAATACCAAAGCTAAATAGATAAATGCTTTATTATTTGTGATAGAACTTAAATCATCGTGCTGCCCAGACTCAAAACCTAGAGATACATAACCCAATTCATTTATATAACTTAATAACGGACCATTTAAATATTCTTCAATACCTAGTACAATAGGTACAGGAAACTGTTTGGAAAACTTTCGGTTTATTAACGCATCATTTATAGTAATAAAGGGTAATGTTTTACTTGACGTTGTATGTAAATCTATAAAATAAAATGGTGATTTTTCAACTTCTAAAATGGTGTTTAAAATACTTAAAATCTCTAATAGTTCTGCTTCATCTGCATTTAAAATTTTCTTTTTTTTAATAGTTTCAATATGCGTTTTAGTCCAAAGCCTATTTAAATCTTCATCAATATATCTCTGATTTAACTTAAGGGCTTTTAAATTGCCCGAAATACCATAAACAGTCCCTTTAACATGTAACGGGTTAATCGTTTCCAAAACATCTTTTAAGGCAAAAACGCCCGAGGTTTCATTACCATGAATGCCACCAAAAAGTACCATGGTCGATCCTGGTTTAGAGCCTTCTATCTTGCCCAATATCCTATTTACAGCTATTCTACTATCTAATGCTTTACTATATGCATCAATCATCTATTAAAAATCGTTTCTAGTAATTAAGCCTACCAATTTATTTTGTTTTACCACAGGAAGGCTTCCTATATTGTTTTTATCCATTAATTTCTTTGCAATTTCAACGGGCATATATTCATCTGTGGTAACAATGTCTGTCTTCATTATTGTATTAACCGCATCGTTTTGTTGCTTCGGGTTTTCTAAATAGGTTTTAACATCTGTCCAGCTAATTAAACCAACCAGCTCCCTATCACTATTTATAACGGGCATATGGTGAATGTTTTTCCATTTCATAATATTTAAGACCAATTCTATACTGTCTTTTTTACCAACAGAAAAAATATCTGAACTCATAATATGCTTTACAACCCGCTGTTTTTTAAAAGGAACCTCATGACTATCAAATAACTTGCTCCACGTAGATACTGGATATCCCTTTTCTTGCTTTTCATACATTTTAGATGTTAATATCTGCATGGTCTCAAAACGTTTATGGTTTTTTAATAACTGTCTGTAATTTCTAACTAGCCACTCTGAACCCGTATTGGTTTCTATCCTGTTTCTAATAATTTTTAAATAACGCTCTGCGTCTTCTGGAGCTATTCCTACACTATATAACCCTTTATAAGCCATGGGCAGAAGTTCATTTAATATTAAATCGTAACTAGAAATATAAGACCTGTTCCAATAAAACTGGGTCGCCATACCATATCGAGCTGCATTAAAAAAGTTTGATTTTACATCTTTAAAGTCCCATTGCTTATGAATGTTATTGTACTTTTTAGGCTTGCCCAACATAACACCCACCCAAAATGCCATGTTTGCAATTTCGTCTATAAGTGTTGGTCCTGAAGGGATATACCTGTTTTCAATTCTTAAGTTTGGTTTGCCATCTATTTTTCCATAACAAACCCGATTCCATGGGTATACGGTGCCGTTGTGCAAGCCTAATGCCTTTAAACCTGGGGTTTCGTTATTATTTAGCATATCTACACTATCCTTAATAAAATCGGTAGTAATAAAGCTTCTAAACCTGGAAATGTTGTCTTTAAAAATATCTGTTATAGATCCTGTTTGCCATTTGTTACCAAAACTAACTCTAGACTGTTTTTCATTCAATAAATAAGAATTCGCTCTGGTATCAACACTTTGCGTAAACAAAGCAATTCGGGTTTCACTCCAAAGTTCTTTTCCAAATAACAATGGTGAATTAGTACATGCACTCAAAATAGGTCCCGAAATAGCTTGTGCCCAATTATAACTGTCTAAAAAAGTTTTCGGATTTAATTGTAAATGCATCTGAAAACTGGTATTGCAACCTTCTAACATAACCGAGTCGTGCAACAAGTTTAGCTCATCTGTTCCTTTAATATGTATATCGAAAATTTGCTTTCTTATTCCTTTTATGGCATCGTTTAAAACAGAATACCGTTCAACATTAGTCATACTCTCCTCATTAACATTGTTAATAGAAAGTGATGGCAAAATACCTGTTAATATTATTTTGATGTCTTTTTTTAATGCCGCCTTTTTTGCTTTTTTCAATAGTGCTTCCAATTGTTTGTGAAGTTTTGAAAAACACGTATTTCCAAGTAGTGAGGCATCTGAGTTTATCTCAAGATTATAATTGCTTATTTCTGTAGTAAAATGGCTGTCATCAATATCTTTTAAAAGCTCTAAAGATTTATTTTCTGGTAAAAATTGATTGTTTACCAAACAAAATTCCTGTTCTGCACCTATTCTAAAAACATCTTCTTCAATCATGCCTTTTTCAATCATTAAATCAAGTGCTTTAATGTCGTTTAATAGATGATAAATATAATTAGCCCGATCTTTTTTAGTCGTTAGTTTTGTAACATTTAAATCGCCCATAGCTGTAATACTTTAATGTTTTTAAACCATTAAATTACTGCGATTCAACCAGTTTAAATATGATTTTTATCATGCAGATATTAGGCTGTTGCCGTGTGAATTCTTATTGCTACTTTTGTATTCATACTTAATTTATGTCTGCATCATATCCTAAAAAAGAAAAACTAAAAAGTAAAAAGCTTATCGAACAATTGTTTGCAGAAGGACAATCTGTTTCTGCTTTTCCTTTGCGTTTGGTTTATCTACAAACCACTTTTGATGATAATGTTATAGCTAAAACAGGGGTTTCTGTAAGTAAACGAAATTTTAAAACTGCTGTAGATAGAAACCGCATAAAACGATTATTAAGAGAGGCTTATAGACTTAACAAAGCCGTGTATTTTAACAACATTACAACACAATATGCGTTTATGATTTTGTACATTGGCAAAGACAAACCTAGCTTAACCCAAGTAGAATCAAAAATGAAACACTTGTTTGAAAAATTTTCGAGCAAAATTTCAAAATAATATACATACGTCCACAATGAAACACTTACTAAAAAAGAAAATCATAATTACTATACTGGCGTTTACCATCTTTTTTACAGGAACAGCCTTTAAAAATGATTTTTTCGAGATCGCTAAGCAAATAGAAATATTTACAACGCTTTTTAAAGAACTCAACATGAATTATGTTGATGAGACGAATCCAGGAGATTTAATGGATACTGCAATTAAGAGCATGCTGGCAGACTTGGATCCCTACACCAATTTTATGAACGAGCAAGATGTTGAAGCTGCCAGAATTAATAATACAGGCGATTACACAGGTATAGGGGCCAGAGTAAAAACATTTAAGGATAAATTGGTTATTGTAGAGCCCTATAAAGACTACCCAGCCGATAAAGCAGGCTTAAAAGCTGGAGATGAAATTATTAAAATTGGTGATATTGTTATTGAAACCTATAAGGAAAATGCTGGCGATTTATTAAAAGGTTCCTCAGATAGCCCTGTAGAAGTTACTTATAAACGCCAAGGCAAGACACAAACAGCTACTATAAAAAGAGCCGAAGTAGAAATAAAAGCCGTTACTCATTTCTCAATGGTTAATGATAAAACAGGCTATATTGTATTAAGCAGGTTCAATAACAAAGCGCATTATGAAACCAATTATGCTTTGCGAGATTTAAAGGCGCAGGGTGCAGAACGCATTATCCTGGATTTAAGGGGAAACCCTGGCGGACTTCTTAATGAAGCGATTAAAATTGTAAATCTTTTTGTTCCAAAGGGGCAATTAGTCGTTACCACAAAATCTAAAGTAAAAAAATATAATAAAACGTATTATACACAGAGCGAACCTATTGATACTAAAATACCTTTGGTGGTTTTAATTGATGGCAATAGTGCTTCGGCAAGCGAAATTGTATCGGGTTCGTTGCAAGATTTAGATCGCGCTGTTATAGTAGGAGCCAGAAGTTTTGGTAAAGGTTTAGTGCAACGCCCAAAACAACTTACTTACGGAACCCAGGTTAAAATAACTATTTCCAGATATTATACACCTTCTGGTAGATGTATTCAGTCTTTAGATTATTGGAACAGAAATGAAAAAGGAGAGGCTGTTCGTGTAAAACAGGAAAACTATAATGAATTTAAAACAAAAAATGGTCGTAAAGTGTTTGACGGAGGAGGCGTATTTCCAGACGTTATTCTTAATGCTTCTAAAAATTCGGCCATAACAAGTGCCATCGTAAACAGCGACTTAATATTTAATTATGGAACAGACTATTATTATAAGCACAAACTAAGTGATATTAATAATTTAAAGCTTTCTGATGCCGATTTCTCAAATTTTAAAAACTACTTAAAAACCAATAAATTTTCTTTCGAAACAGATACAGAAAAAGCACTTTATAAAGCTTTTGAAGCTGCAACAAAAGAAGAATTAAATGATAATATTGAAAAAGACTTTAACGCTTTAATTAGTAATTTAAAAGTGTCTAAATCTAGTGTTATAGATGAAAATAAAGATTATTTGTTGGAACTGTTAACCGAAGATATAGTAAAAAGATATGTATATAGGGAAGGATTGTACGAGTATTATAAAATAAATGACCCTAGAATTAAAAAAGCAACTGAAATACTTGGTAATCCATCTACATATATCAATTATTTAAAGTAAGATTTACTTATTGTATTTCAAAAAAATTAAAAATAGTATATTTATACCTGTTCTATTACCCTACTATGAATAAATTATTGGTATTAATATTATTAACGTTCAACTCTGTATTTGCATTCTCTCAAAAAGAATTAACGCATGTCGTTTATTTTGATACAGATAAATACAATCTCCCCCCAACAGAAGAAAACCGTTTGCTTCTATTTATTTCAACTCTAACAGATGTAGATATTGAAGCCATCTCTATCTTTGGGTTTTGTGATGACATAGGTGCCGATACTTATAACTTAAAACTATCTCAGCAGCGTGCCGATGCTATAAAAGCTATTTTTTCCAGTAATGAAATAAGCGATGAATTAATTACAAACGTTGATGGAAAAGGTGAAATTCTATTAAAGATTGTAGAGGAAAAAAATATACTAAAAATAAGAGGTTTAAACCGAAAAGTAGAGATTATAGTAACACCCAAAAAACCAAAACCTGTTGTTGAAAAAAAGCCTGTTGTTAAAGTTAAAGCTCCTAAAAAGAAAAATACTCCAGAAATAATAAAAGGCGACATTAAGGTTGGTGATAAAATAGTATTTAAAAATATTTTATTTAAAACCGGTTATAGCACCGTAACACCAGGGTCTAAAAAAATATTAGAAGCTATTGCAAAGGCACTTGTTGAACGTAAAAATATTTATTTTACTATTCAGGGACATGTATGCTGTACACAATATAGTAGAGATGCTGTAGATAGAAAAACCAAAAAGCGTAATTTATCTGAAGCTCGGGCAAAATATGTTTATGATTATTTTGCAAAAAAAGGTGTTAATAAAAGACGAATGCGCCATTTAGGAATGCGCCGAAAATTTCCACTTGGCGGTGACCCAAAATACGATAGACGTGTTGAAATTTTAATAACCTATGTGGGTAAATAGAAAATATCTTTGCAGTTTAGTATTGCTATTACTGAGCTGTATTGTTTTTTCTCAAAGTACACCTATTCCAGACCCTAATTTTGAACAAGCACTTATTGATCTAGGAATTGATAGTGATGGCATTGTAAATAGCTCAGTTTTAACAGCAGATATTAACGCTGTACCATCACTTGATGTTAGGGGGTTAAATATTCAAAATTTAAGTGGTATTGAAGATTTTGATGCTTTAGCAGAACTCTTCTGTGATAATAATTTATTAACAAATATAGATGTTTCTCAAAATTCAAATCTACAAATTTTATGGTGTGACTCTAACCTCTTAAGTAATGTAGATATTACTCAAAACCCAAACTTAATTTCATTGGTTTGTGGCAATAATACGTTAACTAGTTTAGATGTTACCCAAAACCCCCGTTTAAATGTTCTGGTGTGCAATAACAACCAAATATCATCCTTAAATATATCTCAAAATATCACGCTAAGTAGGTTTGAGTGTGGTAATAACCTTATAAACAATCTCGACCTTTCTAATAATCCTAGTTTAACTTTTTTTACTTGCGAAAACAATCAACTTACAAATTTAGACCTTTCTATAAACGGTCAATTAATCAATTTAAATTGTGCTTTTAATGAATTAACAGAACTGGATTTATCTAATAATTCTGGTTTAACGCAAGTAGATTGTAGTAACAATAATTTGTGTAGATTAAATCTTAGAAATGGAAATAATGGCAATATTAATAGTATCGATTTTAGGGTCAATATAAATTTAAATTGTGTTGTTGTCGATAATCCCTCTGGAGATCATTCTACTTGGCAGCCTGTTTCTTTTTCTAATTATATAGCATCACAAAACGATTGTGGTAATTTTGTTAATGTAGACACACTAGAAAATGTTATAACGAATACTTCTTATACGCTACCTGTGCTAATAAATGGAAACTACTTTACGGAATCTGGAGGAAATGGTTTTCAGTTTAGCGTTGGACAAATTATCACAAATTCGCAAACCATTTATATCTATAATGAAACGGCCTGCGATAGTAATGAGTCTAGCTTTAGTATATTAATTATAACGGAAGACTATTATATCCCAAAATATTTTACGCCGAACAATGATGGTCGCCATGATCTCTGGCAGGTTTTTGATAGTAATAACACAATAAAAACGGTAGCTATTTTCGACAGATATGGGAAACTTTTAAAATCATTAACTCCTAATTCTTTAAGTTGGAATGGAACTTTTAACGGAAAACCTTTAAATACCGACGATTATTGGTACGTAATCACCCTTAATTCTGGTGAAGTTATTAGAGGACATTTTACTTTAAAACGTTGATTTACAATATTTAATCATGGCAATATGTGGAATATCGTCTTCTAAATATGTTTCTCCAATAGTTTTAAAGCCTAAATTAGTATAGAATTTTTTTAAATAGACTTGCGCCGATATTTTTATTAATGACGTATTATAATTGTCTGTAATGGCTTTAATTGATGCTTTCATAATATCGTATCCATACTTATAAGCACGCTCATTTTTGGCCACGACTACTCTTCCTATGCTAGGCTCTTCAAAATAATCTCCTGGTTTAAAAATACGTGTATAAGCTACTAGTTTCGATTTTTTAAAGCCTAAAACATGTAATGCTTTTTGATCTTTTCCATCTACATCCTGATAAACACAATTTTGTTCAACAACAAACACTTCACTACGTAATTGTAACAAATCGTACAGTTCTTGTTTAGTTAATTCTTCGAATGTTTTTACTTCTATTTTTAGCATTTTAGATAGGATTGTTGTGATGGAGGACCCTTCGCAACAATCTCTTAATTATTAATATAAAAGATTAACAGCTTATTACGTCAAGCTTTTAGGTGTAACTTAAAATGATATTACCATCAATCTTGTACGATCACATCTTTAACATCATCTTTACCAAATTCTGGTTGAATATTCACGTGATTAATATCATATTTATTAAAAACCAAATCTTCTATTTTATGCAAAATAACATCAAATTGAGATAGGGTAATATCGTTATTAAAATCAATATGCGCCTCTAAATGAATTTCTTCCTCATTTAATTGCCAAACATGAACATGGTGTACATTTTTAATACTATCAAAAGCATTTATTTCGGCAACTATTTGACTTATTGGGATATCATCTGGAGTAAATAACATTAATACTTTTGTTGAGCTTTTTAATAAATCGAAACCCATCCAAATTAAATAAACAGCTATCGCAAAAGTTAATACACTATCTACCCAATACATCTGGTAATATTTCATTAACAGCCCTCCAATAAGTACTGCTATACTAGCCATCATATCTGTTAATAAGTGCAGATAAGCACTTTTCATATTCATATTGGCCTTAGAATCTTTTTTTAATAAAAGTACACTAAAACCATTTGCTACAATACCTAAAAGAGATAACCAAATAACTAAATTAGATTCGATTTCTTCTGGATTTTGAAACCTTTTTACAGCTTCAATTATTAACAAAACTGCAACGATTATTAATGTAGATGCATTTATAAAAGCTGCTAAAATTTCTGCGCGTTTATAGCCAAATGTTCTATGAATAGATGCTTTCTTTTTCGATAATTTATTAGCTACATAGCTTACTACTAAAGAAAGTACATCACTAAAATTATGCAATGCATCACTAAACAATGCTAAACTACCAGAAAGAATACCTCCCACTACCTGCGCAGCAGTAATTAGTATATTTAATAAAATGGATATAAAAAGATTACGACCTTTTAAATCGTGATGAGAATGGTGATGATTATGTGTATGCGAATGACTCATTTAACAAGATAGCGGAATTTTATCTATCCTGTTTTGATGTCTGCCACCTTCAAAATCTGTATTTAAAAACGTTTCCACCATCTGTAAGGCTTGTGGAATAGCCGTATAACGCGCTGGTATACATAAAATATTCGCATTATTATGTTGTCTTATTAGCCCAACAATTTCTTTAGTCCAACATAAACCAGCTCGTACCTTTTGATATTTATTTGCAGTCATAGCAACACCATTTGCACTACCACATATTAAAATACCAAAATCTACTTTTTTATTTTCAACATCTTGAGCTACAGGATGCACAAAATCTGGATAATCCACACTATCATTTGCATCGGTTCCGTAGTTATTAACAGTATATCCTTTATCCTCTAAATACTGCTTTATTGCAAATTTATAATCCGTTCCTGCGTGGTCGTTTCCTATAGAAATTGTCATGATTTTATTATCTTGTATTATAGGCTATAAAGGTACTAACTATATATTAAAAAACACGAATATCTTACTAAAGACATAAGACTTCTTTACTAATCTATATATTAAAAAATAAAATAATTATGATGAAGTACCAAGCTATATTTTATAGTTTAAGCGTATGTTAATAATAAACAATGTGTGCTATTATATTAATTACTTGTTAATAAGTGTTCATTACTTTCTAAAAGAAAAATATTGATAATCCATTTATTTTTTCAATCAAGAATTGATATCACTTATCCAAAAATTTAAATCACTTTTTTTAGCAATGTTATTAGACTAAAAAATGTAGATGTAAACAAGAAAATGGAATATAGTTATTATAAATAACTGTTAGTTTTAGTTGTTAACAAGTGTGTATATAAAATTTAAAATCATTAAAAATGAACTTATTAAAATAAATTCTATTGTTAATAAACCATTAATAGAACGTAAATTAATTATTATCAAAATAAAATTTAAAAAAGTTATCCTAGATATTAACACACTATAATAACCACCATTGTTTTTTTTAAATTTTAAAAAGAAAATAGTATTATACTATATAATGTGGATAACTCTAATTTTTCATTTTGTAAAGATGAATTTTGATTTTTAAATGGTTTAATTTTTATCTGAAATTTTAATTACTACTTTTAATACCGATAATAGAGATTCTTTCGGTTGTTATATAAATTATAGGCCTAGATTAGCTCTTACATCAATTTTAGAAGCTGTTTACTAAAATGGTAGTATATCTTTATGATTAGATCTATTTAAGGCTTCTATATGCATCTTAAATATGTTTGAATATCAATTCAATTAATAAACAGAAAATTATACTTTACTCAAAAAGATAAAAATAGTTTTAACAAAATTCTTAAAATAAAGCTTGTTACCTTGGGCGCAGTCGAAAGGTCTTAAAAATTGAGTTGTTTTAATTAGGTTTCGACCTGACATTAAAATAAAACTAAAATTGTATAGAGTTTGTATGTTTAAATCGTGATTCTAAAACGAAGAGGTATTATTATCTTGTAAAGGCATTAATCTAACATAAATAATATTATTTAAAGAAAAAACTTACAAATAAGTATTATGAATGTTTTGATTATATTCTATGGATAAATACAGAATGACGTGTTAATGTACTATACTAAAACAAAAAATCCCAGCCGAAGCTAGGATTTAATACATTTGTCAATTTTATTTATTACTCCTTATAATCTTTGTTTAAAGCTTCTAAGATAGTTTGTGTTAAATCATTTTCGTCTGTACCGTATAAAACAGTTGCAGCGGCATCACTGGTTCCTAATATATAAGTGTAACCATTTTTCTTACCGTAATCTTTAACAAAGTCTTTAACTTTAACAATGACAGAATCTATTTCGGTTTGGAATGCTTGTGTTAATTGCTGTTGCTCAAATTGCATTTGCTGTTGTAAAACTTGTTGCTTTTGTTGTAAACCACCCATTAATTCTTGTGCTTTTTTCTTTGATGATTTTTGAGCTGTAATTTGTGTTTGCTGTACTTCTAATTGAAATGCTTGACCAATACTATCTGCTTTCTTTTTAAAAAGCTCTTCTTTTGCTTGAAATCTTGTCTCTAAATCTTTTTTCTCTTGATAATCATTTATAAGAAGACTG
The DNA here is from genome assembly GCA_947501845.1 of uncultured Flavobacteriaceae bacterium. GTDB lineage: Bacteria > Bacteroidota > Bacteroidia > Flavobacteriales > Flavobacteriaceae > Flavivirga. Next base: position 86,681 of record CANMXP010000015.1, on the reverse strand, counting down.
TTATCTATAAATCCGATTTTTTTTTCTTTTTGACAAGAAGTAAAAACCGCGGCCACTAATAATACATAAAGTATATTTTTCATTTTATCGTTTTTTTAAATCTGAACAAAAATAGTAAAGTAGTTCAGAATTTTGATAAATTCTGCTTTGAATTTAACTTATAACTATTATTTATAGATTTATTTTATATGAATAATTAATATCTATGAAAAATAAAGCGATTTAAAGCGATTTAAGAGCTTTAAAAAATATTGATAAGTGATTGTGTATTTTATAAGGTGTAAGACAAAGGATGTTTGCTAAAATTGATTTTAGCTATTTTTAATGATGTAAATTAATGAAGAAGCTTCTTTTGACTTTATAGCTTTAATATTTGAAAGTAATCCTATCCAAAAACCTTTAATTGGATTCATTTTTCCACGTTTGTATTTTTCAGATAGTAGGCTTACATAAAAAGCATCAAAAAGCATAGGTTTTAGTTTTATAACTTTCATGGAAACTTTTAAAACTAATTTTGAAATAGACGTCTTATTAAAATGCCAAAGATGTCTTGGTACATCATAAGCAGCCCAAAATTCTTTATAAAATTTAGCATCGTAACTTTTATAATTAGGAACAGCTATTATTAAAATACCATGAGGTTTTAATAATTTTTTTAAAATTGAGATATGATCTTCCAAATTTGGCAAATGTTCCAATACATGCCATAGTGTAATGACATCAAAACTTGCAGACTCAAATTTTAAAAGTTTTTCGGTTTCAAATACAGAATTATTAGTTTTTTTATTTGCAATGTTTCGAGCTTGTTCGTTAGGTTCAATTCCAGAAACGTTCCAATTATTTTGTTTTGCTATTTGTAAAAAATCACCAGTACCGCATCCAACATCTAAAAGTTTTTTTTCTTCTGAAGAAAAAGAATTAATTAATTTAAGTTTCTTTTTTAATGATATTCGCCTTATTAAATGATAGACTTTTTCAAATAGATTTCGCTGTGTATCTGTATGCGAAATATAGTCCTCACTTTTATAATAGTCTGGTAATTTTTCTAAAGATGGTTGTGGTGTTGTTTCAAGAAAACCGTATTCATAATTTTGAATTAATTTGAATGTTTCATCAGAAACAGAATGATCTTTAACTTCTAAGTAAAATGATTTATTTTCCATTACGGTTATTCTAAAATGTAATCAGTAAAAAAAGAAAACCAAATCTACAAATACAATATATAATGTGCCAGTTTTTAATTTGCTTCTTTATATAGATTAATAGCTTTTAAATATTTTAAAGCACCTTGTTCTGTTTGATCATGTAAAAAACCTTTTAATTCTGGATGATTTTTATCTATCCAATTTAATAGTTTTGTTCTATTCTTAATAAATATGGTATCATTAAAAGCAACATATTTTACAATTTCAATACTTGTTATTTTGTTATTTTTGAATCTAATAATTTGATTGGTTATGATTGGTGATTCATGAAGAAAAAGAATCCTTTTATCTTTTTGTAAAACCTTTGTTTTTATAATTCCGTTTTCTTCTTCAATTTCTAAAACTTTATATTCTGCTTCAAAAACAGAAACCCACTTTAGTAATTCTATATACTCTTCTTGAGAAAAAGTTTTCTTGTATTCAATCTCTTTTGTTATTAAACTATCTATTAATAATGTTGGAATTTTTGAATAATCAGAGTTGTTTAGAATACTATAATATTGATTAGCTATTTCAATTTTGTTGTTTTTCTGTTCACAGGAAGCAATAGAAATTGATAAAATAAGTAAGCTTATAACTATTTTTATTATTTTATCTATGAAGCTCAAAAGGATTATTTTTTAGAATTATAAAAAGAATGTTCCACGTGGAACGTTTTAAAAATTGGCTAAATTATCGACCCATATAAACTAACAATACAGAAATATCATTAGGTGAAACACCACTAATTCTTGATGCTTGCGATACGGTGGTTGGTTGTATTTTTTTTAGTTTTTCACGTGCTTCAAAACTCATAGATTTAATTTGAGAATAATCAAAATTCTCTGGAATTTTTACATACTCTAACCTACTCAATTTATCGGCATTATTTTTTTCCTTGGCGATATAACCAGAATATTTTACTTGAATTTCTGTTTGTTCTATAACCTCATTATCTAAATTATTATCCTGGATATATTGCTCTACAGCTTTAAATTTTCTAACATCATGAATCGTAATATTTGGTCTTGAAAAGATTTTGAACATCTTATCAGATTGTTTTACCAAAGCAGAATTTTTAGATTCCAAAACAGGATTTGCCTCTTCGGGTTTTACGCTTGTTTTAGAAAAGAACTCAACAAATTTTTTAGCATCATTATGCTTTTGTTCCATTCTTTTTAAGCGTTTTTCACTAGCTAATCCCAGCTCAAAACCTTTAGGTGTTAATCTTAAATCTGCATTATCTTGACGTAATAAAGTTCTATACTCAGCTCTCGATGTAAACATTCTATATGGTTCTTCCGTGCCCTTCGTAATTAAATCATCTATTAAAACACCTATATATGCTTCATCTCTTTTTAGTGTAAAAGCATCTTTTTCCTGAACTTTTAAACTAGCATTTATACCTGCCATCAAACCTTGAGATGCTGCTTCTTCATAACCTGTTGTTCCGTTAATCTGGCCTGCAAAATATAAGCCATCTACAAGCTTGGTTTCTAAAGTATGTTTTAATTGTGTTGGTGGGAAATAATCATACTCAATAGCATATCCTGGTCTAAAAAACTTCACGTTTTCAAAGCCAACTACAGATCGTAAAGCTTTAAATTGTACGTCTTCTGGAAGTGATGTAGAAAAGCCATTCACATATACTTCACAAGTATTCCAACCTTCTGGTTCTATAAATAATTGATGTCTATCCTTATCTGCAAATCTATTTATTTTATCTTCTATAGAAGGACAATAACGTGGCCCTAAACTTTTAATTCTACCATTAAACATAGGTGACCTATCAAAACCTTCACGGAGTAAATCATGTACCTCAAGACTGGTATAAGTCATATAACAAGAACGTTGATTTTTTAATGGTTTTGTAATGTCTAAATAGGAGAATTTTTCTGGATTGTCATCACCAGGTTGTTCCACCATTTTAGAATAATCTAAACTCCGTCCATCAACTCTAGGAGGTGTTCCAGTTTTCATTCTACCATAATCGAAACCTAAATCTAATAGTTGTTCTGTTATTCCAGTTGCTGCTTTTTCCCCTGCTCTACCACCACCAAAATTTTTGTCACCAATATGAATTAGACCATTTAAAAAAGTACCGTTTGTTAAAACAACAGACTTTGCTTTTATCTCTATTCCTAATGATGTTTTAACACCAGTTACTTTTCCTTTTTCTACTATCAAACCAGATACCATTTCCTGATAAAAATCAAGATTTGGAGTTCCTTCTAAAAGTAATCTCCAATCTTCAGCAAAACGCATACGATCGCTCTGAACCCTCGGACTCCACATAGCTGGTCCTTTAGATTTGTTAAGCATTTTAAACTGTATAGCAGAGGTATCAGATACAATGCCACTATAACCACCAAGTGCATCAATCTCTCTTACTATTTGTCCTTTGGCAATACCACCCATAGCTGGATTACAAGACATTTGAGCTATATTTTGCAGATTCATGGTTACAAGTAAAGTCTTGCTACCCATATTTGCAGCAGCGGCAGCAGCTTCACTTCCTGCGTGACCTGCTCCAACAACTATAACATCATACACTTCGTTAAACATGATTTTTGATTTTAAAACACCTATGTTCCACGTGGAACATATCTATTATTTTGAGTTTGCAAATATACGTTGTTTCTATAAAACAGAGTATTTGTATTCCTACTTTGCCCATCGTTTTAATGGCTTAGCTAATTTGTAATTAATAAATTTATAGGTTGGTTAAGGAGGCTATTTATATAATAAATAAAATGTGCTGTATAAAAACATAGATTTTATATTAAGCCAATTGTTTTAAATAATGGTTTTCTTTTTCTCGCATTATTTTAGCATCTTCATCTGTTTTGTCTTTATAGCCACAATAATGAAGTACACCGTGAATGATAACACGATTCAATTCTTCTTCAAATGGTACAGAGAAATCTTTAGCATTATCTTTTACCCTTTCTATAGAAATAAAAATATCACCCTGTATTAATTTACCAATAGAATAATCAAAGCTAATGATGTCTGTTAAAGTATCATGATTTAGAAATTCTACATTCAATTTATGAAGGTATTCATCATCACAAAACACATAATTAATTTCTTCTAATTTATGAGACTCTTCAGAAATAGTATTTAAAATCCAGTTGGAAACTTCCGCTTCATTCTTTAAAGAAAAATCGGTTTCGTAATTGAAGTTAATCATTAGTCTGCTTAAAATATTCTTGCACTTTCTTTTTGTAAACTTGTTGCAAAGGTAAAGCTTGTCTGTTTAATATTTCGGTGGTTTTAAAATATTGTTTTGCAGTAGGAATTTGGTTGTTTGTATTATTGTTGAAATTATTTTTATTCGTTTCAGATTCTCTTTTGTTATCCTCACCTTGCTGAAAGGTAGCATTCTCCAATTTTAATAATTGATGTTTTAATTGCATCATTTTTTGAAGGGTTTGATTTGTAAATCCTTTATTCAATAAATCCAATTCAATATTTTCCATCTTCCTTAATAAAGCATCACCATTACCTCCTTTTCCCTTCCCTTCTTTAGATAATCTTTCTTCTAATGCTTTTCTTAATTGTTGTTGTTGTTGGTATATTTCATATAGCAAACCATTCATGTCCTCATTACTTCCTTCGCCTTCGCCACCATTTTTATTTCCTTCGCCTTGTTTGTCACCTTTTTTTCCCTTTTCTCCTTCTTTACTCTTTTCACCCTCATTTCCTTTCTTTCCATCTTTTTCGCCCTTCCCTTCTTTTTCACCTTGGCCTTCCTTATCTTTAGGGTTTCCTTTTTCTCCTTTTTTCATACCCTCCTGCATCATTTTATTAAGCTCTTCTTGGCTCATAATAATATCTGGTAATTGCATATCCCCTTGACCGCCTTTACCAGGAGACATACTCAAGTTTTCTTGCATATTATCTAAAACATCACTTAAAAAGTTTGCTAAATTATTTGCTGCAGTGATGGCAAATTGTTGATTGGAGACACCTTGATACAACTGATTTTCGGCTAATAAACTTAAAGCTTTATCTATGTTGTAATAAACCTCGGTGATTTCTTTATTCACCCTTTCTGAAAGTTTTGGTTGGCGGAGCGATAAAGCAAACAAGCTGTCGTCTATATGCTCAAAATGCTCTTTTAAGTTATTTTGTTTGCGCAAATAGGATGCAAATTTGTTATGATTAGCATCAATATTTTTAAATTGATTCATGACACTTTCCTGATCAAAAGAAAATAGTACCAAATTATCTAGAATCTGACGAAGCATTTCTACATCTTCTTGCATTTGCTCACCGCCACCAGCTTGCATGGCACTTTGCATTTGCTCACTCATTTTTTTCATTTTTTGAGCAGCTTTCTTTTGGCTTTTTTGAGCATTCTTTAAATTATCATTCTGTTTTTTATCTGGTTTCTCCCCTCCTTCTTCTTTTTCACCTGTCTGCTCTTGCTCTTTTTTCTCTAATGCTTCAGAAGCATTTTCCTGTTCTTTTTTAATGGCATTCTCTTCTAATTTGTCTTGAGGAATATCAATAGGTTTTTTTAAAGCTTTACTATCTTTCTTTAAATCTTCTAATTGCTTAGAGAATTTTTCAAATTCTTTATTTAATGTTTCCTGCTTTTCTTTAGTGTTTTCTTGCTTAGATTTTTTAGATAATTTTTCTTGTTCTTCTGCAAGTTTTTTTAAATCACTTTTAAGTTTTTCTAATTTTTTCTCAACATAAAAACGTTTTGTTAATTCCAGCAACTGCTCTAAACTTCGTTTTTTGTTTTTATTTTGTTTGGCGAGTTCTTCTAACTTTTTTGTTATAACGTCTTCTTTATTGATTTTTTCCATGAGTTTTTTTAACTCATCCAACAACTTCTCATCTTTCTTCAGCTGCTCTTCGTTTTCTTTTAAACGCTCTTTTAAGTCTTCTTTAAATGGATCCTCTTTTATGTCTTCCTTTTGAAATTCTTCTAAATTATCTTTTAACTTCTTGTTAAAATTTTTCATCATTTCATCTTGCTGTTTCTGGCGCTTAAAAAATGATTCTAACTTTTTCTTATCATTAAAATTTAAAGTCGATTTTTCTTTTTGAGTTTTAGTGAGCTCCTCTAATTTTTTATCTTGTTCATCAAATTTTTCTAAAGATTTATTTAAATCTTTAATCGTTTGGCTTTGTTCGTCTAAGTTTTTTTGAGCGTCTTCTTCTTTGGTGCGTTTCCTATAACTAAACACATTACTTTTAGCTGTTTTGTATTTGTTAATTACATCATTATCAAATACTTGAAAGTATAATTCATAAGGTGTACCCGCTTCAATATCTATATTATTTGGGAAAGCACTTATAAATTCTGCAATGTTAGAATTAGATATAGGAATATTCTCATATTGCTTGTTTTTTTCATCATTAGAAGGATAATACACGAGTTGTAATTTGCTAAAGCCATAATCATCACTTACCTGTCCATAAAAATAGAGAGACTGTAAATCCAAACTATCTGTTTCTACTTTTAGGTCAATTTCTGGATATTCATCTTTAACAACCCCAATACTAAATGCCAAATTCTCGTAATTTTTAAGATTTTTATTACTAGTGCTTAAGCTGTAATCCAAATTATTATAAATACGTTTTGAAGCTTGGAAAATGCCTGATTCATGAGGAGAAAAATCAATCGTATCACGAGCATATAGATGAACCTGTTCTGTAGCTTTAGTTTTTAATTGCCAAACAATATTGGTACCTTCTGGAACCAAAGCATTTCCTGTACTTTTAATGGTTTCATCTTTCTTTTTGGTGTAGCTGGGATAATCTAAGACCATTTCGAAACTCAGCAAAGAAGGAACTTCAATAATTTTAATGTTATAAGGTTTAGATCTTACATCGTTAGCCGATAACTCAAAACGAATATCCGATTTAAGTTGTGAAAACACATATTCAAATTCCCCTACGTCTTTTTGTTGTAAAAAATAGGTTTCGTTATTATAAGTTATTTGAGCATTTTCTGGTGTAAGCTCCCCTGCCGTTTTTACAATAAGTTTAAAATCTTTGTTTTCAATAGCTTTTAAATTGTCGTTCACTACATAAAATTGAAACGGAGCTGGTGGTTCGTAGGCTGTTTTGTAATGAACAATACGTTTGTAACTATCACTAAACAAACTAAAATTACCAGTTAAAAAGATGAGCAATAAAATAAGCAATGGAATCGCAGCATACTTTAAATAACGTACGTTATTTTTTAAGTTAACAGCCAATTTAAAAGGAATCGGATGAAGCTCCAACGACTTTTGTTCGATGCTAGCCAAAAGTAATTCAGATTGCGATTTGTTTTGATTTAATTGCAGGACATTTAGCAATTTATCATTAACTTCGGGAAAATGCTGCCCTATAATTCTCGAGGCATCTTCATAATTAATACCTTTTTGAAGGTTGAATAATTTTGCTAAGGGCATAGCAATAAATTTTACAATCAAAGCTATTTCTACAGCTATAAACAACCAAAATAAAATGGTTCTGGCCATGGTGCTTAACCATAAAACATGTTCAATAAATAGTGTGAACAAAAAATAGAGCAAGCCAATGGCAAAAAACAAAATAGCACCTTTTAGCAATTCATTTGTATAATAGCGTTTTATAAATGCCTCTAATTTATTTTGTATGTTTTTGAAGTTGTTCATTAAGTAATTATTTAACACATCATAACTGAAGCATGTAATTTTTAGTTCAATTTATCTGGATTTTTTCCAAGTTTTTTTGGTTCAGAAATAACCCTACGCTCAAGTTTCTTAACATCTTCTTCAGCAGGAAGCTCTTCAGGTTTTATCCCTCTATTAATTAGAATTTTTCTAACAGACCTATTGTTTGTAATATGTTCAGCAGAAATCTGTCTTTCGTTTTTTAAACCTTTTTCTTTAGTATTAAATACGGTAATTTCTGTCGCAAAGTCCTTAGCTTTTATGGTTATAGTAGGCAAAAAATCGGCTAATGCCCTTCCTTTAGGTATTCCGAGCTTATTTTTCATTTGCTGAGTCGTTTTACCAAATAAGGCCTGGTCTCCTTTACTTCTTATTAGTCCAAAATTTCTATCATTGCCTGTTTGTTCATAAATAAGTTCAGATAATTCTTTTTCAGATAGTGTTAGCTTTTGTCTTGCCTGCAGTCTCTCCCAATCTTTTATTCGCTGTTCTATTTCTTCAAACTTTCTAGTTTGTATTGCGAAATAATTTTGTGCAAATGCAATTTGTTCCTTTCTTGGATCTCCATTTTGGGCTACCAAATAACAAGCATATCTGGTCAACATAATATCATCTATTTCTCGCTCACTTCCCGATCCTAGTTTTACCATTTTGTTGACGTCAACAAAATGGTCTAAAATACCATTTCCTGTTACTTCACAAGAAATTTTACTTTTAGTAATTACTTTTTGGAAATTTCTCCATTCAGAATACCCTAATAAGTGTTGAAGATCTCTTGCAAACCAAAATTCTATACCATTTTCAGTGGTTTGAGAATGGTCTTCAAAGTTATTTGCTAATGATTTTATTACTTCTGATTTCATAAGCTGAGTTTTAATAATATTATGGCATAAGCTATATAATATTATATAGATACATACTTTCGTAGAAATAACGAAAAATAGAATTAAATACTAAACTACAATTTTATTTAGTACAGAGTTTATAATTAAGTGTTAATTGTATCTTTGCAAACAAATTTATAAAATATGACCAAAAACGTTCGTGTGCGTTTTGCACCAAGCCCAACAGGACCTTTACATATAGGTGGAGTTCGTACGGCTTTATTCAACTATTTATTTGCAAAAAAGCATAAAGGAACCTTTGTTCTTAGAATTGAAGATACCGATCAAACCAGATATGTTGAAGGTGCAGAAAAGTACATAGTTGATGCGCTTAATTGGTGTGGGATGCCTTTTGATGAAGGTCCAGATAAAAGCGAAAAACATGGTCCGTACAGACAAAGCGAGCGTAAACATTTATACAAGCAATATGCAGATGAATTAATTGCATCTGGTAATGCCTATTATGCTTTTGATACTGCCGAAACCTTAGATTTTCACAGAAAAGATCATGAAGCAAAAGGGAAAACGTTTATTTATAATTGGCATAATCGCTTAAAATTAAGTAATTCTTTATCGCTTAGTGCCGAAGAAGTAAAAGCTAAATTAGATGCTGGCGAAGACTATGTTATCCGATTTAAATCTCCACAAGACGAAACCCTGAATTTAACAGACATAATTCGTGGGGATATTAAAATAGACACCAATATTTTAGATGATAAAGTCTTATTTAAAAGTGATGGGATGCCAACCTATCATTTAGCAAATATTGTAGACGATCATTTAATGGAAATAACACATGTTATTCGTGGTGAAGAATGGTTACCTTCTTTAGCCCTGCATGATCAATTATATAAAGCTCTTGGTTGGGACGCTCCAGAGTTTGCGCATTTACCTTTAATTTTAAAACCGACAGGAAAAGGAAAGTTAAGCAAGCGTGATGGTGACAAATTAGGGTTCCCTGTATTTCCTTTGCAATGGACAGACCCTAAAAGCAACGATATTTCTAGAGGTTATAAAGAAGACGGCTATTTTCCTGAAGCGATGATTAATTTCTTGGCCTTTTTAGGATGGAACCCTGGAACCGAACAGGAAATTTTTAGTCTAGATGAACTTATTGATGCTTTTGATTTAAATCGTGTTAACAAATCGGGTGCTCGTTTCGATCCTGATAAAACCAAATGGTTCAATCACCATTATATGCAAGAGCAAAGCAATAATGATTTAGCTGAGTTGTTTAAACCTATCGTTGATGAAAAATTAAATGGCATTGACGTGAATTATATAGCTTTAGTTATTGGCTTAATAAAAGAACGCGCTACGTTTGTTTCAGATTTCTGGGAGCTGAGCCATTTCTTTTTCCTAGCACCAAACAGCTATGACGAAAAAGCATCAAAAAAGGCTTTTAAAGAAGCCACAAAAGAACTGATGCAAGAATTGGTTTCAATAATTAATACGATTAAAGATTTTTCAGCAGAAAACCTTCAAACCAAAATTAAAGGCTGGATTACAGATAACGAGATTGGTTTTGGTAAAGTCATGATGCCATTACGTTTAGCATTAGTAGGAGCCCTACAAGGCCCAGATGTGTTCGATATCATGTATATGATTGGAGAAAAAGAAAGTATTAACCGCATAGAAGCAGCCATAGCTACTCTGTAAGACTTTAAGTTTCAAATACATTTAAAGAAGAATTAGTATTTTGCATGAATTCTATGCTAACCCTTTATTTATGAAACTTAAATCATTTGCTTTAGTCTTTTTAATTACTTTTATATTTTCATGTACAAATACCAATAAGATGTTGTATCCTTTACATGAAAAAAAGGTTTTGATTCTTGGAAATAGTATAACCCAAGACGGACGATATGTAGATTTTATAGAATACTATTTACGAAAAAACCACCCAGAAAAAAAGCTGGATATTATAAGTATAGGCTTGTCTAGTGAAACGGTTTCTGGGAATTCGGAGCCAGATCATGCATTTCCTAGACCTAATGTGCACACGCGTTTAGACCATGCGTTAAATACGATAAAACCAGAATTGGTACTTGCTTGTTACGGTATGAACGATGGTATTTTTTCTGCAAACAATCCCACAAGATTTGATGCTTACAAAGAAGGAATTTACGAGCTAAGAACAAAAGTAGAAGCCCAAGGAGCTATCCTAATTCTCTTAACACCTACTATTTTCGACCCAGACCCTAAAAAGGAAAATGTAAATAACAGTAAAGAAGTTATAGGCTATAAACAACCTTATTATAAATATAACGATGTTTTAAGGGATTACTCAAATTGGTTACTTGAGTTAAAAGATATTCGGGTAATAGACCAACACAAATATTTAGATAAGCAGCTTATTGGCTTGAAAAAACAACATGCCGATACTACTTTTATTCCAGATGGTGTGCATCCAGATCAGGTTGGTCATTTTTATATGGCGAAAAAAACATTGAAGGATCTATATCCTGAAATCGTTATTGGTGATCCCGTTTCAGAAATAAAAACACTTAAAACAGACCCCTTATTTCTATTATCAAGCAAACGACGCGCTATTAGGTCTAATGGCTGGCTTGAATACATTGGTTATAAAAAAGAAAAGGAGGTTAAATCTGACGACATATCCGCAACCCAAGCCAAAGTAGAAGCGCTAGACGGTAAGATTGATAAAATACTAAAAAAGAGCAAATAATACCATGTCAAGTTAGAAACGGTAACTCTTAAAATGAAAAAATAGCACCTAAAACCAACATGGTTTGATTTCCCTTAAAACGGGCAGTGCCTCCAGAGGTATCTAAGTTTTCATCTTCAAGCTTTTTTAAAATATTTGTAAAGCCGTAAATATATTGCGCTTTAAGCTTTAAGTTTTTTATACCAGCCGAAACGCCTATGGCTCCGTTAAAATTAAATTGGGAGATATTGGTAATATCTTCTGCAGTTAAATTTGTGTAGTTATTTATAAAATAGCCTTCTTGCTCTTTATTTTTTAATTCTAATTTACTGTTATATTGTAACATGGGGCCTAAATCGATAGTAAAATGATTTGGTATTATCTTTATATGTCCTAAAAAAACCAATTGAGCTGCAAACATTTTGTACTCAATAAAAGTTTCTTCGATACTGGCCATAGTCGGCCTACCAAAAACTTCAATATTATTTTCAGATAGTTGCATACCATAACTAACATTATAAAATCGGTGAGGAATATCGACAGTTGCTGATAATCCGCCTAAAAAACCATCGCCTTGCTTGGTAGCAAAATTGCTGGTAGTAATATCAAATTTGGCAATGCCGCCATGAATTCCAATACCGTTGGCTATTTGGTAGTTTCCTTTTTGTGCAAAACCTGTTGTAACAAAACAGGTTGTTATAGCTACTAATAAGATAAGTTGTTTTTTCATGCTATTTTTAGAGATGAGTGTGGCAAATATAACTTAAATTAGTAATTCGTTATTTTCTAATCATTAATATTTAATACCATGAACTATTTTTATATTCCCATTATTGTACTCGGATTAATAGTATTAATCTCTTCATTTTTTATTGTAAAACAGCAAACATCAGCTATTGTAGAACGGTTTGGTAAATTTAAAAGCATACGCCATTCGGGATTACAATTAAAAATTCCATTAGTCGATAGAATTGCTGGTCGATTAAGTTTAAAAATCCAGCAATTAGACGTTATTATTGAAACCAAAACATTAGATGATGTATTTGTACGCCTTAAAGTATCTGTACAATACAAAGTAATACGCGACAAAGTGTACGATGCATTTTATAAACTGGATTATCCGCACGATCAAATAACATCGTATGTATTCGATGTGGTTCGTGCCGAAGTACCAAAAATGAAATTAGACGATGTCTTTGTTAAAAAAGACGATATAGCCATTGCCGTTAAATCTGAACTTAACGAAGCCATGATGGAATACGGTTACGACATTATAAAAACATTGGTAACAGATATAGACCCAGATTCGCAGGTAAAAGAAGCCATGAATAGAATTAATGCATCAGAGCGTGAAAAAATTGCAGCACAATTTGAAGGGGATGCACAACGTATTTTAATAGTTGAAAAAGCAAAAGCAGAAGCAGAGAGCAAACGTTTACAGGGTCAAGGTATTGCAGATCAACGTCGCGAAATTGCTAGAGGTTTAGAAGAATCTGTTGAAGTACTAAACAGGGTTGGCATAAACAGCCAAGAAGCATCTGCGCTTATTGTAGTAACACAACATTACGATACCTTGCAGTCTTTAGGAGAAGAAACCAATAGTAATTTAATTTTACTACCTAACGCGCCTCAAGCAGGAAGTAATATGTTAAACGATATGGTAGCAAGCTTTGCAGCCAGTAATCAAATTGGAGAGGCAATGAAGAATGCTAAAAAAAATAAAAATGAATAAAATAACGACCACTTTTTTAATGCTACTACTGTTTTGTGGTAGCATTTGTTTTGCTCAATCTACCAAAGAATTAAAAGAATGGGCTTTAAGAGATGCCAAAATAGCGTCTCAAGCAACTCTTAAAATGGATTTTGACAAAGTTTTAGATCATACCTACCCCAGTGCTTTAGAGCTTATGGGAGGTAGAGAAAAAGCTTTAGATTTAATAAAAGCGACATTTAGCACGATGAAAGAAAACGGTTTTGTTTTTGAAAAGGCCGATGTTTTAGGGGTTTCGGATATTGTTTTTGAAGATAATCAATACCGCTGCTATATTGAAGGGTTCAATCAAATGGTTATGAGTGGTATGCGAATAAAGTCTAAAAGTTATTTATTGGGAATTTATAATAGCGAAGAAAAATTTTGGTATTTCCTTGAAGCAAAGCAGCTAAAAAATGAAGCTATGGTAAACAAGGTGCTTCCTAATTTTAAAACCAGTCTGGAAATTCCTGATGATGAAATGACTACCGAAGAGATTTGATGTATAAAAGATATATCATTCAGGACGGTTTGTGAGAGCCTTTTGATTTTAGTTTAACAATTGCTGCCATTAATACGATGAACATAAGCTATCAACTTTCAAATTCAGATTTTTTAGAGTATCAGCTTTATACTTCTTCAAAATCTGAACTACATAAAAAAAGAAGATTTCGTTCCCGAATAATTATTCCGATCATCTATTTATTATTTGGACTTTATTTGGCTAATAAAAATGATGATAATGGAATCGCAATTGTATTGGCTGGAATCGCAATATTATGGTTTACATTTTACCCCATTTACTCTAAATGGAGATATAAAAGACATTTTCAAAAACACGTTGAGGAAAATTATAAAAACCGGATTAACAAACCTGTGGAAATATGCTTTGATGAAAACTCTGTGAATGTTAAAGACTTTACATCTGAAAGTAAAATAAATGGAACTGAACTAAAGGAAATTGTTGAAACAAAAAAACATTTCTTTATAAAACTAACAACTGATTTATCTCTGATTGTGCCAAAATACTCGATTGAAAATCAAACGGAATTTAAAAAACATGTGACTGAATTAGGAGCTGAATATGTTGACGAACTGAATTGGGAATGGAAATAAAAAGTACTAATGGCAACAATAGTAGCTGCTGCACAAGCCCTAATTTTATAAAAAAAGAAAATAGAATAACGCCCCTTCTGCTGGCGCTTGTTTTCAACAAGTATTAGATCTAGTAACCCTCTTCCATACTTAATGTGCTTGATGAGAGAAGTTCCTTATATAATTTAAATAGCTCTTAGATATGTAAGTGTTGTTGTATATTTGGGTATGTATAACGGATATATGTATACTAGTACATATATCCAATTGTTAGCATCAATTTGAAAAAAAATGAGAAAACAAATTTCACTGATTTTACTTGTAATAAACTTTACAACTGTTTTTGGACAGAATATAGACAATTCTTTTGTCGGAAAATGGGTGACTGAGCCAGACCTAAATGGAATGATAAATATTATAAGTTTAAATGAAGATGGAACTGGAATTACTGGATCTGGTAGATTCTCAAATGGCAAAATTGAATTATCTCGATTTATGAAGTCTGAACTTCAAAATTGGAAAATAGATAAAGACACCTTAAAATTAACAACAAACCCCATCTCACTAGGAAAAAACAAAGAACCGAAATCTATGATTTTGATGTACATAATACTTGAAAAGGAAGAAGATACTTTTTCAGCATTTTATTCTGACCCAGAGATGGACAAAATGATGAAAGAGACTGGAGAAGAGGTTGTTCCTATTAAACAGGATTTTAAGAAAACTGAATAAAAATTGATGCTACCAAAGTATATTATTTATTGCTAGTTCTAGCTTGCTTACGAAAATCCTTTCGGGTTTTCTATTCGGTTTCTATTTGCTAAATTAGGTACTTAAACAGATAACAAGCCATATATAAACGTTAGCATTAATTTGAAAAATGAAAATATTTGACTCTCATTTTCGCATTATAAATCCGAAGTTTCCACTGGTGGAGAACAATGGATACCTTCCTCCAGATTTTACAGCTGAAAATTATCATGAAAAAGTAATGGATCTTGGAATTATCGGTGGAGCGATAGTCTCTGGATCTTTTCAAAAGTTCGATCAAGAATACTTAATAGATGCTCTTAATATACTTGGGAAAAACTACTTTGGTGTTGCCAACATTCCCATCGGTTTAAGTTTGAATGAATTAGAACGATTGAATAAATCAAATATATGTGCAGTAAGGTTCAATCTTAAAAGAGGAGGCTCAGAGCGCTTAGAAAATTTGGTTGAACTTTCAAATAGACTTTTCGACAATTATGGTTGGCACACCGAGCTTTATGTTGATAGCAACGACTTAAAAGAGTTGAAAACTACCCTTGAGCAAATTCCTAAATTTTCAATTGATCATTTAGGATTATCAAAAGCAGGACTTTGGGAATTATATTATTGGGCTGAAAAAGGTGTGAAAATTAAGGCTACCGGATTCGGGCGAGTGGATTTTGACCCAATTAGTGTAATGAAAAAAATTTATTCAATTACCCCTAATTCCGTAATGTTCGGGACAGATTTGCCATCTACGAGGGCAAAAGTTCCTTTTACTGTAAAAGATTTAAAATTGATAAAAGATAATTTTTCTGAAAACGAACAAAAACGAATATTTTCTAAAAATGCTATCGAGTGGTACCGAAAAAACTAACATCAATAATTCATTGTGGTCTATTGCCGCACCAAAATAACAGCATTAACCAAAGACTGATTTCTAATTGGAATCATAGCTGAACCGTTAGCGATAATTAAATAAAGCATGAAAATAGTAAAACGAATTCTTAAATTTATTGTTATACTTATCGGGGTTTTATTAATATCTGCCATCATTGTGGTATTAGTAGATAAACAAAGTACCAACTATTTAAAAATCGAAAACAATAAATTTAATAATAACACTTACCTAATTACCAATGCAAATATTATCCCAATGAATCAAGACACTGTTTTAGTTGATAAAATGGTGTATATCAAAGAAGGATTAATTAAAAATATCTCGGATAATATTGAAGTCAAAGGTGTTGAAATTATTGATGCAAAAAACCAATATCTAACACCAGGTCTTATAGATATGCATGTTCATGTATGGGATAGATATGAACTTGGCTTATATCTTTCCAATGGTATTACATCTGTTCGAAATCTATGGGGTATGCCAATGCATTTAAGACTTAAAGAAGATATAAAAAATGATGAAATTATTTCTCCAATGTTTTTTACAACAGGCCCTAAACTTACAGGTCCAGAATTTATTGGAGATGATAATTTACAGCTAACAAGCCCAATTGAAGCTAAAGAAAAAGTGATTTCATATAAAAAAAGAGGGTACGATTTTATTAAAACCTATTATGGTTTGACTGAAGACATATTTGATGCTGTTATTGAACAAGCAAGGATTTCTGATATGGATATTGTTGCACACCCTTCTCCAAAAGTACCTTACTCCTATCATTTTGATCCTCAAATAAAATCTATAGAGCATACCGAAGATATTATACAGCAACCTCTAAATTATAAATTGGATACATTGAAATTAAAAGAAGTAATTAATGATTTCAAAAAATCGAAACACAGTGTTTTTAGTCCAACTTTGACAGTTTACAATAACATTTATCAAATGCTTATTGATGATAATATTTTAGAATCAGAACAATTGAAATTCATAAACCCTCTTATTAAAAAAGTGGATAGCAAAGCTCAGTGTGAAAGGTGGTATACTAATAAATTAAGAGACTCTTCTATAGTTAAAAGGATAAAAGAGCAGCATGATTTTCATTTAAAAATTATCAAAAAGCTACATGAGGCTGGGGTTACTCTTATCTGTAGCACTGATGCTGGAATAGGCGTAACTATTCCAGGTTTTTCTATTCATCAAGAACTTGCTTTTTATAAAGAGGCTGGACTTTCTAATTATGAAGTACTAAAAACAGCAACAATAAATGCTTCAAAAACGCATTCAATTATGAACAATATGGGAACCATTGAAGTTGGTAAAATTGCTAATCTAATATTAACTAATAAAAACCCTTTATTAGACTTGTCTACATTACAAAATCCCACAAAAGTTTTTGTAAAGGGAGGAAAACTGGATAGGGAAACCCTAGATAGTTTTGAAAATGAGGCGAGAAATCGAAATAATTTAATTGCTTCTGCCTTGAGGTACGTTGAAAATTGGATTATTGAAAAATAAACTATTGCTAATAGTATATAGTAAACATTGGGTTTTTGGATTAATTGAAAGGTTTTGTTTATTTTACAGTGTCGGCAAATATAGAACTTAGAAAATCATTAAAATATGTTTTCGACGCCATGAAAGAAAATGGGAGAGAACAGCATTAAATGAAGCAAGAAACAGATAACTAAATGGATAAATTCATCTTTATAAATGCCGTTATTTTAATTGCCGCTTTTTTAATGTTGCTCTTTGCTTTTTTTCTACAAACTGTCAATACAAAAAACAAACTCTATAATAAACTTTTTTCATATTTTCTTATCCTTTCAGTATTCGATATAAGCAGTCTTTTTACTGGTAAATATATTGAGGTAGGCTTGAACTTTGAGGTTTTTAGAATGACGGTTAGTCTGTTAATTCTACCTCTATTTTATTTATACATAAAGGCGGTTTGTTATTCGGACTTTCGATTAAAACCGAAACATTTGTTATTAGCCCTTCCTTTTTTTACAGCAAACTTGGTACTAATTCCTAGGTTTTATTTATCCAGTATGGTCGACATTATATACATTAATGAGCACTTTAAAAAGATGTTTGAAATACGCTTTTTTTATCTTTTAAGAGAGTTGCAATATGTTTTTTATATGTTAGCAATTTTCAAAATTCTAAAAAAGTACAAGGCGATTTACTCAGAGAATCATACTAATTTAAACTCTTCTTCTTACCACTGGCTATTCCAGATGACCGTATTTTTTTTGGTGGCACATAGTTTTCTTGTTTTTAGATTTTTCCTTACATACACTAACTATAATTTATTACTCAACTGGTCACATGTAATTGTTAGTATTTGCGCACTCATTATCAGTTGCTGGTTTGTATTAAAAGCATTGAGAAACCCTGAACTTTTTAAAAGTATAGATGTGTATATGATTGCATTAAACGAAGAGATAGAATCTATCACTTTTGACGAAAAGCCGTTTGATTTCCAAAAATCAGATGAAATGACATCACAAATGGATGATGTCAGAACGTATATTTTGACCAATGAACTCTATCTTGAACCTTCATTGACCATACGAGAGCTATCCGAGCAAGTGGCTATTCCTGTTCGTGATTTATCTCTTTTGATTAATCGTCACTCAAACCAGCATTTTTTTGATTTTATCAATGAATTTCGAATTGAAAAAGCGAAACAATTGATAAAAGATCCTGCCAATAAGAAGCTTACTATTTTAGAAATTCTTTATCAAGTAGGGTTTAATTCGAAATCATCTTTTAATACTGCCTTCAAAAAATTTACGAACCAAACTCCAACTGCTTTTAGGAATAAGTCATTATAAGCGTCTTGTAAAAAATCGAACGCATTTATAGCCACAAATGCGTTCGACTTTTTTTATTCGGTCGACTGCAGTATTTTCCAGATGTAATTTTGTTTCAAATTAACAATTAAAGTTTGAAATCATGAAAATTACATTGACGCTTATTTTATTCCTATTACCATTTTTATGTTTGGCTCAATTAAAAGAAAACGGAAAAATTACTGAGTCAGAGTTGGCGGTTGCAAAGACATCACCTGAAAGCATTAATAATAATGCTTCTATAAAAAATCAAATTCTAGAAGAAAGGTACATCCCAATAAATGGCATTGAGCATTGGGTTACCATAAAGGGAAATCGTTTAAAGCCTATCGTATTG
This sequence comes from uncultured Flavobacteriaceae bacterium, assembly GCA_947501845.1. Lineage (GTDB taxonomy): Bacteria > Bacteroidota > Bacteroidia > Flavobacteriales > Flavobacteriaceae > Flavivirga. The sequence continues at coordinate 67,595 of CANMXP010000015.1, read as the reverse complement.
TTTATTCATGGTGGCCCAGGGAGTGTTTTAAGTCCATACGCAGATGCAATTTATGGCGATTGGGAAAAAGACTTTATTTTAATTCAATGGGATCAAAGAGGTGCAGGAAAAACTTTTGGGCTTAATGCTCCAATTGAATTAAGTCCAGATTATTTTAAGTCAAATCCACTAACCATAGAACAAATGGTTGCAGATGGTATTAAACTTTCTGAGTACATCTTAAAATATTTAGGAAAGCGGAAAATTATCCTTTTTGGAACCTCTTGGGGCTCTGTACTTGGGACTGAGATGACATTAAAACGCCCAGATCTTTTTTATGCGTACATAGGGCATTCTCAAGTTGTAAACCCTTCTAGCAACTTTTTATTTAGTTATCGTAAAGTTTATCAAATGGCGCAAAATCTCCGCGATAAAAAATCAATAGACATGCTCAATGCTATCGGAACTCCTCCATACGCTAATGCTAGGAATAATGGTAAATTAATTCGCGTCATCAAAGCGTATGAAAAAAAGAATTCAATTTCACCACCTAATATTTGGTGGAAACTACCCACCAAATACGACAATGAGAAAGATGCTCAACATCGCTCTTTAGGTGATGATTATTCATTTATAAGTTTTGTAGGTCATAAAGACCTAGGCGTTCCATCAATGAGTTCTAAAATTAACTTCATGGAGAGCGGTTTGAATTTTAAAATTCCAATATTTTTAATTCAAGGAGAAGAAGATATCTTAACTCCTATAGAGGTTACTCAAGCATATTTTAATAAAATAAATGCGCCAAAAAAGGAATTCTTTTCTCTGCCTGAGACTGCACACGGTTTCAATGAATCTGTTATTAACACGCAGTATAAAATTTTGAAAGCCTACATAATACCACTGATTACTGCATTAGATTAAATATAGGAAACAAAACAGGTTATCACAATGGTAAGTTGAGCAAGGCTAAAAACACAGAATTTAATTCGAAAGCTCCTTTTAAGGGGCTTTAGTTTTTTTGAAATATAAACAGCTAGCTCCCCTACAGGCTCTCTTATGGGATAATAACTCATCTAGTTCTCCTAGATAGCACCGAATTATAGTCCTTGAAAAAAGTAAGACTAACCAGTTTACAACAGGCGGTACGAATCAATAGCTATATTACTTATTTACCTTCACAATAGTGTAATTCATTATCCATAAGTACCCTTGTTTAATTTTAAATACCTAATTTAACTTTGTAAGTGTTGTTGTATATTTGGGTGTGTATAACGAATATATGTATGATGATGCATATCCAATTGTAATACACAATAAAACGAATTTAGATGAGTAATATCCAAGAAGTAAAATCTTTTTTTGAAGAATTTGCTAGAGTAGAAGCTGAAACAGAAACCTTGAAATGGAAACTTAGTTTCAAAGAATATAATGCGAATGTAGATAAAGCGAATTCTTTTTATTTACCTCCCCATATTGATTTTATGATTTTTGAAGGCCATAGAGATGAAGATGAAATCGAAATGTTTGGTGGAGAAAGTTTTTTCAGTAATCCATATCCCAGATTCCCAAGAAAACTATTTAAAATAAGCGAATACACTCATGAAAAGTATAGAAAGTTTTGGGTTTGCTATACAAGTTTCTCAAATCACACTGATGGACAATCGCTTGCATTAACAGATATGCTTTTCGTTATTCAAATTGAAGGATCTTTCAAAATTGCAGCAAGCTCAAGCTGGTCAAATTATACAAAAGATGGTTATGGTGATGAAGATTACGAATGGAAACATAGTTTTGGAGACAAGAGCCTTCACTTCAGTTATTTACATGATCCAATAGCAATAGAAAGATATTATAAGCCTAAAGATTATAAGAATGGTATAGAAACTTATGAAGCTAATATATAAAATGAGAGTATAACAATATAAAAATACATTATAACGTTATTTCTTAGCATAAAGCCATAGAGGTTATAGATAAAAATATTTCAAAAACATCTATCTAGAGAATTTATCCTTGTGTTGGCTGACTTTACCTCTCCTACTACAGGAAGTCTTTTTGAAAACTCAAGTATAAATAGTTATTGGTTAGGCTTTATAGTTAAATAATTAGTTCCTCATATTGAGGAAAACTATAGAACAATTTCTGATAAAAAAGTAGGGACACAATTAGTCATTTGCTCCTAGTATTTCCTCTTTAATCGAAAAAAAACCAAGCAAAGAGCAATTATTATTAGTATCATTAAAAATATATAGCTTGTAACTAAATTACTGTAATTAGAAATAAGACCCAATAAAACAGGACCAAAAAGAAAACCTATAAACCCTATTCCAGAAACAACCGAAATGGCAACAGAGGTGTAAACGCCCTGTGTTTGGCCCGCCAATCTAAAAATTTCGGGAACTATAACCGAAAGGCCAAGACCTAAAATCCCAAATCCCAAAACACTGGTATAAAAATTGGATAATAATATTAATAAATATGCAACCAGAGCTATACCACACCCGTAACTTATCGTTTTAACGGCGCCTATTTTTTTACTAATACCATCTCCAAAAAACCGCCCTAGGGTCATGGCAAAAGAAAAAACTATAAACCCTAACCCAGCTCGGCTTTCAGACACATTAACGACATCAAACAGAAATAAATTACTCCAATGTTCTACGGCTCCCTCATTAAACATGATAATAAAGGCAACTATCGATAGGCCCAACATTGGTTTTATATTTTTAAATATGTTAGTGCCTTTTTTACGATTTTCTTGTAAAGGCTCTTCAATATTTTCATAATTATTAGATAATAATATGGTTGTTAAAATGATACATAAAGATATTAATAACATGTGGTAACTCGGGTGAGAAAACACAGTCATCAAGAAACTCCCTACCCCAGCACCTATAAAGCCTCCTAAACTAAAAAAGCCATGCGCCGCAGACATAAAATTTTGGCCATCCCTTTTTTCAATATTGGAAACCAATGCATTCATAGATACATCTGTAAATCCAGAAAAGATCCCCGTTGCTATTAAACTAATACACAACAACGAATAACTAGGAGCAATTAATGGCAAATTAAACAATAAGGCAAAAACAATAATGCCAATTTTAGTAGAACGACCAGCTCCGATTTTTTTATTTACAAAAGGAACAAAAGGAATAGAAATTAGTAAACCCAAAGCCGTAAAAAATAGTGCTAAACCTATTTGAGAATCGTTTAACGCGAATTTCATTTTTATATGAGGTAAATAAAGTACCCAGGTACCTATTAAAATATTAATTGAAGAAAAAACCCATGAGGGCGCAAAGTATTTTAAGTTAGTAAGAATAAGCCGTAGAGATTTCATTTATCTTTTTTTTATGCAAAGAAACCACAGACTTTAAATACCCAATATAAGTATTTAGCCTATTATTAACACATTTTATTCATTACAAAACAAAAACTCCAATTGTTTAGCTAATTTTGTGTTATTGAAGGCTTTGTATAAACATATTCCCTATTCTTTTGAAAATTCCTTTCAAGTAGAAAAATTTGATCAAAATCTATTATGTACACATAATGATTTACACTTTCATGATAGTTATGAAATTGTTTTTATAAAAAATGGAAGCGGAAAAATAACTATTGAAGGAAATGAAGTAAATTATAATGATGGTGTATTGGTTTTCTTAGGGCCTTATATCCCTCATTTTGGTTTTTCCAACAGGACGTTTAAAGATAATTATGAAATTGTAATCCATTTTGGAGATGTGTTTGTAGAGCAACGTTTAAAATTATTTCCAGAGTTTCGAGATTTACTACCATTGATTCAAAAATCAAAACAGTTTTTAATTTTTGATGCCGAATTAAAAGAAGAATTAACGCTACTGTTTAAAGAAATAATTAATATGAATCCAACAATGCAGTTAATTTCTTTATTTAATTTGCTTTATGAATTATCTAAGGCGGTACCTCAAAAAAAATTAATTAAAAAAGATGTAAGCAAGCGTTATGCACAAAACAAACAAGTGAAAAAGATATTTGAATTTATAAATAAAAATTATCAACATAAAATAAGTACAAAAGACATTGCAATGCATGTGGGCTTAACCACAAATTCATTTTGTAGGATGTTTAAAGCATTAACAAAAAAATCGTTTATAACTTATCTAAATGAATACAGAATAAATAGAGCGATGAAATTATTAGAAGAAACCGATGATAATATTTCTGAAATCGTATATAAATGTGGTTATGAAAACCTTTCATATTTTTCTAAAACTTTTTCACAATTAAAGGGTTGCAAGCCCATTGAATATAGAAAAAACTATCGCCAAGAGCATGCATAAAATCTATTCTCAATTTATAAAAACACCATTAGTTATTACATGCTATTTACCATAGTCTCTTGCTCTAGGTATTTGTGTCCCACTTTGGTGTTTTTTCCCTTGATTCCCTGTTATATCATCATAAAAACGATAATAATTTCCATAACCATATTCCGATTCTAGAACTCTCCGTTTATCACGCATTTGGTTGAACTTTTTAGTAGCTTCTTTTTGGTTTCCAATCAAGAAGAAATAATCATTGCTAGAGATTGTTTTTCCAAAAGCATCAATTAGCTGAAGTTCAACAAACACACGTTTGTCCACGTTCTTCATAACATCAGCCGAAATATCTTTAAATTTCTTGGCGCTGTTGGCCTGAACAGTTCCAATATCAAAAATTTGGGATTCAAGCTCTTTACCGTTTTCATTTTTGAAAACTATAGTGGCTTTACAGCCTTTATAATTTTCAAATAAATCATTAACTATCCATAGTTCTCCTATAAAGGGCTCATTTTTAGACCATCTTCGCTTTTTAAAACCTAAATTAATCAATAGTGGTTGGTAAGCTTTTTTAACAAAGTTATATGAACGTTTAGGCTCTTGATAATTATCTACAATGCCCCATTTCATATCTGGCCAGTAAGTAATAAAATGGCATAAAGCAATACCGCTTAGATTCGGTTTTTGTCTTCTAAAATATTCTATTCCGTTTTGGAAAATAATTCCCTGGGTATCTTGAGAAGCATTCACAAACTCTTCTAAAGAGCCTATTTTTTCATCACCAAAAACATCCCAATTTTGCATTCTTAAACGTACTAAATCTGCCCAATGATGTCCCCAACTTAAACCAGGGGTCCATAGTTCATCTTTCGGGATAAACTTCTTTAAGCTTTCTACCGAAGGTACCGAAGTAATGGCAAACTCAGGGACTATAGGATACTCTAAGGTATGCAGCCAGTCTTCATGTAAAAAAGTACCCATATCATAAAAATACCGTAGTGCATGTACTGCTTCCTTATCTTTAAAACCTGCTTCTTTAGAAACTTCGCAGGTTAATGGAGAGTCTGGAACATAGGGCAAATTAGCATAGGTTTGCAAAGAATCTCCCAATCGTTCTAAAAATGCCCTACCAAATTTAGCATCTCTTGTTCTTAATAACATTTCCTCACCGCCTTCCATCATAATTAATGATGGGTGATTTCTACGTTCTTTAATAACGCGCACGCCTTCATTGAAGATTTCTGCCAGTTTCTCCTCTTCATTAGGAATATTACCCGTACCTAAAGGTATTATATCTTGCCACACCGTAATACCCATTTCGTCGCAGTATTGATAGAATTCTGGAATTTCTGGTGGATGCCATCCAAAGATTCTAATATTATTCATGTTGGCATCTTTAGCCAACTGAATTAATTTTTTGTACTCATCAATAGAGGTTCTTCCTGTAAAAATATCTGGCGGACCGCCCCAACATGCAGAACGAATAAAATGAAATTTTCCATTTATGTATGTAGACCTGGGGAAGCTTACATCTACATCTTTTATAAAGCCAGGATTCCATTTTGAAGTGACCTCACGTATTCCAAATGTAATCTCTTTAAAGTCTTGATTAATGTCTCCTTCTTTAAGAGATATTCTAGCTTTATATAAATTTGGTTTCCCCATATCCCAAGGCCACCAAAGCTCTGGGTTCTTTAAATGCACTGTGTAATCAATTTTATGAGTACCTGGTTTTAAAATAGATGAGAATTTTACTTTTTTAACATTTGAAGAAAAGTTTTTACCCTCAAGCGTAGCGATAAAATTCATAGTCTTAGCTTCTGCTTCTGTATTTTCAACGGTCAGTTCTAGTTTTACATCAGCAGAACCATCTTTGTTTATTTTAGTATTGGCATAAACATCTTCAAAACGCACTTTCCCAGAAGACACCATTTTAACAGGTCTAAAGATTCCAAAAGGCACTAAATCTCTCCAATAATCACCAAACCAAGGTGTTTTTTTTCCTGCTACTAGGGCATTTACTCTTGGCGGTGGATCTAGTTTTATCATGAGCATGTTTGTGCTTTCCAATCGTTTTTTTGATATGCGTAAGTACTTAGTCACATCAAAAGAAAAACCAGAAAAAGCACCTTCGTGTCTTCCTAAATAATGTCCATTCAACCAAACATCGCATGCATAATCTACACCTTCAAACACTATTTTGACTACTTTATCAGTAACCGGTTCACTTACATGAAATTGATGTGCATACCACCATTCATACTGCTGTACCCATTGTGCTTTAACACTATTTCTTCCAAAATAAGGATCTTCTATGGCACCTGCTTTCCACAGGTCTGTATAAACATCTCCTGGAACTTTTGCATAATTCCAAACTAATGTTTCTATATCTTCGGGTGGCAGCTTTGGCAATCCCATTTTCACACCTTCACCAGGCAACATCATTTTCATTGTCCATTTAACGCCACTTAAATCTCGAATTAACTGACTATTCTCATTATGGGAAACCATGGTATTTGGTTGCGCAAAAGAAGCCGTAAATGCAAATACTACAATCACTAAATTTATAAATACAGACTGGATAAGTTTTGAAGAAAAAATCATATTTAACGTATTTTTCCAAAAGTATTAACCACAAACCGTACTAAAGATGACATTAGTCAGTTTGCTTCTAAAACTTTTTTTGATAATAACGACCTGGAGACTCCTCTCTAAAATATAAAGACAATCAGGTTTTTCCAAAAATTGAATAAGAATAAAAATATAAAGGCAATATACTAAAACCACCTCTTTCTTATTCATGACCAAAAAGTGAGTGGTTAACTAAAAGAGACAGTGCACCTAATTGGAATAATTTTCTATTACAAAATCGCCCCAATTGGCTATAGATTGAATTAAGGGAACTAAAGTTTTTCCAAATTCAGTTAAGGAATACTCAACTTTAAGAGGTGGTTTTGAGGTGTAAACCTTTCTTTTTACTATACCATCTTCTTCCAATGTCTTTAACTGTAAACTTAAAGTACGCTCGGTGACCGTAGGCATTATTTTCCTTAGTTCGTTATAACGCAAGGTTTCTTGCATCAAATGATACAAGATAACCGTTTTCCATTTTCCGCCTATAATACCCATAGTTAAACTAGCACAGCAAGGGTATTCTTTTCCTTTAAATTTATACATTATCAAATAAAAAATTTATACTATCCTTTTTGACCGTTATTGCAAAGATATATTACTATACTTATTTTTGCAACTATAGATTTTATAGTAAAAAAAACAAATTAAAAATATGAGTTTTCTTGAATCCATGCAACGTCGTTACACCACAAAAAAATACGATGCCTCCAAAAAAATCGAAAACCAAAAAATCGAAACACTAAAAGAAATTCTACATTTAAGTCCATCTTCCATAAACAGTCAACCCTGGAGATTTACTTTCATCTCAGATAGTGATACAAAAAAGAAACTTTCAGAAGTGTCCTGGCTAAACACGAATAAAGTTCTCGATTCAGATACTGTTGTAGTATTTAGTAGAATCAACAATATAAACTTATTTGAAGAACAAATAGAAAAAGGGCTTCCAAAAGGAGCGGTAGACTATTACAAGGAATTCATAAAACCACAACCTGAAGAACAAATAAAAGCTTGGTTTGGGAGGCAGGTTTATTTAGCTTTAGGCATTTTATTAAGTGCTTGTGCTGAAATGGGTATTGATGCAACCCCAATGGAAGGTATAGAGCCAAAAAACTATGACTCTATATTAAATCAGACAGACTACACCACACTTGTGGTTGTAGCTATAGGCTATAGAGATCAAGACGATTTTAATCAGCCAAGTAAAAATCCTAAGTCTAGAAGAGATATCAATAAAGTAATAGAAACAATTTAAAAGAGAAAAATAATGGCAAATCAAAAATTAACAATTGTAGCAAAAATTTTAGCTAAACCAGAAAAAAGAGAATTAGTAAAAAATGAATTGCTAAAACTAATCGATATTACCAAGGCAGAAAAAGGATGCATAAACTATGACTTGCACCAAGACAATCAAAATGAAAACCTATTTCTGTTTTACGAAAATTGGGAAAGTCGCGAATTGTGGCAAGCACATATGAACAATACCCATTTAGCCGATTACATGAAAGCAACTGATGGTGCTGTTGAAGAATTCTCTCTAAATGAAATGACCCATATAGGCTAGAAAACGGGTTGCAAAGATAAAGGTATGTATAAGTAGGGAGGCCTAAAAACTCATTCCGAATGAGCTTTTAGGCCTCCCTATTTATTTAGTTATGTTCTTTTAAAAGTGAATGTTTAGAAATAACAACATCCCATTAATGACTTTTTAGATTCCTAGCTCCCATTATTAAAAACCAAAGACAAAGTGAAATTTCTCCAATGTCAGCTGGAATGGTAATATTCTCAAGCAAAACAGATTGTGTGTTTGGATAAAGAAAAAACACGACGAAATCTATTAAATCTCCTATACAACCCAATATTAAAAAAACACCAATTATTTTTGGAGCTAATCCAGACTTAATAATCATATAACCCAAAGGGAATAAGTACAGTCCATAAAAAATCTGATTTATAAAATATCCTTTAGTATGGATGTTTTGAAAGAACATAGATAAAACCTCTAACTGTTCTGGTGCAAATGCTGATGAATAAGAGTTATTCACCATTAATTCTAAAGCGGAAAATTGATTTAATGCATTTTGACAAAACATAGCAACAGATATTATCACGCATAACAATAAGAATAGCGAAATATGTTTACTTACAGGCTTAAAAAGCAGGTATAGAATGTATGCATAGAAAAAGAACATGGTAGACATTACCAAATCACTCACAAAACCAAGACGGAATAACCATTCATTTTCAACTATATTTTGAGTGGTAGCCGCTGGATCATTAGGTATATAAAACTTTTGACGAACAAAAAATTCGGCAAAAATGCCTGTAATGGCTAGAATTAAAAAAAATAAACCAGCTAACCTTCCCTTCTTCTTATTTGAATACATGCTCTTGTTTTTTTAAGTTATATTTAGATGACGAGACACGAAACAATTTGTTACTTAGAATAAAAAATTTGTTATAAAACCAATTATAACAAGGCTATAAAATAAGGGCTAAAATACTTCACTTAAAAGATATGTTTAGGGATAGTTATGATAATGAATTTTACTAATTAATAAATTAATTACCCATACAAAAACCATACAACATCTCTTACAAATCTTATTTTTAGTATATTAGTAGTACAACAAACTAATATTTTTGAAACAATTCTATTTCTTGTTTTTAACGATGTTCTTTTGTGCCTGTTGTTTTCTACAAGCACAAGAACACCCTCCTATTGAAATTTTTTCATCAAAAAATTATGGTGCCGAAACTCAAAACTGGTCTATTTCTCAATCTGAAGAAAATTATATTTACGTGGCCAATAATAAAGGCTTACTTGAATTTAACGGTGCCAATTGGCAATTATATGTATCCCCAAATGAAACGATCATTAGGTCGGTCAATGTTATAGACAACCTAATATATACTGGTTGCAATAGAGAGTTTGGGTACTGGCAGAGAAATAAATTTGGGTTGTTGTATTATACATCATTATCTAAAAAACTAAACATAGATCTTTTAGAAGACGAGGAATTTTGGAACATCATAAGTATAGATGAATATATACTATTTCAGTCTTTAAAACGAATCTATATTTATAACAAAACAACAGATTCTTATAGTATTATTAACTCAGAAACTATTATCTATAAAATATTTAAAGTCGATAAAACGATTTACTACCAAAAAACTAAAGACGGTGTTTATAAAATTGAAAATGGTGAATCAATATTGGTTTCGAATCATGACATACTTAAAGAAAATAGGCTCGTTAATATTTTTAATAAAAATGGGTCCCTTTTAATAGAAACAGAGAATAATGGGTTTTATGTTTTAGACAGCGAAAACCTTTCTAAATGGAACATTCCTGCAAACGAAAAGCTGTCGGAAATTAGTGTTTTTCGTAGTATTCAGTTAAAAGACAATAGTTTTATTTTAGGAACCAGATCCAATGGTATATTGCATCTAACACCAGAAGGTGTTATTGACTATAATATAGATACTTTTCATGGGTTAAGTAATAATACGGTTCATTGGGTTTTTGAAGATGCCGAAAATAATATATGGCTAGCCCTAGAAAATGGAATTAACTGTGTGAATATTAAATCACCTTTTAGTATTTATACAGATGAAGAAGGTAAAATAGGAACAATATACGCATCTGCCGTTTTTAATGGTAATTTATACTTAGGAACCAACCAAGGACTATTTTATAAGCCATTACAAGGACAAGAAGATTTTAAGCTTATTGAAGATATTCAAGAAGCTGTTTGGTGTTTAACTATTATAGACAACACCTTGTTTTGTGGGCATGATACTGGAACCTCAATTATAAATAATAATGCAGGAACAAAAATTAAAGGCATACAACAAGGTACCTGGAATATAAAATCAATAGAAAAAACAGATTTATTGTTACAAGGCAACTATGATGGTTTATACATTCTTAAGAAAGTCAATGACAACTGGATCTTCAGAAATAAAATAGAAGGATTTGATCTCTCAAGTAAATTTTTTGAGCTTTATAATAACCAAATCTTTATTAGTCACGAATACAAAGGGGTCTTTAAAATTAATATAGACAAAGATTTTACAAAAGTTTTAGGTATTGAAAAAGACCCAGATTTAGATAAAGAACTAAACTCTAGTATTATTAAATATAATAATGACTTATTATATACTTATAAAGAAGGGGTTTTAAAATATAATACAGAAGAAGCTAATAAGTTTTTAAAAGACTCTATTTTAAGCACTCTATTTACAAAAGAGGATTATACTTCTGGTAAGCTCGAGTTTAATGAAAAGACAAATACCTTATGGTGTTTTTCTAAAAAGGATTTAAATTATATCTCTCCAGGCAAATTAAGTAATACTCCAAAGGTCAATAAAATCCCTTTTTCTAAGTCCTTGCCAAGAGGGTTAACAGGCTACGAAAATATAACGCACTTAGATAATCAAAGATATTTAATAGGAACCTCAACAGGTTTTATTGTTTTGGATTTAGACAAGTTCTTTAATAAATCTTACAATATTTCAATTAATTCAATTACAAAACACAGTATCATAACAAGCCCAGAAATAGTAGATAAAAACGTTTATGGAATCTTTGAAAACAAAGATAATAATATGGAGTTTACGTTTAGCGTTGCCGAATTTGAAAAATACCTCGATACAGAATATCAATATCAATTAGAAGGGCTGTATCCTAATTGGAGCGATTGGTCTCCTAAGTCTAATACATTATTTGAAAATTTACCTTACGGTGATTATATATTTAATGTAAGAGCTAAAGTGGGTAATACCCATACTAAAAATGTAGCTTCTTATAGTTTTAATATAGAAAGGCCCTGGTACCTTTCAAAATTAATGTTATCGACATATGTCATTTTTGTTTTATTGTTTTCATTAATGATGCACAATATTTATAAACGCTATTACAGAAAACAACGGGAAGCATTGTTGCAAAAAACCAGACGGGAACTAGAATTAAAAGAGTTAGAAAACAGGCAACAGTTCATGCGTTTTAACAATGAGAAGTTAAGACAAGATATAGATAACAAAAACCGTGAACTAGGTATTTCAACAATGAGTTTAATAAAAAAGAATGAATTCTTAAATAGCATCAAAAAGGAATTACAAAATATTGATGATGCAAAGAATATAAAACATGTTATTAAGATTATTGACAGAAACTTAAATAATACCGACGATTGGCATGTTTTCGAAGAAGCCTTTAATAATGCAGATAAAGACTTTCTTAAAAAGATAAAACAAATACACCCTTCCCTTACTTCAAACGATCTAAGACTCTGTGCATACCTTAGACTCAATTTGTCTTCGAAAGAAATTGCTCCCCTACTTAACATTTCCGCTAGGAGTGTTGAAGTTAAGCGTTACAGACTGCGTAAAAAGATGAATTTGCCGCATGAATCAAGCTTAACAGACTATATTTTGGAAATATAGGTCTACAACATATCGATTTTTTACCTATACATTACCACAACACCGATGTATTTTCGTACCTTTAAAAGACTGGTTTACAAAAAGAATTTCTTACTAAAAGCCAGTAAACAATGAAGTTTTGACACTAAAATGATGTTTTTTTTGTCATGTATGCTTTTTGTTGCGGTTTAAAATAAGGATTCAACAAGGGCTATAGCTAATTTTACATGACTCAAAACTAAACTTAAAAATAAACTAAAAAACTAAATCAGATGAGACACACTCTCTTTAAAATTCTAACACTGTTCTTTATTGCATTTTCTAGTGCGCAGAATGTAGATGTTAGTGGAAACGTTCAAGACGGTACTGGTTTCCCAATTCCTGGGGCTAACGTAATCGTTAAAAATACAAGCAAAGGAGCTGTAACAGATTTTGATGGTAACTTCACCATAGCCGATGTAGAAATTGGCTCCACACTTATATTTAGTTATCTAGGTTATGTAACTCAAGAGGTTATTGTAACCGATAACAAAAATGTAACTGTACAATTAGCAGAAGATGTTGCTAAACTAAATGAAGTTGTTGTTATTGGTTATGGCGCCCAGAAAAAGAAAGAATTAACTGGAGCCGTTAGTGTTGTTTCAAGTGAAACAATAGAAGCTTTAAAACCGACTCGAGTAGAACAAGCGTTGCAAGGTCAGGTTGCTGGTGTGAACATTACATCTCAATCGGGTTCTCCAGGTGGGAATGCTACAATTAGTATTCGTGGGGTTTCTACAAACGGTGATAGCCGCCCTTTAATATTAGTTGATGGAAACGTGATAGAAGACTTAAGTATCATAAATCCAAATGACATTGCTAGTGTAAATGTCCTTAAAGATGCTACGGCAGGAATTTATGGTGTAAGAGCAGCAAACGGAGTTATTCTTATAACAACCAAAACGGGTCGAAAAGATCAACCTTTATCTATAGAGTACTCTGCTTATGCAGGATTTCAAAAAACCACAAGAAAAATACCTGTTGCAAATGCTACCGAATACGGCGTATTGGTAAATGAAGCTTTTGCTGCAGGAGGAAGCACACCACCTTTTACAGATTTATCTGTTTTAGGAGTAGGCACCGATTGGCAGGACCAAGTATTTGAAAGTGCCCCCATTTTTAATCATTCCATCACATTTAAAGGTGGTAAGGAAAAATCGTCATACGCTGTTAGTGGATCTTTTCTAACACAAGATGGTATTATTGGAGGAAACAAATCAAACTTTACGCGTTTTACACAACGTGGGAGTTATAATCTGGATTTTTTAGAAAACTTCAAATTAGTAGCTGGCCTAACTTATTTTCATACTAAAAAAAGAAACCTTAGTGAAAATGCTTTAGGATCGGTACTCTTCAATGCCTTAAATATGGCACCAAACCTAGCTATTAGAGATACAAACGGCGATTTCACAATTGCAGAAGGCTTAGGTAATGAAGTTATAAACCCTATTGCCCAAATGGCAAATACATTCGATAGAAGTAAAGTAGACAAACTAAGTGGTAACTTAAGTTTATCATATAACTTTTTAGAGCACTTTACTGTGCAGTCCAATATTCAATTTAACTATGCTGAGGCTAGACAAAAAGTATTTAGCCCAATAGCATTCTTTGGAAGTGGAAAGGTTTTTAATAAAGATAGAAGTGAAGTATTAGAGCGGTTAGATTATTTTAGAGATTATACCTTTGATGCTTTCATTAAATACGAAAACGTCTTTAAAGATGTTCATAATGTGAATTTTGTATTGGGTACGTCCGTATTTAAAACAACAGGAGAATTCACTGGGAGAAAAGGTTTTGATATTATCGACAATAGCGTTTTAAATGCTAATATAGATGAATCATCTGATGTTGAGGATATTAATCAAGCCTTAGGAAGAAACCCAACATTTGATGCAAGGTTACTATCTTACTTTGGTAGGTTACAATATAATTTTGAGGGCAAGTATTTAATCTCTGCTGTAATCCGTCGAGATGGTTCGACCAAATTCGGACCCAAAAACAAATTCGGATATTTCCCTTCAGGATCCATTGGTTGGATTGCTTCCGATGAGAAATTTCTTGAAGATGTTAAATTCATAAACTTCCTAAAGTTTAGAGGGTCTTACGGAATCCTAGGAAATGATAGAATTCCAGACTACAGATTTGTATCACTGCTTAACGGTGAAGGTACTTATGTTTATAATGAAGAATTAATTTTTGGTGCAGCAGCAGGGGCCGTTGCAAATCCAGAGATAAGATGGGAAAAGCAAAAAACCTGGGATATTGGTTTAGACATGCGTTTCTGGGATAACAAAATTGATATAACAGCCGATTATTTTAAAAAAACAACCGAAGATTTATTAGTCGTACCACAAGTATCTGGGCTATTAGGTGTAGGCGCACCAGGTTCTGAGGCTCCAGTTGTTAATGCAGGAACCGTAGAAAATAAAGGTCTTGAGTTTGCGATTGGTTATTCCGATAACTTTAGTGACGATTTTAAATTCAGTATCAGATATAACGTTACCGCCATAGACAATAATGTGCTTGAAGTGAGCTCAGATGGTGGCTTCTTAACAGGAGGTTCTTTTGGTGTGGGCCAAGACCCACCATCAAGAATGGAAGCTGGTTTTCCAATTGGCTATTTTAGAGGCTTTAAAACCAATGGTGTTTTTCAAAATCAAGCCGAAGTTGATGCAAATCCAATAATTAACGATGCCGTACAACCTGGTGACTTAAAATTTGTTGATACCAATGGAGATGGTGCTATTGACGATGACGATAAAGTGTACATTGGCGATCCGCTTCCAGACGCTACTATGGGGCTTAATATCTCCTTAGACTATAAAAATTTCGATTTTGCTGCTTACGCATTCGCATCTGTAGGAAATGAGATAGTGCGTAACTACGAACGTAATCAAAACCTAACAAATAGAAGTATCTATTTCTTAAATAGATGGACGGGAGACGGTAGTACCAATACAGATCCTAGGGTAACAACAGGAGCAAACTCTAATGGCTTATTTTCAGACTATTTTGTAGAAGACGGCTCATTCATTCGTCTTCAAAATGTACAATTAGGTTATAATTTCTCAGCCAAGTCTCTTGAAAACTCAAAACTTGATAAGGTAAGGCTATATGTGTCAGCAAGTAATTTGTTCACTTTAACCGAATATACAGGATACGACCCAACAGCATCAACAGGAGACCCTATTGGTGGCGGTATAGATCAAGGATTTTATCCTACTGCAAGTACATTTCTATTAGGCGTTAACTTAAAATTTTAATTAAGGATCATGAAAAATTTAAAAATAAATATAATGCTAATCATCCTTTTGTTCACAGTATCATGTAGTGATGATTTTGTAAACGTAGCATCAGAAGACGAAAACTCTGAAGAATTTTTTAATTCTGAAGCAGATTATCAAGATGCACTCATTGCAGCTTATGATGGATTGCAGTCAACATATGTTAATGTGATGCTTGGCGAAATAGCCTCAGACAATACACTTTGTGGTGGAGAAAGTGCCACTGATGTTATTGGCTTTCAGGAAATAGACGATATGATTCATACGCCAGTTAATGCCAACCTAAGAGATGTTTGGAATTGGATGTATGGAGCTGTTAATAGAACTAATTTTATTTTGGAGTTTCAAGATAAAACAGACTTTCCAAACAAAAACAATGTATTGGGGCAAACACGTTTCTTAAGAGCCTATTACAATTTCGAATTGGTAAAATGGTTTGGAGACATTCCGCTTTCAATTGATAAACGTATCCAATTTGGCGAACAGTTTGGTATAGACAGGACTCCTAAAGCAGAAGTGTATGCATTAATTGAGCAAGATCTAATTTTTGCAGCTAATAATTTGCCATATACACAAAGCCAGACAGGTAGAGTTACAAAAGGAGCAGCACAAGCACTTTTAGGTAAAGTATATCTCTTTCAGGATAAGTTTTCGGATGCAGCAACTGTGTTAGAAGATGTTATTAATAATGGACCATACGATTTGTTAGTAGATTATAGCACCATGTTTGAAAACGATAACGAGAACAATATAGAATCTGTTTTCGAAGTACAATATACAGACAGGGAAGGAGCTGGTTTTGAATGTTTACAATGTAGTGAAGGAAATGTTGCAGTCGGTTTTAACGGTATACGTAATTACAATGGTCCCGTATTCGAATCGGGTTTCAGCTTTAACATACCAACCCAAGAAGTTGTAGACGAATTCGAAACAGGAGATATTAGATTAGAAACTGCGATCCTAGATATTGATGCCTGGGCAGCTGCTAATAGCGCAACCTTTGTAACTGGTTTTGAACATACGGGTTATTATAACAGAAAATACATTGCCCGTCAAGGAGATGCTAATACAGGGGATGCTAATCTTACAAATCCTAATAACTATAGGGCTATTCGTTTTGCAGATGTCCTATTAATGGCTGCCGAAGCTTTAAACAGAGGAAGTATTAGCGATACCAGAGCACTAGAGTACCTTAACAGAGTACGCACAAGAGCAATGTTGCCTGATGCAACATCAACAGGAACCGATTTAACAAATGATATTTATCACGAACGCAGAGTAGAACTTGTTGGGGAAGGTCACCATTTCTTCGATCTAGTTAGAACAGGGAGAGCTGCTCAAGAAATTGATGGCTTTGTGGCTGGAAAACATGAAGTGTTTCCAATTCCTTCTATAGAAATTCAACTAGCAGGAAATATTTGGACACAAAATCCAGGATACTAAAATAAAAAATTGAAAATATGAAAGCATTAAAATATATAATGAGTTTTACTTTGGTCTTCTTTATTAGTTGTGCCGAAGACGATAATGACCTGAGCTTTGTTGATGATATAGTAGCTCCAACAAATGTTTCTGCACTTTTTCAAATAAGTCAGGACAATAGCGGATTAGTTAATATCACTCCCAATTCAGATGGAGCTGTTTCCTATAACATTGCATTAGGTGATGACACAGCAGAAACTGTAAGTCTAAAACAGGGTGAAAATATCGATCACACATATACCGAAGGAACGTATACCGTATCCATAGAGGCAATAGGTCTTACTGGCCTAAAAACGATGGCAACGCAACAATTGGTCGTATCGTTTAGAGCCCCTGAAAATTTAGAAATAACAGCGACAATAAACACTTCAAATCCATTTATAGTTGATGTTTCTGCAACAGCAGATTATGCGGCTTCATTCCATGTGTTTTTTGACACTTCTAATGTAGATGAAGAACCAACACCTTTGGCTATAGACGGAGCTGTAAGTTTTGAGTACCCTAGCGTAGGTGATTATACCATAAAAGTAGTGGCTTTAAGTGGCGGTTCTGAAACCGTGGAAGCAACTCAAGTCGTTACCATTTCAAAACCTACAGAACTCCCTATTAACTTTGAAATTTTTGATAATACTGCTTTAGGAGATTTTGGAGGAGCAACTATATCGGTGGTAGATAATCCACAAGTAGATGCTGTTAATGGTTCTGCTAAAGTAGCTCAAATTATAAAAGGTGCTGGCGAAACATGGGCAGGAAATGTTATAACAACATCCACCCCTATTGATTTAAGTCTCAAACAACTTGTTAAAATGAATGTTTGGTCTCCAAGACCTGGAGGAAAAATGACTTTAAAACTTGAGAACCTTAGCGATCAGAATATTTTCTTTGAAAAGGAAATCACTACGGTTGGTAACAGTGACTGGGAAGAAGTTGTTTTTGATATGAGTGATATTGATCTTTCTCAGGAATATCAAAAAATTGTATTGTTCTTCGATTTTGGAACTATGGGAGATGGTAGTTCAGATTGGACCTTCTTTATAGATAATATAAAACAAGAGGTGCCTCCAGTTAGTGGCGGCGGCAATGGTGTCACACCAATTAATTTTGAAGCGCCATTCGAGCTAAGCTCTTTCGATGGAGGCGGCATCTCATTAATAGCCAATCCAGATACTAATGGAAACCCATCAAGTACAGTAGCCGAAATGATAAAAGGTGCTGGAGAAGTTTGGGCGGGATCTAAAATAACCGTTCCTACCCCATTCAATTTTGATAACTCAACAACAGTTACAATAAGAGTTTGGTCGCCACGAGCGGGGCTAAACCTTCTAGCAAAATTTGAAGATAATGTTCCTTGGCCAGATGTAACAGCTACTGCAGAAATCACTGCAACAACAACAGTTGCGAATCAATGGGAAGATTTAACTTTCGATTTTACAGGTCTTGATACATCTATAGATTGGTACAACTTGGTATTAATCATGGACAATGGGGCAGCAGGTGATGGATCTGCTAACTATACTATTTATTTAGATGATATTTCTACAGACCCTGTATTGGATTTCGAGCCAAAATTCACACTAAGCAGTTTTGATGGTGGTGGAATTTCGGTAATAGCCAATCCAGATACCAATGGAAACCCATCTAGTATGGTGGCCGAAATGATAAAAGGTGCTGGAGAAGTTTGGGCAGGCTCCAAAATAACGGCTCCTAAACCATTCTCTTTTGATAGTGGTACAACATTGACCATTAAGGTTTGGTCACCAAGAACAGGGCTTAATTTATTGGCAAAATTTGAAGATGATGTACCATGGCCAGATGTAACAGCTACTGCAGAAATTACCGCAACAACAACGGTTGCCAACCAATGGGAAGATTTAACCTTTGATTTTACAGGTATAGATACTTCAATAGATTGGTACAACTTGGTATTAATCATGGACAATGGAGCAGCAGGTGATGGATCATCTAACTACACCATTTACTTAGATGATATTGATATAAATTAAAAAAAAGAAACATGAAAAAATATAAATATAGCTACAGACTTTTAGTAATATTAGCTCTAATCTTTACAGGCTGTCAAGAAGATGACATTGCTGTAGGAGATATTATCACACCTTCAAATATCCAGATTGTAATTGATATTGTTGGAGCCGATGCCAGTAATCCTAATGGAGATGGTAGTGGTACTGTAAATTTCATAGCCTCTGCAGATGATGCTATTTCATATCAGTTCATCTATAATGATAACACAACATCTGCCCCAGGAGGAAAACAATCTTATGACTTTTCGGTTTTAGGACTAAATACCTATTCTGTTACAATAATAGCATTTGGGACTGGTGGTGCATCATCGAGTAAAACCATAGAAGTTGAAGTATTATCACTTTACGATCCTCCTGCAGATTTAATAGAAATGTTGCATGGTGGCACGCAAAAAGCATGGCGAATAAAAGCAGAATCCAAACCCCATTTTGGTTTAGGGCCAGTAGGAGGTTTTATTCCAGGAGAATGGTTCTCTGCTGAACCTTTTGATAAAGCAGCTGTAGGGATGTACGATGACCGTTATGTATTTAATGCCGACGGAACATTTACGCATATTACAGATAGCACGAACGACGACCCTACACCTGATACATCTGGAACTGTATTTGGGCGAGATCCATTAATTAACGAATTAGGAGGTGCTGGAGGCGGAACCGCTGATGGGGACGATATACTCAACTATCCATTTAGTGATTATTCAGAACAATGGAGCTTAGGTGCGCCAGGAGGTGTAGAAACAATTTCTCTAACGGGAACAGCTTTTATGGGGTACTATACAGGTGGAAACCATAAGTATGAAATATTTAGTCGATCGGCAACAGAAATGGTATTAAGAACTACCGATGGGAATAATGAATTCGACTGGTGGTTTACGTTAACAACCGAAGAAGAAGGTGCCTCCAACGAATTTGAGACCACATTTACTAATCTGGTATGGGAAGACGATTTTGATGTCGACGGCACGCCCGACCCATTAAACTGGACATACGATTTAGGTACTGGAACAAATGGATGGGGCAATAATGAAGTCCAATCATATACAAGTGATGCAGAAAATGTCATTGTAGAAGGGGGTGTCCTTAAGATTACAGCAAAAGCCGATGGTGGAGGTGGTTATACCTCTGCAAGGGTAAAATCGCAAGGCTTACAAAAATTTACCTATGGTAGAATTGATGTTAGAGCAAAATTACCATCTGCCCAAGGTACTTGGCCAGCTATTTGGATGCTTGGTTCAAATTTCCCGACTGTAGGATGGCCAACATCTGGAGAAATGGATATCATGGAACAAACGGGAGCTGATAAAAACAATGTTCTGGGTACTGTACATTGGTTGGATTCTGGTAGTAATTCCAATGCAAGTTTTGGAGAGGATACTGCAGTAGCTGATGCATCAAGTGAATTCCATGTATACTCGATAGACTGGTCGGCAGATAAAATATATATCCTGCTTGACAACGAGTCATATTTTGAATTTGATAATAATGATACATTTCCATTTAATGCAGATTTCTTTCTAATACTTAACATCGCAATGGGTGGTACTTTAGGAGGAACTATAGACCCTGCATTTACAGAAGATATTATGGAAATAGACTATGTAAGAGTCTATCAATAAAATTTAATTATAAGAAAAGAGATTGTATAAAGAGTATTTAAGGTCTGTTAGAGCGCAGTCAAGAAATTTTTAGAGTGCTGATTTTCAAAACATCTTAACTGCGCTCACTAAGACAGGTTTAATTTCTTTTTAAATGTTTTTATACAGTCTCTTTTTAACCTAAACATACAATAACTTTAAACTTAAAACTATAAAAACAAACTTACATAACAATTCATAAGAGCTTATGGTGACTGATTCATAAAAGTTTGAAAGTGAGAGATTCAAACAGCCTCTGGAAACAGAGGCTATCAGTTATAGCCGATTCGTTAAAAAGGAGTGCTTTAGCCATTCTAGCTTAGAATGAATACATAGAAAAATTGATTTTATAAAGAAGCTAATAACAGTTATAATTAATGAATAGTACTATTTATATAGATGATAAAAATGTCTTAACAAAGGCAAATAATATAAAAGGGGAATTAATAAATTTCGATAACGAGACTTATTATAAAATCACTAATAGTGATGCTATGCGTCCATTTTTTATGAGCATTGTAAGCGACTCTAACCATTGGATGTTTATTTCGAGCAACGGGGGGTTAACCGCTGGAAGAAAAAATTCAAATGCATCATTGTTTCCTTATTATACCGATGATAAAATAACCGAATCTGCAGATATTACTGGAAGCAAAACAATATTTCAGATCTATTCAGATAATAAAAGGTACTTATGGGAACCCTTCTCAGAAAGGCAAATGGGAAGATATAAAATCCAAAGAAACCTTTATAAAAACAATTATGGAAACAAAATTATTTTTGAAGAAATCAATGAAGATTTAGGGCTCACGTTTAGATACCAATGGAATTCTAGCAACTATTTTGGTTTTGTAAAAAAATCGACCCTAATAAACAATTCAAACACAATAATAAAAGTCAAACTTCTTGACGGATTACAAAATATTCTTCCGTATCATATTACTTCAGACTTTCAAAACGCGACCAGTAATCTGGTTGATGCTTATAAAAAAAGTGAATTAGACCCCAATACAGGTATGGGAATCTTTTCATTAAGTGCCGTTATTGTTGATAAGGCCGAGCCTAGTGAATCTTTAAAAGCGAATATTGTTTGGTCTACAGGATTGGAAAACCCAACTTATTTATTATCATCATTACAATTATACAATTTTAGACAAGGGCTACCTATTCACCAAGAAGTGGATATGAAAGCCGAAAAAGGGGCTTATTTTATTTCATCCGATTTAGAATTAAAACCACAATCAAGTAAAAGTTGGATGTTTATTGCCAATGTGAATCAAAGTATTTCTGGAGTCATTCAAATATCTGAAAGCATCAAAAATCTTCCTAATATTTCTGAAATCATTCAAAAGAATATTGATGCAGGCACAAAACGTTTAATCGAGCTAACAGGGGCATCAGACGGCTTACAACTAACGGCAGATCCACTAACCAATACCAGACATTTTTCTAATACGCTTTTTAACATCATGCGCGGTGGGATTTTTGATGATGGTTACAACACAGAAAAACAAGATTTTATAAAATACATCTCAAAAGCGAATACACAGGTATTCAACACATTTCAAAATACATTAAACGAATTACCAAATCTATTTTCTTTAAACGTTATAAAAGCAATTGCCGAAAAAAGTGAAAATGACAATTTTAAAAGGCTCTGTTTTGAATATTTGCCATTAAAATTTAGTAGAAGACACGGAGACCCTAGCAGACCTTGGAATAAATTTTCTATTAATACCAGAAATGAAATCGACGGTTCTAAAATATTAGACTATGAAGGAAACTGGCGAGACATTTTTCAAAATTGGGAGGCCTTGGCACACGCTTACCCTGAGTTTATTGAAAGCATGATTCATAAGTTTTTAAATGCGACCACATTTGAAGGTTACAACCCGTATCGAGTTACTAAAGATGGCTTCGATTGGGAGGTCATTGAAGAAGACGATCCATGGTCATATATCGGCTATTGGGGAGATCATCAAATCATCTATCTATTAAAGTTTCTGGAATTTATAGAAAACCATTACCCCAACCAATTAGAGAAATACTTTGATCGAAACCTATTTGTTTATGCCAATGTCCCCTATAAAATTAAAAGTTATGAGGAGACATTAAAAAACCCTAAAGACACGGTTGATTTTGACTATGAATTAAATAATATCATTAATAAAAAGAAACAAGAATTAGGTGCGGACGGCGCTTTAGTTACAGATGCTAATTCAACTATTTATAAAGTAAATTTAATTGAAAAACTATTAGCCACAGTTTTAGCCAAGCTTTCAAATTTTATTCCAGAGGGCGGTATTTGGTTAAACACCCAAAGACCTGAGTGGAACGATGCAAATAATGCGCTTGTGGGTAACGGCGTATCTATGGTAACACTTTATTATTTGCAACGCTTTTTCAACTTCTTTGAAGAAATCGTCTTAAAATCAGATTTAAATGAAGTTGAAATATCAAAAGAATTATATGCTTTTTTCAGACAAGTATTTATTACACTGCATGCAAATAAAAGTATCTTAAATGGTGTTATAACTAATCAGGAGAGAAAAACGGTTTTAGATGGTTTAGGCAAAGCTGGAAGTGCTTATAGGTTGACTATTTATATACATGGTTTTTCAGGCGAAAAAACAAGTGTTACCAGACAAGGGCTTTTAGAATTTATTAGCATTACAAAATCATATTTAGAACACAGTATTAAAGCAAATAAACGTTCGGACGGTTTATATCATGCCTATAATTTAATGACGGTCGAAAACGAAAACGAGGTATCTATTTCTTATTTGTCCGAAATGCTGGAAGGTCAGGTAGCAGTTCTAAGTTCAGGTTATTTATCTGCTTCAGAAGCGCTCGAGTTATTAGACGGGTTAAAAAACAGCGCTTTGTTCAGAGACGATCAATATAGTTACATTTTATATCCGAACAAAGAATTACCGCGATTCGATAAGAAAAACAACATTCCTGCAGATAAAGTTGAAGAATCAAGTTTATTAAAACAATTAATAAAAGACAATAATGCAGAAATTATTGAAAAAGATATTCTAGGAAACTATCATTTTAATGGTAATTTTAATAATGCAGATAGTTTGAAAGAAGCTTTGGCTAATTTATCCGAAGCTTATCAAGATTTAGTAGCAGAAGACACAAAACTGTTATTAGATACCTTTGAAGTTGTTTTTAATCACAAAGCCTTTACAGGGCGTTCAGGAACTTTCTTTGGTTATGAAGGCCTAGGATCTATTTATTGGCACATGGTATCTAAATTATTATTGGCTGTTCAAGAAAATTGTTTATCTGCCATTAATAATAAAGAAAGTGATGCGCTAATAGGAAAATTATTAGATCATTATTATGAAATTCAAGCGGGCATAGGCGTACATAAATCACCCGAATTATACGGTGCTTTTCCAACAGATCCTTATTCACATACACCAGCAGGAAAAGGAGCTCAGCAACCAGGCATGACTGGACAAGTAAAAGAAGATGTATTATGTCGGTTAGGTGAATTAGGGGTTATTGTTAAGGATGGTTGCATCGCATTTAATCCACGTTTGTTGCGCACAGAAGAATTTTTAAAGTCCTCGAAAGTCTTCAAATATACAGGTGTTAAAAAAATAGAACGAGAAATTCAACTAGAGGCAAACACCCTATGTTTTACTTACTGCCAAGTTCCAATTATTTATAAGCTATCAGATCAAAACGGTGTTCATGTCGTTTTTGAAAAAAACAAACATATAAAACTGGAAACATTAAGTCTTGACATAGAAACGAGCAAACAAATTTTTGAAAGAACAGGAGCTATTTTACAAATTATAGTTTCTATAAAAAGATGAGAACACATTTAAAAAAAATATTAATACTATCTGTTTTAACCACGATGCTTGGATGCAATAAAAAACCAGAAGAAAAAATGAATATAACAGCTGCAGATATCTTAGGCAATCCAGAATATTTAGCCATTTCATATGGAGGCTATCGCCAAACGTCTAGAGATATTCAACCTACCATTGCAGAGCTAAAAGAAGATATGAAGATTTTGGCTGCTATGGGTGTAAAAGTATTGCGGACCTACAATGTGCAATTACAGCAGGCCCCCAACTTATTAAAAGCCATTAGTCAATTAAAAAAAGAAGATACTAACTTCGAAATGTACGTGATGCTAGGTGCTTGGATGGATTGCGAAAATGCTTGGACGAATAAAACACCAAACCATGAAGTAGAAAGTAAAGACAATGCTGCCGAGATTGCGAGGGCAGTTGCCTTAGCCAAAACCTACCCAGACATTGTAAAAATAATTGCTGTTGGAAATGAAGCTATGGTACGGTGGGCAACCAGTTATTTTGTGAGACCAAATGTTATTTTAAAATGGGTAAATCATTTACAGGCACTAAAACAATCTGGTGAACTTCCCAAAGATTTATGGATTACAAGTTCAGATGATTTTTCGTCCTGGGGAGGTGGTGACCCGAGCTACCGTACACCCAATCTGGAAAAGCTCATTAAAGCGGTAGATTATATCTCTATGCATACCTACCCTATGCATAACTCTTACCATAATCCTGAATTTTGGACCGTTCCTGAAAATGAAGCCGTATTATCTGATCACGAAAAAATTGAAGCAGCCATGCTAAGAGCTAAAACATTTGCCATGTCGCAGTACAAAGCAGTTTCAGATTATATGAGAAGTCTCGGTGTCAATAAACCAGTTCATATAGGAGAAACGGGATGGGCTACCATTTCTAATGGTCATTATGGCGCTAATGGATCGAAAGCAGCAGATGAGTATAAGTCTGGGCGCTATTATCAAATGATTCGTGATTGGACAAACAAAGCGGGAATTTCTTGTTTTTACTTTGAAGCTTTCGATGAATCATGGAAAGATGCTAAAAATAAGCAAGGATCCGAAAATCATTTTGGTTTAATAAACTTAAAAGGAGAAGCAAAATATGCCTTATGGGATTTGGTAGATAAAGGGATTTTTAATGGGTTAACCAGAGATGGTCAAACCATAAAGAAAACATATAATGGGAATAAAGAAATCCTTAAAATAAATGTATTGGTACCTCCAATGGCTTATGAAACCATATCACATTAATTATTGAAGTTTATGCAGATATTTAATAAAAACATATTACTAATCATTGCTTTAATTTTTGTTTCGTGCAAAAACAATAGCAATGTTGACGTGGTTTCAGTTTCAGGACGTCAGATTTTGGTAAATAAGACCCCTTACTATATTAAGGGTATCTGCTATCATCCAGTTCCAAAAGGAAGTAAGAAAAGAAATTTTAAAAATTTAACAGAAGATTTGGCCTTAATGGTTGAAGCGGGCATAAATACCATAAGGGTTTATGCGCCTATTGATGATAAAGCCGTTTTAGATGAAATACACCAAGCAGGTTTAAAAATTATCATTGGTTTTGGATATAACCAAGAAGGTAACTATGATATCCTTTCTGGAAGTTTTATCAATTATGTAAATAAATACAAAAACCACAAGGCAATATTACTCTGGGAACTAGGCAATGAGTATAACTATCATCCAAAATGGTTTGATGGAGACCTAAAAAATTGGTACAATGCAATGAATAATGCGGCCGAATTAATTCATAAAAATGATTCCAACCACCCCGTAACTACGGCTCATGGAGAATTGCCCGATACCTTGGCACTTTCTTTATCTCCTAATATTGATGTTTGGGGAATGAATGTGTACCGATGGGACAATCCTTCAGAAATATTTTCTCAATGGGCAGCCGTAAGCATTAAACCGATGTACCTATCTGAAGCAGGTGGAGATAGTTACATGACCATTTCAAAGAATGGCTACGAAAAAGGCCTGAATGAAAAAGCACAAGCCGATGCCAATACCAACATTTTAGATACCGTATTTAAAAACCAAATCATTTGCTCTGGCGTTGCCATATTTTCTTTTACAGACGGTTGGTGGAAGGCTGGTAGCCCAAGTCAACAAGATATTGGTGGGTGGGCTCCTAATAGTAGTGGTATTCCTTATGATGGTGCTCCTAATGAGGAATATTGGGGTATAGTTGATATAGACAGAAACAAGAAAAAAACATTTGATATTATAAAAATCAAGTATAATCAGTTAAAGAATTAAATATGAAGAGGCTTAATTACTTAAGAGTTTTTATAGTTATAATAGTACTATCAAGCTGTAATATGAGAAATAAAATGATGAAATTTGAGGTATACGAAACCTCTGCAAGTGGAAATAAGCTTACCAAAATCATCAATTTTCAGTCTCTGGAAAATAAAGCAACCATAGTTTTAAAACCCGAACAAACGCTTCAAACCATAACAGGTTTTGGAGGTGCCTTTACAGAGTCTTCCGCATACTTATTAAACCAATTAAGTAAAGATAACCGCAACAAAATTCTACAAGCTTATTTTGGAAAAGACGGAGCACGATATTCACTCACCAGAACACATATGAACTCTTGCGATTTTTCGCTTACTAATTATTCTTATACACCTGTTGAAAATGATATAAACCTAGAACATTTTACGATCGAGGAAGATATGGACGACCTCATTCCTATGATAAAAGATGCCCTGGCCATATCTGAAGATGGTTTCAAAATATTTGCATCACCCTGGACAGCTGTACCATGGATGAAAGACAATAAAAAATGGGTTGGGGGCAAACTGCTTCCAGAATATTACGATACTTGGGCATTATTCTTTTCTAAATATGTAGATGCCTATAAAAAAGAAGGTATTGATATTTGGGGATTCACCGTTGAAAATGAACCTCATGGAAACGGTAACAATTGGGAAAGTATGCACTTTTCTCCAGAAGAAATGACCGATTTTGTACAAAATCACTTAGGACCAAAACTGGAAGCCGATGGAAAAGGGGATTTAAAAATTTTGGGGTACGATCAAAATAGAGAAGGTTTAAAAGAATGGGTGGATGTCATGTATAAAGACAGGGCATCTTCGAAATATTATGATGGAACAGCCATTCATTGGTATGAAAGCACCTATGATTACTTCCCAGAAGCATTACAATATGCACACAAAAAAGCCCCCAATAAATACTTAATACAAACAGAAGCCTGTGTAGATTCCGAAGTGCCAAAATGGAAAGATGATGCTTGGTATTGGAGTAAGGAAGCTACCGATTGGGGTTGGGATTGGGCTCCCGAAGATCAAAAACATTTACACCCAAAGTATGTACCTGTATATCGCTATGCAAGAGATATTATTGGTTGTTTAAACAACTGGGTTGATGGTTGGGTAGATTGGAATATGGTTTTAGATAAACAAGGCGGCCCTAATTGGTTTAAAAATTGGTGCGTTGCTCCGGTAATTGTTGATGCTGATGCTGATGCGGTTTATTTCACGCCTATTTATTACACGCTTGCCCATTTTAGCAAATATATAAGACCGAACGCTAAAGTAATCAGTTTCGAAAACTCAGATGATGAATTAATGGTTACAGCCACTCAAAACCCCGATGGTTCTATTGCGGTCGTCATATTTAATGAAACCACAAACCCAAAAAGTGTTCATCTCAAGTTAAAAGATAAATCAGTAACATTTTCAATAAATGCAAAAGCCATTCAAACCATTGTAATTCCTAACGCATAATAAATTATTAAGTATAACCAAATAAACAAACTAAGATATGTCAAACACAAAAACTGCAATCAGAGATAGAGTCCCTTTAGGACAAAAAGCAGCTTTTGGAGCTGGCCATCTAGTACTTAATTTATTACCTGGAGCCTTAGGTTTTTTCTCTTTCTTTTTGTTAACCGCTTTTGGGATGGATCCCTTTTTAGCGGGTTTATTGGGCGGACTTCCAAGAATTTTTGATGCCCTTACAGATCCTGTTATGGGATTCATCTCAGACAATACAAAATCGAAATGGGGACGTAGAAGACCCTACATTTTTGTCGGCGCTATTTTAAGTGGTATCTTGTTTATTTTATTGTGGCAGTTATATCCTGAGAATTCCCAAACCTATAACTTTTGGTATTTCCTTATTTTTTCAATGATATTTTTAATTGGAAATACCATGTTTGCAACACCTTTGGTCGGTTTGGGGTATGAAATGACTTCCGATTATAATGAACGTACCCGTTTAATGGCTTTCTCAAATACCATGGGACAAATCGCATGGATGATCGTACCTTGGTTTTGGGTTATTATTGCTGATCCAGAAATATTTAAAGCACAAGACGTTGGTGTTAGACAACTTTCAATAATAGTTGGTGCTGCCTGTGTTGTTTTAGGCATATTGCCAGCCATATTTTGTAGAGGAATCGATTCTGAAAACATGGAAAACAGAAAAGAAATTTCCCTAAAAACACTGTCTTCCAATATGAAAGAACTATTTAAAAGTATTAAGCAGGTTTCTAAAAACAAACCATTTATGAAGCTATGTGGTGCTACTTTTTTAGTGTTTAATGGATTTCAAATGGTTGCAGCTTTTAGTGTTTATATTATCGTATTTTATATGTATAATGGTAGCTACGGAGCTGCAGGTACCTGGCCTGCTTGGTTTTCTACAATAACAGCAATTATAACAGCTTTTGTTGTTATTCCAATAATTTCCAAAATATCGAATGCCCTCGGAAAAAGAAAAGCGTTTATCATTTCAACGGCAATATCAATAATAGGTTATATACTTAAGTGGTGGGGCTTTGATACGACATTGAACGCCAGTTTCAATAGAACCGAGTTAGGCCAATCGTTAACTCAAGGTATAGCCTCCATATTTGAATTTTTAAATCCATATCTAGATAATCTTGGTATGTCGTGGTTTAGTATTGATGCCAGTCAAGGCATTCCTTGGCTCATTTTTCTACCCATTCCTTTTATTGCTTTCGGACTAGGAGGACTGTTTACCCTAATGATGAGTATGACTGCCGATGTATGTGACTTAGATGAGCTAGAAAATGGTATGCCACGTAAAGAAGGAACTTTTGGCGCAATTTATTGGTGGATGGTAAAACTGGGGCAAGCCCTAGCATTAGTATTGGGTGGATTAGTATTAAAATTGGTTGGGTTTATTTCTGAGGCTGAAACCCAGACAGCAGAAACCATGACTAATCTAAGAATTGCAGATATTATTATACCGTCGGTTACGGCAGCAATCGCTATACTGGTTATGTGGAACTACAGCCTTAGTGAAAAAAGAGCTCGCGAAATTAAAACTGAATTGGTAAGAAGAAGAGGCGAACTATAAGTTAGAAAAAAGTATTAAGTTTAATAATTATGTCAGAAAAAAGAAGTGAAATATTGGCTTTATCGGGTGGTAACCTTATAAACAAGACGGATATAGGGTTAATCAACCTGTTTAATAGAATGTTAAATAAAGGGATGCATGGGTTGTGTTTTAGCCCATACGAAGAAGGTCAAGCACCAGGGCCAGGAGTTATAATTACAGAAGAACAGATACGTCGTCGTATGGAAATAATAAAACCATATACCAAATGGATTCGTTCTTTTTCATGTACAGATGGCAATGAAATTATTCCTCGAGTCGCAAAAGAATATGGTATAAAAACACTTGTTGGTGCATGGCTAGGTGTAGATTTAGAAGCAAACATGAAAGAAGTTGCTAGCCTTATTCAATTGGCGCGCGAAGGCTATGTAGATATTGCTGCCGTTGGCAATGAAGTTATGTATAGGGGTGATTTAACAGAAGAAGAACTTTTAAGTTTTATGTATCAGGTCAAAGAAGCCATACCTGAAATCCCAGTTGGGTATGTAGACTCCTATTACGAGTTTGCCCAACGACCAAAAATAACTGACGCCAGTGACATTATCTTGGCTAATTGTTACCCTTATTGGGAAGGTTGTGATATACATTATTCATTATTATATATGAAAGACATGTATTATGAAGCACAAAGAGCTGCAAAAGGGAAAAAGGTTATTATTACCGAAACAGGCTGGCCCAGTTTAGGTGAAGGTATACATGATGCCCTTCCTTCTTTTGAAAATGCTATAAAATATTTTATCAATACACAATATTGGTCTGGAACTAACGATATAGAGGTCTTTTACTTCTCATCGTTTGATGAATCGTGGAAAGTAAGGGCCGAAGGAGATGTTGGCGCTTATTGGGGGCTATGGGATAAAGACGAAAATCTAAAATTTGCAAATAATCACATTAAGAGAAAAGGAGAATTTATTAAGTAAGAAAATTCCATTTATTTAACTATCTTACTATCATTAAATGCATTTAAATTAAGTGTTATGAAAATGAAACCTCAACGTATTACATTATTGATATTGGTTTTAATCATGGCATGTCAAAGCCCACAACGTGACCTTTATCCAGAAGCCCTAACAGGACATCTAGAATTGTTGCCTTCAGAAAAAACAGGTATCGATTTTAATAATACCATTAAAGAAACCACCACAAAAAATATATTTTATTACAGTCAAATCTATAACGGAGCAGGTGTCGCTATTGGAGATATTAATAATGATAACTTGCCAGACATATTCTTTTGCGGCAATGAGGTTAGTGACAGATTATATTTAAACAAGGGGCAGTTTCAATTTGAAGACATTACAAAAAAATCCAGAGTAGCTAAAAATTCAGGTTGGTCTTGGGGTGTCACCATGGTAGACATTAATGCAGACGGGTATCTCGATATCTATATTAGCAGAAACGGAGAGTCCATGAATCTCGAAGACCGTAAGAACCAGCTCTACATAAACAATCAAGATCTCACTTTTACAGAATCTGCCATGGCTTACGGTCTGGCAGACGCAGGGTTTTCAACTCAAGCGGTCTTTTTCGATATGGACAATGATGGGGATCTAGATATGTATCAGGTAAATCAGCCCGCAGATTCAAAATTGTTCAAACGCTTCAAAATCCCTGAAGCACGTTATAAATTCTATACCGATAAGCTATATAGAAATGATAATGGCAGGTACCAAGATGTATCGCAACAGGTTGGTATTCAAAATACTTTGGCCTACGGTTTGAGTGTCAACGCCAGTGATTTTAATAATGATGGGTGGACAGATCTATACGTCGCAAACGATTATGACGAACCAGACTTTATGTACTATAATAATGGGGATGGTACCTTTAAAAATGTTATAAACGATAAGTTAAAGCATATATCCCGTTTTAGTATGGGTTCAGATACGGGGGATGTTAACAATGATGGTTTGATAGATCTTATGACACTGGACATGGCAGCCGAAGACCACTACCGTTCCAAAACAAATATGGGGTCTATGAGTACCGAGGCATTCAACAATATAGTAAATACGGGAGGGCATTATCAATACATGTTCAACACCCTTCAAATTAATACGGGTGCTGGTAGTTTTTCAGATGTGGCCAACATAGCAGGTATTGCCAAGACCGATTGGAGCTGGGGAGCCTTACTGGTAGACCTGGATAACGATGGCTGGAAAGATATCGTCGTGTCCAATGGCATTAAAAAAGATGTCAGGAATAACGATTTTGTCGATATTCTAAATAACCTTGATATAAACATGACGGCAGAGGAATTCTTTGGAAAAAGCAAACTGGCCCCTTCTTCGCCATTGCCCAACTATGTTTTTAAAAACAGGGGCGGTCTGGAATTTGAAAAAGTTACCAAAGACTGGGGCTTCGATGCCCCTAGCTTTTCCAGCGGTATTGCTTATGGAGATCTGGATAATGATGGCGATCTAGACCTTGTTACAAACAATATGGATGCTCCAGCTTTTGTTTATGAGAACAAGGCCACGGGAAATTTTTTAACTATCGATCTGGAAGGCCCAGAAAATAATACCCAAGGGTACGGAGCCAAGGCTACGATTTACCATAACGGAAAAACACAAGTTGCAGAGCACAATGTGACCCGAGGCTATTTTTCATCCGTAGAACCAGGGCTGTTTTTTGGTTTGGGCAAAGATGTGGAAATAGACAAAATTGAAGTCGTTTGGGCAGATGGGAAAAGGAACCTTTTTGAAAATATAGGTGCAAACAGAACCATAACGGCCAAATATTCCAAAGCTGAAAAAGCCATAACCAAAAGCCCAGATAAAATCAAAAAAACATTTGCCAGAATGAATGCCAAAGGCATTGGTCTGCCCTTTGTCCATAAAGAAAATACATTCAATGATTTTGAAAAAGAAGTACTGCTGCCACATAAATTGTCACAGAACGGCCCTTTTTCCGTCTCCGGAGATGTGAATGGCGATGGATTGGAAGACCTGTTTATTGGTGGAGCCATTGGCGAAAGCGGTACACTTTACATACAACAAAAAGAAAACGGACTATTTAAAAAAAATGCATCGCAGCCCTGGGAAAAAGACAAAGACTCGGAAGATTTGGGCTGCCTGTTCATAGACATAGATGGCGACAACGACAACGATTTATTTATAGCAAGCGGAGGCTCTGAATATGAGAGAGGGCATGTTTTGCTAAAAGATAGAGTATATATAAACAATGGCCTAGGGGAATTCACTAAAAATGATACTGTTTTGCCATCAATATACGAAAGTTCGCAATGCGCAAAAGCCAGTGATATAGATTCTGATGGTGATCTGGATATATTTGTTGGTACCAGGCTTATTGCCGATAAATATCCTTTTCCAGCCAGTAGCTACCTGCTAATAAATGAAGGCGGTCTGTTTAAAAAAGCCTCTAACAAGATAGCACCGAATCTTCAAAACATAGGTATGGTTACCGATGCCGTTTTTACAGATATAGACGGGGACAATGATAATGACCTCATGCTGGTTGGAGAGTGGATGGAAATTATAGTTTTAGAAAATGAAAAGGGCAAATTTATAGATAACTCAAAAAAGTATGGTCTAAACGATACCAGGGGTCTATGGTGGTCTATAACGGCCAGCGATTTAGATAACGATGGGGACGATGACTACATTGTTGGCAATCTGGGAAAAAATAATAAGTTCAAAGCATCAAAAGAACATCCTTTTAAGGTATATGCTAACGATTTTGACAATAACGGAATAAACGATGTCGTACTGGCAAAATATTACAAAAACGATTATGTACCATTAAGAGGCAAGGAGTGTACCAGCCAGCAAATGCCCTATGTTGCAGAAAAATTCAAAGATTACCATAGTTTTGCCTCATCCAAGCTACTGGAAATACTTCCCGAAGAAAAAGTGGAAAATGCTGTTATATACGAGATTAACAACTTTGAAAGCATCGTTTTGATAAATGATAATGGCATACTTAAAAGAAAACCACTCCCTATACAAGCACAGGTATCCCCTATAAAATCATCAATGGTTTCAGATTTTAATAACGATGGGTTTAAAGATATTCTAATAGTAGGCAATCATTATGGTGTTGAGGTAGAAACGATACGTTACGATTCAGGAATTGGAGCTGTTCTTTTAGGAGATGGCAAAAATAATTTTTCCTATTTGCCTCCTAAACAAAGTGGTTTTTATACACCTTATGATAGTAGGGAGCTTACCTGCATTAAACAGAGTAATAAAAACCTAATAATTGTTACAAATAACAACGGTCCGCTAACCATTTTTAGTACTAAAAATTAGCACTTCTTTAGATCATTTTTTTGCAAAAAAAGCCCTTTTTAAACAGCATCCGCTCTTTTTAGCGACTTGAGTTCCGTTAATTACCAAAACAACTACTTTACATGTCATAAAACCACCACAACAATACCACAACAAAATCGACTAAAAACATATTAATCTGATTTACAGCATGTTAATTTCGCAAAGAAAATCGATGAAAACATAGAGTATTACTGAAAAAATAATAAAAATATTACATTTTATTCAATATGTATGCTTTTTGTAGTGCTTGATTTTAGCTGATTATCAATAGTTTGAGTCTATATTTATGAATACGACAATTCTGAATATTAACTAAACAAAACGATGATGAAAAAAATTACTTTATTACTTGTTCTTTTAACGGTATCTTTTGGATATGCTCAAATAGCACTTCCAATGGATTTTGAAGGAACTCTTGAAACCAGTGACTTTATTGATTTTGATGGCGGTGGGGCAACAGTAAAAGCAAATCCGCAAATTAATGGTATAAATACCAGCGCAACAGTTGTAGAACTAATAAGAAATGGCGGCCAGGTTTGGGCTGGAAGCAAAATAATATTAGATAGTAAACTTGATTTTTCTACGAATAATGCTATTAGAATGAAAGTTTATACAGCAGCTCCAGTAGGAACCGCTGTTAATTTTAAAATTGAGGACGCTGCGGATGGTGATGTATTTGTTGAAGTCTCTGGTGTTACAACAGTACAAAACGCTTGGGAAACCATAGAATGGGACTTCTCTGGTACAGCAGCTTCAACCTATGATGCTTTGGTGTTTTTATTTGATCTTGGGAATACTGGAGACGGATCAGCAACCTCAACATTTCTATTTGATGATATAGAGCAATTTGATAATACAGGGGGACTTAATCAGATTGATTTGCCTATAGACTTTGAAGGGGCGACTACTAATTATACCGTTACAGATTTTGGAGGGAATGTCTCTACTCTGGTTGTTGACCCTACAGATGCTGGAAATATGGTCATACAATCTATTAAAACAAGTGCTGCCGAAACATGGGCTGGCACAACAATTAGTACTCCAGCTGGTTTAGCAACAGATATTCCTATTACAGGATCTGATACAAAAATGAATGTACGTGTTTGGTCTCCCGATGCAGGTATTCCTGTTTTGCTTAAAATTGAAACGGTTGGTGATCCTACGCGCTCTTGTGAGACACTAACAAGTACACCCGTTGTAGCAGGCTGGAATACGCTTGAATTTGATTTTAGCAACGAAAGAACGGGTACAGCTGCATTAAACCTGTCTTATATCTACAATATGGTATCCATATTCTTTAATTTTGATGTTAGCGGAGCAACTGTAGGCAGCGACAAAACATATTATTTTGATGATGTGAAATTTGGTGCTGCAGTGCTTAGTACGAACGATTTTGACCTAGATACGTTTAGCACATATCCTAATCCAACACAAGATCACTGGACGGTTAAAACTAAAAATACGAACCTAACTTCTATAAGAGTGTTTGATGTATTGGGTAAAAGTGTTTTATCACTATCGCCTAATTCTAGTGAAGCGACAATTGATGGTTCTGGTTTAAAATCAGGACTGTATTTTGCTCAAATAAAAACTGCTAATGGGACTAGCAGTTTAAAATTAGTTAAGAAATAGTTTCCTAATTAATTTAGTTTGTTGAAAGCGTGTGATTTTGTGTAATCACACGCTTTTATTTTTGTGGCATACAAGTTTACATTAGTTATAAATATTTCTTTACTTTGTGTAAACCTTCGCTCAATTATGCTTGACGATATCTTAACCGCCATTCCCTTCGGAATAATACTAGCTTTTACAATTGGGCCAGTATTTTTTGTGCTATTAGAAACAAGTGCTACAAAAGGTTTTAGAAGTGCATTAATTTTCGATTTGGGCGTTATATTTGCCGATATCATTTTTATCGTAATCGCCTTTTATAGTACCAATAATCTAAGAGGGAAAATTAGTAACGATCCTAGTTTTTTAATTTTTGGAGGTGTCTTATTAATTGTCTATGGTATCATTTCTTTTATAAAAACATCTAAATCCTTTAGAGCTATTGTTAAAGAATATCACAAAGTTGAAATTCAAAAAGACTACGGTAAGCTTTTTGTAAAAGGCTTTTTGCTTAATTTTATAAATATTGGTGTTTTAATTGGTTGGTTAGGTTTTATGGTGTTGGGAGATACATTAACGACATCAAAAAATGGTGACATTATTTTTATAGTTACCATGATTGTATCTTATTTTATTACAGATCTAATTAAAATTCTAGTAGCCAAAAAATTAAAAGCCAAATTAACACCTAGACTTATTTTTAAAACAAAAAAGGTTATCGCTATCGTTATTTTAGGTTTTGGGGTTTTATTATTTGTTCAAGGCTTCTTTCCTGAGGCTTACGAAAAGAATAAAGAAAAGCTAGAAAAAATAAACCCTATAAAAGAAAAGCTTCCAGAATAAATTTAAAGCTTTTTTGAGACATCATACCAATTTAATTATAAATGCCATATTAAAGCCAATTTAAAACAAACTCAGGCAGAGGGATTTGCTTTTCCTTAAATAAAAATTTTCTTTTTATAACACATTGAAAAAAGTAAAAACCCTTTCAATATTCCAATACATCTATTTTATCTTTAGCACAAAAACCCCTCATATAAATTCTAATAAAACATAAACCCCCTTTTCGGGGGTCTACACATTATTTCATAGTTATAACTTTGCGAACAGCTTTTAATTATAGTGAGCACCAATTCTATAAATACGAAAAAATGACACAAAAATCACACCTACTATTTTTTGCACTTATAACAAGCTGCTATAGCTTAAATGCCCAATTTATAACAACATGGCAAACCATAGTAGCTAATCGAAGGATTACCATACCAACAAAAGTAGAGTCAACCTACAATTATACAGTAGACTGGGGCGATGGTAGTCTTTCCACTAACCAAACAGGAGATGCCACCCATACTTATACTAAAGCAGATACATATACTGTTACTATTACAGGCGATTTCCCCAGGATTTATTTTAACAATGAAGGGAGCATGTTAAGTATCCAAAGTATAGAACAATGGGGCAGCCAAACATGGACATCTATGGGGCGTGCGTTTTATGGCTGTTTAAATTTAATAGGAAACGCAACAGACCGTCCAGATCTATCTAACGTGACAGATATGAGCTACATGTTTGCTGTAGCTTCAAATTTTAATCAAGATATTGGTGATTGGAATGTCGCTAAGGTGACCAATATGGAAGCTATGTTTTATGGAGCTATAAGTTTTAATCAAGCTATTGGTAATTGGAATGTGGCTAACGTGACCAATATGAAAGGCATGTTTTTTCAAGCTAGAAGTTTTAATCAAGATATTGATGCTTGGAATGTGGCTAAGGTCACTGATATGAGTTACATGTTTTCTCAAGCTAGAAGTTTTAATCAAGCTATTGGTAATTGGAATGTGGCTAACGTGACCAATATGAGAGGCATGTTTAATCAAGCTAGAAGTTTTAATCAAGATATTGGTAATTGGAATGTGGCTAAGGTGACTGATATGTATGGCATGTTTTCTCAAGCTGCAAGTTTTAATCAAGGTATTGGTAATTGGAATGTGGCTAACGTGACAGATATGAGCTACATGTTTTCTCAAGCTGCAAATTTTAATCAAGATATTGGTAATTGGAATGTGGCTAAGGTGACCAATATGGGAGGCATGTTTTCTCAAGCTGCAAGTTTTAATCAAGATATTGGTAATTGGAATGTGGCTAAGGTGACCAATATGAAAGGCATGTTTAATCAAGCTAGAAGTTTTAATCAAGATATTGGTAATTGGAATGTGGCTAAGGTGACCAATATGTATGGCATGTTTCAAAAAGCTACAAGTTTTAATCAAGATATTGGTAATTGGAATGTGGTTAAGGTGACTGATATGAAAGGCATGTTTCAAGAAGCTAGAAGTTTTAATCAAGATATTGGTGATTGGAATGTGGATAATGTGACCAATATGTATGGCATGTTTAATCAAGCTACAAGTTTTGATCAAGATATTGGTGATTGGAATGTGGATAATGTGACTGAGATGAGTTACATGTTTTCTCAAGCTACAAATTTTAATCAAGATATTGGTGATTGGAATGTGGCTAAGGTGACTGATATGAGAGGCATGTTTTCTCAAGCTGCAAATTTTAATCAAGATATTGGTGATTGGAATGTGGCTAACGTGACTGATATGAGTTACATGTTTTATCAAGCTACAAATTTTAATCAAGATATTGGTGATTGGAATGTCGCTAAGGCGACTGAGATGGAAGCTATGTTTTATGGAGCTAGAAGTTTTAATCAAGATATTGATGCTTGGAATGTGGCTAAGGTGACCAATATGGGAGGCATGTTTTATCAAGCTACAGATTTTAATCAAGATATTGGTGATTGGGGTGTGGCTAAGGTGACCAATATGAGTTACATGTTTTATGAAGCTTCAAGTTTTAATCAAGATATTGGTAATTGGAATGTGGCTAAGGTGACCAATATGGAAAGCATGTTTTATCAAGCTAGAAGTTTTAACCAAGATCTTAGTAATTGGGAATCTAACTAATATGGGTTTAATGTTTTGTTTTATGGCCCCATAAATTTTGATCAAGATGAGTACTTATGGTATGACTAGTGTGACTAATATGGAAGGCATGTTTACTTAAAATAAGGACTAGATAGAAGTACCTCTACAAAACAATGTATTAAGAATTAAATAAGTACTAAATTATTAATAGCCCTAAGGTCTAGCATTGTCTAGACCTTATCTTGTTTATAATATCTGGCATTTTATACACATTGCAAAAAGTAAAAAACCATTCAATAGTCCAATACGTCCATTTTAGTCTTAAACCCGTTGTGTGTTTTGAGGAAAATTTGTCAATTCGAGTGAATTTTACTCATTTTTATAAGTGAAATTAGTATCGAGAATACCATTTTCTATTGAAAAGGACTCGAACTGACATTTAGTTTATCGAAACAAATCAAAAGGCACAACAGGTTAGCTTTAATTGTATTTCTAAGAATAATTACACTAAAACCCTCATATAAATTCTAATAAAACACAAAACCCCCTTTTTTCGGGGGTCTACACATTATTTCATAGTTATAACTTTGCAAACAGCTTTTAATTATAGTGAGCACCAATTCTATAAATACGAAAAAATGACACAAAAATCACACCTACTATTTTTTGCACTTATAACAAGCTGCTATAGCTTAAATGCCCAATTTATAACAACATGGCAAACCACAGTAGCTAATCAAAGGATTACCATACCAACAAAAGTAGAGTCAACCTACAATTATACAGTAGACTGGGGCGATGGTAGTCTTTCCACCAACCAAACAGGAGATACCGCCCATACTTATACTAAAGCAGATACATATACTGTTACTGTTACAGGCGATTTCCCCAGGATTTATTTTAACAATGAAGGGAGCATGTTAAATATCCAAAGTATAGAACAATGGGGCAGCCAAACATGGACATCTATGGGGCGTGCGTTTTATGGCTGTGTAAATTTAATAGGAAACGCAACAGACCGTCCAGATCTATCTAACGTGACAGATATGAGTTACATGTTTGCTGTAGCTTCAAATTTTAATCAAGATATTGGTAATTGGAATGTGGCTAACGTGACCAATATGTATGGCATGTTTTTTCAAGCTACAAATTTTAATCAAGATATTGGTAATTGGAATGTGGCTAACGTGACCAATATGAAAGGCATGTTTGTTCAAGCTACAAGTTTTAATCAAGATATTGGTGATTGGAATGTGGCTAAGGTGACTGATATGTATGGCATGTTTTCTCAAGCTACAAGTTTTAATCAAGATATTGGTAATTGGAATGTGGCTAACGTGACTGATATGAGTTACATGTTTCATAAAGCTACAAGTTTTAATCAAGCTATTGGTGATTGGAATGTAGATAATGTGACCAATATGGAAGCCATGTTTTCTCAAGCTACAAGTTTTAATCAAGGTATTGGTGATTGGAATGTAGATAATGTGACCAATATGGAAGACATGTTTTCTCAAGCTACAGATTTTAATCAAGGTATTGGTGATTGGAATGTGGCTAAGGTGACTGATATGAGTTACATGTTTTCTCAAGCTACAAATTTTAATCAAGATATTGGTGCTTGGAATGTGGCTAACGTGACTGATATGAAAGGCATGTTTTCTCAAGCTACAAGTTTTAATCAAGATATTGGTGATTGGAATGTGGCTGAGGTGACCAATATGGGAGGCATGTTTTCTCAAGCTACAAATTTTAATCAAGATATTGGTGATTGGAATGTGGTTAAGGTGACTGATATGTATGCCATGTTTAATCAAGCTACAAATTTTAATCAAGATATTGGTGATTGGAATGTGGCTAACGTGACTGATATGAGTTACATGTTTTCTCAAGCTACAAGTTTTAATCAAAATATTGGTAATTGGAATGTGGCTG
Organism: uncultured Flavobacteriaceae bacterium; assembly: GCA_947501845.1. GTDB lineage: Bacteria > Bacteroidota > Bacteroidia > Flavobacteriales > Flavobacteriaceae > Flavivirga. Next base: position 26,743 of record CANMXP010000015.1, on the reverse strand, counting down.
AGGTGACCAATATGGAAGGCATGTTTAATCAAACTACAAGTTTTAATCAAAATATTGGTAATTGGAATGTGGATAATGTGACCAATATGAAAGGCATGTTTAATCAAGCTATAAGTTTTGATCAAGATATTGGTAATTGGAATGTGGCTAACGTGACTGATATGAGTTACATGTTTTCTCAAGCTACAAATTTTAATCAAGATATTGGTGATTGGAATGTGGTTAAGGTGACTGATATGTATGGCATGTTTCATCAAGCTACAAGTTTTAATCAAGATATTGGTAATTGGAATGTTGCTGAGGTGACCAATATGGAAGGCATGTTTCAAGAAGCTACAGATTTTAATCAAGATATTGGTGATTGGAATGTGGCTAACGTGACTGATATGAGTTACATGTTTTATGAAGCTAGAAGTTTTAATCAAGATATTGGTGATTGGAATGTGGCTAACGTGACTGATATGAGTTACATGTTTTATGGAGCTAGAAGTTTTAATCAAGATATTGATGCTTGGAATGTGGCTAAGGTGACCAATATGGAAGGTATGTTTCAAGAAGCTATAGATTTTAATCAAGATATTGGTAATTGGAATGTGGCTAACGTGACTAATATGAGTTACATGTTTTATGGAGCTAGAAGTTTTAATCAAGATATTGATGCTTGGAATGTGGCTAAGGTGACTGATATGAGTTACATGTTTTATGGAGCTAGAAGTTTTAATCAAGATATTGATGCTTGGAATGTGGCTAAGGTGACCAATATGGAAAGCATGTTTTATCAAGCTACAGATTTTAATCAAGCTATTGGTAATTGGAATGTGGATAAGGTGACCAATATGAGTCACATGTTTCAAGAAACTAGAAGTTTTAATCAAGATATTGGTGATTGGAATGTAGCTAAGGTGACTGAGATGGAAGCTATGTTTTATGGAGCTAGAAGTTTTAATCAAGATATTGATGCTTGGAATGTGGCTAAGGTGACCAATATGGGAGGCATATTTTATCAAGCTACAGATTTTAATCAAGATATTGGTGATTGGGATGTGGCTAATGTGACTGATATGAGTTACATGTTTTATGAAGCTACAAGTTTTAATCAAGATATTGGTGATTGGGATGTGGCTAACGTGACTGATATGAGTTACATGTTTTATGAAGCTTCAAGTTTTAATCAAGATATTGGTAATTGGAATGTGGCTAAGGTGACCAATATGGAAAGCATGTTTTATCAAGCTACAAGTTTTAATCAAGATCTTAGTAATTGGGAATCTGACTAATATGGGTTTAATGTTTTGTTTTATGGCCCCATAAATTTTGATCAAGATGAGTACTTATGGTATGACTAGTGTGACTAATATGGAAGGCATGTTTACTTTTAAAATAAGGACTGGATAGAAGTACCTCTACAAAACAATGTATTAAGAATTAAATTGAAGGTTCTCTCCAACTTTCAGGGTTGGAGAATTTTTTACATTAATTTTTTTAGAAAATGTTCCATAAAAAAACCTCCAAGAAAACTTGAAGGTTTTTTTTGAGGCGTCGAGCGGATTCGAACCGCTGTAGAAGGTTTTGCAGACCTCTGCCTAGCCACTCGGCCACGACGCCAATTTGAAAAAAAGCTATCAAAAAATCTATTGATAAACCTTTAAAATTGGTATTCCCAAAGAGTCATCGGGAATCGGGTACAAATGTAAAAAAAAATATAACTTTTCCTTACTTAAAATGACTTTTTACGCTTATCGGTCATTTTTATCGTTACTCTTTCAACATCCCCTCCAATTGGTGGGTTTAATTTACTTACCCATACCGTAGCTTTTTTTACAAGTTGGTCTTCATTAAAGATTCTGTTAAGTATACGCCGCGCTACCGTTTCAAGCAAATAGGAAGGAATTTCCATTTCTTCTTTAATAATCCTGTTTAAAAAAACATAATCAACAGTGTCTGACAATCTATCTGTCTTAGCCGAGTTTTGCAAATCGGCTTTAACTTCTAAATCAACACGATAATCGCTGCCTATTTTAGTTTCTTCTTTAAGACAACCATGATAGGCAAATACCCGAATATTTTCAACTTTTATAATACCCATTAATTTGTAAAGAAATCAAAAACGTTACTTAGTGCACTGGTTTTGGTTTTGTAAAATTCTGTATAAGTACATCGTTGGCACGTTATAGAAGTAAATTTCTGATTCTGCACATCAAAAATCTTAGAAAGTGTTCCTCCAGTTGCCCTCATCTGACCTAATTTATATGTGTTGTTATGACACTTTGGACATTCGTAATTTAAATTTTTCATTCATTATATATTTATGAAGTTAAGACAATATACCGTATAAGTCTTGGTAATTAAAAGTTTGTTACGCTTCTTAAATATATATTGGGCTAAAATAACTCGAATTTCCGTAATTTTGAAGCTTATTTAGTTGAAATAAATCAGAAAGAATGTCTGAAGAAAGAAAATCACTCAATTTCATTGAGCAAATTATAGAAGAAGACTTAACTAATGGAATGTCTAAAGAGAATTTACGTTTTAGATTTCCCCCAGAACCAAACGGTTACTTGCACATTGGCCATACAAAAGCCATAGGTATTAGTTTTGGTTTGGGTGAAAAATATAACGCACCTGTCAACCTTCGTTTTGATGATACAAACCCTGCAAAAGAAGAACAGGAATATGTTGATGCCATTAAAGAGGATGTGGCCTGGTTAGGCTATAAATGGGATAAGGAATTATTTTCTTCAGATTACTTTCAACAACTTCATGACTGGGCGATTGTTTTTATAAAAGAAGGAAAGGCCTATGTAGATTCACAATCCAGCGAAGCTATGGCAGAACAAAAGGGAACACCTACACAACCAGGAGTTGACGGCCCTTTTAGAAATAGGAGTATTGCAGAAAATTTAGATTTATTTGAGCGCATGAAAAATGGCGAATTCGAAGAGGGTTCGCACATACTCCGTGCCAAAATAGATATGCAGCACCCTAATATGCTCATGCGAGATCCAATCATGTATCGTATTTTAAAAAAACACCATCATAGAACAGCAAACAATTGGTGTATCTACCCTATGTACGATTGGACGCACGGAGAAAGCGATTATATAGAACAAATATCACATTCGCTATGTTCTTTGGAATTTAAGCCTCATAGAGAGCTTTACGATTGGTTTTTAGATCAGGTAGTAGATCCAGAACTAATAAGACCCAAGCAACGGGAGTTTGCACGTTTAAACTTAAGCTATACCATTATGAGTAAGCGTAAGTTGCTTCAATTGGTTAATGATGGTATTGTTAATGGATGGGACGACCCACGTATGCCAACCATTTCGGGATTGCGTCGTCGTGGCTATACACCAAACGCTATTAGAAAATTTGTGGAGACTGCTGGTGTTGCTAAACGTGATAATGTTATTGATGTATCGCTCCTAGAATTTTGTATTCGTGAAGATTTGAATAAAACAGCACCACGTGTTATGGCTGTTTTAAACCCTGTAAAACTGGTTATTACAAACTACCCTGAAGATAAAGTAGAATGGTTAGAAGCAGAGAATAACCAAGAAGATGAAAATGCTGGATTTAGAAAAATACCATTTTCTCGTGAGTTATATATTGAAAAAGAAGACTTTAAAGAAGAAGCTGGTAATAAGTTTTTTAGATTGAAACTAGGAGGCGAGGTGCGTCTTAAAAATGCCTACATAATTAAAGCTGAAAGTGTTAAAAAAGATGCAGATGGCCATATTATTGAGATTCAATGTACCTATACAGAGGACACCTCTAAAAAAGTAAAAGGAACATTACATTGGGTATCCATTAACCACGCTATAAAAGCTGAGGTTAGAGAATACGATCGTTTATTTATGGATGAGGCGCCAGACAGTCATCAAGATAAAGATTTTATGGATTTTATAAATCCAAATTCTTTGAAGGTTATTGAAGCTTTTGTTGAACCCAGTTTAAAAGATGCTCAAAAGGGTGATCAGTTTCAATTTCAACGTTTGGGCTATTTTAATGTAGATAATGATTCTACTTCAAAAAATATCGTATTTAATAAAACGGTTGGTTTGCGTGATTCTTGGGCTAAAAAGAAACCAGCTCAAAATAATCCAAATAAAAAACCGCAGCATAGCAAACAGCAACCAAAACGAAAAGCTATTGATGTTATTCAACAGTTGGGAAAAAAGTATACCAACTTACCTGAAGTAAAGCAACAAAAAATAAAAGCTGAGATTCTGGAACTCGCTAAAAGTATTACTTACCAAGAATTACAACCCTTATTTAATACGGCTGCTAAAAAAGTAGGAACCAGAATTGCAGTAGTCCTTACTTTAGGAGTATTATTAAAAAACGGACAAATAAAAAATGACGATATTAGTAGCTTTATATCTAAAGCTTTAGAAGATAAAAATGATATTTTGGTCCAAGAAGCCTCTATGATAAACTCCTAAAATGTTAGCCTATGACGTACGTTTTATTAATTGTAATACTAATTATATTATTTGTTTTAATTAATAAGATAGATTCCAATTTTCATAAATTAAATGAGAATAATAAGAGGCTAAATGAAAATATAAAAATATTAAATCGTAAGATTAACGACCTTACTAATAATGATATTTCTGTTAAAAAAGAAACAGGAACAACCTCAATAATTAAGGAAACTCCACCCATTCCTGAAACCCAAAAACCGACTCTTGAAGTACCTACTTCGAAACCAATTATTGATGAAGAAAAACCGAAACCTCTACCAGAGCCTGTAAAAGCAGATACGATCAAAACATATACCGTTCAAAAAGAAGAACGTATTGAAAATGTTACTAAAAAAGCCAAAGTTTTAAGGCCGCCAAAAAAATCACTTTGGGAACAGTTCAAAGAGAAAAACCCAGATTTAGAAAAGTTTGTTGGCGAAAACTTAATTAATAAACTAGGTGTTTTAATACTTGTTTTAGGTATAAGTTACTTCGTAAAATATGCCATAGATAAGGACTGGATAAATGAACCAGCAAGAGTAGGAATAGGTGTTTTATGTGGTTCTTTGGTCATGCTTATTGCTAATAAATTACGCAAAAAATATGCTGCTTTTAGCTCGGTTTTAGTAGCGGGAGCTATTGCAGTTTTTTACTTTACTATCGCCATTGCTTTTCATGAATATCAGCTTTTTAATCAGCAAATAGCTTTTGTTATTATGGTTATTATTACACTGTTTAGCTGCTTAATATCTTTATCTTATAACAGAATAGAACTTGCTGTGTTGTCTCTTATTGGTGGATTTGCTGTTCCTTTTATGATAAGCACAGGGTCTGGGAACTATATAGTTCTCTTCACATACATTATCATTTTAAATATTGGAATAACCCTATTAGCATTTTATAAAAAATGGCATTTAGTAAATACACTGGCATTTATATTTACGGTGCTTTTATTTGGTGCTTGGTTTGTAAAAGACATTAATAGTGAAGCGCCTCATTATACAGGAGCCCTGCTTTTTGCGTTTGCATTTTACGCTATATTTACAATAACAAACATTATAAATAACGTAAAAACGAAAGCAGTTTTTACCAAAACACAACTAACGCTTTTAGCAGTAAATACATTTTTGTTTTTTGCTGTTGGTATGGTAGTATTAAATAATTATCATCCTGAATTTAAAGGACTCTTTACTGCTGGATTAGCCATGCTCAATTTGTTTTTTGCTTGGTTTTTATATAAAAAGTTTAAGTTGGATAAGGTTGCTGTTTATATGTTAATAGGCTTAACATTAACCTTTATAACCTTAGCAGTTCCTCTACAATTTGAAGGTAATTATATTACGTTATTTTGGGCTGCAGAAGCCGTTTTATTAATGTGGTTAGCTAAAAAATCTGGTATTCATAGCTATCGTTTTGCATCTGTAATTGTCCATGCTTTGTCAATTTTAAGTCTTACTATAGATTGGACTCAAAAATATAATGACGAAGCCATTTTAAATATTGTAGCAAACCCTATTTTTATGACAGGGATATTTGTTGTTGCATCTCTATTTCTGGTTTATTTTTTACTTAAAAAAGAAACTACCCGCATAACTGTTTGGAGTTTTGTAATAGATACGGTTAAATACCGTAAATTTATATTTAAAGCAGGTGTTTTGCTTTTATATCTAGTTGGATTTATAGAAGTCTTTTTTCAAGCAATTTATCATGTAGAAAACTGGAGTTCAGCCTTATCGATTCCTGCTGTTTACCATTTACTTTTTACCGCTGTGATTGCTTTTGTTTTATTCAGAAAAAAAACAGTTTCCTACACACAAATAGCAAATGTTATTGCTTGCGTAAATATCATTCTTTTTGCCCTGTTTTTTTTAAGCCTAGCTTTTGAAGAACATACCGATTTTATTGTCGCTAGCAGTAGCTATCAAACAGCTTTTTATCTGCATTATGTTATGTTTGTATTAATCCTGTTTTTTAGTTTTATAATCTATCAATCAAATAAGAAAGTTCCTGTTTTTAATATATTTAATAACAACGTGATTATTTGGATTGCCGCCGCCTTGTTAATTTTTATAGCTAGTAGTGAGGTTTTATTACACGGTTTAAAACTGCTAACAAATCCAATAGCCTCTCAAGATCTACAAAACGCAGCATTTCCTTATAAAGATATCACATTAGCAAAGCAAAAAATAGTTAAGACGTCTTTTCCTGTTTTATGGGGAATTCTAGCTTTTGTATTTTTAATTTTTGGCATTAAAAAACGAATTAAAAACATAAGAATAATTGCTTTGGTACTATTGGGAATTACTGTTATTAAATTATTTGTTTACGATATTAATAATATATCTGAAACAGGTAAAATTATAGCATTTATATTATTAGGTATTTTAATTTTAGTCATCTCATTTGTTTATCAAAAAATTAAATTTTTGGTTGTAGATGATCATAAAGAACAGATTAGTAATGAAACAGATTAGGTTTTTACTACCCCTTTTATTTGTTAACCTTGCGATTGCGCAATACAATATAACAGGTGAATTGAGCAATGTTAATAAGGATGGTTTACATGAAATTTGTTTACCAAACGAAATCCGTTCTTTTTCTAATAGAGATCTAAGTGATTTTAGAATATTTGATAATAAAGGGAAAGAAGTATCTTATTTTATTCGCGAGAAAGGAACTTTCCTAAGAACAAATGAATATGTTGCGTTTGAGATTGTTGCAAAAACGGCAATTAAAGATACGAGTTCTACTATTATTTTTAGAAATCCCTTTGAAACGATGGAAGAATTCGTTTTATCTATAGCTAATTATTCAGGATCTAAAACATTTAAACTTTTGGGGAGTAATAATCGTGAGGAGTGGTTTGGTGTGCTAAATAATGGTAGGATATCTAACTTAGAAGGCGCCGAAGGTATAAGTGCGGACAAAGCGGTTACTTTTCCGCGTTGCGCATATCGTTATTTAAAAATAGTGCTTAATGATAAAAATAGTTTGCCTATAAATGTTTTAAAAATAGGAAGCGTTTCCAACGATGCAATCTATAGAGAATTACAAACCGTAACGCCTCAAACCAAAACAATTTCAGAATTAATCGAAGAGAAAAAAACACAAATTCATGTTGTTTTCAAGAATAAGGAAGTTATAAATCAAGTTCAGTTTAAGGTCATTGCACCAAAATTTTTTAACCGAAAAGGCATAATATATGCTAAATCTTCAAGAGTTATAAAACAAAAAACAGAAGTCTATAATAAGCCATTGGCTCACTTCCGATTAAACTCAGAAAACGAAACAATTTTTAATATCCCTGAAATTTTTGAAGATAGTATTTATATTGAAATTGAAAACAAAGACAATCATAGTTTAACATTTAGTGATATTCATTTTTTTCAAAAACCATTGTATGTTATAGCTGCACTAAAAAAAAATGAAAACTATAGTATTAAAACAGGAAATAAAATAGCCAAAGCTCCTGAGTATGATCTTTCCTTTTTTAAAAATAACATTTCTAAAGACTTACCAAGTGTTGAAATAGAAAATATCGTAGCGCGAGAAACACCTCAAGATGTCGCAGAAAAGGAATCATTATGGCAAAAGCCATGGTTTATGTGGAGTTGTATTATTATTACTGGGTTAGTCATTTTATTTTTTATGTCAAATTTGATTAGAGATTTGAAAAAAGAATAAACGCTTAAGTTCTTACACACAGCAATTTATAAACGCGCTTTTTGTTTTTTTGTATATTTATATTCTAACATTAACTAAAATATTATGGATTTAGTAAACTTCCCAGCAATTATTGTTGCTGCAGTTTCGGCATTAGTTGTCGGATTTATTTGGTACAACCCCAAAGTATTTGGAAATGCTTGGATGCAAGCAGCAGGTATGACAGATGAACAGGTAAAAGGCGGAAATATGGCTAAGATTTTTATTCTGGCTTTTATTTTTGCATTCCTATTAGCCTTTGCTTTACTGCCTATAACGATTCATCAAGCAGCAGCTAACAGTATGGTTGGAGGAGATCCATCAACCGCTTTGCCATCTTATACAGCGTTTATGAATGATTATGGTGAAGCTTTTAGAACGTTTAAGCATGGGGCACTTCATGGAGTTATTGCTGGTGTTTTTATTGCACTACCAATTTTAGGAACTAATGCTTTATTTGAAAGAAAAGGAGCAAAATATATTTTTATTAATAGTGGTTATTGGATTGTAACTATGGGTGTTATGGGAGCTATTATTTGTGGCTGGAAATAAAATAATCATTTTGTAAAGTTTTAACATATTTAAAGACTGAAAACTATAATTTTTCAGTCTTTTTGTTTTCCTATTGAATAAAATATTTCATATCTATAATTCTGCTAACAACCTTCCAAAGGGTTGGAATGCTTTAGTAAAACATGATCTCTTTTTACAGGTTGATTATTTAAAAGCTTTAGAAAAGGCCTCTCCAGATAATATTCAGCTTTTTTATGTAGGGGTTTTTAAAGACGATCTTTTAGTTGGTATTGCTATCATTCAACGCGTACAACTTTACTTAAAAGATATGTTTAGGAAAACACAAGCTTCTCTCTTAAGGAAGTTTTTCAAGGACACTGTTTCTAAAATATTAAAAGGAAACATTTTGGTTGTTGGCAACTTAACACATACTGGGCAACATGGCGTGTATTTCGATAAGGAAAATATTTCTCAAACCATCTATCTAGAATGTATATTTAATGCTTTAGAGGATATAAAAAAAGAAATAAAAGAAAAGCAAAACAAGAGAATTCGTGCGATAATGTTTAAGGACTATTTTTTTGATGACGGTATTCACTCCGAAGCAGCTTTCTTTAGTTCCCACAAATTATACAGGGTTACGGTACAGCCAAATATGATTATGAAAATGCAGCCTGAATGGCAGGTAATTGATGATTATATAGCCTGTATGAATAAGAAATACCGAACACGATATAGGCGAGCAAAAAAAAAGCTGAGCATTATTAAGTGCCAAGAGTTAGATATTGAAGCCATTAAAAATAATGAGAACAAACTGTATAATCTTTATTTAAATGTCTCAAACAATGCCAAGTTTAATACATTCTTGCTTCCAGAAAATCATTTTTATAGTCTAAAGTTTTATTTAAAAGATAACTTTAGGGTTTTTGGCTATTATTTAAATAATAAACTTATTGGTTTTTTCACTTTAATATTAAATAATAAAAACTTAGAAACTTATTTTTTGGGTTATGATGTCGAGCATCAATATTCAAATCAATTATATTTAAACATGTTATATGAAATGGTTAAATACGGTATTGATAATAGGTTTTCCTCTATTGTTTATGCAAGAACCGCTATGGAAATTAAAAGCTCTGTAGGAGCCAAGCCAGAGGCTATGGCAATATATATGAAACACACGAATCGTTTTATTAATGGAATCTTACGAGAAGTATTTGGTTTAATGAATCCTAAACAGGATTGGGAAGAGCGTCATCCCTTTAAATAATAAAAGTATAAGGTTGGTTAAGTTTTTAACCATACTTTCGACTTATTAATTTACTAGACATCATGGTTTGTTGTTTCTGTTACGTCGAACTCACCTAAAATTATAGATTTTATGAAAAAATGCTTTTTTCTTTTATTTGCTTTTCCGCTTTTTGTTTTTTCCCAAAACATGACCAATGAAAAACTTCAGGATATTTATACATCGGTTAGCGATTCCATTCAAGGAAATCCTGGTGCCTGGCAGTTTTTTATAAAAGAAATTCCGCTCCTGTCTATTACAGATACAAATCATAATAGAATGCGAATTATGTCACCTATTGCAGATTCAAATAGTTTAAGTGACGAGTTGATTAAGGCTGCTTTGGTTGCAAATTTCCATACGGCTTTAGATGTTAAATATGCCGTGTCTGATGGTATTTTATGGTCTGTGTTTATTCATCCATTAAAAGAATTATCAGAACCTCAAGTAAAAGATGCGGTTAGCCAAGTGTATCATGCCCATATTAATTTTGGAACCTCGTTTGCAAGTACCGCTTTAGCGTTCCCAGGAAGGGTAAGTGGTGATAACGAAGTAAATGAACAAGAGAAAGAGAAGCCTAGATTTAAGAAATTATAGACTTAAAAAGCGTTTTTTATAAATTGTTGTAATTTGTTTTTAATCTATTTATTATTGGGATTTAAGCGAGAATCAAACTCATAACCCTCACCACTCATATAATCTTGAATCATTTTATAGTCTTTCTGGACTTTGTCGCCATTATCCAGAGATAAGTTGCAATCGAAACGCACAAAATGATACTGAGGATAAAATGCATGGCCTACCCCCCAGGTTAAACCTTGCCCTGGTTGTACATCAACATCAGTAAACGTTCCTGGTCGATAGGCTCCACCACCTTTGGGAACCGTTAGCCCTTGAATAACTGGATAAAAATTGATTCCATCTTCCGAGAATAGGATACTATTTCTTTCTGGCCCTTCGGGTAATGTAGCACATACTCCGTTACGATATGGCCAAACCATACTTCCGTGCCCTCCCATCAATACAGGGTTGTATTTTGATTTAACATACGGTCCTTCTGGGGTATCAGCGATGGCAACTCCGGTTGCCAGAGGAATATCGGCATGTTCTTTATTAAATTCTCCTTGTGAGATATTAGGTTTCCATGGCAATCGCCCATCACTCTTATAGTATAAAAAATATTGACCTCCCTTAACAAAAAAAGTAGGTTCGTGTATCACCTCTCCATCCCAGGCATCCTCCTCGGGGCCAGGTTTTAAAATAGGTTCGTCTAACGCCTTCCATGGACCAGTCGGTGAATTAGAGACTGACATGCCTATTACGTTTGGCACAAAATCGCCTGATGTCTTAAACAATTTTGACCAGCGGGCATCCTTTATACTTCCCGCTGCCTGATAGCACAGGTAGTATTTACCGTTTGCAACCAATATATCTGGGTTAAAAACACTGCGATGATCATAACGTCCAGATGCACCACGGTGGATGGCAATGCCCTGCTCTTCCCATTTGTATCCATCGGTAGAGGTGGCATACCATACCTCACACAGGTCCCAATGAAAAGCCCTTGTTGAATCAGTTGCCTCATTAGGCCCAACCACTTCCGAATAAGATGGAGGCTTAGAATACCACATATAGTATGTATCATCTACTTTTATGACACTTGATGGGTAGTAGCGCTCAATGCCCTTTTCAAATTCGAAGCCTTCCAGTTTTATATATTTAAATTGAGTATTAAACTCGTTGAATTTTTCATAGCGAATTTTACCCTCACGAAAACGTTTATAGGATGCACTTTCGTTATTTTCTACCTGAGTTTCTATCTGAGTTTCTACCTGCTGGCATGAGAACAAATTCATTGCTATCAATACCAAAAGAATACTGATTTCTTTTTGTGTGATGGGTCTTATTGTCATAATGCAGTCTGTCTCTTATTTATTGAACTAATATTTTTAAAAATAAATCAGGCTATCCATAAGCCCTGATAACAAATATCTTAAAAAGCAGGAATGAAAGTTAATGATAATAGCTGAAAAGCCCAAACGTCAAAGTTCCATTAGTTGAGTTTGTCGTTCTGGTTTTTAACATTACGGAAAATCTGGATTGCGAGATTTATGTCGTTACGTATCGAATGTATTCTTCTTTCTTCATAACCATTAGGCATTGGTATGTTCTCTTACCTTTTAGTGGTGTCGTTTTATTTTTAGTTCAGTTCCAATTTCTGGTTTCAAGTTTTTCTTTTTATTCTCAGGTTTTATTAAATACGAATAAATTCCTTTTTTTCTTTTTGCTAATTCTTTTTCAACTGCAATTTTCCGTTCAGATTGAGCTTTGAAAACACTGTCTACATGAATTGATTCCGTTTCAGAATCAAAATATTTTTCAGATTTATCTAATATTAGTATTCCATGAAATACTCTTTTCTTAACGATCCAAGTTTCATTTGTTTCTACATCAAATAATTGTGTATTCGGTGGTATTCCATTTTCATTATGTTGTAATTCGGTCAAGAAACCTAATCCAGTTATATTAAAACACTGGATTATTTTTACAAAATCCTTTTTCATTTATTTGATGAATCTTTTTTTCATATAGCCGAGCAAATGCACCACAACGTGTTTTAGAATTACAGGTCCTTTACAAGTAGTTATCTGCTTTTTTTATTCAAATTCAGCTTTATCACTATTCATTAGTTTATTAATTTTCCAATCAGAGACTTTTCTTATTCTTTTAATTCTGTTAGATAATTCAGGATTGTATGAGCAACGGCTCTCATTAAATCCAATCCAATCAGGAAAATATTTTTCAGCTAATTTAAAAGTCTGTTTTCCAATATTTTTCGAATTCTTTTTTTCAGGTTCAAAGTTTTTATTCGCAATTAAATTAGTCCGATAATTTAAAGCATATCTAAAAGCGTTTTCCAAATCAGGGGAGCATTCTCTAATTCCTTCATCTTCCCAGACTACAGCATCTGCTAAAATATGATACTCCATTTTCGGATTTTCAGAATCAGATTTAGTTGGAAGACTATTTTTATACTTTCTGAAAATCCTCCTGATAAAGATTTTTTGAAATGTTCGTTCTGCTATTTTGCTCATAAAAATCTTAATGGTTATCAGCACAAGGCCTATGAGTATTAGAGTGAGTTAGCACTAAACTTTGCTAGTATAAACCAAACTAAAAATCCGCAAGGATTTTCAGAAGTAGGCGAGAACAAGCAATTATTTATAGCCACCTTAGCAAGTTGTTACTTTAATTCTTCAAATTCTATTAGTGTTGTCCCTAATATCAACTTATCACCCGATTTCAAATGACAAATTTTACTAACTGGCTTATTATTATGAATCGTTTTATTCAAGGGTGAAAATTCTTGAAACATAACTTTATTTCCACGATAAAAAAATACTCCGTGGTCTCTTGAGACAGTCGAGTCTGTCAGTACGATATCATTTTCAGATTTCCTTCCTATCGATACTTTACATTGGTATGGAATAAAATGCTTGCTGGCAGTACTTCCGTCTGAGTCACGGACAACTATTAACCCTATTGCAAATTGTCTAGCAAGTTGAGCGGCGGCTTCTGGATTTTCAAATAGTAATTTTGAATAGTTAACAGCAAAATCAGTGTTCCAGATTTTCACCTCCTGCTTTATTTTCAATTTAGTAATGAAGTAAGAAGAAATCAAACTTATTGATGCTCCAGAAATGCCTCCTATCAATGCTGCCAATATTGTATTATCCATAAAGTTTGATTTAATGCTTGTCAACAATTAGATATGTGTATCAGTACAGATACTATCCGTTACACATACTCAAATATACAACAACACATATATATCTAACAGCTATTTAAATTATATAAGGATATTTTTTATAATGAATCACACCAGCATAGTAGTAAAAGTTAGTGTTTCGTGCCAGTTGAAAAAAAGTGCCAGCTGTGGAAATTTTATTTCTAAATTCGTTTAACAATACTTGTTTTTAATTCAGTTCTTAGTTGGCAGTAGTTTTTTTATATTGAATTTATTGGTTCCCATTATTAAAAGCCATAGGCAAATCCCTATTTCTCCTACAGATGCAGGTATGCCTACAATAGTCGAGAAAATTGTTTTATGGAAATTTGAATAAAGAAAAGCACTAAAAAACGTAATTAAATAGCCAAAACAACCCATCATTAATAGTATTCCCAATAATTTTGGAAGGAAACCAGATTTATAAACTAAATACCCGAATGGAAATAACCAAAGCCCCCAAAATATTTGAGATACTTCGATTCCATTATTATAGTAACCTAAATACAACATCACTTGAGCAGGTAATTCAGCCTTTTCAAATTCTTGTAAATATTCGGCCTTATCGATTAATGACAAGATCGAAAATTTGTTTAAAATGTTTACAAAAGAAATAGGAATGCTTACCAAAGCGAAAATAACCATAAGTTTTGCTTGGGTTTTATTTACTTTGTTAAGGAGTTTATATAAAACCAATGGCAATAGTAAAAAAATTAAAAACGTTATTATTCCGCTCACAACACCTAGACGAAACAACAATTCCGAATTTGCAATATTTTCAAAAGTTTTTGGAGCATCTTCCCAAACAATAAACTTTGATGGGATGTACACAAGATTAATTATTCCGCAAATTATTAGAATTAAATAAAGTAAACCTGCTAATCTTGCCGTCTTGTTTCTTTTGTTCATATGCTTAGTTTATAAATAGATTTCTATATATAAATAAAGACGCCAATTTTTTTGAATTGGTTGCCCAGCAATATTAAATTTTTAAACGTTAATTGATTTTATCATGAAAATCTGTGGGTATAATAAGCAAGAGTGGTAACAAAAAGTTGAGAAGCCTACTTTTTCTATGTTCTTTTTCAGCAATAAGGCTTGTGGAGGAATTTATGAATGATTAGTGGCAAAAAGAAAGAGCAAAAATGCTTGTTTTTTTAACTCGGTTCTTAGTTGGCAGTAGTGTTTTCTTTTCTATATTATCTTTCAAATGAGCACTATTTTCACCATTGCTTTAATAGATTGTTGTAGTTAGTGCTTATTTTTCTTTCATTCTTTTTGCCTCTAATTTAAAAAAATCTTCAAGTTTTTTAGTGCCATATTTGTTGGCAATGTTGTCAAGAGCCATAGCTGTCAAGAAAAACTCAATTGGACCATAAGTTTTTGAAGATGTAAAAGTTCGTAACGACCAAATTGTAAATCGTCTTGTCCAATCAGGAAGATGACTAATTTTTATAGGTTTTTGCCATGCCTTTAATGCTAGTTCTGCTAACTCATTTTGAGTTAACAAGTCTAATCCCCCAACGGTTTCTTCCTCTATTCCAGAAATCATTTTATCAACACATACTTTTGCTAAATCTGAACCATGAATTGGGTTTAATTTTTTATTCCCATCACCAAATAAGTACACGCGCCCAGCTTTTGCCATATTAAGAAAATCTTTCATATCGGAGAAGAATCCATTTGGACGTAAAACACAATATTTGATTCCTGAACCTTTCAATTCATCTACAAATCTTTCTTTGGCTTCAAATATTTTTAGTTCCCTCAGCTTGTCTCCATTTATTGCTGAAATATATTGAAATGCTTCAACCTTATTTTTCAATGCTTCTTTCAGTAGATTTGAATTTCCTTGATAATCAACGTCCATATAAGTCATTCCATCCTTTTGTCGAGTAATTCCTATGGTAGAGAAAACCCAATCCATGTCTTTTGCAATGCCATCTAATGAATTTGGTTTTGTTATTTGACCAATAAAATAGTCATCAACGTTTTCAAACTTACTCTTTTGAGTTTCTTTTCTAATCAAAACTCTCACCCAAAAACCTCTTTTCTTAAGCTCTTTTACCAAATACTGACCTAGATATCCTGTTGCTCCTGCTACTAATACTTTTTTCACCTTTATTTATTTTTAAAGGCAAAGTTAGGAGTTGAAAGTCCGTTTTTTCTTGACGATTGTCAAGAACGTTCCTTCTTGTGAACTCGTGTTTTTATTCTACTTAAGGTTTCTGGGGAAACTCCTAAAAATGAAGCGATATACTGTTGAGGAGCTCGTTGAAATAGTTCCTTCTGAGTATTTAGTAAATCAAGGTAGCGTTCTTCAGGTGACTTTGTTACAAATGAAGCAATTACTTTTTGACTTTTAATAAGTTCGTTTTCTACAGCAACACGGGCTATTACTTCCATTTTTGGTATCTGTAGGGTTAATTTCTCAATGGCTGATTTTGTAAATATTATTAACTCGGTAGGTTCAACGGCCTGATAATTTTCTTTAGCAGGTATATTAAACGTAAAGCTCTCTCCAGCACAGATAAATTGACCCTCAGTGTAAAAGAAAGCTGTTTTGTCAGTTCCACTTGCATTATAAAATAGTCGGACACAACCTTTAGAAACAAAATATATTTCATTAGCAATTTTACCTTCTTCAAAAATTATATCCTTTTTATCGTAGGTTTTCTTTGTTAGAAATTTTTCAAGCAATAACAATTCATCCTGATTCAATACAATATAGGTTTCTATATTTTCTATTAATCTATTCATTATTTCATTTTTGTAATGAACTTTCTTTTCATTAGCGACAACCATTGAATACGTATACCAGTACACATATACCCGTTATACTTACCCAAATATATAACAACACTTACATTTATAAAAGCTATAATAAATTATATAAGAATACTTTTTTTCTGTGAATCGCACTAGTATGGCAGTAAAGGTTCGTGTTCCATATCGCCAGCAAAAAGGATTTTCTGATAGGAAAATCGGAAGCAATGAATTATACATTTCTTTGTTGTGTGCTGGCTTTTATTCCATAATGTTCTAACCAAGCCAGTGGTTCAGTCAGGTTATGTTTATTAAATTCTAAATGTATTACTCGTCTTTTCTTTCCGTTTGTTGTTCTGTTGGAAGCATGTAAAGTAAGAGGTTTCATTAACATTACTCCGCCTTTTTCTACTTCACAAACAAATTCGTTTTTAATATTCCAATCTTTCGATTGAGCACGTACTATTCCATTTAGGTGAGATTTAGGGATTACTTTTAAAGCTCCGTTATTTTTATCAGTTTTGTCTAGGTGAACTCGGATTGTTATCGTGTCCTGTAAAATCTCAATTGGTGGTTGAACACCGTATTGCCCTTTTTTAAAAGTCCAATTCGAGTAATTTTCCAAGTTCGCTTTTTTGTCAACAGAAATGCTCAAATCTTGATGATAAGCAACGAACCAATTCGATTTACTTGGTTTATCAAAATAGATAGCCTTGGTGAGGAAATATTCGGATTTTGAAAGGTCGGTTAGTAATTCAGTCAGTTTTTTATTAAACAGTAAATCACTCAATTCAGGTACATTTTTGGCTAATTGTCTAATTGCAAACAAATCCTTTGTTTTCATAAACGAATTTCCGCTCTGTTCAGCATTTTTTATACAAGTTAAAATTTCGTCTACTTCATTGTCTGAATATAAGTCAGCTAAAATGGAATATCCATTTTCTTCAAGTTCTATTTTGTTTTTTGCATAGTTCATTTTAGCTTACACACAACGATTACTATATGTGGCGTAGTATCTAATAGGTACTATGACATATATAGCTGTGTTATAAGTTGTCCTTTTTTTACGTTCTTTAAATTTTTGCACTTTTTTTAGAGAAATTACTGTGGATACTACTATGGCTTCATTATCCACTCCATTTCCTTTTGATTTTTTATGGATAGATTAATTTATTAGATATAGTTTTAATAGAACTTATCCTCATATGTCAATTCACTCCAAAGTTCTAATCCAGAAGCTGTAGGTTGTCCTTTTAAAAGATCCATAATTAATTCTTCATTCTCTTTACTAGAAACGTACTTTTTTATTATCTTTTTTACAATTTTAGGGTCTGGGGTATATCTTTTATCGTATTTACTATGAAGACTACTGTTATAGTAATTACCAGAAAAGATAGGTTTTTGATACATGTCATCAATATTTATACTAATTTTTAAATTTTCAGAAAAATGAGTATTTAATGTTACATCATTTTTTAGGTTAATTAGGGCTTTTGCCATTACTACTGATATTATTAAATATGCCATGTCAGTTAACGTTTTATCCTTTTCATCATGTGGTATAGTCCCCAAGTTATAATCTATATCTGCTTCTTTAGAAGAGCCATTAATCCAATCCTCTATATTATCTAATTCAAGTTTTTCATTTTCCTTATAATCACACCAACAGGTAAAATCATATGAATAAAAATAAAGAACTAATCCATGTATCTTATTATTCTTAGTCATTATTAAATCCTTACAACTAATAGTAAGGTTATGTTCCATTAACTCCATCCATCTCATTTCGGAAATATCGATTTTGTCGGATCCTAACATTCCTAATTTCTCTAATAACAGATGACCTTGTTTTGCATATGCCTTCGCATTTGATTTAGAAAGTCTCTTTGCCCATTTTACAATAGGATGGCTTTTAGGGAGGTTAGGTTTAAAATCATTGTGGCGTAATAACCAGTTTGTTACTTTAGTGTAAAACTCAAGATGCTTAGTATCTTCTAGGTCATTATCGCTAACGTAAGGAGTTAGCAATTCCATTTCATGACTCATCCAATTATCTATGATTGGTTTTATAGGTATATCATTATAATTTTCTATGTATTCAATTTTACAATCCGTTTTAAGTAATATTTGATGTTGTGTTTTTTTATTAAAATTTTTAAACCCTTCATAATTGTATAAATCTTTCGCAAAGCGAATTATGATCTGACCATAATGGACTCTATTAACATACTCCGCTTTAAGAATTTCTATAAATTCTTTCTCTGTGCAATTTTCTGTTAATGCCATATCCAAATAAGAAATATCCTTGTAAGGATCATTATCTTCAAATGTATATTTGTATTTCTCCGCAAACATTTGCAGACATTTTTTTACTTTACTCATGAAATTTATAATTATAGTGACTTAGTAAATTGCTTATAACGTTCAGTATAAGAAACGTAGGGCAGGTGATAGGCACTATCGTTTCGGTTTATTACTTAGCTAAATATAAATATTTTGCTTTTATCTTTTCTACTATAAACGCCAAATTTTATATTTAGCGGACTTAATTAATATTCACAGACCTTTCGATTTAGCGTAAACGCCCTATGTTTTTTATACCTTGTTACCTGGCTGGCTTTTTTTATCCATAAACTTGCTAGCGTTGGCAAAGACATACTCTTTTACAGTTTTGGTGTGCTTGGATGGTGCGACTGGAAATGTGTATGGCTTTCAGCGTTGGTAATTCCGTTATGCCATTAAATTGTAACTTTCACTTGGCGGAAACAACAACTCAATTCCTTTCGGTTTTATTTTAAACAACGGACCTTTCTCGACAACCTTTCCTTTTGAGTTTCGCTTAATTAAATGGTCAAGTGTTATAATTCCTTGCTCAATTAGCAGGTCAAATTGCGAAGTGATTGGCTTTTTAGTATGTTCTACCAACTTATATTGAAAATGCTCTCGGTCATTTAGTCTGGTACTTTCGGCTTCTACCCAAAATGTTTCTTTATGTTTTGACTTTAGTCGATTATGAAGTTTGTCTAATGTCCAAACTACAAAATCTCCAACTTCTGGATTGTCAGAGTTTTCAATCAGTTGTTTGATGTCAGTATCGATTCTTAAATTCAAGCCTTGAGAGTTTCTAGTAATTGCAGAAACCGTGCAATATAATTTAAAATCTTCTTCTCGTTCATAGCCGAAGTTATCAAGAATTTCCGCTGAACTTTTAAACTTGCTCAATTTCCAATCTGGAACTTGTGCAAACAAATTTTTTCGGTTCGTTCTACTATTTCTGAACGATTTAAGCTCAATTCCTTTATAGTCTGGTTGTTTGGAAGAATTAATATCTATTCCGAGTGCAGTTTCAAGTGTTCGACCTACGGAAGTATCAGCATCTACCATTGAAGGAATTGGACCAGCATTTGCAATTTTTCTCAACATAGCTAAAAGCTCAAAAGCAACTTCATTTTCTGTCGTACTGATTGCATTAATTAGTTCTTGAAATGGATTTAGAATTGAAGAATTAATCAATTCCTTAACATCTAATTTTGTCAAGTTAAAAACCTGAAAACTATCATTGTAATATGTGATTGCGATAATATCGTTTGGGTCAGCAACTTTTGTCAAACCATAAAACCAAATTCTTGGGTCTCCTTTTTTTGTAGAAGGTCGATATAGTGAAGCTTTTGACTTAATAATCTTAAAACCTTTATGAATAACTGCTGGAATCATTCTTTTACTTTCTGTACCTTGATTCTGCAATTCATAATCGTGAATGTTCTCGCTTTTCAAATAGCTACGAACAGAACCAGTAGCATCCATTATTGATTTTTTAAGTCCTGTTTCAGTCGGTTCAATTAAGGTAAGAGAAACTTGGTTTTTAGTCAGTACTTTTATTTTTTCTTGTTCTGCGTCTGTAAGTTTTCTCATATTTTAAAACATTGAGTAACAACTTCTTTAAGTAGTGGTTCTGCAAATTCTACAATAAATTCTTCGTCATTTTTATCCATTATATATTCACCAAACTTATTATGAGCAATTGAAGACCTAACACGATATATCCAGTAAGCACATATCTTGGGTATTATTATATTATAGTTATGGCCTTGTGACTCAATAAATGTTTGATTGCCAAATCGTCCTTCTTCATTAACGATACCTCTGAAGCCATTCGTTCTTCTTAAGGGGTTACTTTCTTTACCATATTGATAAAATATTTTAATTGCTTTTTCCTTAAAAGGTTCTATTGTATTCATCGTGTTTGTTAGAGAGACCAAATCAATACAACGTTCTCTTATGATTGAGATTAGCCTATTAATCTCTTCACGCGTATATTCTTTTAGTTTACTGCTAATTTCTTTCTCTTTGTTGCCTTCTTCAACTAATGCTTTAATTTTTTGAGCAGTATGCATATCAAATTGTAATTCCAGTAAATGATATAATTTCAGAAAACGATTAAATGGATTAGGCTCGTTTATAGATAGAAATAGATTGTCCTTATAAATACTATTTCTTATTTTCAAGTTACTAGAAACGGATATACTGGTAGTTGTTTTTTTCTTATCAAATATGATGTTAGGTTCATCATCAATATGAAAGAAACTACCCCAAATTGATGATGTCTTTTTATACTTTGATTTGTATTTACTAAAATATCTTTTCTTTATAATTATGTAATCATACTTGAAAGTATGACTTTGGTCTACGATATGTTCTTGGTCATAATCGATATAAAAACATATCTTTTCATCGTTTGGCAAGCTCTCTATATCTTCAACTTTTCTATCCTTTAAGAATTTTATTTCACCTATATTGGTGCCAGACTCATATTTAATATTAATATTGTTATTTCTATCAAAAGAGAAGGATGTAGAAATGGGAAGTACAATTTTATCATCTATACAGGGATATCCTAAAACTTCAATTACTTCAATGTTTTCTAAAAATGTTTCCTCCTCCTTTATTGCAATTAACTGTTCGTAAGTCATAATTAGCTCTTCTTTAGACTAATAGACATATCTACCCAACAATTATATAAAGAGGTTAATCCTTCATCTCTGAAGTATTCGCTAAAGGAATTGACTAGTAACAATCTAGTAGCATAGCCGACATTATAGACTTTAGGGTCAGCAACTTCTTGTCTTATTTTTTTATAATCTTCTAGCCTTAAAACATCTTCGCCAGAATTACCATCAGTTAATTGGGTTTTTAAAACGCCTATAGCACTTTGAACTCTTTCAGCTCTTGATTCGTGCAGTTTTCCAATTGCCGCAAAAAATGAGTTAATCACGTTAGCATCCGCAAACCAATTTCTAAATGATTTTAAGTTTGTTTTATCACATATGCGAAATAGATGTTCATCTAGTAAACAATAATCATTCAAGTATTTTTTAAAAGCTGAAAAGCTTTCTGTCAAATACTCTTCATTTCCATCCATTATTTTTTCCTCAATTAGTCTTTCGGAAACAATGCTAGATTTGTCTACTTCTGGCGACCTCATTAAAAAACTATAATAGGCTGTTACTAGCCTTTCAAATGGAAATTGTCTACCACTAGTTCTTTTTGATTCTTCGTTTTCTACTAGTATTTCTAGATTATCAATTTCTTTAGTTAAAGTAACTCTCATCGTGGTAAAAAGCAATTCTATTTGATGTCTCATTGACATAGGTTTTTGCCCCGAATTAAGGACAATTAATCTATAGACCAAATGTGAGATATCTGGTTCGATCCAGATTTCTAAAAGTAACTTTTGGTCATTTTTGAATTTAACATCATTATCAAGTAATTCTTTTATTTTATGAGTTCTTTGTAAACCATCCAAAATGTAAATGTTATCTTTGACGTGTTTTATTTTCTCTGTAATTTTACTGATATCTTGTTTTTCTATTATATCTATAAAGTCAGACGCTACATTTGGTTCTATAGCCAATGTAATCCCTGGTATTAAAGCACCTTTTTGTAAATCTTCTTTTAGGCGCTTATATCCTCTATGAACTTCTCTTTTTCTTTGAAGTTGAAATTTATTGTAATTTTCACCAATCAATTCAAAATACTCCTGTACTAATATTTGGGCGTAAATCACATTTGTATTTGTGCGAAAATCTTTGGTAAAGCCAATTATTTTAAATGAATTCATATATTATTTAATATTTTTTAAAATTTCACTTGCTACTGCTCTTGCCAATAAAGGTGGAACAGCATTACCAACTAAAGTGTATTGTGGCACTTCTGTTTTTCTATTATTTCCTCCAGTTGAGCGTTTTCCTTGAAATACAAAAGAGTCATCAAACGATTGTAAGCGTGCCATTTCCCTAACAGTTAAAGACCTTGGTGAATTATAGTGAATATAATCGTCTGCAATGGTCATTATGGTAGAGCTTTGTTCGTCAGGCTTTAAAACATTGTAATTTCTTTTGTTTGTTGAAAGATTTAATTTTTCAAGTTCTGGTTGTGCTTTTTTGTAATTACCATTTTTTAAAATGACACCAAGTCTTTCAATAACAGTTTCGTTTTGGTTACTTGTTTTGTGATTATTCAGTAAGTCGAAATACTTTTCGCCATTTTCTAGTGCTTCACTATTCCTAACATAAAATGGCTTAGTTTGTGGTTTGAAACGTTCAATCAATCGACCTTTTTTTGACCATTCTGCAAATGATTTTCCGCCTTTTGAAATTGGCTTTCCATCAATTCTACGTTTCTTTAAAAGTTTAGCCATTTTTTTGGCTGTTCCATTGTATTGAGCTGAAATATCAACCAATTCGTAACGATGAGCTTCTTGATTATTACCGATAAAATCCAAATCATACAAAGCTTCAAAAATGGTAACTTTTTCTTCTTCTGAGACTGTTGCTGGAATTTCAGAAATATACTTTTGGTCTTTGCGACAACCTATAAAAAGTACCCTTTCTCTATTTTGAGGAACACCATAATTTGATGCGTTAGCAACAAATGGCTGTTCTATTTTGTAAAGCCTAATGCTTTCAAGAATAGTTTCTAACTCTTTATTTTGTTTAGTATTACAATGCGATTTTAATATTTCAATGGATTCATCAAAAGACGTTGTGTAGATTTTCAAAGATGTAATAATGTCTTCACAATCTTTTTTATAAGTACTTGGTACTTTTAGAATTTTGAAAGCGTCTTCAATTTTTGTAATTACATTTTCAGAACTGATTTCTGTAAGGAAATCTGTGAACGCATTTGCGAAATTATCGCTGTCAATATTGCAAAAATCTTTTTCTTTTATAATATCACGTTTTAGCTTTTCCCATTCTTTTGTTCTAGTTAAAAGGTTAAAACCGTGGCGAATTGTGTTGATATTTTCGTCCGTTTTACTCGTTTTGTAATCAGCAATTTTTGGCGTTAATTTTCTAAATCTATTTTCTACAAAAGTGATGAAATCAGCTTTTCCAGTTTCTTTATCTTTTTCAAGTAGTTTTTCTAGTTCTACTCGCTTTATAATACTGTCAAAAAGAAACGAATTAGATTCTTTTCGTATTTTTTTAATGAATGAAATTAGTAATGGAATTTCTTTTGTGTCAACAATAGAATTAATCTCTTTGATTATTAGTTCTTTTATTTTGCCTTTTTCTTTTGTCAAGATTCCCTTGACATTTTCCATAACGAAGTATTTTGGTTGTAAAACCTTTATTACTTCTAGATAATGAGAGAATAAATCATCCTTTTTGTCGAATTTTTTTCTTTTCCCTGCAAGACTGAAACTTTGACAAGGCGGTCCACCACAGACAACATCAATTTGACGACCGTCAATTTTTTCTAATAAATTGTCTAAAAAGTCTGGTTCTGTAATATCTTGTTTAAGAAATTCTGCGTCTAAACCTAATTGGTGATTGTAACGAACAACGTGAGTTAATTCGCAATTTTCGTTGATGTCGTTGGCAACAACAAAATCGAAGAATTTATTATTATGTTCAGCTTGTAAAAAACCTTCACTAAAACCGCCAGCTCCAGCAAATAAATCTACAAAAGTGAATGGTTTTCCATAAAGCGCTACTTGCTCTTTCACAATATTTACATTGCTATTTTCTTTGTAATTTTCTATGTGTTCGTTCAATACACTTTTAACTTCGTCTTGTACAAAGGTTTTTTTATTTGAATGGTGCAAAAGTTCATCTGCTCGTTCTCTTAGAAAATCTAAATAATGATTGATTTCGTGCGATTCCAGACTTAATCCAATCGCTTTTTGTTTAGATTTATTGAAGTTTTTCGGTTCTATTTTCTGTCCTGTAGAAACCTTAACTTGACTTCCGTTACAGTTTATTCGAAGATGAATTGGTGCAAATCCTTTTTTGTCAGGTTTGTCTAAATAAAAATTAATTGTTGCCATAATTATTCACGGACGTTTTTACGTACACGGACAAATTTACGGACATTTTTTTAAATTCCTATTTAATTCTGATTTTTGTTCTGAGTGAGCGTTGGGAAAAGGCAAGCTCTTTTTATTTTTTGAGGCACGAAAAAAATGAAATGTGCTGGACTGTGCGGTTGGCTTTTCAGCTTGCAGGTAACAATTGAATATGCACACCAGTAAGCATATACCCGTTATACATACTCAAATATATAACAACACTTACATTTATAAAAGCCATTTAAATTATATAAGGATACTTCTTCTCCTATGATTCACACTAGTATGGCAGTAAAGGTTCGTGTTTCATACCGTCTGTTGTGGCATGAGTGGAGTTACTAGGTTTAGCACGCTTTGAAAACGAGCGCCAGCTAGGGTTCGCTCTTTTTAATTTGGTAATGAAGTCCCATTTTATTTCCTTCTGAGTCGTGGAAAATAGCAAAATATCCACTCTCGTCAGCGTGAGGTGTTTTAGGAATAATTATTCTTCCACCATTTACTTCTACTTTATCAAGGATAGTTTGCAAATTGTCTCCACCATTTAGGTAAATAGTAACTCCACTGGCAGAAGGTTCGTAACCTTCTCCTTTCATAATAACTCCTGTAACTATTTGGTCTTGGTATGGAAATAAGCCCATTTCCATTTCTGGAAAATCTAATCTTTCAATTTCTACTCCTAAAATTTCTTTGTAAAAGTTAACGGCTCGTGAAATGTCCGTTGCTGGAATCTCAAATATTGATATAAAACTATTCATATTCTTATCGTTTTTGATTGTTGTCTCTTTATTAGGATTTGATTCGGAAGCAGAGGCCCCTTTATTTTTACAGGATACAATGCCAAAGGTCAAGGCAATAATTGAAATAAGTATAGTGTTTTTCATTTTCCGTTTATGGTTTACGGAACAAAATTAGCTGTAGAAAATTGCTTTAAATTGTAAAAATGCGACACCCTTAAACTACTTGTAAAAAAGGGCAGAAAGGGCTAAATTTTCGTTATTGATAAACTCTTTGGGGTTTATTCCTGTAAATTCTCTAAAGTCTTTTATGAAGTGTGCTTGGTCAAAGTATTCACTTTTATAGGCAATATCTGTTAGATTTTCTGACTTTGAGTTAAGCAACATTTTTAAAGCTGTTTGTAATCGAATTACTTTTCCCAATTGTTTTGGGCTTACTCCAATTTGCCTTTTAAAGTTTCTTTCGAGTTGTCTTCGTTTCGACAAGTCATCTTTAAGGATTGATTTAATTGAGACAGCTCCGTTTGTGGATAGAAGGGAATCAACGGTGTTTTTTACAATTCTATTAATCGTCTTTTTATCATTAAGTCTTTCCAAAAGAAATTTTTCGATAATACCTATCCGTTGTTCCGTATTTTCCGATTTGACGATTTTTTCTTCCAAATCATCTGCATTTTCTGTTCCAAAAATCTGAACTATGGGTGTTTCTTTATTTACCAAATTATTGATTGGTTCGGCAAAAAAATCAGCAAACCCATAAGGATAAAATCGAATGGCAAATGTTTTAACAAACCCTGTTGGTTCAACGTAAAAGGGCTCAATTGTTTGTCCTAACACCATTGCACGAGGTTGAAGTATAAATTCTCTTTCGGAAGTGTACCGCTTTATATCATCTCCAAGAATAAACGCCATTTCAAGACAACCATCAGGTACTATTCGTTGTTTTTGCGGTTCAGACTGTTTAGGTATTTCCAAAGTCCAATAGCAACTAACAAGCGATTTTAGGTCAATATGTGGTTCATATGTTTGGTAGTCCATTATATTTTTGGGTTGTTTTCGAGTGTCTTGTCCTGAAATATGGCTACAGGTTAAAAATTGATTTACGCTGTTAATTTATATACCATATTAGGTGTTTTA
>CANMXP010000014.1 GCA_947501845.1 uncultured Flavobacteriaceae bacterium | reverse complement strand
CTAACTAACTAACTAACTAACTAACTAACTAACTAACTAACTAACTAACTAACTAACTAACTAACTAACTAACTAACTAACGAACCAATAAATTATGAAAACAATTAAAACAACTTTAGTCTTAGCATTACTACTATCTTTTGTGTGTCAACTATCTCAAGCGCAGAAAATGTTTATGGTCCATCAGGACAATGTAAAACCCTCAATGGTTATGGAGTATGAAAAAATTGCAAAAGAGCTTAGTGCAGCATCTGTCGAACATAACCTCCAAACTGAATGGTATACCGCAGCATCTAATGATTTTAGATATTTTTATATTACTCCAATTGAAAATTTTGCTGAACTAGATAAGCGTCCCTTTGCTGATATGGCAAAAGCTATGGGCGATAAATTTGGAGAAATGTTTAATAATTTTGACAAATGTTACGATTCACATGGAACATACATCGTAGTACATGATGAAGAATTAAGCTATATGCCAGAAGGAGCTATAGAAGCTCAAAAAGGGCAAAATTACCGTAAATGGTTTTTTATGTATTACACTCCCGAAAACGGCAAAAAAGTAAAAGAAGGTATGAAAGCTGTTAAAGAACTTTTTAAAAGTAAAGGATCTACAAATTATTATCGTATCTACCGAAGTGGGTTTGGTTCTATGGAAAGCTACTACATGGTATCCATCTCGGCAGAAAACGAAATAGATGGAGCTACAAAAGCCAAAGTTAATGAAGATGTTTTAGGTCCAGATCGCTGGGAAACTTTTAATAAAGTATTAAAGCATATCTCTAGAATGGAAGAATATAGTGGAGAAATGAGACCAGATTTATCTTATGCGCCTAAAAAAGAATAATTACTAACCATTATATTTTTAACCAAAAAGAGGCGCGCCTTATAAAAACAAATTATTTATAAGACAGCCTCTTTATATTTAACGAATTTTTATCTATTTATATGGTCATGATCAGAATCAACGAACATTTAAGTTCCTATTGATTCTCCCATATTTCATCATCTATTTAAGTACTAATTTATTAATCCACGTTCGGTTAGCTGTTCTTAACTTAACTAGGTATATACCTTTATTAAAGCTACTGGTATTTACTTTAAAAATATGACCATTAAATATTTTAAAAAAAATAAGCTTTCCTTGCATATCAAGTATCTTTAAATCAGCATTGATTACTTCATTTTTCAACAAAATATTCACTTGATATTTGGCAGGATTGGGGTACAATACCATTTTAGTAACTGAGTCCTCAATAAGGTCTAAGCTGTTTCCTGTCTCAAGTTCCTGTTTGGCAACTCCTTTAGCAGAAACATTACTATTACCTCCTATTGGGGTTAACGTTACTTTATCGAGATTCCATTGCCAAGTATTGCTTCCCGATGCCGTTAATCGTATAGTTACGGAACCAGCTGGTATGGCAATACTACCGCCATCTAAAGCGCCATAAGTATCCCAGGCGCCATTATTGGGTACATTGATCGTTGATCCCACTGTTCCATTTACTGAAAGCTGAATTTGGGCATTGTTAGACGGTGTAGAAATTTGATATTCTATATTATAATTTCCTGCTGTTCCTACATTTATAGTGTACTCAACCCAATCTCCATTATTAACGAAATTAATAGTATTAGCTGTGTCATTTGCACCAAGACCAGGTCCACCAAAACCAGCATCGTTAAATGTTCCACCAGTGTTATTGAAACTCTCTGCTTCGATAACAATTTCATCACCTGGCGGCGGTGTGTTATTATTGACTGTAATTAATGCACTAGCAGGAAAAGATCCGTCTTGAGTAGTCACCGTTATAGTTGTAGACCCCAAAGCAACTGCGGTTACAAGTCCATTGGAATTTACCGTAGCCACTCCAGTATTATTTGAACTCCAAATCACAGTTTTATTCGTAGCATTAGACGGTAAAACTGTTTCATTCAAATCCAATGTCTCACCTACACTAAGCGTGCCAGTTGTTGGGTTTACAGATATGCCTGTAACTGGTATGTTAGAGCCTCCATCTGTAACAGTAATAGTACTTGTGTCGGTCTTGCCTCCACTTAGTGTAGTTCCAGTTATTATAGCCGTGCCTTCACCCACGGCCGTAACCAAACCTGTTGTATTCACAGTAGCAGCATTGATATTTGATGAAGACCATGTTACAGCCTGTACTGTTGCATTAAATGGAATCACAGATCCTGTTAATTGAACAGTACCCCCAACTTCCAATTCTGCACTTGCTGGCAATACACTAACTCCAGTAACATCAATTTGGTCTGGTTCGCCATCTATAGGATCTCCTGCAACGCTAACAATAATTTCATCGGTAAAACCACCATCAAATGTTTTTACTGTAACAACAATATTTTCTGCTTTAACACCTTTTACAAGCCCTTGACCATTTACGGTAACAAAATCAGTATTGGCAGATGACCATGTCACAATTTTCTTAGTGGCATTAGCTGGAGCAATCAAAGCATCCAACTGGAAAGTTTCACCAGGGCGAATAGTCACAGTACGTGGTTCTATTGTAACACCTGTTACTGGCACTTTACCACCAACTGGAACCGCATCATAAACTCTTATCCAATCAATTAAGAACTGGTTTTTACCATTAGCATCATCAAGCTCATCAGAAGTTGGATAAATATTTAAATTGCTAAGCCAAGACTGCTGCTCCATATTTATAATAATGTGTTGGGGTTTACTCAAACCTGTTCCTCCAGTGTAACCATACTTGTCAATTGCATCAAAATCAGTAGTATGCTCCGACAGGTTTCCATCTGGGCCTATAAAGTTATGCGTATTCTTTTTTATAGTTCGGACCTTATTACCATTAATATAATATTCAACATGATGTGGGTTTACCCAATATACACCAATATCAAACCATTCGCCTCTCCATGATGTCCTATCATTTTCATAATACCATGTACCAAAAACCTCTTCTTCATCTCTTGGCTGGTAATCGGTAAATGGGCTCCTAATAAATACATGATGACTCAAATGAATACGCTGGTCAAGCCATTCTCTGCCTGTTTGGCTGTTAGGATAAGATTCCAACATATCCAATTCTTCGGTTTCATCGCTACTAATCATCCAAATATTATTAGCTAGCATACAATTGGCTTGTTTCACCCTAGCTTCCATATACATAGGATAGGTCATCTGTACCTTAGAAGAGATACATCCTGTATATATGATTGAAAACTGGCTGTCTAGGGCGGCATGAATATTTAAATACCCATTTGTTGTCCAAGAATGGTCTTTATGAAAGGAAGTATTTGACGGTCCTGAGAAATTATTTATATATAAATCATTCCATCTACTAGTAAACTCTGTTGGGCGATTTGAGCCTGTAGATTCGTAGTTAAAGCTATCTGAAATGGGGTTTAATTCCCATACCATTCCAGATGGAGGGGTTGCTGGAATTGCAATTCCAGTCCAATCTTGCGCATTTACACCTAGTGTAATGCTCATGATTAGTAATATTATTTTAAAAAGTTTCATGTCTTATTTATGTTTAATATTTGTGTTATAGTTTAAAATTTAAAAACAACGTATTATTAGATATTTTTTTCGCTGTTCAAGGTTCTAAATCGTAGAATTAACCCATACCCTTACTTATAAATTAAGGAGGTCATTTGACTTTCTTTTTGCTAGTCACTTATTCAAGAATTCGTTTTTGAATCATTAATAGGTAGTTTTTCGTGAGAAAGTATCAACCTGAAAACGAAAAACCTGTTGCAGCAAGATTTAATGTCTATCCCTATGCTAAAGCAATGGGAAAATAGCTATACCTACCATGCCTACGGCTAGTTCACTTTATTGATCCTAAATCTGCTCCAAGATATGGCTATACCCTGAGCAATAGAATTCTCAGCACAACTGGAACAGTCAATACCATTAAAGTATAGCCTAAAGCTAATTATGAATAAATGTTATCTGGATCCCGTTTGTTATCAAACAGGGAATGTCCCTGATCTTTAAAAAAAGATGTTGGACATAAAGCTTACATGAATGCGATCAATAAGAGACCAGCAAACAAAGGGGGAAGTTTTACATTTCATTTGATAAAAAATTAAGTTTAGTTTAAGTTTTTCTTATCTGTATACAAAATACAGTAACCGTCAAAAAGTGGTTAGTATTTTTTATCAACGAAAATGCTACTGCATTTTCTTCTAATTATATCTATCTCACAACCGCTTATTTTTAGTTGATCAATAAATTGTGACATTATTCAACTAGCTCAAACCATCATTTTATATAAAATATATTTAAATAAAGTAATAGCTGTGGTAAGACACCAGCGATAATAAAGAAGTAAACCCAAATCCTTTTGGTTTTATTTCCCATATTCAATAAAATAGTTGTTAATTATTACTATTGCAATAATTTTAATGGAGAGATGTTAAATGTAATATAAAAAAACATATATTGCTAAAAATCAGCAGTTTTTATGTTAAAAAAATAAAAATACAGTATTTTATCGAATATTTCAGGACGAGACAATAATATAAAAAAAGAAGCTACCCTATCAGATAGCCCCTTTTTCAAAAAAGTAAATCTATAAGCCGAATTCTGTACTCTAAAAAGAGCCCTTATCATTTATCTGAGCATACTGTTACCAATACACTTTAGCTGCCTACCCTCCAGCATCGAACGTGCAGCTCTCAAACACTGGTTTACATGACATTGCACCACATAGAGTTTACCTGGTTTCACTACAGCATGACCTGTACATACTTTCTGTTGCACTTTTCCTAGCCTCACGACTGGTGGTTATTAACCACTATGTTGCACTATGGTGTTCGGACTTTCCTCTCTAGTACTGAACTTGTTTTAGTACCTTTTCAAATTAACCATCTAGCAAAAAGAAATGATATTAAAACAAGTTCAGCATTTGAGCGATAAAGCAATCTACTTGACAGCAAAATTACAACAAAGAAATTTCAAAAAAAACAAATAGAACTGTTCTATAACTTTAAGATACTTTTTACTTTAAACACTTATCACTTAAAGTTGTTAATAACTCATTTTAAATTTTACGTCCATTGCCTTTAATTTTAAGCTGAATTTTTAACTTTGTTAAACATTCAATGGGCATTAATAAAGATGCTTAAAATTGAAAGAAGTTCAACAGAAGCAAACTCAGTAAGATTGGAGCACTTTGTAGTATCGGCTAGAAAATATAGACCTCAAACATTTAAAGATGTTGTTGGGCAGCAAGCTATTACAAATACTCTGTTGAATGCCATAGATAACAATCATTTAGCCCAAGCCCTACTCTTTACAGGGCCTCGCGGTGTTGGCAAAACGACTTGTGCTCGTATTCTGGCCAAAATGATTAATAGCGATGGTACAGAAACTAATGATGAGGATTTTGCCTTTAATATTTTTGAGTTAGATGCTGCTTCAAACAATTCTGTTGATGATATTAGGAGTTTAACGGATCAGGTTCGCATTCCACCTCAAGTTGGAAAATATAAAGTCTATATTATTGATGAGGTACATATGTTATCTCAGGCGGCTTTTAATGCTTTTCTTAAAACGTTGGAAGAACCTCCAAAGCATTGTATCTTTATTTTAGCAACTACAGAGAAGCATAAAATTATTCCAACCATTTTATCACGCTGTCAGATTTTTGATTTCAAGCGTATTACAGTCAAAGATACTAAAGAATATTTAAAATATATTGCTGAAGAACAGGGTATAACTGCCGATGATGATGCTTTGCATATTATCGCACAAAAAGCCGATGGTGCTATGCGTGATGCGCTATCTATTTTTGATAGAGTTGTTAGCTTTTCGGGAAAAGACTTAACAAGACAAGCCGTTACAGAAAACTTAAATGTACTAGACTACGAGACTTATTTTACTAGTACCGACTTAATTTTAGAGAATAAAATCCCTGAATTACTATTGCAATTCAATAGTACGTTATCTAAAGGGTTTGATGGACATCACTATATTGCTGGCTTAGCATCTCATTTTAGAGATCTACTTGTAAGCAAGACTCCAGAAACTATTGAATTACTTGAAGTAGGCGAACAAACCAAAGCCAAGTATTTAGAACAATCTAAAAAAGCCTCGCAGGAATTCCTGCTCCAAGGCATAAATCTGGCCAACGATTGTGATCTCAAATATAAAACCAGTAAAAACCAACGCTTACTTATCGAGTTATGTTTAATGCAGCTTGCCTCTATCACTTTTGATGGAGAAAAAAAAAATAGCAGACATTACATAATTCCTGCTTCTTATTTTAAAAAGAAGGGTATTACTCCTATTCCAGTAACACCTCCTAAACAGGCAGTTTCTGTCAACTCAAAAGAGGCTCATATAGAAAACCAAGCATCAAATACAAATGTTGCGGCTTTTCAAGTTAAAGAAACTCCAAAAATTGTATTAAAACAAGAAACAAAAAGAGCTTCAGGGCTTTCTTTAAGTAGTATCAGAGCAAAAAAAGAGCATCTTATTAAACAAATGGATGTTGTTATTGATGAAGAGGATTTACCAAAAGAAGATTTTACAGAAACAGAATTAATAACTGTTTGGAATACTTATATAGAAAAAATACGAGAAAAAGGGAAACACAATTTAGCTTCAATATTGTCTATAGACACTCCAAAAGTTAAAGGGACTACTGTTTATTTAGAATACCCTAATGCAACAAATAAGGTAGAAATAGAACGCAATCAATACGATCTTTTAGCTTTTGTTAGAAAGTCTTTAAACAACTTCGACATTAGCTTATCGATTAGCGTAAACGAAGTTATGGAAAAGAAGTATGCCTATACGACCATGGAGAAATTTGAAAAATTAAAAGAAAAAAATCCTAATATTGATCTTTTAAGAAAAACTTTCGATTTAGATATCTAAGAATATTGATATGAATAAGTTAATGATCTTTATTTTAATTTTCGTCATTACTTTAGCTAGTTGTGATGGCAGAGATAGAAAATATAAAACTAATGTAGAAGTTTTAAAAGAAAATAAGCTTTTAGAAACATTTTCTCAAGAAATAACATTTGTTCCAAATACCTATACAGAAATTAAAACCGATACTATTTTAAGCAATGGATTTGAAGTTAAACTAAACTACCATTCTTTAGAAAACAATTTTGTGGTGGAAACTTTAAAATCAAAAAGAGATTCTATTACCAGAGTTCATCATAAAAATTTTGAAGCGCAACTTTTGGTATTAAAAAACAATGCCGTTATCAATAAAAGTTTAATTAGTAAAAAACTCTTTTATAAATTTGAAAACACTGCGTTTTGGGCTAAAGCCATCATGCAATTTATATGGATAGATCATGCTGCCTCAAATGAAAAGATGATTTACTTAAATACCTCCTTTTGTATTCCTAATACGGATACATGTAAGGATTTTACGCTTAAAATTAACGACCAAGGAATAATTCAAATTGAAGAAATAAATATTTTTTCCAATACCATTTAACAATGCTAGGACTAAAACTCCCTACAGATCCACGTTGGGTCAATATTGTAGAAAAAAACATCGAAGAAATACTTACCGATCATGCTTTTTGTGAGCAGAAAGCAACAAGCACGGCTATTTCACTTATTGTAAGCTTTCCAGAGTACACAGAACTGGTTCAGGAAATGACCGCATTAGTAAAAGAAGAAATGAGCCATTTTAAAATGGTACATGATAAAATTATAGAGCGTGGATGGATACTTGGTCGTGATAGACGTGACGATTATGTAATTCAACTTGTAAAATTCTTTCCTAAAGGAGGTAGCAGAACAACTCAATTAGTGCATCGCTTGCTATATGCAGCATTAATTGAAGCTAGAAGCTGTGAACGTTTTAGGCTACTTTCAGAAGAACTTCAAGATAAAGAATTGGCAACCTTCTATAGAAATTTAATGGTTAGCGAAGCAAATCATTATACTATGTTCTTAGGTTTTGCCCGTAAGTATGGAAATAAAAAAGAAGTTGACACCAAATGGCAGCAACTTCTTGAATATGAAGCTGAAATTATGTCTAATTTAGGAAATACAGAAGCTATACACGGTTAAAACTTGTAACCTATACCTATTTGTATATTTGAGTTTTTAGCCTCAACACCTAAATTATCGTCAAAAATATTCGAAAAACCGTAAGTATACCTTACATCTGCGAATAATGCGTAATTAATTTTATACTCTAAACCACCTACACCAGAATAAGCAAAGTTTTTAACACCATCTTCTTCTTTATGCACTTTTATTCCCACTTGTGGTCCTGCCCCTAAATAAATTTTTTCACTTAATCTAAACTTTAAGAACAAAGGCGCTTGTATGTAATCTAAATGTAAAGGCTCCGCATTAGCACCTTCAGCAGAAAACTGTATTTCAGGCATTAAAGCAATAGCTTTAGACAAACCAATATTGGCAAAGAAACCAAGATAAATACTATTTCTATGCTTATTTGCATAAGCAGTTGTATTAGTATCGAAATCTAAATTTGATATATTATAACCACCTCTTACACCATATTTTATGTCTTGAGAAACGCCATAAATAGAAAAACTAAATAGGATTGCTAATAGTAATATTTTTTTCATAATAAATTAGGTTTGGGGTATAATTTTAAGCAATTATACGGGTACGAATATATATTATAAAATTAAAAAATGACAACTATAAAAGGTGAAGTGCAGAATTTTACTGTGTATTACTAGAAACTGTATCGTAATAGATACTTTTAATTATCCCATCTGCTAAACCAATTTTTGGCACATAAATATTTTTTGCGCTGCTCCATTTCATCGAAGAAAGGTAAATTCGCATGGCAGGAATAATAACATCTGCCCTATCCTGGTTTAACCCTAATTCCGTAATACGTTCTTCATAAGAATAGCTTTGAAGTTTGTTATAATAAGAAGTTAAATAAAAATACGAAAGCGGTTTCCCCAGAGCTTTACCCGATATTTTAAATATTTTATTAATGTTACCTCCAGATCCAATAACTTCAATTTTATGGTACGATTTGGCATATTTTCCAATCCATTCTTCCAATTCTTGCCAAGATTCCTTTTTAACAATATCATTAAGAAGTCGTACTGTGCCTATTTTAAAAGATTTTGAAGCTACTTGTTTGCCTCTATGAATTACAGTAAATTCGGTACTACCACCACCTACATCAACATATAAGTATGTTTTATTGCTATCTATGTACTTATGCAAATCGGTTGCAGCTATTATAGCTGCTTCTTCTTTTCCTTCAATAACATCAATACTTATTCCTGATTCTTTTAAAACCAAATCAACCACGTCCCTTCCATTTGCAGATTCTCGCATAGCAGACGTTGCACAAGCTTTATACTTCACCACTTTATGTGATTTCATCAACAATTTGAAGGCCACCATAGTGTCAACAATTCGCTGGGTATTTTCTTTGGATATTTTATTTTTCACAAATACATCAGCTCCTAAACGTATAGGTACACGAACCAATGAATTTTTCTTGAATTGTACAGGCCTCCCTTTTTGTTCAATAATATTTGAAATAAGTAACCTTACAGCATTTGAACCAATATCTATAGCTGCATATTTCTTTATTTTAAGCATATTACCCCTCTAACTTTTTTAAATAATAATTATAAGTAGCAAACTGAGACCTTACTTTTTCTTTATCATTTATTCTATAATTATTTTCTTGTGATTCGTTCAATAGTCTAGCTTTAACATTATCACTCCAACTAATATTAAATGTATCGATAATTTCTTTTTTAATATCATCATCATAAATAGGACAACTTACTTCCACTCTATTATCTATATTTCTTGTCATCCAATCTGCAGAAGAAATATAAATTTTAGAATCGCCATTATTTCCAAATATGTAAACTCTGGAGTGCTCTAAAAACTTATCTACAACACTAATAACCTCAATATTTTCACTCATGCCTTTTACGCCTGGAATCAAGCAACAAATGCCTCTAACAATCATTTGAATTTTAACCCCAGCTCTACTTGCTTCATATAACTTGTCAATCATTTTATAGCTAGAAATACTATTCATTTTCAATCTAATACAACCTAATTTTCCATTTTTGGCACTTTCTATTTCAGTATCAATTAATTTGAAAATTGCTTTTTGAGTATAATGAGGAGATGTTATTAAATGTTTATACGTAAAAATCTTATAATTGGTTTCAAAGAAACTAAAAATTTTATTGACATCTTTTAAAATACGCTGATCTGAAGTAAACAACGTATAATCGGTATAAATTTTTGCAGTCGATTCGTTAAAGTTCCCAGTACTTATAAAACCATAGCGTTTTATTTTTTTACCTTCTTCACGTTCTATAACACACATTTTACTATGTACTTTTAAACCTGCCACGCCAAAAATCAAATTAATGCCTTCATCTTCCATTTGTTGCGCATAATCTATATTTGCCTGCTCATCAAACCTAGCTCTCAATTCTATGGACACTGTTACCGATTTACCATTAACAGCTGCATTAATAAGAGAACTGGCTATGTGCGAGATTTGCGCCAAACGATAAATGGTAATTTTTATAGTTTTTACATTAGGATCTAAAGCGGCTTCCCTCAAAAACTTAACAACATAGGAAAAAGTTTGATATGGTGCCTGAAGCAAATAATCTTTTTTCTTAATAGCCTCAAAAATACTGGCCTCTAAACTAAGTCCTTTAACTGGTAGTGCCTCAATTTTATCATAAAGGAGGTCATTTCTACCTAAACTAGGAAACCCCATATAATCTCTTCTATTATGGTAACGTCCACCAGGTATAATACTATCAGTATCATCAATTCCCATCTTAGTCATTAAATACTCTAAAGTATCCTGATCTATCGTTTTATCATATACAAAACGAACAGGTTCACCAATTTGCCTGTGCTTAACACTATCAGCTATTTTCTCTATGAAACTTTTACTTAAATCACTCTCAAAATCCAATTCGCCATCACGAGTAATTTTAATCATATGTGCAGAAATGCTTTTATAATCGAAAATATTGAAAATATCGCTTAAACAATGACGAAGTAAATCGTCAATCATTATAAGGCAACTCTTCTCTCCTTCTTTTGGCAATTCTACAAACCGATTAAACGATTTAGGTATTTCAATTAATGCAAACTGTTTTTCATCATCAGACATCAACATTTTAACTGCCAAATAAGCACCACTATCTTTTAAATTAGGAAGTACGACAGAATCATTTAAAATAATAGTTACTAATGCTGGGCTTACTTTTGTTAAAAAATATTTCTTAATAAAGTCATGTTGCGCATCATCAATCTGATTTTCATCAATAATGTATATATTTTCATCCTCTAACCTTTGGTGGATAGTATTTAATATTTCTAAACTTTTACTCTGTTGCTTTATTACAATTTGAGTAATAATTTCCAGCAATTCTTTTGCTTTAATACCTCCTAAGGCATTTTTCCCTCCTTTTCCAGCTTCAACAATACGCTTAACCGTAGCATATCTTACCTTAAAAAATTCATCTAAATTATTAGAAAAAATACCCAAAAACCTGAGACGCTCTATTAATGGTACATTTTCATCTGAAGCTTCTTGCAGAACTCGAGCATTAAATTGCAACCAACTAATTTCTCTATTTATGTAATTATTGTCTTGTAATTCTGATTTCGTCATTAGAATAATTCATGATTTAGAATAGAAACACAAATATATTCTATTTAAGCTTAATATGATCACTAAAAACCGTTATGAAATGGTAAGATTTAAACTGATTGATTTTTACATAATCAACTCAACAATATTTCAAATAAATCATTTCAAATCTCTAGGAAATAAAGTCCATATCGTTTTCCCTTTATTTAAGTTTTTCCAATTATCAATATCAAACTCTATAGCTACAACACCGCTAGTAGGAACATTATCTATGTAGCTACTGCCATAAGTATTTACGAAAGCAGTAATAGCATGATTATGGCCAAAAATCATGAGTTTATTATCTGAGTTATCGCAGGTCTTAATAACCTCAGTGAGGTTCGTTCCAGAAAAGTCATATAAATCATGATTTAAATGTACTATCTCTGGATTAACCCCCATATTAGAAATAAAAATATTGGCCGTTGTTTTAGCTCGCATAGCATCACTTGACAGAACTAAATCAATACCCAAGCTTCTGTTTTTCAAATCATTTGAAACCAAACCAGCATCTTTAAAACCTCTTTCATTAAGCGGTCTATCATGATCTATTACATTATGCTCCCAAGAAGATTTAGCATGCCTTACTAAAATTAAATTTTTCATAAAATATCAGGTTTAGTCTATTTTTTTCAACAAAACATCTTTTTGTCCACAAAACCCATTGTGTTTTATTTTGACAAATAAAATATATATAAAAATAACATAAGTATTAAGAAAAGTTAAAGCTTAAGTTATATAAAAGCAATTTAGGCCTTGGAAGCCGATAAAAAACTGATTATACCGACCAAAAGTTTTCAAAAATCTTTTAATCGAATTTATAAGTGATTTACCATATATTTTTGAACAGACAATGGTATATGCGTTTTTTTGTACTACCTACTAAAACAATTTAAAGTTATGAACCTGAATCTAATACCATATAAAAATACAGCATTGTCAATCAATGTTTTTCCCTCGCAGTTTTTTCCCTCGAAAACTTTTTTATTAATAATTAACATTAGTAACTGATTGTGACTATTTCGGCACATTAGTGTTTAATATATATAGTAATTAAATAAAATAATCTTACTGAACCATGAAAAATAAATCGACACTAACGTTTTACTCTTTTCTATTATTGTGCTGCTATTCCATTTGTGTAAACGCACAACAAAATGTATTTGATTTAGAAATAGTTAATTATAGTGATAAACCAGATGCTAATGTTGAGCATTTACACCTTTTGTCACTTACAAATCATTCTAATAAAACGATGAGTTTCGATCTTTCCAGTAACGAAATCACATGTAAAGCTGAATATGATGATGTCGTTAGTAATAAAATCGGTAAAGCTGATGAAAATAAAGAAACGCTTATTAATACTTCTAGTGTAACTGTTGAAATTTACAATAAAACGTTAAGCAAGAAAATTAATAATATCAATTTAAATGCGAATGAATCCATCACGTTTTATGTTAAAACGACACGACAAAATAATACAGAAATAGGAACATGGAAATGTTTTAAAATAGCTGCGAACCTATTAGATGATAAAAGTTACGAAAAGATTGGAAAATCTGTAATAATAAGGTCTTTTATACCGAACCCTAACATTTTAGGTCACTAAAATTTATAAAATATTAATTAGTTAATTAAAGGCTTATGAAAATCTTTACCAAATTTATAAACTATCATAAAGCAATACTTATAGTTACTCTTTTAATGAGTGCTTTTGCTCAAGCCCAGTTAAAAAACTCTTTTGACCCTCGATTTAATGAGGCTGTAAATGGAGATTTCACTATTATAGCAAATAATACGATTTCCACAACAGCTACTGGTGATTATAATGGTACAAGTGATAATAACCAAATATCTACTCTTGTTTATGTAGATATAGATAGTGATAATACCACATTTAATTCAAGTAGTGCTAATTTTGTTAATCCTGCTCCAACGGCTAGTTGTTTAACAATTAAAAAAGTACTCCTGTATTGGGCAGCTGCAGATCAGGAACCAAATACAAATAATCCTGCATCAGAAAATCAGCCCAATTGGAATTACAATGACATAAAACTTATGTTACCATCTGAAACAGCCTATACTACATATACGGCTGATGAAGTAATATATAGAGGTAGAGAAGATCATGTTGGTCCTCCTCACGATGGTCATTTTAGTAATGACCCATATATCTGTGTAAAAGATATTACAAGCTCGGTAACCGATTTAGTTGATAACAGTATAAGTCCGTATGGAACCTATCAAGTAGCAAATGTTGAAGGAAAAATAGGTGCTTTAAATGATCATGATACTAATATCCCTACTGGTGTTTCTGGAGGTTGGCAAATAGTTTTTGTTTACGAAAGCCCAACATTACCGCTAAAGAACATTTCAATTTTTGATGGATATGGGCATGTGGTAAACGGTCAAGGTAGTTATAATATCGATTTTAATGGTTTTCAAACAGTTCCTGCTGGTGATGTTAATGCCAATATCCTTATTGGTGCCTTAGAAGGGGATTTAGGATTAAATGGTGATAGATTACAAATAGAAAATACAGCTAATGCTTTTGTAGATTTGTCTACATCGCCTACAAGTCCTATAAGAGCAACTAATAACTTTTTTAATAGTAAAATTACAATTGACAATGCAAATTTCACAAATAGAACACCTGCCAGTACCAATACATTAGGTTTTGATGCTGCTATTTTTGAATTGTCAAACCCTAGCAATACAATTATTGGCAACAATCAAACTTCAGCAACGTTTAGGCTGACTTCTACTCAAGAAACTTACGGTTTATTTCTATTAGGAATGTCTATTGATGTATGGTCTCCAAATTTAGGGCCTATTCATTTAACATTAGACACACCTAATACTTCATTAAACCCTAGCACTACTTTTGGAGCTAGTTTTACTGTTGAAAATACAGGAAATGATGATGCCAAAAGTTTGGAAGTATCTACAACCTTACCGCCACAGGTAACTTTAGTTGAACCAATAACACCAGCACTTCCAGCTGGAATTACTTATAACTATAACACCACGACAAACGTATTGGAATTCTTTGTTGCAGATGGTATAGCTGATGCTGGAGCTCCTGCTGTAATTGTTGATTTTGATTTACAAGTTAGAGACGAGTGTTATTTCTTAGAAACGAGTTGCGATCTTCAATTTGAATTACAATTAGAAGCAAATTATATAGGTAGTCAAAACCCAACACCTCAATCAACAGTTAGCTCTGCTAATTTAGATACTTGTGGTGTGGGTATATTAGACCCTATAGTCATTGATGTTACCCAACCTACTATATCTTGGGATACTGCTGTTAATACTTTAGACAGAGAATTAGAATGTAATGATGTAGCAGGTTTAAATACAGCTCAAGCATTAGAACCTCAAGCCAATAAATGTAATTTAACATTAACAAAAACATCTGGAGTGTTTGTACCAAATCCTACTTGTCCTAGCACAGGTACTTATACAAATACTTGGAATTTTACAGATGCTTGTGGCGTTACTATTAGTGATTATGTGCAAACAATTACAATAGTCAATACAACACCCCTAGTAATACCTGCAGATGGAGCAAGTACAGTTGAGTGTATTGCAGATGCTACAGAGACATTTACATTTCCAACGGTTAGTGATGCCTGCGGTAATGTATTATCACCTTTTGCTGCTGTAATCACCGAAAATCCTGATCCGTTGACCTGTGAAGGAACAAGAACTTATACGTATACCTATACAGACTGTGCGGGCAATACTGCAGATTGGGCGTATGTATATACTATTGACACACCTGCTTTCTCTATCGCGGATGCCGATGGGGCTGCCACGGTAGAATGTATCGCGGATGCCGATGGATCTGGTATCGTACTACCGACCGTAACTGATGCCTGTAACAACTCCTTGACGCCTTCGGCTCCTGTTGTTACCGACAGTCCAGACCCGTTGACCTGTGAAGGGACAAGAACTTATACGTATACCTATACCGATTGTGCGGGTAATTCAGATACTTGGGATTTTGTATATACTATTGATACGCCTGCTTTCTCTATCGCGGATGCCGATGGGGCTGCCACGGTAGAATGTATCGCGAATGCCGATGGATCCAGTATCGTACTACCGACCGTAACTGATGCTTGTAACAATCCCTTGACGCCTTCGGCTCCTGTTGTTACAGATAGTCCTGACCCGTTGACCTGTGAAGGGACAAGAACTTATACGTATACATATACAGACTGTGCGGGTAATTCAGATACTTGGGATTTTGTATATACCATTGACTTATCTGTGTTTTCTTTGCCTGCAAATGGCATAGAAACTGTTGATAATCTAGCGGATGCCGTTGAGCCTACACCTCCTGCGGTTACCGACAATTGTGGTAATCTTTTAACGCCATCGACTCCTACCGTATCGGCGACTCCCGATTGCCAGGGTTCTGTCGTTTATGCTTTTACTTTTACCGATTGTGCTGGTAATACAGCTGATTGGACCTATACTTATACTATCGAGTTAGCGCCGTTCACGGTACCTGCTAATGGCGGAAGTACTGTCAACTGTATCGCAGATGCCACGGAAACGTTTACGCTTCCTACCGTTACTGATGCCAATGGGGATACTATAACGCCTGCGGCGGCGGTAATCACCGAAAACCCTGATCCGTTGACCTGTGAAGGAACAAGAACTTATACGTATACATATACCGATTGTGCGGGCAATACTGCAGATTGGGCGTATGTATATACTATTGACACGCCTGCTTTCTCTATCGCGGATGCCGATGAGGCTGCCACGGTAGAGTGTATCGACGATGCCGATGGATCTGGTATCGTACCACCGACCGTAACTGATGCTTGTAACAATACCTTGACGCCTTCGGCGCCTGTTGTTACAGACAGTCCTGACCCGTTGACATGTGAAGGGACAAGAACTTATACGTATACATATACCGATTGTGCGGGTAATTCAGATACCTGGGCTTTTGTATATACCATTGATACGCCTGCTTTCTCTATTGCAGATGCCGATGGGGCTGTCACGGTAGAGTGTATCGACGATGCCGATGGATCTGGTATCGTACTACCGACCGTAACTGATGCCTGTAACAACTCCTTGACACCTTCGGCTCCTGTTGTTACCGACAGTCCTGACCCGTTGACATGTGAAGGTACCAGAACTTATACGTATACCTATACCGATTGTGCGGGTAATTCAGATACCTGGGCGTTTGTGTACACCATTGACTTATCTGTGTTTTCTTTGCCTGCAAATGGCACGGAAACTGTTGATAATTTAGCGGATGCCGTTGAGCCTACACCTCCTGCGGTTACCGACAATTGTGGTAATCTTTTAACGCCATCGACTCCTACCGTATCGGCGACTCCCGATTGCCAGGGTTCTGTCGTTTATGCTTTTACTTTTACCGATTGTGCTGGTAATACAGCTGATTGGACCTATACTTATACTATCGAGTTAGCGCCGTTTACGGTACCTGCAAATGGCGGAAGTACTGTCAACTGTATCGCAGATGCAACAGCACCTATTCCTCCCGTTATAGCTGATGCCAATGGTGATAATATTACACCTATAATGACTGAAGGTGCAGACCCTGCATGTGAGGGCGATAAGATATATACGTTTACTTATACCGACTGTGCGGGTAACACTGCCGATTGGTTATATACATATACTATAGATATCCCTACATTTAACATCACAGATGCAGATGGTGCCAGTACGGTAGATTGTATTGCAGATGCAGATGGATCTGGTATCGTGTTACCAACCGTGACAGATGCCTGTAACAATATTTTAACGGCAGCAGCCGCTATTATTACTGAAAACCCTGATCCACTAACATGTGAAGGAACACGAACATATACTTATACTTATACCGACTGTGCGGGTAATTCTGATACTTGGGCTTTTGTATATACTATTGATACGCCTGCCT
This sequence comes from uncultured Flavobacteriaceae bacterium, assembly GCA_947501845.1. Classification (GTDB taxonomy): domain Bacteria; phylum Bacteroidota; class Bacteroidia; order Flavobacteriales; family Flavobacteriaceae; genus Flavivirga. Next base: position 127,960 of record CANMXP010000014.1, on the reverse strand, counting down.
TTACCATCCCAGATGCAGACGGTGCTAGTACGGTAGAATGTATCGACGATGCCACCGAAACGTTTACACTTCCTACGGTTAACGATACATGTGGTAACTTACTTTCGCCTTCGACTGCTGTTATTACTGAAACCCCTGGTTCTACAGCCTGTGAAATAATCAGAACATATACATACACCTACACAGACTGTGCAGGCAACTCTGATACTTGGACCTTTGTATATACAATCAAAGATACCACGCCTCCTGTACTTACGCTACCAGCTAATCAAACAGCAGAATGTAGCGACAATCTAACACCAATAGCTTTTGGTACAGCCACTGCAACAGATAATTGTGATGCAAATCCTATTATTACTTTTGTAGATGTTAGAACAGATGGTGCATGCCCTGGTACTTTTACTATTACCCGTACCTGGACAGCTACAGATGTCTGTGGAAATGAAGCAAGTGCTAACCAAGTAATATCAACTTCAGATACCACGGCTCCAGAATTCGAACAAACAACACTTCCTGGAAACATTACAGTTGAATGTAACGGTGTTCCTGATGCAGAAATTTTAACAGCTACGGATAATTGTGGAACTGCCGATGTAACAGTTGAAGATGTTAGAACTGATGGAAATTGTGCTAATAACTATACCATTACGCGTACTTATACTGCTACTGATGAATGTGGCTTAACAAATACACACATTCAAACAATAACCGTACAGGACTCAACACCTCCAGCTTTTGAAGGTACACTACCAGATATTAATAAAGTTGTTGAATGTGATGCTGTCCCTGATGCCGAAACTTTAACTGCAACAGATACATGTGGTTCGGCAACCGTAACAGTTGATGATGTTAGAACAGACGGTAATTGTCCTAACAATTACATAATAGCACGTACTTGGATTGCTACTGATGAATGTGGTTTAACAACAACACATACACAAATTATTACAGTACAGGACACAACACCTCCAACTTTTGAAGGAACACTCCCTGCAACTAGTGCAACAGTAGAATGTGATGCTATACCAAATGCAGAAACACTAACCGCAACAGACAATTGTGGCGATGCTATTGTAACTGTTGAAGATGTTAAAACAAATGGTAATTGTCCTAACAATTACACAATAGCACGTACTTGGACTGCTACTGATGAATGTGGTTTAACAGCAACGCATACGCAAGTTATAACCGTGCAAGATACAACAGCTCCAGTACCGACAACAACTTTTGAAGAGACACTAAATGTAAGTTGTACCGATATACCTGATGTACCAGAGCTAACTTTTAGCGATAACTGTTCAACCAATATTATTGTTGTATTTAACGAAACGAACTCGTTTGATGAAAATGTATTTGCCGATTATGAAATCGTTAGAAGCTGGACAGTAAGAGATGAATGTAATAATGAAGAAGTTTATACACAAACCCTCTTTGTTTCTCTTGATGAAGTTGTTACCGAAGTTGTTGCACCAGACTGGTGTTATGATGAAGGTGCTATCAACATGAATAATTTATTAGCAGATGGTCTTAATACAAATGGTACCTGGGAGCTTTTAGAAGGTGATACTACCGCAACATTAAACGGTAGTGTATTTGACCCTTCTAATCTAGAGCTTAGCTTGGACTTCTTACCAGAAAGTGGTGGAATTGATTATAAGTTTAGGTATACAACTACAGATGAAGGCTGTATAAGCATTACAGAAGTGACTATGAATGTACATGCAGATTGTGTGGTATTGCCTTGTGGTGAAAACGATATTACAATATCTAAAGCCGTAACCCCTAATGGTGATGCTTATAATGAATATTTTGAGATTTCAGGTATTGAATTATGTGGATTTATTTATGACGTAAAAATATTTAACAGATGGGGAGCTTTGGTATACGAATCTGACAATTATCAAAATGATTGGAATGGTACTACCAGCAGTGCATCAATAGGAGCAGCTGGCAAAGTCCCTAACGGAACATATTATTATATAATAAAATTACAAAATAGTGGATTGAATCCTATTACAGGACCTGTTTACTTAGGAACCAAATAAAAACATAACCTATGAGACTTATTAAATTTAATATAATCGCTATTGCATTGTTAAGCTGTACGGTTGGAGTTGCACAACAATTACCGCAATTCACACAGTATATGTACAATACAATCTCAATAAATCCAGCCTATGCTGGAAGTCGAGAAGCTTTAAGCATCGTTGGATTACATAGAAGCCAATGGGTTGGTTTTAAAGGAGGTCCTATAACACAGACTCTTTCTATACACACACCGTTAAGGAATGATAGAATTGGGCTAGGTCTAACTTTTATTGAGGATGATTTAGGTCCGCAAAACTATTCGTATCTATATGGTGATTTCTCATATACGATCCCTACTGGAAGGAGTGGTAAATTAGCTTTTGGTGTAAAAGGTGGTTTTACAGGTTATAGTTTTGATCAGGACTTTATAAATGATCCAACTGTATCGAGTGATCCCTTCTTTAACGGAACAGAAAACCGCTGGGCTCCTAATATTGGTGCTGGGGTGTATTACCATACCAATAGATTTTATGCTGGATTGTCTGCTCCTAGAATATTAAATACAGATGAAAATAAGCAAGGTGACTATAAAGCTTTAGAACGTATTAGTTATTACTTTACACTTGGTGGCGTTCTAGACATAAGCAAAAGTTTTAAATTTAAGCCTGCTGGTTTAATAAAAGCAACTAATGGTGCTCCACTATCATTCGATCTTACCGCTAATTTCTTGTATAATGAGAAATTTTGGATAGGAGGTTCTTATAGAATTAATGAGCAAACAGCTGCTATAGGCGGTATTGCAGACTTTCAAGTTTCTAGACAATTACGTGTAGGCTATGCTTATGAAAAACCAATTTCAGACATAGCTAACTACACTACTGGAACTCATGAAATATTACTTATTTACGAATTTAAATTCTTAAGTTCTAAATTAAAATCACCAAGATATTTCTAATACGATTTTTATATGAAAAATAAAAACTACATATTAGTCTGTATCGCTTTAATGTTAAGCTTTTCTGTATTTTCACAACAAGGAAAACAGAAAAGAGCCGATACATTATTCAATAAATTCTCTTTTGTAAAAGCTGCAAAAGTTTATAGAGAACTTATTCAAAACAACTATAATAAGGATTATGCAACCCGTCAATTAGCAGATTGCTATGCTTATTTAAGAGACCCAAGAAATGCTTCAAGATATTATAAAAATGTCGTTAAGCAAGAAAATGTGCCTGTTGAGTATTACTACAAATATGCACAATCGCTTAGAGGTATGAAAAAATATGACGACTCTCAAGTTTGGTTAAAACGTTTCAAAGATTCTGGAGGCGTCGTAAATGCCAATGATTTTTCTAAAGATATCAATTTTATCACCAGTGTTTTTGGTGCGAAACAGCAGTATTTCTTAGATAGAGTTCGTTTCAACTCAAAATATAGTGATTTTGGTGCCTTTGAACATGATGGTAAAGTATATTTTGCCTCTTCCAGAGATGAAGGTGTTTCCGTAAAAAGACTTTATGGCTGGAACGAACAACCTTTTTTAGATGTTTATGTAACTGAGGTTGGATCTAGAAAAAATGTTGATCATACAGGAAAAGTAAAAGGAGATGTAAACTCCATTTATCACGATGGCCCAGTAACTATTACAAAGAATGGCCGTACCATGTACTTTTCTAGAAATAATTTCACCGAAGGCGTTGAAGCAAAAGACAAAAAGGGCTTGACCAACATGAAGATTTATAGAGCTACTTTAATTGATGGTGAATGGACCAATATAGAAGATTTATCAATTAATAGTGATGACTTTTCAACACAACACCCAGCTTTAAATATTGATGATACCAAGTTATACTTTACATCCGATAGACCTGGAACTAGAGGAGGTTCAGATATATGGGTTGTTAACATACAACCAGATGGCTCGCTAACAGAAATACAAAATGTTGGAGATACTGTAAATACCGAAAGTGCCGAAGGATTTCCTTTTATAAATAACGAAGGGGTTTTATTCTTTTCTTCAGATGGACATACTGGCCTAGGCTTGTTAGATATTTTTGCAACGATTAAAGGAGAAGATGATGACAGCATCGTAGATGTTATAAATTTAGGAGTCCCTGTAAATTCTAATAAAGATGACTTTTCATTTTCAATGAATCCAAACGGTATTACGGGCTATTTTGCATCCAATAGAAAAGGGGGGCGTGGTAGTGATGATATATATGCTTATCATAGAGAACCTGTTCTACATGTTGAAGGTGTTGTAACAGATGCTATTAACATGAACCCTATTGCTAATTCTGTTATCACTTTATTTGATGATAAAGGTAACAAGATTGCTAATATGATAACCGATGAAAACGGCTATTATCAAATAAATATTGACAGAAATAAAGATTATAAAATTGTTGCTAGTCAAGACAAATATATTGATGATTACAGAACATTCACTTCTAAAAATATTCAGACAGAACTTGTCACTATTAATGCCAATTTATTATTAAATCCAGTACCTAATGTTATAAAACTTGCAGAGTTAAATACTATTTACTTTGATTTCAACAAATATAACATTAGAGAAGATGCAGCTTTAGAGCTCGATAAAATTGTTAGCCTAATGCAAAACGATTATCCAGATATGGTCATCCGTATTGAGTCTCATACCGATTCAAGAGGTAATCTAACATACAATGATAAACTATCTATAGATAGAGCAAATTCAACCTACGCGTATTTAATTTCTAAAGGCATTGCCCCAGAAAGAATTACAGAGCATCAAGGTTTTGGAGAACGTAGATTAACTAATGGTTGTGAAGATGGGCAAGACTGTGAAGAAAAAGACCACCAATTAAACAGACGTACTCAATTTATCGTTGTAAAAATGGAATAATAACAAAGCTTAAACCAATCTATGTTTAAATAAACAAAAACGACAACTAATTAACCGATTAGTGAAGGTTTTTAAATTAAAACTAATGACCCCATGAGATTAAGAAATTATATATTAACTGGCATCATATTGCTTACAAGCTTATCAGTACTTGCCCAATATGGTTCTCAAAAGAAGGCAGATAACCTATTTAACAAATTTTCGTTTGTTAATGCTGCCCAAGTGTATCATAATCTTATAGAAAAAGACTTTAACGCAGATTATGCAACCAGACAGCTTGCAGATAGCTATGCCTTTATGCGAAATCCAGATAGTGCGGTAGTGTACTATAAAAAAGTTGTAGAACAACCTAATGTACCTATAGCCTACTATTACAATTATGCCCAAGCACTAAGAGGCATAAAAGATTATAAAGAATCTCGTGTTTGGCTAAAACGTTATAAAAAGGCTGGAGGAGAAATAAATGAAGAGAAATTTTTAAAGGACTCAGATTTTATTAATTCTATTTTCAATGCAAAACAACAATATTTTTTAACTGATGTTAATTTCAATTCAAAATATAGTGATTTTGGAGCTTATGAGCATGATGGCAATATCTATTTCGCTTCGTCCAGAAATACAGGTGTTTCAACAAAACACATTTACGGTTGGAACGAAGAACCTTTTTTAGACATTTATGTAACAGATAAAAGTGCCAATGATAGTATTGTAGATCACAAATCTAAACTTAAAGGTGATATAAACTCTATTTATCACGAAGGTCCTGTTACCATAACAAAAGATGGTAAAACGATATATTTTTCCAGAAATAATTTTAGCAAAAATGTTTTAGGAAAAGATGATGAAGGCATGACCAACCTTAAAATTTATAAAGCTTCCTTAATTGAAGATAAATGGACAAATATTGAAGAACTTCCTTTTAATAGTAACGACTTCTCTAACGGTCATCCTGCATTAAATAATGATGGAACCAAGTTATATTTTGCTTCCAATATGCCTGATGGCTTTGGAGGAACAGATATTTACCATGTAGATATAAATAGCGATGGTACTTTTGGCAAACCACAAAATATGGGAAATATTGTTAATACAGATAAAAATGAAAGATTTCCTTTTATTAATAATGAAGGTGTTCTTTTTCTTGCCTCAGATGGCCATCCTGGCTTAGGTTTATTAGATATTTTCGGAACCGTTTCAGACAAAAACAATAATATTATTAGCGTTCTTAACCTAGGGGTTCCTGTAAATTCAAGCAAAGACGATTTTTCATTTTTTATGAATGAAGATGGTCTGTCAGGTTATTTTGCGTCAAATAGAAATGGTGGCATTGGTAGCGATGATATTTATGCATATGACAGAATTCCACAATTAAAAATAGAAGGTACTATTACAGACATAACTACAAATACACCTGTACCAAATGCAATTGTTACGCTTCTTGATAGCAATAATAAAGAAATTGCACATTTAGAAACAGATGAAGATGGCAATTATGAAATAAATATAGATAGAGACGCCGACTATGTTATAAACATTAAAAAGGACAATTATATAGAAGACACCAGACAGGTTACTTCTAAAGGTGTAGAAAATAAAGTTACAAGCATTACTGCCGATTTTAACTTAAATCGTGTGGTAAAAAAGGTGACTCCAATTACAGAGCTCTACCCTATTTACTTTGATTTTAATAAGTTCGATATTAGGCGTGATGGTACAGTCGAATTAGATCGAATCGTTAATTTAATGATGAATACATACCCAAGTATGGTTATTAAAATAGAATCACATACAGATTCTAGAGGTTCATCAGAGTACAACAACAAGCTGTCTTTAGACAGAGCAAACGCTACTTACAAGTATTTAGTAGATAAAGGCGTAGACCCTGCTAGAATTACTGAATACAAAGGTTATGGCGAGCAAAAATTAGCTAATGATTGCGATAATACAATAAATTGTACAGAAGAGCAGCATCAAGCCAACAGACGTACACAATTTATTGTGGTTAAAATGGAATAATTAAGCCTAAGTTCAATAATAATTAAAGCCATTAGAAGGTAAAATTTTCTAATGGCTTTTCTTTTTTCATAAAACCCATATTAGATCAATATAAAATACTTGATATCAAAAACTTAAATAGTTTTTGCGTCAACATCAAGTTAAACCAATAAACAAAAAATCCTCCCAAATTCTTGGGAGGACCTTTACCTAAAGCTAAATTCAATAACGATTAAGTTATCAATAATAACCCATTTAATCATAAAATTTTACATTGCAAAAAATTAGTACATTAAATAGGTTATGCTTTTAATTGCTTAAATAAAAGCAATTTATTTCTTTATAAAGATGTTCGTAAAATACCATCTTCCATTATTATTTTTTTCGGCTGAAATATCAAAGTTTGTAAAGTCGCCTTCAATGGTGCCTCTATGCCCTTCACTTTTAATCCAAGCTTTAACTACGGTTTCAGCAGAACTATATCCATATGCTACATTCTCAGACACTTTTTTAGCACCAGCATTTGCTTTCAAGTAATTACTGCGAGTAAAAAAATTATCATGCGATACCTGATCATTGTCAATCATATAATCTGTATGACTAAACGCAACAGATTTTACTACAGACATATCGTTCAAAGGGTTTAATCCCAATGATAATCTATAGTCATTTATAAGCTCAAGTATATCTACTTCTATGGTTTTGGCTTCTTGTGCAATAAGGTTTAATTCAGCAGTATCTGCTTTATCATCTATGCTATCTGTTGAACAAGAGGTAAACGTCAACACAGCCAACAATGCCAATAATGGCAGTTTGATTAATGACTTCATAAGTAGGTTATTTAGATTAGGTTTTGTAAAATTAGCAGCCTACCCTGAAGTGAATGTTAAAAAAATGTTAAAATCGATTAAAAACGTGCTTTTTGTCGTGTTATTTTGTTTTTAATCGACAAAGCGTTGTTTTAACCGATAATATGGTCATTTAAACGATTGTTTAAGGAGATAGTCGATCAATTTTCCAATTATAATCTGGTTGAAGCATAAATCTGATTCTGTCATGTAATCGATTAGGGCGGCCTTGCCAGAACTCTATTTCTGAAGGCTTTACTATATAACCACCCCAATGGGTCGGTCTTGGTATTTCTTTTCCTTCAAATTCTTTTTCTAATTCTAAAAGCTTTTTTTCGATAGCGTCTCTGTTTTCAATAACCTCACTCTGTTCTGAAACGATGGCTCCTAATTGGCTTCCTCTTGGTCTAGATTCAAAGTAACCATCACTTAAATTTTCAGCAATCCTTTCTGCTTTTCCTTTTATAATAACTTGGCGCTCTGCTCCATGCCAAAAAAAAGATAAACAAACGTTAGGATTTTGAGCAATTGCCTTGCCTTTTTCGCTATTATAATTTGTATAAAAAATAAAACCTTCATAAGTAAAACGCTTAAGAAGTACAACCCTATTCTTTGGAAATCCATCCAAGCCAATAGTAGCAACTGTCATAGCATTTGTTTCGCCTTTAGTGAAAAATTTATCCACTTCATAAAACCATTTTTGGAATAATTCCATTGGGTTTTCTGGCACATCTTTTAGTAGTAATTCATGCTTTTCGTAAGACTTCCTATAATTGCTTAAATCCTTTTCCATAGACTACAAAATAACAAAAATATTTCTTTGGGATTACAATTTTATAAAACATCGTAAATTAGCATTATTACCATCAATTAAAATCTTTATGAAATTTGAAAACTCCCCATTTAGTAAAACGATTAGCTATTACAAATTAGAAATGCCTTTCGGAAACTTTTTTTTATGTGAAAAATTTATAATCTCCGAGTTAAATGCCGATATACACCTTGACTTTCCTAAAATTGAACTAGTTGCAAAAGAAGTTTTAGAGTTTTATGGAGAAGATGATAAAATAGGCTATATATCTAATAGAATCAATTCTTATTCGGTAGATCCACAAGTTTGGACAAAAGCACAAAGATTTAACAGAAATAATATGGTATTAGGAGGTTCTATTGTTTTTTACAACGACATGATGTTCTTGAATGCTTCTTTAGAAAAAAGGTTTTCTACAGTTAGGGTCCTCCCCTGTTTATCTTTAGGTGAAGCTATAGATTGGGTGCTAAATCTAGAAGCAACAAAATAAAGTTTAAAGTTTTCCATCTTACATATCACCAATTATAAAAATGGTATTCAAAAACTGATGAAACTTTACAAAATTCGGATATTTTAATTTAAAAAATTTTCTCTTTTTTTTCATAAGACTTCACCTACTACAATTATTATCAGCAGACTACAAAATATTAAGAAAATATTTTTTTTGTAAGTATTAATATTTCATAAAACGTCGTAAATTCGTACCGCCCTAAATTGCCCCTTTATGAAATTTGAAAACTCTACCTACAGTAGTACGTTAAAATATTACAAACTAGAAATGCCTTTTGGGAATTTTTACTTCTGTGAAAAATTAATAATATCAGAATTACATGCTGGTTTACACCTAGATTGGTCCAAGATTGAAATACTCGTTAAAGAAATTATTGAGTTTTATGGTAAAGATGCCAAATTAGACTTTATATCAAATAGAGTAAATTCGTATTCAATAGACCCTCAAAACTGGATCAAAATTGAGCAATACAATATAATTAAGAGGAGTGCTATCGTGTATTATAACCACATGATGTATATGAATGCAACTTTAGAAAAAAGATTTTCTAAAATTAAAATTCATCCTTGCTTATCTTTAGATGAGGCTATGGATTGGGTTCTAAACTTGGAAAAAGTAAATTAAAACTCAAAAGTTTTGCCATCTTCGCATAACTCTACATTATCAAAAATCTCTTGAGCTTCTTCTTTAAAAGCATTCAAGCCGTTGTAACGCGTTGAATAATGCCCTAGCAACAAGGTGCCTGCCTTAGCCAACTTAGCTATCGTAGCTGCTTCTTTTGCTGTTGAATGCTTAGTTTTTGGGCCTAAATGTGCATGTTTTTCTAGAAAAGTAGATTCATGATATAGCACATCCACATTATTTATAATAGGTACAATGTCTTCTTTATACATCGTATCGCTACAAAACGCATAACTTTTTGGTTTTAAACCAGCTTTAGTTACCGATTCGTTTTTTATAGTTTCACCATCTTCATTAATAACGTCAAAACCTTGTGTTAGTTTTCGGTAATAAGCAACATTGATATTTGCAGCTTCAACGGCATCAATATTCAACTTTCTATCGCCTTCCTTTCCCTTAAATAGAAATCCATTAGTATAAACTCTGTGATTTAATGGCACTGTGTATACTTCAACCTTATCATCTTCAAAAATTAGCTCTGATTCGTTTGAAGTTAATTCGTGAAAGATCAGATTGTAATTCGTCCAAGAATCGGCTAACTTCATTTGTAATGTAACCACTTCTTTAATACCTTTTGGCCCGTAAATGTGTAAATCTGCTTCTCTGGTAAGCAATCTAAAAGTTGATATCAGACCAACCAATCCAAAAAAATGATCACCGTGTAGATGCGATATAAATATATGTTTAATACGATTAAACTTTATTTTATGCTTACGAAGTTGTACTTGAGTCCCTTCCCCACAATCAATCAAAAACATATGATTATTAATCTCTAATACTTGGGATGTTGTATTGTTTAATGTCCTTGGTGTTGCACTATAACAGCCTAAAATTGTTAGCTTCATATTACAAAAGAAGTTTGTAATTTAATGAATCTGAGACTGTAAATTTACTTTTAAAACTAAAAGCATATGGGGATTCTCCATGTTTATTTAAATAATCCAGTCTATTTTTGGCTTCTAAAAATGTTGGTTCATGCCCCTTAGGGACATACCAAAATGCCATATGCATCATTTTCATTTTACCAAACCACTCTTTTTTACGTTTAAAAACTTCTATATGCCCCGATTTATATGTGTAATTAAATAACGTTTCCATATTTTCCCATACAGACATATTAATGAGTAACGCTTCGTCTTGGAAAACTCGAGCCCCTAACTCCTTATCTTCATCTTTTAAGCGCCATACAAAGCCTTCACTTTTATCTGCTAAAGCATTAATTCTATCTAAATTGTTCACAAAATCTCGCATGATGGGATCATCCAATGGAGCTAATCTTTTTGCTATATTTATCTGTGCTAGATGTAATTCACTCATATTTATAGCCCTAAATCTCGCTCCATTTCTTCCATCTCAATAAGATCATAAGCTTCTTGAACAGTTGGTACAACTATAATTTCGTCTGGAATATCATTCAAATTAATATTATTTGAAACGATTACAAAAGATTGTTTGGATGCACGGTGATTATTTGAAACTTCAAGAAATTCAACAATATCTTGTAAACTTAACTTATCTAAAGTTGTTAAGACCACAATAATATTATTGTTTTTAAATTTGGGATATAAAGCCTGTAATTTTTTAACTAATTCTATAACCGTGGCCTTTTCTTGTGTGATTATAGAAGTATTTCCGTTTTGGTCTAAAATCATAATCTACTGTTTTATTTTAGATGCTAATAAATATATAGCTGCCATTCTTATAGCGACACCGTTTTGAACCTGGTCTAAAATAATTGATTGTTTTGAATCGGCAACATCACTGGTAATTTCCACGCCCCTATTAATAGGACCTGGGTGCATGATCGTTATTTCTTTATCTAATGAATCTAGCAATTCTTTATTAACACCAAACTGCTGCGTATACTCTCTAGTTGATGGAAAATAACTAATATCCATACGTTCATTCTGAACACGTAACATATTAGCTACATCACACCAATTTAATGCTTTACGCAAATTTGTTTCAACTTTTACTCCAAGTTTATCAATATACTTTGGCAATAATGTTTTTGGCCCACAAACCATGACTTGCGCACCTTGAAGTTGTAGTGCAAATATATTAGAAAGCGCTACACGACTATGAAGAATATCTCCAACTATAACAACTTTCTTTCCTTTTACATCTCCTAATTTCTCTCTTATGGAATACGAATCTAAAAGGGCTTGCGTAGGATGCTCATGAGCTCCGTCACCCGCATTTATAATACTAGCATTGATATGCTTTGATAAAAAGACTCCAGCCCCAGGGTTTGGATGTCTCATAACAACCATATCAACTTTCATAGATAAAATATTATTAACCGTATCTATTAAGGTTTCCCCTTTTTTAACCGAAGACTGACCTGACGAAAAATTAATAACATCTGCAGATAGCCTTTTTTCAGCTAATTCGAATGATAATTTTGTTCTCGTTGAATTTTCAAAGAAAAGGTTGGCAATGGTAATATCTCTAAGCGAAGGAACTTTTTTAATAGGCCTATTAATAACTTCTTTAAAATGATCGGCAGTTTCAAAAATAAGTTGGATATCTTGTTTTTTAAGATATTTTATTCCTAATAAGTGATTGACACTTAATTCGCTCATGTTTTTTTAATATTCTGTGGCAATTTTCAGTTGCCTGTTGTTTTAAATTAGGTCTTGACTTATACCTGTTTTAATCGAAGCCAAAAAAACTCGGTCTAACATTTCAATCCCATGCCTAACTTCTAGTAAATTATTATTTTTCAATTAAGTAAACCGAATCTTCATTATCATGTTCTTCCCAATTTACTTTTACTTTTTCGTTATTTATAACATCTACTTGCCTACCCCTATAGTTTGGCTGTATGGGCAAATGCCTACTAAAACGCCTATCTATCAATGTTAATAATTCTATTTCATTCGGTCTTCCAAAAGATTGAATAGCGGTTAAAGCCGCTCTAATACTACGTCCTGTATATAAAACATCATCTATAAAGACAATATTTTTATCCTCAACTAAAAAATTAAGTTTTGTGGTATTTGCTTCAAGCGTTTTTTCTCCTCTACGAAAATCGTCTCTATAAAACGTAATATCTAGATGTCCTAATTGAATGTTTTTTACTTTGTAATCTTCCTTTAAGATTTTTGCTAATCTATCGGCTAAAAAGACACCTCGGGGTTGTAAGCCAATTAAAACAGTGTTAGAAAAATCATCGTGATTTTCAATAAGTTGACAAGCCAATCGATGAAGAATGATGTTTACCTCTTTTGCGTTAAGTAAAACTTTTTGACTCATATATACTATCCAAACGTATTTGGAATACAAAGATAATGCAAAATTTTAGAAGTAAAAACATAAAGTTAACACTTATAACACCACCAATGAGATGATGTCAATAAAGAGACTATTAAATTACTAGAAAATCTCAAATCTTTGATAAGACCTTTTTACAATATAAAAACATTTTAATAACCTCAATTTTTAATTTTAGTCCATAGCATACATAACTCATACATTAACAATACTTCACACCTTTTATGCTTTAAAATTTTAGCCCTAAATGAAAGTATAAAAAATTATCAATTAAAAAAGAGTGTATGATTTTTCTTGGTTTTATAAAAAATTAAAACTAGATTAGTAGCGAAATTTCTCTCATAAGACAAATTAATTTCTGTCTTTTAACCTAAATATGTATTAATTGTTTTACATATTTAATAAGACTATTTAATGTAACCAATAAATTGAATATATGAGATTAAGAAATCAAGCAAATGGTGTTTCATTGCATGTTATAGCAGGAACCCATGTTGTATTACTTTGTTTAGATGTAAACGAAACCGCAAGAAAAGAACTATTAGGTTTTTTACTTAAACGAAAAGAAATTGCCACTGGAAAATCAACAACACTTAAAGGATTTAAAGAGTTTAAAGAAAATGGCACTAAAAATGATGAAGGCTTAATTCAAGCTTTTCTTTGGGGGGATTATACAGCAAAGCCCAATACCAATTATGAGTATTCTGCGACACCAGTTTATGGCACTCCTGAAAACAGAAAAAATGGTAGTGAAATTAAAGTAGAGATTACTACCGAAAACCCAAATTCGGGCAAACACGGTGTCTTTTTTAACCGTGGTACCGTTGGTCAAGCCTATGCTAGAAAGTTTGATAATAAAAACCCTGAAAAAGTTCCAGATAATGAAGCTTACAAATGGTTGTCCAGAGGTTTAGAAGAAGCCATGTTAGCTTTTATCGGTGAGGCCAAAGGAAAAGACTATGCCTTACGCGTAGCTGCTTACGAATTTGATTATGTACCAGTTATTCAAGCTTTATACGATGCTTCAAAAAGAGGCGCAGATGTAAAAATCATATACGACAGATCAAAAACTGGTCCTTGGGAAAATACAGATAAAGCTGTAGCTAAAGTCCCTGGTGTTGAAAAGCTATTGATTCCCAGAACAGCAAATTCGTCTATAAAACACAATAAATATATTGTACTACTACATAAAGGAAAACCCATAGAAGTATGGATGGGTTCTACCAATTTCACAAAAGGAGGCATTTTTGGACAATCAAATGTTGGCCATATAGTAAGAGACAAAACCATTGCTGAAGCATATTTTGAGTATTGGACACGACTCTCTAAAGATCCTCAAATGAAAGAAATTCGCCCTTTAAATGAAGATCATACCCCAACCCCTAAAAAAGGAGTACCAAAAGGAATCACCCCTATTTTTAGTCCCAGACCAGATTTAAGTGTTTTAGATTGGTATGGAAAACAAATTGAAGAAGCAAAACAATCTATTGGATTTACTGCAGCATTTGGAGTGAACCAAGATTTTGCAGATATCATGAGTAAAGAGGACGACTCATTTCGATACATTTTATTAGAGCATGAAGGAAATACATTTGATGACTTTAAAGACACCCCCAACAATAGAATTGCTTTAGGCGCTGTACTTAATGAGCAAGAAATAGAAGAAGAAGGCCTAAAAAATTGGGAAGCCGAACACCTTACGGGCTTAAACGATCATGTAAAATATTTACATACCAAATATCTTTTTGTAGACCCACTAACTGAAGACCCCATCCTTATTACTGGATCAGCTAACTTTTCGAAAGCTTCTACACAAAACAACGATGAGAATATGATCATTATTCGAGGAAACACTAATGTAGTAGACGTGTATCTTACAGAGTTCACACGCTTGTTTAATCACTTTGAATTCCGTGATCAATTAGCAAACAATGGACTTGACGAGGTCTATTTTAGTGATTATTTGGCTACAGACAATTCTTGGACCAATATTTATTTCAAAAAAGGGACACAACATTACATGGAACGTGAACTCTTCAGTTAATAAAAAGATTCGAAATATATACGTAATTAATCTTTTAAACACACACATTTTATGAATAAAGAACTTACTTCTATTGGAGGTCCTGTCTGCAATGAAACGCTTCCAGCAGGTTTAATTTTTGCAGAGGGACAAAGTCTTACACATCAAAATAAAGAAGCCTTATGGGAAATCTTTGAAGCAATTGGAACCAATTGGTCTAATACCATTTACAATTCCAATAACCAAAGAAGCTCATGGTATGAAATGCTAAAGGCAAAAACCGAAAATGCACCTAATTATGCAGGAGAATATGTAAATGCTATTTATGTAATTAACGAACTAAAAGCCATGTATGGAACAGGAGGTGCCTATAAAAAATTATTCTTTGAAAGCGGCTTAGATAACAGTGCTCCACCAACTACCCGATTAGCACATTGTAAAATATATGTAGTTAACGAGTTTATCCGAATGCAAATTACCGCGGGAGGGTTTAAGAGTTGGGGAACTAAGTATGGTGGAGAACAAGCGAGAAATTATCATGGATTCTTAGGAGGCACACGATACAATCGTACCCCCAGAGTACGTGCCTATGATCCAGATACTAATAATCTAAAAAATAATCAGGAATGAAAAACCAATTTGACTATATAATTGTTGGTGGTGGCGTTGCGGCAGCAACTACAGCCAAAGGTTTGTTAGAACACAAGCATGATACTTCCATATTAATTTTGGAGGCTGGTCCCGAAATTATAGCCAAAGACAGACGTTTTTGGTGGGATTATATTACCCGAGGAGAAAGGCCATATACATTTACTTACGACCAAAAATTTGAAGCCGACTCCACAGGTAATATCGATTATCAAACTGATGGGGTTCGTGTAAAAGCATATGGAGGCTCTACCATGCACTGGGGAGCTTGGTGTTTACGATTTAGGCCAGAAGATTTTAATCTATTTACTAATACAGGTGAAGGCGCAGATTGGCCTATTAATTATGAAGATTTGGAAACCTATTATAATGATGCCGAAGCATTTTTATCTGTATGTGGTGATGATAATGCTAATTGGGTTCCAAGATCAAAACCTTATCCCGTACCGCCTTTCGAATGGACTGCAGCCGACGGTGAAATGATCAAGGCATGGGAACAGTTAGATGTTGTATACCAAGATGGCGATATAAACCCTGGTAAAAAAAGCAAGATACAATCTGGCAAAATGCCAATTGCTCGTTATCGAAAATGTATGACTACTGGAACTTGTAAATATTGTCCAATTGGTGGACGGTTTAATGCACAATACGTATTAGATGATTTAAAAAACGATACGCGATTCATCAATTTTGAAGTTCGAGTAAACTCCCCAGTACACCAAGTAAACGTTTCCAGTAAATCTAAAATAGAATCTGTAACATACACAGATAACTTAAGCGGTAATGAATATACCGTTAAGGGCAGTACCATAATTTTAGCATCTGGAGCCTATAATGTTCCTAAATTATTAAGAGCTTCTAAAAACGAATTCTGGAAAGATGGCATTGGTAATGACCATGATTTAGTAGGGCGTTTTGTTGTATCACATTCTATGCTAAATGTGGTTGGTAAAGCGTCATCCAACCCCAACGGTTGGTTTCAAGAATATGATTTCCCAACTCTAATGTCGCATAGTTACAATACTAAAGAGCATCAAAAGAAAGGAAAGATTTTTATGTTTAAAAATCGTACGACTCCAAATGTTGATATTGCTCAATTAATGATTGATGGGAAAACCAGAGAAGAAATTGATGAAATAGTTTATGGAGAAATGACTATTAATATTCAAGCTTTTTTAGAAGAAAAGGGCAAACATCGCAATAGATTAGAAGCAAAGCCTGGAAAAGATCGCTTTGGCCTGCCACAAACAACCGTACATTTCAGTAGAACAGAAGAAGAAATGAAAAATGCCAATGATCGTTTGAAATTACTGGAACAGATCATTGAAAAAATGGGACTAGAGGTGACATCATCTAGGGTGGACAAACCAGGAGGGCATCATACAACTGGTACTGCACGTATGGGAACAAGCCCCGAAAACAGTGTTACCGACAAATTTATGAAGGTACATAATACCGATAATCTATATGTATGCTCCAATGCTGCTTTTCCTACTGGAAGTGCCGTAAACCCAACTCTTACACTTACAGCAATGGCCTTTAGATTAGTAAATCACCTTATTGAAAAACAAACAAACCAAACTAATTCCAATACAAATAATGCTAACAAAACAAATACAATTCAAGAATGCCTTTCAAGAGAAAGCAACTAAATTAAACAATGTAAAAGAATTAATTCAACACTCAAAATCTGTAGACAATGTTGAAGAAGACAAATTACATGTTTTAAAAGAACTATTAAACAGTGCTGTTGTATTAGAATTTGCAACCATTCCTATTTATTTACAAGCCATGTGGACTATTAAAGACAATGAGTCTGAGGTCGCAAAATCGATTCGTAATATTTTTCAGGAAGAAATGCTTCATATGGCAATGGTCTGTAATATGATTGTTGGAATTGGTGGTGAACCAAGGATATATAACACGGAGAACAGACTAAACTTCCCTTCAGGTCTGCCTGGCGGTGTACATCCAGAGCTTTTTCTATATCTAGAAGGGTTAAATGATTGCTCGCTTAGAAATTTCATGGAAATCGAGTTACCAGAAGAAATTGCCGAAATATATGATTACGAAACAAAAGAGTTAGTGGGTATAGGAGGTCTATGCAACCAAGAAGGGAAAATTGGCAACACCAAGCATATTCAAAGTCATGAACACAATACGACCATAGGTGAGCTGTACGATCGTATTAATGAATTATTTCAGGAGTTACAGCCAAAAATGGATGTCGAACGCCAATTAGCAGGTCCTTTATCTTGGTGGGTTATGGCAGATGCTGAAAGCGTTTCCAAAGCTATAGATATGATTAAAGAACAAGGAGAAGGCTCTGAAAATGTAACGCCTGCTAGCACAGGCATGGATAACTTAGCCCATTTCTATCGCTTTTGGGAAGTGTATTACCAAAAGAAAATTGTTCAAGAGGGGGATAAATATTACTTCAAAGACCCCGTTCCAAGACCAGAGACACATAATATTGCAAGAATACCTGAGGGAGGGTATAAAAAGGATGATGTGTCACCAGAAGTTTGGCACTTGATAAACAGTTTTGATGAAGTTTATACAGATTTAGTAAAGTTCTTAGAAGATGCCTGGGCCATAAACGGACGAGGACAAGCAGCCTTGGTAAATGCCATTGAGGTTATGTTTAAATTAGAACAATTTGCCCTACCTCTTATGCAGATACCAATTCCAGATAAGGACGGATTACATTATGGACCTTGTTTTAGAATGCTATAATTTAAATATTAAAATGAACACAAAAGATTCTAAAAATTGGCAGGTCGTTGTGGTATGCGAATTAAATGCTTCGGCAGCCAAAGTATGGCATCTTGTTGGAGGCTTTTATAATATCAATCAATGGCATTCAGATATTACATTTTCTGAAGTTCCTGAAGGACAGGGAGAAGAAAGAGATATTCGTAGAAAATTAACCTTTCCTGGCCAAACGCCTACATGGGAAGAATTAGTTTTTATGGATAATGAAAATATGCGTTATAAATATAAATGGCATAAAGGAGAATGGGGAGAAACAACACAAAGATACCATGCCCAAATCCAAGTCGTAGAAACAGAACTCAATAAGCGCTGTTTAGTGCAGTGGTCTTCTGAATTTTATTCTTCAGAAGATGGGGTCACACAATTTTATAAGAATGGATTTGAAAATTTGGTAAATATGTTTGGAGGAAAATTAATTAATAACTAAAAAATATAAAAATGGGAAGTTTCGTAGAAATCAATGACACATTACAATTAACAACAGAACAGGGGTTCCCTGTTCATATTTTCGATCTGGAAAAACACCAGAAAACACCAATCACACTTAAAGATGTAGAAGGTATGGTATTTGAATTTAAAGATAAGCCTAGTGCCAGAATTTTCCAATTGGACCCTGTTAGGGTTTATTTTGTACATAACATAAATGGTAAATGGCTATTTTGGGGGCGTGTTCTAATTCAGTCACAGCATATTCAAAAACTACTAAATAGTGATGGTACCTGGGATGGCGAATCTTGGAAAACATCAGGAACGTATACAATATTGAATGTGTATGATCCTGAATATCAACATACATTCACTTTAAATGAAGCACCAGACGATCGCAATTATTATAAATAAAAAGAGAAATATTTCCACCTAAAAAAATGGAACGGATCTTTATAAATTTCTACGCAGCACTAATATCAATGTAAAAAAACAGGGGAAAGTGAAATTCACTTTCCTCTTTAATACAAGGTTATAAATGCAAATTTATAAAGAACCAATATCTCTAATTATTAATTTGAATTTACAATGAAAAATGGAATGACCTCTGAAAGATTAGAGGCCTTTAGTGATGGTGTAATTGCTATTATTATTACTATTATGGTTTTAGAATTAGAAGCACCAAGCGAATATACTTTAAAAGCTTTTTTTGAAATCGTGCCAATATTTATTAGTTATCTAGTAAGCTTCTTATATGTTAGTGTTTATTGGGTCACTCATCATCAACTCTTTAAAATGGCAGAAAAAATAAATGGAAAAATCTTATGGGCTAATTTATACCTATTATTTTGGTTATCTGTAATCCCATTCACAACAGGTTGGATTGGAAAAGGTGATCACCATACAGATGTTGTCCCCGTTGTTTTATATGGTTTTGTACTTCTTATGAGTCAGTTATCATTTCTACTCTTAAGAAATTCTATTATCAAAATTCATGAAAAAACTTCTCCAATAGCCACACACCTAGATAGGCACACTATGGATTATATCTGTGTATCTATTTATGTTATTGGGTTATCATCTGCATTTTTAAATACGTACATATCCATGGTTTTATTTTTACTCGTAGGCTTGCTTAAGGTCTTTGAGCTCAATTCTATATCGAAAAGAATACAATCTATATATTAAGTTTTTACTTTAATTAATTGATTTTATTTAAAGGAGACAATCATTAAACAAAAAAGCCTTCAATTTCTTGAAGGCTTTCATTTTATAAAAGATTAGGAATATTATGCTTTCCCGTCCATTTTATCTTTAAGAGCTTGTAAAGCATCATTAGCATCACCTAAAGTTGGTTTTGCTTCTGCCGCTGCACTAGCCGCTTTCTTAACTGCTGCTTTAACATTTGCAACTTCTTCAGCTTTGAATACAGCTGTATGAGATGCTACAACACGTTTAAACTCTTTATTAAATTCAATGATTTTGAATTCTGCAGCTTCACCTTTCTTAAGTTTGCTTCCATCTTCTTTTTCAAGATGACGAGAAGGTACAAAAGCAACGATATCCTCATTAAACTCTACTGTAGCGCCTTTATCAACTATTTCAGCAATTGATGCATTATGAACAGTTTCTAAAGCGAATTCTGTTTCATACTTATCCCAAGGGTTTTCAGTGGTTTGTTTATGACCTAAACTTAATTTGCGTCCTTCAACATCCAATTCTAATACAATAACATCTAACTTATCACCTACTGCACAGAATTCAGATGGGTGCTTGATTTTCTTAGTCCAAGATAAATCTGAGATGTAAATCAATCCATCAATACCTTCTTCTAGCTCAACAAAAACACCAAAGTTTGTAAAGTTACGTACAACTCCTGTATGTTTAGAAGCTAATGGGTATTTACCTGTAATATCTGTCCATGGATCTGGAGTTAATTGCTTAATACCAAGAGACATTTTACGATCTTCTCTATCAAGAGTTAAGATAACAGCTTCAACCTCATCTCCTACAGAAACGAAATCTTGAGCTGAACGTAAATGTGTAGACCATGACATTTCAGATACGTGAATCAATCCTTCAACACCATCGGCTACTTCAATAAACGCACCGTAATCTGCAATAACAACTACTTTACCTTTTACTTTATCACCTACTTTCACCTCTTCTGCAAGAGCTTCCCATGGGTGTTTGCTTAATTGTTTTAATCCTAATTGGATTCTTGATTTGTTCTCATCAAAATCGAGGATTACAACATTAAGTTTTTGGTCTAATTCTACAATTTCGTTTGGATGATTAATTCTAGACCAAGATAAATCTGTGATGTGAACTAAACCATCAACGCCACCAAGATCAATAAATACACCATAAGAAGTAATGTTTTTAACAACACCTTCTAGTACTTGACCTTTTTCTAATTGACCAATAATTTCTTTTTTCTGTATTTCAATATCAGCTTCAATTAAAGCTTTATGAGATACTACTACGTTTTTGAATTCGTGGTTGATTTTAACAACTTTAAATTCCATAGTTTTATTTACGTACTGATCGTAATCTCTAATTGGTTTTACATCAATTTGAGAACCAGGTAAGAATGCTTCAATTCCAAAAACATCTACAATCATACCACCTTTAGTTCTGCATTTAACAAAACCATTAACGATTTCACCACTATCATGGGCCGCATTAACACGATCCCAAGCTTTGATAACACGTGCTTTTCTGTGAGATAGTACTAATTGACCTGTTGCATCTTCACGAACATCGATTAATACTTCTACTTTATCACCCACTGCTAAGTTAGGGTTGTAACGAAATTCGTTTAAAGAAATAACACCTTCAGACTTTGCATTGATGTCAATAATTGCATCTCTGTCAGTAATGTGAACCACAGTACCTTCAACAACCTCATCATTAAGGGTGTCAACGAAATTTTCTGCTACTAATTTTTCAAATTCTTTAAGTTGCTTGTCATCAACCTCATCAATACCTTCTTGGTAATTGTGCCAATTGAACTCTTTTAAGAATTTTTCTGGATTTGCCTGAGCTTCAGATACTACTGGAGCTTCTGCTTTTGGAGCATCTGTTGCTTCAACTTCAGCTTGTTTTGCTTTTTCAGCCATGTGCTGATTAAAATTTGTATTCTGTATGTTTTAGGAAAGCCTTACGCGATTAACACACAGAAGTGTTATAAATAATTTCTGTTTCATCCTTTTATCTTTCCATTAATTCGCTAAAAGGAGTGCAAAAATACATATTTTCAGGAAATTAGCCTAATTTGACAAAACAAACTTTTATAGTGTGACTTTTACATCTATTTTGTGTCCAAAAAATAGAAACAAAAGCTTAACCTTTAATGAATTTTATAATAAGAAATTTATTATATTGTAAAATGAAATAACAGAATAATTTAACACTTATAAAACTATGAAAGCAAAATACCAAGCAGTATTAGATCTAGGGGAATCTTTAAACATTCAAAACGGCGATGTACAAGAAGAAAACGGCGTTTTAAAAGTTTGGGGGACTGCAAATACACCTTATGAAAAAAATCTAATTTGGGATAAAATAAAAGAAATTGGTGGTGAAAGCCCAACAGATATTATGGCCGATATCAAAGTTGCAGATGAAAGTGTTTTTCACAGACACACTGTTAAAAGTGGGGAAACTTTAGGAAAAATAGCTATACAATATTATGGTAATGCATCAAAATATCAAGATATTTTTAAAGCTAATTCTGATATTTTAAAGAACCCTGATTTAATTCATCCAGACCAAGAATTAATTATTCCTAATCTGTAATTTAGGAATTGATTTAATAAAAAACGGCTGCACTTCGACTACGCTCAGTGACCAAGCCGTTTTTTATTCTATATCTTCAATAGTCATTTTTGCTAATTGCAAAATTTTATCAAACTGTTCTTCCAAACTAAGGCTTGAGTTATCAATTTCTATAGCATCTTCAGCTCTTTCTAAAGGGGAATCTTTACGGGTCGTATCAATATGATCTCGTTCTTGAACATTATGTAGAACATCCTCATAAATAACTTTATCGCCACGGCCTATAAGTTCTTCATAACGTCTTATGGCTCTTTTTTCAGCAGAAGCCGTCATAAACAATTTTAGTTCAGCATCAGGAAAAACAACAGTACCAATATCTCTTCCATCCATCACTACACCTTTATCTTTACCCATTTTTTGTTGCTGCTCCACCAATTTATGCCGCACTTGAGATACGGCGGCCACCTGGCTAACAAAACCAGACACTTTTAAAGTTCTAATTTCTTTTTCTACATTAACTCCATTTAAATATACTTCTGCAAAACCAAGTATGTCATTAAACTTAAAGCTTATTCCAATATTTGGTAATTGATAAACCAATGCCTCTTTATTAAAATCATCATTGCTAATGAGTCCCTTTTCCATAGCATATAGTGTAACTGCTCTGTACATAGCCCCAGTATCAACATAAATGTAACCTAAATATTTGGCTAGTTGTTTGGCCACAGTACTTTTCCCTGTTGAAGAAAATCCATCTATGGCTATCGTTATTTTATTCATAAGGTATAATAAGAGACAAAAATAGTCTTTAGCTGCTAAAAAAAAAACTAGATATGTCGAATTGAAATTAAAATGAGCTCTGAGTTTAAACCATTAATAAAATTGAAAGACTATATGACATGCAAAACCATATGTTATTGAAAAAAAACTTAATGAATCTGTTCTTTTGTCCTAATCTTTATTTCTTGCTTGTCATTAATAAAACTTAGTAAGTGTGGTTAATAAATAACATTAAAATTTTAAAGAATTAAAACTATGAAAAAAATAGGCTTATTAATTTCAATTGGAATCATTTTAGTCTCTTGTTCTGGTGGTGGCGATTCACCAGAAACACCTAAAGAAAATGAAGCCCCTGGAAAAGTAACATCGTTAACATACCCTACCAATAACCTTTTGTGTACCACCAATACCTTAGAGTTTAAATGGGATACCGTAACAGATCCAGATGGAGACACTGTAGAATACCTTCTTGAAATTTCAAAGGACAATCAATTTGCAAGTCTTGATGAATCTATTAATACCGCTGATAATTTTGAAGCTGTTACTCTAGAAAAAAATATTGCTTATTATTGGCGCGTAAAAGCTATTGACAGCAAAGGCTTATCTGGCGATTACTCTACTGTTTTTCAATTTTACACTGAAGGTAACGCTGAAATAAACCATTTACCATTTAGCCCCCAATTAGTTACTCCTGCTATAGATGAATCGATTTCTGGTGCATCTACTAATTTACAGTGGGATGCCAGTGATGTTGATAATGATCCTTTAATCTATGATGTTTATTTTGATACTGTAAATCCTCCAGTAACTAAAGTTGGAGACAATCAAACCGAAAAAACCTTAACAGTTAACTTAAGTACATCAACTACATATTACTGGAAAATCGTTGTTAAAGATGATAAAGGAGGTGAAACAACAGGACAGGTTTGGAGTTTTAGTGTTAATTAAAACAAGTAATAATATTAAAAAAAATAAGAATCATCGGATGTCTGTTCGAGCGCAGTCCAGAATATTTCAAACAATATCTAGACTTCGCTCGATATAGTCATTTTTAATATTTAATCCTTTAAAGGCAGATTCTTTTCTTCTTAGTTTTTAATAGACTATTATCAAAGTAACTTCTCTATTACTGCAAATCTATTTGTAAACCAAAAAAGTTTGAATTTGCTGCGCTTGTGTACTTTGCATGTGTATAACTAAAGCGCATTTTATTCATTTTAATTGATATACCTGCAGAAAGCCCTGAAAAGTTACGCTGATCTACAATTCGTAGTTCCTCTCCTCTACGAAAATTATAACCAAGTCTTATATTAAAACCGCCTTCAGGAAATATTTCTGCTCCAATAATGGTATGTCTTATTAATTGTCCTAAAAAACCAACCTTTTCATTAGTTTGATTGCCTCCTAAATCGCTAACCGATCGTGCGGGATTAGATCGTGCTATTGGCCATTTTTGAAGATTTTCAAAAGTAACATGCCAACGAATTGGTACATTTTCTAATCGTTGGGACATTCCAAAATCAACTTCAAACGGAAGACGTTCATTAAGCCCCGCATAAGTGGTTATTTGAGTCCCTAAATTTCTAATAGCGATGGCAGCATTAAAATCTAAATCCTCATTAATATAAATCAAACCTAAATCTGCAGCCACTCCCAGTGAATTGTATTGTTCTAGTTTTGATGTGATGAGCTTCACATTAGCGCCAAAGTAAAAATCGGAATAACCAATTTGAAGTGCATATCCCATAGAAAGCGCTGCTTCATTGCCAGTAAAGGTCCCTGTGCTATTACCATTTTCATCATATCCATCAAATGAACCATAGTTAATATAAGTAATCCCTGCATGAAATGTTTGTGTACGTCTATCAATAGTATACGCATAAGAAGCTGTACCATAACTAATTCCACCTAGGTAACTTGTATAATTTATCGCTAGCTGATTATCCATTTCAACATTAATGGTTGCTGGATTGAAAAGACCTTGGGTAACATCGTAATCGACATTGGTCAATATTTTACCACCTAATGCTGCTTGACGAGGTGACGATATCAAATTTAAAAATTGATATGTTGTTTCTCCTCCAACTTGCGCTATGGATATCGTACTAAAAGATAAACAAAAAAAAGTAATAATTTTCTTTAGCATATTTACAACACAAAGTAAACAAATCTATCTTAAAACGATGGTAAGTATCTTTTATTTTAAATAATAAAAAAACCTCGAAGTAAATCGAGGTTTTGTTTTAAAGCTTTTTAGCGTTCTTGACTTTCTGGCCAGTAAGTGCTATTTTAATAACATCACTCATATCTGTTACATAGTGAAATGTAAGCCCTTTTAAGTAATCTGCTTTTATTTCCTCTATATCACGTCTATTTTCCTCACATAACAAAATTTCTTTTATACGTGCTCGTTTTGCTGCCAGAATTTTTTCCTTAATACCTCCTACAGGAAGGACTTTTCCACGCAGTGTGATCTCACCCGTCATCGCTATACTTTTCTTAACTTTCTTCTGAGTAAACAGAGAAACTAAAGATGTTAGCATAGTGACTCCTGCACTTGGCCCATCTTTTGGAGTTGCTCCTTCGGGCACGTGAATGTGTACATTATATTTATCAAAGATTGTAGCATCTATTCCAAAATTATCTGCATTAGATTTTATGTACTCCATAGCAATGGTAGCAGATTCTTTCATCACCTTACCTAAGTTCCCAGTAATAGAGAGCGTGCCTTTTCCTTTTGATAAAATAGATTCAATAAACAGGATATCTCCACCAACACGTGTCCACGCTAACCCAGTAACAACTCCTGCTACATTATTGTTTTCATATTTATCTCGCTCTAACTTGGCGCCACCTAAAACTTCAATAACATCTTCATTAGACACTTTAACATTATAATCTTCTTCCATTGCAATATTTTTGGCAGCATAGCGTACCATTTTTGCAATTTGTTTTTCTAAACCACGAACACCAGATTCTCGTGTATATCCTTCAACAATTTTTTCTAATTGCGCTTTACCAATCTTTAGATGTTCGGTCGATAAGCCATGTTCTTTTAACTGCTTAGGCAATAGGTGTCGTTTTGCTATTTCAACTTTCTCTTCAATAGTATACCCTGTTACGTTGATAATCTCCATACGATCACGCAATGCTGGTTGAATGGTAGACAAGCTATTAGATGTGGCTATAAACATGACTTTAGAAAGGTCGTATCCCATTTCTAAGAAATTATCATAGAATTCACTATTTTGTTCAGGATCTAGAACCTCCAACATCGCTGATGACGGGTCACCTTGATGCGAGTTCGATAGCTTATCTATTTCATCCAAAACAAAAACTGGGTTTGATGTACCCGCCTTCTTCAAGCTTTGAATAATACGCCCTGGCATAGCACCAATATAAGTTTTACGATGTCCTCTAATTTCTGCTTCATCTCGTAACCCCCCCAATGAAATACGTACATACTCTCTACCTAATGCTTCTGCAATAGATTTACCAAGAGACGTTTTTCCAACCCCTGGAGGTCCGTAAAGACATAAAATTGGCGATTTCATATCGTTACGCAATTTTAATACAGCAAGATATTCTATGATTCTTCGTTTAACGTCTTCTAATCCAAAATGATCTCTATCCAGAACTTTTTTAGCACGTTTTAAATCAAATTTATCGGTACTAAACTCATTCCAAGGCAAATCCAGAAATAATTCTAAATAATTACGTTGAATGGAATATTCTGCAACTTGCGGATTCATACGCTGCATTTTAGCTATTTCCTTTTCAAAATGCTTAGCTACTTTCTCGTCCCATAGTTTTTCACTGGCACGCATTTTCATTTCTTCAAGTTCTTCGTCATGGCTTACGCCTCCCAGTTCTTCCTGAATGGTTTTCATTTGCTGATGCAAGAAATACTCACGCTGTTGTTGACTCATATCCATTTGAACTTTAGATTGAATATCATTCTTAAGTTCTAACTTTTGAAATTCAACATTCATATACTTGAGTGTCGCCAAAGCACGCTTTTTAAGATCATCCATTTCTAAAAGAGTCTGCTTCTCTGCCACCGAAAGATTCATATTAGATGACACGAAGTTTATTAGAAATGAATTGCTTTCTATATTTTTTATAGCAAAAGATGCTTCACTAGGAATATTAGGACTCTCCTTAATAATTTCCAGAGCTAAGTCTTTTATAGAATCTATAATCGCAGTAAACTCTTTATTATTAACAGCTGGCTTTGCCTCTGCTATATCTCTAATAGTCGCGTTCATGTATGGCTCCTCTGTAAGGACTTCTGCTACTTTAAAACGCTTTTTTCCTTGGATAATCACGGTTACGTTGCCATCTGGCATTTTTAAAACACGTAGTATTCTTGCCACTGTACCAGTTTCATTAATATCTTTTGCTGTTGGGTTTTCTACAGACTCGTCTTTTTGAGATACGACACCAATAACTTTTCCGCCTTTATTAGCATCATTTATTAGTTTAATAGATTTATCTCTGCCTGCTGTAATTGGAATCACAACACCTGGGAACAATACGGTATTTCTCAGTGATAAAATGGGCAGCGTTTCTGGTAATTCTTCATTATTGATGGCTTCTTCATCTTCTGGAGTCATTAATGGAATTAATTCTGAGTTCTCATCAAATTCCTGTAATGACAAACTGTCAAGGGCTATAAAATTAGATTTCTTCATGTATATATTTAGGTCAATCTGTCATTAAAACAAAATCGATCATTTATTATATTAATTCTTAAAAAGATTAAATCAATGGATATCAAGCATTTAAATAGTGAACAAAGATATACATTACTACTATAAATTCAATAGCTATGCCACAGTATGTAATGCTGCTAATTATTTTTAATAACATCAGAAAATTTCTGTTTTACATGAGATTTTTCATATATAAAATATTAGCTTTGTCACTTCAAAAACTCTCAAAAACCCTCTATTAATTATGATCCCAAAAACGCATTACTTTTTGTGCCATGTATGATTCTTTTTTCTTGTAGTACTGAATCTGTAAACACCACTGAGGAACCTGTTAATGATGCAACTTTATTAAAAAAACTATTGAAACTTTTGATGACGAAGTAATAACAACCAACTATACTTACGAATAACAATGACTATCTAAAAACCTCACAACACATAACTACTTGTCCTGATGAGGTATCTACCATAGAATACTTTTACGAATAACAATTAAAATTCTCTCTAGCCTAAAAGCGCTGTTTCTTCAATTATTAGAATCAGCGTTTTTTTAAGCTTATTTCCCGTACAACATCACATTTTCCCCATTTTCTTCAAAACAAATAACAAAACAATAGGGATAGCCAATAAGCCAATCATAAGTAAATTGGTTTTAAATAACCCAGGCGATACTATTAAAGTTATAAGATACCCCCCTATAGCGCCACCAAAATGAGCATCGTGCCCTATATTGCCTATTCTGTTTTTCATTCCGTAAATAGAGTATAATAAATAACCTATCCCGAAAATATATGCTGGTATTGGAATTGGAATGAAAAACATATATAATTCCATTCCTGGGCGTAATAAAATAGCTGAATATAAAACTCCAGTAACAGCTCCACTCGCCCCTACTGCACTATAATGATATTCATTTTTATGAAAATACAGTGATAGCAAACTACCAAACAATAAACTGCCCAAATAGATTAAAATAAAATAAAACGGATTTAACAGCTTAACGACTACAGGTGCAAAAAAATACAAAGTCAGCATGTTAAACAACAGGTGTTGTGTATCCACATGCAAAAACCCCGAACTAAACATCCTAATTTGCTCACCCCTTTGTACGCCTCCTACCTGAAATTTATATCTATCAAAAAAACTATAATCACCAAATCCCTTATAGGATATAATGACATTAGCAGCGATTATAATTATAGTAATTAAGTCTAATTTGCCCATGTAGCGTAAACGTTTAAAATCAATTTAACATATATTTGCTGCTACAAATCTAAAACTAATTAATGCAATTTCTAATTTATCTTATTGTTTATCCTTTTTTATGGTCTATATCCAAACTTCCCTTTAGGCTATTGTATATCGTTTCAGATGTTTTTTACATATTAATCTATCATATAATTGGCTATAGAAAAAAGGTAGTTAACAACAATTTAAGGCTTGTTTTTCCTGATAAAACGGACAAAGAAATCACCACTATTAGAAAAAAATTCTACAAGCATTTATGTGACATGTTTTTAGAAATGGCAAAAACCATGTCCATTTCTGAAAAAGAACTGAAAAAACGTTTTAAAATAACCAATCCAGAAGAGTTTAAACGCTTAGAGTCTCTAAACAAAAGTGTTATTTTAATATTTGGTCATTATGCAAGTTGGGAATGGTCTATAGTCCTTCAAAATTATATAAACTTTAAAGGTCTAGCTGTTTATAAGAAACTAGCAAACCGTCATTTTGATAAGCTGGTTAGGGACATTCGTTCTAAATTTAATACAACACTAATAAGCACCAAAGAAACAACCAGTATTATAAACCAAAACGAATCTGAAGGCATAAAGAGCATTACAGGTTTTTTAAGCGATCAATCTCCCAGATTAAGTAAAGATGTCTATTGGGGAAATTTTATGGGAATTGATGTACCCTGCTTTACTGGAGCAGAGCGCTTAGCAAAAAAGCTGGATCTATCTACTGCTTATTTGAAAGTTACTAAAGCAAAACGTGGATTTTATGAAGCAGAAATTATAACACTTGCTGAAGATTCCAATAAGTATGAAAACTATGAGTTAACAGATCTTTTTCTTAAAGAAGTGGAAAAGCAAATTCATAAAGCTCCTGAATATTATTTTTGGACACATAAACGCTGGAAGCATAAAAAAGATAAGGACTAACACATTGTATTAGCCCTTTTTTCACCCATTGAAGTCTGGATTAATTAACACTTTACCTTCTTTACGGGCTTTCATATAAACTGCTTTTGATGGTCTTGGTCTAATACGATATTTGGTAGGTAATCCAGTCTCTCTAAAGAAATCATCTGGAGTACGTTCCGTGGGCATATAATCTTTTGTTTTTTCTCTAATAGTACGCAGCCTAGCTCGCATATCATTTAAAACATCTGCATATGCTTTATTTTGAGCAAGATTATTTAATTCATAAGGGTCTGCAACAATATCAAAAAGTTCTTCTTCTGGCCTCGGAATTTCAAAACAACGTTTTTGGGCTTCCTCTAATGTTCCTGCTTTATTTTGTTGTACCATACTTTTCCAAGTCCGATCCCTTAGTACATCTGCAGAAGGCGTATTTGGTAAATCTGGATAATAATTTTTTATATACTTATACTTTTGGGTTCTAATAGCACGTGTATAATCCTCGAAATCATGAAAATGGTCTTCTGCATACACTTCATGATGTATATCTTTGGTTTCTCCCATCAATAAAGAGCTAATATCTTCTCCATCAAATACGTCCAATGGTTTTAACCCCGCAACACTCATAAAAGTCGAAGCGATATCTACAGAACTTACCAAATTGTTATTTATGCTCCCCGCTGCCACTTTAGCAGGCCATTTAACAATCCATGGGGTTTTTATGCCACCATCATATAATGTCGTTTTATCTCTGGGGAAGGCTCTTCCGTTGTCCGATATAAATAAAACCAGCGTATTTTCTGCAACCCCTTGAGCATCTAATTCGGCAATGACCTTACCTATATAAGCATCCATTCTTGATATCTCATCATAATACAGGGCAAAATCTTTTTTAACCGCATCGGTTTTTGGCATATAAGGTGGTATGACAGCATCTTTTGGCTTATAAGGGGTATTGGATATACCTTCATAAAATGGTCTGTGAGCATCAAACGATGCCAACCAAGTAAAAAAGGGTTTTCCTTTTGGTCTACTTTTTAACAGCTTAATCCATTCATCACAACCACTTCCGTCACCTACTAACCTCCTGTCCAAACCTATAGGTGCATCTTTCCATTGCATTTCTAACAAAACATCAAAATCGCCTCTAACAGGATCCCCCATATGATATTTACCAGCCAATCCAGTCCAATACCCTGTATTTTTTAATTGTTGCACAAAAGTATTTTTACCTTCTGGCAATGGCCACGACAATTGTTCTGCATCTGTATTGTGCGGATAAAGCCCCGATATAATGCTTGTTCTACTTGGGCTACAAGAACTAGTTGTTAAAAACGCTTGATTAAAACGCATCCCTTCTTTAGCCAGTTTGTCTAAATTGGGGGTTTTTATATTCGGGTGTCCATACACTGCAATATCATTCCAACTTACATCATCAGCTATTATAAAAACAATATTAGGCTTTACATCTATATGATCTGCAATTTCTTTTTTCGTCTCTTTTTTTGATTGACAAGAAACTGCAAAAATTAATAGAAGTAATTGTATGGTCCGTGAATATTTTTTTAAGCTCATAACCTAAGGTATTATTTCTTTTTGATAAATCTAGCGATTTAGAACCACACCTCCGACTGTCATTGCTTTAAATGACCATTAGTTACATATGTTTGACCATCAATTACATAATCACTTTTGCAGAACCATAAATTCCTTCAAATTTTAAGAATTATAATTTATATTTTGCTTAAAAGGTCCAATCATTCCATAACATATTGAACAAAAAAAAGCGCAAAACAATTTTGCGCCTTTAAATATTATAAACTCAAGTTGATCATGCATTGGCAATGCCACCAATCTCCTCAATAAATTTATCTGCTAAACTGTCAGCTTCTTCTTGAGATTTAGCTTCCGTGTATATTCTAATAATAGGTTCCGTATTACTTTTACGTAGGTGTACCCAACTTTCAGGAAAATCAATTTTAACCCCATCAATGGTCGTTAACTGTTCATTTTTATAACGATCTTCCATCGCTTTTAAAATGCCATCAACATCTAAACCTGGTGTTAACTCAATTTTCTTTTTACTCATAAAATAGCTCGGATACGTTTTTCTAAGCGCACTAACACTTATATTCTTATCTGCCAATAAACTTAAAAACAAAGCAATACCAACCAAGGCATCTCGACCATAGTGAGATTCTGGGTAAATAATACCGCCATTACCTTCGCCTCCAATAACGACCTTGTTCTTTTTCATGAGTTTTACAACATTAACCTCCCCCACTGCACTTGCTTCATACGTACCACCATACTTTTCGGTCACATCCCTTAATGCTCTGGTTGAACTCATATTGCTCACTGTATTACCTGGTGTTCTGCTCAATACATAATCTGCACAAGCCACTAAAGTATATTCTTCACCAAACATCTCGCCATTTTCATCCATAAAAGCTAAACGATCTACATCTGGGTCTACTACAATACCAAAATCTGCTTTGTGCTTCTTTACTGCTGCAGATAGATCTGTTAAATGTTCCTTTAAAGGTTCTGGATTATGCGGGAAATGCCCATTTGGTTCACAGTATAATTTTATAACATCTACACCTAAGCGCTCTAATAATAAAGGAATCGCAATACCTCCTGTCGAGTTCACGCCATCTACTACAACTCTAAAACGGGCTGCTTCTATAGGTTTTACTGTTACCAATGGTAAATCTAAAACTTCTATAATGTGCAAATCTATATAGGCTTTGTTTTTTGTTATTTTTCCTAGGCTATCAACATCAGCGAAATTCATACGATCGCTTTCTGCTATATCTAATATTTTTGCACCTTCAACAGCATCTAAAAACTCACCTTTTTCATTTAATAACTTCAAAGCGTTCCATTGTTTCGGATTATGGCTTGCTGTTAAAATAATACCGCCATCTGCATGCTCCATTGGCACAGCAACTTCTACTGTTGGCGTTGTAGAAAGTCCAACATCAATAACATGAATTCCCATGCCAACTAAGGTATTCATGACTAAATTTTGGATCATTTTTCCTGAAATACGGGCATCTCTACCAACCACTACACGATAATTTTCTTTTTCTCTATGTTGTTTTAGCCAAGTGCCATAAGCTGCCGCAAATTTTACAGCATCAATAGGAGTCAGGTTTTCACCCACTTGTCCGCCAATAGTTCCTCTAATTCCTGAGATTGATTTTATAAGTGTCATTTCGTTATTTTCAAATTAAAGGGCAAATATACAATTCCAAAATTGTAATTCTTAAATCGGAATTCGTAAATTTCACAAATGAACTACTTGGCACATATTTATCTTTCTGGTGATAATGATTTAATAACTATCGGTAATTTTATTGCTGATGGCATTAAAGGAAAAAGTTACAAGAAATACCCGAAAGATATTCAAACAGGCATCCTATTACATCGAAATATAGATACGTATACCGATGCGCATAAAACAGTTAGACTAAGCACAAAAAGGTTACATGAAAAGTATGGCCATTACTCAGGTATTATAGTAGATATCCTTTATGATCATTTTCTTGCTAAAAACTGGAATAAATACAGCACAGTAGCTTTAGATGCTTATGTGGATACTTTTTATGATTCGCTAGAAGAACACTATAACATACTTCCCTCAAGAATACAAAAAATGATGCCTTACATGATAGCCGACAATTGGCTTTTAAGTTACGCATCTGTTGATGGTATCTCCAGAGTTTTACATGGTATGAACAGAAGAACCAAAAATAGGTCTGGAATGCATGAAGCCATTGTCGAACTTGAAGAATTTTACAAAGAATTTGAAAATGAATTTACCGTATTTTTTAATGAATTAATAGCTTTTTCTAAACAGAAACTTAAAGAATTAAACGAGGCATAAACTATGAAAAAAATCCTATACGCTCTTTTATTATTAATCGCTTGTATTTCTTGTAAAAACACCGTTAAACTTAAAAAAACAGGATTAATAACAAAAAATGCCATGGTTGTTTCTGCGCGGTCAGAAGCTTCAGAAATTGGCAGTAACATTCTTAAAAAAGGTGGTAATGCATTTGATGCTATGGCAGCCATGCAACTAGCCTTAGCAGTTGCTTACCCCTATGCTGGTAATATAGGCGGAGGCGGTTTTATGGTATACCGAAAATCTAACGGCGATATTGGAGCATTAGATTATAGAGAAAAAGCACCATTAGCGGCCACAAAAGACATGTACCTAGATGAAAATGGCGATGTGATACCTGAAAAAAGTACTTTAGGAGCCATGGCGGTAGGCGTACCTGGGTCTGTAGCTGGTATTTTTGCTGTTCATGAAAAATTTGGCAGTTTACCCATAGAAGACATTATAAAGCCATCAATTGACCTGGCTTATAAAGGTGTTATAGTCACTAAAAAACAAGAAGCAAAAATAAAAAGGTATCAGCCCTATTTTTTAAAAGCTAACAAAGATACTATTCTATTTGATAAGGCATGGAAAATGGGCGATACCATAAAGTATCCTGCTCTTGCAAAAACCTTAGAACGTATTTTAGATAATGGTGTAAATGAATTTTACACAGGTGAAACCGCCAAACGACTCGTTAAGTTTATTCAAGAAAGTGGCGGGATTTTAACCGAAGAAGATTTAGCAAAGTATGAGGTTAAATGGCGTAAGCCAGTTACATTTAAATATGATGATTTAAAAATCATTTCTATGTCACCTCCATCTAGCGGAGGTATTTGTTTAGCACAAATAATGAGAATGATTGAACCTTACGATTTAGATAAATTCGGGCATAATTCGGTAAAATCCATTCAGGTCATAACTGAAGCCGAACGTCGTGCATATGCCGATAGAAGTTTTTATTTAGGAGATCCAGATTTCGTTAATATACCTGGAGATACATTAATAAGCACATCCTATTTAAATGATAGAATGCATAGCTTTTCTTTCGAAAAGGCAACATTATCTAGCGATGTCTCGCATGGCAATGTTCAAGTAATTGAAAGTGACGAAACGACCCACTACTCTATTGTCGACCCATTTGGTAATGCCGTATCTGTAACCACAACCATAAATGGTGCATATGGTTCAAAATTATACTGTTCAGATTTAGGGTTCTTTTTAAATAATGAAATGGACGATTTTAGTAGTAAACCTGGTGTTCCTAATATGTTTGGACTCATAGGAGCTGTTGCAAATAGCATTGTTCCAGAAAAACGCATGTTAAGTACCATGACCCCTACCATCGTTGAAAAAAATGATAAATTATTTATGGCCGTTGGAACGCCTGGTGGTTCCACAATTATAACCTCTGTTTTACAAACAATTCTTAATGTACATGAGTATAATATGACTATGCAAGAGGCAGTAAACGCCCCCCGTTTTCATCACCAGTGGTTACCAGATGAAATTCGAATGGAACCAAATTTATTTGACGATACTTTAATTCTTCAGCTTGAAAAATTAGGCTATTCTATAAACGAAAAAGATTCTCCTGTAATTGGCAAGGTCGATGGAATACTAATTTTAAATGATGAATCGTTAGAGGGGGGTGCAGATCATCGAGGTGATGATACGGCTGTCGGTTTTTAAAGTTTTATCTTCACTAAAACAATAGTATTTAATAATTTAGAGCTCTAGTTACAAAAAACTACACGAAGGTTTTATGACGAAAAAATCAAAAAAAATATTTAAAATAATAACTGGAATAATTATATTTCTTACCCTACCCAGCTTTTTGTTTTTTGGTTTTTTATTCTTTAAATACGATGAAGATTTACCTGAAGGCGTTCAAGGAGATGAAGCCGATGCTCTGGCTTATAATATGCTCGATGCTTTAGACTATGATGCTTTTAAAAATACCGACTATATTGAATGGACCTTCAAAAAAAGACGTCACTATGAATGGGATAAAGTAAAAAACACTTGTGAAGTTTACTGGAAAGAATTCAAAGTAAATTTAGATTTAAATGACCATTCTAAAAGCAAAGCTTATATACACAGTTTTAAAGTTGAAAGTGATATTTCTGAAGACTTAATAGCAAAGGCTTTAAATTATTTTAATAACGATTCATTTTGGGTGGTTGCTCCCTATACAATCTTTGATGATGGCACAGAGCGCAGGCTCGTAAAACTTAAAAACGGTGATGAAGCGCTTTTGGTTACATATACTTCGGGAGGTTCCACACCAGGAGATTCTTATTTATGGCTACTAGATAGTACTGGCAAACCAACAAGCTTTAAGATGTGGACATCGATACTCCCTATAGATGGTTTAGAAGCTTCATGGAGCGATTGGATAACTACTAAAAGTGGCGCACAATTACCAACATTTCACAAACTACTTGTTTTAGGATTAGAAATAACACATATTAAAGGAACTAACGATTAGCAACTTATCATATTTAATTTATGAAACTGTTTGAATTAGTAGGCAATAATTTGATAAAGGTGAAATCTTTAAAAATTTAAGATCAGTTTTAAATTTTTTGTCTACATCTAAGAGGCCAAGAAGTTATTACGTGAATTTTTTTTCTAACTATATGATACCAGAAATAAACAAAACAGCAATCAAATTGATTGCTGTTTTGATTTTATTATCACTTGTTTTTGAAATGCGTCTAATCAATCTTCATTATTCAAAAACAAGCAAAGGCACTAAACAAAAACAAACTTTCTTACTTACTTTTCTGCCCTACAAAATTATGACTTTTAGACTTAAACAATTCATTAAAACTAGTCAGACTACCGTAAATTCTGGTTATATACTGCTGTAAATCTATTTTACCTTGTTCTTCAAGGTTGCTGGAGTTTATACGCTGCTCCATAACACGTAATCGATCTCTAACCATCGTTATTTTATGAAAAAAAGTGTCTATGGGTAATTCATAAGATTTTAAACTGGTATCAGCTGGCTCTAAAATTAACTTGCCTCCTTTATATTTATCTGAGATGGGCACAACTTCACTGGCATCGCTCCATTTTTTTAAAATATTTACCAAACTACTTTCAACATCAAAAAAACTAACGGTATCTACATCACCATCTGCAGCTTCAATAATATCAAAATCACTATCTAAATCTATGGTTTCTAATCCGCCTTCAATAAAAGTTACCCAATAATGCTGGGTCGTCACATTAGTTACTACACCTTTTCCGTATTCCGAATGATTAATTCTTGAGCCTATTCCTAATAATTTCATCTATTTATTGTATTTTTTTATTTCCGCGAAAGCGCAAATCTACTTATGGTTAAACAAAAATCTCATCAAAAATAAATATATAAAATTGAAATACAATTTTTCCAAATATTAGATCAAGTTTTAAAACTATGAGATTTCCACCTACTTAGAAATGCAATAAAACTTCACATGAACTTAACAACTAAAATCGTAACTTCGCAATTTTGCAATTTTATGAGTCAATTTGATGATTTTATTGAAGTAAAAGGTGCCCGTGCGCATAATCTGAAAAACATAGATATATCTATCCCCAGAGAAAAACTTGTTGTTATAACAGGATTGTCTGGAAGTGGGAAATCATCTTTAGCCTTTGATACTATTTATGCCGAAGGACAACGTCGGTATATTGAAACATTTTCAGCCTATGCAAGACAATTTCTTGGCGGTTTAGAAAGACCAGATGTTGATAAGATTGACGGATTATCTCCT
This sequence comes from uncultured Flavobacteriaceae bacterium, assembly GCA_947501845.1. GTDB lineage: Bacteria > Bacteroidota > Bacteroidia > Flavobacteriales > Flavobacteriaceae > Flavivirga. Next base: position 89,970 of record CANMXP010000014.1, on the reverse strand, counting down.
GTTATTGCCATCGAACAAAAAACAACAAGTAAATCGCCACGTTCTACGGTGGGAACTATCACCGAGATTTACGACTTTATGCGTTTATTATTTGCACGCGCCAGTGATGCTTATAGTTACAACACTGGAGACAAAATGGTGAGCTACAGTGATGAACAAATTAAGAAGCTCATTATTAATGATTTTAGTGGAAAGCGCATTAACATACTGGCCCCAGTAATACGTTCTCGTAAAGGGCATTATCGTGAACTGTTCGAACAAATCGCAAAACAAGGTTTTGTGAAGGTAAGAACAGATGGTGAAATAAAAGACCTTACCAAAGGCATGAAACTAGACCGTTATAAAACACACGATATTGAGATTGTTATTGATAGATTGGTTATTGATACCTCTGTAGATAACGATAAACGCCTTACCGAAACTATCAATACGGCTATGTATCATGGCGAAGACGTACTTTTGGTTATCGATCAGGACACCAACGAAGCACGCTACTTTAGTAGAAATTTAATGTGTCCGACTTCTGGAATTTCATATCCAAATCCAGAGCCTAATAACTTCTCTTTCAACTCCCCAAAAGGTGCTTGTTCAAATTGTAACGGTATTGGTGAACTATATCAAGTAAACGAAAAAAAAATTGTTCCAGATGACAGCCTATCAATAAAATCTGGAGCATTAGCACCACATGGCCCAGAAAAAAACAGTTGGATTTTTAAACAGTTTCAAACTATTGCGCAACGCTTTAATTTTAAATTAACTGATGCTTACAAAAATATTCCAGAAGAGGCCAAGCAAATGATTTTGTATGGCGGGAATGAAAAATTCTCTGTAGAAAGCAAAACACTGGGAGTTACTCGCGATTATAAAATAGATTTTGAAGGAGTTGCTAATTTTATTGAAAATCAGTACAAAACAGCCGAATCTACATCATTAAAGCGATGGGCCAAAGACTATATGGATAAAATTAAATGTCCAGAATGTCATGGTTCCAGATTAAAAAAGGAATCGCTTTATTTTAAAATAAATAACAAAAACATAGCAGAACTAGCTAATACAGATGTTATTGAGCTAGCAACTTGGTTTAACAATTTACATGAGCATTTATCAGAAAAACAAATCAAAATTGCTGAAGAAATCTTAAAAGAGATAAAGTCTAGATTGCAATTTTTACTGGATGTAGGATTAGACTATTTATCATTAAACAGAAGTTCCAAATCCTTATCAGGAGGTGAAGCTCAGCGTATTCGTTTGGCAACTCAAATAGGTTCTCAATTGGTAGGCGTATTATACATTTTAGACGAACCCAGTATTGGTTTGCACCAACGTGACAACGAAAAACTCATTAATTCTTTGGTATCACTTCGCGATATTGGAAATTCGGTGATCGTTGTAGAGCATGACAAAGACATGATAGAACGTGCCGATTACGTTATTGATATTGGCCCTAAAGCAGGCAAGCATGGTGGTGAAATAATTAGTATTGGAGATCCTGATGAGCTGAAAACACATAAAACGTTAACTGCCGATTATTTAAATGGTACCAAAGAAATTGAAGTCCCTAAAAAGCGTAGAAAAGGTAATGGTAAATTTCTTGAACTTAAGGGCTGTACTGGAAATAATTTAAAAAATGTTTCGGTAAAATTTCCTTTAGGAAAAATGATAGGAGTCACAGGTGTTTCAGGTAGTGGGAAATCCACATTAATCAACGAGACCCTATACCCTATTTTAAATGCCCATTATTTTAATGGTGTAAAAAAACCGATGCCTTATAAAAGCATTAAGGGCTTAGAACATATTGATAAAGTCATCGATATCAACCAATCTCCTATTGGAAGAACCCCGCGAAGCAACCCTGTTACCTATACAGGTACCTTTAGTGAAATTAGAGCTTTATATGCCAAAATTCCTGAAGCCATGATTCGTGGTTATAAAGCAGGCCGCTTTAGCTTTAATGTTAAAGGGGGGCGTTGCGAAACTTGTCAGGGTGGCGGATTGCGAGTTATTGAAATGAATTTTCTTCCAGACGTATATGTTGAATGTGAAACCTGCCAAGGCAAACGCTTTAATAGAGAAACTTTGGAGATTCGTTATAAAGGAAAATCAATTAGTGATGTATTAAACATGACTATTAACGAAGCTGTTGTATTTTTCGAGCACATTCCCAAAATTCACAAAAAACTAAAGACTATTAAGGATGTCGGACTGGGTTATATTACTCTAGGCCAACAAAGTACAACACTTTCTGGTGGTGAAGCACAGCGCATTAAATTGGCTACAGAATTAAGTAAACGTGATACAGGAAATACCTTTTATATCCTTGACGAACCCACAACAGGTCTGCATTTTGAAGATATTAGAGTACTTATGATCGTGCTTAACAAGCTAGCAGACAAAGGAAATACAGTTCTTATCATCGAACACAATTTAGACGTAATAAAAACCGTTGATCATATTATTGATATTGGATACGAAGGCGGACAAGGTGGTGGGCAAATCATTGTAGAAGGATCGCCAGAAGAAATCATCAAGCATAAAAAAAGTCATACTGCCAAATTCCTTAAAAAAGAATTGAATTAGTAAACAAGCATAGTTAGCAGTTTCCCGCCTACAAACCATAGAAAAGAGATAAATTTGGAAAAATTGATTTTAGTAAAAATATAAATACACAAAGAAAAAGATAAACGCATAAATTTTTGCATATGAGAAAAGAACAACACCATAAAGGATGGAATGAAATAAAAACAAACGATTCTTGGGCTATTTTTAAAATAATGGGCGAGTTTGTTAATGGTTTTGAAAAAATGAGTAAAATAGGCCCTTGTGTGTCTATTTTTGGATCGGCTAGGACAAAACCAGAAGACAGATACTATTTATTAGCAGAAAAAGTAGCAAAAAAGATTGTAGAAGCTGGTTATGGTGTTATTACTGGTGGTGGTCCTGGAATTATGGAAGCTGGAAACAAGGGAGCTCACTTAGGTGGCGGTACCTCTGTAGGACTAAATATCGATCTCCCTTTCGAGCAGCATGACAATCCTTATATTGATTCAGACAAAAGCTTAGATTTCGATTATTTCTTCGTTCGCAAAGTTATGTTTGTTAAATACTCACAGGGTTTTGTTGTAATGCCTGGTGGCTTTGGTACTTTAGATGAACTGTTTGAAGCCATGACACTCATTCAAACACATAAAATTGGAAAGTTCCCCATTATCCTTGTAGGTACAGATTTTTGGGAAGGTTTATTAGATTGGGTAAAAAATACCTTATTGGATTCTTTTTCTAATATAAGCCCCAAAGATTTAGATTTAATTCATTTAGTGGATACTGAAGATGAAGTTATAACTATTCTCGATTCATTCTATAAAGAGTCAGGCTTAAGTCCTAACTTTTAAATATTACACACTTTTTACGACTAAGTATTTAGGTTCTGTAGACATTGGTGAATTTTAAAACCACCTTATTTTGTTATATTGCAAAGCCTTATTATGAATTATAACCGTTAAATGTTTTATAATAAATTGAAATTACATTTTTTTTATTGCACTATTTGCTCGCTAATATGCTTTACTAGTTTTAGTCAAAATAAAATTGATGTAAAGGCGGTTTTTGATATTGAGAACAAACAGATCAAAATATCGCAAACCATTCAATATCAAAATACGACGCAAGATGTATTACAGTCTATTTATTTAAACGACTGGAACAATAGTTATTCAACAAAAAAAACAGCGCTAGCTATACGAATTGCAGATGAATACAAAAACGACTTTCATTTAGCAAAAAATAGGGATCGAGGCTATTCTGCTATCACTTCCATTAAACAAAATAATGTCGATTTAGTATTTCAGCAACTAAAGGATCAAATAGACGTTGTTAAAGTTGAATTAAACACCCCTTTAAAACCAAACGATTCTTATACAATTGATTTAGAATATATCGTTCAGATTCCTAATGCTAAATTTACAAGTTATGGTATTACAGATTCGGGTAATTTAAACTTAAGATATTGGTACATTACACCAGCTGTTTATAATGGCGCATGGCAATACTACAGTAATAAAAATCTGGATGATTTATACATTCCAAAATCAGATGTTACCCTAGAAATCGAGCACCCAAACACACATACACTAACTTCAGAATTAGATTTAACAGAGAAGACACAATTACCTAACAAACAAATAGTTAAACTTAGTGGAAAAAATAGAAATAACAATAAATTATTTTTAAGTAAGGGCTCAGATTTTAGTACCATACAATCTGATGATTTCGCTATCGTTTCAAATATAAGCGATGAAGGATTGGAGATCTTAGATAGAGTTTTAATTACAGAAAAAGTAACAAAATTCATTTTAAAAAACTTTGGGGAGTATCCGCACAAGAGACTCCTTCTAACAGAAATAGACAATGTAAAAGACCCTGTTTATGGAGTGAATTTTTTGCCTAAATTCATAAAAACATATCCTAATCATTTTCAATACGAACTTAAATTATTAAAAATTGCACTACACAATTATTTAGAAAATACGCTGCTTATAAATCCAAGAAAAGAACAATGGCTATTTGATGGTATTCAAATTTATTTTTTGATGAATTATGTTCAAGAACACTATCCTGACATGAAATTTCTTGGAGCGCTTGCTAATTTCTGGGGCATTAAATCCTTTCATATTGCAGATATGAAATTTAATGACAAATACACCTTAGCCGCCATGTCTGCAGCTAGAACAAATAGAGACCAGCCACTCACCATGCAAAAGGACTCTTTACTTAAATTTAATACCAACATAGCAAATAAATACAAATCGGGTATTGGACTTAAATACTTGGATGATTTTATAAACGATCAAATATTAGAAACCAGTATCACATCGTTTTTGTTGGAACGTAAACTAAAACAAACCTCTACTAAAGACTTTGAAACCTATTTAAAATCTAAAACCGACAAAAATATTGATTGGTTTTTTGAAGATTATTTAACCACTCGAAAAAAAATAGATTTTAAAATTAAGAAGGTAACTAAAACTGAAGATTCCATAACGCTTACCATAAAGAACAAACGAGATAATAATATGCCAATCTCTTTGTACACTTTAAATAATGATAGCATTATCTCTAAAAGATGGATAGAAAACATAATAGGGAGCAAAACACTTACTATCCCTAGAAATGATGCTAATAAACTTGTCTTAAACTACGAAAAGTATGTTCCCGAAATCAACCTAAGAGATAACTGGAAATCATTAAAAGGCTTCTTTTTTAATAACAAACCACTACAATTTAGGCTTTTTAAGGATATAGAAGACCCTCATTTCAACCAAGTATTCTTATTGCCCGTCGCAGAATTTAACAATATTTACGATGGACTTACTTTAGGTATGCGTGCCTATAATACAACGGTATTAAGAAAGCTTTTTAATTACAAAATTGAACCCTCATATGGGTTTAAGTCCAAATCCCTAACAGGTTCAGCTTCTCTATATAAAATACATTATTTCGATAACAACCTATTTGCTATTAACTATGGGATAGTTAGTAGTTACACATCTTACGCTGAAGATTTATTTGTTAGACAAATAAAACCTTCTGTAACATTGTATTTCAGAAGAAACAGCGATTTACGATCAAACAAAAGGCAAACATTAAGGTTTAGATATCTTGACATACAAAGAGATGAAGATGTGAATAATGTCTCCCCTACCTTTAGACCCAATTACAAACTTTTCAATATCCGTTATCGAAACTCAAATGATAATCTAATAAACTTTAATAAATGGTATACCGATTTTCAAATTGGAGAAAAGTTTAGCAAAATCGCTTTCAATTATGAATATAGGCGCCTATTTCAAAGCAATAGACAATTAAACCTACGCATATTTGCAGGTGCTTTTTTAAAAAATAAAACGGACATAACTTCAGACTATTTCAGTTTTGCCTTGGACAGACCAACAGATTACTTATTCGACCTTCCTTATTTAGGACGTTCTGAAGCTACTGGTATCTTTAGTCAACAATATATCGATGCCGAAGGTGGATTTAAATCTAAACTAGAAACACCTTTTGCTAACCAATGGATTACCACATTTAATGCAAGTACTACGTTGTGGAAATACGTATTGGCATATGGAGACATTGGTCTAGTTAAAAACAAGCATAATGCCCCTTATTTTGCATACGATTCTGGCGTTAGGGTTAATTTGGTTACCGATTATTTCGAAATTTATTTCCCCATATATTCTAATCTTGGTTGGGAAATAGGGCAACCAAATTACGATGAAAAAATCAGATTTAAATTTACTGTAGACCCACAAATACTTTTAGGCTTATTTAGAAGGCGTTGGTACTAATATTTTATTGAATATTCATTTTTATATAGTTTTTATTAAATAATTAATACTAAAATTTCTTTTTTTTAGATATTTTTAACAATACAACAAGCATTTAGGGCTTTAAAAAATTGCAAAAACGACATGTTTTAACTACTTTTGCACGAGCAAAAAGCACAGCTAAATGCAAACCATTCCAAATTTGAAGACCGACATATCATTTGATGATTTTAAAGCAGAAGTTCTAAATGACTACAGAATCGCTATAAAAAGTCGTGAATGTAGTTTACTTGGTAGACGGGAAGTTTTAACTGGAAAAGCCAAATTTGGAATTTTTGGAGATGGTAAGGAAGTTCCTCAATTAGCTATGGCAAAAGCTTTTTTAAAAGGTGATTGGAGATCTGGTTACTATAGAGATCAAACATTCATGATGGCTATTGGCGAACTAACTATTGAACAGTTCTTTGCTGGCCTATATGCTAATACCAATTTAGAAATGGAACCCATGTCGGCTGGTCGCCAAATGGGAGGACATTTTGTAACGCACAGTTTAAACGAAGACGGTAATTGGAAAGATCTTACCAAGCAATATAACTCAAGTGCAGATATTTCTCCTACCGCAGGACAGATGCCTCGTTTACTAGGTTTAGCCCAAGCTTCAAAAATCTTCAGAAACGTTGATAACATAAACGCGAATAATTTCTCTATTAATGGAAATGAAGTCGCTTGGGGCACTATAGGAAATGCAAGTACAAGTGAAGGTTTGTTTTTTGAAACTATTAATGCTGCTGGTGTTTTACAAGTACCCATGGTTATAAGTGTGTGGGATGACGAATATGGCATATCTGTACACGCCAAACATCAAACAACAAAAGAAAATATATCTGAAATATTAAAAGGATTTCAGAGAGATGACGAATATAAAGGCTACGAGATACTACGTGTAAAAGGTTGGGATTATGCCAATCTTATAGAAACTTATCAAGAAGCTTCCAATATAGCCAGAGAAGAACATGTCCCTGTACTAATCCATGTATTGGAATTAACACAACCACAAGGGCATTCAACTTCTGGATCTCATGAAAGATATAAAACAGCAGAGCGCTTAAAATGGGAAAACCAGCACGATTGTAACTTAAAATTTCGTGAGTGGATTATAGAAAGTGGCATAGCTACCAATGAAGCGCTTACCGATATTGAAAGAACTATTAAAAGGGATGTCAGAGAAGCAAAAAAGAAAGCTTGGAATACCTTTTTAAAACCCATCTTAAAAGAGAAACAAGAGTTAGTTTCTATTTTAACACAAGTTGCTTTGTCTAGTCCTAATAAGGCATTCATTTCTAAGATAAAGGATGACCTAGCCCATATTGATGAACCGACCAGAAAAGACATCTTATCTGCAGCGAGAAAAGTTTTAAGATATGTTATAGGTGAATCTTCTAAGGAAAAGCAACAACTTAGTGATTGGATTAACAACATTTTTGAAAAAATACAACCTGACTTTAGTTCGCATTTATATTCTGAAACCGATAGGGCTAACATTCTTATAAAAGAAGTAAAACCTACTTACGATAATGATGCTACTCAAGTTGATGCCCGTATCATTTTACGTGATAACTTTGATGCTATTTTTAGCAACCACCCTGAAGCACTAGTTTTTGGGGAAGATACAGGTAATATTGGCGATGTAAATCAAGGTTTAGAAGGCTTACAAGAAAAGCATGGGGAGTTACGTGTAGCTGATACCGGTATACGAGAAGCTACCATTATTGGACAAGGTATAGGCATGTCTTTAAGAGGTTTAAGACCTATTGCTGAGATTCAATATCTAGACTATATTTTATATGCGCTTCAGATAATCAGTGACGATTTAGCAACCTTGCACTACAGAACAAAAGGGAAACAAAAAGCGCCATTGATAATAAGAACCAGAGGACATAGACTTGAAGGTATTTGGCATTCTGGCTCTCAAATGGGTGGTATCTTAAATTTAGTAAGAGGCGTACATGTTTTAGTGCCAAGAAATATGACCAAGGCTGCTGGTTTTTACAATACCCTTTTGCAAGGTGATGATCCAGCTATTGTTATTGAATGCCTTAACGGATACAGGTTAAAAGAAAAAATGCCAAATAACCTAAATGCTATTAAAACACCTATTGGCGTTGTTGAAATCGTTAAAGAAGGTACAGATATCACCTTAGTCTCCTATGGGTCTACCTTACGTATCGTTGAGCAGACAGCAAAAGAGCTTTTAGCAATTGGTATTGATGTAGAAATTATAGACGTACAGTCCTTACTTCCTTTTGATTTAAATCATGATATAGTAAAGAGTATAGCAAAAACAAATCGTGTTATGGTTATTGATGAAGACGTCCCTGGAGGTGCTTCAGCATACATTTTAAACGAAATATTAAATATTCAAAACGCTTACCAACACCTTGACAGTCAACCAAAAACGCTTACCGCAAAAGCACACAGACCTGCTTATGGAAATGATGGTGACTATTTCTCAAAACCTTCAGCAGAAGATATCTTTGAAGCGGTCTATGATGTCATGCACGAATTGAATCCCGCAGATTTTCCAAAACTACGATAATCAAAAAAACAAAATATATTTAAAAGCCCTTCCCATCTAAATTGGTCGGGTTTTTCTTTTTATATTTATATTAAATACCAAACGCATCGTATGTTAACAAAGCTAGATAAAGAACAATTTAGAAGTATTATTTTTAGACACCTCGATGGTATTGCTACAGCAACTACTGCTCATTCTCTTTACAAAAAAGGAGTACTTCAATATATATTGACTCATAAAAAATCTAGCATCGAAAATCTGTCTAAAGCATTTAATGCAAACGAAGGGTACCTAAATGTAAGTTTACGAGTATTAGCCTCTCAAGGCTGGTTGGACATGCACATTAATAATACCAATAACACTGTCTATTATGAAACGAATTCTAAAAGTGAAAAAGCTTTTAAACTAGTACCTATTTATAAAGATGCTGTAAATTTATTGAACTATTCTGTTAAATTTCCTGAAGAGGGCATTGGGTCTGATGCGTTTAATACTTTGGAAAAAATATTTATAAAATATGAGCAAAACTTCGGGCTTTCTAAGATTAAAACAGGCTCTATTGAATATCAAATATTAAAACACATAGAAGGTGCTATAGCTGCACCTATTATCGTATTATTAGGTCTTAATGGTTTTTTTCATAAATACTTTATGGAAGCCTCTTTTAGAGCCGAAGAATATCATAAAAATCCCGAAAGCTTCAAAAAAATACTTGATTTTTTATCGCACTTAGGTTGGTTTAGTAAAAAAAAAGATACCTATCAATTTACTAACAAAGGGTTGTTTTTTGCAAAACGAGCCAGTGCATACGGTGTTACCATTTCATATTTACCAACATTTATGAAATTGGATGAACTCATTTTTGGCAACCCTTTAGTACTAAAAACAAATTCACCAGACGAAAAAGAAAAACATGTAGATAGAGAAATGAATGTTTGGGGAAGCGGTGGTGCACATGCCACTTATTTCAAAATAATAGATGACATCATTATTAAATTATTTAATAAACCTATTGACGAACAGCCGAAAGGAATTTTAGATATGGGCTGTGGCAACGGCGCTTTTATTCAGCATATTTTTGATGTTATAGAATTTAAAACTGCAAGAGGCAAAATGCTTGACGAATACCCATTACTACTTGTTGGTGCCGATTTTAATCAAGCTGCCCTAAAAGTAACCAGAGCTAATTTAATTAAAGCAGATATTTGGGCAAAGGTTATTTGGGGCAACATTGGTAGACCCGATTTGTTGGCTAAAGACTTAAAAGAAGACTATAATATCGATTTAAAAGATTTGCTAAACGTTAGAACCTTTTTAGACCACAATCGTATATGGGAAGCTCCAAAACAAATTACAGATCGAATAAGCAACTCAACAGGAGCTTATAGCCATGAAGGCAAGCGAATTAGTAATAATTTAGTAGAAAGTTCTTTGCTGGAACATTTACAAAAATGGAAACCCTACGTGGAACGATTTGGTTTATTAATTATAGAATTACATACTATAGCTCCAAAATTAACAGCTAATAACTTGGGCAAAACAGCTGCCACCGCTTACGATGCCACACACGGTTATAGCGACCAATACATCCTGGAAGTCGATCTTTTTAATAAAGTGGCCTCAGAAGCTGGTTTACACCCAGACCCTAATTATTTTACAACATTTCCTAATAACGAATTAGCCACGGTTAGCATTAACCTATTAAAAGGACATTAAAATGAAAGCAGTAACACTAAGAGAGATTAAGCAAGAACTAAATACGCTTTCAACACAAGAGATTCAAGAGCTTTGCCTGCGTCTTTCTAGGTTTAAAAAGGAAAACAAAGAGCTTCTAACCTATTTACTCTTTGAATCCCATAATGAATCTGGTTATATTGAAAGTGTAAAAAGTTATATAGATGAAGCATTTGAATTGATTAACAGGGACAGCTATTTTTATATTAGAAAAAGTGTTCGGAAAATTTTAAGAAATATAAAAAAATACGTTCGCTATTCGCAAAACAAAGAAACAGAGGTCGAACTACTCCTCTACTTCTGCCAAAAATTAAAAGATTTCACGCCTAGCATTAATAAAAGTGTCCAACTACAAAATATGTATAATAGACAGCTCTTACTAGCCAAAAAAATCATTTCTAAATTACATGAAGATTTACAATATGATTATAATGTTATGTTGGATGATTTATAGGACGTTGAAAACTTTTATTGTAAAAATTATATTGATTCTTAAATTCCAAAAAACAATGTTTGTAAAGGGACATGATTTACAGAAGCTAAAAATTAGTATAACAAGCGTAGCTTGCTGAGATACTACCAAAAATAGCCAACTGCTAACAAGTATCTATAATTTCACCCTAACCCTATTAAATTGTAATGAGTAAGACTTAATTTAACAGACAGTAGTTATTGATTGTTGCTTAAGTTTTTGGTCATTATTAATACAAAATAAATTATTTAATAAATCGAAGTTAATCTCTACTCGCTTTTTACTAATTAACCATTAACCGTCAAACACAAAGCGAAGTAGACCTTACAGCTTTTTAAAAGCAATAGGAATTCCATAAGCTACCTTAACTGGTTGTCCTTGTTTTTCTCCAGGTCGCATTTTAGGCAATAATTTAATAATACGCTCTGCTTCTTCTTCTAGACTTCTATCTGGTCCTCTTGATCGGATATTAGCAATATTACCGTTAGAATCTATATTAAATAAAACTAATACCCGTCCTTCTATATTATTATCCTGTGCCGTTTCTGGATAGTGGAAATTTTTAGCTATATGAGATCGCATTTTCTTTTTAAAACAATCTTTAGATTCTTCTTTAGCCACCCTTTCACACCCTGGAAGAGTAGGTGCTTTTTCAACAAGATCAAAGGGCATAGGTATATCTTTATTTATAACAGTTTTCTTTTTGGCTATTTTATTCTCGATTTCTGCTTTTTTGGCATCGGCAATAAGTATTTTTGGACGGTTACCTGTAGAGAACATATTTGAGAATTCTTTATTAGAATACCAATTTTCTAAACCTGTATTATTAGAACTATCTTTCGACAATACATATCCAAAACAATTTTTAAAATGTATATCTGTAATTTTAATTTTCCCTAAGTTTTCTTGGTTTGGCTGAATTTTACCCTCTAATATAATTGCTGGTTTAAAAGCAGAAATTATACTTTTATTCATGCTAACTAAAGCATTGTGTCCTACATAAATTCCTTCTTTTATCAATCCTGCTTGAATATCAAATTCTAAATCCTTACTGTAATTAATTAATTCTAAATTTTCAGCAACTAAACTTGTACCCTCTTTAGAAAAATCAACATTTTCTTTTTTGTCGTAAGACTTTATGTCTAAACATCTTGCGCCTCTACTATTGGATGTATAAGGAAACCTAATAGCTAATGCTTTGGATAACTGATTTTTAGAACCAAAATTAAAACTAAAATCACTTCCATTAGACCTGTAAGAAACCATATTCTTTAAATTGACCTCACCACCCCAAACTTTAAAAGAATCTCCAGCAGAATAACTTACCATCACATTTTCAATAATAGTTTCATTACCTACACCTGCTAAAAGTAAACCGCTAAAACTACCATTGGCTGTATATTCTTTTTTACCAGCATATTCTATTCTTACATACCTTAAAATACCAGAATTACCTGCTACATTTTCTCCTCCATAGTTTGTATGTCTATAAAACTTTGAATCTAATTCTGAATAAAAAGAAGAAACAGAAGCTCTTCCAAATTTATTTGAAGGGCCATCACCTAACAAAATGATACCTCCCCAATCTCCAGCTTTCTTAACACTTTTATTTGAAGTAAAGACAATAGGGTCTGTTTCTAAACCATCAGCAATTATACTTGCTCCTTTGGCTATAGTTAAAGATGCTTTTGTTTTATGATCTCCAATGATTACTGTACCTGGTTCTATAGTAAGTGTGACCCCTTCTTTTACAAAAACATGCCCTAACAATAAGTAGGTTTCTTTTTTATAAAGATTAAGATCTTCAGCTATTTCACCTGTTAATATCTCTGAAGGTTCATTATTTTCCGCTAAATTTGGCTTAAAATCCGTCCAATGTTTTAACCATTGATTCTTGGTTATTATTTCTTCTACCTGCTGAGCACTTATACTATAGGTCAGCAAAAAAAAGACCCAAAATATTGTAAAAAAATTTTTCATGTTAAATAATCGTTAATAATAGCACAGCCCAAACATACAATTATAATCCACGAAATGCAAATTTTATCGATAAAATACACTTTTGAGAATTTTTTTTAAAACTTACCATACTTAAAATAGTGTTGTAAAAGTATTTTATTAGCTACATTTTAGTCGCTCTGCAAAGCTTATGAATTAATAAATTAATATGCAGTTTTTAAGAGTTGATAAGTTTATAAAAGGAGATTAATCAACTGGCAAAGAACTAACAACGGTATCAAAAAATACTAACAGGTAGAGCTACTAAGGTTATAACATGAAATAAAGAAGGCCATATAAACAAGAGGAAAGTAAAGTAATGATCTAAACTTATTAATGCAGTCAAATTACAAACTAATGATTTTTTAATTTTCAGATAACTTTTTCACGCTGTAAAAGACCTAGACATTTTACAAAAGCTATTATATAAATAAGGTATTAAACCCTAATTACTCACTAAGCAACCCATCTACAAACGTATCAAATTCCTTTTTTAAAGTCTCATACTTGTCTCCAGTCACTAGCCCGTTAAAACCAGTATGAATTTTTCTAACGACTCCTTTTTTATCAATAAAAAGTGGTTGGGTAAGACAATAAATGGTTAAGCATCGGTAACTTTTCTTGAGCCTTAACTTTACTGGCAGAGCCATACTGCGCTAACAAAACGGGGTAAGCAATGCCTGTTTTATCTTTTAAACGCTTAATATTCTTAAAAGCTGCTGCTTCGGTTTTTACATACTCAAAAGCCAAAGCCACAATTTTGAGGTCTTTATCTTGATTATTTTTATAAAATTCTGAATAAAAATTACTTTCATCCAAACAATTAGGGCACCAAGTTCCCATAATTTGCACCAAAACAACTTTATCTTTAAAATGGGCATCACTTAAAGAAATCATTGCTCCGTTTTCATCAGGGAATGAAAATTCGACCTTTTCATATCCCTCTTTTAAAAAAGTCAGACTATCTGCATCTGGTAATTCATAAGTAGCATGACGTTTAGCAATAAAAGGTTTTTGAAAATCATTTCCAGAATAAAAAGTACCAACCATAGTACTATCGGTTACCGTAGCTGTGAATAAAAAAGCATGGGCACCATCAAAAGTTGATAATTTAAGTTGATGACCGTTTATTACACCCTCCAAATAACGATAATCGCCCGTGGTTGTTCTAAAAGTTCCCGTGACTATATTTTGCTTCTGGCTAAAAATACCTTTTGCTATATAGTATCTTCTTCAGAGTCTGGGCTAAAAACGGTTTCCCAATTACCAGAAACATCGTGTTCGGCGTTTTCTTTTGTAGCAAATCGTATTGCGTTTTTTTCTGCAGAAAATGGCATTACTTTATTCAAACTTGCTTTTACAAAACTTCCAGACAGTTTATTGTTTTCAATTTTGGCTACCAAATACCCTTCATAAACAGGCATTTTCATATAAACTGAGTCATTTTTATAAGTAACAGTATCAACTTCAATAACTTCATCTGCGTTGAAAATGTTTAGCTTATTTTCAGAAATTACCTCAAAATTAAACGGCAAATCTTCAACATTATTTACCTCTAATAAAGCCCGATACGTTCCTGTTTCTAATTTATTTATTTTAACCTCTTGTTTACAGGCAAATACAAAAACAAACAATAAACCAATGGTGATATGTTTCATAAAAGATCATTTGAATTACATTATTCGAAATAACAACTTATTACTAACAAATAAAAGATAATAATTCTACTTTTTACCTCCACAAATTGCAAGCAATGTTTGAATGCTAGCTTCAATATTTTATCTTTGCACTCTTAAAATAGTAAATTTTTTTATGAAAATTTCTTACAATTGGCTAAAGCAGTTTTTAAAAACGGAGTGGACACCCGAACAAACTGGCGAATTACTTACAGATTTAGGACTTGAAGTTGAAGGTATTGAAGCCTACCAATCTGTTAAAGGGGGCCTGAAAGGTGTTGTTGTTGGAGAGGTTTTAACTTGTGCGAAGCACCCGAATGCCGATAAGCTAAAAATCACTACTGTAAATATAGGAGGTGACGCTCCTTTGCAAATAGTTTGTGGTGCTCCTAATGTAGATGCAGGGCAAAAAGTACCTGTTGCAACTATTGGTACTACTTTATATACTGAAGAAGGAGAAGCCTGGACCATTAAAAAAGGCAAAATACGTGGAGAAGAAAGTCATGGAATGATTTGTGCCGAAGATGAACTTGGCTTAGGAAAATCTCACGATGGTATTATGGTTTTAAAAAATACCATTAAAGTTGGAACACTTGCTTCAGATATTTTTGAAATCGAGAACGATCAAGTATTCGAAATTGGTCTGACCCCTAACAGAGCAGATGCCATGAGTCATTTAGGGACTGCTCGCGATTTAAAAGCTGGTTTATTACAAAAAGATATCAACTTAGAGCTTATTACACCATCGGTAAGTGCATTTCGTATAGATAACCGCACCCTAAAGATTGATATTGACGTAAAAAATAAAGATTTAGCACCACGCTATTGTGGTGTTACCATATCTGGACTAAAGGTTAAAGAGTCCCCTATCTGGTTACAGCACCGATTAAAAGCTATTGGTTTAAGTCCTATAAACAATATCGTTGATGCTACAAATTATGTGTTGCACGAGTTAGGGCAACCATTGCACGCTTTTGATGCTGTAAAAATTACTGGCAATAAAGTTGAAGTAAAAACATTGGACAAAGGCACCAAGTTTACAACTTTAGATGGTATAGAACGTGAATTGCATGAAGATGACTTAATGATCTGCGATGCAGAAAAACCAATGTGTATCGCTGGTGTTTTTGGGGGTATCGACTCTGGAGTAACAGAAGCCACGACTAGCATCTTTTTAGAAAGTGCTTATTTTAATCCTGTTAGCATTCGTAAGTCTGCTAAAAGACATGGATTAAATACAGATGCTTCTTTTAGATTCGAACGTGGTATAGATCCCAATATTACAGAATATGCCTTAAAACGTGCTGCAATATTAATTCAAGAAATAGCTGGTGGTGAAATTACTAGTGATTTGATTGATCTTTACCCGAATAAAATTAAAGATTTTGAAGTTCGATTAAGTTTCGAGAATGCAAAAAAACTTATTGGAGAAGACATCCCGAAAGAGATTATAAAACGTATTTTATCGTCATTAGACATTAAAGTGAACAATGTTACAGAAACAGGTTTGGGCTTAACGGTTCCTGCTTACAGAAATGATGTACAAAGAGAAGCTGATATTATAGAAGAAGTATTGCGCGTATATGGTTATAACAATATTAAAACCACCAAAAAATTAAACGCTTCGATTTCTGGTACATCAAAATTTGAAGATTATAAGATACAAAATATAATAGGAGATCAATTGGTTTCACAAGGATTCTACGAAATTCTTTCTAATTCATTAACAACTCCCAATTATACTGCCTTAAGCGAACAATTACAGGAAGAACACCACGTTAATATCTTAAACGCGCTGAGTAATGATCTGTCTGTTTTAAGACAATCCCTATTGTTTTCTGGTTTAGAAGCTATATCTTTTAATATCAATAGAAAACGAGCAGATTTAAAATTGTTTGAATACGGAAAAACCTATCACGGTTTTGGTGATAAAAGAGAGGAATTTAAACATTTATCGCTATTTGTAACTGGTAACCAAACATTAGAGAATTGGCATAGTCCAAACAAAAAAAGTGATTTCTTTTTAATTAAAGGGTATATTATTGCTGCACTACAACGTTTAGGTATTTCAAGATTCAATGAAACGCCTGTTAAGAATGACTTTTTTAGTGAGGGACTGGAATTTAGTCAAGGAAAAAACAAATTAGTTGACTTTGGATTGGTAAAAAAGCCCATATTAAAACATTTTGATATTTCTCAAGAAGTACTATTTGCTAATTTTAATTGGGATGCTATTCTGGATTTAGTGAAGCATAACAAGATTAAATTTAAGGCGATTCCCAAATACCCAGAAGTACGACGCGATTTTGCCTTATTACTAGATGATAAAGTAACTTTTGAATCTATTTATAAGATTGCAAAACAAAGTGAAAAACAATTATTAAAAGACATTAATCTATTTGATGTTTATCAAGGTAAAAACTTGCCTAAAGGCAAAAAGAGTTATGCCGTTAGCTTTACGTTACAAGACGAAAACAAAACCCTTACAGATAAGCAAATAGACAAAATAATGAATAAGTTACAAACCAACTTTGAGAAGCAACTAGGTGCAGAACTGAGATAATATGGTGTTGCTAAGAGCTTTCATTTTAATAATTATGTGCCTTGTTTTTTTTAAATTAAACGCACAAGAAACGCTTTTAAAAAAAACTAAAGACAGTTCTTCTATTGTGCAATTAGCTGGTTATGATGCGAAACAGGCTTTTTTAGGCATTAAACATTCTTTAACCAGACCTTTTCATTGGAAAAAGAAAGATTTTGTAACTTTAGGTACTATAGGCTTAGGAACCTTAGCGCTTTCTACTATAGATGATGAAAGTAGCCATTTCTTCATTCGTCAAGAACCGAATGTCCCAAAAATATTTCAAGAAGCAGGTACTCGGTTTGGAAGCCCACAAGTCTATTTTATAACAAATGCTGGATTATATTGTTTTGGGTTATTCACTAAAAATGAAACGATTAGAAAAACAAGCGTCCTAATTATTTCGTCTTCATTTACAACAGGACTAATACAAAGTTTAAGCAAAACTACCTTTGGTAGAGTTCGTCCTAAAAATGGCTATAAGAGTACAGAATTTAGATTTTGGTCTAACGAGCCTCAATTTCATTCATTCCCATCTGGGCATACTATTTTATCCATGACCATGTCTCATGCCATTGCTAAACAATTTGGCAATATATGGTCTAAAGTTGGTGTATATACGTTAGGTTCTGTCGCACCTATATCTAGATTGTTTTCAGGTGCTCACTGGCTTACCGATATTGCATTGGGAACCGCTATAAGCATCGTTGTTGTAGATTCTGTTGATAAATTTTTGTTCAACACAAACGCCTATAAAAACTCTTTAAAGCAAAAGAATCGTATTTCCTGGAAGTTCCATTTTACTGGAAATAAAATTGGAGTTGTCGGTTTATTTTAACCGTTTTATATAATTTTATATCTTTACGATACACGCATAAACTCTTAAACATTATGGACTCAAATTATATAAAAATATTCACAGGAAATTTCATGATTGTTCAACGCATCATTAGTGAATTAAAGGCTATTAATATTAACCCCATTATTAAAGACCCTGCTGAATCTGCCCGTCTAGGTGGTTATGCTAATGGTATACAGCCTGGGTTTCAGGAAATTTTTGTAAATAAGGACGAACTTGACATAGCAGTTCCTATTGTTGAAAGTATAAATTCTGAGCTATAAAGAATATTAAAATCGTAAGATACTATTTCTTTTAAACTCATAGTAATGCCAACGCGAACACATAAAGACATATAAAATTTTGTATTCAGCTTTCTATCCATTCTAATAAGTACTATCTCATACATATTAGGCTTTCAAGATCTATTAGCTAAGCTGTAACTGTGTACATTTTATTACGCAATTCTTTAATCTTAGCATCTTGCATGTATTCATCGAACGTCGTATATCTATCAATAACACCATTTGGTGTTAGCTCTACCACTCTATTAGCCACGGTTTGTGCAAATTCGTGATCATGCGTCGTAAACAAAATAGTGCCCTTAAAGTTTTTAAGTGAATTATTAAAAGCCGTAATACTCTCTAAATCCAAATGGTTTGTAGGTTCATCTAATTGAAGGACATTAGCTCTTGTCATCATCATTCGAGATAACATACAACGTACTTTCTCTCCTCCAGATAATACCGACGACTTTTTAAAAGCTTCTTCTCCACTAAAAATCATTTTTCCTAAAAAGCCACGAATATTAACCTCTTCTCGCTCCTCTTCGGTTTGAGCCCATTGACGTAACCAATCAATTAAGCTTAAATCATTATTAAAAAATTCGCTGTTATCTAATGGCAAATACGATTGTGTTGTTGTAATACCCCAAGCAAATTTACCTGCATCAGCCTTTTCTTTATTGTTTAATACTTGATAAAAAGCTGTTGTGGCTCTGGAATCTCTGGAGAAAACCACAACTTTATCACCTTTAGCCAGGTTTAAATCGATGTTTTTAAATAAAACTTCTCCATCTATAGATGCTGTTAAACCTTCAATATTTAAAATCTGATCACCCGCTTCTCTATCACGCTCAAAAATAATAGCAGGATAGCGACGTGAAGTAGGCTTTATGTCGTTAATATTTAGCTTATCAATCATCTTTTTTCTACTAGTAGCTTGTTTACTTTTTGCTACGTTGGCAGAAAAACGTCTGATAAACTCTTCTAATTCTTTTTTCTTCTCTTCGGCCTTTTTATTTTGCTGTGCACGCTGACGAGCTGCTAACTGGGAAGATTCATACCAAAAAGTATAGTTACCCGAAAAGTGATTTATTTTTCCAAAATCAATATCAGAAATATGAGTACATACGGCATCTAAAAAGTGACGGTCGTGCGATACAACTATAACACAATTATCATAGTTTGCCAAGAAATTTTCAAGCCACGCAATAGTTTCATAATCCAAATCATTTGTTGGCTCATCCATAATTAAAACATCTGGATTCCCAAACAACGCCTGTGCTAATAACACACGTACTTTTTGCTTACCATCCAAATCGTTCATTAGCGTATAGTGAAATTCTTCCTTAATGCCTAAGTTAGATAACATCGCAGCCGCATCACTATCTGCATTCCATCCATTCATTTCTTCAAACTGCACCTGAAGCTCCCCTATTTTTTCAGCATTTTCATCAGAATAATCGGCATAAAGCGCATCCATTTCAGACTTTATCTTAAACAAAGGCTTGTTACCCATTAATACCGTTTCTAAAACAGTATGTTCGTCATACAAATTATGATTCTGTTCTAATACAGACATACGCTTTCCTGATTCTAAAGAAACATGTCCGGATGTTGCTTCTTGCTTACCAGAAAGTATCTTTAAAAACGTTGACTTTCCCGAACCATTGGCTCCAATAATTCCATAACAATTACCATTGTTAAAAGTTGTATTTACTTCATCAAAAAGAACACGTTTTCCGAATTGAACTGAAAGGTTTGATACTGATAACATATAGGGTTATTTTTTATTTACTCAGACATTTTTATTTACCAAATAGGCCTTACAAACTTACTTATTAAATAAGATTTACTCCTTGACATAAACCTTAATTTGTAAAGTTTTGCAAAAGTAGAAAATTCAAATGGCACAAAGAAACTTAGTTATACTCTTTTTGAATAAAAAAGTTTCGTTTTAGTCAGCTACAGTAATATTTAACAACGCATTAACAGCACTTTAGAAATACAACACATATTTTTGTATCATAATTTGTATTAATTTAATACTGTTAGGGGGATTTTATGAAGTTATACTTTTCGATAATATTAGTGTTATTAACACTTTGGGGCTGTAAGGACAAAAGTGAAACGGCATATAATTACGCATATATTGGTGGCGAAATTATTAATCCGACTGCTAATTACGTCGTATTATTAAAGTTTGAAGAGACTTTAGACACTATTAAACTTGACGATAAAAACCGATTTTTATACAAAGTCAATAATCTAGAAACTGGCCTATATTCATTTAGACATGGCTACGAATATCAAATGGTATTATTAGAGCCAAAGGATAGTGTACTTTTTAGATTAAATACATTAGATTTTGATGAATCGCTTGTTTATACTGGTAAAGGTGCTAAAAAAAATAATTATTTAATAAATGAATTTTTAGAAAACGAAATTGAGGAAAAATATATTTTTAAGCTTTGTCAATTAACTTCAACGGTATACCAAAACCGTATAGATTCATTAAGAACTTTAAAGCTTAAAAAATTTGAAACTTTTAAAAGTAAATACGAAACATCTCCTCTATTTGAAAAAATTGCGCGAGCCAATATAGATTATGACTATTATTCCAGCAAAGAAGTATATCCTTTTGTTCATTACGGCAAGAATAAAGAAGATATCCTAAAATCGCTTCCAGAAGATTTTTATAGTTATAGAAAAAACATCGACTATAATGATGATCTATCTATTCATTACTATAAATACAACAAGTTTTTAAGATATAGTCTTAGTAATATTTCTATGAAAGAACACTACACCCATTCTAATAATAAGCACTTCAACAGGTTTTCTTTGTGCTATAACTTAGATAGATTAAAACTTATTGATAGTTTAATAACCAATACTTCTATTAAAGATGGGTTGCTTTATGATTTAGCAATGAATTATATTTCAAATAATAAGCATGTTGAAAATAATAATATCATTTTAAAATCTTATTTAAGTAAAGCAAAAAGTGAAAAGAAAAAACAAAAGATGATAAGCTTCACAAATTCATTGAACGAGTTAAAAATTGGGTCTAACGTTCCTGATATTAAACTTGTTAATCATGAAAATAATGAAGTTGATATGGAAGCCATTATAGATGCACCTACTGTTATTAGTTTTTGGTCTCATACTTACCACAAACATTTTAAAGACAGTCATAAAGAGATAAAAAAACTAAGAATAAAATATCCCGAAGTTGTGTTCATCACTATTAATATTGATGATTATGGCTTGGAGAAATCGAAAAAATCATTAAAAAGAAATAGGTTTTCTTGCAAAAATGAATATGTATTTAAAAACCCCAAGGAAGCTACCAAAGCTCTAGCTATTCACCCTATGACTAAGGCCATTATAGTTGACCAAAATAAAAAAATAGTAAATAATAACACGAATATTTTTTCTGTAAAATTTGAGAAACAGCTTTTGGGTTTAATAAATCAATAAATGAAAATAGGCCTATTTAATGGCAAGCACATAAGATCTCGAAGTGTCATCAGAGCATAGTGGTCCATTACTTCTTCCGTATTCGTTATAATGTGGTATCACTTCTAAATAAACTTTAATATTAAATCGTCCAGATTCTTTAGGTACTCCTTTAAAAACAACTTCTCTATGCCTATTATAAACAACTTCTATCCCTTCTGGTAACCTACCCGACACATCGAAATAATAATCATAATCATTATCATTAGGTTCATTTTTAATCTCTGCAGTAATAATTTCAGAATAGTACTCATCAACCAATCCAACAGCCAACGTTTTGGCATGTAATTCTGGTCTTACATTAATAATACAATCTAATACATCATCACAACCGCTTAAAGAAAAAAAGGAAATTAAAAGAATTATAGGTAAATATCGTTTCATAATATTCAGTTTAAAAACAATAATTATCAAATAATATGCCGAAAATGTTTTAAAGCTTATAGTGATTCATTAATAGCTTTTCATAAACCTTATCTGGTAACACGCGTTTTAAAACAATTGAGAATTTTTGCATAAACTCTCCTACTTTATAATGTACTTTCGGATTACTTGTATTTATAATTTTATATACAGCTTCTGCCATTAGGTTTGGATTACTTCCATTATCTACATGTGCATCCATTAAACTTAATGTATCACCATATGGTTTTTTATAAGGTGACGTTTCAAGAAGTGGCGCATGGTAACGTCCGGCAGCAATATTTGTTGCAAAATCGCCAGGGGCAACATTGGTCATATTAATATTAAAACCTTTAAGTTCCATTCTAAAAGCCTCTGTTAAAAGTTCTAAAGCTCCTTTACTTGCACTATAAATACCTCGATAAGGCAATCCCATATAACCTGCTATAGAGGTTATATTTATAATTAATCCAGATTGTTGCCCACGCATTTGAGGCAATACAGCTTTAATAACATTTATGGGACCAAAAAAATTAGTCTCAAAATTGTTTTTAATTTCCGCCTCTGGTGTTTCTTCAATAGGCCCTGTAATACCTGCTCCTGCATTGTTAATAACAACATCCAGCCTGCCCTCCTTTTCTATAATAGTATTAACTGTATTTACTATAGTATCCTTTTCTTTAACATCCAATGCTAAAATAGGGAACTTACTATCTTTATATTTATCGGGGTTTCTACTGGTACCATAAACTATAAAGTTTTTTTGGATTAGATAACCTCCAATAGATTTTCCAATTCCTGAAGAACCGCCTGTAATTAAAACAACTTTAGACATATTTTTTAAATAATTGAAGTATCAAAAATACAATTAAAATTAGAAGGTTCCCTTTTATGCGGGAATACATTAAACTAAAAAATCTCGATTCGCCAGAGCTTTCAAGATTTAAGTTTATTGTACAAAAAAAGGCAAGCTACCTACATCACACCGCTACGACCATTTACCTTTGCTTCGTTCCCGACCTGGAGGATTCAACAGGAGCTGGTTGTGTAGGACTTGCCGAGTGCAAAGATACAATCTTTTAAAATTTTCACAATGATTTTTTAAACTGATTTTAAATAAATATCTTGCTTCAAATTAAAAATGAACAATGAATACATTCAAATATCTATTAATCATATTTTTATGTGGGCTAATTATTTCTTGCGGCTCTAATTCTGGTAAAAATAAAAGTGCTTTTTCTATAAAAACGAATGCCAATAAAGGGGATATTTCTAATAATGAAGCTTTATTATTGTCTTTAGAGAACAAAAAAAATCATACTATAGATTCTGTCTCTTATACTTTAGATGGTATTAAGGTTAGTGAAAATATTCCATTAAATAATTTTAAATTAGGAAAACAAACTATTGAGGCAACTATATATTTTGATACTAGTGAAAAAGAAACGGTTAATACAGCGGTAACCATATTAAATGATACACCACCAAAAGTATATAGCTATAAAATTATAAATGAGTATCCTCACGATATCACTTCATATACTCAGGGCATTGAATTTTTTAATGACACACTATACGAAAGTACTGGTCAATATAAAAAATCCAAGCTTAGAAAGATTGATTATAAAACGGGAGAAATTATCAAAAACATTGACTTAGCTAACGAATATTTTGGAGAAGGACTAACCATATTAAATGATAAAATATACCAATTAACATGGAAAGAAAGCACTGGTTTTGTTTATGATGTCAATTCATTCAATAAAATAAGTAGTTTCAAGTATGGAAACAGTAAGGAAGGTTGGGGATTGTGCAACAACGAAAACACTATTTATAAAAGTGATGGTACAGAAAAAATTTGGCTTTTAAACCCAGAAACTTTAGTTGAGGAATCCTATATTCAAGTGTATACCAATAAAGGAAAAATTATAGGCATCAATGAAATGGAATGGATAGACGGAAAAATATATACAAATCGCTATCAAAAAGATGGGGTTGCTATTATTAACCCAAAAAATGGTGCTGTTACAGGGGTAATCAACTTTTCACCTCTTAAAAAACTAGTTACCCAGCATGAAACACTAGATGTCCTTAATGGTATTGCCTATAATTCAAAAACCAATACTATTTTTGTAACTGGTAAGCATTGGGATAAATTATTTGAAGTAGAGATTATTGAAAAGTAGAATGCTTGTCTCTTAGAAACATTTCTTTATTTTACTCATATATGTCATCTCTATTATCGTCGAAATAATTCAAAGCCTTAAACTGTATCTGGAAGTCATGTCGAACAAATGTGAGACACCGCATTGTTATATTTCTACCACCCGTGTTATGATGTGATTTCTCCTTACGCGAAATGACTTAAAGTACAAAAGAGAGATCTCACATTCTTAAGCACAGATCCCTTTCCCTCCTAGATACACCTTCTCTATTTGATTCGTTCCAAATGCATACGGAATAACTCCATAAGAGTTAATTGGTTTAGTGAGAATTAAATTGGCCTGCTTTCCTTTAGTTATTGAACCAACTTTGTCTTCTAACCCCATTGCATAAGCCCCATTTATGGTGACAGCGTTAATAGCTTCTTCTGGTGTCATTTTCATTTTTATACATGCAATAGAAACCACAAAGTTCATGTTTCCAGACGGAGCTGAACCTGGGTTATAATCTGTTGCCAATGCTAATGGCAGTCCAACATCAATCATTTTACGAGCTGGTGTGTATGGAATGTTTAAAAAATAAGAACAGCCAGGTAAAGCCACGGGCATGGTATTTGTATTTTTTAAAGTTTCAATATCCTCATTTCTCATTTCTTCTAAATGATCTACAGACAAAGCATGATGTTTCACCCCTACTTGCACACCTCCAATGGCTGTAAACTGATTTACATGTATTTTTGGTATCAATCCATAGGTCTTAGCTGCTTCTAGAATTAATTCTGTTTCGCCAACGGAAAAGTAATTGGTCTCACAAAAAACATCGATAAATTCTGCTAAATTATCTTCAGCTATTTTTGGAAGCATTTCATCTATTACTAGTTTTAAATACCCCTGTTTATTCTCTTTATATACTAAAGGAACTGCATGCGCCCCTAGAAAAGTAGCTTTAATGGCTATTGGGTAATGTTTCTTCAAGCGTTTAATAACACGTAGCATTTTTAACTCAGAATCCAAAGTTAAACCATAGCCCGATTTAATTTCGATGGCTCCAGTCCCTAATTGTATAACCTCTTCTAAACGAACCTTGCTTTGCTGGTATAAAACTTCCTCTGAAGTTTCTTGTAATTTCTTTGCTGAATTTAAAATACCTCCACCATTGGCTGCAATAGCTTCATAAGACAATCCTTTAATTCTATCTATAAATTCGCCTTCTCTATTTCCTGCATAAACAATATGTGTATGGGAATCGCACCAAGATGGCAATATCATCTTTCCTGTAGCATCAATAACTTCTGAAAAATCTTTTTTAGGACAGTCTTCCATTTTTCCAAAATCAGAAATCAATCCATCCTCAACCAATAAAAAGGCATTTTTAATAGTAGGTAATTCATCCATTGCTTTTCCAGAAACAAATGGAATGGATTCTGTACGAACTTGAATAAGTTCTTTTATATTTTTAAACAAAGTAGCCATTAAAATAAATTGTTAAGTATATTATCTTCTACTAAATTAGGGATTGTTACCTTTAAATTGGGGGTTCTTTCCATTTCTCGCTTTATCGCAAAGATAGCTTCATTATTTCTGGCCCAACTTCTACGGGCAATCCCATTGTTCACATCATAGAACAGCATACTTTTTAAACGGGTTTCTGCTTCTGGTGTACCATCTAACAGTAATCCAAAACCACCATTAATAACTTCTCCCCAGCCTACACCACCTCCGTTATGAATGGATACCCATGTGGCTCCTCTAAAACTATCGCCAATAACATTGTGAATAGCCATATCTGCCGTAAACTTACTGCCATCATAAATATTAGATGTTTCTCTAAATGGAGAATCTGTTCCACTTACATCATGATGATCTCTTCCTAAAACTACAGGTCCTATCTTACCTGCCGCAATAGCATGGTTAAATGCTTCTGCAATCTTAGAGCGTCCTTCTGCATCTGCATATAATATACGTGCTTGAGATCCTACGACCATTTTATTCTTTTTAGCATTTTTAATCCAGGTAATATTATCCTGCATTTGCAATTGAATCTCCTCTGGTGAACTCTCCATGATCTCTTGCAAAACGGTTGCTGCTATGGCATCAGTTGCATCTAAATCTTCCTGTTTTCCAGAAGTGCAGACCCAACGGAAAGGTCCAAAACCATAGTCAAAGCACATAGGTCCTAAAATATCTTGTACGTATGATGGGTATTTAAAATCAATCCCATTTTCTGCCATCACATCTGCTCCTGCTCTAGATGCCTCCAACAAAAACGCATTGCCATAGTCAAAAAAATAAGTCCCTTTCTTAGTGTGCTTATTTATGGCTGAGACATGCCTACGCAATGATGCTTTTACCTTTTCCTTAAACAGTTCTGGAGCTTCACGAATTAATCGGTTTGATTCTTCGTACTTAGTATCAACTGGGTAATAGCCACCTGTCCAGGGAATGTGTAATGAGGTTTGATCTGATCCTACATGAACAAAAATATTTTCTTCATCAAAGCGCTCCCATACGTCAACCACATTTCCTATAAATGCTATAGAAACAACTTCTTTATCTATCTGCGCTTGTTGCACTCTAATGATTAGGTCGTCCATTTTATCAATCAACACATCTACCCAACCTTGATCAAAACGTTTAATTGCCGCTTTCGGATTCACTTCTGCACAAATAGTAATACACCCTGCTATATTTCCTGCCTTAGGCTGCGCACCACTCATCCCTCCTAGTCCTGCAGTTAAAAATATTTTCCCTTTGGAATTTTCTCCTTTAGATAAAATTTTACGGAAAGCATTCATAACTGTAATCGTGGTTCCATGTACAATGCCTTGCGGCCCTATATACATGAAGGATCCTGCCGTCATTTGACCATATTGAGTAACGCCCAATGCATTAAATTTTTCCCAATCATCTGATTGCGAATAATTAGGTATCATCATACCATTCGTTACAATAACTCTTGGTGCATTTTCAGAAGAAGGAAATAAACCCATAGGGTGACCAGAATATATATGCAACGTTTGCTCATCTGTCATAGTCGCTAAATATTGCATCACTAAAAGATACTGTGCCCAATTTTGAAATACGGCACCATTGCCTCCATAAGTAATTAACTCTTCGGGGTGTTGCGCAACAGCAGGGTCCAGATTATTTTGAATCATCAACATAATGGCGGCCGCTTGCGAAGATTTAGCAGGGTATTCTGAAACTGGTCTTGCATATATTTTATAGTCTGGTTTGAATCTGTACATGTAGATTCTGCCATATGCTTTCAATTCTTCTGCAAATTCAGTTGCCAGCTCCTGATGCCAATCTTTTGGAAAATAACGCAGCGCATTTCTAACGGCCAATTGTTTTTCTTCTATTGATAAGATATCCTTCCGCTTAGGTGCCCTGTTTCCACCCAGTGGATAGGCCCTTTTATTTGGTAAAGTATTAGGAATTCCTTGTAATATTTGGTCCTGAAATGTCATCATGTTTACTTTAAGTTGAAAGCCTGGTTTTTAACTAATAAAATCATAGCATTAATATCATCTTTTAAGAGTCTATCATCTTCTAATTTTGCTATTTTTTTTCTGATGATTTTGAAGTTTTCCTCTATAATATCTGAAAAAGTGTTGGGTCTCCTAAACTCTAAAGCCTGTGCAGCATACATTAATTCTATCGCTAATATTTTATCGATATTTCCTAATATTTGATTGAATTTGCGACCAGAAATACTTCCCATGGACACATGGTCTTCTTGTCCTAAAGATGTTGGAATACTATCTGCCGATGGTGGAAAGCACAATGATTTATTTTCTGTGACTAATGCCGCTGTAGTGTATTGCGGAATCATAAAGCCAGAATTTAATCCACCACCACTAGTTAATAATCGCGGCAGTCCAAACTTACCTTCTAATAACAGATAACATCTTCTGTCTGAAATATTTCCTAACTCCGATGCCGCTATGGAAGCATAATCTAAAGCCATGGCCAAAGGCTGCCCATGAAAGTTTCCTCCAGAAATAGCTTCTATATCACTTAAAACAATGGGGTTATCGGTTACGGAATTCATTTCAATTTCTGCTAATTCCTTTAAATGATAGTAGGCATTTCTAGAAGCACCATGAACCTGAGGAATACAACGCATGGAATAAGGATCCTGAACACGTTTACAATCTTCATGAGCTATTACATTCTGTGACTTATAAAGTAACATAAACATTCTTTCTGCAACTTCAATAGTGCCTCTAAAAGGACGTATTTTATGTAACTCATCTCTAAATGGGGAAGAACTACCTTGATAGCCTTCAATACTCATGGCACCAGCAACATCGGCTAAATCTAATAAATAGCCCATTTTATCAAGACCAATAATGGTATGCGCTAAAATAAATTGGGTACCATTTATCAAACCTAAACCTTCTTTAGCCTTTAGTACGATAGGCTTTAAATGGTGTTTTTCCAACACTGCTTTAGCCTGCTCTATCTTATTGCCTATCCAAAATTCTCCCACGCCTATCAAAGGTAAAAACAAGTGTGATAATGGCGCCAAGTCTCCAGATGCTCCAACCGAACCTTGTTCGGGAACAACAGGCAATAAATCATTATCAATAAAATATAAAATTCTTTCAATTAACTCTAACCTAACCCCAGAATACCCTTGGCATAATGCATGTACCTTACAAATCATCATGATTTTAGATAGCATTTTATCTATGGGCTCACCAACACCGACAGCATGTGTAATCAGTAAGTTTTCCTGTAATTTATTAGTTTCTTCGGATGTGATTTGAACATCACACAAGGGACCAAATCCAGTATTAATACCATAAACTGCTTTATCTCCAGAAGCCATAGCTTCTACCCTTTTCCTACAGGTAATTACTTGTTCTTTTGTTTCAGAAGTTATAACCGCATTTAATTTCCCTTTAGAGATAGCCAACACCTTATCTACCGTTAAATTATCTGTTCCGTATTTAAATGTCATTTTATAAAAATTGGTGAATAACAAAGTTATTTTTATTTTTGATAACTAATAATACTATTTATATAACAAAATAATAACTATGAGTTATCAAATAGAACTAAGACATATAAAATATTTTTTGGCTGTTGCTAAAGATTTACACTTTAGAAAAGCTGCAGAACGGCTATTTATTTCACAACCAGGGCTAAGTAGACAAATCAAGCAGATGGAAGATGATTTAGGGCTCCTTTTATTTGAAAGGCATAATAGAAAAGTAATACTCACCAAGGCTGGTGAATATCTCAAAGAAGAATTAACTCTAAATTTAAAAAGCCTGGAGCATACTTTTTATCACGCCAAATTGTTAAATGATGGAAAAAAGGGTGATTTAAAATTTGGTTATGTAGGGTCTGCCATGCAAAACATTATTCCAAATTTATTAATAGCATTTAAGAAAGAGCACCCTAATGTACTTTTTAATCTGAAAGAAATGGATAACCATAGGCAAATTGAAGGCTTATTGTCCTATGAGATTGATTTAGGTTTTGTGAGATTAGACAGGGTTCCTAAAGAGTTAGAGATAAAACCTATTTTAAAAGAAAACTTTTGTTTGGTATTACCATATGACCATATTATAGATAAAGAAGACTTTGAGACATTATACCAACTAAAAAAGGAATCGTTTATCTTATTCGATCCAAAATATAGTGCTACTTATTTCGAAAAAGTCATGCAAATTTTTGATGACAGTGGTTTTTCTCCTATCGTTTCACATAATACCATTCATGCGAGCTCTATATATAAGCTTGTGGAGAATAATTTTGGCGTTTCCATTGTTCCTAAATCTTTGATAGATACCAATAACAAAAAGCTAAAATTCATTGAGTTAACCAACATAAAACAAAAAACAACGCTTTCTATTGTTTGGAACAGACATAATAGAAACCCTATTTTAAACAGTGTTTTTAATTTTATTTCGGGAATAGAATATCATTAAAACTACAAGTTAAACCATTCTTGTGTAATCTCTTTTTCAATATTACGGTTTCCTATATGGATAAACTCATTTTTAATGGCGTTGTATTTGTAATCCTGGCCCCATACTACAAAATTTTCAGCCACTTTTTTTATAGCATCGCAGATAAAGTAAATGTCAGCATTCGTCATGGTAGGATGAATAGACATTCTTATCCATCCAGGCCGTTCAATTAAACAACCTTCCAGTATTTTTTGTTCGATAGATTTAGAAGTCAATTGATCCACATTCAATAAATAGTGCCCATAGGTTCCTGCACATGAGCAGCCACCCCTAGTTTGAACACCAAAACGGTCGTTTAATAATTTAACGACCAAATTATAATGTGCATCTTCAATAAAAAACGAAAATACGCCTAACCTATCTGTATGATTTGGAGCTAATATTGTTAAATTTTCTATAGCACTGAGTTTATCAAAAATAATGGTATTTAACTCATGCTCTCTATCCAAAATATTTTGAACCCCCATTTTCTCTTTAAGCTGAATAGATAGTGCAATTTTTATGGCTTGTAAAAAGCCTGGTGTACCGCCATCTTCCCTAGTCTCAATATCATCAATATAGTCATGATCCCCCCAAGGATTTGTATAAGATACCGTGCCGCCTCCTGGATTATCTGGCACTAGATTTTTATATAGTTTCTTGTTAAAAATCAAGACACCTGTTGCCCCTGGCCCTCCCAAGAATTTGTGCGGTGAAAAAGTAATAGCATCCAAATACGCTTCTTCATCTTCTGGATGCATATCTATATTTATATAGGGCGCGGAACATGCAAAATCAACAAAACACAAACCATTATTTTGGTGCATGATTTTTGCTACTTCATGATAATTGGTTCTAATACCTGTTACATTGGAACATCCTGTAATAGCAGCTATTTTAATTGGACAATCTCTATATTTTTCAATAAGCTTTTCTAAATTCTTAGCACATGGCAATCCTTCTTCATTCGATGGAATAACCTCAACCTCTGCAATCGTTTCCAACCAGGAAGTTTGGTTAGAATGGTGTTCCATATGGGATACAAAAATGATGGGTTTTAAGACATCTGGAACTTGAGTATGATCTTTTAAATTCTCATTAAGTTTTAAGCCTAAAATGCGTTGAAACTTGTTGATGGCCCCCGTCATTCCTGTTCCAACTGTTAAGAGCACATCTTCTTCCGAGGCATTTACATGCTTTTTAATAATGTTTCTTGCATTATGGTATGCCAGAGTCATAGCGGAACCTGTTACTGAGGTTTCGGTATGCGTATTTGCTACAAAAGGCCCTATTTCATTGAGTAATTTTTCTTCTATAGGTCTATATAACCTTCCACTAGCAGTCCAGTCGGCATAAATAATTTTCTGTTTCCCATAAGGCGATTCAAAAGATTCGTTGAAACCTACTATATTATTTCGAAAGGGCTCGAAATATAATTCCAGTTTCGAAACGCTTAAGGTTTTACTCATTCTTGCTTTCATTAAAAACTTTTAATCCACATTCTAAAAACTGTGCATATTCATCTTCATCTGGTGTATAATCGGCTGGTTGATTTAAAATTTTAGTTCCGTCGGAGTTTAACAATACATAATAAGGCTGCGAATTGTTTTGAAAGAATTGTGTTTGAAAATTAGCCCATTTATGCCCATAACTTTTCAATTTTCTCGTTCCTCCATTTATTCTATTAACATCTACTTGTTCTGCTTCTGGCAAGGTTTTCTTATCATCTACATATAGTGATATTAATACATAGTCGTTTCTCAAATAGTCATCAATTTTTTTTAATGGCCAAACATGCTCTTCCATTTTTCTACAATTCACACATGCATAACCAGTGAAATCTAACATAATGGGCTTATTTACTTTTTTGGCATAAGCGATCCCTGTTTTTAAATCTTTAAAACAATCGAGGTTATTTGGACAATCGTTAGGATACAAAAAGCTATAACCAACAGGTGGTGCCAATCCACTTAACAACGTTAAAGGTGTGAACGTATTGGTCTCTTTGTTTACCCTAAACCCTGAAGCTAAGTAAATAGTAAATGTTGCTACCAATACCCCTCCTGCTATTCTTGAAAAAGACAATTTTTTAATTGGAGAATCATGAGGAAATTTGATTTTTCCAAATAGGTATAATGCTAAACCTCCAAAAATAATAATCCAAAGTATTAAAAAGGGTTCAATTTTTAAAAGATCCCAATGCGCGACTAAATCGGCATTCGATAAAAACTTAAATGCTAACGCCAATTCCAAAAAGCCTAAAATAACTTTGGTTGTATTTAACCAACCTCCAGATTTTGGCAAGGCATTCATCATATTTGGAAACATTGCAAATAATGCAAATGGTAATCCTAAAGACACACCAAACCCTGCCATACCAGCTGTAAGCTGCCATGCACCTCCATCTGCAGTTAACGAGCCTGCTAATAACGAACCTAAAATCGGACCTGTACAAGAGAAAGACACTATGGCAAGTGTTAGTGCCATAAAGAAAATACCTATAAGACCTCCTGAATTTTCACCTTGCGTTGTTCTGTTTGTCCAACTAGACGGTAATGTCAATTCATAATATCCGAAAAATGAAAAAGCAAAAAATAAAAATACAGCAAAGAATATAACGTTAAGCCATACGTTTGTTGAGATTTCATTTAATATATCTGGGTTTACAGAGTCTAAAAGATGAAAAGGTATACTTAATATGATGTATACAGCAAAAATGAAAAAGCCATAAAGCAGGGCTTTAGAAATTCCCGACCCTTTACTTTGTCCACTTTTTTTAGTAAAGAAACT
The DNA here is from genome assembly GCA_947501845.1 of uncultured Flavobacteriaceae bacterium. GTDB lineage: Bacteria > Bacteroidota > Bacteroidia > Flavobacteriales > Flavobacteriaceae > Flavivirga. Next base: position 56,650 of record CANMXP010000014.1, on the reverse strand, counting down.
TACTGTTAGAGGTATCATAGGAAACACGCACGGTGTTAAAAGTGCTAATAATCCGCCAAGAAAACCTAAGCCAAAAATGCCCCATAACGACTTACCTCCTTTTTGTACTTCAGAGGCACTACTTGAAACTTCACTTTCACATTTAACACTTGATCTCTTTATATCTTCTGCAGTCAAGCCATACAATAAACTATTAACAGTCGCATTATTTACTGTTGAAGTTGGTTTATTAGGTGATGATACATGAACTGCCTTCGTATTATTGGATGTACTCGAATTATCCTCAGCAGATAAGTTAAAGTTAGTACTTAAATCTTCTGTCTTTAAATTATGAGAATTAAAATCTATGGTTGTGTCATCAGTTGGCACATTGGGCTTTACCCTTTCATCATCACCTTCTGGTGCTACCGTATGATTGTTATCACCTGTGGTATTAACTGTAGTTGGAGTTTCTTTACCGTCATCAGCCTCGTTCGAATCACTCTCTCCTGAAGAATTTATATCAAAAACCAAGTCCACTTCTTTTGGAGCCAAACATCTAGTATCGTCACACACCATAAACTCTACAATTCCAGAAATAGTTTTTATGTTTTTAGGGATTTCTACTATTTGTTCGAAAATGGTACTATTATCAAAAAACTTAATTTTCATTTCAAAGATAGGATCATCTACAATATGGCCTTCTTCCTCTTTAGTGCTCCCTTTTATTTTTATAGTTTTATTCGCATCATTAAAAGTAAATGTGGTGGGTATCGGCCCGCCTTCTGGCACTTCTTGCGAATAGAGATGCCACCCAGATTCAATGCTTGCTTTAGAGATTAATTTATATTCTGTATCAGATATTTTCTCTACAGAGGTAGTCCATTTTACTGGGTCTAAAATTTGAGAATTCCCTATAGTTAAAGAAAATAAGGCTAATAATAGAATAAGCTTTTTCATAATTTTACTTTATATATTTTTTAAAGAGGCTGTCTTAAACATGTCATTCAGAACGTAGTGAAGAATCTCTTAAAAACTAAACATTTGTTTGTTAGAATGTTGAGGTTTTTCGACTTTAGTTTATATTGAGCGCAGTCGAAGCACTCAAAATGACAATTTATAAACTTTTTAAGACAGCCTCTTTTATTATCTTTCTATATATCTTTTAGCGGACTAACTCAAATATAATTAACACAAAAACAAAGGTATTAAGAAAGATGTTGCTGTTTTAATTTTATGTTTTATTTATTGTAAACTATATTTTAAACTTTAGGTTTGAATACAATTTCATAAGACTTTGCGTCTTTTAAAAGTGTTTCAGCAAAGTTTTGAATATCTTTCACGGTAATACTATTAACAATGTCTTCAAAATTCTTTGAATCGTTCATATTATAATCTTCACGATAAAAACGTGTTAGCAAACGCATATCATAACTATTATAGTCTTTTTGTTGCTTTCGTTCCTTTAAATAGTTTGTCAATGTTTTGTCTAAATCTACTTGAATGATATTCCCGTTCGCTATTTTATTTATTTCTTCATGTACAATAGCTATTAAGGTTTCTACCTTTTCTGGGTTACAATCAAAATTAACAGAAACCGATGCTTTTTGCAATGGTCGTTTAGACAAACCAGCACTAGTGCTTGCTCCATAAGTCCCACCTTCTTCTTCTCTTAAAGTTTCAGTATATCTTAAATCTAAGATATCACCAAAAGCACGAGCTAATAAAGCATTTCTCAAACTATATGTATAGTCATTTTTATATGAAATCCTTACAGAACTTTTTGGATCTTCCATTTTTAGATAAACATCTTTATCTATTTTTCCACTTATCCATGGCGTTGAATTATCTTTCCAATCTTCCTTTACATTATTAGTAGGTATACTCGCTATATATTTCTCTAATAAAGGCTTAAGAACATCTTTTTGAATATCGCCCACAATAAAAAATTCGAAATCTGCTGCATTACCAAATCTGTCTTTATAAATCGTCTTTATCTTATCAAAAGAAATATCTTTAATAAAATCGTCATTAAATATGCGCCGTTTCGGATTCTTTGTGCCGTATAAAGTAACCGTCATACTATCCCTCATTTTTTCGGCAATATTTTCTTTTCTTCTTATTTTGTAGTTTTCTACATTTTGCATGATGACATCAAATCCGTTCTCATCAAAACGAGGTTTTACAAAACGAAGATATACCATCTGCAACATCGTTTCTGTGTCTTTTGTTACAGAAGAACCAGAAATGCTTTCAGATAAATTCGAAATATTAATTTTAGCACTTGCCGTTTTACCTGCTAATACTTTTGGTAGATCTGTAGATGAATAATCTCCTAATCCCGAATATTGAATAACATTGGTTAATAAATCTGCTGAAGGCAAATCTGAATCATTTAGCAATGACCTACCACCTTTACTTATTGCTTTTAATTTAACATCATTGGCGATCTTGTTTGCAAATTTGTAATGTACCTTAATCCCATTACCTAAATTGAATGTTGTTGAAGCCAAGGCTTTATTTTCTTCTTCTGAAGCTATAGTCCCCTTTTTAATTGTCATACCAGAAATCAATGTTTTTCCTCCAAAATCGTCCGTATAAGCTTCTATAGACGCATCTTTCTCTACTTCATTGATAATGCTTAGTGCTTCTTCTTTAGTCAAATTATTATTGCCTTCTACACCTGTTACTGTTAAATATCTGTTTTTATCTATATATAATTTTTTGAGTGCTATATGAATTTCATCCAATTTTAACGTGCTGAAAATTGTTTTAACAATCTCAAATTCCTTTTCAATATCTGTAATAACTTCATTATTAAGATAATCATCTTGAATTAACTTTACAATACGACCATGAGACATATCATCTTTTTTGCTAATCTGATTTTCGTAATAACTTGTAAAATTTGTCATGGTTCGCTCTACTTCTGCTTTGGCAAAACCAAATTTTACCGCTCTATTAACTTCTGTTAAAACAGATTTAAATGCAGCATGCTGTTGGTTGGGTTTTGGATACACAGCAATACCAAAAGATTTTGTCGTTCTAGAATGGTTGGAATACCCAATACGCGCCCCTAAGAAAGTCGCTTCAGGCTTTTTAGAAAGTTCATTAATTCTTGCAGATAGCATATGTGTTACCATACCATTTAATAGAGATTCTTTTAAACTTGCAACTGTTTCTGTTCTTAATGGTTTAGGATGCCTTATTCCAAAATTGATATTAGATGTGGTAACCTCTTCGTCCATGGCTATAGAATATAGCATATCATCATTCTCTGGAATATCAACTACAAAACGTTCTTTAGGATTATTTACTGCTGGAATCTTAGAAAATAACGCTTTAATTTTTTCCTCAACCTGATCGACATCTATATCACCTATTACAGCAATAGCCTGCAAATCGGTTCTATACCAATCGTGATAAAAATCGCGTAATGCTTTATATTCAAAATTATCAACAATATCCATCAATCCTATCGGCATGCGATTTGCATACTTTGAATGATTAAACACTGTGCCTATATTCTTCTGAAAAATTCGCATGCCTCCACTTTGCCTTGTACGCCATTCTTCTTTAATAACTCCCCTTTCTGCATCAATCTCTTCATCTGTTAGCAATAAGTAATTTGACCAGTCATGTAAAACCAATAAGCCCGTATCTATAAGTTCTGGTGTAGTAGGTATATTATTTATGTTATATACCGTTTCATCAAAAGATGTATATGCATTTATATCTTTTCCAAAAACCAATCCGTGTTTTTGCATGGTATTTAGAATTCCTTTTCCTTCAAAGTTTTGGGTTCCATTAAACGCCATATGCTCTAAAAAATGAGCCAAGCCTTGTTGGTTATCATTTTCTAAAACAGAACCTACATTTTGAATAATGTAATAGCTCGCTACATCTTTAGTTACATCTGTACTTTTTAGGTAATAGGTCAAACCATTTGGGAGCACCCCTTTTTTTATGCTTTGCTCTATAGGTAGTAACTTGTCCAATTTTAAATTTTCAGCGCCATCTTGCCCAAGTACATTACTTGTTATACCTATTACAAAAAGTAAAAACGCCATTATTTTAACTTGTTGCTTAATCATTCGTTGTTGTGTTTTTATTCATATTATAAAGGAAACATTTTGTCTTACTTATTCATATTAATAAAATGTTAAATTTGATTTTTTCTCTTCTAAAGTATCAATTTAATCGCTTTTTAAAAGACATATTTAACACTAACAACAAATAAAACCAAGAGTGGGTGGTTTTATAATCAATTATTTATATAAATAAAGCCATATTGTTGATAGACTTTCAAATTTAATGACAATGCAACTCTTTTAAGTCTTATTTACGCAATCAAAAGACCTGTTTACTCATTCTTGGTTTTATTTTATATCTATCTTTTAGTTATTTGGACTATGCGAAAAATTATAAATATAGACATTCCAGAGCCTTGCCATGAAGATTGGAACAAAATGACTCCTGAAGAAAAAAGGAGGCATTGTAAAGTTTGTAAAAAAACAGTTTTTGACTTCACCTCACAAACCGATGAATATATCGTAAAGACATTTACAGAAAACTCTAATGTTTGCGGTCGTTTTAAAACCACTCAACTAAAAAGGGATCTGGTTTTGAAAAGAAAAGAAACGAATAACTATCTGTCTTATGTAGCATCTGGTTTATTTGTATTCTTAGGACTTAATAGTCAATATACATATTCACAAACACCAACAAAAGTCGAGCAACTGGATACTTTGCAAAAAGGTAAAATACAAGTAAAGAAAAGTTCTAAAATTGAGAAAAAGGAAAACCAAATTAAAGGCATTGTAAGGGATGCTGATAAACGTCCGTTACCAGGAGCTATCATTTTGATTGAAGGAGCTTCTATAAGTACCGTAAGCGATCTTAATGGTAATTTTTCTATAGAAGCTAAGATAGGCACAACGTTACTAGTAAGCTATCTAGGTTATGAGTCAAAAGAAATTAAAATCATTAAAAAGATGACTGACATTATTATGCTAGAATTGGAGGAAGATATTCTAGGGGATGTCATTATTGTAGGTGGTGCGGTTGGAAACTCTGATCATGCTTATTCCTCTGAAGAACTGGAGAGAAAACGATTGAATAAGTTAAGAAGAAAGAACCACTTTAAATTCTACAAGAGAAAAAGTAAAGAGCGTAGATTGAAAATTAAAAATGGAACTATAGCACGTTCTAAGCTAGGCAAATTCTTTCACAGTTTGTTCAATAAAAAAGACTGATTTTAAAGTTTTTCATCACAAATTATTAATGCACAGGGCTTTGTGTACATGGGCAATTACTAATGCCTCGTAAAAAGTCTAGGCCTATGGTTACCATATGGGTACCTGAGTTAAAACTAGATAGGTTATTTGTTGTTATTTGATAAGCATACCCTAAGTAGAAAATAGATTTTTTAAAACCAACCATGGGACCAATATTTAAAGGTTTAAAAAATTGGTCATTAAGGAAACGGTACGATATGCCTGCCCAATAGTAATCTTCTTTTCTATTGAATTTTCTAAATTTAAAATTCACATCGGTACTCGATCTGCTATCACTACTAAATAACTGATAATAAACGGATGGTTCGAATTCCAATCCACTCTTTTTAGGACCTCTAAAGGTGTAACCCGAGTAAATTTGATAATTTAATAGTAAATTAGGTTCTAATCTTCTAATGGACTCATCTATATCTTTACCCAAAACATTATTTGCATTAAAGCTCATAAAAAAGCCTTTAAATCTAAATAATGCACTAACATCAAAGTTATTATTTGTAGTAGACCTATCGTCCGTAGGTATTGTATTCACAGGGTTTTGAGAATTGTTTTCAAAATTTGCAACATCAATTCTAAAATGATTGAGGTTGTAAGAAATACCAAACGACAAATACATTTTAGCATAATAATCTAAAATAAGATGGTGTGCAAAAGAAAACTTAGCCCCTTTTTGAAGGGTAAGCCCATTACTATCGTTATAAAAAGATAACCCAATACCAGAACGGTCTGCGATTCTAAAATCGGCATAAATAGATTGGTTTTGTGGGGCATCTTTTATACCAACCCATTGTGTCAACCCGTTGGCTCTGGTCTTTAGGTTATCTCCAATTCCTGCATATGCGGGTGAGACTACAAAATTATTTTCTGCTAAATACTGTGTAAAAACCGGTAAGTTTAACTCTTGGCTATAGCTTTTAGCTATAACCAAGAGAAACATATATATAAATAGTTTTTGCATTTGAATCCTTTTAATTTTTAAAATCATAATCTCATTTTTCATTATCTATAAAGTGTGAAATGCCCAACAAATTCGCGATCATCCTTTGGATCATTGAGTTTTAATACATACCAATAATCTCCAGTTGGAAGCTCTGCACCATTATATTTACCATCCCACGTATCTCCTACTCGTAATGTTGCTATGGCACGGCCATATCTATCGAAAATATCGAAAGTAAGATCCTTATATTGTGATGTACAACCTGGTCCCCATTCATCAAGATCCCCATCTCCATTAGGGGTGAAATAATTAGAAATACATACATCAACATATTCAAAATATCTAGTAGCCGTAGCTATACAACCATTACTATCGGTAACAGTAACTGTGTAATCACCAGAGGCATAAATAAGAAACCTATTCTCACTACCATAAGATTCGTCATTAAGTGTATACTCAAATGGTGCAGCACCTCCACTAGTAACAGCAACGATTTCATTTAATTCACCATCTTCCAGAACAAGCATTAACGGATCAAATTGAGAAATATCGAAAGTTTCTGTTCTTTGAATACAACCGTTGGTATGTCTTGCATCTATATAATGATCTAATCCTGGTGGCACATTTACAAACACATTGCTGGCTTGATATGGACCGCCATCTAACGAATAATCTATATCTGTTGGATCTGTTATACTATCATCTACCGTTACCGTAACAGTATTGGTTGATAAATTACCCGTACAACCGTAATCAATATTAACTTCTGGGTTAATTCTTACCGATTCTGGGAAGTCTATATTCCATTCAGATTCACAACCTAAAGCATCTCTAACAAAGACGATATGATCACCTCCAGCTAAACCTGGAAAATCAAATTGTGTTTGCGTAGCTGTTCCTGTTGTATAAACACCATTTATATCATCTAAGGCAACACTATATGGTAAATTACCTCCTGTAATATCAATACTAAACTCGCCATCCATATCACCTTCGCAAATCTCAGGAATTAATGAATTAGGAACTACAGTTACTATAACTGGAGTTGGAGCTCCAATAGTGAAACTTTCAAATACAAAACAACCTAATTCGTCCTGTGCAATGGCTTGATAAGTCCCTGGGGCTAAATCCTCAAATGTAGACGTTTCAAAGAACTGATCTAATCTAGGAGAAATAGCATATCTAATTACCCCAGTACCTCCTGTAGCATTAATTTGTAAAGTACCATCATTACTACCTGGACATGTTACAGCACTTGGTACAAAAATCGCTTCCAATGGAGCTGACGGCTCTGTAATGGTAATAAGCGCTGAAGTTTCTAAACAATCGCCACTATCAACTCTTACCTGATAAGTTCCTGCCACCAGATTGGTGAATACCCCTGGACTATCTTGTGTCACTGGTGTGATATTAGTACCAGAACCATCCTGCAAGGTATACACATAATTGCCTAAACCTCCTTGGGCCGTTGCAGTAATGGTTCCTGTATTATCGCCTGCACAATTAATTGTAGGGTTTACAGAATCTAAATTAACGACTAATGTTGGAAGCGGATCAATTCTAATTTCATTAGAAACATTTGAGCTACAACCATTGGCATCTCTTACATAATAAACATGAGTTCCAGCACCAACAGGGAAAGTTACTGATGATGTAAACGATCCTAAAGTCGTTACAAAATTAACTGTATCACTATATGTGTATGGTCCTGTTCCACCTGTAGCACTTAATGTTAATTCGCTACTTGTTAAACATGTTTGTGTGGTCGCTACAGCTAAAGTTGTTTCTATTTGCGTTGGCTCATTTATAACAACATTAGGCGAATTAAACACACAGTTATACCCATCGGTTACAGTAACATTATAAGTACCAGCTCCTAAATCTGTAAAAATAGGCGATGTTTGTGGTCCAGATGATGTTGCTGTTGGGGACACCATATTTAGTGTATAAGTATAATTACTTCCTTGTCCGCCAGTAACCAAACTTACCGTTATGGTTGCATTAGTATCACCAAAACACGCTAATAAATTAGTACTTGGTGTTACAGTTGCATCAATTGGCGTTGGAATGGTTAACGTAATTGGATCGGAAGCGATACAACCACCAGCATCCCTAACATTTACTGTATAAGAACCAGCTGCTAAATCTCTAAATGTTCCATTTGAAGAATATGCAACCGTTGCTGCTCCTGTTAACTCATACTCATAAGGTAGTCTACCTCCACTAGCAACAGCAGAAATAACACCTTTATCATTATCACAGGTTACATTAAATGTTTCTGTTGCCACCACAACTAATGGTGTTGCAGGAGAATCTATAGTAACTACATTGGATGTTGTTGTACAGAACGGACTTGCCGTTTCGGTTACAACTACAGTGTAATTACCTCCAGTTAATCCCATTACAACTTCAGGGTTTGTTGATGTATTAGCAGCGGTAAGACCTCTCACAGAAGCCCCTGTACTATCTAGTATATCGTAATTATAAGGTCCTGTATAACCTGTTACATTAATTTCAAATGCACCATTTGTATCAGTAAAACAAGTCACTGCCGTTGTAGCCGTTATCACGGCATCAATCGTATCAAAAGGCGCTACAGAAAATTGTGCTGGTATCGTACAACCCGTAGTTAAATCATTCACTTGGAAGAAATAATTTCCAGGGTCTGTTATGTTAAATATATTAGAAGCTTGAGGCGTACCACTTGGCAACAGTTGGTAACTAAAGTTACCTGAACCTCCAGTAACTGTTATAGCTACAGAACCTGTCCCATTACAATCAATAGGTGTTACTATAGCTACAGTAGCTGCTGTTAATGCGGGTAGTGGTGCTATAGCAATCGTATTAGTAGCTACACATCCATTATCATCTCTTACAAATATGTTAATAGTTTGTGCACTACCTGTATCAATGATATCAAACGTATTAGCTGTAAAGTAGTTTGTACCATCTATACTGTATGTATATGGAGCCGTTCCTCCGACTTCATTAATAGTCAATATAGACGCATTTACAGTATTATCTGGAGCACATGTATAAGGCGTTGCTAATCCAGACACTGTTAAAAGTGCTGGTTCAGTAACAGGCACAACAGCTGTATCAAAACATCCTCTACCAGAAGTTACTCTTACTGTATAGTTTCCAGCTACCAATCCTGTAAAAATATTTGAAGTTTGTGGGGCTACTACAATAGGAGCCGTTATCTCATATGTATAAACTGGATTATCGTTACTTGCAGGTAAGTTTACTGTAATTGAACCATCATTACCTCCATTACAACTCACATTAACTACATCTGTAGTAAACGTTACTGGTGTTGCAGCCGATAACGTAACCGAAACATCGTTTGTACACGTTGTTACAGTGTCTGTTATTTCAATAGTATAAGTCCCCGAAGGTACTCCAGAAAATACATTACCTGCAAAACTTATTGATACTGGGTTTGGACTTATAGTATAAGTATACGTTCCAGACCCTCCAGAAGGCGTTACCGTGATTACTCCATCATCATCAGAACAACTAGGTAAAGCTGTTATTGCTGGTGTTAAATCTAAAGGCTCATAAACAGTTATAGGAGTACTAATTGCTGTACAACCATTAGCATCTCTTACTGTTACTGTATAAGTTCCTGCTGCAGAAACCGTAAATGTACCGCTAGATTGGAAACCAGTTCCTATTGAATATTCTAAAGGTCCTACCCCTGAACTACCTGTTGCCGTAAAAGTAAATGGATCTGCTCCTGCTACACACGTGGTCATAGCTGGAACTGTTATTGTTGGTAAGGGGTCTGTAGCAATAACCACATCTATTTGCGCAGTACATCCATTGGCATCCTGTACCCAAACATCCCAATTCGTATTGGTTGCTGGGTCTAAAACCGTACTAGCACTGTTTGTATAATCTGCTGGTACCGGTGCAACACCATCCTGAACAAAAGCATAGGTATATGCTGGTGTCCCATTACTTGCTGCTACTGTTACCTGGGCTCCAAAACCACAATTCGCATTGATGTTTATGGTTTCGGCAAGTGTCAATAAAGTTGGCTCACCTACTGGTACCGTAAATGTATCGGTACAGCCCGTCGTTTCGTCTGTCACAACAATTAACTGGTTTCCTGCTGGCAACCCTGTCAAGTTGATCGTCGCTGCCGATTGGCCTGTTACTGCTGCTCCGCCATTAATCGTGTAACTGTACGTGCCTGCAAAATCTCCAACCGTAAAGTCTACGGCCCCATTCGAACCACCATTACAGCTTACATCGCTAACCAATACACCCGAAACCGTAATGTTAATTACTGGGTCGACCGTATAGGATTCCTCATATGTACAACCGTTCGCATCTGTAACCTCAAACAAATAAGTGTCTGGGGCCAAGCCTGTAAATATCCCCGAAGCTGCTCCAGTTACATTGCCCGTGGCACTGGCTGGGGATAGAATAGCATATGCCAATGGTCCCACGCCGTCTGTTGCCGTTAATGTAACATCACTTGTTAATGCCAAACAGGTTACTGGGGTTGAAACAAAATCCAAGTCGGTCGGAGGATCCAATGCCGGAACATTTATCGTAATAGGCAGACTCGTACATCCATTACTATCTCTTATTAAAGCAGATACTATGCCTGCCGTATTTGTCGTAAACGTATTGTTTGAGGTGTAATTTATTCCACCGTCAAAACTATATGTATAAGGGGGCGTACCTGCGCCTGGATCTGGTGTGATCGTTACAATAGCCGACTGGGTCGCATTGCCTGCTCCACAGGTCAAGCCTTGTGTTAATGCTGGTGTTCCCGTTACATCTGTAGGCTCTGTAATAGCCACTATCGTAGCTGCAGAATCACAGTTCTTGGCATCTCTAACCACCACATTATATGGGCCTCCTGCCACGTTCAATCCCGTAAATACATTAGACGCCTGGAATGTCCCTCCGTTATCTATACTATATCGGTATGGCGGAACTCCATTGGAGGCAGTCACTACAATGCTACCATCTGCTCCTCCAATACAGCTTACATCTGTATGTACTTCTGTAAGTGTTGGCGTTACTAATGGGTTTACTGTAATTATATTAGATAAAGCCATACAACCTTGCGAATCTGTCACTCTAAACTCATAAGTCCCGTCTGCTGTTGCCGTGTAAGGTGTCCCTGCAATTACTGCAAATCCTCCACTGTTATAGTTAACTTCATATGTTGTATAAGTACCTGTACCACCGCTTGCTGTTAGAGCAATACTTCCGTCTGGTGTCACTGTACAATCTAAATCTTTAGTTAAATTAGCTGTTAATAGTAATTGAGGCTCTACTGTATAAGTTGTTGTAGCTGTACAACCATTATCATCCTGTATACTCACCGTATAAGTTCCAGCTGCATTTATTGTAAACGTTGGACTTGCTTGATATCCACCACCTATACTGTAATTTGCTGCACCATTATAAGTCGTACCTGATAAAGTTATACTAAACGGTGTTCCTGTAAAACATTGTAATGCAACAGGGTCTATTGTAGGCAGTGCATCTGTAGCAATAACCACATCTATTTGCGCAGTACATCCATTGGCATCCTGTACCCAAACATCCCAATTCGTATTGGTTGCTGGGTCTAAAACCGTACTAGCACTGTTTGTATAATCTGCTGGTACCGGTGCAACACCATCCTGAACAAAAGCATAAGTATATGCTGGTGTCCCATTACTTGCTGCTACTGTTACCTGGGCTCCAAAACCACAATTCGCATTGATGTTTATGGTTTCGGCAAGTGTCAATAAAGTTGGCTCACCTACTGGTACCGTAAATGTATCGGTACAGCCCGTCGTTTCGTCTGTCACAACAATTAACTGGTTTCCTGCTGGCAACCCTGTCAAGTTGATCGTCGCTGCCGATTGGCCTGTTACTGCTGCTCCGCCATTAATCGTGTAACTGTACGTGCCTGCAAAATCTCCAACCGTAAAGTCTACGGCCCCATTCGAACCACCATTACAGCTTACATCGCTAACCAATACGCCCGAAACCGTAATGTTAATTACTGGGTCGACCGTATAGGATTCCTCATATGTACAACCGTTCGCATCTGTAACCTCAAACAAATAAGTGTCTGGGGCCAAGCCTGTAAATATCCCCGAAGCTGCTCCAGTTACATTGCCCGTGGCACTGGCTGGGGATAGAATAGCATATGCCAATGGTCCCACGCCGTCTGTTGCCGTTAATGTAACATCACTTGTTAATGCCAAACAGGTTACTGGGGTTGAAACAAAATCCAAGTCGGTCGGAGGATCCAATGCCGGAACATTTATCGTAATAGGCAAACTCGTACATCCATTACTATCTCTTATCAAAGCAGATACTATGCCTGCCGTATTTGTCGTAAACGTATTGTTTGAGGTGTAATTTATTCCACCGTCAAAACTATATGTATAAGGGGGCGTACCTGCGCCTGGATCTGGTGTGATCGTTACAATAGCCGACTGGGTCGCATTGCCTGCTCCACAGGTCAAGCCTTGTGTTAATGCTGGTGTTCCCGTTACATCTGTAGGCTCTGTAATAGCCACTATCGTAGCTGCAGAATCACAGTTCTTGGCATCTCTAACCACCACATTATATGGGCCTCCTGCCACGTTCAATCCCGTAAATACATTAGACGCCTGGAATGTCCCTCCGTTATCTATACTATATCGGTATGGTGGCAAACCTCCAATAGCAGTTACTGTAATGCTACCATCCGCACCTCCAATACAGCTTACATCCGTATGTACTTCTGTAAGTGTTGGATTTATAGCTGGCGTTACTGTGATGATACCAGATTCAGCTTGACAAGTTTGCGAATCTGTCACTCTAAACTGATATGTTCCATCTACAGATGTAGTGTATGGCGTTCCTGCTATCACACTATATGCGCCACTATTAAAACTAACTTCATAGGTATATGGTCCCACTCCACCTGTTGGTGTTAATGTAATACTAGCATCAACCGTACAGGTTAAATCTTGTGTCATATTGGCATCTAATAACAATTGAGGCTCTACAACATAAGATGTTGAAGCTATACAACCATTACCGTCCTGTATACTTAAAGTATACGTTCCAGATGCACTAATTGTAAAGTTTGGACTGGCCTGGTAAGCGCCTCCAATACTGTATGTTTCTATTGCTGTAGAAGTAGTACCTGTTATGGTAATATTAAAAGGTGTACCTGTAAAACATTGCTGAGCAACTGGATTAATTGTTGGATCTGCATCTCTTGCTATAGTTTCATTAAGCCTAACTTCACAATCATTTGCATCTCTCACAACAATATCCCAATTTGCTCTGGTTGCAAAATCCAAATTAAGGACATTGTTTGATCCAAAATCCGTTGGAACTGGTGTAAACCCAGGAGCACCTGCCGCATATTGGTAAGGTCCCGTTCCTCCCGTAGTCGTTACAGTAACTTGAGCGCCTGAATTACAATTTGCGTTGATATTACCTGTTACAGTTGCATTAACTGGTTGAAGAGGCTGGGTTATTTGAAAAGTATAATTAGCAGAACAAAGTGTACCCGATGCTTCTGTAGCCTGTAGCACATAACTTCCTGCTGGTAATGTTGTGATGCTTGTTGAAACTGGCCCTCCTGCAGCTCCACTTAATGTACCATTTATAGCTGGTGTTATTGGTAATAAAGAAAGAGCATCTAAAATTTGATAATTTATATCTGTAACAGTTGCGTCATAATTTTGAACTGTAAAAGCTAATGTCCCGTTTGAAGTACCATTACATGTAACATCTGTACTCGTCGTACCAGTAATTTCTATAGTAGATGGCGCATTTGGGGTTAATATTTCTAAAATGGAAATACAATTATTAACATCTTGTACTTGCAAAAAGTAAGTTGTATTATGAAGTAATCCTAGAAAAGTATAAGTTGGACTAGCCTGAGGAGGTGATACTGTTCCTGGTTGTCCAAAAATCGAAAATGTATACGGTGCTATACCTCCTGTTGTCGTAACAGTATAATCAACACCAGTAGCACAACTATTTGAATCTACAAAACCGTTCAACGTTAAAATTGGAGGCGTTTGTATTCTCTGAACACCACTATTATATTCACATCCGTTGGCATCAACTATGGTAATATAATAATCACCAAAAGTCAATCCTGGAAAATTAAATGATGTAACTGCTGTTGTTCCAGATGTTGCTAACTGGTTAAAACTTGTATCATAAAGTCTATAAGTGAATGGTGCTACACCACCTGAATTAATTGTTGCAGTAAAACTACCAAGTGTATTTACGTTACATACTATTGGTGTTGCTACTAATGTAACATCGATAAGCGCAGGATCATTTAATGTAATTGTTCCTGTTGCATCACATCCTTTACTATCTCTTACAACATAGTCGTAATCACCTGCTGTTAAACCACCAAACACATTTGATGATACAAAAGTAGCACCTCCATCGAGACTATAAGTAAATGGGGCTTCTCCTGTTAACCCTGTTAAAGTAATTGAACCGTCTGAAAAACCATTACAAGTAGGGTTTACTGATGCTTCAGTAACTGTTACTGGCACAATAGCATTTGTCGTAATAACATTTGTTTCTACTGTACAACCATTAGCATCTGTAATTTCAAATTGATGTGTACCAGCTGTAGCTGTTGTATAAGTGAATGTTGCCCCAGCAAATGCAATTGGACCTCCTGAATAGCCACCACCATTTGTATTTACTCTATAAGTAAAAGGTCCATTACCTCCAGATACTGTAATATCCATTGAGGCATCTGTTGGCACTGAACAGGTTATATCTTTAGTTAAAGTCACACCTGCTGTAAGTGGTGCAAAAACTTCTGTTGTTGTCGCACTAGTTGCTGTACAACCATTTCCATCTCTTACAGTCACCGTATAAGTTCCTGGCGTATTTACTGTAAATGTTGAGCTTGTCTGGTAAGATGCACCTCCATTTATACTATACTCTAAGGGTGCAATACCTGTTCCTGTTACCGTAAAAGTAAATGCTGAAGTAACAGTACATTGATTTGATGGTATAGCTGGTGTAGTCACTGTTGGTAGTGGATCTCCAACTATCGTAACCGTATTCATTGTAATGCAGCCGTTTGCATCTCTAACATACACATCCCAAACAAGATCTGCCCCTGAATTCGTATCAACCGTCACTATATTGCTAGCTCCGTATGCTCCTGCTCCTGGGGCTGGGGTGGTCGTCACTACTGCCGCATAGGTGTAATTCGGTGTTCCCCCTGATGCGCTAACCGTGATCTGCGATTCATCATTGGAACAGAATACATTGGTCGATGTCGTACTAAATGTCAATCCGTTTGCTGGTTCTGTAACCGTTACGGTAAACGTATCCGTACAGCCCGTTGTCTCGTCCGTTACAACGATTACCTGGTCTCCAGCTGCCAAGCCTGTTAAATTAATCGTCGTTGCCGATTGACCCGTTACTGCTGCTCCGCCATTTATTGTATAGCTATACGTGCCTGCAAAGCTTGAAACCGTAAAATCTACGGCGCCATCCGAACCGCCGTTACAGCTTACATCGTTTATCAATGCGCCAGTTACTACTACATTTATGACTGGATCTACGGTATATGTCCCTTCATCGTAACATCCATCGGCATCCGTAATCCTAAATGTATAGGTACCTGGTGCCAATCCTGCAAAAATACCTGTGGCATTCGAAGTAGCCGATGCTACTGGTGCCGTTATTTCATAGGTCAACGTTCCTACGCCCGTACCTGCCGCTGCTGTTAACGTAACCGTACTGGTTACATCGTTACATGTTACTGGCGTACCTGTAATGCTATCTACCGTTGGGGGGTTTAATGCTGTGATAACTACCGAACCGTTAAAGATACAACCTTGGGCATCTCTTACTGAATATGTTATCGTCTGGTCCGTACCGTTATCGTTTACGTCAAATGTATTGGTGGCACTGTAACCTGAACCGTTGAAACTGTACTGGTAAGGTGCCGTTCCTGTTCCCGCAGTAGTGGTTACTGTTACCGTTGATGGTTGGCTTGTATTTGCCGCACTACAGCTAAAGGGCGTTGCTGAGGCCGTTGCAGCTAAAGCTGCTGGTTCTGTTATGGTTACCGAACCGTCGAAAATACATTCTTTGTTGTCTCTTACCTGGTAAGCGTATGTCCCTGCGCTAAGCCCCGTATATGACGAGGTTGCCGTAAAGGCACTGCCGTTAAAGCTATAGCTATATGGACCTTCTCCGCCTGATGGCACTATTTGTACAGAACCATCTGCGGCGCCGTTACAAGTCGCGTTCACCAAGGTTTCTGTTGCCGTTGGGTTTGAGATCGGGTTGATCGTAATGACATTCGACTCTGCCTGACATCCTTGAGAATCGGTGATCCTGAATCGGTAGTCTCCTGCTGTCGCTGTTAAATAAGTAAACGGCGTACCTGTTGCTCCTAACGGGCTATAGGCCCCTCCGTTTAGGGATACCTCGTAGGTATACGGTGCCAAACCTCCCGCAATGGTACCTGTTATAAGGGCATCTGGGGAAGCTGTACAGTCCAGATCCTTTGTCAATACCGTGCTTACCGTTAGTTGAGGTTCTACCACATAAGTTGTAGAAGCAATACAACCATTATCATCTTGTATACTTATAGTATAAGTTCCAGGTGCATTAATAGTAAAATTTGGACTTGCTTGATAACCACTACCTATACTATAAGTAGCCGAACCATTATGTGTTGTGCCTGATAAAACAATATTTAAAGTACTTCCTACATAACATTGTTGCGCTACTGGATTAATAGTTGGTAAGGCATCATTTGTAATGGTGACCGTATTCATTGTAATACAGCCGTTTGCATCTCTAACATACACATCCCAAACCAGGTCTGCCCCTGAATTCGTATCAACCGTCACTATATTGCTAGACCCGTATGCTCCTGCTCCTGGGGCTGGGGTGGTCGTCACTACTGCCGCATAGGTGTAATTCGGTGTTCCCCCTGATGCGCTAACCGTGATCTGCGATTCATCATTGGAACAGAATACATTGGTCGATGTCGTACTAAATGTCAATCCGTTTGCTGGTTCTGTAACCGTTACGGTAAACGTATCCGTACAGCCCGTTGTCTCGTCCGTTACAACGATTACCTGGTCTCCAGCTGCCAAGCCTGTTAAATTAATCGTCGTTGCCGATTGACCCGTTACTGCTGCTCCGCCATTTATTGTATAGCTATACGTGCCTGCAAAGCTTGAAACCGTAAAATCTACGGCGCCATCCGAACCGCCGTTACAGCTTACATCGTTTATCAATGCGCCAGTTACTACTACATTTATGACTGGATCTACGGTATATGTCCCTTCATCGTAACATCCATCGGCATCCGTAATCCTAAATGTATAGGTACCTGGTGCCAATCCTGCAAAAATACCTGTGGCATTCGAAGTAGCCGATGCTACTGGTGCCGTTATTTCATAGGTCAACGTTCCTACGCCCGTACCTGCCGCTGCTGTTAACGTAACCGTACTGGTTACATCGTTACATGTTACTGGCGTACCTGTAATGCTATCTACCGTTGGGGGGTTTAATGCTGTGATAACTACCGAACCGTTAAAGATACAACCTTGGGCATCTCTTACTGAATATGTTATCGTCTGGTCCGTACCGTTATCGTTTACGTCAAATGTATTGGTGGCACTGTAACCTGAACCGTTGAAACTGTACTGGTAAGGTGCCGTTCCTGTTCCCGCAGTAGTGGTTACTGTTACCGTTGATGGTTGGCTTGTATTTGCCGCACTACAGCTAAAGGGCGTTGCTGAGGCCGTTGCAGCTAAAGCTGCTGGTTCTGTTATGGTTACCGAACCGTCGAAAATACATTCTTTGTTGTCTCTTACCTGGTAAGCGTATGTCCCTGCGCTAAGCCCCGTATATGACGAGGTTGCCGTAAAGGCACTGCCGTTAAAGCTATAGCTATATGGACCTTCTCCGCCTGATGGCACTATTTGTACAGAACCATCTGCGGCGCCGTTACAAGTCGCGTTCACCAAGGTTTCTGTTGCCGTTGGGTTTGAGATCGGGTTGATCGTAATGACATTCGACTCTGCCTGACATCCTTGAGAATCGGTGATCCTGAATCGGTAGTCTCCTGCTGTCGCTGTTAAATAAGTAAACGGCGTACCTGTTGCTCCTAACGGGCTATAGGCCCCTCCGTTTAGGGATACCTCGTAGGTATACGGTGCCAAACCTCCCGCAATGGTACCTGTTATAAGGGCATCTGGGGAAGCTGTACAGTCCAGATCCTTTGTCAATACCGTGCTTACCGTTAGTTGAGGTGCAATGGTTTGTGCAGGTAATGTCACTGTACATCCATAAGCATCTCTTACAATAATAGTATAAGTTCCTGGTGTTAAATTAGCAAATGTATTACTAGGCCCGAACGAACCGCCATTAATATTATACTCATAAGGCGTTTGTCCTCCTGAGGCTGTTACCACTAGTGTTGCTGCATTTGTAACATCATAGCATAAATCTGATGTAGCATCAATAACAGCCGATGGTGCTGTTGGTGAACTTAAAGTAAACGTATCTGTGTCTGTACATCCATTTGTATCTGTTACTGTAACTGTATACGTTCCAGCTTGTGTTAAATTTGCAAAGGTATTACTTCCCTGTGGTCCTAAAACTGTTGTATCTGGCTGCGTAAGCGTATAAGTATTTCCACCCCAACCGCCTGTGGCATTAATCACAACACTACCATCTACATTACAAGTAATAGGAGAAACAGTTGTTGCAATAGCCAAACCTGTAGGAGGTCCTGTAACAGTAACTGACGCTGTATCGGTACAACCGGTACTTCTTTCTGTTACAGTTATAGTATATGTACCTACTGGCATATTATTCAAGGTAATAGTTGGTGCTGTTTGCCTTGTATCCGAGCTATTTACTGGACCAACAATATCATAATCATAAACATTGTTTCCACCTGTAAAAGTACCAAGTACATCAAATTCAAATGCTCCTGTTGAAGAATTAAAACATGTTACATTATTCAACAAAGTTCCTGTAACTCCTATTGGTGGTTCTGGTTCAAGAATGTAATCCTCTTGGTAAGTACAACCATTTCTATCTGTTACCTGAAAAGTATATACACCTTCTGGCACTCCAGAATATTGTCCATCTGAATTTATTTGAGTTAAATAATTGTATAGAGGAGAACCAACAGTTATATGTGCTGGGACAGCAATTATTTGAAATCTTATTGGTGGCAAGCCGCCACCCCAAGATGGTAGATTAACATTAAACGAAGACGTATTATCACTACAATCGAAGCTTTTGTCTGTGAAAGTTAAATCTGTTGGAGGGTCTAATGGGTCTAACGTTATAGGTGCCGCTACAAACGTACAATTATTGGCGTCCATTATAGTTACTGTATAAGTCCCATTAATTAAAGGTCCAAATGTAGTTCCAGATTGAAATGTAACACCATCAATACTATATGTATAAGGAGCCGTTCCTCCAGAAACACCTGAAACAGTTATAACACCGTCTGAAGCACAGGTATAAGGTGTTGTTAGTGTTGCTGTTCCTGTTATTGGCGAAAGTTCTATGATACTAATTGTTTGAGACGCAGTAAAACAAGGTAGTGTTGTTCCTGACGTATATTCTACAATAACCTCATAATCTCCTGCAGCAAGACCTGTAAAAACTGGAGAATTAACATATGTAGTTCCGTTATCAATACTGTATCGTAAAGTATTTCCATTAGGGTTAGTAACATTGATATTTATTTCTCCTACATTACCAGAACTTGCACATAAAATATCTGTTTTAGTAATATTAAATTCTGGAGGTAAAATAGCGTCTACTGTTATTGATGTATCTACAAAACAGTTATTAGAATCTACTACTCTAATATTGAACGTTCCTGCAGCTGTGACTGGAATTTGTGGTAACGTTTGAAAAACCGTTGTACTATTTACAAAATAGAAATAAGGAGCTGTTCCTCCAACAGGATATACGGTAATCTCTCCATCCTCACAAGTTAATGGGGTTGTTAATGCTGCTGTAGCAGTTAATTCTGGAGGATTAACTATGTCGATATCTCCAGAGTAGGTACAACCATCGTCTGTAGAGACATTTATGGTATAAGTCCCTGGGTTTAAGTTGTTAAATGTATAATCGCCAGCAATAATAGGCCCTACACTATTTATTAGTGTGGCACCATTATAAATTGAATAATAATATTGTGGACGTACGTCATTTGCCGCTACTAAAACACTTCCTTGTCCATCATGACATAAAGGCTGTGTAATATCTGTAGTAACGGTAAAATCTCTTTCTCTAATTTGAATATTTGGTACAGTGAAGATACAAGGGTTAGGTGTTACTCCTACTTGTCTAACATATACTGTATATACTCCTGGTGTTGTAATAGAAAAAGTATTACTAGCCTGATAATTTGTACCATCAATACTATATTCATAGCCACTTGGCACATCGTTTACAACTATTTGACCTGGCGTGGTACATATAATATCATTCGGTATTGCAGTGGGTACCAATACGTTTTGATAAACATTAAAATAAAACCGATTAACACAACCACCAGTATAATTTAATGTTAATCGATATTGACCTGCTGTATCTACTAGATAATCTGGTCCTGTTTGAACTTGATTCCATGTACAAGTGGCATCTTCATTGGCACAATCAATATTACCAACTGCTGGACAGCTGGTTTCATCTAACCGTTCCCAAATTATAGAATTGGCGTCTGTAATATTGGTATCAATAAATCTTGTATCTGTAGCACCACACATAAATATATTAGGCAAATCCTTCCCATCATTAGGACATTCAACTACCTGATCTGCAAATGGAATTAAAGGATTGGTAACTCCCGCGCCATAAGTTATGACATTAAAAATTTGATCAATAGACTGACAGGGTGCTGTCGCAGTATTACGCACATAATAAGTTCCTGGTGTTGTTACTGTTATAGACTGTGTTGTTCCAATAACTGGTGTTCCCGTAGGACTCGTAGACCAAGAATAAGTATCGTAATTATCTCCTGCAGTCAATACCACATTATCACCACAAAGAATAACGTCTTCTTCAAACGTACAATTAATATCAGTAATAAAGTTAGTAGCTCCTGGTATTAACAAACAGCCTGTATTTGTACTAAAACTTGGGTCATCCGAAATGACAAACAAAGGATTCAATGTACCTCTATAAGTTGAAAAGGCTTGATTATTGACAATGTTATCACAGGCATCATTGAGTAAACTACATTCCCTTACTACGGTCACTTTAAATCGGATTTCCAAAATAGGATCATTTTCCTCCACTACAGAATCGTCTACAGCAAAAATAAGTTCCCTTGTTACTGGATCATAGCTCTGTACTGTAACGCCTGGGGGCAATAAGCCCATATCGGCAGGGTAATCAAATATAATATTATTGGGAAGGACGTCTCTAATAGTGAGTCCCGTAGCATCATCGTTCCCTGTATTTTGAAAAGCAATAATATAATTTAATTCATCTCCAAGGTTTACAAGCCCTCCTCCAACATTGTTTCCAGAGGTATCCTCTACAGTTTTGGTAAGAACCATGTTAGGCGCAATAATATCTACTGCAAAAGCGAAAAAGTATGGAAAATAAGTATCTCGCCCCGTTTCCAAACGTACCGTTGCACTTGTATCATCATTACCTATAACACCGTTACTGGGATTAGGCACAGCCAAAACACCTGTATCAAACCCTAAAGTATTGCTACTATTTGGCTGTCTGGCAGGTGGTCCTGTTACTGAACTATTAAAAAAGTTGTTCTCCCCCCGATTTGTATCCGACAAACGGGTTCCATTTATTATCAAGCGATCTCCTGTAATCGGTTCATCCCCTTCTAAAGCCGCAAATGCAAAATTAGCCCTAACTGGTGCTGGTGCTGGAACGGTTCTGAACCCCGAAACGGGAACATCCAATCCTGGGGTACTTCTTGTAATAACACTAAAACCATCAAAACTAGTAACGGATTTCCCTGGTAATGAAGGGTTTTGATAAACTATAAACAAAGACCAACCTGCAGAGTTCCCCGTATTATTACCATCCAGTTCTGTTCGTCCTTCTCTGGATGATACATTCGCAACGGTATAGGTCCCTTGATCTGTTCCTAAAGCCCTAATTATATTTGTTACATCTGCGTAACAGGCATATGGAAAACTTTCTCCACTATCTACCGAGGTTCCTCCAGCGTCAAAAATAATGTCATCTGCTACAATATCATTATATCCCCCTGTCGGCCCCCTTAATTTTACTGTATTAATGGCTTCTGAACCATTATCAACCGCACTCCAATATAAGCCTGCGTGTACAATTTCATAACAATCATTGGCTGCGGGTGGGATATTGGGGTTAATAGGGATTTCCAAATCTGCGCTCGATGAACTAAATGTTGTTGCATCTGAATCAATATCGATATACCTCATATCAACAGTGTGATTGTAGGTACTTCCATTATTGAAGTCATTATTATCTGGTCCTAAAATGTTGTTACCTATCAGTATGATATCACCTTTTAAATCTTGATTGAATCTAGGTGTGAAGGGCACTTGATTTTGGGCAAACAATTGTATGCTAAAAAGTATCAGCAGAACAATTAGTCCATTTTTTAAAATAGTAGGTTTTTTCATAATAGTTTATATTTGACGCTACTCTATCCTCATAAATATGGGGCATAATCAGATAAAGTATAGCTAGGCTAATTTTGTTACATATTCTTAATTTTCAATTTTAACCATTGACATTTTGCCATTATATGGTTTATCTCCTTTAGATTGTAAAGCTCTCGTAGCCTGTTCCACACTATCGAACTTTTCGTAGTAAATAAAATATTTACTAGTATTTTCATCGTAGAAGAAGTTTATATTGGATTGTCCTGCCGATACAACCTTCCTTACGAACTCATCTCTTTTATCAACATTATTATGTACAGCTATCACTAAATAATAACCGCTTTCTGTGTTTTTAACATCTTTAACAATTTGTATGTTACTACTCTGTTCTTCTCCAAAATCAAAATCTTCTTCCTTAAGAGCCACTCTAGTAGCAGACGTCGTTTGTTTGATTCTATTTAACGTTGCCATATCTTTCGAGTACCTATCATCTGCATTATCATAAGCCGCTCGTTTAATTCTTCGTTTTCTCTCTATTTCTGTAGCTACTTTAATTTTTTCCAGTGTAGCCATTAAGTTCTCTCTTGATTTTATAGCTTGTAACTGTTCAGATTTCAATCTTTCCAACATTTTAAGTTCTTCAGGGTTAATAGAACCTTTATATAATTTTTCTAATCCCTTAATTTTTTCATCCCGAGTACTTATAACATTATTAAGCTCTAATTTCAAAGATTCCAAGGCTGCATTTTCTGCCGTTATACTTTTAAAAGGTTTAGGCGCTTTGAAAATACCTTTTTCACCTAAATCATTTTCTTCTTTTAAATCTTTAAGGTCTTGATCTCTACTAGCTACTGTTTTGTCTAATCTTGTTAATAAACTATTCATTGACTTCGTAATATCGTCAACTGGTGTTGGTGCTAGTTTCTCTGCCTCTGCTTTCGCTGCTACTGCTTTTGCTCTAGCCTCTTCTTCTGCCTTGGCCTTGGCTGCTGCCGCTTCGGCTGCTGCTTTTGCTCTGGCTTCTTCTTCTGCCTTGGCTTTGGCCGCTGCCGCTTCGGCTGCTGCTTTCGCTCTGGCTTCTTCTTCTGCCTTGGCTTTGGCTGCTGCCGCTTCGGCTGCTGCTTTCGCTCTGGCATCTGCTTCTGCCTTGGCTTTGGCTGCTGCTGCTTCGGCTGCTGCTTTCGCTCTGGCCTCTTCTTCTGCCTTGGCCTTGGCCGCTGCCGCTTCGGCCGCTGCTTTCGCTCTGGCCTCTTCTTCTGCCTTGGCCTTGGCTGCTGCCGCTTCGGCTGCTGCTTTTGCTCTGGCATCTTCTTCTGCCTTGGCCTTGGCTGCTGCCGCTTCTGCTGCTGCTTTCGCTCTGGCTTCTTCTTCTGCCTTGGCCTTGGCCGCTGCCGCTTCGGCGGCTGCTTTCGCTCTGGCATCTGCTTCTGCCTTGGCCTTGGCCGCTGCCGCTTCGGCTGCTGCTTTCGCTCTGGCATCTGCTTCTGTCTTGGCCTTGGCCGCTGCCGCCTCGGCTGCTGCTTTCGCTCTGGCATCTGCTTCTGCCTTGGCCTTGGCCGCTGCCGCCTCGGCTGCTGCTTTCGCTCTGGCATCTGCTTCTGCCTTGGCCTTGGCCGCTGCTGCTTCGGATGCTGCTTTCGCTCTAGCATCTTCTTCTGCCTTGGCCTTGGCTGCTGCCGCCTCGGATGCTGCTTTCGCTCTGGCATCTTCTTCTGCCTTGGCTTTGGCTGCTGTTTCTGCCCTTTCTTTTGCTCTTGTTTCAATCGCTTTCGCTCTAGCCTCTGCTTCAGCTTTTCTTTTTGCTGCAATTTCTGCTCTTTCTTTAGCAGAAACTTTTGGTTTAGCAGATACCGTACGCCTTGTTACAGGACGTTTTTTTCTTTTTTCTGGGATAATAAGAGAACTTTCCTCATCATCACCACTATATCTATATCTGTATCTATTTTTAAATTTATAAGCTAAAGTAATGTCATGAGAATTTCCAAAGTCTATTAAATTCCCCATGGCCTTTTCATAATTATACTCCAAAGAAATTTGAGTACTTACGTTAATTCCTATTCCTCCTGATAATCCATATAGGGTATTATACCCTACTTGAGCCCAAATTCCCATAGGAACTGTTAACATGGCAATTCCAGAAAGAACTGTTTTATCTTTTTTGAATTCTGATCTAATTAACCCAGAAAACTTACTTTCATCAAGGAAACCACGGCTATTTGCATAACCTGTGTACATAACATGTGCTTGAATACTTTGTTCAGGATCATCTTCAACAATTTTTGATGTTTTAACATTATATAAAACAGCATTATTAATAGATAGTCCGAAATCAAGAAAATCCGTACCATAATTTATTCCAGGATTTACAGTAAGTAAGGTGTTTGAAGGAATGTTTTCTAAGGATGGGTCAGGAAAATTTGTCACTATTTTACCATCGTTTAGACCGCTTTTATAAAACCCTAGATTCATACCAAAAGTTAAATTGCTATCTCTATCCAGAGTAACATTATAGGCAAAATTTAAAACACCTCCAAAAGTAGTTAATACACCATAATTTTGTTGAAATAAACCAACGCCAATACCTATATCTTCTCTAAATCTTCCTGAATAACCAAATAAGAAGGTCTGTGGGGCATCATCAAACTGACTCCATTGTCTTTTATTATTAAAACTAACATATTTATTTTGCTCCCTTACAAAACTAAAAGTAGGGTTGATAATGTATTTATTGAACTTTAAAGAATTCCTTACAGGTAGTGCAAACGAAACAACCCCATCATCTTCTTGAGTATGGAATTGCTGCATAAAACATAAAAATACGACGATATGTAATAAATATTTTTTCACGTTATTTTATCACCGTTATTGAACCCTTTTTTGTTTGTTGATTCTCGGTTGTTATTATATAATAATAAACTGGATTTACATCTTTAAAATTCAGCTCTGTTACTGGCCAATTATTCTGATAATCGTTTGTTTGAAATACGATTTCTCCCTGAGAACTAATTAATACAATTTCTGTATTTGTTCCACTTATATATGCTTTAGGAATGACCCAAGTGTCATTTACGCCATCACCATTCGGGCTTATTAAATTGGGGATATTTTCTACATCAGGAAATGTTTCTTGTATATCAAAAAGATATTCTTTTGATGATACACATCCAACGGTTTGTTTAATAACAACCTTGTAACTACCAACTTGTGTTGCTTCGTAGCTATCACTATTGGCGCTAGTAATTAAAGTACCGTTTAAATACCATTCATATTCTGGAGTGTCAGCATCATCTGTAACGGTCACATTCAATCCTCCTTCAGATGGCAATAAGTTTACAGCTGGTATCTCTTCAACATCAATACTGCTGTCAAATTGATTAGCATCTAAATCAATTGATCCACTTGTTTCACAAATACCTAAAGAAACACTTACCGAATATAACCCAGATTCGTTGGTTTCATAGGTTTGATTTGTAGCACCTTCAATCTCATTCCCATCTTTAAACCACTGATAACCAACACCCGAAGTTGCGGTTAAAGTGGTTAGCCCTTGCCCTGCACAAAATGGATTTCCTAAACTTGAACTTACACTCGTGGAACCTCCTGAAGTTGCCTGACTTACAGTAACCCTGTTAGAACGAGAAAATGAAGACTCGCTGCACGATCCATAATTTGTCCTAACAAAATAAGTTCCTGGTTCACTGACTTCTAAACTTGCGCCTTCTGCAACAAAAACCGACGTGGTTTCACTAGTCTCTCTAAACCAATTAAATGTAAGTGTAGGATATTGTAATGGTGAATCGTTATCTGCTTCTCCAGGGTTATCTATTGTTAACAAATAGCTTCCTCCTGCACAGTAAACAGCTGTTTCGTTTAAATTATTAATTGTAAATGCGGCATCTTGAAATTTATAATATGCTGGAAAAGCATCTGAACTAGGACCAGTTGAACCTGGTGAGGTACTTTTAACCCTAACCTTATATCCTTCTCCTGCAGCTGTGGTGGGTAATGAAAAAGTAACTGTAGCTGGAGAAGCTGTAATGTCTCCAGTAACTGAAGTAAAAAGGATTTCAGGGTTTGAAAAACTTCCAGTCTCGTCTGAAAGTTCCAATATAAACTGATTAGAGGCTGTATTTATTGCGCCTTCATTAAAACCAAATCTGACGCTGAAAGTATTAAAAATAGGACTGGCACAAGCTGAACTAAAAGAACTAGAACCACCTAAATCAGGTTTAAATATAATTTGCGCATCAATATGTCCCGCTACAAACAGAAATACAAAAACAAGCAAATAATTAGTAATAGTAAAATTTCTCATATGCGATATTTTCTCTATTTAGTAAATGAAACTTTTAGAAACAATTATCGCTCTAACAATACCTATATTATTAGAATTGAAACTCACTTTTATAATAATTGTTGGTTGGTTTGGGGTTTAATAAAAAGAATTCGCTTTTCTATATTTAAGTGAAAATCGTATAAAAATTTGATACTCTAATTAAATTTAATTTTTGCTATTGGCTGCTATTATTTTATTAATACGTAATCTAAAGTCAGGGATTCTTTTATTTTTTAAATCAATAAACGTTTCTGAATTTTGACTTTTTGCATACACGTTATAAAAAGACCTGTTACCATACCAGTTTTCTAAGTCCTCATTATTAGAATTATACTCTTTAAATATATTGCCATTACAATTATTAAAGTACATGTCAACAAATTTAATTTTTTCTAAATTTTCTTGATTAATTGTAATCTTATCATCTAATATTACTGCTGGGTTAAATCCAGAAATAACACTTTTATTGATATCTAACGAAGCATTTTCACCTATAAAAACGGCTTCTTTAATCAAACCTAATTTAATATGAGAATCTAAATCGTCACTACTATTAAACATGGTCATATTTTTAGCTATTACCGATGTTCCTGGTTTAGTAAAATCTACTTCCTCTTTTCTATCATAAGAAGTAACCTCCAAACATCTTGCTCCTTTACTACTAGTAGCATATGGAGATCGAACAGCTAATGAATTATCTAATTGAGATTGTGTCCCTAAATTAAATTTAAAATCATTACTATTTGACTTATAAGAAACTGCTTTAACTAAATTAACGCCACCTCCTAATATTTCAAAAGAATCTCCCGCGCAATGACTTACCATTATATTTTCTAAAACGGTTTCACTTCCTACACTAGCCAATAATAAACCGTC
This sequence comes from uncultured Flavobacteriaceae bacterium, assembly GCA_947501845.1. Lineage (GTDB taxonomy): Bacteria > Bacteroidota > Bacteroidia > Flavobacteriales > Flavobacteriaceae > Flavivirga. The sequence continues at coordinate 28,597 of CANMXP010000014.1, read as the reverse complement.
AAAGTTCGACCCTCCTCTTCTTTTCTTTCCTGCGTATTCTATTCTTACATATTTTAACACACCAGAATTACTAGTAACATTTTCGCCACCATAATTTGTATATCTGTAAGAAGATTGATCGAGGTTTGTGTACATGGACGCTACAGACCCATTCCCAAATTTATTGGTTGGGGCATCACCCAATAAGATTAAGCCTCCCCAATCACCTGCTTTTTTAACACTCCTGTTAGAAGTAAACACAATAGGGTCGGTTTCTAAACCTTCTGCAATTATGGTTGCTCCTTTAGCAATAGTTAAAGATCCTTTTGTCTCAAAATCACCAATAATTACAGTTCCTGGTTCTATAGTAAGTGTTGTACTATCTGTCACGAAAACATTACCTAACAACAAATAGGTATCTTTCTTAGATAATTTGGTGTCTTTACTTATATTACCTGTGAGAATCTGACTAGCCTCACCATAGTCGGCATTTTTAGGATAAAAATCTGTCCAATTATCTAACCAATTTTCTGTACCAATTATACCTTTTTCTTGCTGCGCCGATGCACTTCCAATCAGTAGAAGGAACATCATGATTTGGGTTATTCTTTTCATAACAGTTATATTAACACTTGTTTAGTTCTGTATTCAAATTTACGATTATTTACAACTAAGATCCATAAAAAGCTAATAAATTCGATGAAATGCATTATATTGAAAGAATTTACCTTCATATTTATTCGACATAATGCATAAACATTATTTAACAACTCTATATTATATAGAATCTTAATATTCATATTTTAGGTTTAATTAATAAAATTCTTGATTAAAAAAATTAGTACAAAAGAAAATCTATAATATTATAATAAATCCATCTCATTTATTTTACACAAAATAGTGTGCATTATAAATAAAACGATCATGAAAATAAAGAGTTAAGCTAAACTTAACAGCAAGGTTATTGAACCTTAATATTTAATGATGAAAATTCTTGCCTATGATATTAATAAGTATAATAAAGACAAGTAAAAATCACATCACACACAATCAATGAAATTCACTGTATTGATGGAGTGCTTTCATGGTATCTTCATAAAATATAATAGCTGCTATAAGATTACTTTTATCTGAGTAAGGCAGCATGGTCCTTTGAAATTGAACCGTAGATTCCATAAAAATATCAGATGCTTCAAACTCGTCATCTAACGTTTCTCTGTTGTCTTTAGTATCTGGAATTCCTAAAGTAGACATTGTAACTCCTGGTTTAGTAGCAAACGCTATATATGGTAAAGTTTTTACAAGAACTTTTATTCGCTCAATATAAAGCTCTAATAGTTGACCTTTTTGCATGCGATCTAACTCTTCTTTATCATGGTATTTCTTTATAGTTACCTTGGCGCTGATAATACTTTTAGGGGCATCCTTTTGAGCAAAGGCTGTTCCTGTAATTAAAAATAAACTGAGACTTAAAAAAATAATTTTCATTTTCATATTACAAAATTTTCTTGATTATGAATAGCAAAACTATGCAATTAATCTTAAAAAACAACATTTTAACCGATTTTTTTGCATTTTATCCTGAATTTTGTAAAAAATCATAGTATTGCTGTGAGTTACAATTGAATAAAAATATCTTAAAAATAAAAATCATTATTTTAAAATGTAAAATGTTACTTACAATTATTGACCACTGTTTTTTTAGAGATGCAAAATTTGATAAAAAAATAGCTCCTTTAAATAATAATATAAATATATTAAGGTAATATAATAAGAAACAGAAAGTGAGTGAATTGTATCATTTTTTAAGCAGAAGAAACATTGTTTATTTTATAAGCACTTAAGAGTTTATTAAGATTTTATAAATATCTTGCTTAATTAATATAACAGTACATGAAAATTTTAATTGCTGAAGATGAAATAATATTACAAGAATCTATCGTTAAATTTTTAAAAAGAGATGCACATATATGTGAAACGGCTTCAGATTACCATGAAGCAGTCTCAAAAATCTCTATTTATGAATATGACCTTATTCTTCTGGACATAAATTTAATAACTGGTAGCGGATTAGATTTATTAAAGCTAATTAAAAGAGAAGGCAAAAAAATTCCAATCATTATTATTTCGGCAAATAATTCACTCGACGACAAGATTGAAGGTTTAGATTTGGGTGCCGATGACTATTTAACGAAACCTTTTCACCTTACAGAGCTAAACTCGCGTATTAAAGCTGTAATGCGCAGAGGAAAATATGATGGTGACACCAACATAAATTTTAATGAGATTAAAATTAATACAGAAGCTATACAAGCCTACGTAAATAATAAGTCTATACAACTAACAAAAAAGGAGTACGATTTATTAGTTTATTTTATTACCAATAAAAATAGGGTCCTTTCAAAAGAAGTGATTGCAGAACACCTATGGGGAGATAACATTGATGCTGTTGATAATTTTGATTTTATCTATGTACACATTAATCATTTACGTAAAAAACTAACTGAAGTGGCTGCTAATTATATTAAAACAGTTTATAGGATTGGATATAAATTTACAGATGAAGATATGTAAATAATGATGAATCAGAAAAAGAAAGTAAAATTACTAAAAAAAACATCTCGAAGTTTTTTCACCTATAGTTTAATAGCTATGCTATTAAGTGTAGTCGCTCTTTATTTTATAACGGTATACATTATTAAGGATGAAACAAAAGAATCTTTAAACTCTGCTGCATTTAGGATTGAAAAACTAATTGAAAAGGATGGAACCCTTATTAATGTCTATCCTATAATTAATACAGAAAAAGTTTTTGCTTTAAAAGTAGAAAAAATAAAGGACACACTCTTATATGACCTCGCGGAGGAAGAAATTGAGCCTTATACAGAACTTACCAAATACAAAGAAATACATGGAAATGTCTATAAAATTTCTGTCAGAACTAAGGCTTTAGAGCTACATGATGTATTACAGGCCATAATTTTGTCCTTAATAATTTTTTTAGCAGTTTTTTCAAGCTTATACTATCTAAACAAAAAAAAGATAGAATCGGTTTGGAAACCTTTTTTTGACAACCTTAAAAAGATCAAAGAATTTTCAGTACAGTCTAACCAATCAATAAATTTTGAAGACACAAATATTGAGGAGTTTTCAGAATTAAATACAGAAATTAAAACTTTAACCGATAAAGTTATTGCTGATTATGAAAATTTAAAACATTTTACAGAAGACATATCTCATGAAATCCAAACACCTTTGGCAATTATTCAGGCTAAGATTGATAACTCATTTGATGAAAATCAAATAAGCGAAAAACAATACAGCCTATTAATTGATATCTCTAATAATGCCCGCAGGTTGGCAACGCTCAATAAAAAATTAATCCTATTGGCCAAGATTGAAAATCAACAATTTAAATCCTCTGATAGAATTAATTTTACTGAGGTTTTAAAAAAATCCATAGAGAATTTCGATGGGCTAAGCGAATTACCTATTCTAATAAAAGAAATGAACCATATTGAAATTTATTTCGACGAATATCTTGCAAGAATCATTGCTGATAATTTATTATCTAATGCTATAAAGTATACCCCTACCGATGGTAAAATTACAATCGAATCTACCAATAATCAATTTATTATATCTAATACAGGTTACGAATCGATTAAAAACCCAGATAAATTATACAATCGATTTTATAAAGAACATATCACTAAAAAATCTCTTGGCCTGGGCCTTGCTATTGTTAAGAAAATCTGTGATAGTTTTGGTCATTCTATTCATTATTCGTTTGACGGTAACATGCATATTTTTAAACTAACTTTTAAATAATTTATAATATGCTGTTAGAAACTACTATTTCTTGTCCATATTGTAACCATAAAATGACTGCAAAAATGTCGCAAACCAGCATTCACTTCCTTCATGAGTGTAATAACTGCCATAAAATATTGAAGCCTGTTAAAGGGCATTGTTGCATTTTTTGTTCCTATGGTGATATAAAATGTCCGAATACCCAAAAAGAATTTCAAGACAAATAAATATAACTCCGTTTTAACTATAGTTTCACTTAAGGTTATCTTAAGAGTAATTTAAGATTCTCTATCTACTTTCGCATTTCATTAGAGAAACCTAATGCATTTAGTTTTTGAAAAATAAATACAATTCATTTATAACCTATGGTTATGGGTGATTGTATTTATCTTATTTCTATTGCTATTTTGAGATAATTCCATAAAATTATTTGATAGGTTTTAAATACAAATGTTAGTGAATCATTGATAAAAAATTTATGAGTAAACTTAGACTTAATAATTTTTCATTAGTACTAGTTATTCCTTGTTATAATGAGTCTGGAAGGTTACAACCAAAATTATTTTATTCTTTTTTACAAAAGCATAAAAATGTTGCTATTTTATTTTCGAATGATGGCTCCAGTGACAATACACTTGATATACTACAAGAAATTAGAGGAAACGTTTCTGATAGTGTTTTTATTGATAATATTGAAACAAACAAAGGAAAAGCGGCTGCGGTTCGTTCGGGTTTTCTTTATGCTGAAAAACATCTAAACTTTGATAAGATAGCTTATTTAGATGCCGATTTATCTACTTCTCTTGATGAGTGCTTAAAATTAAGCGAACTTATTAATTCGAAGATCTTCTTTGTTTTTGGGTCTAGGATTTCTAAAATAGACAATATTATTAGCAGAAAGCTTTTTAGGTTTTTTACTGGACGATTTATTGCTACCTTTATTTCGATGCAATTAGGTCTTTCCGTTTATGATACACAATGCGGTTGTAAGATATTTAGAGCCGATTTGGCCAAACAGTTATTTAAAGAAGAATTTATTTCTAAGTGGCTGTTTGATGTTGAATTATTTCATCGTTTGATTCATCTTATAGGGAAAAGCAGTATTAAAAATACTGTGAGAGAAATTCCATTGCAATCATGGGTAGATGCTAGCGATTCTAAAGTTAAAACGTCTTATTTCTTCACACTATGGTATGACTTTATTTTGATTTCTAGAAAATATAAAAAACAAGCTATAAGTTCATGGAAAGTTATTCCTCAAAACGACTTTTAAAGAAACCCATATTTTATACATTAAGTACCCTAGTTCTATTCATTATAAGAGCTTTTATAAATGGTACACTTCCATTAATGGATAAAACCGAAGCTAGATATGCTGAGATAGCTCGCATCATGTGCGAAACCAATAATTGGATAACTCCACAAATAGATTACAATCTACCTTTTTGGGCAAAACCACCTTTATCAACTTGGTTATCGGCTATAAGTATGGATATTTTTGGTGTTAATGAATTTGCCGTTAGATTACCTTCTTTAGTTTTATCTATTTTAATAGTTTTTATGATAGGTAAGTATGGAAAAAGACAAGGACTGCCTTTCTTTTTACCTGCTTTTATTTTATTATGTATTCCAGAGTTTTTATTGCATGCAGGTGTTGTATCTACAGATATGTCTCTTACATTTTGTGTTGTTCTCACTATGCTTTCATTTTGGGAAAGTAGTAGAACCGATCAAAGAAGTATTTGGAACTATCTTTTTTTTGTTGGAATCGGGCTAGGGTTATTAGCAAAAGGTCCGATTATTATAATTTTAACCATACCTCCATTATTTCTTTGGTTACTCTTTTTTAAAGAACAGATTCGAATAATTAAGTCTATGCCTTGGTTAGCTGGTTTTTTTATTATTTCCGCGCTTAGTGTTCCATGGTATTATTTTGCAGAAAAAGCGACACCAGGTTTTTTAGATTACTTTGTAGTAGGCGAGCATTTTAAGCGCTTTTTCGATTCTAGTTGGAGCGGTGATAAATATGGTTTTCCTAAATCTCAACCTATAGGAATGGTATGGATATTTCTTATTTTATTTACACTGCCATGGATATTTTTAATAATCAAAAAAACATGGCAAGAACGGTTTAATTTAAAATCCCATAAATGGTTATTGTTTTTGGTCTTATGGTTATTATGGACTCCCATTTTCTTCACCCCTTCTAAAAGTTTAATTCATCCTTATATCATGCCAGTAATGGTGCCCTTGGCATTGTTAATTGTTTACTGGTGGAAATCTATAAAATGGAAAAAAATCTATGTGACTTTTAGTCTAATGTTACCAATTGCTCTAACCATTATATTTTCTGTTTTTCTTATAAACGAACGTGTTGAGTATTATAGTAAAACTGATAAATATTTATTAAAAAATACTATAACTGAAGAGGTACTTACTTATCATTTGTTTATGGAAAGCTATTCTAGCAGATTTTATTCTAAAGGAGCCATTCAGCAGATTACTCTTGATGAATTAAATAGTATCACGCAAAATAAGAACCCGTTTTTAGTAATTATTTCACATCGCGATTCAACAGCTTTAAAAGAAACCCAAAGGAGCAAACTAAAGAAGTTAGAAACCAATAAATATAAAGGGATCTATGCTTATAAATAAATGGTTCTCCCTTAACTTAATAAGCATTGTTTAAATGTTATGGATTACTTTCCAATACAGAAATTACTTTTCTTGTATTCCCACAGATATCTTGAATAAAACAGTACAAATTTGGCACATTGAATATCAAAAACAAATCAAAATATACATCATTTAAAAAGAGAATAACTCAATTTCTTTTAATAAATCTATCTTAATTTTTTGAGTAAGTTATTTTCCTAATTATATAATTTCAAAATAAACATAAACCATCAAAAAACAGGTTTTTATTGATTTTTTTGCTTGTTTGAAGGGCAAACGGGAAATAAAGGGATATGATATCAAAACATCTCTAATGTAGATGGCATAAAATCAGTTAATGCTAGCAAAATGGCAATCGATTAAATTTATTTAAATTTAACAGAACGCCGTAAGTAAATTACTATACAACAAAAACAAATGAACCTGAAATCTAAAATATCAAGCTATCAAGTTATAGCTATCAGTATTGGGATAGTATATCTTTGGTTTGGGCTATTGAAATATTTTCCAGAAATGAACCCCGCTGAAAATTTAGCCCAAAACACTATAAGTGTATTGACTTTTAATTTGATACCTCCTAATATTTCAATTATTTTACTTGCAATATGGGAATCTGTATTAGGGATATTATTAATACTTAATATTTATAACAAAACCGTTATAGCAGCTGCTTTGATACATATAATATTTACATTTACTCCTTTATTTATATTTCCAAAACAAATATTCATTGATGCTCCTTTTCAACTTAGTTTATTAGGGCAATATATCACTAAAAATTTCATCATTGTAAGTGCTCTGTCAATCTTGTATAAACGACCTACAATAAACTTAAACCACATTATTTAGATTTAATAGCTACATGTAGCAGCCCTAAAAATACTTTATTAGTTTTGATGAACTTCGACGTTTATAATTAGAGAACTTTTTTGTTGGAAAATATAGCAAAACGGACAGTACAATTGAAATTAACCAGAGTTGATAAACATTTTTCACTTTAATAACTTCACCATTATTTATTGTGAAGATTAGAATTGCATGAATTATTAGAATCATATACAGATGAACAATGTAAAAGAACATGGGAGCAGAACCATATACTTTTAAAACTTGTGAAAATTGATTGTTAATTCTTTCAAAATAGGAAAGTAAAAAAAAGCCAATTCCTATAGTGAACAACAAATAATCTAAGGATGGCGGGTATTTTGTGTAATTAAAAAAAGACATGATTGATTTTAAAACTGTGTTTTGTGTTTCCCATGGCACAGTTTCCCCGTAAATATTCCATCCCCTTAGAATCAAAAGAACAGTAAGAGAACAAAGACTAAGAAATATTAATATTCTTTGCCTTCTTACTGGTAATATACGACGGTGATACAGAGGCCCCATAAAATATCCCAATAAAATTACACCTATCCAAGGTAACACAGGGTAAGAAATTCTAATGTCGATAAAACCATCAGTTGTTAAAAAACCTCTATGGTAAAGAATAGTCCAAAGGTTATAGCCAAGTTCTGTCTCTTCAAATGCAATTGGTGTTAAGAGGTTATGTCCAAAAACAATTGCAAATCCAAGTATTCCAATCCATAACCTTGGTATTCTGCTTAAGAAAGCCAAACAAATCATACTTATACCAATTGCCCATATAACTTGCAAATACAATGTATTATAAGATGCAGACCAAGAAAAATTGACAATTGTTAGCTCTAAAAGAATTAAAAAAAATCCTCGCTTTAATAAGAATGAAGTTGCAGACCTTGATGGCTTGTCCTTGGGGTTAGAATATAGCCAAGCTGATAAACCTGTTAAAAAAACAAAAACCGGTGCACAAAAATGAGCTAACAATCTAGTAAAAAACAAACCGCTACTAGTATCCTCAATTACCATTGGATCTGTTACGGAATGGTGAGAAAAAAAATGTTCACGAACATGATCTACCAACATTATTAACATTACCAAACCCCTTAATATATCTATGGATGCAATTCTCGTTTCTTTTTTTTTATTTTCCATCTTATCAATTGTCATTAAATAAATATAGTGGAGTCTCTACTTTTATTAATTTCATCTAATTAAAATATTTTAAGTTTTTAAACACGCTAACACCTATTAAAATTAAAGATATTAAAATGATATAAAGGACGTTTTTGAATACATTAAAATCACTTTTAATCTCAAAATATTCTGGCTTAAAGTTTTTCCAGTTTACAGAACTAGATTTTTGATTTTCAAATATTTTAGGGTAAAACTGCAAACGTAAGTTTTCATGAAAATTCGAAGTTTCGTCTAAAAAATTGATATGATGTTTTAAGCTCGTTTTTGCAATATTATTCATTGATAATTGAACTTGCAATGGAGGGAAAAAACGCGCCATTTGGTTACTTAGTCGTTCTCTGTTTTTTATTTTATTATACATATCTTCTCGTTCATGTTGAGACTCATCATCTCCCATTTGTTGCATGGCATAGTACCATAACCAAGAAAAACTTTCTTTTTTTAATTCGTATTTTTTGAACTGAGGATAATGTTTGTAAAACTTATCCATGGTTTCTTTTTTATCGGTGTCCCATCTTTTATGATATTCATCCCGTTGTTTAATGGTCATTGTAAAGGCTTCATCTACTGGATATTTATTAGTAATGTAATTATTAACCAAAATAGGCAAGAACACAACTAGAAGTAACCAACTTACTAATAATGTAATAGCGTTAGTGTTTGATGATTTCCTTAAAAGAATAACAAAGAAGCATAATGAAAACCAAAATAGAATATATACGTAACTAATCATTATAATGTATAGAAAATCAATAGTAAAAGGAATGCCTAAAATGAATTTAGACAGTAAGAATAAAATACCTAAAGCTATACTAATAAAGAGTATTCTAATACCTAACTTCATTAATAAAAATTTAAAAGGTGAGGTGCCTTGAATAGTAATCATTCTCCAAGTACCTTTTTCTGTTTCTTCAGACAAAACATTAAAACTTAAGGCTATAATTACTAACGGAAAAAGAAAAATTATAAGAAAGCTCAAATCTAAATTACCAACTTGTAAACGCATTGGGTTTACTAGGTCTGTATCGTACTTTTGTCCTTCTAAATTCAGAATGCTCACATTTTGAATATGAGAGTTCAAATCACTTTGCCCTATTGAAATGCCCGATAGCGGTTGAACAGGATTAATAAATGAGAATTTTAAATAATATAATAACAAACCTATATCATTCTCCCGAAGTTGGTTTTGCTTTTTTATGAGCTCTTCTTGTTTTTCTTGTTTTTCAATGGTTTTAACAATTGCTTCCTGTTTTTGTGTTAAAAACTGTTTACCAGTACCAATGCTTAAAATTCCTAGAATCATGATAATTCCAAAAGCTAACCATACTGTATTAGACCTAAAAAATTGTTTAACTAATAAACTATACATCATTAAATAATATTAAAACGATTAGAAAATTTAGTCATAATTAATAGTACCACTAATAACCAAATACTGAGAGATACCATAGTAAGTAGTTGATTGTTTATTGTTTTTGATAAGGGTATATATTCATAACGAAACTTTGGTATTGATTTCCAATATTCTTTTTTCACAACATGAACTTTCCCTTCACTGCCTTTAGCTTTATTACTAATAAATTTCATTTGAAGCTCATTCATATATTGTGATTGCATATATCTATGCTGCTCTGTTTGTAACAAAAAATTAGTATAGGTGCTGAAATCTGTACCAGATAAACCCATAGATAAATTTTTAATAGCTAAGTAAGGACTTATTAGAACCAAACTATTGGTAATACTATTTTGCTTCTTGTAAGTTTTAATTAGTTTTTTATGCTCATTATTATAAATTTTAGCTGTTTGCTCTTCACCTTTGCTCATAAGAAAACCACCATAGTTAAAAGGTAGATCTTTTACATCATTAACCTTATGAGCTTGTAAAACAGAGTCTCGCAACTTGTTAAAATGTGAGTCGTTAGGATTATGGCTATCCCCTTGTTTTAAAACTTCATTTTCAATGACTGACCTAAATTCAATTTTAGATAAATTAGGATACATTAAGTTCCCAACTACTTGTGCAGTTTTGGGAATTATAATGAAAAGTAATAACCAACCACCTAGTAAGGTTAACAATGCATTATTAGAATTTTTGCTTTTAGCAGAAATAATTACGGTAATACAACATAAAATGAAAAAGAATAAAAGGTAACAAACAGAGATTAAAACCGACCTTAAAATAATAGAGCTATTGGTTGTATGGGTTTCTAAAAATGAAATGCTCCATAAGGCTATTAAAGCAGGAATAAAAAATAATGCAGAAATTAAAAATAGCCCTATCGTTTTACCAAAAAGCACTTCTTTTATTGATGCTCCTTGAATATAAATTATTTTAAGTGTTCCATTTTCTTTTTCAGAAGTCACAGATGAATACCCAATAAAAAAGATAATTAAGGGTAAAATGAGCTGTAATAACATGGCTGTATTTAAATCGCCAAAACGTACTAAGCCTGTAGATAAACTTGCTTCTGAAAAATTAGCAGTATGCTGCTTATGAGCTTCTAAAAATATCGCATTACCAGTGTAACTCTCAATTCCTGAATCAAAAATACTTAGTGGGTGTTGTAACCTAAAAACAAACGACCCAAAATGTGCCATTCTATGCGGGTGCTTATCTGGGTTGTCTTCCCAACTCTGTCTTTCCTTTTCTTGGTGATGTTCTACTATGTGATCATGCTGTTCAAAAGCATTCCATCCATTAATAGTTACATAGCTTAGAACAATTAAAAAAAGCGATAACAGCACAAAAAGACCTTTATTATAAAAGGTCTTTTTGAAAAACTGTTTCCCTATCAAAACTACAATATCGTTCCTCATGTTAACTAAAATTTATAAGTAGCATTAAGCAATATATTTCGTGGTGCACCAGGCGCCAAACGAGAAGCGCTAAGTGCTCCTAACCAATAGGTTTTATCAAATAAATTATTCACTTTTAATGTCAATTGCATGTTAGAACTTGCCTTGTAATATAAGGCGGCATCAAAAACAGTATATTCAGGTAACAGCAAACGGTCAGAATACCAAGAGTACTTATCACCACTATATTGAGCACCTAAACCTACACCAAGTCCTTTAAAAGTATTACCTGTAAAATCGTATCTACCCCAAAAATTAGCACTGTGCTTTGGAGCCCCGCCAATGCGCTCGCCAACTAGAGTTTCATCATCATCTTCTGTAATTTCAGCATCGGTAAATGCATAAGATACCACTAACTGTAAATTAGGTGCTACGTAACCAGAGAAGTCCGTTTCAAAACCTCTACTACGCTGTTCACCTCTGGCCACTAAATTTTCTAAATCATAGGGATCTCCCAGTAAAATATTCTTCTGAGTGACATCGAAAATGGCAAAATTTGCGAAGATCCGCCCATTTAAAAATTCTGCTTTAGCACCTATTTCTTTTAAACTACTTTCTAGAGGGGCAAACCGTCCTGGTGAAGCCGACCAAAAGAATCCTTCCGCAGTAGGAGATAATGATACCGTATTGGTATGCGGTTGAAACCCTTCTAAATAGGTAGCATATGCACTAATATTATCTGTTACTTCATAAGTTAAACCAAGCCTTGGCACAAAAGCATTCGTTTCAAATTTTTCTTCATCTCCTTTATAATCGAAGATGTCTTTAAACCATTCGTATCTTAAATTTACTAATGCTGAGAACTTCCCAAATTTGAATTGATTTTGAATATAAATACCACCAGAAGTCGTTAAGTTAGCAGGAATTTCAAACTCAGAAATATTATAATCTTTTGTCTCTCTAATACCGTTTGAAGGGTTTTCTAGGTTGAAGTGAGGTACGTTCGGTTTTGGCATCACCACGCCATTCATTTCTATAGTTTGAAATTGGTCTGAATTTACAGGGTCGAATCTAGCGACAGAACCATCTAACTTTAAGTAACGACGAGCACCATTTTGTCCACCACCAATGGTACGTTCCCAACGGCTACCATCAAAACCAACTAATAATTTATTTGTAGTTTTTTCACCTTTAAAATCAAAATTAAAAAATGCGCTTATATTATCTGTATCCCAGAATTGCTCGCGCTCTACATAACGCATTTCCGCTAATGTTGGAATAGCATTACCATCAATATCTACCGCAGCTGCATTCACCGTTCTGTGTTCTGCTAAATCTTCTTCCCAGGTTTGCTTCATGTATTGTGCATTAAAACCGAAGTTCTCAGTGAATCTCTTTGTGAAATTAGTCATCACCATCAATTCCTTTGATTCAAAAAAGTCGTTGGATGCGCCTACATTTAAGGAGGTTGGCGTGCTGGTTAAGTCAAATTCCCCATTAATTCTTCCAAAAATGGGTTGTCCCCTATCTAAATTTCCAACACCATTGCTATAAATCAGCTCAACATTAAATGCCGTACTTTCATTGGGAATATAACTTACAGAAGGCGTGATTAGAAAGGCGTTATTTTGTACTAAATCCCGAAACGAATTTGCTTCTTGATAAGCTGCATTAAAACGATACAATAACGTTTTAGATTCATTTAGTGGCCCTGTAAAGTCTGCAGTAGCTCTAATAGTTCCGAAACTTCCTGTTGAAGCAGAAATTTCACTACGTTTTTCTAATAAGGGCTTTTTTGTCACCATATTTACAGTTCCCCCAGGATCTGCACTAGAAAAGGTAACCGAAGACGGTCCTTTAATAACCTCTACACGTTCTAGATGAGACGTAATTGGTTGTAAAAAATAATACTGACGGGTTCGCATACCATTAACAACTTGCCCATCATCAGCTTGGGTAATACCACGAATATTATAATGATTGTAAAGTCCTGTAACTGTAACACTACTTACGGTTTTTACAGCATCGGTTAATTGAAATGCCTGACGGTCTAGCAAGAGCTCTTTTGTTACCGTGGCCACCGCTTGTGGCAACTCTTTATTTTTAATAGCCACTTTGGTAGCAGAAAAAGAATAATCGCTATTGTAGTCTTTACGTTTTCTTCCTATAATCTCTACAGATTGTAAGGATTCAAGAGATTCTTTAAGTTTTATATCACCTAAGTTTATATCCAGATTTACTACTACGTCAATTGAGCTTTTATAAGTTTTAAAACCAATATAAGTTACTTTTAAATTGTACGTTCCACTTTCATCCAGTTTAAGACTAAAATTCCCGTCAATATCGGTGGATACACCTTTTTGTTCCGAAGCTTTATTTGCAATAATTACATTAGCCCCTGGTATTGGGGCATTATTTTCGTCTAAAACCTTTCCCTTGACTTTAGATTGCGAAAAACCTATTTGTATTGCTAAAAGAATAATTGCAAATACGATACTTTTAAAGTTCATTTTTAGTTTTTTATTTAAGTTTGATTAAATCGTTTTTATGTATAAGTCTTGAAGTTCTTGGGCAGATATTTTTGAGGTTTCGGTAGTATGAACCAAAGTGCCTTCTCGCATTATTCCTATTTTTGAGCCTATGTTTACAGCATTGAAAATGTCATGTGTAGCCATAAGAATAGCAACGCCATCGGCTGACAATTCTTTACATGTTTCTGCAAATTCTACTGAAGCTTTGGGGTCTAAACCTGAGGTTGGTTCATCCATAAGAATATAAGATGCATTTTTTGCCAAGGCAATGGCTATACCTACTTTTTGGCGCATCCCTTTAGAGTAGGTTGACAATCGTTTTTTATGTGCTTCTTGCTCTAGGTTAGCTCGCTGCAAAAAACTAGTAAGCTCGTCTTGGGTATAGACAAACCCAGCTAATCGACTGAAAAATTCTAGATTCTCCAATCCTGATAAATTGCCATATAATTGTACTATTTCTGGGATATAAGCTATTGAACTTCTTGCCGATTTGTTTTCTATTACGGAAGAATCACCTATTAAAACCTCACCAGAAGTTGGGGCTATTAATCCTAAAAAAATATTAATTGTGGTCGTTTTACCAGCTCCATTTTGCCCTAATAGGCAAAAGATTTCTCCAGGAGCTACTGTAAAACTTAAATCTTTGAGCGCTAGTTTATTTTCATAGCGCATACAAAGGTTTTTTGCTTGTAGCATAATAAATAGTAAAAAAAATTAAAAAAATTGATGTGAGGATTTACCCTAATAGAAGGTAAACGGGCATATAAAATAGATGATAAACTATAGACCATAGGTAACTATTCCATTTACATATAGTTGCCTAAAATAGGTTAGTTGTTCAACTTTCTAAACAATAGAAGAAGGTGGGGATCTTGATTTTTTTCGAAATAAAACAATGCCCTTTATACCCTTTTCCTTATCTGATATATAATCAGAAATATAATTGGGAATAACTAACAAATACGATAAAGGCTGAAATTGAGAATAGTCTAGGTTAAAGTATATATCGCAAAAACAACAATGTTCAGCAACATCAGAATTTTGGTCATACTTTAATACACTTGAAGAAACAGTATTATTATCGTCTTGGTGTTCAAATGCATGAATAAACGGAATGAGGTGATTCATGAAGATAAACACCACTAAAAGAAAACTAGAAAATCTATTAATTTCTCCCATTATTCTGTAACTAATTTACGCAACATCCCTCTTTTTTACATTGACAAAATGCACTGTTAATAACATGAAAAAATATTAAGCCAAATGCAGGAAAATAAATAGAACTTTCGGGTAAATGTAACCATCCTACTTTTTCATTTATTATAAGAATCAACAGGGCAAACCAGTTTATCCAAAACGCTGTTTTTATCCATTTTCTTGTAGTGATTTTTACCGTTCTATATATTGCCAAAGCAGAAACTATTAGAAATATAAAATCTATGCTCGACCACCATAAAGGTTTTACCTCACAACATTGTGCAATATGTGCTTGTGTAGCAAATAAAAATGGGGTAGCAAGACAATGCAATAAACATAGACCACTAGATAGTACCCCAATGGAGTCTGATTTATTAATAGATAAATTCATATTAAGTTTTAACGCAACTAAGTTGCAATACTACTATGTTTTTTTTTATAATGCAACTAAGTTGCATTATATTTGTATTATGGGTATCACAAGACAAACAAAACAGGTTAAAACCTTGGTTGATGTTTTCGATAATAAAAAAACAGCAATCTCTGTTGTGGATTTAGTTAAATTATTGAAATCGCAAATGTACAAAACCACTGTTTATCGCATCTTAGACAAACTTATGGATGATGGTATTGTACATTCTTTTATTGGAAAAGGAGGGCTTAAATGGTATGCAAAATGTCAAGACTGCTCTTGCGAAACACATAATGATTTGCATCCACATTTTCAATGTAAAACTTGTGGTGAGGTTGAATGCCTATCGGTAAGCTTTGCGTTACCTCCCATAAGTGATTATAAGGTTGAATCTGCCAATTTATTTATGGTAGGTGTGTGCTGTAACTGCCTTAAATTGGCTTAAAATCAAAAAAAAAACGGTTGCCAAGGCCTTTTAAAAATAATACTAAGTAAACTTAATTGTTATTGGAAATTGTTGATACTTGCTGGTATTTCTTATTTACCTATACAAAAAGTAACTTTTCCTTTTTTATGGGTATTAGGTTGTTTAAGATACTGAAGCGGTACAATATATTATAAAGTAAATCAAGACTTTATTCCCTTCAAATATTTAAATAAAACAATAAACTTATAATATTCACATCGATATATTCTAAACAAGTTAATAATTATTAACAAAATTTAAATATTTGTCATTCTCTTTTGTAATTCAGCGCAAATCTCTATATACATAGCTTGCATTATTATTTTGTCTTGAGGAGCAATCCTATTTTGTAATTCACACCCCAAAACATAATTAAATGCAAATCTGTGTATAGGAACAGATCCATGAATTTTTAGATATCTTTTATATTGATATCTTATGTCTTCCCAATCAATTTCATAATCCCTTTTTTTTAAAGCCATACCTACTAATTTATTGGGTTCTTCTTGAGTTTTATCTAGGTTTTTGTTAGCGGGATATATGAAATTAAATTCACTTTCTTTATTATAAAAGGCTTCCTTTTTTTTCTTCATAACATATAGATTTATTTTAATCATCTATAATATATCGTTGTATAATAATATCTGTTCTCTAATGATTTTACAATGCCAAATCCTATATGTGAAAAGTTACCTTCTATAACTTCTCTGTGTGCATCACTCTTTAACCAAGCTTTTACAACAGTTTCAGCAGAACTATAGCCATAGGCTATGTTTTCGCTTACTTCCATGGCACCTTTTTCTTTTAGCGCTTTACTTCTAATAAAAAAGTTATTATGATTTACACTGTTGGTAGCCACCATATATTTACTATGTTGAACGGCATAAGCTGTTGCATACGATGAATCTTTAGCTATTATATTCTTTCCAAGATTTACTCGATGTACGTTTATAAAATTTAAAATATCATTGGATAAACCCCATTCATTTTCATTCAATAATGCTAAGTCTATTTTTCCCTGTAATGTACTTTGCTCTATATCATTTGTTGAACAAGAAAGTAAACCAAAAAGTAAGGGTATTATAGTTTGAAACAGTGGTCTAAATAATTTCATTTACCTTCTTTTATTTCAAAACAATATGTAACAGGATTAAAAAGAAAGTAAAATGTTACGTCTATTGAAAAACTAGGGATAAACTATATGTATTAAGGGATTAGTGGTTTGATAATGATTATAAAATCAATAGTCTTCTCGGGTAGTCTCTTTTAAAATTACTCTTTGACTACTTTTGTACTAGTAGTTTCACCAGATTCCATTTTCATTTTCATTTTCATAAAATATATTCCTAAATTAAACTTACTTATATCTACTTGTAACTCGTTTTTATTTATATTACTGATATTGTAGACTACTTTACCCGTAATATCAGAAATGGTAATTTGATTTAAACTTTCCTTACTAATTATATTCAAAATCCCCGTAGTTGGATTAGGATAAACTAATACCCCTCTCTCTCTATTTGGAATACCCCCTTTAATATTATCAATTTTATTTTTTATTTTTTTAGAGGAGTTACTAGAACTAGCTGGAGGTGGCAGACAGTTTAATGCTAGAGTAGCATCTATACTTAAATCTATATACCCCCCAGTATCTGGATAATAATAACCACTTAATATTTCAATATTATTTCTTGCTTTAAATTTTAATTTTGAGCCACCTGTAACATCGTTATTAATCATCTTTATTTCATACGGAGCTGTTTCTAATTTATAGAACCATGGACGATATAAAATTCTATTTTTCACTTCTACTGTGCCAAAGGTGTCTGCCATATCTTTTGCCATTTTAACGGCTTCGTATGCATCCAATTTACCTGCACCAAGCTTACCATAATATTGTATATTTTGAGGCAAATTGTCTATTTTAACAGCTGTTAATTTTAGGACTGTTTCTACTTCTTTAGGGTCTATACAATTGTTAACATCAAACATTAAGGCAACTGTACCTGCTACAATGGGAGCCGCATAAGACGTTCCTCTATCATTATAGGTATAACTATCATGAAATGGGTTTAATCGAAACAATCCGTAACCAGGTGCTACAATATCAACAGAATCATTATGTTGATGACTGCGCATTTCTCCATTTATTTTATATTGATGTGAATCTAAAAAATACTCAATACCAAGAACATTATCACTTTTATGACATATACTTGAAACTGAAATTACATCTTTATAAGAAGCTGGAAACAAAAAAAGGTTTGGATTTCCAGGAGTATCTTCACCATTTCCTGCTGCAGCTATTAAAACTTTTTTTCTATCATTAATTATTTCATCAATTACAGGTTGATAAAGAGATGCTGTTTGATTTAATGTTCCATCTAATGAAGACGCTATGTACCAACTAGCGTTGAGTACTTTGACTCCATCAACTAATGACAATTCACTTAATGCATTTACATTCATGCCTTGTGCTCTTGCAGAAATGAAAGAATTATACCCTATAGCCGCCCCTCCTTTTCCATTATCAGTATTAGCCGCAGCAAAACCAGAAACTACAGATCCATGAAAAGCGTTTCCACTACCCTTAGGATTTGTATTTTGACTAGGATTTATAACACTAATAGTATTTTCTAAATCTTCATGATTTACTGAAAATTTAGTATCTGCTACACCTATTTTTATATTTTCAGAACCTGTAGTAACACCCCAAGCTTCGATAGCCCTAATAAAATCTAAATCTTCTTGACTTGATCCAGGTCCTGTATAACCTCCTGTTGAACCATAGTCATTAGGAGTAGTTAAAGGAATACCTTGCCCATTTTCTACGATTGGATAAATGGACTTAAACTTATCATATAAATCATCCATTAGTTGCAAATCATTACATTCAATTAAATAAATATTCTGTAATGATGCTTTTTTAGAATTTTTAAATACTTTTTTACAACTATAAATTTTATACCTATTTAAAAGGTTATCTAATTTGCTATTTTGAGTTTTAGAATATGCTTTTCGAATACCATTACGTGAATGAGTTACATTTGGGATATTTTGTTCATTAACAATTTTAACAAAAAATGATTGAACTTCTTGGGTATATGCATAAAAACCAAACATAACAAAAATGAAAATTATTATATTTTTCATAATATTTTATTTGGATTTTAGTAAGTCTATTTCCTTTTTAAGCTCAATAGTGTAAAGTGTTAACTCCTCTATTTTTTGTAATAATAATTTATTCATTTCACCAAGTTCAATACCACTTTCTTCTACATCTTTAGCACTTGGTATATCTTTTAAATGTCCATTTGATTTAATGTACTCTTCAACTTCTCTTAATGTTGGCAATTTATAATCTGCTTCAAACACATAATCTGCCCAATCCGTATATACTTTAACAGCATGTGCTCTAATTTTTCCTTCTACAGACAATCTATAAGTGTCTGTACCATCTATAAAAGAACTCGTACCAATACCAATATTAGCATTAGTTAAAATATTACCTTCAATCATTGCACTACCACTTTTAACCACAAATTTATGTTCTGGTAAATAATTCCCATAACCCGCTATAACTATTCTTGAATCAGGTTTTGGCATATGTAGATAAACATTATCTGGCCCCAAATTACCTGTATTTACATTAAATACTTCTTGTCCATTTATATTACCTAAACTAAATTGTGTTCTTTCGTAAGATGCTGCTAGATATGCTCTGGCTATTCCATTATTTCCATAAAGAATCATATCATGTATATCAGTTGTTTGATTTGTATTAAACACGAAAATTCCATTTCCATTTTGTTTACCAATTCTTAAATCTTCTGAAATATTAGTAGTTCCTACAATATCTAATGCTTCTGTTGGTGCGCTCGTTCCTATGCCAATTTTCCCTGTTAATTGAGTATTGTCTTGCCCTGTTGCAATGACTCCATTCTCATCAATAATTTGTCCATGAGAAAACGTAGTCATTAAAACACTTAATAAAAATAATTTTTTCATAATATTTAAAGTTTTATAAGATTGCCACGTCGCTTTGCTCCTCGCAATGACGTTTGATTTGATTTTATTGCTGAATTGATTAGTTCCTTTTTTCTATACCAGAACTGCTCTACCTAAGTAAAAGATACTATAAGTACCATTCTATAAGGGTTGTACTATTTCTCATAATTAGCCAAATACTTATTAAAAGCAAGTATTATTAATACTAAAACATAACTGCAATGAACATTACAGGCATTTGTACTATTTTTTAGAGCATAGGTTATTTATTAATATTCTTTTATATGGAAATTCATAAATTATATTAACGGCATTTATTGTATTTGCTTTTTCTATATTTAGCTTAACTTTTTCTTCTTTAAGTTTTTCTAGCTGCTTAAATAACTCCAAATCAGAAATTTGGTCTATTTTATTATTGGCCAAATTTATATTTGTTGTTGCCACATTTTTTTAGCTTCTAAGATTCTTATTTCCTTATAAAACGCTTGTAATTTATTGATTTCCTTTAGTTGTTCATTTATTAAGGCATCTCTAATTGCTATGTTATCAATACTAGCCTTTTTCTGAGATTTGACATATTGATTATCATTAATAGAAGTTACTATTACTTCTTGGCATTGCTTTCCTATTTCGGGAGCTGTCGCTTCTATTTGAATTTTGTGAAATCCTGCGTTAATATTATTAAAGTTCTCTAAATGATCTTGATAATCTATGCTTTTCAAGGTGATAGAATCCAGATCTTTAATAAATTCATTAAACTGTTTAATTTTTTGTGCTTTATCAGGAAAAGCCTCAATTTCAATATTTGCTATTTTTTCTGCTACGCCTAGGGGAATATTTAGTACTACCGCTAATTCTTCTCTATCTTCTTGTTTTACCAGTTGATTATAAAACTCAATATTACTGTATAGTTGCCTTGCACTGTTAAAGTTAGGCTGCACAACCATTGAAAATTTATATACTGGAATAACGTTATAATCTAAGTAAGCGCCTAACCCTACTCCTAATATAGCCGTATAACAAAACTTTAAAAAGTGCTTTCTAAAGAATAGGATACATACTATAAAAAGGTGATATATACTTCTTAAACTATTCAAAATGCAGTTATAAACCGTATTAATGGCATTTCCTATAAGTCTGAGTAATTGCCCTAAATCTATTTCTTCTGTTGCAGTCTCTTTTGTGCTCATTTTATTTAGTTATCTTATCTGTTTTCAAATCAATTCCATGATTTAGAATAATCATCATCTTTAAATAATTCGCCCAAGCCTTTGAATTGCTTTAACCTGAGTACTTCATCTGCCTCCATACCCAGAGCATCCATAATTTTTGCCGATGGCCACCCATTTTTTGATAATGTTTTTACTACTTCACCTATTTCTCCTATTTGATGCTGCCCACGAGCTCTATTGTGTCGGACAGTGGCGACTATTTGATTTTTAATTGATCCATTTAATACTACCACAGGTACCTTGTGGTTTAACCTGTTACATAGTTCCTTGCTTTTTTTAATAATGCACCAACGGTGATACCCATCAATCAATACGTATTGTTGGTTTTTTTCGGGTCCCACCACCAAAGGCTGCGTTATACCGTGCTCTAACATGGAACGGAGCAACAAACGTTTTTCTGGAACAGCCATTTTATTAGGGTTATAGGTATTTGGTACTATAGCATTTAAGGGTACCCATAACACTTCTGAAACAGGTTCCTTATAGGTATTCAAAGCCGCAAGAACCCTTTCTATTAGCTCTATTTTATTATCTTTTGATAGTACCTTGTTTTCTTCTATAATGTTTAGAATATCTTGTTTTACACTCTTACTCATTAGGCTGTTTTTTTTGCATATAAAGTTTCATAAGTTTTTTTAGTTTGGCAAAAGCCCAAACTGCGACACCACCAATCGTTTTTAATGATACACTTACATATTCTTCTCCAAGAAGGTATCTTACCTGTATTTTCTAATTTTAGATTTCCTTCATCTTGTATGAGTTCTAGAGTAAATCCATTGTTTTCCCACCACTTAAGAAAAGTTTTTATTTTACTTGTGTAATGATGTCGGGTAATTTCTGGCATGGATTGTAATAAGGTGTATGTATATTTTTTCCAGGTAAGCCCCTCTGGCAATATCACTTTTATCCTGCCTAGCACAGCAGTCTTACTATAAATGGCTCCAAAATTAACTCCATGAACGCGTTTTAGTACTTTATTCCAAGTGTCTGGCTCTATCTGTTGATAGTAGGCCAAACTCTGCCGTTGATCATCACCATAGGGTTGGCAAATACGCATTTTATGAATTGATATTCCACATAAATAAAAATAATCGTATAGTTTATTGTACTGTATTTTTTTCTTTCCAACATAACGCCATATGTCTTCGGTTCTCCAGTCGTAAATGGGATAAGAGAACACTAAATTTTCTGAGGCTTTACTCATCCAGTTTTTTCCTAGCCAACCATTGGTTGTTACTGAAAAAAACCTATTTAAACTTTCATCAGACCGAATTCCCAATAGGCAGGTACACTTTTCTCCATTTGCAAACCAATTTCCCCATTGGTATACAAAATCTTCGAATTCCATTCCATATTTAAAAAAAGGATACTGTTCTGTATTTGAAATTACCTGAGGATGTTTTGGCATGGGACGAATCCATAGGCTGGACAGTTCTGGATCCCAACAGCGCCAATGTGGTTGAAAAACACTGACCGAATTTCTAAGATTTAAAGGCAAACAGACCCAATGTAAATTAATTTCTTTAGAATTTAAAGCTACTCTTTCAATATGTTGTATTGTGATATTGTATTGGCCTTCTAAGTCAACAAATAACACATTAAGAGGCAAACAATTTTCTGATTTTGCTACTTCAAGTGCCAAATGCAACATTACGGTACTGTCTTTTCCCCCACTAAAGGCTATGTATGTTTTTGGAAACGTGTTAAAAATGTCTTGCATACGCTTTCTGGCTGCGATATAAACATTTTCGTTTAAATAGTTTTTGGGCATGTTTTATTTATTAATACTTTTTGAGATTGCTTCGTTACTCCCACAATTACATGGTCTGTTTGATTTGTTATTATTTATTCTACCATGATATAGAAAATACGACTGCTCCATTTTCCTGCAACAAGGGATTATTGGTAATGAGTCCTTTCTGATAACCACCAGAATCACCATAAAATTGGTCTTTCTGGTCTTCTCTATAGTCTGTCCATAACCTGGTGCCAATGTAATATTTGGTTTTAGCATAAAATTTTGATAATCTTATATCAAAACCTACAGCACCACCAACCATAGGAAAAGGGCTTGTTTCTCGCCAGATTATCCCTAAACGTGCCCCACTGTAATATCTAATAATATCATTATTAAACAGATTGAAATTAATACCTAGTGTACCTATTAGGTCTGTATAAGCTACCTTAAAGCCGTAATAGGTAGAAGCGGCTACCGAAGCATATCCCCAATGCATGATTTTTTGAATTTCACCACCTATCTGGAAACCGTAATATGTAACTGTTGGGTCTATAAACATACTTACCTGTGTGTAATCTTTATCTATAAATTGGGCATTGGCTATTGAACTTATTACCAACAATAGTGCTATTATTATTTTTTTAATAGTCTTCATTTATCTCTTTACTATTGTTTTTTATTGCCAATTATCAGATTCAACCACTCCACAGTAAAACATTATGACTAATACCATTATCACTACTATTTTCATAATACTTACTATACTTAATTTTTAAACTTATGAATGCACGATCAATGTTATTACAAATAACACTGTACACAGAGTGAGTACAACCATTAAAGCACATAAAGCATATAATTTTTCTTCCTGGTATTTCATTTTAAAGTTTTGTTAATTATTAATTTGGGATACTATAGAATTACTGATTACTCTATTTGAGATTATTTACCTCCATTCATAATTATGCCTTCTACGTTGACACCTAATTCTTTGGCTATACATAAAACTCCAATTACAATGATAATTAGTACTATTATGCGTTTTATTGTTTTTTCCATGTTATTTTTTTGAATCCTTTTAAACTTTTTTAATTTGCTGTAAAACTTAGTTTTTACAGGTTTTCTCTTTTTTATTGCAATTCCAATGCACGGTATGTTTTTGGCTAAACATAGGCACCGCATTTGAAATGTCTAATTTGTATTTATTTGCTATTATTGGACGAAAACTATTTAGGCCATTAATATGCACTCTATTGCCTACTACCTTATAGATTTTGTCTATATTGATGATTACCGATCTATTTATTCTGATAAAATTGCTTGGTAAAATTTCTAATACTGATTGGAGGGTTTCTCTTATTAAGTGTTTTCCATTAGATAAGTATACCGTTATGTAATTGCGATCACTCTCTAAGCATAACACTTCATTTAAATTAAATTTAATTAGTGAATAGCCTTCCTTTAAGAAAAAAGTATCTTTTTTTAGATGTAATGCTTTTTCAGTTCCCGACACTCCACCCAACGCATTCTCTTCTATGCCAATTACCTCTTCATTATTTATAGCACTTTTTATCAGTTTATCAAAATCTACAAATGGCCTGAAAAATATTCTATATAAATCTATCGCTACATTGCCTTTTTGGGTTTTCACTTTATGAGAAATATTGCTGTAAAAGGTTATTTTAAATTTATATTTATGAAACAAATGATATACTACAATGTCATCTCTAAACATATCAAAGAAGCAATAATCAATTAGTATAAAATCATATTCGCTTTTTTGTTCTGATAGCCACATATCCTTCCAAGAAAAAAAGACCTCACTTCTGCTTACACCGCTTAGCTTTAAATCTTCTAATAAGGATGTACACTCTGATTTATTCTTAGTTAAAATTGCTACTTTTTCTTTCATTAACTTACTAGCTCTTTTTATTGTTTTTTTAATATCAATAGCTTCATAACAAGATTAAAATAAGCGTGCCTATTTAAGTTAGAAATTGCCTCCCAATAACCTCTATATGAACGACACGCCTATTGCTATTAATGCTATTTATGGACAAAACTATCTTCATTTTATGCTCTAAAACATGGATGATTCTCTATTTGACATGGATAATTTACTTTACAGTTGTTTTATATTGTTTATTAGTATTTAAACCTGTTTTAGATTTATGTATAGATGTTAATTTCTATAATGCCTATACCCTGCTCTTTTTATAATTTCAAACACGATAAACATAATTTTAAAGCTAAGATTCATTCTATTTAACTACTCTAATAAAAAATGTGCTTAAGGATGTTAAAATGAGGACTAAAAAGTGGTTTTATGGGATTTAAAAAATTGGTTTTTGGGCAGTTTTAATGTGTTTGGAAATTGTTTATGTTCATTTTGTTTGGAGTCGTAAAAAATGAACAAATGAAAAGATGTCTCATGGGTAGTTTTTTTCTTTTGATATGTCCAATAAAAGTCAAGCGCGAAGCCTCACATCTCTAGAACCGCTTTTGTATATACTATATGTTCGTGATGCCTTGGTATTAACTCCAGAAATATATGCTGGCTTCTACACTAAAATGGGCCAACTAGACCATGTGTGAACGTGGGCTACTCTCAAAAACAGTCTGAGTCTGTGCTTAAAGATTAGCTTTATAATACACCTAGTAGCAATCCATAGATATTAATGACCGACTATAGATAAACAGATTGCCACAGTAGTACCTATTTCTCAACGACGCTTTTTTTTTGACTTTTATGTTGAATTCATCTTGACTTTTTCTATTTCCTGAAAAATGGCTAAAATTTGTTCGGATGAACGCGTTATTTAAAATAGGAATTGGAACACATTATACCCCAATTAATTTGTAAATCTTTAAGAATATTGAATAAAAAATGGAGGTTTCACCTCCATTTTTTTTATAGTTATGCAGCACTGTTATACAAAGGAAACATTGCTATACACTTATTTTTTGCTTAAATCAAAAAAGGTACTATGAACTCATTTGCTAAAGCCCCTCATTTTATTGCTTTTTATAAATAAATTCTCTAACCTGTTCATTACTATCACTATCTATAAATGTATATATAAGCTTAATAGTTTGGTCATCTTCCAACAACATTTTGAGACCCGAAATGTTTTTAAGTAGTATCGTTTTTTCATCTTTTACAATATACTCTAAAGTACTGGTTTTAGTAAATTGACATTCTTCACTAGTATCAAAAACAACCACATCATTACCTTTAGTCACTGTTGCTTTAATACTTTCTGGTAAAGGGTAACTTACACTAACATTATAGTCTAGCAAATCTCTACGATTAAAGCTTTTTTTATGTTGTATAAACTCAAAAACACTTTGAGCCTTAAATTCTATTGTATTCTTTTGAAGACAGTCCTGGTCAGAGTCAATTTTCCAACTTCCTACTATTTTTTGAATTACTTGAGTGCCATCAAAAGTGTTATCTTCTTCATTATCATCACCTACTTCTGTTTCTACGTTGTCTGATTCTTCTTCTGTACTTTCCTCTAATTCCGTATTGTCATTTCTAATAAAAGTATCTACTAGATCTTGTTCCTGATCACCATTGGTGATTTTGGAAGTAATTTGTAGGATATCATCAATTAACTTGATTTCTGAATTAGAATTAAAAAAAGTAACACTGTTCAAACCAATAACCGTATAAGTTCCAGATTGTGTACTTGTTTTAGAACAGAGATCCGTAGAACCGCTTCCAAGTTTTAAAAACGTTAGTTCATATGTACCATCTTGATTAAAAATAGCTGTTGAATTTTTTAAGCATTTAAATTCTGATGATGACACATTTTTATTATCGATAGTACTACTTACCAATTTCCAATCTCCAACTAATTTTTCTTTAGTGGCTATTATTTCTTCACTATCTTCTTGATTAGAATCATTATTAGAACTACATGCAAAAAGCGCTATAGTAAACAGCAAAAACAATAAAGGTTTAAACATTTTAATTTGTCTCATTTTCTTATTCATTTTATATATAATTTGGGTTTTATCAATTACCATAAATAACTCTTTTTTTTATTTTAATTGTGGTTATATGAAAGAACCTAAACATTCTCATTTTACCACTCTAGGACTTACAGTACAACTATAGAAGATGTTTTCATTCCGAACGACGAGACATATTATATGCGTGAGAGATGTCTCGTCGCTCATACTTCGTTCTCTCGACATAACAAACTTTTGTTTTTCAAAATATTAATACGCAACAATCATTAATCTTACCTAGTAACTCAAATTTGGTTTATGCTTGTCTCCTATTCTTATTTTTGTGATTGTGGCTTACCTAAGATTAGTATTGGAAACTTCAATATTATTTCATGGTTTCCCCTTCTATAATTGCTTACAGCAGTTATAGAACTGTCATAAGCATATCCTATACTTAGCTTATTTGTCATTTTAAAAAACACCAGTGTACTTATAGATTCTTTCAGCCTATAGCTAAGACCAAATTCTACTAGGTCGTATACATCTAACGTTCCACTAATATCCATAGAGAATGGCACATCACTAATTAGTCTTGTTAAAAAAGACGGCGTAAACGTAATATCCTTATTCAAAGGAACATGATACCCTGCACCAGCAAAAAATTGCATTTTGTCTGTGGCATGTGTTACAATGCCCGACTTCTTTTCGTATCTTTTGGTTCTTAGAAGTGCAGGTGCCGATATATTTATAAAAAAGTTCTTTCCCTTTAAATAGGCTCCTACTCCAACATTAGGATTAAATACACTCACATTTTCTGAAAAAAGCGGATCATTATCAAGCCCTATATCGGCAAGGTTTATATTTACAAAAGCGCCTCCTGCTTTAAGCCCCAAGAATAGCTCTAATGTTTCATCTAATTTTAATTTATATGAAAAGTCAGCAAAAACATCTGTTTCATTAAGTACAAATACACTACTGTTAGTAATGGAAAGCCCCAATCCCACTTTTTCATTTGTTGGACTACTCAATGAAAAACTCTGGGTCTTTGGTGCACCATCCAGCCCCTGCCACTGGGTTCTAAAGTTGGAGGTAAACTCTAATGTTTCGCCAGTGCCTGCATAAGCAGGATTGATGATGTTCATATTATAATTATACATGGTGAATGTTACATCTTGCTGCGCATAAGATTGTATACTCCACATAGAGATATAGATTATGCTAAAAAAATATAATTTATAATTGTTCATTTTATTGCTTTTAATGAAGGTTAAATAGCTTCCCTCTTCCTATTAATTCAATGGATTGTCTAATTAATAATTGCTTTTAACAAGAAAAAAGGGGAAGCATGTACTTAATAATTAACGTATATCATTTTTACTTCGTTGGCTATATGTGACTCGTTGAAATCTATCACACATACATAAGAGCCTACAGGTACTTTACCTCTATGCGTGCCGTTCCAGGTGCTACCTGGTCCATTATAATGCCCACTGAACAGCAATCTCTGGCTTAGGTTATAAATTTTAACAACGTTGTTCTTAAATTTTTCAAGACCTTTTATTTCTAAAGTATCTGCAATGCCATCGCCATTAGGAGAGAACCCTGAATTTACATTTACAAGCTCGACACGCTCACCAGATTTACAATTGTTGGCATCTTTTACGGTTACCATAGCTGTTGCAGTAGCTGTTAAAGCACCTGAAGTGGCGGTAAGTTCAACCTCTACTGGAGTTCCTA
>CANMXP010000013.1 GCA_947501845.1 uncultured Flavobacteriaceae bacterium | reverse complement strand
TGTTGGTTTAGCTCCCAGAGTTTTTCAATCAGGTACAAGCGTAAGAGGAAAAGGACGTATTTGTAAAATGGGGAAATCACAGATAAGAAAATTACTTTACATGTGTAGTTGGACAGCTAAACGTCACAATAAAAGCTGTAAAGAAATGTATGAAAGATTAAAAGCTAAAGGCAAGCCAGAACGTGTAATAAAAATAGCTATAGCAAATAAATTATTAAAACAAGCTTTTGCTGTAGCTACTACAAAACAAAAATATATAGAAAATTATCAGCCAAATATTTGTTTTTAAGCACAGTTCATTCAGAGCACAGCGAAGAATCTTGTGTTTTATAAATCAATACATCTAGTTTTAAGAGATTCTTTATGGCACTGAGAATTAACGTTTTTAAACCGTTTTATACTCGGGTTACATACTAATATTAAAATTTTATTCAAAAATATTTGAGATTTCACGCAACTATTCTAAGATTTTGCATCTATATATATTGAACCTTAAATTTACCAATATGAAAAAAATGAATGTCCTAATGCGTGCCTTGATGGTTATTGCTCTTCTAACTGTTAGTTGTAACAACGATGATGATTCAAATTGTATTCAAGATTTAACAGGAGAATTGAGTAGTGAAGAAACTTCATTTTCGGATACCTGGGTTTTGGCAGAAATTGTTTCAGATAAAGAAATGGATTTAACTGATGACAACGATGAAAATCCTAGCACCGATTTGTTTAATCAATATACAGCATGTGAAAGAGATGCTGCTTATGAGTTTAAAAATGATAGAGACTATGCCTTTAAGCAAGGAGAAACACAGCCAAATTGTAGCAATAAACAAACATCTGTTGGTACCTGGAAATTAGAAGGGAGTACTCTAACCTTAGTAAGTTTCTGCAATATGCGAATTATTGATATCGAAATTAATACAGAAACCACCTCGTTCTTTATTGAAGATAATTTCAACTTTACTGATGTGAAAGGAAATATTATTAACAGTAATGTTAAGTTTACTTATAATAAAGTAACCAATTAACTGCACGAAGGAAATAACTTTTTAAAAAGGATTTCTAAGCTCAAAGCATTTTGCTTTTAATATTTTGATGAGGTCAAAAAAGTGTCATTCTGAATGGAATGAAGAATCTCTTTAAAACATGTCATTCTGATTATAAGAAAGATAAGATTCTTCGCTTTGTTCTGAATGACAAGATAAACCATTTTTTAACCTCATCAAAATATTTATTATTGTAGTGCCTGTGCTAAATCCTGTATAATATCATCGGCATGCTCTAAACCAACAGATACTCTTACTAAGCCATCAGTAATACTAACTTCTAGTCTGTCAGCTTCAGACAATTTACTATGTGTTGTTGATGCTGGATGCGTTACAATCGTTCTTGTATCTCCTAAATTAGCAGAGAGCGAACATAGCTTGATAGCATTTAAAAATTTGCGTCCAGCTTCAATACCGCCTTTAACTTCAAAAGCAACTATATTGCCACCAAGTTTCATTTGTTTTTTGGCGACCTCATATTGTGGATGTGATTTCAAAAATGGATATTTTACCCAATTTACTTTTGGATGATTTTCTAAAAATTCAGCCACTTTCAGAGCGTTTTCACAATGCTTATCCACTCTTACTGCCAGTGTTTCTAAACTTTTCGATAAGGTCCATGCATTAAATGGCGACAAAGCGGGACCTGTATTTCTTGCAAATAAATAGACCTCGCGAACTAAATCGGCATTGCCTACCGTAATGCCTCCTAAAACACGTCCTTGTCCGTCCATAAGTTTAGTTGCTGAATGAATTACCAAATGTGCGCCATACTTTATGGGCTGTTGGATGTAAGGTGTAGCAAAGCAGTTATCGATAATTAAAATTAAGTTATGTTTTTTAGCAATACGACCTAACAACTCTAAATCTATAATATCTATAGCAGGATTGGTTGGCGATTCAGCATACAGAATTTTTGTTTTTGGTGTAATACAACTTTCAATAGTTTCTGGTTTATTGATATCGAAATACGTGGTATCTATCTGCCACTTGGGTAGATATTTTGTAAACAGAGTATGTGTAGAACCAAAAACAGAACGAGCAGACACAATAT
The DNA here is from genome assembly GCA_947501845.1 of uncultured Flavobacteriaceae bacterium. Classification (GTDB taxonomy): domain Bacteria; phylum Bacteroidota; class Bacteroidia; order Flavobacteriales; family Flavobacteriaceae; genus Flavivirga. Next base: position 144,695 of record CANMXP010000013.1, on the reverse strand, counting down.
GATCACCACTATCCAACAATGCTGCAAAAGTTGAAAATATTGCAGCCATTCCCGTGGCAAAGGCATAACCTGCTTCAGCGCCTTCCATTTTACATACTTTCTCTACAAACTCGGAGGTGTTGGGGTTTGTAAAGCGGCTGTATATGTTGCGTTCCTTTTCTTCTGTGAACGAAGCACGCATATCTTCGGCATCTTCAAATACAAAACTTGATGTTAGGTATAACGGACTTGTATGCTCCAAAAATTCAGTACGCTCTAATTGTGTACGAATGGCTTCTGTTTCAAATTGTTTTTTTTCTTTACTCATATTTTTTATGCTCTTTTATAAAGAATCAAGATGCTAGACTGCTATGCTTCTAGAACTAAGACTTGTTTCGAACCAATTTCATGTATATCTTCTAATGGTCTATGTTCTAGATTCTTTATACTTAATTCCAATTTTGTTAATTTATATGTTTAGACAGTCTCAAAATATCTCCAAAAACACCTCTAGCTGTTACCTCTGCACCTGCGCCTGCGCCTTGAATAACGATAGGCTGTTCTCCATAAGACTCAGTGAAAATTTCAAAAATAGCATCCGATCCTTTTACATGACCTAGTGTACTATCTTCTGGTACTGATACTAATTTCACCTCTAAATTCCCTTTATCCTGAGATAAGTCTCCAGATAAATCACCTACATATCTTAATACATGTCCTTCTTTTTGTTCATCTTTTATCTTTTGGAATGTTTCATCCAAAACATCCAACTGCTGTAAAAATTCCTGAACTGAAATATTCTGATAAGCTTCTGGAATTAAATTCTGAACGGCGACATCTTCAAATTCATTTTGTAGATCTAATTCTCTAGCTAAAATCAATAGTTTTCTTGCTACATCATTCCCAGAAAAATCTTCTCTAGGGTCTGGTTCTGTAAAACCTTTGTCGATGGTTTCTTGAACGATATCACTAAACGGTTTGTCTTGAACCGAAAAGTTATTAAACAAATAACTTAGAGTACCTGAAAAAACACCTCGAATTCTAGTAATATTCTCTCCAGATTCGTGCAATAGCTTAATGGTATCAATTAAAGGTAAACCAGCACCAACAGTAGTTTCATATAAATATTGCTTGTTATGCTCATCTAATTGCGAACGTAACTCTGTGTAAAAATCATGCGATATAGTATTGGCTATTTTATTTGATGATACCAAGTCGAAGCCAGCTTCAACCAACGGCACATAATTTATGTGGAAATCTGAGCTCGATGTGTTGTCTACCGCAATTAAATTTTCTAAATGATTGGCTTTGGCAAAGGCAATAATATCTTGAATGGAACTTTCTTGTGATGTCGATTTTATAGTGTCTTGCCAATTGTTTTCAACGCCATTTTTATTTAAAAGAAGCTTTTTGGAATTAGCAATAGCAAATACATTTAGGTTAATGCCTTTTCTTTTTTCAATATCATCTTTAGACTTTAAAATCTGATTAATTAAAGCACCTCCAACTAAACCATGCCCGAAAATGGCAATATTAATCTTTTTTGAAATTCCAAAAATCTCACCGTGGATGACATTCATGGCTTTATGCAATTGCCTCTTTTTAACCACTAAACTTACATTTCTGCCAGTCACTGTATTGTTAAACAATAAAGGAGTGATCTGGTTTTTAATCAATGCATTAAATGGTTTATGGAAAGAACTTAATTCAATACCTATAATTGAAATGACAGAAACATCGTCAACGATTTCAATCTTGTTAACGTCTTGCGAGTAAAAATCATTTTCAAATTCACGTTCTAGCGCGATAACAGCCTGAGTCGCTTGGTTTGCATTTATAATTAACCCAATCCCTCTTTCTGAAGAGCCTTGAGAAATAATACTCACATTAATGTTATGAATGCTTAAGGCTTTAAAAATCCTGGCATCCACGCCAATCTTGCCTAATAAACCACGTCCTTCCAGGTTTAATAGGGCAACATCATCTAAAACCGATAGGGAAGTAACTTCTTTAGAGCTAGGCTTTGCAGTAATTAAAGTCCCCTCATCATCAGCATTAAAGGTATTTAAAATACGAAGGTTGATATTTTTTTCAACTAAAGGGATAATGGTTTTGGCGTGCAAAACATTAGTTCCGAAATTAGCCAATTCGTTGGCCTCACTATATGATAACTCTCTAATTTTTTGTGCATCTGCAACTAAATCAGGGTTTGCCGTATAAATACCATTTACATGGGTATAGTTTTGCAGCTCTTCTGCATCCAAATAGTTGGCTAATAAAGCAGCTGAATAGTTACTCCCATTTCTACCAAGGGTTGTCGTTTCATTTTTCGAATTAGATGCTATAAACCCAGTTACTATATTAACAGTATCACCATTATTTTGTTTGAAATAATTTCTAACATTATCTTTGGTTAATTGTGAAATAGGTTGCGCATTGCCAAAGGCATCATCTGTTTTTATTAATTGTCTGGCATCGGTTGCTTTTGCTTTGATACCTCGCTGATTTAGTAATTCTGAGACTAATTTAACAGACAATAACTCCCCTTGGGCTAAAATTTCATCTTTTGTTTTTTGACTGCAATCGCGTAATAAGCTAACGCCTTCAAAAAGTTTACCTAGAATTGAAAATTGCTCGGAAAAATCTATGGTTTTTAAAGGCTCCTTTTGGTAGGCTTTAAAAGTGTCTAGTGCGTCTTGAAAAGATTCACCTTTTAAAGCTTTATTTAAAATGTGCTCTAATTCGTCTGTTGCTTGGCCTCTTGCCGAAACAACAGCGGTGATTCTCTCACCGTTATTGACCTTGTTTTCTATAATGGAAATCACTTTGTTCAAGCCATCACCATTTGCTAAAGATTTACCTCCAAACTTAAGTACTTTCATTTTTCTTTTTTTAGAATCTGGCACAAAAATGCCTTCAATAATTTTTTCTAATTGTTCGTATTCCATTAAAAAAGCATCGTGCCCGTGTACGGAATGAATCTCATTATATGTCACATTCGGGTGGGTTAATGCTAATTGTTTGTGGGTTTGCCTGTTTTCTTCGGCTGTAAAAAACAAATCAGAATCTACACCTATAATATGTATGTTAGCATCAATACGCTCTAAAACATTAAAATTGTTTGCTCTATTTTTAGTAACATCAATTGTTTTTAATAATTGATTCATCAATTTATAAGCAGACAATTGAAAACGTTCCTGCAATTTTTTACCGTGATGGAGTAACCAACTTTCTACATTAAAAATCTCTAAATCTTCATTTTTTGAGCGATGAAAACGTTCTTTGAATGATTCTGGTGTACGATAACATAACATGGCATGCATTCTGGCATCGTGTACAGGGTTTCTCGAGTTTAGCAGAAACTGTTCTTGTATCTGGCAATTGGCAATTAGCCAATCGGTAGATTTCCAATCGGTTGCTACGGGTATTAAATGCTCGGTAACGTTAGGTTTGATAGCTGCCATTTCCCAAGCAATACCACCACCTAGAGATCCTCCTATAATAGCAAAGAGCCTGTCAGTTTTTAATTCTTTAAGACCAGCTAAGAATAACTTAGCTACGTCTCTGGCAACAAAATCTTTATAGTTATCAATTACAAAACCGTCAAAACTATTCCCAGGAATATTGAATGCTAAAACAGTGTATAAATTCGTGTCTATTACTTTATCATTGCCAACCAAATCTTTCCACCAGCCATCATCTCCCGCAACGTTACTATTGCCTGTTAAAGCATGATTCACCAAAACAACTGGAGCTGCACCCAGCGTTTTACCAAAAAGCTGATAGCTCAATTTGATTTCTGGGACTAAAACGCCACTTTCGGTCGTGTAGTTTGGAATTATAATATGTGACAATATATCTTTCATTAATGATTGTTTAGAACTTAAATTTCACTAAAAGCGGCTTTTAAATCGGCTTTTAAATCTTCTATGTCTTCTATGCCAACGGATAATCTGATTAAATCTTTAGTCGCACCAGCCGATACTTGTTCCTCGTCACTTAATTGCTGATGTGTTGTACTTGCTGGATGAATAATGAGTGATTTTGTATCCCCAATGTTTGCCAACAATGAAAATATTTTTGTTTTATCTGCTATGGTTTTAGCAGCGTCGTACCCACCTTTTGCCCCAAAAGTAACAATACCACTTTGTCCTTTAGGTAAATATTTATCGGCTAATGCCTTGTATTTGCTACTTTCTAATCCTGGATAATTTACCCAAGCAACCTCGTCTTGTTTTTCTAACCATTTTGCAAGTTCTAAAGCATTTTCACTATGCTGCTTTATTCTTACCGGTAGCGTTTCTAGGCCTTGAATAATATTGAATGCATTTGTTGGACTTAAAGCACCTCCAAAGTCTCTTAATCCTTCTAAAATTAATTTAAAAGTATAAGCTGCTGCACCTAGAGCTTCACTATAAACTAAACCATGGTATCCCGCAGAAGGTTCTGTGAATTCAGGGAATTTTCCATTGGTCCAATCAAAAGTCCCGCCATCTATAATAGCACCGCCCAAAGAAGTTCCTTGTCCGCCAATGTATTTGGTAAGGGAGTGAATTACAATATTAGCCCCGTGCTTTAATGGGTTTAACAGTGCTGGTGTTGCTACTGTATTATCAACAATAAAAGGGACGCCTGCTGCTTTAGAATGCACAGCAATGGCTTCTAAATCTAAAACATCTAATTTTGGATTTCCTAAAGACTCTACAAAGAATGCTTTTGTATTATCTTTTACGGCAGCTTTAAAATTTTCTGGATTAGAAGCATCTACAAATGTCGTCGTAATACCTAATCTAGGTAAGGTTACGTTTAATAGGTTATAAGTTCCGCCGTATAAACTACTAGATGCTACAATATGGTCACCCGCTTTTAAAAGTGTTAATAGTCCTGTTGAAATAGCCGCAGTTCCAGAAGCAAATACAACAGCACCAATACCACCTTCTACGGCAGCTAAACGTTCTTGAAGAATTTGATTTGTTGGGTTATTAAGTCTGGTATATATAAACCCTAATTCTTGCAATGAAAATAAATTCGCGGCATGATCGGAGTTATTAAAAACATACGATGTTGTTTGGTAAATTGGTACAGCTCTTGTGCCTCCGTTTGTTGTTACATCGTGCCCTGCATGTAATGCATTTGTTGCTAATTTTGGTGTGCTCATTTTTCTAATTTTTTTGAATTAATTGATTCCTGCTTATGCGGGAATAACATTTTTAAAGATTATCTAAGTGAAAACATTTAGAAATTCTTTACGATTAAGCCAAATATGCTACGAATAGCTTACTTATATAGAAAAATGTTAAAAAGAAAATTTAAAATTACTAAAAGTAATTTTGTTTGGTTATCTATCCGTATAATCCTAAAATAATACTGAAACAAATTCAGCATGTAGCTCAGAACGGGGTAGAATTTAGCACCTTCTTTACGTATAAAGGGTTGCTAAGGCTTCATTGGGTCTAATCCCTCCGCCTTTCTTGATAACATTTCAATAAGTGATTGAACTTTGTGAATGCAAATATTCGTTCAGAAAAAGTTAAAATCCTAATTTTTCTTGAAAAATTTTATAAAAACTTTGTTTTGATGGGCAAATTGAGCTAGAATAACAAGCCATTTTTATTAAACGAGATAAAAATTAGGTATCTATAGTTTCATTAAACTTATCTCTAATAATCAAGTCAATTGGTTTGTTTTGAATTTTAGATTCTAGCCATGAGATGATATCTAAATACAAAAAAGCACGACTTTGGTAGGGGTCGTTTTCGTATTGTTTTAGTTTTTTACGAAGTTTGATAAACTCCCTTTTTACTTCATTTGGGTAGATATCACCTAAGCCTCTTAAAAATTTGATAAATTCTTTTTGCACCTCATACAAGTCTTCCATTTTAATTAAAAACTTATAAGTGCTTCTTATTAAAACATCCAAATTATAATCCAAACCAGCTTCATAATGGGCCACAAGGTTTAAAATCCTTGAAAAGCACAATAAATCTTCACGCATTTGCAAAGATTTGTTACTTATTATTTTTTCTAAAAAGTTAATGCACTTTTTAGTCTCCCCTGCACCAAAATACATACTCGCAATCTTATAATAGAATACCATGATATGGTGTTCGTCTATACGATCTTTATAATTTTTTAATCGTTCTAACACTTCTTCAATTAAAGGCAGACCTTCTTTAAAACTCCCATCCATGAAGTGCAGGTTAAACTTGTTGTTATAAATGTATAAAAAAGCCAATCCGTCCAGATTATCATCAACAGGAAACCATTTTTGCTTTGAGATTTCTTCTAAGTTAAAAAGTGTTTCCTTAAATTTATCATACTGTCTTAAGTAAAATAATGCTTCAAGTAAATAGTGGTTTCCTTTTAAAAAAAAGACAGGATTTAAAATAACTTGGTCTTTGTTTTCATAGAATAAATCTACCCATTTAGAAGCGTATTTATAGCTAGCTAAAAAATCTGAGGTCAAAAAACTATACCATAAATAGGCTTTGTATAACCAAAGCTTTTCTCTAAAGCCTAATTTATTGATATCGTATTTTGGTATTCTGTTATTAAAGTAATCTGTGACTCTTTGATTTTCTTTATCGTTTTTTATATAGCCTGTTTTTAAAAATAACCCATATAGCTGAAGCGATAAATTAGATAATTTACTGGCTATAACGTTTTGCTGACTTAGTTCTTTAGCCTGTATGGATAATTCATCTGCTCTATTATTAAGGCTTCGGGTAATGTATTGAGATTCAATTATTTTTTCCAGTTCTACAATTTCGTAGGCAATGTTCTTTTCCTCATTCGCAATAGCCAAACTTTTTGCTTTATCCAGTATTTTCAAACTTTGCTTGTAAAGCCCTTTGTGGTATAAAATAGTAGCAAAGTCTAATTGCTCTCGAATTTGAATTCTAATATTTTGATGAGAAGGGTTTAATCTTAAACTGATTAGAATCTGCTTATATAAATGTGCCTTTAAATTAGAAAGTTGTTGTTTTTTTACAATGCCTCTCTTAAGAATAGCGCCTTCATCATAAACAGACAGCTTATCAAGAATATTAAAAAGCGTCAAGAATTTAGAGTCTTCATTTACACCTAAACGGCCTACATAAAGCTTAAATTGCCTCTTTTCAGATTTGGACAGCGATTTTATTAATACAAACAAATTATCTTTTTGCTCTCTTGTCATAGTTTTGAAAACAATATTAACATGCTTAATATCAGTTATTTAATAAGATGCTATACAGGTTAAACATCGTAAAAACGGAAGCTTTAGTTCTGCTTTTAGGAAACCAAAATATAAATTCGTAGTACAATAAGAAAATATATTTAAATAAATGTCTAATAATAACGTCCAAATTTTTGATACTACGCTTCGAGATGGCGAACAAGTTCCAGGTTGTAAATTAAACACTGAGCAAAAGTTAATTATTGCTGAACAGTTAGACAATTTAGGAGTTGATATTATGGAAGCAGGTTTTCCTGTGTCAAGTCCTGGAGATTTTAAATCGGTTGAGGCTATTTCAAAAATTGTAAAGAATGCGACGGTTTGTGGTTTAACACGTTCTGTTGAAAATGATATAAAAGTAGCTGCCGAGGCATTAAAACATGCTAAGGTACCAAGAATTCATACAGGTATTGGGACCTCTGAGTCTCATATAAAATTCAAATTTAAATCTACACAAGAGGCTATTATAGAACGTGCTGTTAAGGCTGTTAGTTATGCAAAATCTTTTGTTGAAGATGTTGAATTTTTTGCTGAAGATGCAGGTAGGACTGATAACGAATATTTAGCACGCGTTTGTGAAGCTGTTATAAAAGCTGGAGCTACTGTTTTAAACATCCCTGATACTACAGGGTATTGTTTGCCACATGAGTATGGTGCTAAAATTAAATATCTAAAAGAAAACGTAAAAGGTATTGATAAGGCTATTTTATCTTGTCATTGCCACAACGATCTTGGTTTAGCAACGGCTAATTCTATTGAAGGGGTTATTAACGGAGCAAGACAAATTGAATGTACAATCAATGGTATTGGAGAGCGTGCTGGTAATACTGCTTTAGAGGAAGTGGTCATGATTTTAAAACAGCACCCCTATTTAAATCTAGATACCAGAATACAAACTGAAATGCTTTATGGTATTAGTCAGTTAGTTTCAGATAGTATGGGTATTTATACACAGCCAAACAAAGCTATAGTTGGAGCGAATGCCTTTGCGCATAGTTCTGGAATTCATCAAGATGGTGTTATTAAAAACCGTGAAACTTACGAAATTATAGATCCTAAAGATGTTGGCGTAACAGAGTCTGCTATTGTATTGACAGCAAGAAGTGGAAGAGCCGCTTTAGCATATAGAGCTAAAAATATTGGATACGAATTAACGAAGCTTCAGTTGGATGAAATTTATGTAAATTTCTTGAATTTTGCCGACAAAAAGAAAGAAGTCAATGATAGTGATATCCATCAAATTATAGAAAATAGCAAAGTATATAACGAAATTACTTCTGCTTAAATAGATTTCCGCTTTTGCGGGAATGAAAAAAGTTTAAATAAAATGAAACTAAATATTGCCGTTTTACCAGGCGATGGTATAGGTCCAGAAGTCATAGCGCAAGCCGTCAAGGTTTTGAAAGCTATTGCTATGGAGTTTAACCATATATTTACTTTCGAAACAGGTTTGGTAGGCGGAGCCTCCATAGACAAAACAGGAGATCCTTTGCCAGAAGAAACCATAAGCATTTGCGAAAACGCAGATGCTGTTTTATTTGGAGCCATTGGTGAAACAAAATATGATATGGATCCCGATGCTGAAGTGAGACCAGAGCAAGGTCTTTTAGGGCTTCGTAAGGTATTGGATTTATATACTAATATAAGACCTGTTATTGCTTATGAAGATTTGTTAAATAAATCTTCATTAAAGAAAAAACAAATAAAAGATACCGATATTCTTATCTATCGTGAGCTTACTGGAGGTATCTATTTTGGTGAGAAAAAGCTAAGCGAAGATGGTCATACAGCATCCGATATTTGTGAGTACACGCGTTTTGAAATAGAGCGCATTGCTCATTTGGCATTTAAGGCAGCTCAATCGAGGAAGCGTAAATTAACTTTAGTAGATAAAGCCAATGTTTTGGCAAGTTCTCGTTTGTGGCGTAAAGTGGTTCAAGAAATGGCACCACAATATCCAGACGTAAAACTAGATTTTTTATATGTAGATAATGCAGCCATGGAGCTTATTATTAACCCAAGGCAGTTTGATGTTATTTTAACCGAAAACATGTTTGGGGATATCCTATCTGAAGAAGCTAGCGTTATTGTAGGTTCTATAGGTTTGTTAGCTTCTGCATCTATTGGCGACAAATATGCTATGTTCGAACCTATACATGGTGCCTACACTAAAGCAGCTAATAAAGGTATTGCAAACCCAATTGCATCTATTTTATCGGCAGCTATGTTGTTGGATCATTTTGAGTTGCATGAAGAAGCAGATCTTATTAGAGAAGGTGTTGATAAATCATTAAAGCTCCATATTACAACGCCAGATTTAAACACAAAATATGACCATATAACCACCACAAAAGTTGGTGATTTTATAGAAGATTTTATAAATAACCCAGAAGAAACTAATTTAAACTTTACTAACATACATTTAGGACAGTCCACAATCATTTAATTATTTGAGTTAGTCGCCAAATTAAAATTGTTGGGATTTATGAAAAGCGCATTTATTTGCGCTTTTCTATTTTAAATTATTTTTATATGCATAAAAGGTTAAATCTATTCTAATTATTTTCGTTTATGTACATTTTTGTCTAACATTGGTAGCAAGCTCTAAATTAAGTATATTAGCAGCATGCTATCTAAAAAGACTAAATACGGCTTAAAAGCACTAACCTATATAGCCAAAAGTGAAGGAGATACTCCTGTCCAAATAAGTGAGATTTCTAAGAATGAAAATATTCCACAGAAATTTTTGGAGAGTATTATGCTTACGTTGAGAAAATCAGGTTTCTTAGGCTCTAAAAAAGGAAAACATGGCGGGTATTACCTTATAAAAGAACCTTCTCAAATAAAAATGGCAGATGTTATGCGTGTTTTAGAAGGTCCTATCGCTATGGTGCCCTGTGTGAGTTTAAATTTTTATGAGAAATGTGACGACTGTCCAGATGAACATGATTGTAGCGTTCATAAACTGATGATTCAAGTACGAGATAATACCTTAAAAGTACTAAGAAATAATACCTTGGAAGATCTGTCTGGATCTTAAACGATGAAAATTTCATAAAAAAGATCGAATTTCTCTACAATTTAGGTTAATTAACCCTTAAATATTTCATTATTCCAAATAAGTTGTTAATAATTTTTGCCGTGTAACAAAAAGTATTACTTTTGTAATTCCTATTAAATCGATAGGATTAATGTAATACAACGACAAATGATAACGCAGATGTTATTCAAAAATAAAGAAAAGTCTACTTATAAAGCCGATAGCTCTGGCGAAAAACCAATAAGAAGTGTTGCTAAAGCTCTTAGTTGGAGGGTTGTAGGTACTTTAGATACGCTTGCGGTTTCTTTTGTTTTGGCAAAGGATATTAAGATTGCTGCTTCGATAGCTTCAGTAGATTTTATAACAAAATTGATTTTATACTTTTTCCATGAACGTGTATGGAACGCTATTAAATGGGGAAAATAATAATATAAAGACATGTTTACAGAAACTCAAATAGAAGAATTAAATAAAAACTTTGAAAAAGCTGCTCCTGCTGAAATCATAAAAAAAGCCTTTGAGCTTAATGAAAAAGCTGTAGTGACAACTAATTTTAGACCTTATGAAGCGGCTATTTTGCATGTAGTTAATTCCGTGAAGGCTAAAACGCCAGTAGTTTGGTGCGATACTGGGTATAATACACCGCAAACGTACAGGCATGCAGAACAGGTTATCAAAGACTTAGGTTTAAATATCTTTTTATATGTCCCAAAACAAACATCGTCACACCGAGATGTGGTTATGGGAATTCCAAGTGTTGATGCGCCCGAACATGCCTTGTTTACAGAACAAGTAAAGTTGGAGCCTTTTAGAAGAGCTATGGAAGAGCATAATCCAAATGTTTGGTTTACAAACCTGCGCCAAGGGCAAACGGCATTTAGAGATAGTATAGGAATTTTTAGCTTGAGTAAAGATGGTGTTTTAAAAGTGAGCCCTTTTTACTATTGGTCTGATGAAAAATTAGACACCTATTTAGAAGAAAACAATTTACCAAACGAATTTAAATATTTCGACCCAACTAAAGCATTAGAAAATAGAGAGTGTGGATTACACGCGTAGTACACAGTTGGCAGTCGTAGTAAACAGAATAGATTAAAACATTAAAATAACAAGTATTCTTGCTTTTACCCAAGTAAGAATTCCTCCCCTCTGGGGAGGTTAGGAGGGGCTAATTATGAATAAAGATACATCACATATCAATTCGCTGGAAAACGAAGCAATATATATCATGAGAGAAGTAGCGGCACAGTTTGAAAAGCCAGTGTTGCTGTTTTCGGGAGGAAAGGATTCTATCACTTTGGTAAGACTTGCTGTTAAAGCATTTTACCCAGCTAAAATCCCATTTCCTTTAATGCATATTGATACAGGGCATAACTTTCCTGAAACCATAGAGTTTAGAGATCGATTGGTTAAAGAACTAGGCTTAGAGCTTATTGTGAGAAATGTGCAAGATTCTATAGATCAAGGAAAAGTAAAAGAGGAAACAGGTAGGTATTCAAGTAGAAACCAGCTTCAAACAACTACGCTTTTAGATGCCATAGAAGAATTTAAGTTTGATGCTTGTATTGGTGGTGCGCGTCGTGATGAAGAAAAAGCGAGAGCCAAAGAACGTATTTTTTCTGTACGTGATGATTTTGGACAATGGGATGAGAAAAACCAGCGTCCTGAATTATTTGATATGTTGAATGGTGATATTGAGCATGGACAAAATGTTCGTGTGTTCCCAATTTCAAACTGGACGGAGTTAGATGTTTGGTCTTATATAGAGAAAGAAGATATAGAAATCCCTTCAATATATTTTGCGCACAAACGTAAAGTGTTTTTAAGAGATGGTATGATATGGTCTGCAGAAGACGATGTTGTTTATAGAGATGAAAATGAAGAGGTTATTGAGGAATTGGTGCGTTTTAGAACCGTGGGTGATATGAGTTGTACAGCAGCCGTATTATCAGATGCAGTCTCTATTTCTAAAGTAGTACAAGAAATTAGAGAATCTACGATTTCGGAACGAGGGGCACGTATTGACGATAAACGCTCTGAAGCAGCCATGGAAAAACGTAAACAACAAGGGTATTTCTAGTAAGTACTAAATAATTAGTACAAAGAATTAAGTACTGGAAAGTGGAGATAAAAAGATAATTTGAAAATAAAAAGTAGAGAGAGGTGAGGTCTTAGTACTACCGACTTAATACTTAATACTAAATAAAATGGAAGTATTAAAAATTGCAACAGCAGGAAGTGTAGATGATGGGAAAAGTACCTTGATAGGACGTATACTATATGATACAAAATCATTAACTACAGATAAATTAGAAGCTATTGAAAAAACAAGTAAGCAAAGAGGCTACGACTATTTAGATTTTTCTTTAGCAACCGATGGTTTAGTTGCCGAAAGAGAGCAGGGCATCACCATAGATGTGGCTCATATTTACTTTTCAACAGCTAAGAAAAGTTACATTATTGCAGATACACCTGGTCATGTAGAATATACACGTAACATGGTAACAGGAGCTTCAACATCGCAAGCATCTATTATTTTAATTGATGCCAGAAAGGGTGTTATCGAGCAAACAAACCGTCACTTTTTTATCAATAACTTATTGAGAGTAAAAGATATTGTTGTTGCTATTAATAAAATGGATTTGGTTGACTATTCAGAAGAAACCTATAATAAAATTAAGGCAGACTTTGAAGCATTGATGAGCAAAAGAGATTATCAAGGTCAGAAAATAACTTTTATCCCTGTTAGTGCCCTAAAAGGAGATAATGTTGTAAATAAAACAGATAAGATGCCTTGGTACGAGGGTCAGACTTTACTAGAGCATTTGGAAGAAATAGATAAAGCCGATATTTTTAATATTGGTACACCGAGGTTTCCAGTACAATATGTAATACGTCCAAAAACTGAAGAATTTCACGATTTTAGAGGTTATGCAGGAAAAGTATATGGAGGTAATTTAAGTGTTGGAGATGATATCGTTGTGTTGCCATCGCAAACAAAATCAAAAATTAAAGATATCTATTTCTATAATGAAGAGTATGAAACGGCTTCAAGACGTTCGTCGGTAACCATCACTTTAGAAGATGATATCAATGTGAGTAGAGGAGACATGATCGTTAAAGATGGTGATTTACCGACTATAGATAAACAATTTACCGCTAATGTTTGTTGGATGGATTCAAACCAATTGACAGCTGGTTCTAAATATATAGTACAACACGGTATCAATAAAGTATTAGCAAAAGTAGATGCTATTCATCATAAAATACATCCAGATTATTCAGGAATAGATACAGAAGTATCTGGATTAGGAGTTAACGATATTGCTTCGATAACTTTCAAATTAAATAAGCCAATTTTTTACGACCAATTTAAAAATCACAGAACTAATGGATCGTTTATTTTAATAGATCCTCAAACAAATAATACGGTAGGAGCTGGCTTTATTCAATAAGAAGCCCCTAGCCCCAGAAGGGGGATTAGTTAGTAGTTTTTTGTGATTAAGGCGTGCTAATTAAGGTTTAAAGACCTTGTAGATTTAAAAAATAAGAATAATAACAATTTTCTTGCTTCGCCCGAGTAAGAATTCCTCCCATCTGGGGAGGTTAGGAGGGGCTAATTATGCAAAGTTTTAGAACAGAAATAGAAAATCCGATCGTCGAAAATGACATTATAGAATTAGCTAATAAAATTGAGCTTTTTCATAACGGTAAAATAGACGAAGAAAAATTTAGAAGCCTTCGTTTGGCGAGAGGTGTCTACGGACAGCGTCAAGAAGGCGTTCAGATGATTCGTATTAAATTGCCTTACGGAAAGGTTAAAAGCAACCAATTACGAAGAATTTCAGAAGTGTCCGATGAGTATTCTCGTGGTCGTTTACATATTACGACACGTCAGGATATTCAAATTCACTATGTCGATTTAAATAGAACACCAGAGCTTTGGGCTGAGTTAGAACGTGACGATGTAACGCTTAGGGAAGCTTGTGGTAACACGGTTAGAAATGTAACAGCTTCAGAAACCGCAGGAATAGATGTCAATGAACCGTTTGATGTATCACCTTACGCAGATGCTTTATTTCGTTTTTTCCTAAGAAACCCTATCTGTCAAGAAATGGGACGTAAGTTCAAAGTGTCTTTCTCTGCTTCAGATGAAGATACAGGGTTATCATACATGCACGATTTAGGTTTTATAGCAAAAATCGAAAATGGTGTTCGTGGATTTAAAGTGATGCTTGGAGGTGGATTAGGTTCGCAACCACGTCATGCAGATGTTTTATATGATTTCTTAGAAACAGATAAGATTATTCCAGTAATGGAAGGCGTTTTGAGGATTTTTGATCGTCATGGTGAGCGTAAAAGCCGTGCCAAAGCACGTATGAAATTCTTAATAAAAGATATTGGGTTAGAAGCTTTTAAAAGTTTAGTCGAGGAAGAACAAAATGCGATTGAGTTTAAATCGGTTGCTATTGATGCAGATGCATACGAAACGTCAACACCAGTTGAAATAAATGAGATTCCTCAGGTTGAGATAAAAGACCAAAAAGCCTTTGAAACTTGGAAGTCAACAAACTTGATCCCTCAAAAACAAGAGGGTTATGTAGCAATTGGTATTAAAGTACTTTTAGGAGATTTTTACACAGATAAAGCAAGGTTGTTAGCAGATTTAGTTGAAAATTATGCCGCTGGAGAGTTAAGACTATCATTACGTCAAAATATTGTTATTCCTTTTGTAAAAGAAGAACTCGTACCATTTTTCTATAACGAATTAGAAAAATTAGGATTTGTAGAAGCTGGTTATAACAAAGCAGTAGATATTACGGCATGTCCAGGAACAGATACTTGTAATTTAGGAATTGCAAGTAGTACAGGAATTGCAGATGAGTTGGAACGCGTTATTAAATCGGAATACCCACAGTACCTAAATAATGAAGATTTAGTTATTAAAATCAGTGGTTGTATGAATGCTTGTGGTCAACATAATATGGCAAATATTGGCTTCCAGGGCATGTCTGTTCGTACCCCAGATAAACTAGTAGCTCCAGCATTACAAGTATTGTTAGGTGGTGGTAATTTAGGTGATGGTAAAGGGGTGTTTGCAGATAAAGTAGTTAAAGTACCAAGTAAAAGAGGACCAGAAGCTTTAAGACGTATTTTAGACGATTTTGAAGCAAATGCTAATGGAAAACAATTTGTAGAATATTATAAAGAAAAAGGAGAAAAGTATTTCTACGATTTCTTAAACGATCTTCAAGACGTTTCTAATTTAACTCAAGATGATTTTATCGATTGGGGAGAGGAAGAGAAATATGTTAAGGAAATTGGTATTGGTGAATGTGCAGGTGTCGTTATCGATTTAATTGCCACATTGTTTTTAGAAAGTGAAGAAAAGATTGATAACGCAAAAAAATCTTTCGATAATAAAGTATATTCAAGTGCTATTTATCATGCATATAGCTCTCTAGTTAATTCCGCGAAAGCTTTGTTATTAGCAGAAAACAAGAAAACAAATACGCATGCAGGCATTGTGAGTCAGTTTGACGAATTGTTTGTAGCAAATGGAAATATAGATTTAGGAACATCTTTTTCAGAATTGATATATCAAATTAATAAATTTGCACCAACAGAAGAGTTTGCTGCAAAGTATATCGAGAATGCGAACTTATTTTTAGATAAAGTAAGAACATTCAGAGAAACAGAAACCAGCAGACTTGATAAAAAGGCTGTTTAAAAATTAGAAATGAGTTTAAAAACCCCAAAATTAACAGTTGTAGGAGCAGGACCAGGCGATGAAGATTTAATAACGCTTAAAGCAATTAAAGCGATTGAATCTGCAGACGTTATTCTATATGATGCGCTTATAAACGAAGCATTGTTAGAATACGCATCGAGCGAAGCAGAACTTATTTTTGTGGGTAAACGTAAAGGCTGCTATGCATTTCAGCAAGAACAGATCAATGAACTCATTGTTAGTAAAGCAAAAAGTTCTGGTCATGTTGTACGCTTAAAAGGTGGGGATCCATTTATATTTGGAAGAGGTGCAGAAGAGATTGATTATGTAAAGCCTTTTGGCTTGGAAACTTTTGTAGTTCCTGGAATATCATCAGCGCTTGCCGTACCAGCATATCAAGGAATTCCCTTAACCAAACGAAATGCTTCGGAAAGCTTTTGGGTGATTACTGGAACAACTAAAAAACATCAGTTATCAACAGATGTTGCCTTAGCAGCAAAATCGAAAGCTACTGTGGTTATTTTGATGGGAATGAGTAAGCTGAGTGAAATTGTTCGTATTTTTTCAGAAGAAAACAAACAAGATATCCCAGTTGCGATTATCCAAAATGGAACAAGAGAAGATGAAAATGTGGGTATTGGAACTATAGAGACCATAGTTGATATAGTAGCAGAAAAAGGCTTAGCCAACCCCGCTATTATTGTTATTGGAGAAGTTGTTAAAGAACGCGCTGTATTAACATCCATTTATAAAGAGGTTAATACTATATAAGTTGATTGAATAATGGAAAGGAATAATTTATACCCTGTTTTTTTAAAGACTAAAAACTTGAGTGTCCTTATTGTGGGTGGTGGTTTTGTAGCTGAAGAAAAATTAACTTTTTTACTTAAATCAAGTCCAGATGCACAGGTTACCATGGTGTCGCCTATGTTTAGAGAAGGTACTAGGTCACTTGCAAAAAAAGGGGATGTTACATTGGTTGAAGATGTATATAAAAAAAGTTATTTAAAAGGAAAGCATATCGTTGTAGCTACGACTGATGTACCCGAAGTAAATATAGAAGTTTGGAAAGATTGTAGAGAGGAAGCTAAATTAGTAAACGTTGCAGATAATCCGCCATATTGTGATTTTTATATGGGTGGTATTGTAACAAAAGGTCATGTAAAAGTAGCGATTTCTACAAACGGAAAATCGCCAACAACAGCCAAAAGATTACGTCAGTTTTTCGAGGATGTCATTCCAGAAAATGTAGACGATTTGGTCAAAAATTTAAACGAATATAGAAAAACAATAAAAGGTGATTTCGAGCAAAAAGTAGAAACGCTCAATGAATTTACCAAAGGATTAATTGCAAAAAAAGAATCGTAATATGATTAAAACAGATATACTTATAATAGGTGCAGGACCAACTGGATTATTTACAGTTTTTGAAGCAGGTTTATTAAAACTTAAATGTCATTTAATTGATGCGTTACCGCAACCTGGAGGACAATGTTCAGAAATTTATCCTAAAAAACCTATTTATGATATTCCTGGCTTTCCAGAAATTTTGGCGGGCGATTTAACTAAAAACCTTTTAGAGCAAGGAAAACAGTTTGAACCTGGATTTACGCTTGGCGAACGTGCCGAAACTATAGAGAAGCAAGAAGATGGTTCTTTTATTGTAACAACAAACAAAGGGACACAACACCATGCGCCAGTTGTAGCCATTGCAGGTGGTTTAGGATCTTTTGAGCCTAGAAAACCAGCTATTGAAGGTATTGCTGATTACGAAGATAAAGGTGTTGAATATATTATTAAAGACCCTGAAATTTATAGAGATAAAAAAGTAGTGATTTCAGGAGGTGGAGATTCTGCTCTAGATTGGAGTATCTTTTTAACAGATGTTGCTTCAGAAGTAACATTGATTCATAGAAGAAACGAATTTAGAGGTGCTTTGGATTCCGTTGAAAAAGTAAGAGAACTAACACTTTTAAATAAAATAAAATTGATCACGCCAGCTGAGGTTAAAGAACTTCATGGTGATGAAAAAATAGAGGCCGTTACTGTCGTTAAAGATGGAGAAGCCACTAAAATTGAAACCGATCATTTTATTCCGCTATTTGGATTATCTCCAAAATTAGGTCCTATTGGAAATTGGGGATTAGAGATAGAAAAAAATGCTATAAAAGTTGACAATTCCTTAAACTATCAAACAAATATACCTGGTATTTTTGCTATTGGAGATGTGAATACGTATCCAGAAAAATTAAAACTGATTCTTTGTGGTTTCCATGAAGCAACTTTAATGTGCCAGGCTGCGTATAGAATTATCAACCCAGGTAAAAAGTATGTGTTAAAATACACAACAGTAAGTGGTATTGATGGTTTTGACGGAACACGTAAAGAAGCACCAAAAGCAGTTGTTCAAGCAATTAATTAAATAAGTGCATGAAAAAAAGTTACAATGTTTGTTTGAAAGATACAGTTAAAACATTTACCAAAAGGTTGTTTTATGCTTTGTTTGATGAAGAACAGGAAGTAGCACATGCAGAATATTTAGAAAAAACATTTCTTAAAACGCTTTCTAAGCTATCGATAGAAGATGGTCAAGGGAAATGGGAAAGTTTTAGGCAAAGTCTTCCAGATATTAGAAGGCAATTAGATTTAGATGCTAAAGCTTTTGAGAATAATGATCCAGCTTCCTATAATTTAGAAGAAATCTATCTGGCATACCCTGGGTTTCATGCCATATCTATTTATAGGCTAAGTCATGCGCTTTATAAATTGGATGTTCCTATTCTTCCTAGAATGATGAGTGAATATATTCATGGTATAACGGGTATAGACATACATCCAGGAGCTACTATTGAAGAATCGTTTTATATTGATCACGGAACAGGAATTGTGATAGGAGAATCGTCTATAATTGGTAAGAATGTTAAAATATATCAAGGGGTGACCTTAGGGGGGATTCAAGTGGCCAAAAGCTTGGCATCAACGAAAAGACATCCAACTATTGAAGATAATGTGTGTATCTATGCAAATGCAACCATTTTAGGAGGTGATATTGTTATAGGTACTAATAGCATTATAGGAGCCAACGTATGGATTACCCAATCGGTGCCAGAAAACTCGTTGGTAACGTATCAAACCGAAATTAAAATCAGACCTAAAAAGAATGGCATACGATAAAACGATTTTAGATTTTATTGGCAATACCCCTTTAGTAGATGCCAGTCATTTAGTTTCTAAAGAAGGTGTTAAGCTTTATTTAAAATTAGAAGGTAATAACCCTGGGGGTAGTGTTAAAGACAGACCTGCTTTTAATATGATTAATGAAGCGCTTA
This sequence comes from uncultured Flavobacteriaceae bacterium, assembly GCA_947501845.1. Taxonomy (GTDB): domain Bacteria; phylum Bacteroidota; class Bacteroidia; order Flavobacteriales; family Flavobacteriaceae; genus Flavivirga. The sequence goes on along the minus strand of CANMXP010000013.1, from coordinate 125,400 downwards.
AGCGTGGTGATATTAAAAAAGGAGGGACTTTAGTTGAAGCAACTAGCGGAAATACTGGGATTGCTTTGGCACTTATTGCCAAGCTTTTAGGATTGAATATGGTGTTGATTATGCCTGAAAACTCTACAGAAGAACGTGTAAAGACCATGCGTGCTTACGGAGCTGAAGTGATTTTAACTTCTTCAGATGTTGGGATTGAAGGATCAAGAGATCTAGCATTCAAGCTTAGAGATGAAAAAGGTTATACCTTGTTAAACCAGTTTGAAAATGACGACAACTGGAAGGCACATTATAAAACCACAGGACCAGAAATTTGGGAAACAACAGAAGGTGAGATAACGCATTTTGTTTCGGCCATGGGAACTACTGGAACTATTATGGGCGTGTCTACTTATTTAAAAGAACAAAATAAAGGCGTGACCATTGTTGGTGCACAGCCAGATGATAATTCCAGAATTCCGGGAATAAGAAAATGGCCAGAAGCATATGTGCCTAAATTTTTTAATAGATCGAAGGTAGACCAGGTTATAGAAGTGACCGAAGCAGATGCCAAAGCAACAACACAGCGTTTGGCAAAAGAAGCTGGTGTGTTTGCAGGAATGAGCAGCGGAGGTTCTGTGTTCTGTGCTCTAGAAGTAGCAGAGTCTATTGATGAAGGTGTTATAGTTGCTATTATTTGTGATAGAGGCGATAGATATTTATCGTCGTCCTTATTCGAATAGTACATTTTTTAATAAATTATAAGGATAAGAAAAATATAGTTGTTATTTTTGCCCTTAGTTCATTAACGTATTAATATTGTTATCAAGAAAGGTAGAGGGAATAGACCCTGTGAAGCCTTGGCAACCCTTTAACTTTAAAGAAGGTGCTAAATTCTACTAATATTCAATTGATATTGGAAAGATAACGAAAAGTGTTTCTTTTACTTTTCTTGACGACATATAAATAAAACGAATATTTGAAAATCAAATATTCATCGATCTGAAAATATCTCCCTGAGTACTTTGGCTTAGCTCAGCATAGACTCAAGTTGAAGGGAGCGGTTCTCATTATATGGTTGCCCGTACAATGTGGCTCAGAAATCGAATCAGAATGACGCTTAAAAAATATTAAAATGTCGAACATACAACAAGTTTTACAAGAACGTATTTTAGTACTAGACGGTGCTATGGGTACCATGTTACAGGCTTATAAATTTACCGAAGAAGATTTTAGAGGTGAACGCTTTAAAGATTACCCTACGCCATTACAAGGTAATAACGATTTGCTTTCAATCACGCAGCCTGAGGCAATTAAAGAAATACATGCTAAATACTTTGAGGTGGGTGCAGATATTGTAGAAACCAATACATTTTCTGGTACAACAATAGCCATGGCAGATTATCAAATGGAGGATTTGGTATATGAGCTTAATTACCAATCGGCAAAAATAGCCAAAGAAGTTGCCGATAAGTTTACTGCAAAAGAGCCGCATAAACCACGTTTCGTAGCAGGATCAATCGGTCCTACAAACCGAACAGCAAGTATGTCTCCAGATGTTAACGATCCAGGATACAGAGCAGTGACTTTTGACGAGTTACGTGTAGCCTATAAACAACAGGTAGAAGCTTTGGTTGATGGTGGCTCCGATTTGTTATTAGTAGAAACCGTTTTCGATACCTTAAACGCTAAAGCAGCTTTGTTTGCTATAGAAGAAGTTAAAGAAGAACGCAATATAGAGATGCCTGTTATGCTTAGTGGTACCATTACCGATGCATCAGGAAGAACACTTTCTGGTCAAACGGCAGAAGCCTTTTTAATTTCTGTATCGCATATTCCGCTGCTATCAGTTGGTTTTAATTGTGCTTTAGGAGCTAATTTATTACAACCACATTTGGAGGCTATTGCTTCTAAAACAGATTTTGCAATTTCTGCGCATCCCAATGCGGGGTTACCAAATGCTTTTGGAGAGTATGATGAAACACCCGAAGAAATGGGTGCTCAAATAGAAGAATATTTAAAAAAGAATTTAATAAATATTATAGGAGGTTGCTGTGGCACAAATCCAGAGCATATTAGAGTTATAGCAGATATAGCTGCGAAATATAAACCAAGAACTGTTATTCCTACAGAAGCAGGAATCTTATAATAGACCTGTTAGGGTTTTAAAACCTAACAAGTGTCAATAAGTTGATAAAATATGATACTAGAAGTAGCTATACTAAATATTAAGAAAGGGCTTTCTGAAGATTTTGAAAAAAGTTTTCAAGAAGCACAACGTATCATTTCTTCTGTAAAAGGATATATATCGCACGAATTAAAGAAGTGTATAGAGCAGGATGATAAATATATATTATTAGTGAACTGGAAAACTATTGAGAATCATGAAATAGGGTTCAGAAAATCGAATGCATATCAAGAATGGAAAGCTTTATTGCATCATTTTTACGAGCCATTTCCAGTTGTAGAACATTATAAATAATGAGCAAGATTCAAAAAAAATACATGCGTTTATCAGGATTAGAACCACTAGTCCTTAACGAAAACAGTAACTTTGTTAATGTTGGTGAGCGTACTAATGTTGCTGGTTCGCGTAAGTTTTTAAGATTAATAAAAGAAGAGAAGTTTGATGAAGCACTGGATATTGCGCGTCATCAGGTAGATGGTGGAGCACAAATCATAGATATCAATATGGACGATGGTCTTATTGATGGAAAAGAATCGATGGTTCGTTTTTTAAATTTAATAGCTGCCGAACCAGATATTTGTCGCGTGCCTATTATGATAGATAGCTCCAAGTGGGAAATTATTGAAGCTGGGCTTCAGGTGGTGCAAGGAAAATGCATAGTAAACTCCATTTCTTTAAAAGAAGGCGAAGAAAAATTTATCTGGGAAGCAAAACAGATAAAGCGCTACGGAGCAGCCGTAATAGTTATGGCTTTTGACGAGGTTGGACAGGCTGATAATTATGAAAGACGTATTGAAATATCTAAGCGTTCTTATGATGTTTTAGTAAATAAAGTAGGGTTTCCATCGGAAGATATCATTTTCGATTTAAATATATTTCCTGTAGCAACAGGCATGGAAGAACACCGCCAAAATGCGATCGATTTCATTGAAGCAACTCGTTGGGTACGTGAAAATTTACCAAATGCAAGTGTTAGTGGAGGTGTGAGCAATGTATCGTTTTCTTTTAGAGGAAATGACCGTGTTCGGGAAGCGATGCACTCAGTATTTTTATACTATGCTATTCAGGCTGGTATGAATATGGGGATTGTAAACCCAGCTCTTTTAGAGGTGTATGATGATATTCCTAAAGATTTATTAGAACACGTTGAAGATGTTATTCTAGACAGAAGAGATGACGCAACAGAGCGTTTGTTAGATTTTGCTGAAACTGTAAAAGGGTCCAAAAAAGAAAAGACCGTAGATCTATCTTGGAGGGAGAATGCATTACAAGAACGTATTACACACGCTTTGGTAAAAGGAATTGATGCCTATATTATTGAAGATGTAGAACAAGCAAGACAAGAAGCAAAAAAACCAATCGAGGTTATAGAAGGTCATTTGATGATTGGAATGAATGTGGTAGGTGATTTGTTTGGAGCTGGAAAAATGTTCTTGCCGCAAGTTGTGAAATCGGCAAGGGTTATGAAAAAGGCCGTGAGCTATTTAAACCCATTTATTGAAGCTGAAAAGGGCGAAAAACAAGAGGCTCTAGGAAAAGTATTAATGGCAACTGTAAAAGGCGATGTACATGATATTGGAAAAAATATTGTGAGTGTTGTTTTAGGTTGTAATAATTATGAAATAGTTGATCTGGGGGTTATGGTGCCACCAGAGAAAATAATTTCTGAAGCAAAAGAACACAATGTAGATGCTATTGGCCTATCAGGTTTAATTACACCATCATTAGATGAAATGGTGTATTTAGCCAAAGAAATGGAGCGTCAAAATTTCACGGTGCCTTTACTTATTGGAGGAGCAACCACATCGAAAGCACATACTGCTGTGAAAATTGACCCTCAGTATAAAAATGCTGTAGTTCATGTAAATGATGCATCTAGAGCAGTGACTGTTGTTGGTGATTTATTGAATAAAAAAACATCCCATGCATATGTCGCAAAACTTAAAAAGGATTACGATGAATTTCGCGAGAAGTTTTTAAAAAGAGGCAAAGAGAAATCATATATCTCTATAGAAGAAGCGCGGAACAAAAAATACAGTATAGATTGGGAAGTGTCTAAAATTGTAAAGCCTAAAGAGTTAGGAGTTCAAATATTAAAACAATTGAGCTTAAAAGAGCTGTTGCCTTATATAGATTGGAAACCTTTCTTTATTTCATGGGATTTACATGGTAAATTTCCAGAGATTTTAACAGATGAAGTTGTTGGTGAACAAGCAACCCAATTGTATGAAGATGCTCAAGAAATGATCAGGCAGATTGTTGCAAAACAGTTGCTAAAACCAAAAGCTGTTTTTGGCTTATTTGAAGCCAATACAATTCATGATGATGATATCTCTATTCAGAAAAAAGGTCGTGAGATTGCTGTGTTTAGAACCTTGCGTCAGCAATTAAAGAAGAGAGAAGGCGTGCCAAATATAGCGTTGTCCGATTTTGTTGCACCAAAGGAAACAGGTAAAACGGATTATATGGGGGCATTTTGTGTGGGTATTTTTGGAGCACAAGAATTAGCAACTTATTACAAAGAAAAAGGAGACGATTACAACTCAATAATGGCGCAAGCTATTGCAGATAGATTCGCAGAAGCATTTGCTGAGTATTTACATAAGCAAGTGCGTACGAAACATTGGGGATATGCATCTGATGAAAATCTATCTAATGAAGAGTTGATAAAAGAAACTTATAAAGGTATCCGTCCTGCACCTGGCTACCCCGCATGTCCAGATCATTTAGAGAAAGAAACCATTTGGGAATTGTTAGATGTTGAAAAACTTATAGGTGTTTCCTTAACAGAAAGTCTAGCCATGTGGCCAGCAGCAGCAGTATCTGGATACTATTTTGCCAATCCAGAAGCTAAATATTTTGGTTTAGGTAAAATTACGGATGATCAGGTAACCGATTACGCCACTAGAAAAGGTATAGAAAAGGATAAAGCTAGAAAGTGGCTGCATCCTAATCTGGCCGATCAATAATATAATGAATATGGAATTTGTAGAATTGACATTAGGAAACCATATAATATCTCACGGATATGATGCTGATAACAAAGAAAAATTAGAAAATGTAACTGTTGACGGGTTTTCTAAAAAAGTAGTGGCGGTTTCTAGAATTAAGTCGGTTAGTGAGACTTATATTTTAACAGATTATTTAGATGGTAGATGGATTTATTGGGAGTATCAGGAATCTTTTGAAGACGTAAAAAAAATATTAGTGTAGTACATGTTAGAAGATAAAATCAATAGTAAAAAGTCTGGAATTTTACTTTACGGATTAACGCCACCTAAATTGCATACCGATGAAAGTAAAATTAGAACTATCGCTAATAAACAGATAGAGCGTATTAGTGGTTTGGAAATTGACGGTTTAGTCTTGTACGATATTCAAGATGAGTCTTCTAGAAATAATGCAGCCAGACCATTCCCTTTTATGGAAACTCTAAGCCCAGATGTTTATAGTGATAATTACTTAAAAGACTTAAACCTACCAAAGATTATCTATAAGAGTGTAGGGAAATATTCGGTTGATGAACTAAACAAATGGATTAATAAAAATTCAAAACGTATAGACTATTCTGTTTTTGTTGGTACGCCATCAAATAAACAAAAAGCAACACTTTCTTTAAATGATGCTTATCAAATAAATCAAAGTTCTAATACTTCAATTCGATTAGGGGGCGTTACCATTCCAGAGCGTCACCATAAAAAAAATGATGAACATATGCGTCTTTATAAAAAGACAGAAAAAGGATGTCGTTTTTTTATTTCGCAATGTGTATACAATATAAATAATACTAAAAATTTCCTTTCAGATTATTACTATAGTTCTATTGAGAGTAACCGAGAATTGGTTCCAATTATATTTACCTTAACACCTTGCGGTTCTCTAAAAACTATGGAATTTATGGAATGGTTAGGGATTGATATCCCAAGATGGTTAAAAAACGATTTAAAAAACTCGAAAGATATATTATCAAATTCAGTAGATGTTTGTAAAGATATCGCTGAAGAATTATTGCATTATTGTGAAGGTAAAAAAATACCCATTGGCTTTAATATAGAAAGCGTTTCAATACGAAAGGCCGAAATTGAAGCTTCGATTGAATTGTTGAAGGAGGTAAAATTATTAATGAATAAATATGAATATTCAACTGCAGCATTTGAATTAGAGTATTAAGTTTACGATAACGTTAAAAATAAGTTAGAAACAGATACTGAAATAAATTCAGCATAAATGAAAGTAACAGACCACATAAAAAAAGCTAACGGGAAAACATTGTTTTCGTTTGAAATTATTCCACCACAAAAAGGAAGAAATATTCAGGAGTTGTACAATAATATAGATCCTTTGATGGAATTTAGCCCACCATTTATTGATGTAACTACTTCTAGAGAACAGTATGTGTATATTGATAAAGGAGAAGGATTATTAGATAGAAAAATAACGCGTATGCGTCCTGGTACTGTTGGTATTTGTGCAGCGATAAAGCATAAATATAATGTAGATACCGTTCCTCATGTATTATGTGGTGGTTTTACCAAGGAAGAAACTGAATACTTATTGGTAGATTGTCATTATTTGGGCATCGATAATGTCATGGCACTTCGTGGCGACGCTATGAGTCATCAAAAATATTTTGAACCTTCAAAAGGCGGAAACCATTATGCAACGGAGTTAGTCGCTCAAATACAGAATTTAAATTGCGGAAAGTATTTGCACGAGGTTATAGAGTCTGATCATAAATCTGATTTTTGTATTGGCGTTGCTGGCTATCCAGAAAAGCATATGGAGGCCCCTTCTTTACAAGCAGATTTAAGGCGTCTTAAAGAAAAAGTAGAAGCAGGAGCAGATTATGTAGTCACCCAAATGTTTTTTGATAATGAAAAATACTTCGAATTTGTAGATAAGGCAAAAAAAGCGGGGATACATGTACCTATTATTCCAGGGATAAAGCCCATAGCTGTAAAGCGTCATTTACAAGTCTTGCCACAGGTTTTTAAAATAGATCTGCCAGAAACTTTGGTCAATGAAGTTGAAAAATGCAAAGACAATAAGCAAGTGAGGCAAGTAGGTATAGAATGGGCTATAAAACAATCTGAAGAGCTTAAAAAAGCGGGCGTTCCTGTACTTCATTATTACTCTATGGGTAAAAGTGATAATATAAAGGCGATTGCATCACATATGTTTTAATAATTCCGTTATTTTTGCTCTTCAAGCAAATCTATTAATGAGATTATTTTTAGTCTGTATTTTTTGTGCAGTTTTCGGGGTTTCTTTCGCACAAGAAAAGGAACATACATCCTATATTGATATTAATTATTTTAAAGGAAATATAGCGTTGCACAACAACGATATTTCACATTTAATACAAGGTCACCCTGAAGGTGTTATTTTAAGCTGGAATAAAAAAACCTACGGATTTAACGATTGGGAACAGGGTTATAATTATCCCGATTATGGGGTGTCTTTTATTTATCAAAATCTAAAAAATGATGTCTTAGGAAATAACTATTCTTTATATGCACATTATAATTTCTATTTTTTAAACCGTCATTTAATGTTGCGTATTGGTCAAGGTCTCGCCTTAACAACCAACCCTTATGATAAAGAAGCGAATTTTAGAAATGTAGCTTTTGGCTCTAAAATAATGAGTAGCACCTATCTGATGCTTAATTACAAAAAAGAACGTATTATAGACAGGTTTGGGCTGCAAGCGGGTTTGTCGTTTATTCATTATTCCAATGCCAATGTAAGAGCACCAAATACAAGCATAAATTCTATGGTTTTAAATGTAGGAGTGACTTATAGTTTAGATGATGTAGAACCAGAATTTATAAGTACAATTGGTGGCGCCGAGAAAGAAAAATTCACAGAACCAATAAAATATAACTTTGCTTTTAGATCTGGAATCAATGAAAGTGATGTTGTAGGTAGTGGGCAATTTCCCTTTTACATTTTTTCTGCTTATGCAGATAAACGGATTAATAGGAAAAGTGCTTTGCAGTTTGGAACCGATGTTTTCTTTTCAAATTTTTTAAAAGAGTTTATTTATTATAGATCGGTTGCTTTTCCAGAAGATAATTCACCCGGAAATAAAGATTATAAAAGAGTGGGTGTTTTTGCTGGGCATGAATTATTTATTAATAAAACATCACTTGTTTCACAGTTTGGGTATTATGTGTATTACCCATTTGATTTTGAGGGACGAACATATATAAGAATAGGTTTAAAGCGGTATTTTAGTAATAAGTGGTTTGGTGCATTAACACTAAAATCTCACGGCGCCAAAGCAGAGGCTGTAGAATTTGGAATAGGTGTTAGGCTATAGATATTTTCTGTGGTCACTGAGTCTTTTAACTAGGCTCAAGGTAAATTAAAGTCGAAGTGAGCTGAAACCTGAAAACACAATAGTGGATTCCTGATTTCGCGGGAATAACAAAATATGAAAAGAATAATTAACATATTAGTTTTATTTTTAATAATGGCTTGCAACAGTGAGCATGCAGGTGATTGTTTTCAAAAAACAGGGCGCATTATTCAACAAGAAGTCGTTGTAGAGGCTTTTAATAAAATACTAGTCAATCGTGATATCGAACTCATTATTAAAGAAGGTGTAGAACAAAAAGTTGTTATTGAAACAGGTCGAAACTTAATGAATGACGTGGAAGCCATTGTTTTAGATAATAAGCTGATATTGACCGATGAGAACCATTGTAACTATGTACGTGATTATGGTATTACCAAGATTTACGTAACATCACCTAATATAACGGAAATAAGAAGCTCGACTCAATATGATATCAGTTCTGATGGCGTTTTAACCTATCCAAATTTAACGATCCAGTCGGAAGATTTTGGAGAACCAGACACCTATACTAATGCCAATTTTAGATTGCAGATAAACAACAATACCTTTCGGTTAGTCTTTAATGGTTTGTCGAATTGCTTTATTTCTGGCAGAACAGAAAATTTAAACCTAACTTTTGCAGCTGGTTCATCTCGTTTTGAAGGGAGAAACCTGATCGCCCAAAAAGTACAACTATGGAATCGTGCATCAAACGACATGATTATAAATCCGCAACAAGAAATAAAAGGCACTATTTCTGGAGTAGGTCATGTTATTGCGGTTAACCGCCCTCCAATAGTAGAGGTTAATGAATTATATAAAGGACGCTTGATCTTTGAATAACTCGGTAGCCTGTTTGGCTATTTCCAATTCTTCATTAGTTGGAATGACTAAAATTTCTACTTTAGAATCTTGTGTACTAATAACATGTGTTTCCTTAGATCTGATTTTGTTTTTTTCGAGGTCTAAATAAATGCCTAAAAATTCCAGATCTTTACAGACAAGTTCTCTCATTAGCTGGGAGTTTTCTCCAATACCAGCAGTAAATACAATTGCATCTAATCCGTTTAAAATAGCTGCATAGCTGCCAATATATTTTTTTATGCGGTATACATTCATTTCTAAAGCTAACTGACAGGCTTTGTTACCTTGTGCTGCTTGTTCTTGGATGTCTCTTAAATCACTAAAACCAGTAAGTCCTAACATACCGCTCTTTTTTTGTAATAGTGTATTAATGTCCTCTAAACTGAAATCTAACTTATTTGCTAAATGAAAGATGATTGCAGGGTCGATGTCACCAGAGCGTGTTCCCATAATTAAGCCACTTACTGGAGAAAATCCTAAAGAATGATCAATACTTTTACCATCTTTGATAGCAGTCATACTACAACCATTTCCTAAATGAATAGTGATAATTTTAGAGTCTTTTTTATTTAAATAATCGATAGCTTTTTCCGAAACATATTTATGGCTTGTACCATGAAAACCATATAGACGGATGTGGTGATCGTCTAAAAAGTTATTAGGAATGGCATATTTATAAGCATGTTCTGGTATGGATTGATGAAAGGCCGTATCGAAAACAGCAACTTGTTTTGCATTCGGAAAAATATCTTCTGCCACTTCAATACCTTCAAGATTCGCTGGGTTATGTAAAGGTGCTAATGATGATAATTCTTTAATTCTTTCTTTTACAATATTAGTAATCTCAGTAGTTTCATTAAAATAAATACCACCATGAACCACGCGATGTCCTACAATTGAAATATCTTCGGGCGATTTTATAATGCCTGTATTTTTATCTAAAAGCTGTTTAGATAATAATATTAACCCATCTTTATGATTTAAAATAGGACTTTCAAATTCAATAGTATTATTGGGGGTTTTGTATGTGAAGATAGCATCATCTAGACCAATACGCTCAATTTGCCCCGAACATAAAATACGCGCTTCAGGCATTGAAAATAATTGAAACTTTATTGAGGAACTACCAGAATTTAAAACTAATACTTGCATATTTATTGGTTTTGAGCTTGAATAGCAGTTATAATAACAGTGCTATAAATATCATCGACAGTACAACCTCTACTCAGGTCGTTAACAGGTTTGTTTAAGCCTTGTAAAACAGGACCTATAGCTAATGCCCCAGTTTCACGTTGTACGGCTTTATATGTATTATTGCCTGTATTTAAATCTGGAAAAATTAAAACACTGGCATGTCCAGCAACTTCAGAATCTGGTAATTTGGTTTTTCCAATGCGCATATCTACTGCCGCATCGTATTGAATAGGACCTTCTATTTTTAAATCTGAAGTTTGCGCTTTTACAATATCGGTTGCCTCTCTAACTTTTTCTACATCGGCACCTTTACCAGAAGCCCCAGATGAATAAGAAAGCATGGCAACCTTAGGCTCTATACCAAATTCTTCAGCAGTTCGAGCAGATGAAATAGCTATTTCTGCTAATTGTTGCGCATCTGGATTTGGGTTAATAGCACAATCTCCAAACACAGAAATTCTGTCTTCTAAACACATAAAGAAAATAGACGATACCAGATTAACACCAGGCTTCGTTTTTATAAATTGCAATGCAGGGCGTAAAGTATGTTGGGTTGTGTGTACTGCCCCAGAAACCATGCCATCTGCATGCCCCTTATAAATCATCATGGTGCCAAAATACGAAACATCTGCCATCGTATCTTTTGCCATCTGTAAAGTCACATTTTTGTGCTTTCTAAGTTCATAAAACGTATTAACGTAATCTTCAAAGTGAGGTGATTTTATAGGTGATATAATGTTTATCTCATCTGTATTTAAAGGGATATCTAATTTTTCAATAAGTTCTTTAATTCTATCCTCTTCACCCAGAAGCGTTAATTCTACAACATGTGCGTTGATTAATTTAGCGGCAGCACGCAATACACGCTCATCATAACCTTCAGGTAAAACAATATGCTTTTTGTCATTTAAGGCACGTTGCAATAAATTATATTGAAACATTCTAGGAGTGAATACCTCAGATTCAAAAGTTATGAGTTTTTCCGCAAGCTTATCTGTATCTACATGCTTTTCAAAAGTAGCAATAGATGTTGTGATTTTTTCAGCATTTTCAGCATATATTCTAGCTTTTATATTGCCAATACTGCTAGTAACATTATAAGTGCCACCTTTAACGCTAATAAGCGGAACAATACTTGAGAGCCCTTCGATAAGTTTTAAAATAGGTTCTTCAGGAATAAGGCCGCCAGTTAAAATGATCCCAGCAATTTTAGGATAATTTTTAGAAATATTAGCCTGTAATGCGCCTAAGATAATATCGGCTCTATCACCTGGAGCAATAACTAAGGCATTTTCCTTAAGATGCACTAAATAGTTACGTAATTGCATAGCCCCCACACTAAAATTCTCAGTTAAATTATTCAGCATATCTTGCCCAAAAAGAACTTCGCCGCCTAAGGCTTTCGAAATTTCTTTTACAGTAGGACTACTAAGGCTGGGTATTTTAGGTATCACCGTAATATTGGTGCCATTATTAATGCGTGTTTTTAATTGTTCTTTAAGCGTAGAAAGATCATCGGGGTTTGCTTTGTTGGTTATTATGGAAAGTACATCGACGTCTTGTGTAAAGGTATCATGGGCTAATTGAACACTATCTACAATCTCTTTAAGTTCTTTTTTATCTCCTTGAGAAACGATAATAACAGGAAGTCCAAGGTTCTTAGAGATTAAGATATTTATATCTAATTCTAAACTTGAGTTTTCATGAGAGAAATCGGTGCCTTCTACTAAAACAAAATCAAAGCGTTCTTCAAGGCTTTTATATTTTTTAATGATTTCATCTAAGACTTCACCAGATTTTCCTTGATTATATAAGTCAAGCACCTGATTTCTCGTATATGCAAATGTTTTTTTATAATTGATATCCAATTCAAAATGAGACATCACAGTGTTAATGTGATTGTCCATTTCTCCTGCCTCAAGATCTTCAATAATTGGTCTAAAATAGCCAACCTTAGCAGTTTTTCCCAACAGCATACGCATTAAACCAAGAACAACAACAGATTTTCCGCTGTTAGGCTCAATGGTAGCGACATAAATTCCTTTACTCATAGTATTTTATGTGTTATAAGATAGTTTATAGCTTACTTTGTAAGCCAGATAACTACACTTAGTATAAATATTCTTCAGCAAAATTAGCACCTACTTATTATCATAAGGATGATATTTATCATACTTTTCATTTAAAACTCATCAATAGATAAAGAAAGGCTATTTTAATGTTAAATCTCTGAAGAGAGATTCCAAACTCGCATTCTTTTGGTTAAGCTGTAAAATTTTTAATTGATTATCGTGAGCAAAATCAAATACATGAGATCGCATATCTTCCGAAGTTTTAAAAGTAATTTCATAAACAAAATCATGTGTGTTGTTGACGCTTTGAACTTTAGGAAGCTTAAGTAAAAAAGCATCTTCAATGCGATAATCAAATTCTACAACAACGATTTGTTCTTTCTCATCGCGTAATTCGCTAAGCTTCTTATCTGCGACAATTTCACCTTTATTAATTATAATAACACGATCGCACATGGCTTCAACTTCTTGCATAATATGTGTAGATAGAAATACGGTTTTGGTTTTTCCAATTGTTTTAATGAGATTTCTAATGTCTACTAATTGGTTAGGGTCTAGACCTGTAGTCGGTTCATCTAATATTAAAACATCAGGATCATGCAATAAAGCATTGGCCAAACCAACACGCTGGCGATACCCTTTTGAGAGCTGCCCTATTTTTTTATGAACTTCGGGGGTTAAGCCAGTAAGCTCAATAACATCATGGATACGCTGTTTAGAGACCTTATATATACTAGCATTAAAGTTTAAATACTCTTTAACAAACATATCGAGGTATAATGGATTGTGTTCTGGTAAATACCCAACACTTTGCTGAACAAGTTGTATGTGCTCTTTTATATCATGTCCATTTACTTTGGCAACCCCTTCACTAGGATTGATATAAGTAGTTAATATTTTCATCATGGTAGATTTTCCAGCGCCATTGGGACCTAAAAACCCAACGATTTCTGGTTTGTTAACCTTAAATGAAATATTGCTTAAAGCTTTTTGTTCGCCATAGCGTTTAGAAATTCCTACTACTTCAATAGACATAATTAAAATTATTTATTCAAAAATAATAATTATATAATGCTATAGAAGTTTTGTTGTATAATCTTTAAAACTTTTAAAAAATTCAAAAAAAAATAAGACCACAATTTTGATTTCTTAAAATATTATTTACTTTAGCCTCATAATTATGACAACAACAGTATTTTATACATATTATAACAACTGGTTTTACTTCTTTTTTAGCAAAAGGAACGAGACGTTGTATGTATAATTTATAACTATAAATTTTAAATATGAGTCTCGATGAAAATCGGGACTTTTTTTTGTTTAACTTTTAGTTGAACAACCTCAATTTAAGATTGAGGTCTTATAAAATAAAATGAAATTTTGATTAAAGTAGTAGCCATACAAGGAGTAAAAGGATCTTTTCATCATATTGTGTCACAACAATTTTTTGAGAAACCTGTTGATGTTATTGAATGCCTAACATTCGATAGGGGTGTCGATTCGCTAATTACTAAAGAATGCGATGCCGCTATTATGGCTTTAGAAAATTCTATAGTAGGATCTATTATCCCTAATTACGCTTTAATTGATAAATATGATTTGCACGTTGTTGGCGAGCATTATTTAGATATTCAGCACAACTTAATGGCATTGCCAAATCAACGTATAGAAGACATAGAAGAGGTGTATTCTCATCCAATGGCATTATTGCAATGTAAAGAGTTTTTTAAGCAGTATCCTCATATTAAATTGGTAGAAGATAAAGATACGGCCGAGGTTGCCCAGCGTATCCAAGAAAAAAAGCTTAAAGGCATTGGCGCAATTGCAAGTACAATGGCCGCCGATATATTCGAATTGGATGTTTTAGCAACAAGTATCCAAACGATAAAACATAACGAAACCCGTTTTGTTATAGTAAAGCGGACAAATTCTGAAGTGCCTGAAAGCGAAATCAATAAGGCCTCTGTTAAATTTGAGAGTGATCACAAACGAGGTAGTTTAGCGGCCATCCTTAATGTGATGAGTGACTGTAAATTGAATTTAACCAAAATTCAATCCTTGCCAATCATTGAAACACCTTGGAAATATGCTTTTTTCGTTGACGTTACTTTTGAAAAATATGAGGATTTTAAAAAATCAAAATCTATAATTGATATTATGGGAGAAGGATTTAAAGTGTTGGGTGAATATAAAAATGCTAAATTATGATTGAAGCTGCTAATAGATTACAAACAGTAGAGGAATATTACTTTTCAAAAAAACTAAGAGAAGTAAATTTCCTTATTACCAGTGGAAAACCTATTATTAATTTAGGTATTGGGAGTCCAGATTTACAGCCGCCACAACGTGTTGTAGAAGCTATAAAAGAAGGGCTTTTGGCACCTAATGCGCATAAATACCAAAGCTACCAGGGGTTGCCTGAATTAAGAGAAGCTATAACAGGATTTTATAAAGAACATTTTTCGGTATCGTTAAGTGCTTCCACAGAAGTTTTACCACTCATGGGAAGTAAGGAAGGTATCATGCATATTTCGATGGCGTATTTAAATGAAGGTGATGGGGTGTTGATTCCAAATCCAGGATACCCAACATACCAATCTGTTACAAAGCTGGTAGGCGCAAAACCTGTTTTTTACGAATTAGATGCCAAAAATAATTGGTTGCCAGATTTTGAAGCTTTAGAACAGCTAGATTTAACTAACGTGAAATTGATGTGGGTAAACTACCCGCATATGCCAACAGGGGCTAAACCAAGTGAGGCTTTGTTTGAAGAATTGGTGGCTTTTGCTAAGCGGCATGATATTTTAATTGTTAATGACAATCCGTATAGTTTTATATTGAATGACGATCCAAAAAGTATATTAAGTGTAGAAGGAGCCAAAGAGGTATGTTTAGAGCTTAATTCGTTAAGTAAGACATTTAATATGGCTGGATGGCGTGTGGGAATGGTTGTTGGGGATAGCAAGCATATAAACAATATTTTAAAGGTGAAGAGTAACATGGATTCTGGTATGTTTTATGGCATTCAAAAAGGGGCCATTGAAGCTTTAAAATGTTCTAATATGTGGTTTGTAACTCTAAATAGTGTTTATAAAAAACGCCGAGATTTGGTTTGGGAATTAGCAGACGCGTTAAATTGTACATACGATAAAAATGCAACAGGGCTTTTTGTTTGGGCTAAATTACCAGCCTCTGAAAAAGCTGAAGCATATATAGATTTAGTGCTTAAAAACAATCATATATTCATTACCCCTGGAACCATCTTTGGAAGTAAAGGAGAAGGGTATATACGATTTTCGTTATGCGCATCAAACGAGGTTTTAGAAGAAGCTATAAGAAGAGTTAAATAAGTGATCAGATTGTAGAATCGATAAACAGTAATAGAGATAAATATTAAATAATAACCCTTCCTTTAGGGAGGATGTCTTAAGAAGACAAAAGGGAATGAAAAATATATATATTATAGGAGTTGGATTAATAGGTGGTAGCCTTGCTATAGATATAAAAAAGAATGATCCAGATGTGGTTATTCATGGAATTAGCAGAAAGCAAACGACGCTAGATGAAGCGCTGTCACTCAATTTAATTGATAAAAAAGCAACACTAGATGATATAGATAATGCCGACTTAGTCATTATATCTATTCCCGTGGATGCTACAGTGAAGTTACTGCCAGTTATTTTAGATAAGATTTCAGATTCAGGATTGGTCGTGGATGCAGGATCCACTAAAGTGGACATATGTAAGGTTATTGAAAACCATCCTAAACGTAGAAATTTTTTAGCCATGCATCCTATTGCCGGAACTGAACATTCGGGGCCTAGTGCAGCAATTTCAGGTTTATTTAAGGGCAAAACTAATATTGTTTGTGAAGTTGAAAAAACAGCATTTAAACTTCAAGAAAAAGCCTTGAAACTTTTTGTAGATATAGGGATGCGCATTCGTTATATGAATCCAGAAGCACACGACAAACATATAGCATATATGTCGCATTTATCGCATATAAGCTCTTTTATGCTGGGTAAAACGGTGATAGAAAAAGAAAAAAATGAACGCGATATTTTTGATATGGCAGGTAGTGGATTTGCTTCTACGGTTCGTTTGGCTAAGAGTTCGCCAGAAATGTGGACCCCAATTTTTA
This sequence comes from uncultured Flavobacteriaceae bacterium, assembly GCA_947501845.1. Classification (GTDB taxonomy): domain Bacteria; phylum Bacteroidota; class Bacteroidia; order Flavobacteriales; family Flavobacteriaceae; genus Flavivirga. Next base: position 108,622 of record CANMXP010000013.1, on the reverse strand, counting down.
AACAAAACAAAGAAAATGTTATTGAAACTTTAGAAGAGTATATCAATAACCTAAAACAATTTAAAGAACTTATGGAAAAAGGTGACTTTGAAGAAGTTTATAATGAAATGAAAAATACGAATCATATAAAACAAATTTTAAACGGAATAGCTTAAGCAGCTAAATATTAAAAATCATGGAAAATAAAAAAGAAATGAGAAACTGGTTGGATGCATTAAATTTAGATCATCCTTTGGTTATTGCAGGACCTTGTAGTGCTGAAACAGAAGAGCAAGTATTAAAAATAGCTCATGAGCTAAAAGACACAGATGCTAACTATTTTAGAGCTGGTATTTGGAAACCAAGAACAAGACCAGGAATGTTTGAAGGTGTTGGAGCTTTAGGTTTAAAATGGCTACAAAAAGTAAAGGAAGAAACGGGTATGAAAACCTGTACAGAAGTAGCTAATGCTGCCCATGTAAAATTGGCTTTAGAGCATGATGTTGATTTATTATGGATTGGGGCACGTTCTACAGTGAGTCCATTTATTATGCAAGAAATTGCAGATGCTTTGGAAGGAACAGATAAGCCTGTGCTGATAAAGAATCCAGTAAATCCAGATTTATCTTTATGGCTAGGAGGTATAGAGCGTATATACAAAGCTGGTGTTAAGAACATTGGAGCCATACATAGAGGGTTTTCAACGTATCAAAAAACCAAATACAGAAACATTCCAGAATGGCAATTAGCTATCGAATTTCAAAATAAATTTCCAGATATTCCTTTAATTCTAGATCCTTCTCATATTACAGGTAATAGAGAGATGATCTTTGATGTTTCGCAAACAGCTTTAGATTTAAATTATGATGGGCTTATGGTTGAAACACATCACGATCCTGAAAATGCATGGAGTGATGCTGCACAGCAAGTTACACCAAGTACTTTAGTGCAAATTATGAAAGATCTTAAGATTAGAAAAGAGACTGATGCTGAAGAAGAATATAACAATGCTTTAAATAATTTAAGAGCACAAATTGATGTTGTTGATAATGATATTATTAATTTGTTAGGAAAACGTATGGTAGCGGCAGATGGTATAGGTGCTCTTAAAAAGAAAAAAAATGTTGCTGTATTGCAATCTAAACGTTGGAACGAGATTTTAGGAAAAATGGTTCTAGAAGGGGAAGAGCACGGACTTAGTGAAGAGTTTATATTAAGAATGTTTAAAGCAATTCACCAAGAGTCTATCAATCATCAAGAGAAGATTATTAATGGCTAATAATAAGCTTTATAATAAAAAAGCCTCGCATTAGCGAGGCTTTTTGTTTCTATTCAAAATAATAAATACAAATTATTTATTTCTTTTAAAAATATAGCGTGTTATAAAAATACCTTGCTTATCGTCTTTACCTCCTTTACTTTCAACTGCACTAGTAACAAAAGCCAACTCCCAGCCTTCTTCTATCATCGTATTGATTTTTGAAGTAATTAAAGCATCATTAGCGGCAATGTTTTGAAAACGGATACCTCCTAGGTTATAAAAGTTTAATAGTTTTGTTTCGTCAAAACCCTTTACTCTAATATCTCCACGTTTCGATTTGTTACGTGTGTTATCCTCTTCAGTTTGTGTACTAGTGTATTCTTTGTAATCTTTTTCTTCGTTAGCACTGATAATTCTAGAACGTCCTAATCCATTAGGAACAATAGATTCTACACTAGTAATAACTTTGTATTGAACTTGGGCGTTACCATCAATAAAAGAAAATAAAGCAATAGTAAAAATAATAAGTAATTTTTTCATGTGTTGGTTTTTTAATGGTTAAAAATTAATAATGACAAGTTTAAACAATATCTATGCCAAAAAAAATTTTTTTTAGCTTTACTTTTGAAAAAATATGACAGGACTCGTTTATAAATCTACTGGAAGTTGGTACACGGTTAAAACCGATTTAGGCCATATTTACGAATGCCGTATAAAGGGCAAATTCCGTATAAAAGGTATTAAAAGTACAAACCCTATTGCAGTTGGAGATATGGTGGATTTTGAACTTGAAACCAACAATAATCAGGAATCAGGTATCATACATAAGATTCATGATAGAACAAATTACATTGTTAGAAAATCGGTTAATTTATCTAAACAAACTCATATTATTGCGGCTAATTTAGATCAGGTTTTTTTAATGATTACGATTAATAATCCACCCACGTTAACCAGTTTTATCGATCGGTTTTTAGTAACAGCCAATGCATACTCTATAAAAACAGTATTATTGTTTAATAAAGTAGACACTTATGATGACGAAACCCTCTTAGAAGTTAAATACCTGGCACATACTTATAGAAAAATAGGGTATGAATGTATAGGTGTTTCTGCAAAAACAGGCAAAAATGTAGATAAGGTAAAAAGTTTAATGCGTGATAAGATTAGTATGTTTTCTGGGCATTCTGGGGTTGGTAAGTCTACACTTGTAAATGCTATAGAACCTACTTTAAATATCAAGACAAAAGAAATTTCGTCACAACACATGCAAGGCCAGCATACAACAACCTTTGCAGAAATGTTCGATTTAAGTTTTGGAGCAAAAATTATTGATACCCCTGGTATTAAAGGGTTTGGAGTGGTTGATATGGATAAAGAAGAAGTTGGTGATTACTTTCCAGAAATATTTAAATTAAAACAAGACTGTAAGTTTAATAACTGCCTACATATTCAAGAACCTAAATGTGCTGTTAAAAAAGCATTGGATAATGATGAGATCGCATTTTCGAGATACCGAAGTTATTTACAAATTATTGAAGGTGAAGATGAACATTACAGAACTGATAATTGGGATGGTTAGTGATTAGTTTGCAGTACAGTAAGTAGTATAGTGATTAGTTTTAATCAACGATAAAAAAGCCCCCTTTGGGGATTTAGGGGAATGAAAGTAGTTATTCAAAGAGTTTCAGAAGCAAGTGTAACCATTAATGGCGAGCAAGTAGCATCCATTTCGCATGGACTTTTAATTCTTTTGGGGATTGTTAATGAAGACACCCAGGAAGATATTAAATGGTTAATTAATAAAATTGCGAATCTTCGTGTTTTTGGGGATGAAAATAATATAATGAACCGTTCTTTGTTGGATGTTAAAGGTGATGCTATTGTAGTTAGTCAATTCACTTTGCATGCTTCTACAAAAAAAGGAAATAGGCCTAGCTATATTAAGGCTGCAAAACCTGATGTAGCCATACCGCTTTATGAAAGCTTTATAAAACAATTAGAGGCTAGCTTAGGGAAAAATGTGCAGACTGGAGAATTTGGTGCCGATATGAAAGTTGCGTTGATCAACGACGGGCCAGTTACTATCATTATCGATTCAAAAAACAAAACATAATGGCATCAGTATTTGGACATGGTATAGTTGGTTTTACATTAGCAAAAGTCATTGATAAGCACCATGCAAAATGGTTAATAATATTAGCTGTATTATCAACAATACTGCCAGATTTTGATGTTATAGGTTTTAAATTTGGTATTCCTTACGCACATCCTATGGGGCACCGAGGGTTTTCACATTCTATACTATTTTCAGTTGTATGGGCTTTTATTTTAATGATGACCTTAGGTAGAAAAAATAAAGGCGTCTGGTTTCTAGTTATTTTTTTATCCACACTCTCGCATGGCCTTTTAGATGCTATGACATCTGGAGGTGAAGGTGTTGGTTTTTTGATTCCATTTGATAATAGTCGTTTTTTCTTCCCGTTTCGAGGCGTACAAGTATCACCAATTGGAGTAGAAGCATTTTTTTCAGAATGGGGAATGCGCGTGCTATTTAGCGAGTTTAAATATATTTTTATCCCATCTTTTCTTATATTGGCTGTACGATTTTTAATTTGTCGTACTAAAAATATTTAATGAAACTGATTTTTCTCATATAATAATCAATATTATACAAATACCTTCAACGTTTAAAACTTTTAATATATGATTATTAAAAAAATTGTGAGTGTTTTAATTTTGCTCATAACTTTATCTATTACTTCTCAAGAAAATTTATATACAAGTATTACAATTCCAACGAATCTTAAAGAAAAAGCCAATGCTGTTATTCGATCTAGCGATGTGCATATTGTGTTAAGGTCTTCAAGCGAAATGTACATCACCAATAAAAAAATCATTACGGTATTAAACAAAAAAGGAGATGACGATGTTAATGCCTACGTGCATTATGATAATAATTTGAAAATTAAAAGTTTAGAAGTTTTGGTTTTTGATAATTTTGGTAAAGAAATTAAAAAAATAAAGAAGAACGATTTTAAAGATGTGAGTGCTGTAGATGGAGGTACATTATATTCTGATTCTAGAGTTAAATATTTAGATTATACACCAATTAAATATCCTTATACCATTGAGTTTACTAGTGAAGTCGTGAATAATAATACGGCATTTATTAGACCTTTTATGCCAGTAAACGGTTATTTTTTAAGTGTAGAGAAAAGTACCTATACCATAGAGTTTCCAGAAGATATAACTATTAGAACTAAAGAAAAGAATTTTGAAATTTTAGATTTAGAAAAAGAAACACTTCCAGGGAAAATCACATACAAAGTAAAAAATATTCCAGCTGTAAAACCTGAGGCGTATAGCCCAGGATCTGCTAATATGTCTCCTAAAATATTGGTGGCTTCAAAACAATTTGCATTAGAAGGTGTACATACACAGGTAGAAAACTGGAACGATTTTGGAAAATGGATGTATCATGATTTGATAAAAGATACTTACGATTTGCCTGCGGGTACCGTTAGTATGATTCAAGATCTGGTGAAAGATGAACCAGATGATGTCGCAAAAGCAAAGAAAATCTACCAATATGTACAAGACAAAACACGCTACATAAGTGTGCAAGTGGGTATTGGGGGCTGGAAACCTTTTAATGCTTCTGAAGTGGATAAACTGGGCTATGGAGATTGTAAAGCTTTAACAAATTATACCATGTCTCTCTTAAAAGCAGCAGGGGTTAAGTCAAATTATACCGTCGTGTATGCAGGGAGTTCTCAAAGAAGTTTAGAGAAAGATTTCGCAGCGATGCAAGGTAATCATGTCATTCTTAATATCCCTCAAGAAAATAAAGAAGACATCTGGTTAGAGTGTACCAGCCAGAAGTTGCCCTTTGGTTTTATAGGCGATTTTACAGACGATAGAGACGTTCTGGTTATAACCCCAGAAGGTGGTGAAATCAAACACACAAAAAAATACAAAACGGAAGAGAGTATTCAACGGATTAAAGGGAATTATACAATTTCAAACGAAGGTGCTATTAAGGCTCATGTAAATGTTGCTTCCAAAGGCATCCAATATGATGATAAATATTGGTTAGAAACTGAGACAGAAAGAGATCTTGATAAACATTATAAAAAGCGCTGGAGATATATCAATACTATCAAAATCAATAGTATGCATATTACAAACAACAAAGAAGTAGTCGAGTTTGTTGAAGATGTTAGCTTTGAGGCAAGCAATTACTCTAAAAAAATAGGGGATAGAATGTTACTCACGTTAAATGCTTTAAATAGAAATACAGATATACCAGATCGTTACAGAAATAGAAAACATCCTCTTAAAATAAAAAGAGGCTTTACAGATGTCGATGAAGTTAAAATTACATTACCTCAAGATTATAAAGTAGAGTCTAAACCTAATAATAAAATCATTGAAAATAAATTTGGTAGCTATAAAGCTGAGGTAATTGTAAAAAATAAAAATACACTTATATACAAAAGAGAATTTGTGATAAAAGATGGTGAATTTCCCAAAGAAGATTACGATGCTTTTAGAACCTTTTATAAAGAAGTAAATAAACAAGACAATGCAAAAGTGGCATTAATTAAAAAAGAATAAATTGAAAAATAACAAAATGAAAACCATAGCGATTTTGTTTAGCTTATGCTTTACCATAACAACATTTGCTCAAGATTATAAATTTGGGAAAATCTCTAAAGAAGAACTGCAAGAAAAATTTAATCCATTAGACTCCTCTGCAGGTGCCACGTATTTATATAAGTATAGAAGAACTTTTTTTGAATATATACAAAATGAAGGCTTCCGTTTGGTAACAGATATACATGAGCGCATAAAAATATATAACCAAGAAGGCTTTGGTTATGCAACAGAACAAGTAAGCCTATATAAAAATGGAAGCGATAAAGAAGATGTAAGCAATATTAAAGCCTATACCTATAATTTGGTTGAAGGAAAAATAGAAGACACGAAGCTAACTAAAGAAGGCATTTTTAAATCCGAAAGATCTAAATATTTTAATGAAACAAAATTTACCATGCCAAATATTAAAGAAGGTTGTGTGGTTGAGTTTAGATATAAGATCATGTCTCCTTTCTACTCTAATGTTGATGATTTTGATTTTCAGTATGATATTCCAGTAAAAAAATTAGAAGCTGTATTTGAAGCACCAGAATATTTTGTTTTTAAAACGAGTACTAAAGGGTTTTTATCAGTAATTCCTAAAATAGAAACCAGAGGGGACAAAATTACTTTTAATAGTAAGACTAGATCTACTAATGGTTCTGTTTCTACATCATTCCATTCCTCAGATGTAGATTTCACTAAGAATATATCGTCATATGATCTTACAAACGTACCAGCTTTAAAAGAGGAACCTTATGTAAATAGTATAAATAATTATAGATCGGCCATGAAGTACGAACTATCTTATACTAAATTTCCGCGGTCAACAATTAAGTATTATTCAACAACTTGGGAAGACGTTGTTAAAACCATTTATAAAAGCTCCTATTTTGGGGAAGAATTACATAAAACAAGCTATTTTAAAGATGAAATAGATGCTATGATTGGTTCTATATCAGATCCTGTGAAACGTACAGCTTTAATTTTTAATTTTGTTAAATCTAAGGTGAAATGGAATGGAGGCTATGGCAAGTATACCAATGTAGGTGTTAAAAAAGCATTTAAGGAACATGTGGGAAATGTTGCAGAGATAAATTTAATGTTAACCTCTATGTTAAAGTATGCAGGTTTAACTGCGTATCCAGTTTTGGTAAGTACAAGACAAAATGGAATTCCGTTGTTCCCAACAAGAGAAGGTTACAACTATGTTGTTAGCTATGTTAAATTCCCTGAAGGAAATATGCTGTTAGATGCTACCAGTGCGTATAGTACTCCAAATGTTTTGCCATTTAGAACATTGAATTGGCAAGGACGGGTTATTGCAGAAAAGGGAGGCTCTACATTGGTCGATTTATATCCAAAACAGAAATCAAAAAACAATATTTCCTTGATGGTTAATTTAAACGAAGAAGGTGCTATTGAAGGAAGTTTTAGGAGTATAAAAACCAATCATATGGCATTATCATACAGACAAAAATATAATAAAGCTGATGAGGAGGATTTTTTAGAAAAGTTAGAAAATAAATACAACGGTATGGAAATTTCTGATTTTCAGGTGAAAAACAAAAATGATTTATCTAAACCAGCCATAGAATCTTATAAATTTAATAAAGAGAGTCAGGCAGATATTATAGGCGATAAAATATATTTTTCACCTATGTTCTTTTTAAAGACTACAGAAAACCCTTTTAAATTAGAAAATCGAGAATTTCCAGTCGATTTTGGATATCCTGCTGCCACCAGATATCAAATTGTAATAAAAATACCTGATGGGTATAAAGTGGAGTCTGCCCCAGAGAAAGCGGCATTTGTCATGCCAGATAATTTAGGAGTTTTTAAATATAATGTGTCCCATTCAAATAATATGATACATTTTTTAATTGAATTGCAAATTAATCAATCAATTATTTCTCCTATATATTATGATGCTCTAAAAGAATACTTTAAGCAAATAATAGAAAAAGAAAATGAACAGATAGTATTAACAAAAGTATAGTATGGATATAAAAAATGCACAAAAAATAGTTGACGATTGGATTAATGAACATGGTGTTCGTTATTTTAATGAACTTACCAATATGGCTCAACTTACAGAAGAAGTAGGAGAGGTAGCTCGTATTATAGCAAGGCGTTATGGAGAACAAAGTGAAAAAGAAAGTGATAAAGATAAAGACCTTGGGGAAGAATTGGCAGATGTTTTATTTGTGGTTTTATGTCTGGCAAACCAAACAGGAGTCGATTTGCAAAAAGCATTTGATAAAAGAATGGATAAGAAAGCAAAACGAGATCACGATAGGCACCATAATAACGAAAAATTAAAGTAAATTTGCAGCTTGTTTAAAAGAGAATTCATAGGCATGCATATTACACTTCAAAAATCGACAATTTCTAAGAAATCTTCAATTCAAATAACAGGATCTAAAAGTGAATCGAATAGATTGTTGCTTTTAAAGGCTCTGTATCCCGAAATTAGTCTTGACAATGTGTCAAATTCTGATGATAGTAACTTAATGACGAATGCTTTAAGCACAGATTCAAATATAGTAGACATTAATCATGCAGGTACAGCGATGCGCTTTTTAACGGCGTATTTTTCAGTTCAAGAAGGGAGAGAAGTAACGCTTACAGGTTCTAAACGAATGAAAGAGCGCCCTATTAAAGTATTAGTAGAAGCACTTCGAGAGCTAGGAGCAGATATTAGCTATACTGAAAATGAAGGGCTTCCTCCAATAAAAATAAAAGGTAAAAAATTAACGAAACATAAAGTTTCATTAAAAGCAAACGTAAGTAGCCAATACATTTCTGCTCTATTACTTATTGCTTCTAAGCTTGAAAACGGATTGGAGCTTATCCTTGAGGGAGAAATAACATCGATTCCTTACATTAAAATGACACTCAGTTTGTTAGAAGAGATTGGTGTAGAATCCTCGTTTATCGGAAATACTATAACCGTAAAACCAGAAAGTAAGAATCAGCAACCAAAAACATTGACTGTAGAATCAGATTGGTCATCAGCATCCTACTTTTTTAGTATTGTTGCTATGAGTGAAGTTGGAACAGAAATTACATTGTCTTCGTACAAAGAAAATTCCTTACAAGGTGATTCTGTTTTAGCAGATATTTATAAACATTTTGGAGTGAGTACTGTTTTTAATGCCAACAATAGTGTTACTCTAAAGAAAGAATTTTCGAATTTAGAACCGTTGACTTTAAATTTAAAAAATGCTCCAGATATTGCACAAACAATAGCAATAACCTGCTTTGCTTTAGGAATGCCTTGTGATTTGGCAGGGCTTCATACCCTTAAAATTAAAGAAACCGATAGGTTGGTTGCCTTAAAAAATGAAATCGAAAAATTAGGTGGCCATGTTGAGATTACAGATAAGTCTCTACATTTATCGGCTTCTAATACGATTAACGAATTCGTATCAATTGCAACCTATCACGATCATAGAATGGCAATGGCATTTGCGCCTTTAGCTCTTAAAACACCAATTATAATAGAGGATGCCATGGTTGTTTCTAAATCGTATCCAGCTTTTTGGGACGATTTAAAATCTATCGGATTTAAAATAACTGAATAATAATCACTCATTTACTTGACAACCCCTATTCGCAGATTGTATATTTGCAGCTTTCAAAAAAACGAAACAACTTATTAAATGATTCTTTCAGAATTTTAAGGTATTTTTCTACCTAAAGCTTTATGCTATAATAAGAAGCATCATTTGACATACTAAAAACAAAAAACTAACAAATGAAATTATCACACTTTGGTTTCAATCTTCCAGATGAATTATTAGCAGAATACCCTGCAGAAAACAGAGACGAGTCACGTTTAATGGTTTTAAATAGAAAAGAACAAACCATTGAGCATAAAATGTTTAAGGATCTCATAGATTATTTTGACGAAGAAGATGTATTAATCCTTAATAATACTAAAGTGTTTCCTGCAAGGTTATATGGTAATAAGGAAAAAACAGGCGCTAGGATAGAAGTGTTCTTATTAAGAGAATTAAATGAAGAACAACGTCTTTGGGATGTTTTGGTTGATCCTGCACGTAAAATAAGAATAGGTAACAAACTATACTTTGGTGATGATGATACATTGGTAGCAGAAGTTATAGATAATACAACCTCTAGAGGGCGTACATTACGTTTTTTATATGATGGATCCTATTCAGAGTTCCGTAGAAAGCTAAATGAACTTGGAGAAACACCACTTCCAAAATATATAAAAAGAGATGTAGAACCAGACGATGAAGCACGTTATCAAACCATATATGCAAAAAACGAAGGTGCGGTAGCAGCTCCAACTGCAGGTCTTCACTTTTCTAAACACTTACTAAAAAGGTTAGAAATTAAAGGAGTTGATTTTGCAGAAGTAACTTTACACGTAGGATTGGGTACTTTTAATCCAGTTGAGGTTGAAGATTTGTCAAAACACAAAATGGATAGCGAAGAGTTAAAGATTGATGAAAGAGCAGTCAATATTGTAAATAAAGGTATAGAAAATAAAAAACGTATCTGTGCAGTAGGAACTACCGCTATGCGTGCTATAGAAAGTTCTGTGTCTTCAAGTGGTAGATTAAATGAAATTGAAGGATGGACCAATAAATTTATTTTTCCTCCTTACGATTTTAGTATTGCTAATTGTATGATTACTAATTTTCATACCCCAAAATCAACATTGTTAATGATGGTTTCGGCATTTGCAGGACATGATTTTATTAAAAAAGCATACGAGGAAGCTGTAAAAGAAAAGTATAAATTTTATAGCTACGGAGATGCCATGTTAATTCTATAATTCTGAACTTGTTTTCAGAATCTTTATAAACATATTTTTAAAGCCTTGTTTTGTTTAACAAGGCTTTTTTTAGATATATCAATACGTGGAAACAAAAAAATGTTGTCTTGACCTCTGAGTACCAATTAATAAAATCAAATATCTAAAATCGAAAAACCTTTCACTATTTTAGCAACACTTATGGCAGCAAGCAAAAAAGACATTCGAGCATTAACCAAAGACGATCTAAGAACATTCTTTGTAAATCAGGGCGATAAAGCTTTCCGTGGAAATCAGGTTTATGAGTGGCTTTGGCAAAAATCGGCGCATACGTTTGAGGATATGACCAATATTTCAAAGGAAACACGTCAGATGTTGGAAGACCATTTTGTTATCAACCATATAGAAGTAGATACTATGCAGCGTAGTAATGATGGTACGGTAAAAAATGCGGTTCTATTGCATGACGGCTTAATAGTAGAATCGGTTTTAATACCAACAGCAACAAGAACAACCGCCTGCGTATCCAGTCAGGTAGGCTGTAGTTTAGATTGTAAATTTTGTGCAACAGCACGCTTAAAGCGCATGCGTAACTTAAATCCAGATGAGATTTACGATCAAGTAGTCGCTATTGATAAAGAAAGTCGCTTGTATCATAATCGCCCATTAAGTAATATCGTTTTTATGGGAATGGGGGAGCCTCTTATGAATTATAATAATGTTATTAAGGCTATTGATAAAATTACATCTTCAGAAGGTTTAGGGATGTCTGCAAAGCGAATCACAGTATCCACATCGGGTGTGCCTAAAATGATTAAAAAAATGGCAGATGACGACGTGAAATTTAATTTGGCGGTGTCTTTGCACTCAGCTATTGATGAAGTTCGGACGTCAATAATGCCCTTTAATGAAACTTTTCCTTTAATAGATTTAAAAGAAGCATTAGAATATTGGTATGCCAAAACCAAACGTAAAATAAGTTACGAATATGTGGTTTGGAAAGGCATAAATGATACACAAAAAGATATTGATGCCTTGGTGGAATTCTGTAAGTATGTGCCAAGTAAAGTAAATATAATTGAGTACAACCCTATTGATGATGGCGATTTTAAACAGGCAACCAATGAGGCTTTAGAGAACTATATCCATACCTTAGAGAAAAATAGAATTGTTGTAAATGTGCGCCGCAGTCGTGGAAAAGATATTGATGCGGCCTGCGGACAATTAGCCAACAAAAAATAAAAAGAGCCTCAATTTGAAGCTCTTTTTGGCACTATTTAGCTAGAGTAGAATTATTTTTTAATTATTTTAAGAGTAGCTGATCTTTCTTTAGATTTAACAGTAATAAAATACAAGCCTTTATTGAGTGTAGACAAATCAATAGAATTGTTTACAATGTTATTAGATTTAACATCGATTATTCGTTGTCCTAATTGATTAACTATTGTAGCGGAGTCAATAGATGACTTGGTATCAATTTTCAAGATGTCATTGACTGGGTTAGGGTAAACACGAACTATTTCTAATGTATTGTCTTCAATAGATAAAGATGTAGAAAAAGATACTTCAAAATCATCAACTAATAATTGATTTTGATCAGTACAGTCATAATGCCTTATAATTATCCCGGTGGTTTTTCCAGCAAATAATGCAGGTATGTCGGCTGTAATATCTTTTGCACTATTATCTCCGCCAGCGGTTAAAGTTTCTTCATGAATTTCTGTTAGTGTCCCATTAAAATCGACATCATCATAAACTAAAACGGCGAAATTCTCTGCAAAGAAATTGGGGTCATTAGATCCAACTTTCATTTTAAAAGAAATTGAAAGCGCATTTGCTGGAATTGCAAATGTAGGGGTAAATAATAAGTTATCAGGCGTTATAGGAGTACCTCCTGTTGCTGCTGGTTCTGGATCCCAAGATTTTGAGAAGCCTAAAGCTCCAGTAAAACCTAGCGATTCTCCTCCGCCTGAGTAAAAACCCCAAGTGTCATCATTTAAGTCTGCGGTTCCATTGCCCACACTCCATCCTGTTAAATCTTCTAAATCTGATGACCATGCTACCGTTTGAGCATTGAAAGAAATTGTTGAAATCAGAAAGATTATTAATAAAGTAATTTTTTTCATATGTAATTGGTTGTTAGTTAGATATTTAAGTTAGTAAATATTTTTTCTTAAACTGTATTTAATCGATTAAGCGTTTTTTTTCGAGATTAATAGTAAACATATAGAAGTGATTTGTCTATTTTATTTTATGCTGAAAATGAGCGAATGTGTATCGTTTTTTAAGAAAAGGGAAAAGCTTAAATACTTGAAGGAAAAAGAACTTTCGAGAGCCAATAGTAGTAATATCTTAACTTTATTAGTAATTTCGCTGAGATTAAGTTTTTATATTGAAAATAGTAGAGCAAATAAAACAGCCTATAGCTTATGAGATGGATCTTTTCGAGCAAAAGTTTCAACTCTCTATGTCTAGTAAGGTTGCATTACTTAATAGGATTACGCACTATATAGTAAACAGAAAAGGGAAGCAAATGCGGCCTATGTTCGTGTTTTTGGTTTCTAAAATGGTGTCGAACGGAGAAGTTAGTGAGCGAACTTATAGAGGTGCTTCAGTCATTGAACTAATACATACCGCGACTTTAGTACACGATGATGTTGTTGATGATAGTAATAGAAGACGTGGCTTTTTCTCTGTAAATGCACTTTGGAAAAATAAGATAGCTGTTTTGATAGGAGACTATTTGCTGTCTAAAGGCTTGCTTTTAAGTATTGATAATAACGACTTCGATTTACTCAAGATTATTTCTATAGCAGTTCGTGAAATGAGTGAAGGTGAGTTGCTTCAAATTGAAAAGGCTAGAAAACTTGATATCACAGAAACGATTTATTATGAAATTATTCGTCAGAAAACAGCAACTTTAATTGCCGCTTGTTGTAGTTTAGGAGCAGCATCTGTAAAACCAGAATCACAGCATGTAGAGTCTATGCGAAAGTTTGGTGAACTTATAGGAATGGCATTTCAGATAAAAGATGATTTGTTCGATTACGGTGATACTCAAATAGGAAAACCTACAGGGATCGATATTAAAGAGCAGAAAATGACCCTGCCTTTAATTTATGTGCTTAATCAATCTTCAAAAAAAGATAAAAACTGGCTTATCAATTCCATAAAAAATCATAATAAAGATACTAAGCGTGTTAAGGAAGTTATTGCTTTTGTGAAAAATAATGGTGGTTTAGATTATGCCATTAAAAAGATGAAAGCATTTCAAGGAGAAGCGCTGCAAATACTTCGAACATATCCTGAGTCGGATTATAGAAATTCACTGGAACTTATGGTGAACTATGTGATTGATAGGAAGAAGTAGTCCGTTTTTTTTATTAAATCTTAATAAAGCCAAAAGCTTCATTTTTAATATGTTATCTTTTGTTTCTTTTTAAATTGCATTTATATTTTTTATACTGGGCAACCATTAGCATAAAATTTGCGTCTTTAAAAATAGAAGACTAAATGAAATCATTTTTGAAAGTAATCCAATTGCATAAAAACGAATCGTCACTTATAAAAAAAGCGATTAAAAACAATCGTGAGGCGCAACGTATATTATTTGAAATGCATGCTCCAAAAATGTTAAGTATTTGCAGGTATTATATAAAGGATTTGCAACAGGCAGAGGAAGCTATGCTTAATGGGTTTTTTAAAGTGTTTTCTAATTTAAAAAGCTTTAAAAATGAAGGTAGTTTTGAAGGTTGGATTCGGAGAATTATGGTAAGAGAGTCTATCTCGTTTTTAAGACAAAAAAAACAAATAGTATTTTCTGTTGAAGATTTTGAGTATGGTAATGACTATACAAATAATATTAATACCAATATAGAAGTTGCCGAAATACAACAGCTTATAGATGCACTTCCCGAAGGTTATAAAATGGTATTTGTAATGTATGCTATTGAGGGATATAAGCATAGCGAAATAGCAAAGATGTTAAACATAACGGAAGGCACATCAAAATCGCAGTTATTCAAAGCACGAAAATTGCTTCAGGAAAAGATTAAAAAATTAAATAAAACAACAAGCTATGGCACCAATTAAATTTGAAGAAAATATAAAGGATAAGCTTGATAAAAGGACTTTGAAACCATCAAGTAATGCATGGGATAGGCTCTCGGAACGTTTAGATGATAAGGGGGCTAAGAAAAAAAATAGGCCACTTTTATGGGTAGGTCTGGCAGCAAGTGTTGTCGGGGTTTTATTAATAATTTCTCAGTTTTTTAATAATGAAACAGGTATAAATGATGTCCCAAAAATAGTGGTTGTTCCAGAAGTTGTAGAGCAACATATAGATAAAACCATAGTTGTTGAGGAACAGGCCAATGTTGAGAATACCACTGAAGGTATCAAGGAAAACCAAAAAGCAGGTGTTAAGAAGGTGATTAAAAAATCGGTTTTAATGACTCCAGAGCTTAATGATGAACAAACAATGATTGTCCAAGAAAATGATATAGAAAAGTTAAAGAAAAAGTCTGTAGGTAGCCCTATTGAAGTGCCAATTGAATCTTTAACTTTCGAACAAGAAACAATACAAGCTGTTGCAAGCCAGATACAAACATTGAAAGATAATAACGCGGTTACTGATGCTGCTATAGATGCTTTGTTGTTGGAAGCTCAAAAGGAAATTCAATTAAACCGATTATATAATGAAACTACAGGAGTGGTCGATGCTAATTTATTACTTCAAGATGTTGAAGCAGAATTAGATCAATCCTTTAGAACGAAAGTTTTTGAAGCCATAAAGGCAAGTTACGGTACTGTAAAAACAGCAGTTGCTCAACGTAATGACTAATATGTGCCTGCCTAGGCATGGATTTTATGAATTATAAATATCATCATCAATAATCAACAAATGCTGAAAATCAATTCAGTGTTAAAAACGAACAGTTATGCAAATTATTACTAAGTATTTAGCACTTGCCGTGCTATGTGTAAGTGTGCAATTAATCAATGCACAAGACACCATTCAGAATGTAAATAATAAAGAGAAAATTGAAACTTTAAAAGAAATTAAAGAACGTATTAAAAGCGAAGAACGCCATTTTTTAAAGATCGAGGTAGCTACTATTAATGAGCGTTTAGAAAAGGGGGGGCTTTCCAATGAAGAAGCTAACATATTAAAAAAAGAAGTAGCAAAAAAACGAGCTCTAAATATTGAAAATCGTATTGCAATTATAAATAATAAAATTGCTCTTTTAGAACGAAATGAAGAAGGCTATCAAACAAATGACAATGAAGAATTATCAAAAATAGGTTTTAGTATAGGTAGTGATGAGGGTAGTTTTGCAGGCATAAAAATTAAAAGTAAAAACAAACCAAAGAAATTTGATAGACGCACTTCCAATGACTTTGTATTGGCTTTTGGTTTTAATAATGCCATCATTGAAGGTGAAAAACTGGACAATTCCCCTTATAAGTTTGCAGGCTCTCGGTTTTTAGAATTAGGTTGGGCATGGAGAACTCGGGTGTTTAAAAACACTAATTTTTTACGTTTTAAATATGGTTTTTCTTTTCAGATAAATGGATTGAAACCTACTGATAATAGGTACTTTGTTCAACAGGGCAATCAAACCGTATTAGAAGAATTTCCTGAAAGTCTTAAAAAGTCTAAATTGACGATTACTAACCTAGTATTTCCTGCCCATTTTGAGTTTGGGCCTTCAAAAAAAATTGAGGGAGACAATTTTTTCAGGTACTCAACACGAAATCAATTTAAAATAGGTGTTGGAGGGTATGCAGGTTTTAATATTGGAACGCGTCAAAAACTTAAGTACGAGATGAATGGTGAGCGCATAAAAGAAAAGCAAAAACGAGGTTTTAATACCAGTGATTTAGTCTACGGGTTAAGCGGTTATATTGCTTTTGATGATGTAGCACTCTATGTTAAATATGATTTGTCACCTATTTTTAAAAATCAGGTAGTGGACCAGAATAATATTTCAATAGGAGTTAGGTTTGATGTAGATTAAAATATAAAAAGCCACACTTTATTGTTGGAATGTGGCTTTTTATGTGATCGATTTGTTTTATGGCCTTAACTGAAAGATTAAAGATATTAGTTTTAAACGTTTTTACATCATTGGTTTTACTGTTCAGATGCTTTTGTTGGTCTTGATTTGGCCTTGGTGGCATTCCCCTTTTTTCCATTGAAAGTACCATAAGAAGCACCAGATACTTTTTGAGCTTGCCTGGTATAGTTTTTACATGTCTTTAATGATTTGTTTTTGAAGTTTTTGAAGCAGAGCTACTACCAGCCTTTAAAACAACTTTACATTCCCTTTTTTATTTTTAGTTTGACCGAATGAAGTTCCAACAAAAGCAAATAATAAAGCGATAGTGCATAATAATTTTTTCATGATTATTGATTTTATGATTAATAACTACAAATTTATATATGGAAAACAGTGTATTCAATACCAGTTATTGGGTAAATATTAGGCTTTTATACGTTGGATCAGATTGATAGGGGCTCGCTCATGCTGTATATTGGTGGTAGATATATAGGAAGAGATGTGGGGCTTTAAAAGAGCAATAACCACCATTGAGTCATCATATATGCTAGTTCGAGTTTGTAACTCGGACGAGAATAAGAGTAAGACAAAAACTGATGACACTCTCGAATAAAAAGATGTGGTTTTTATATTTTAGTTATATAAACTGTGATGTAATAAATCGTTGCAAACGAGTGTTAGACCTTAGTTTGGCAAAGTCATTTTTAGAGTTTATTATTGTTATAGACAACTCAATAATAATGAATGACAATCAAACCGATTAAGGCGAATTAGGTGCTCTGCAAAATTTGTAAGTACGATTTGTTTAGTAGCATAATAATTACAAAGTTTTAAGCCTCGCACACAGCCTTTGTTTACTCAATATCCCCACCAACCATCAAACCGCTAGGTACAGTTTCAGGCACTGTTTTATCAAAGTCATCGTCATTTAACGTGTTTAAAAAAGAAATGATTTGATTGAAATCTTTCATGGCCATAGTTAAATTTTGAGCTAGAGTATCAATTTGATGAATGCCGACTTCAGGGTTTCTGGTTTTTTTGAATTTTAAATCCTCATAAAACTCTAAAACTTTTTTTAGTGTAGGTAGGGTCCCATTGTGCATGTAGGGACTTGTAAAACGTAAGTTGCGAAGCGTTGGTGTTCGGAATCCAAATTGTTGTTTAAAACCATCGTCAACCATAGTTAGTTTGTCGTTTTCTGGAACACTTAAGACATGGATCTTATAATCGGAAAACATAGGGCCGTTATGGCAATTAATACAGCCCGCTTCTATAAATACTTTAAAACCTTCTTTTTCAGATAAAGATATGGCATTGGCATCACCGCGCATATATTTGTCGAAACGTGAATTGTTGGTGACTAAAGTTCTTTCGTAAGCAGCAATAGCCTTACCTATATTTTCAATAGTTATCGCGTTTTCTCCTTTAAATACTTGCCCGAATAGTTTTTTATATTCTGGAATGGCTTCCAGTCGAGATACAACTTCTACTAAAATTTCAGTTTCAGAATAGTTTAGGCCACGCATTTCTTCCATGGCTTTTATGGGTTCTATGGCCTGAGCTTCTAAGCTGGTAACACGGTTGTCCCAAAACATAGGGGATTTTTCTGGGTTATAATGATTTAAGGAATCAATACCATTAAAAGCAGTGTTTAAAACAGTGTGAGCGTTTCGTTTAACAAAAGGAATTTTATTTGGCATTTTAAAAACACGTTTATTGCCAAACCCTTTGCCATTTACACCAATAGATAAATCTCTAAACTCCGCAAAACCATTTGTAGGATGATGGCAAGTCGCACAAGCCACGTCTTTGTTGCCCGATAGAATAGGATCGAAAAAAAGTAAACGTCCTAAATTGGTTTTTTCTGCCGAGGCAGGATTATTGGGGGGCGATTTAACTTTTAAAGGAAGTGCATTAACCCTTTGGTCTATTTTGGTAACCGCTACAGTTTTTTTATCATTAGCATTACAACTAATTAATATCAATACAAATGCTAAAAAAGTGTTTTTATAAATGTTAGGCAAAGCCTTGTTGTTCATTTTTATTTTAATTATTTCCCTTTTTTTCCTTAAATAAATCAAAATCCGACTGTTCATTTACTTTGGGAAAGGTATTGTTTTCTTTGTTGGTATCAGCATATTCAAAATTAGGATCTAAATTTACTTCTTTAACTTCTTTTTCTTTTATAAAGGTTTTTTGAATTTCGTACTCATTTCTGCGCCAAACTTCAGCAGGAATGGTATTAATTTCTTTAGTACCATCAACAAACACCCATTCAATATTAACGGGCATAACAAGGCCGCCTACGTTTTTAACGGTGATTTCGTAAATGTTTTTACCAGAAAGTTGTTTGCGTAATTCAGGCTCATTAATTCGTGATAAAAATTGACCATACGCAGCATCAGGAGTTGTGTTCATGGTAATGGTTTCTGGACCGCTCGAAAAATCTTTAGCTAACGATTGAACACCTTTGCCCGAGGTTTCTATTTTTACCTTAGACACGTTGTTTTGATCCTCAATATTTGAGTTTTCTTCATATACTTTAAACCACTTGACATGACTTAACTCCATGTCTACATGGTCGGTAGTAAAAAACCATCCTCTAAAAAACCAATCTAGATCGGTCGCTGTAGCATCTTCAAGGGTTCTAAATAAATCGGAAGGATTGGGGTGTTTGTACTTCCATCGGTTGGCGTATTCTTTAAAGGCTTCGTCAAATAATTCTTTCCCAATAATAGAGTTACGAAGCATTTGTAGCCCAACGGTTGGTTTTAAATAGAAGTTAGCACCAAATTGAGACATAAGTTCGCTGTCTGAAGTCGTCATAATAGGGCGTAAAATATTTTTGTCGCCACTCATAAACGGCACAATGCTTTTAGGTGTTACGCTATTAAAGCCAGGATAGCGTTCTGCAACGGTTCTTTGATGCAAAAATGTATTTAAACCTTCGTCCATCCACATCCATTTGCGTTCATCGGAACTCACAATCATCGGAAACCAGTTATGACCTACTTCATGAATGATGGTCCCTATCATTCCTTGTTTGGCAGCGGGGCTTATTTTGCCATTTTTTGGTCGTCCACCATTAAAGCTAATCATTGGGAATTCCATGCCAATATTAGAGGTGTTTACAGAAATAGCTACAGGATAAGGATAATCGAAAGTCGCTTCAGAATATACTTCTAAAGCATGCTTCACGGCTTTGGTAGATTCTTCTTGCCACACAGGTAACCCCTCTTTAGGGTAAAAAGACATGGCCATAACTGTATTGGTTGGTAATTTTACAACTTGGGCATCCCACATAAATTTACGAGAAGATGCAAAGGCAAAATCACGAACATTTTTAGCTTTAAACTGCCATGTTTTTTGTTTTTTCGATTTCCGTTTTTCATTGGCTTCAGCCTCAGCTTGTGTAATAATCATGACTGGTTTTTCAAAAGATTTTCGAGCTTCATCCATACGTTTACGTTGCGCTTTGGTTAATACAGACTCGCTATTTTGAAGCAAGCCAGTAGCTGCTACAATATGGTCTTCTGGTACCGTAATTTCAACGTCGTAGTCACCAAATTCCAAAGCAAACTCTCCAAGTTTTTGAAATTGCTGATTCTGCCAACCTTCGGTATCGTTATAAACGGCCATTCTAGGAAACCAGTGTGCAATCAGATAAACCGTATTGCCATCAGATGGGAAATATTCATAGCCTTCACGTGATAATAAATACATGCTTCTATCTGTTATAGGATAAGACCATGCTATTGAAAAACTTGTAGATTCACCCGATTTAAGGAGTGCATTCAATTTAACCTTCATCATGGTATTATTAACCATGGTTTTTATGTTGTTTCCGTTGGAATCTTTTACATGTTTAATGGAGTAACCAGCTGGAAAATCTATAGCTCTGGTAAGAAACTGCATTTGCCTAGTGGTTATGCCGTCTTTTATGTTATTGTTGATGCCTCCAAAATCTTCATTGCCTTTTTTGTTGACATTTTGTTCGAGCTGTATCCATAGATAGCTTAAATCGTCTGGCGAATTATTATAGTAAGTAATGGTTTCTTCTCCAGAAATAGTATTGTTACTTTCATTAAGGGTTGCTTTTATTTTATAATTAGCACGTTGTTGCCAATAATCTTTTCCAGGAGCTCCACTGGCCGTCCTGTAGGTATTTGGAGGTTTGATGAGGTTGTCGATAGGTTCAAATTTACCTTGCCAGGGTTGTGTCTGTGAGCTAATAGGTGATATAGAAAACAGGGTTAAGCATGCAAAAAGAAAAAGTCTCATAGTCTTTGGTTATATTATTTGAATTAGTCGAGCACAAGATATGGAATATTTAATATAAAACAACCTGATTTTGTTGCTTAAAGCCTAAGCGTTCAGTACTTTTGCAGCCCTAAATATTTATAAAATATGACTAAGAAAAAAGATTTGACATTTGACGTATTAATAGAAATACCCAAAGGAAGTAGAAATAAATATGAATATGATTTTACACTAAATAAAATTCGTTTCGACCGTATGTTGTTTTCATCCATGATGTATCCAGGAGATTACGGTTTTATCCCAGAAACATTGGCTTTGGATCAAGATCCATTAGATGTATTGGTTATGGGTACAGAACCAACATATCCTATGGTTGTTATGGAAGTAAGACCAATTGGAGTATTCCATATGACTGATGAAAAAGGACCTGATGAAAAAATTATTTGTGTACCGGTTTCAGATCCAATTTGGAGTAATAATAAAGATATAGCAGATTTAAACCCGCATAGGTTAAAAGAAATAGAACATTTTTTTCAAGTATATAAAGACTTAGAAAAGAAAAAAGTTGATACTGGCGGGTGGGGAAATGCAGAAGAAGCTGCTAAGATTTATCATGAATGTGTGCAGAGATATGAGAATAGCGAGCACAAGAAAAAAAGAACGTTTACTATTTAGTCAAAAATTTTTATATAGAACTCATCTTGACTTTTTCTATGTCCTAAAAAACGGCTAAAATTCGTTCTTATTTCGTTACTTTTCTCATGCGTGTCGCTGCTATGCATTTTAAAAAGAGCCTCATCTGAACTAATTTTATCTCATTTTCGGTTAAATACAAAAAGTCATAATGAGTTCATAAAGTTTATAATAAACCATCTTAATTTTAAGATGGTTTTTTTGTTCCCAATTTTAGGGCAAGAAGCATTTGGAATATAATTAAAGCACAATAACCAACTGTACTTTGAGATTAGTAAGATTTTTTCTTTTTTTAAGAAATCTCATTATTAAAAACAGCCTTTTTTGATTGGGATTTATAACACAATTTCATTGAAATAAACAAGAAAAAACTAACATATATCATTGTATTAAAGATAATATATTTAAACAGGGATTTAAATATATTATCTTTAATTAATAGGGGCTTTTTTTATCACTTATATTTTCCTATTTTTAGCTCCGTTAAAAAATAATAACCAATAAAGAACTAATTAATATGGAATTAATAGTGAAATTTTTACCAGTGTTTGGGATCATAGCGTTAGCCTATGTCTTTGTAAAAAGTGCCTGGGTGTCCAAACAAGATCAGGGCGATGAAAAAATGATTAGAATTGCTAAGAACATTGCAGATGGTGCGATGTCTTTTTTAAAGGCAGAATACAAAATTTTATCGGTATTTGTAATAGCTGTTGCAGTTCTACTATATTTTAAAGGAAGTTCGGAAACGGGATCTAATGGTATGGTTGCTGTATCTTTTATTGTTGGAGCTATTTGTTCTGCATTAGCCGGGTTTATAGGTATGAAAGTTGCTACAAAGGCAAATGTAAGGACTACGAGTGCAGCGAGGACCTCATTAGGTAAGGCTCTGGAAGTTGCTTTTGCTGGTGGTGCTGTTATGGGGCTTGGTGTTGTAGGCTTAGGCGTTTTAGGATTGAGTGGTTTATTTATGATTTACAGTGAAATGGGCTGGGGCATTAACGAAGTTCTTAATGTATTATCAGGGTTTTCTCTTGGAGCATCGTCTATAGCGTTATTTGCTCGTGTAGGCGGTGGTATTTACACCAAAGCAGCCGATGTTGGAGCCGATTTAGTTGGTAAAGTGGAAGCAGGAATTCCTGAGGATCATCCTTTAAATCCTGCGACTATTGCAGATAATGTAGGTGATAATGTAGGTGATGTAGCTGGTATGGGAGCCGATTTATTCGAATCGTATGTAGGTTCTATTATTGGAACCATGGTATTGGGCGCTTTTATTTTAACACCAGATTTTAATGGTTTAGGAGCTGTGTATTTACCGTTGGTATTAGCTGCTGTTGGTATTATCATGTCTATTATAGGAACATTTTTTGTAAGAGTAAAAGATGGTGGAAATCCACAAACAGCTTTAAATATTGGCGAATTTGGTTCGGCAGGTTTAATGGTTATAGCATCTTATTTTATAATTGACGCTATGCTTTCGGGGACTACAGGTTTGCCTCACGGGTCATTAGGTGTTTTTATAGCAGTAATTGCTGGTTTGGTAGCAGGTTTAGCTGTTGGAAAAGTTACCGAATATTATACAGGAACAGGAAAGAAACCTGTTAATTCTATAGTAAAACAATCTGAAACTGGAGCAGCTACAAACATTATAGCTGGTTTAGGTATAGGTATGATGTCTACTGCAATTCCTATTATATTAATTGCTGCGGCTATTTTAGTATCGCACCATTATGCTGGTTTATATGGTATTGCTATTGCTGCTGTTGGTATGTTAGCAAATACAGGAATACAATTAGCTGTTGATGCTTATGGGCCAATTTCTGATAATGCAGGTGGTATTGCTGAAATGGCAGAGTTGCCAAGTGAAGTTCGCGAACGTACCGATAAGCTGGATGCCGTAGGTAACACAACGGCTGCGATTGGTAAAGGTTTTGCCATCGCTTCTGCTGCATTAACAGCCTTGGCGTTGTTTGCAGCTTTTATGAAGACAGCAAATGTGACTGCTATTGATGTGTCTCAACCTAAAATTATGGCAGGTTTGTTAGTAGGAGGCATGCTGCCGTTTGTGTTTTCGGCATTGTCTATGAATGCTGTTGGTCGGGCAGCAATGGCTATGATTGAAGAAGTGCGTCGTCAATTTAGAGACATTCCGCAATTAAAAGCCGCTCTGGAAGTGATGCGTAAATATGATTCAGACATGTCGAAAGCTTCTGAAGCTGATAGAAAAATATTTGATGCTGCAGATGGATATGCAGAATATGATAAATGTGTAGATATTTCTACAAAAGCGTCTATTAAAGAAATGGTATTCCCTGGGCTTTTAGCTATTGCAGTACCTGTGGCGGTAGGATTTATTGGTGGTGCAGAAATGTTAGGAGGATTACTTGCAGGTGTTACAACCTGTGGCGTACTTATGGCTATTTTCCAATCTAACGCAGGGGGCGCTTGGGATAATGCCAAGAAAACTATTGAAGAACAAGGTAGAAAAGGAACAGATGCCCATAAAGCAGCTGTTGTAGGTGATACTGTTGGAGATCCTTTTAAAGATACTTCAGGGCCTTCTTTAAATATCTTATTAAAATTAATGTCGGTTGTAGCATTGGTTATTGCGCCAAGTATTGCTTTAACATCAGAGGGTGTTGCGGCATACGTTGAAGAAAAAGCAGCTACCGAAGTTGTTGTTAACCAGGCATCAGAAAAAGACCTTACTGTTAACGCCGTTCAAACAAAAGAAGCTAATAAGCTTGTTAAAGAGGTTGTTGCTGAAGATGCTACTATAGCTTATGAAAACGCTGCTGTTGTTGCTAAAACACTTAAAAGAGCTAACTAAACTAAATTCAACTATACTAACTAAGAAGCCATGTTATTTAAAATAACATGGCTTTTTTCATTGGCAGAAAGTGCTTCCTATTTTTTAGGCTTATCTCTGTTCATTTCCACAATATCGATATTGGTAGCTTCTTTGCCCAATAAATGTTTACTAAAATGATCTGCTCTAAGCCAAAAGGAATATTCCGTCATATTCCCAAAACCATGACGTTGCCCTGGCATTATCATAAAATCGAATCGTTTATTGGCTTTAATTAGAGCATTAGCCATTCTAATTGTACCTCCAGGGTGTACATTATTATCTATGTCTCCAGTAATTAACATAAGGTGGCCCTTTAGGTTGGATGCTAAAGACTGATTCTTATCAATGGTATATTCGTAAGAAATATTATTATCGGCATCCTTTTTTTCTTTAACACCATGATGTGTTTCGCTCCACCAACTGTTATAAATGGAATTATCATGATTTCCAGCAGAAGAAACTGCTGCTTTAAAAAAATCTGGATATACTAACATGGCAGCGGTAGACATGAAGCCTCCTCCAGAATGCCCGTAAATACCAACTTTATCGATGTTAATATAAGGGTGTGTTTTAGCTAATTGCTCGGCTACATATTTTTTATCTGCCAAACCGTAATCCCTAAGATTTCCATATCCATAATTATGATACCATTTTGAGCGATTGGGGTGACCACCCCTATTTCCTAATGTTATGA
The DNA here is from genome assembly GCA_947501845.1 of uncultured Flavobacteriaceae bacterium. Lineage (GTDB taxonomy): Bacteria > Bacteroidota > Bacteroidia > Flavobacteriales > Flavobacteriaceae > Flavivirga. Next base: position 83,392 of record CANMXP010000013.1, on the reverse strand, counting down.
CTACAAATCCCACTTGTGCCATGCGGTCCAGTCTGTCCATTCTAACCGAAAAAGATTTATTTACCGCTTCAGTTTGTGGGCCAGGGTACACATATTCTAATAAAGGATAATGCATTGTTTCATCAAAGTTAAAAGGCTTGTACATCACACCGTAAATATCGGTAATACCGTCATCTGCTTTCACCTTAAAAGGTTCAGGGAATTGGTATCCAGTATTAAAGAGCTGGGATAAATCAGCTTCTTCCAAATTCATAATTACTGTACCGTTATTATTCCGCAATTCAGATTTTGGTATGGTATTAACCCTAGAGTAGTTACTCACAAAATATCTGTTGGAGTCGGCCATACTTGTTTCAGTATTATAATCTCCAGAATTAACATTTCGTAAGCCAGAACCATCCAGATTAATACGGTGCAAATGTTCGTAATAGGGGTCTTGGTTTTTAGGAACACCATTTGCCGTAAAATAAAGTACCCGTGCTTTCTCATCTAAATTAATAAACCGGTTTGCATGGTAAGACCCAGAAGTTACTTGGCGTTTTAGTTTGCCATTAGAATCATACAAGTAAAAATGTGCCCAGCCATCGCGTTCAGACCAATGGAGTAGTTCTTGTTCATTATTAAATAAAACCAAAGGTCTTGATTCAATATAGGTATTAAATCGTTCTTCAATTAAAACAGTAACCTCTCCAGAGTTCATATCGGCAACACAGATATCCAGTTTTTTTCTATCTCTACTTATGGTATTAAAATAAACTTTTCCCTTTTTAGAAAGCAATAGTGTTGGTTGAAATTCATCATCTCTATTTGATTGCTTTCTAAGAGCCCTGTGTACAGAGATGCCTTGTTGTTTGGTGGTGTCTAATTTAACATTTACAACGGCTTTAGTGGGGATATCGAAAATCAGTAGTTCTTGCTTGTAAAACTCTTGTTCTCCTGGCATGTGGTATTTGTAGGTTTCTAGGGTTGGACGTTTTTTGGCAACAGAGTTGATAACCCATAAATCCTTAATGTGTCTGGAGTCAGATTTTGTGAATATAAATTTTTTGGAATCATGAGACCAAATGCCACGAACCCTTTTTCTGTCATCCTTCTTTTTTTCTTTAGTTTCATTGTTTTCTCCGCGGTTAGAGCCTCCATAGCTATAATACTCAACACCATCTGTGGTCCATTGGTTTTCTACAATGGTAGAGTCCTTTTCATCTTTAACAGCTTTTAAAAAATTAGCTTTATCCATCCAAAACAAATTGTAATTTTTAGAAAACAATACAATGGTACTATCTGGTGAGATATTGGCCCATTTTTTCCATGGTTCTTTTTCTTTCTTTTTATTATCGATGATGGTTAGAGAATTACCACCTAATTTGTATTCAAGATGATATATCTTTTTTTCCATTTTTGGGGCCTTCTTTTTTTCTTTTTTTGTGGCTGAAGAATCATTTTCAACGGTTTTGTCATCTTCTACAGCTTCGACTTCTTCAGAGGAGGTCACCCTAAAGCGAATAGCCGTTTCATTTTTAACGAATTTAAATTTAAAACGCGGTAAATGTTGTGCATCATAAGGGTCTTTTGTGATTTCTGTTAGCCATTTGGCCATTTTTTCGTTGTCGAATAATTTTGATTTCGATTTCGTATCGGCATTTACCAAATAATAATTGGAGCCCTCTGTGGTTTTATATTGGTACCAAAAACGATTCCCTCTTTTTAACCAATGAGGTTTAACCTTAGTGGAGTGCACTAATTTAGCAAGATTCTTTGGAGAAAACTGTGAAGCTAAGCGGTAATTAGGTGTTGGAATTGTTCTGTTTGTCTCTTGGGCTGAAATTGAATTTATACTTAAAAAAAGAATAAATAGCAAAGCAATGTTTTTCATTGTTTGTTTGTTTGTTTGTGAATGAAATTTGATCTATGTTTTTTTGAGGCCAACTTTATGCCCCCAAAACGCATAATATAAAATAATTAGATAACAGGGGAGTAAAATCCAATACCCACTGGATGCAGATTCTGCTATGGCAGATACCTCTTCAACACCACTGGTTAATAATTGTTCTTTTTTTGCATCAACAATGGCACCGTACAAAGGTGGTATAATAGCACCTCCAGAAATAGCCATAATGAGCAAGGCAGAGGCTGTTTTGGTAAACTTCCCTAGTCCCTTTAAAGTAAGTGGCCAAACTGCAGGCCATACCAAAGCATTGGCAATACCTAATGCTGCTACAAAAAGAACCGATGTAAACCCAGTGGAAAATACAATGCAAAAGGATAGAATAATACCCAAAGTTGCACTGGCTTTTAAGGCGAACGATTGACTCATATATTTGGGTATTAAAACCACGCCTAAAGCATAAGTGGCAACCATGGCCAATAAAGTAAATGAAGTGAAAAATTGTGCTTGACTAACAGGTAGGTTTAAAGAAATACCATAAGCTATTATGGTGTCTCCAGCGATAACTTCCACACCAACGTAAACAAATAATGCTAGAACCCCCAACCATAGGTGAGGAAACTGGAAAATGCTTGTTTTTGTTGATTCTCCTTCTTTAGATGTTTCAATAGGTGCAGCTTCAACATGTGGTAAAGGCGCTTGCCTGATTAAAATACCTAAAAGGAACAGTACAATGGCCATTATAATATAAGGGGTCACAACGCTATCTGCCATAACATTTAATAGCTCTGCTCTTTCTGTATTTGAAACGGTACTTAATTTATCCTTGATGTCATCAATCCCCGATAATAAAATAACACTAAAGATTAACGATCCTAAACCGCCAGCAACTTTGTTCGCTATTCCCATAATAGAGATGCGTTTAGCAGCACTTTCTATAGGGCCTAAAATGGTAATGTATGGATTTGAAGCTGTTTGTAAAAGTGTCATGCCAGTGCCTTGAATAAAAATGCCTGTTAAAAACATCCAATAAGTTCTTGCCTCTGCTGCTGGAATAAAAACCAAGGCACCTAGGCCCATAATAACCAATCCTAGAGACATACCTTTTTTATAACCAATTTTATTAATAATATATGATGATGGCAAAGCCATAATAACAAAGGAAATATATGATGCTGAAGCGACTAGGTAAGATTGCGCATCGGTTAATTCGTTGATGGTTTTCATAAACGGAATAAGAGCGCCGTTGATCCATGTTACAAATCCGAAAATAAAAAATAGTCCAGCTATTATCATTATTGGAACTAATGTGCTATGCTTTGATGTTGATAATTGGTTAGTGCTGGACATAATTATTGATTTAATAATATTTAGTTAATTGTATAAATATATTATTAGATAATCACCTAGCCAAGGCATTCTGTAAGAAAGATGTGTGGTATAACCTGTGCTTAATTGATAAATACGTGAGGGTCAAAACAATAAATTTTATTTTTTGCTTAAAACGTAGCTTATGTACTACATTTTGGTTTGCTAACACCAACAATAAAACTTACATTTATAAAGTTTAAACAAATAAAATTTAAAATTATGGAAGGGTATTGTGTAAAGTGTAAAGACAAAAAAGAAATTAAGAACGCTAATGAAGTGACTATGAAGAATGGTAGAAAAGCCATGAAAGGAAGCTGTCCAACCTGTGGAACGGGGATGTTTAGAATACTAGGGAAGTCCTATTCTAGATAGCTTCTTGTTGTTATAAACTTATTTAATGGCGTGAAATTTTTACTGATATTTGATTAAGGTCAGTCAAATATGAGACTGTTTTTGTTTAAAATTATTTTATATACACGCTTGTTTTTTTCTTTCCTATAAACGATTGATTTTTATAGCCCATAGTTCCTTAACGCTACTTTATCTATATATTAAAAAATATCCAATCTTTCTAATTAGACTATTTACAAAGAGTAATTTTGTAAATTGCAATACTTATAATTTATATGTAAAGGGGTATGGTTACTTTAAAACAGTTGGCAAAAGAATTAAACGTTTCTATTTCTACAGTTTCAAAAGCATTGAATAACAGTGAAGAAATTGGTGAAGATACGGTTAAACGTGTTAAAGAGTTGGCCGAGTTATATAATTACAAGCCCAATAAAGTTGCCTTAAGCTTAAAGCAGAATAAAACAAAAACCATTGGTGTTATTATCCCTAACATACTTAATCATTTTTTGGCCAAAGTTCTTTTTGGTATTGAAAGAGAAGCCACCAATTTAGGGTATAATATTATTACATGTATTTCTAACGAATCTTTAGAAAAAGAAAAGGAAAGCCTGTTGTTGCTAGCCAATGGAAGTGTAGATGGCTTTATATTATCGGTTGCTGAAGAAACTCAAATTAAAAATGAAATAGACCACTTTAAGAAAACCATTAGCCAAGGCTTACCAATTGTTATGTTCGATCGGGTGGCTCATGATGTATTATGTGATAAAGTGATTGTAGACGATTTTGATGCTACCTATAACGCTACTAAAGGACTCCTTCTTGAAAATCGTAAAAACATTGCCTTTATTAGTAATATTAATGATTTAAGTGTTGGTAAATTAAGAGAAAGAGGCTATAATAAAGCCACTTTGGAAGAAAACAAGCAAGTGCCTTTGGTTTTAAAAATAAAAAAGAAAGACGATCATCAGAAAAAAATAAAATCTTTCCTTAAAAAGAATAAAACGGTTGATGCTGTAGTCGCTGCAGACAGTTCATCTGGTATTATTGCAATTAATACTGCTGTTAATTTAGGCTTAAAAGTACCTAAAGATATTTCGGTTATTGGCTTTGCCAGTAAAGCAGATTCTAATCATACGCTTCCAAAATTAACAACCATTAGGCAGCATGCTAAAATTATTGGAGCCAATGCTGCGCAATTGCTAATTAATAGGTTAGAAAACATGCATTTAAATGAAGATGTAAAGACTAAAATTGTTAAAACAAGCCTCATTAAAAGCAAATCTACCCTTAAATAGTTTTTAACAGGTTATCAACAGTTTTTTATTGTCAATAATCTTTTCGTCGTTAAAAAAATGCATTTCATCGATTATATTTTACTTACAAATGCAGTTTAACGATTTTTACTGCGTCTTAGAGAGCGCCCCAATTATCCCTAAGTTTTTCAAAGACGAATTAATCCGTATTATTTTTCCCTCAAAAAGTTTTTCAAAGAATCACTATGCTTTTACGCATTTGATTTTAAGTTAATAATCCATTTTTTCCCTCGTCTGAGACACTTTTTTTTTAAGTGTCTTGGTCAACAATTTTGTTTAGAATAATTAGAGAAAAAATAGTAATAATAATAACCTTAAAATCAAAAATTATGAAAGCCCTAAAAATTACTTTATTCGTAGCATTTATTTTCGCAACATTAGTATCATGTACAAAACAAGATTTAAATGAAGATGATGTGTTGAGAGCAGGGAATGATAGTGAAATGCCAACTCCTTATACTGGAGGCCAAATAGAAGAATAAGATATTTTATAAATTTTAATTCTTTATCCCCCTTGCTATTTATGGTAACGGGGATTTTTTAATTTATATAAATGAAAAATTATAGATACATTTGAAGGGATAATTAATATTTATCTTTTGAGAGTTACTTTAATTTTTATACTATTCATTATTCTAACCGAGGGTGTGTTTTCACAATCCAATAAAGGTATTTTTAAAATAGATTCAATTAAAAAAAATATATTACACTCCAAGATTAAAGATTCTTCTAAAATTGCTTTTGCTCATTACGATGTTGGTGGACTATATCGCAATCTGCTTTTAGCTGATAGTGCCTATTATCATTATAAAGAGGCAGAAAAAATTTTTAGAAGTTTAGATAATAAGTATCAGATTGCTCTAACATTACATAAGATAGCAAGAATTCAAACAAATGAAAAGGATTACACGGGTAGTGAAGTTACATCAATTGAAGCTATTAATTTGCTGGAAAGTCAGGGGAATACTAGTCAAGTAATTTTACATAAGGCTTATTTGTATAACAATTTAGGAATAGTATTTAATGAACTAGAACAATTTGATGAATCCATAAAATACCACAAAAAAGCACTAGAATTAAAGAAAAGCCTAAAAGGGAAGAATGAATTTACGATAGATAATTCTTTAAATAATTTAGGGTACGTTTATAAGAATTCGAAGAAATATGATTTGGCTCTGAAATATTATGACCAGATTTTAGTAAATACTAATTTGATGAACGAACGTCCCAGTTTTTTTGTTGTAGTTTTAGACAATTATGCTCACACTTTGTACTTGTCAAATAAGCTGGAACAATTACCAGAATTATATATTAAAGCATTGAGAATTAACGATAGCATAAATAATGGAGGATACAATTCTATTATAATTAATAGACATTTAGCAGAATATTATAACGATTATGGTAAAAAGGATTCTGCGAAATTTTATGCTTATAAGGCAAAAAATATATCAGAACAATATCATAATGACGATTTATTAAAATCATTATATCTTCTTTCAGAAATAGAAGAAGGAGATATTGCTGCCGAATATTTAAGGGAATATGTGAAATTAAGTGATAGTTTACAGAAGAATGAACGCAGAATAAGAAATAAATTTGCTAGAATTCAATATGAAACCAAACAAATAGAGCAAGAAAACATTCAAATTGCAAAAGAAAGGCTATGGCTTTTAATAATTTCTGTGGTGGTTGTTATTTCTTCTTTTCTTTTGTATTTGGTGATCTCCCAAAGAAACAAGAATAAAGAATTAAAATTCATACAGAAGCAGCAAGAAACCAATGAAGAGATTTATAACTTGATGCTATCTCAAAACGAAAGTATTGAAGAAGCGCGTACTTTAGAAAAAAAACGTATTTCGGAGGAGTTGCATGATGGGGTTTTAGGTCGCCTGTTTGGTACCCGCTTAAGTTTAGACAGTTTAAACATGAATAATAGTACAGAGGCTATAAAAACTAGGGGGCAGTATATTGATGAACTTAAAGATATAGAACAAGATATACGAAAAGTATCGCATGAGTTAAATACCGATTTTGTATCTGGCTCTGGGTTTATAGACATTATAAAAACATTTTTAGAAACACAAACGGTAGCCTACAATCTCAATTATGAATTGGTACATGACGATACCATTAATTGGGATGAGGTCTCTAATAAAAACAAGATCCATACCTATAGAATCATACAGGAAGCCCTCCATAATATACATAAACATGCCGATGCTACAGAGGTAAATATTAGTTTTAAATTAAAAAATAATGTAATTTGCTTAAAAATGACCGATAATGGCTCTGGATTCGATGTTAATAAGGTGAAATCGGGTATAGGATTAAAGAATATGAATTCCAGAATAAATGAAATAGAAGGCAGTATAAATTTAACCTCGGAAAAAGATGTAGGAACGACAGTTACTATTAAAGTCCCCATTTCCTAAACAAAATTTAGTATGACAGAAAAATTAAAAATATTAATGATTGATGATCATCCCATGATTATTGAGGGCTATCAAAACACCTTGCTTTTTTCTAAAAAGGAAAATCAGGAACTCGATATTGATATTGCAAATAATTGTGATGAAGCCATTGCCTACATGGATAAATCAATTCAAAATGATACCCCTTATGATGTGCTGTTTGTAGACATTAGTTTACCTCCATCTGCCGATGGACTAATGAATTCTGGTGAAGACTTGGCAGAATACGCACGCCGAATTTTGCCCAGGAGCAAGATCATCATATTAACAATGTTTAATGAGTCTTTTAGAATTCATAATATTATTAAAACGATTGACCCTGAGGGGTTTTTAATTAAAAGTGATTTAACGTCTAGCGAACTTGCCAGTGCGTTTCAAGCTGTACTTAACAATCCACCATTTTACAGTGGTACCGTAAATAGCCATATTAGAAAAACCCTTACAAGCGATTTGGTCATTGATGATAAAAACAGAAAAATACTTCACCTTTTGTCTCAAGGCGTTAAAACTAAAAATTTGGCATCCCATCTAGATATCTCTTTAAGTGCGGTAGAGAAAAGGAAAAAACACCTTAGAGAAATCTTTGAAGTTAGTGACGGACAGGACGAAACTTTATTAAATGAAGCAAGAAAAAAGGGCTTTGTTTAGGTTGAATGTGAGTAATGGATTACTTTTTTTAAAAAAATGCGACTTTTTTACCCTTTGAAAACCGTTGATATTCTTAGAAACTACCATTAACCCGTAATAGTGTTACGGGTTTCCCGCAGTTGAAAGACAATACTTATAGCTATATTTACAATATCAACACTTCGAAAAATTAATTAATCCCTCAATTTTTTTTGTTGATAATAGCAATTTACAAGCCCTATGGAGGTGAGAGACCCATAGGGTTTCTTCATTTTATAAACTATAGTTGTTGGGGTATTTAGTATTTGCATTGTGTCTTTTGGGCATGATTAACCATTTTTTCTAGAAACGTTGAGTTCATTTTTTACTTCAAGAAAATTACATAGTTAGCATGAGTTCGACATAAAATTTATAAAGAAATAGACAAAAGTTCAATACAATAAACCTTGTCACCTTGAGCGCAGTCGAAAGGTCTTAAAATTTCAGTTGTTTTAATTAGGTTTTGACTGCGCTCAACTTGACATTTAAATATAATTAACTGATTTTCATTTAAATAAAACTAAAGTTAAAACTCACCTTAGTTAGTAATAAGACTTTTAGTATTTGTAGAGCTTAATTTATTGCTATATACAACCTTAATTAATCTAAAAGGAATCCTATATAAAAGCCAAGGTAGATAACAGCTGTAACAAACTTTATAAATGTAGAGGTTATAAAACCAATAAAAGACCCAAAAGCAGCCTTTGTGGCGGTTTTAGTATCATTTTTATTTAAAAGTTCGCCTATTAATGCGCCAACAAAAGGTCCAATAATAATACCTCCAGGAATTGGACTTAAAAGCCCTACGATAAGTCCTATAGTAGTTCCCACCATACCGTACTTGGTGCCGCCAAATCGTTTTGTGCCTATAGCTGGAATAATGTAATCTAACACCCAAATAAGTACGGCAATTATTAATGTAATAATTAAAAACGATTTACTCATTGTTATAGAATCGGCAAAGTAAAGTATCAATAGCCCAACCCAACTTGTTAACGGTCCAGGTAGTACAGGTAAAAAACTACCTATAATACCTAAAATCATAAATAAAGCAGCAATGATGATTAAAAAAATGTCCATATAAGTATTTGTATTCTAGTTGTTAGACGTGCCAAACGAATAAATGTTACATCTTATAACTAAAAAATTAGTTTAAACTAATTTTTTAGTTATATTAGCGAAGAGAAATATTTCTTTTTGCTATGCTGAACTTGATTTTGCATCTCAATTAAATAAAAAGTATCTAAAAGATACTGAAGTAAATTAAGCATCTATGAAACAACTTACAAAAGCCGAGGAGGACATCATGCAAATACTTTGGAGATTAAAAAAAGCCAATGTTAAAGCTATGATTGAGCAATTTTCTGAACCTAAGCCAGCTTATAATACCGTGTCTACTATTGTTAGGATTTTAGAAAATAAAGGATTTGTAGATTACGAAAAAGAAGGAAAAGGGCATATTTACTTTCCACTGGTAGCTAAGCAAGATTACAGTAATCAGTCTATAAATAAATTGGTCGACAATTATTTTCAAGGGTCTTTTAAGAGTATGGTATCTTTTTTTGTGAAGAAAAATGATATGAATATCGAAGATTTAGAATCTGTTTTAAAAGAAATTAATAAGAAAAACCCGTAGTCATGATACAGTATATTATTAATGTAATAGCATTTCAGTTGTTCTTTTTAATTATTTATGACCTGTTTTTTAAGAAAGAAACATTTTTTAACTGGAACCGGGTTTATCTTCTTGGTACAATTTTCTTGTCATTAATAATTCCTTTTATTAAAATAAATCGTTTTAAAGAAGTACTGCCTCAAGAATTTGTATTTAGTTTACCTGAGGTTATTATTGGCAATGCACCACAAACTAACACGAATACTTTAGCGTTAATGACTTCAAAATCTTTATCGCCCTGGGAGATGGTTTTATATACTGGAATGTTATTGGCGACACTTTTATTACTGTTTAAGATATCTAAATTGATTCTAATAATTTCCAGAAACCCTAAAAGCAAAATAGGGAATTTGTTTATTGTTAAGTTACTAAATAGCTATGCTGCCTTTTCGTGTTTCCATTATATCTTTTTAGGTGAAAAAATAGACGAAAAAGATAAAGTGCCTATTTTAAAACATGAAATGGCACATGTTAAACAAAAGCACACACTAGACCTATTGTTTTTTGAAGTACTACGAATTCTATTTTGGTTTAATCCGTTGGTGTATATGTATCAAAATAGAATGATACAACTTCATGAATACATAGCAGACAAGAAAGCTACAGAAAATCAAAATAAAAAAGACTATTACGAAAATTTGTTATCCCAACTTTTTCAAACTAAAAATCTATCATTCATCAACCCATTTTTTAAACAATCATTAATCAAAAAACGAATCGTTATGTTACAAAAAACACAATCAAAACAAATTAATTTATTAAAGTACATACTTTTAGTTCCTATGGTTTTAGGAATGCTAATCTATACGTCTTGCGGAACTCAAAAAAATGTAAAGGACAAAGAAATATCATTAACAGATCAAATAAATCAATTAAAATCGACCATAGAAAAGAAAGGGGAAATTACATCAGAAGACGAAAAACAAGCTATGAAAAGTTTGTCTTTAGTATTAAATAAGACCAACAAATATGCTAATCTGGGGGATGTTCCTTTTGGTGCTATAGAAAAACCTCCTGTATTTCCTAATTGTGAAGACGTTGATGGAGCTAAACAAAAAGAATGCTTTTCTAGAAGTGTGTCTATGCATGTAAATAGAAATTTTGATACTAAAAAAGCAAACAATTTAAATTTAGAAGGGAGACAACGAATCAATGTTATTTTTAAAATTAGTAAAGAAGGTAACATTGTTGATATCCGTTCTAGAGCACCACACCCAGACTTGGAAGCTGAAGCTGTTCGTGTACTTAACACGCTTCCAAAAATGATACCAGGCCGACATCACGGTAAAGAAGTTAATACACTTTATTCTTTACCAATAGTTTTTGAAGTCAAGTCCAAAGATAAAGGAAACGGATGATTAGAATTTTCTTGTTAATACTGCTAATAATATCATTTAAAACCGAAGCACAAACTTCGGTTTTAAATAGTGCAGATAGTTTATATGCCCATGGCAATTATTCTAAAGCTATAGATCGCTATAAGAGCTTAGAAGATCAATCTGAAGTTTTTGATAAAATAGCTAAGGCTTACTTTGCCATTGGGAATTATGATGCGGCATTGAAGAACTACAAGTCAAGTCTTGAGGCAAAACCCAAAAATGCACTGTTAAAATACGAATATGCCAAATTACTTACTAAAACCAAAAAGTATAAAACAGCGATAAGCGTTTTTGATGATTTGGTTTATATCGATAATAAAAATCCTAATTACCATTATGAACGAGGTTTGGTTTTAGAACAATTAAAAGATTCTACTGCCATTAATAGCTTTCTCTCTGCTTACGATTTAGACCAAACTCACCAAAAGGCTATTTATAGAGTGGCAAAATATTACCTAAAAAAGAGGAAACATGAATTAGTAAACGAATATATAGATAGAGGATTTGAAACCTATAAAAACAATGTAAAGCTCATAAGTCTTAAAGCACAAAATTACTATTGGCAAAAGTATTACAGAAAGGCCGTTATTTGGTTTGAAAAGCTCATTGAACTTGGTGAATCTTCTGAGTTTATTCATGAAAAACTTAGTTTGTGCTATTACAAAAACTATGACTTTGAAAAGGCTATTGAGCAACGAAAACAGGTGTTAAAATATAATAAGAATGATATGGCTTCTTTATATGCTATTGGGATGTGTTATTTTGAACTTAACGATTTTATTAATGCGGAAAAGTATATGAAGCAATTTTTAACTTTAAAGGATGTGCCCTTGGATGAAGAGTATTCAAAATTGGCCAATGCACTAAATAGACAAAAAAAGTATAGCGAATCTATCGAAATGCTAAAAAAAGCAATAAAAGAAAACCCTAATAATACGCAAATACATTTCTTCTTATTAATAACAAAAGATGCCTATTATGCAGATATAGAAACAAAACTTGAAATGTATAAAAACTTTAAAAAGAAATACCCAGCGGGGAGCTATGTAGAATACATTGATGGGCGTATCAGTGAATTAAAGAAAGAAAAATTTGTGAAGGACGGGATAAAAGACGATTAAAATGTAAAAAAATTGTACATTTCGGTTTTCAGTTGTAGTCCATGAAACAGATTTGTGCTTTTTTAGTAATCATATTACTTACTTCTTGCGAGTATTTTAATGTGAAAAAAACGTCTTCTGAAGCCATATTAAACGAAGAATTACAAGCTTTTAATTGGAACGATGTTGATGAATACCCATCCTTCTCTTCATGTGACTCTTTATCTACCAAGCAAGAAAAGAAACAGTGCTTTACAGATGTTTTAACAGGTCATATATTTGAATACCTAAAAGACGAGATTATTATTGTGACCCAAGATGTTAACGATACCATAGATTTAAAGCTTCAAATATCTGGAACTGGTATAATAACGTTGCTAGAGGCTAAAGTAGATAGCCTGACTATTAAGGAAATACCAAATATTAATGATTTGTTGGTTAATAGCTTAGATACCTTGCCCAAAATTTTCCCAGCAATAAAACGCGGACAACAAGTTACAACAGAATTTAAATTGCCAATTATTATTGGTGTGCACTGATCTACTTTTTAAACGTCCTACCTTTCCACTTATAGGATTTAAAAAGCGATGTGAAAGCGACGTAGAAACTAAAAAAAGGATATATAATAAAACCAAAAATAAAACTTCTTAGCACCGCTTTCTGATTAAAAAAAATAGCCGATTTATAGATTAGAAAGAAATCAATATTAAATTTTATTATTACAATATAAACCCAGATTTTAAAATTAAAAATACCAAGGGTGGCTAACAATAATGTTAAAATAACTAACCCGTTCATAAGTAAAACAATACCTCCCGTTAATTTTCCAAACCCATTATTATAAGCACTTGTTTTTGCAGCCCAACGAACGCGTTGCGATATTAGGTCTTTCCATGATGGTTGTGTTTGTGTTTTTACTATGGCATTTTCACATTTTAAATAATGGAGTTGTTCTGGATACGCTTTAGCTACTTTTTCAAGCAGGAAAATATCATCGCCACTGGCAATATCCGTATTGCCTTCAAAACCGTTTAATTCTTGAAATAGAGTCTTTTCGTATGCAAAATTAGCCCCATTGCACAGAAACGGCTTATTGATACCAAAGCCACCTATAGTGGCGCCCTGTAAGCTTAAAATATCTAGCAATTGAAATTGATCTAGAAAATTTGCAGCGTATGTATAGGTAATTGGTGCAACGATGCATTTTGCATTTGTTTTTTGAATCCATTCATCAAAGCTACCAAGCCAATATTTTGGTAGGATACAGTCGGCATCAGTTGTTATAATCCATTTGTTTTTTGCATGATGGATTGCTGTAGTAATGGCATCTTTTTTTGGAGACTGGGTGCTTCGTTTATTTTTAATGACCTGTATGTCATTTCGAGTATTTGGTAGAAATCTTGTAATTATATCAACAGAACTATCGTGAGACGCATCATCAACAAAAATAATTTCAAATAAATGCTTTGGATATTCTAATTCATCAATAGAAGCTAATAGACGTGGTAAATTTTCAGCTTCATTTCTAAAAGGAATAATGACAGAGAATGCAGTTTTTGAAGAGTTATCACCTAATTGGAATGGCTTAATCTTATCAAAGCCAAAAACGAAACACCCTATTAAAAATAGATAGCTTATCGTAATAATGATACTTGTTAAAACCATAATTAGTGCGTGTCTTTGGGTAAATTAAAATGAATTACATAGTAGCTTCCAAAAATACTTGGTAAAACAAAATTCAATAGCCACATGATAGTGATACTACTTAAAATAGTAATTTCGTTAATACCAATAATACTAAACAAGTAGATAGCAACACTGCCTTTAATAATAACATCGAATATAAAAATGGAAGGAATTACCGAGGCCAATAAGTACATGGAAGTAATAACGATCATTGCATTAAAATATGATATGTCAACCTTAAAAAACTGTAATAAAAGGTAAAACTGAAACGAAAAAATAAGGTAACGAAATATTGACAGGAATAAGGCTATGATGCTAGATTTTTTAGGGAAATCTAAAATAAAACGTTTAACTTTTTTTAAAGAAAATCCTTTGATAGTGAATTTTGTTTTTTGGAGAGCAAAGCCAACCAAAACAATAACAAGCAGGCCTATTAAAAGAAATTGAACAGATTTATAATAATTGATATTGATTGGATATCTAGCTATAAATAAGCAAAGACCGATAACTCCAAAAACAACAGTGGCGAACATTTGCATCATATTTCCTAATAAATTAATTAAGAGTATACGCTTTCTATAATTGGACGTATAATAAATAGCTTTAGCACCATATTCACCAATTCTATTAGGTGTAAATAGTGAAGCTGTTAAAGCTCCCAAACTTTGTTCGAAAGCATTTTTGAAGCTTATTTTTTTTATGGGAGTCACTAAGGTTTGCCATTTTAAAATTTCAAAAAACCAATTGAAAAATGTCAAAAAAAGTAATAAAAGAGTGTTTTTGAGTGAAAAAATGTCTTTTTTTAATAAAAAAGTAATAAAAGTATGAAAATCGAGTTCTGGATTATTTATTAGTTTTTGGTATATAATGTAAAAAGCACCACATACAATACTCAATTTAATAAGCCCAAAAAAGAATTGTTTAGTTTTGTATGGTAGCATGTAAGTAATATACCGATTAAGAATGCAAATTAAATCATTATTACATTATGATCTCAAATTTAAAAAATTATAAAAAGACCTTTTGCACCATAGCTTTTGTATTAAGTTGTTTTGTATCATTTTCTCAAGGCGATACCAGTACTATAAAAGCTCAATTTGCATTAGGCTTAAATAGTCCGTCAAAAAATGGATTTGTAAATGGTTTTGAAGGAAAGACTTATAATTTTCCAACAGTAAACTTAGGCGTTCAATATATGTTTAAACCTATATTTGGAACAAAATTAGATTATAGCTTTAGCAGAATATCTAATAAAAAAGATGCACAGATGTTTAAACTTAATTATTCCCGTATCAATTTGCAGGGCGTTTATAATCTCAACAGAATATTTAACTTATCCCAAGATAAAGGTCTGTTTGTACATGCAGGCCCAGGCCTATCTTCGGTGAAGCCTTTGGGGAATTTTACTCAAAACAAAACATCGTTTTTTAATGCTATGGCAGGTGTAGAATTACATTTTGGAATTTCAGATAAACTTTCTGTTTATACAGATGTTTCGTACATACATGGATTTGCAAAAGATTTTGAGCCTATATCTGAAGGCTTTGGAGCTTTTAACGGTAACCTTTTAACGCTAACAGTCGGAGCTTCTATATCGCTTAGTGGATGTTATTATTGTGAGTAGAATGACTAAAGAAAGAATTATTTTAGGTATTGATCCTGGTACCACTATTATGGGCTTCGGACTTATAAAAGTGGTAGGAAAAACGATGACTTTTTTACAGCTTAATGAACTCGATTTAAAAAAATATGATGACCATTACTTAAAATTAAAACTTATTTTTGAACGTACTATTGAACTTATTGATACGCACAATCCAGACGAAATTGCAATTGAGGCGCCTTTTTTTGGAAAAAATGTGCAAAGTATGCTAAAGCTGGGTAGAGCACAAGGGGTTGCCATGGCGGCAGGATTGAGCAGAGAAATTCCTATTACCGAGTATCTTCCTAAAAAGATTAAAATGGCAATAACAGGTAACGGGAATGCCAGCAAAGAACAAGTTGCTAGAATGTTACAAAGTATGCTGGGCTTAAAGACCTTGCCTAAAAACTTAGATGCTACCGATGGCTTAGCGGCAGCAGTTTGTCATTTTTACAATTCGGGAAAAGTAAGTGTTGGCAAAAGTTATACGGGATGGGATGCCTTTGTGAAGCAGAACCCTAATAAAATAGGTTAGTAGTAATCAGTTTACAGTGTTACCTATTAGTGCTGGAAATTACAGTTTTTATAAAATGTCATAATAATTCGAAACCTTTTAGTTTAATCAATACCACCGAACACTGAACACCGAACACCGAACACTGAACACTGAATACTGAATACTGAATACTGAACATTGAATATTACAAACAGAAACCGAATACTAAATAATGTCAGGCATCTACATCCACATACCATTTTGCAAACAAGCATGCTATTATTGCGATTTTCACTTTTCCACGTCTCTAAAAAAGAAAGATGAACTCATTCGGGCTTTAGTAAAAGAGTTGAAACTTAGAAGCACTGAGCTTGATGGTCAAACTATCGAAACCATTTATTTTGGAGGCGGTACGCCTAGCTTATTGACTAACGATGAATTACAATTGTTAATAGATTCGGTTTACAAAAACTATTCGGTAATCGATAACCCCGAAATTACTTTGGAAGCAAATCCAGACGATTTATCAAATGATTTAATTGTCCAATTGTCCAGAAGCCCAATAAACCGTTTAAGCATAGGTATTCAGTCTTTTTTTGAAGATGATTTAAAAAGTATGAACCGCGCTCACAATTCTGAAGAAGCTAAGGCATGTTTGCAACTTGCAACGCAGTATTTCGATAATATAACCATCGATCTTATTTATGGTATTCCCAACATGAGCCTGAAAAAATGGAATGAAAACCTTGAAATAGCATTTGGTTATGGGGTTAATCACATATCTAGTTATGCACTAACTGTTGAGTCTAAAACGGCACTTGATACTTTTATAAAAAAAGGAGACTACCCGCCAATTGATGAAACGTTAGCTCTGGAGCATTTCAATCATTTAATTGATAAAACCAAAGCACAGGGCTTTGTGCATTACGAAATTTCAAATTTTGGAAAACCGCATTATTTTTCAAAACACAATACAAGCTATTGGCAAGGGAAGCCTTATATAGGTGTTGGTCCCTCTGCGCATTCGTTTAATGAAAACCAACGTAGCTGGAATGTGTCGAATAACTCAAAATACATACAATCTATTCAAAGTAATAAACTCCCAAATACAATAGAAATGCTTTCTAAGGAAGATAAGTATAATGAGTATGTTATGACAGGTTTAAGAACAGTCTGGGGGGTGTCCATAAATAAAATAAAAAGCGAGTTTGGAGATCGTTTTCTTAAGCAGTTAAAAGCGACATCCGAAAAATTTATAAAAGATGGTATGCTTGTTGTTTCTAGTGACCTTGATGAGAACCGAAACCGTTTAGAGATATTAAAAACAACACAAAAGGGTAAATTTTTGGTTGATGGTATTGCTTCAGAGCTTTTTATTCTTAATTAATTTCAAAATCTTTCAAATTGAAATGCTGTAAAATGCCATTAATATTTCTAAGTTTTTAAAGACGAAAAACAGTATTAAAAAACTTATATTTGGAATTATAGATGTAATTTAAGAGTTCCTTAAGCAAATTCAGCATAAATGCTAGCAACCATTCAGTATAATTCAAAAAAACTTCAAATAGATTTGTCGTTACCTATTGATATTTCAATACCAATTAGTGCATCAAAAAATAATGTTAGTGCATGGTATATCGATACGCCAACAATTGCTCCTGCTAAAGACGGTGAGATGACTATTAGTGTAGCAGACGGTGCCTGTGTAAACTTTAATAATATTTCGTTTAATCCACATGCTCATGGCACCCATACCGAATGTGTGGGGCATATCACAAAAAAAGTGCACTCAATAAACGAGAATTTAAAGCGTTTTTTCTTTTTGGCCGAGGTCATAACGGTAGCTCCAGAAAAACTAAATGGTGATTTTGTGATTTCTAAAAAGCAATTACAATTTGCTATTGGGAATAAAAAAAGAGATGCCATTGTTATAAGAACGATTCCTAATACCAAAGAAAAACTAACTGCACAATACTCGCATACAAATCCGCCTTATTTATTAGAAGATGCCGCTATTTATTTGCGTGAAAAAGGCGTGAAACATCTACTAATTGATTTACCTAGTGTAGACAAGGAAAAGGATGAATGCAGATTATTGGCGCATAGTGCTTTTTGGAATACCAAAGAAAAAATAAGATTGGACGCCACCATAACAGAGTTTATTTTTGTGCCAAATGCGGTGGAAGATGGTGCGTATTTTTTAAACCTTCAAATAGCACCGTTTGAAAATGATGCATCACCCAGTAAACCAGTTTTATATAAAATAATTGATTAGATGGAAGCATTTTTAGGAATTATAATAGGGATCTTGCTTACTTTGGCAATTGTTACTTACTTCAAGTCATTAAAGAAAAAACAATTGGTAAAATCCCAATCGGTATTGCTTTTAGACAAGATAAAAAAGGTTTGTAAGTTTATAACAGTTGAAGGCGATTTTGCCGAAATATATCATTATGAAGATGTTAAAGAGCGTTTTTTGAAACTGATTTCCAGTAAAAAGAAAGCCTTAGTAGTTGTAAATGCAAAGGCACATGTGGGGTACGATTTATCTAAAATAAAACTGACAGCAGATAATGATAAGAAGAAAATTTTATTACAGTATTTTCCGCAACCAGAGGTGCTTTCAATTGAAACTAATTTGAATTATTATGATAAATCGGATGGCTTATTTAATAAGTTCGAAGCAACCGATTTAACCGATTTGCATAAGGAGGCTAAACACCATATTCAAGATAAAATACCAGAAAGTGGCCTCATTCAAATAGCTCAGAAAGAAGCTTTAGAAACTATTTTGTTAATGGAAACTATTGTAGAAACAATAGGTTGGAAATTAGATTATTCGGCATTAAAAATAGAAGAGAATCCTATTAAAAAACTCCAATGATGATTAGGGCTTTACTGGACTTGTCTTTTTTGGGGACATGTTAAATACAGTCAGGTTATTTTATCAATAGCAACTCACATCAAATAGACACCGCTAACACTTGAATAACAAAAAGTAAAAATATGCATATAGACCAACTTCGCGAATATTGTTTAAGTAAAAAAAGTACAACAGAAGAATTTCCTTTTGATGAAGAAACATTGGTTTTTAAAGTATTGGGAAAAATGTTTGCATTGGCTTCGTTAAAGCGTTGGGAAGCAGGTGAAGCAGCGGTGAATTTAAAGGCAGACCCAGAGTATTCCGAAGAACTTCGAGCAGAATACAATAGTATCCGTCCTGGGTTTCATATGAGTAAAAAACACTGGAATACTTTATATATTCATGAAGGCGAGTTACAGCCCCAATTAATTAAGACATTAATAGACCATTCTTACGATATGGTAGTCAAAGGGATGCCTAAAAAGTTAAGAGAAAAGTTAAATAATATCTAAGAATAATAACCAAATAAATTAACATAATTAAAAACTATTGTTAAGCGCGCAGGTAGAGTGAGCGATTATTTTAGTTATTAAAGAAAGCTTTCGAATATTAAAAGTCAACAAATTTAAACCCATGAAAATACGCCCCCAAATTGTATTGGCAACTGCCTTTTTATCCATTATATCTTGCAAAAATGAAATGCCTACATTTCAGGACAATCAAGACCCAAAACCAAAAAATAAAAAATGGGTAAAAGTCGATTATTTATCTGATGAGTTTGAAGGAAATGAATTAAATGTGTCGAAATGGCAAAAGGAACCTGTTGGAAATGACTGGAAATGGATAGGAAGGCCTCCTGGTCTTTTTAAAGCAAGTAATGTTAGGGTGGAAGATGGTAAGTTGCAAGTAACGGTTGGTAAATTAGATTCTGTAGTTAAGAAAAATGATAAAGCGTTTACACACCAAGGCGGTATTGTAAGGGCATTAAAACCAGGAAATGTTGGTTGGTATTTTGAGTGTAAAATGAAAGCGAATAAAACGGTTATGTCATCTACTTTTTGGTTAATGTCTAAATACAATTGTGAAAAAAAAGAAGAGCTGGACATTCAAGAATGTGTTGGTAGAACAACCGAATTAACACAAGATTGGGCTAAAGATTGGGATCGTATCTTTCATTCCAATACCATTCATAGAAAAACGGATTGCCAGCCAAAAAGTGAACGAGACCAAGACGCTGTGTATTTAGATGAAAAAAATCATGAGAGGTATTATGTGTATGGAGCGTGGTGGAAATCGCCTACTGAGATTCTTTGTTATTTAGATGGTAAGTTTATGTATAAATTGAATCCTACAGTAGAGTGGGATACCCCTGCCTTTCTGCATATGGCTATAGAGACTTATAGTTGGAATCCCATTCCTAAAGACGGTGGCCTTGTTGAAAGCGGAACCATAGAAGAACGAACCACTAAATACGACTGGGTACGTACATGGAAATTAGAATAATATGATTAGTCTAAATTAGAGTTTTATTGCTGTAAACTTAGGTGCCATTCCAACGAGCTGATGAAGCAGAAAAAATAACTTATCAACTATATAAAATGTAGCTTAATGTTAACCACACGTTTTTTTGTTGTATATTTAGATATTCTCAACTCCCCCATTTTTTTATTTGTAGAGCATAATAGGTTGTCCTAAATCTTTTTATAGCCCCATAATCTTAAAGTTGTATTGACTAATTCAAATATATTAACTTTAAATTTTTACAGATTATGAAAACAACCAACCAATTTTTTACAGCTGTTTTAGCAATGTTATTATTGCTGAGTCCATTCACGTTTTTTGCACAGGAAGAAGAAGCTCCAAAAGGCCCTGAGTTTATTGCAGTAACTACGATGCATTGGAACATGGATATGGAGGATTTTGATATGGAAGCATGGAAAGCCATTGAAAAAGAGTTTTTAGACAAAGTAACCATGAAGAATGAATTTATTATGGGGGCATCTACTTATTTGCATTTATTTACAGCAGATAATACAGAACTTATTAATGTGCAAACATTTGCATCGTGGGAAGACATGGGGAAATTTGGAGATAGAAATGCCGAATTAATCAAAGAAGCTTGGCCTGATGAAACCAATAGGGAAGCATTCTTTAAAAAACGCAACGCATATTATGCTCATGAGCATTCTGATGAAATTTATGCAACTATACCAGGTGTTAAGTTCATGGCTGAAAAACCAACTAAGGATATGGTAACTTATGTTAGAAAAAATCATTTTTCATTTCCAGAAGATGGTACGCAGGAAGAATTTATGGCATTAAAAAAAGAAGGATTTGAAGCCATAATTAATAAGAATGAATATATAAAAGCATACTATCCACATGTGCATGCCTGGGGATCAGATAGAACAGAATATCTAGAAGCATTTTTCTTGGATTCTATGGGAGATATAGATAAAATGCATGATAGGAATTCTGAACTTATGAAAGAAGCATTTCCAGATGAGGAAGCCAGAAAGGCAAAGGGCAAAGCATGGAGCAACTATTTTACAGGAGTTCATGGCGATTATTTATATACATGGATATATGGCCTTTCTAAATAGTATTTTTAAGTAATATATAAATTAAGGTATTTAAACAGCTTGTCATTAAGAGGTGGGAATAGGTATGGTAATCTTTTAATTGAATCTAAGGTTAAACACATTACACGACTTATTAAAGCTTCACTATGATATGGGATTAAGCTTTTTGGATACCTTTTTTGTTTATCAATAATTCTAAGCTTGTAGAACCCTATATTTAAACGTATTATTGCAGAAATTAAAGGCAAAGCATGAGCGTATTACAAACATTGCAGGAAAGAAGCAACAATACTTGCGAATTATGTACTTCTACAGAAAATCTAAAACAATATACCATCCCGCCATCATTAAACGAAAATGTAGCTAACGATGTGCTGGTTTGCAAAACCTGTTTAGACCAAATTGAAGGAGATATAGATATGGATGCTAATCACTGGAGGTGTCTAAACGATAGTATGTGGAGCGAGCACGTAGCAGTACAGATTATGGCTTGGAGAATGCTTCAAAGATTGCGTAACGAAGGCTGGCCTCAGGATTTGTTGGACATGATGTATTTAAGTGATGAAGCTTTAGCCTTGGCACGTGCAACGGGAGAACATGAGGATGCAGCTAGCAAGATTATTCATAGAGACGTTAATGGTATCGTTTTAGAATCTGGAGATGCTGTAGTTTTAGTAAAAGATCTGAAAGTAAAAGGGTCTAGCATGGTAGCAAAACAAGGTACTGCTGTTAGAAATATTCGTTTAGATCGCGAAAATGCCGAGTATATAGAAGGTAAAGTAGGGGCGCAGCAAATTGTAATTATTACCAAGTATGTTAAGAAATTATAATTGGTAAGTATTTAAATTTGCTAAGGTTCAAAATTAATCTACTTTAAGTCCAGGTTTTCAATATCCAAACGCATATTGATCATATGCTTTTTAAACCCTACTTTCTCATAAGCTTTAATAGCAGGTGTATTATCGTCATAAACATCTAGTCTAATTTCAAAGATGTTTCGAGCTTTGCACCATTTTAATAAAGTATCAATAATCATTTTGTTGAGACCTAACCCTCTATGTGTTTCAGAAACAAACATGAAGCCCAAGTACCCCTGATAAGCATGTTTTAAATAATGTCTGTCTGTTTTAATTTTAGCATATCCAGACGCAAGGATACCTTGAGTAGATTCAGCAACAAATACTTCTGAATTAGGGCTTGTTATTAATTCGCCTATATCATAATAGTTAATATCCCCATTCTTTATTGTAGGATCAAAAGGACGTTCGGCCGTAATAACCCCTTGTTCAAACTCTAATAAAATAGGTAAATCATTTAATGTGGCTTTTCTAATTGTGATAGACATAATTTAACTAGAAGTATCGGCAATAATCTTCCACCTGCCATCAATTTTCTTAAAAATAATCATAAAGATACCATCAGCATTTCCAACTTCACGTTTTAAGTGATATTCTCCCAGAACATAATAAGCCGCTTCAGCTATTTTGGTAATAGCATTTATTCTATAGTTTAGTTTTCCTGTATGATCCTCTGTAGGGTAGGCTCTTTTATATCGGTCCAAAGTATTTTCCCAACCTTGGGTAATACCATTGCTGCCATAAAATTTAAGCGAATCACTTTTCCAATAACCTTCCATGAATTCTTCAATATTATTATCAGACCAGGCAAGACGCTGTTTTTTCAATACTTTAAGAATGGCTTTTTTGTCTTGCTCTTCAGAAGTTTGAGAATAGCCATTAAAAATAGCTACTAAACAAATTAATAATACTAATTTTTTCATTATTGATTAATTAAAACATTTTATGAAGGTAAAAGTAACGAAATATTGATATTAATTTAGGTTACTTGTCGATGAAATTGACATGGAAGTTTTTTTTATCCAAAGTTGAAACCGATTGGTCGAAAAAATAATGTTGTAACTTACAACTTATATATTTTTGCTTCGTTATCAGTTGATTAGTCTCCCTCAGATCTATCGTTTAACAATTTAAAATATTTATTATTATGGATTTAAGAATTTCAAACTGCAACAATTTTTTCAAAATTAAAGGTATTCTAAACAAAAAGAGTTTAGAAGTATTTCAAAATGAATTCAGTAACATTTTTGAAAAAGTAAATAACCTTACTATTAGTATTCAAGATATAGAAAGTATGGATCGTTATGGTGTTAATGCTTTAGCAGCACTTCATAATGAAGCCATCGAAAAAAATAAAAGCTTATCAATTGTAGGTTTAGGGTGTAAAGATTTATATAATCATTTTAAAGCGGAAAACGCTGCGTAGAATTAGAAGGCGTTTTTTTGATGTTTATAAAAGGCATCTGCTTGAAGTTGCATAAGCTCTCTCACTTTTTTGCGCTTATAAGTATATAATTCGTCTTCTTTTTCTATGTCACCATATATACGGTCGTTAATAGCGTGATCTGTTTTTAATAAAGCTTCTCTCTGGTTTTTATTTTGTAGAACATTGGTTTTAATGGCTGTCTCTTGATCTTCTAATCTGAAATCGTACGCACTTTTAGGAGATAATAACTTAGCAATGATTGGGGACGTTTCAATTGCTAAAAACAACAAGAAGATAAAAAAGGAGGGTAACCAAGGCAACTTGCCTAATGCATTTACGCGAGCCATTAAACCATCAAAATTATTGATAACGGGCTGCGATGTTACAATTTGGGTTTCATAATCACCTTTAAGGGCAGCTATTTGAGTTTCCTTAGAGGTGATCTTAGCTTTGTTCTCGGCTTTTAGTAATTGTAATTCGGCTAGCAAAGCGTCGTGTTTCTCTCTTTTTTCTTTATAAACGGGACCTTTTCCTAGCAATTTAGTGCCAGCAGTGCCTTCAGCTTCGGCAATGTAAGTATCATATAATTGGTTTACTTCGGCTTCCTTGTTACTTATTTCATTTTGTAAATTGGTTATATCGCTTTCAAGTGCCGTGATATTAGGCGTGAATTGTTCTGCAATTTGATTTTTATTTGCTAAGGTTAATGCGTTTTTTTGTTCTAAAAGTACTTGGTTGATTTCTTTTTCAAAAATTTTCAATTCCAACGGTTTGGATATCACAATGGCAATAATGATAGCCAAAATAATTCTGGGAGACGCTTGTAAGAGTTCGTCTGTGAAATGCCCTGTTTTTTTTATGGTGGAAACAATATACCGATCTAAATTAAAGATGAGCAATCCCCAAATAAAACCAAAAGCAATGGCAATAAATAGATTGTCGAAAACAGTATAAAGCGCATAGCTAGCAGCTATAAATGCCATAACTGCAGTAAAAAAAACTGTGGCACCAATACCTGCATATTTGTTTTGTTCTCCTTTGGAGCATTGTTCTAAAATATCGGTATCTGATCCCGAGCAGATAATAAAAAATTGCTTTAACATAATTCGTTTGATTTGATTGACTGACTATTAGAACGTCAAGTCGATCAAATTGTTACATGTTTGATGCAAAAAAAGATCAGTCAGGTTTTTAAAACCTGACTGATCTGCTAATTAAATTTATGCTCTTTTAAATATAGCTACCGTTTCTTTGTTGTTTGGTGTTATTGATATGAAATCCCCCTTTTTTAATATACTCTATTCGTATCCTTTTCGAACTGGATAAGGTAAATTTGGGAAAATTTCAGCATTAATTTTTTCTTCGTTACTTAATTGCTTATAAAGCGAATATAAAAGTTGTATCTCTGGACGAGGATAACGTTGACCACTAAAGTTAGGGTTATTGTATTTTTTTGCTAAAGCATTATATTTTTTAACTTTTGCTGAAACCGTTTTATTGTCCAGAACTTTTACTTTGTCTTTTGTTGGTAAAGAAGGAGCCTTAGGCGGATTATAATCCTTAATTTCTTTATCTGAAAAATTAGCATACAGCTTATCTAATTGAGTTTTTAGAATACGTAATTCTGAATTGTCTGAATGATTTGAGGTTGAAAAAGCATCAATTTCGTTAACATACTTAATTAGAAGTCTGTGGTAATCATTAAAATTCTGTTTTAGAATGATGTGTTTAAACCCTTCTTTTGTAAATAGAGAACATCCATTTGGAGTAAACTTTTCATTTTTATTTTTGCGAGGTTTATTTGAGGTTAGCCTAAAATAAACAATATCAGAAGGAGTGTAATTGCCTAATTCGATATTAGTCATCCGTAAACCATCTAAAGATATTGTTAATTCTGTCGAATTTTTCCAAGAATCTAATTCAGATTGCGTAGGGTGTTTTAATTTTATTTTGCCAGGGTTAAAACTTCTTAAAAATGTTTCTGGATATTTCTTTACTGTCGCTCTTTGTGCATCAGTCATGAGAGAATAAATAGCAGCAGCCCTTTTAAGTTTATCATGATGGATATTTTTAGTGTTTTCATATTCGGTCATATAATCATTGTATTCTTTCATCATGTTTTCTGTAGCTCCTTCTATAGATTGGTCGTCTTGAAAAGTTATTTCTTCAATAGTTTGAGATTTTTCAACGGTAACTTTTTGACTAAAACCATAGATAGATAAAGCTAGTATTGGTAAAATAAGAAAGCTTCTTAAAAATAATGCTGTTTTTGATGTTTGTGTTTTCATAATTGTGAATCGTTTTTTGATTAATGAATAATTGATGGCATTTGACAAACTATACTGTTTTGCATTTGATGAGAATGCTAATAAAATATTTTGATAATTTGATGTATCTAAACCAGATTTTAAGACAGTATGGTCTGCTAAAAACTCATGATTTAGCTTGATGTCTTTTTTTATGAAATAAAGCAATGGATTAAACCAAAATATTATTTGAATAATTTCTATAAATAAAATATCTAATGAGTGTTTTTGCCTTGCATGAGTTTGTTCATGCAATAAAATTTCTGCTGGAATAGTATGTTGCTCAAAACTTGTTTTATTAATAAAAATGTAATTAAAAAAAGTATGCGGTATTACAGGATCTTGTAGTAATACATGAATAAAACTTTCATGTTTATATTTTGGATTATGACTAATTTTCTTGATCAATAGATACAAATTCTTAAAGAATCTAAATGAGAAAAGAATAACACCAAAGCCATAAAGAGACCATAAAATATAGGGCAAATAATCATGAGATATTTTGGTTTCTTCAATCTCATAATTTGGGATATTTGCGTGATTTACTGGTAGTGATGTATCTACTAGTAGTGGTTGTGTTTCAATATAGTTCATAAACGTTATAAAGGGGATGCCAATTGAGATTAGAATAATGCCAACTAAGTAAATACGCTTAAATTTATGAGCACTTGTTTGTTCTAAACAGATTTTATAGAATAACATAAAAATAGCTAAACAAGTGCTAGATTTTAATAGTAATAAAAGCATAACTATTTATTTTTAATTTCGTTATCAATTATTTTTCTCAAGTCTTCTAACTCTTCTTTTGTAAGGCTGGTTTCTTTAGTAAAGAAAGATGCAAATTGAGAAGCGCTATCGTTAAAAAAGTTTTTTATAAGCCCGTTTACATGTTTAGAGAAATAATCTTTCTTTTTAACTAAAGGATAATACTCGCGAGACTTTCCAAATAATTTATAGGCGATAAAACCTTTGTCTGTCATACGTTTTAAAAGCGTTGCGACTGTTGTTGTAGCTGGTTTAGGGTCTGGATAAGCGTCTAGTAAATCTTTCATAAAAGCTTTTTCTAGTTTCCAGAGGTAATTCATCAAGTCTTCTTCGGTTTTTGATAATTGCATATTCTACATATTTAGAATTAACTCTACAAATGTAGAATTAATATTTGTATTCTACAAGTGTAGAGTTAATTTTAATTTGATTATTTTAAATTAGGCTTTCCTAGACCGAATACTTTCAATAATAACCGTTGATAGAATTAAAGCACCGCCAATATAGGTGTTGAAAGAAGGAATTTCATTCAAGAAAATATAGGCCAGAATAATGCCATAGATGGGTTGAGTGCTTAAAATAATACTTGCCGTACTAGCAGAAAAACGTTTAAGGCTTTTAATAAATAATGTATGTCCAATGGCTGTAGCTAAAAGAGCTAATAATATAATATAGGGATATTCTGTTGTGATATTCGAGGTGTCTACAAAATAAAGTATGGGAGAAAACACAATCGTTATTACTAAAAGTTGATACATCATAATCATGGTGCCATCATATTTCAATGAGCCTCGTTTTAGAATAATATTGCGTAGCGAGAAAAACAATGCTGAAACAATTCCCCAAATAATGCCCTCAAAATCTGAATTTTGTATATTAAACTCAGGGGCAAGCATATATATACCAATTAGAACTAATACCGCTAAAAGCAAATGAATTTTATTAAACTTGGTTTTTGTAAGTATAGGTTCCAGAATTGTAGTAATAGCTGGAAATGTAAACATGGAGAGCATTCCAATGGATACATTAGAGATTTTTACGGAGTAGAAATAAGTAATCCAATGTATGCCTAGAAATATGGCGCTAAAAAAGAATGTGAGTCTATCTCTGTTTGTGTTAAGTTTTAGATTTATTTTTCTTATTCTACAAAAAATGTAAATAATAATAAACGCCAATAAAGAACGCCACCATATAATGATTGATGCTGACATATCTATATGTTTTCCTAACACAGCAGCAGAACTTATAAGAAGTGTTGCAAAACTAAGTTCTAATAGGTTTTTTACATGCTGATTTTTCATAAATTGTTTTGACTTGTGTTAGCGATTGTAGTGGTTAGCTTTTGGAGAGGAGATCATTAAGCCAAAATGAGTAGCATAAAACGCGACCCGCTTGCCCTGAGCACTGTCGAAAGGTGTGGTAACCCCATATTGTTTATGCTATTTTTGGTTTTCTGATAGCTCAGTAAAATGTTTATAGAATAATGGAATGGTTTCGATGCCTTTTAAATAATTAAAAATCCCGAAATGTTCGTTTGGTGAATGAATGGCATCGCTATCTAGGCCAAAGCCCATAAGAATGGTTTTACTTTTTAGTTCTTGCTCAAAAAGAGAAACAATAGGGATGCTACCACCACTACGCTGTGGGATAGGTGTTTTTCCAAAAGTATCTTGATAGGCTTTGCTTGCTGCTTGATAACCTATACTGTTTATTGGCGTTACATAGCCTTGACCACCATGATGTGGTTTTACTTTTACAGTAACACCTTTGGGCGCAATATTTTCGAAATGCGTTGTAAACAATTGCGTGATTTCTTCCCAATCTTGATGCGGTACCAAGCGCATAGAGATTTTCGCATAGGCTTTACTGGCAATAACAGTTTTGGCACCTTCGCCAGTATAACCACCCCAAATACCGTTAACGTCTAGAGTAGGACGGATGGAATTGCGTTCGTTAGTAGTGTATCCTGTTTCTCCATAAACATCGTTAATGTCCAAAGCTTTTTTATAA
The DNA here is from genome assembly GCA_947501845.1 of uncultured Flavobacteriaceae bacterium. Taxonomy (GTDB): domain Bacteria; phylum Bacteroidota; class Bacteroidia; order Flavobacteriales; family Flavobacteriaceae; genus Flavivirga. The sequence goes on along the minus strand of CANMXP010000013.1, from coordinate 54,545 downwards.
GCGTCTAAACTAAATGGGGCTTTGGCCATTTCTGCTCGTTCTTCTTTAGAGAGTTCTTCTACTTTACCGTAAAACCCTGGAATAGTTATATGGTTGTCCTCGTCGTGAAGCGACGCAACCATTTTGGTTAAAATATTTATGGGGTTAGCCACTGCACCTCCATACAATCCAGAGTGTAAATCACGATTAGGTCCCGTAACTTCAACTTCAACATAGCTTAACCCGCGCAGACCTGTGGTAATAGATGGCACATCTTGGGCAATCATACCTGTATCTGAAATGAGGATGACATCATTCTTTAATTTGTCTTGGTTGTTTTTTACAAATGTTGCCAAATTAGCACTACCTACTTCCTCTTCGCCTTCAATCATAAATTTTACATTGCACGGTAGCTGGTTTGTAGCTATCATAAACTCCAGAGCTTTTACGTGCATGTATAGTTGCCCCTTGTCATCGCAAGCACCACGCGCAAAAATAGCCCCTTCAGGATGTAATTCGGTCTTTTTAATTACAGGTTCAAAAGGTGCAGAATCCCAAAGATCTAAAGGGTCTGGTGGCTGTACATCGTAGTGTCCATAAACTAATACCGTTGGTAGATTGTTATCTATAATTTTTTCAGCATAAACAATAGGATATCCATCTGTTTTGCAGATTTCAACTATATCGCATCCTGCTTTTTCTAAACTTATTTTAATGGCTTCAGCTGTATTTAAAACATCATTTTTATAAGCAGAATCGGCACTTATAGATGGTATTTTAAGTAGTTCTATTAATTCGTTGAGAAATCGGTCTTTATTTTCTTTTATATAAGATAGAATGTTATTCATACATAATTAATGGTATAGTTCGCTCAAAAGTATGAAAAAAGAATGTTTTAATGGTTCAAACCAATTTGATTATAGAATACCATAATCTATTTATTTTATAATTAAATTTGTGTATCGGGTTTGCATTTTAAAAATCTTGTTTATATTTGCATTCCTTTTGCGGGCGTGGTGGAATTGGTAGACACGCTAGACTTAGGACCTAGTGAAATAAAAAAAGTTAAAATATTGTTAAAAAAGCGGGCGTGGTGGAATTGGTAGACACGCCAGACTTAGGATCTGGTGCCGCGAGGTGTGGGAGTTCGAGTCTCCCCGCCCGCACTTAACAAACTCTTAAATAAATGTTAAAAGCCTCTCAGTTTTGGGAGGCTTTTTCTGTTTTGGTAGTACAAAAGTAGCACATTTAACCTTTTTTATTGTTCAAATTTTATATGGTACCATTTGGCATTGTTTACTTTCAATTTAAATTGATTTCTTTTTTGTTACTGCTTTTTATGATATGTTTTGGAATCAAGATTGGGTTGCTGGAGGCTTTTTTTGGGAATGGAGAATACTTTCAAATGGAGAGGTCAATAACCCTATTGGAAATGGCTGATATGTTAACTCTGGCTCCCAGGGTTATACCGCTCAATTGATTTGCCCTAAATGCAAAGTTGCCTATGTCTGTAACATTATCGGGAATGACAATATTGGTCAATTGGTTATTCCTAAAAGCCCAATTTCCAATACTGGTTACCTCATCTGGAATGGTCACACTATTCAATTGATTATTGTAAAAACTCTTTTCCCCTATACTAGTTACATTGCTAGGGCTTTCAAAGGTCACACCGGTCAAATTCTTATCCATAAAAGCATCTTTGCCAATAGCGGTCACCGTATAATGCGCACCTTGGTAATTGACCGTTTGGGGAATAGCTAAATCACCTCCCACACCAGTATAGTTAGTAGCCGTTACTTTATCTTATTATTGATAATTATATTACCAATCAGGCTCATATACTAAAAACTCTTTTGGTAAGTTTATTAATTTATATTTGCTTATATACTTTTCATTTTTAAGTTCAAGTGTATCATTGTCTATCCTTGCAGAAAAGCTCTGAGTTACAAAACCTCCTCCTTGCGGATGGTCAAAATAAATTTTCGTAGTAATCATTTCTTTATCGAAATAATAGAATCCCATATCTGCTTTTTTAGGGTTGAGTGAATTAATATCCTTACTATCATAGTGGAAAAAATCACCAACTTTACAATTTTTATAAAACTTCAAATACTCCTGATTAAATTCTATTAATTCCTCATTATTTATAATACTTTTCATATAGACTTTCTTATAAAGCTTCGAAGTATCTATTATCCCGAAAGCACCACATTCGTTTTGAATATGGGGCGAATTATTAAACCGTTTTTTTCTGAATTCTGTACGATAACTTAAACAGCCTACTAATATGCAAGACGTTAGAATGAATATTATTTTTTTTATTACCACAGTGTAGATGTATTAGGAACCTATACCAACATAATCTTAATTAAAAACGTCATCATAGCTATTCCTTACATAAGTACGCCGATTACCAAAGATGGTTATTTCTATAGTGTCATTTTTAACTTGTCCTTCGCTTATTTCTTTAACATAATATCTAGTTTTAGAACCACTTGAAGGATAAAATCTTTCGATAAATATTTTATCTCCATCAACGAAAAATCTACCCCCGTAATAAACAGAGTTCTTGCTTCTTTCAAACTTTTTGAAATATTTTAGTGATGAATCTTCAAAATAGCCATCGTCATGAAATATCAATAGGTTTAAATTATTCTTTTTCAGAGATTCATTATTGGTAACTTCTTTATATACTGATGTGGTATCGATTATATTAAAAACATCTGGAGACATTTTTCGATTTAAAGAATACTGATCCTTATTTACTATTGGCTCTCCTTTATTATCATTTTTTAATCGGTATTGAGCAACACAAGAGCTCAACATTATTAAAAAAACTACTATTGAAATTTTTCTTACCATGATGTAAACCTATTTGGTGTTCTGTATTAAAAACTCCTACCAATCTGGTTTATATATTAGAAATTCTTTTGGCAAATCCATCCTAATGTATTTAGTTATATTGCCACTTCCGACTGAACGATTAAAATTCCTTATGAATAAGGTGTCTTTTGATGATTTCTCCAGTATTATTTCAGATAATGATAACTTATGTGTAGAGCCAATAAGTGCAGGTCCCGAATATATTTTTTCAATAGAAAAAGTTTTGTTATCGTAATTATAATACCCCATAATTGCTTTTTTAGGATCAAGAGATTCTAAACTATTAAAATCGATTCCTCTAAAATGAGCTATTCGACCTTTATCGTAAAACTTTACACCTATAAGAACGTTTTCGAGATTGTACTTTTTAATATGACTTTTGGTTAGCATCATTGCGTAAAAAGCAGATGTAGCTACGTATTTTATGAAATTTTTATTATGATTTGGTTTAATACTAAACCTAGCAGGTTTATGCCTAAACATGTTGTAATCGTTTTTAGTTGGTATACAACCATAAGCGATTACGATTAAACCTATAATTAGAATTCTTTTTACCATCGTATAAACCTTTTTGGTGTTCTGTATTAAAAACTCTTACCAATCAGGGGTGTAAATTAAAAACTCATTTGGTAATTCAATCTTTTTATAAATAGCCAAATGCTCTGGAGAAATAGCCTTCTTATAAGATTTTATTTTTACCGAATCATTTTCAATCAAAAAGATTTTGTTTTTCACTAAATAATTTCCAGATTGAACATGATTAAATATAAATTCCAAAAATAGTTCTCCATTAATTTCCTCGTAATAACCCATCGTTGCTTTTTTAGGGTCAAGAGTCTCTTTGTTTTTAATATCAACGTTATTAAATAACCCCACTTTGCCTCCTGAATAGAATTTAATTCCTATTCCAAAATTTTTGATCTCTTTTTTTTGATTTTTAATATCATACATATAATTTCTATCATCTTCGAGTACTTTAAGGTAAAAAGAGCTGGTATCTATTTTAGTATTTAAAATGACACTTTTATTAGGTTTAATTGTAAACCTCTTCGATTTGAATCTTAATTGAGCATATTCATTTTTTAATGGTGCACAACCATAAAGAATTAGAAATAAAATGCCGATATAAAAAAGTCTACTTACCATGATGTAAAAGTGTTTTCTGTTCTGTATTGAAAAATTCCTTGCCAATCCCAAGACATATTTCTAAAGCCTCTATCTCCAATAGCATTATGAATAAATCTATTTTGAATTGCATGTCTTATATGTTCACTATTAGTGCCTATTCTAAATCCTTTATATCCAAAAGTTAGGGCTCCTAACCTGTAAGGAGTACCCACTTCATTGGCAAAGCCATGTTTAAATTTTCTTCCATATGCTCCTCTTAATTGAGGATTAAAAGTGGGATTCACTAGTTTACCCTTGGAATTTATAATTTTAGATTCTTCTCCGTCATCTCTTTTTCCTGTAAAAAGTCTAAATCCAGCCGAAAAATCACCTGCTGACAACTGAAGCGAAGCCGTTCTGTAACTATCTCCTCTATCTCCTAAATACAAGTGTTTTATGATAGCTCCTCCGTCATTTTCATAACGTAATTTAAAGTCACCATGTCTAAAACCCATCACCCCTGTTCTTTGGTGAAAATCATCATTTCCGCCCCCTAAATTACCGCTCCACCAATTAGTTCCCAATGAAAACCCTGTTCTACCATCATCATAGGCCGCCAATATAGATTTTCTTATTTCTACACCATTTCCAAAACCGTTATAATTGCCATAGTGCATATACCCAATACCCCCAGAGAAACTCCAATGCCTATCATTATACCCAACACTTAAACTTGCTCCTATACCAGAGGCATTACCAAATGCTATTGAGGGGCTAATGTTCACATTCCAATCTCCTACAGGCACGCTAAATGAGGGTAAAAACGAACTCACAAAAGCGGTTGCTGCCGCTGCCCAAAAATAACCGACAGTAATCATTGCGGGAAAGATACCAGGAGCTATAGCTCCTGTAATACCACCAACAAGCGCACCTCCCAAAACCGCCATGGCAAACCCGCCCCAGCTCCAGTTTCCTGTTTGTACAACATACCCAATATAGGCAGCAGCACCTGAAATGGCACCAACAATGGCTCCAGCCAAAACAGCCATCCATAGAATTTCCCCACTAGGATCATTATACGATAATGGGTTGTTCCATACATACCCATAACGGTTAAAACTTTGTGTATTGTATGGATCCTGTATAAAATTATCTGGTGATAGGAAGCGCCCTAACTTGGCATCGTACATACGACCGTTCATATGGATGAGCGACACGTCAAAAAAATGTTCGTGCCCCGTAAAGCCCCTTCCTATGAGCGAATTATGATCAAAAGTTATGCCACCCTCTACGCTTGCAAATTGGTCTGTCAGCCCCCATGCACCAAACTGGCGCTGTTCCACAATCTCCGCACTAGAATTGGATATGGCAAGGATGCTTCCCAAATAATCACGATGCAAGTAATGGTATCCGTTTATGGAAACAGATTGTGCTTGTTCTCTTATATATGCTATGGGAGCTGTATAGGCATCACCTCCAACATAGGTAATAATCTTTGTACTCCCTTCATCCAAATCTTCTACAATCTCAACAGGTATGATACTTGAATACTGTTTGTGATATCGCCGTTGGCTAATATCTTCCTCCAGACCTCCATAATAGGCATGCGTTCTGTTCATAAAAGGCCCATATGAGAAATCTACCCGTCCATGGTCTTCCTGAAAGATCTTGACAGGCTTTTTAAAGGCATTATAGGTAATCTGTTGTAATTTGTTTTGCTGATAATATAAATCCCCCTGGGTATTTAAATCAATATTTGCTAATTGATAGGTTGTAGCGTTGTTATAATTATATGCCCCTACGAACGAATTATCTGTTATCCTACCACGATCATCATATGCTTGTTCTTGATTGACTGCTCCACTAATCTGGGTCAACCTATCTAAATTGTCATATGTGAACCCTTCGTCCCAGTTTGTAAATGCGTAGTTCTTACGGCTATTCAAAATTCCTCTCTGCGCATCAAAATCATAATCTATTTTTAGTGCCTGTACACCATCATCTCCCTCTTCCTTATGGGTAACATTCGTTAAGAAGCCAAATTGGTCATACTCCTTTTTTTTGATAATCCCATTTCCCAAACTAATACTTAATGCATTGCCTCTTGCATCTTCGGTATTAATTCTCCATAAACGCTCATTTATATTAAACTCTTTTATTTCTTTTAATATCCCTGTATTAGTATCGTATACATTTTTTATTGATACAGTACTGCTTACTCCTGTTGTGGTACTGTTCGTTATATATACTTCTCTATTAACCCTTCCATAACCATCATAGTTCAATTGCTTCTCAAAATTTGCTGTGCCGTTATCCTCCGTCACTTTGCTTAAGCGTTTGTTGCTATCATAATAATAGTTGTAATCGTAATTAATGCCCATTTTACTATCTATAGCCCGCATACGCTTTAAAAGTTTTGTTGTAGCATCATATTCATAATTCGTGGCTATGTTTGTTTGATCCCCAACAATTTCTTTATGCACCAACTTGCCTATGACATTGTATTGATAGCTTGTAGTCCCTTTGGGTGTGGTTTCCTCTAATAGCTCCCCTAAAATATTGTATTGATAGGTAAAAGTTCCCGCAGAAGGATCTGATAAGGCGGTTTTCCTGCCCCAGCCATCAATGGTCACGTTTATCACATGGTCACCATAATTGGTGGACTTCATTTTCCCATTGGCATAGTAGGTATAATTAATAGTGCCTCCCTCATCTTCCACACTGATGATATTACCCAATGCATCCTTAGTTGAAGTCACTGTTTTGATACCGTCGGTCACTGTAGCAGACAGGCCGTTATAGGTCGTGTTTATTATTTTCCCCGTATATAATTGTTGTGTTATTGGCCTGCCATACTCATCAAAAGCATACTGGTTCCACTGCGATGGGGAGGATGTACTGAAATAAGGTTCACTCTCCTTTAGCTTTTTCCCTGCCACATCATATTCATAGCTTTTAAATATCCATTTATTGTTTATGCTTAAAACTCCTTCTTTCATTACCCAACCCAAGGCATTATAATATACTTTTTCATCTTGTCCTTCTTCATAATTAATAGTCTTTAATACACCTCCAGCACCGAAATCAGTGTTACTGGCATAGGTGATAAATGTGCCTTTGCCCAGATAATCGGTTTCTTTTTTCACCCTGCCCCATGCATCATACAGATATGTTATTGGTAGGCCATAAGCACTTGTTACCTTCGTTGGGTTTCCCGTTGCCATATCATAGGTATATGTCGTTTCGAGACCTTCGACATCGATGGATTTGATCATGTATTTACCAGAACTATCAAACTCAAAATTCTCTGTTCTATCCGAGATTTCCTCGGCGCTTACTGTCTTTTGCAACACATTCCCAAATGCATCGTATTGATAGTGTACATGTAGCCATGGGGTACCATGTCCTTTTCGCCTAACTTCAGTAACCAGGTTATTACTATAAGAGTATTTTTCACTGGCAGTAAAAGTATCTCCATGGAGAACATTTATAGTTGCTTTTTCCGCTAGCCTCCCGATAGCATAGGTGTTATCAAAAGGGCTAGGGTTGTGCGTATAATGTTGCTCAATAGTTACTGAACCACCGGGAAATGTTGTTTTGACCATTGTAGGGCTATAATAAGGATCATAGCTAAAGGTTTTGGTATTCGTTACACCTGTTAAGGCATCTTCAGAAACAACCTGTGATTGTACGTTGATGAAAAGCTTATCAGATCCCAGTTGGGTGTTATATGTATATTCCGTTTTGTTTATAAAACTATTTGGGGCGTTGGTAGGACTTAGCGCTACCCAATTTCGTATGGGGGCGCCACGTTTTTGTATGTTAAAATCCGTAATATTCCATAATGTCTGGACGCCATCACCGTAAATATTTGTTTTTTTAACCTGCTTAAAACCTAAAAAGCCCAGACCACTGGCGTGAGTCACCGCTCCGGAATAACTAAAATCCTGGGTTCTGGTAATGCCTCCTGCGATTTCCCTTATTTTTCCGACCAGTTTTAAGGAGGGGACGGTATTTATATTCACATATGGATATATTTGGTCATATTGTGCAGCATAAATTTGCGAGGAATAGTCCCCCTGGGTGGTCAGACCAGAATAATCTATCTGGTAGGTCTTGCCATTATTGGTAATCTGCTTTAAGGTAACATCCCGCCTATGGTTTCCCTCAAATTTGTATGCCGATAAGCTGTTTGCCGAAATATAGGCATACTCTATATTATCGTTTGATTGATCTATGTTAAGTGCTATTGGGAACCCATATTTAGATACCCCGGTATTAGAACGCGTGAAATTTGAGGTATGCTCAAAGGATGGCGTTGTATCATTTTCCCCAAATACGTTTACATGGATATTGACAATATCGTCCGAGTAGCTATGGTTTGATGAGTGGGCACTTACTATGAGGTGTTTTATTAAATCGGTTTTTCCATCTCCATTGACATCTTGGGCAATGAACTTAAATTCCCCGATGGCATTGGTAATAGGGCCTTCTTTATAATTATAGTGGGCAAAAACCTGGTCTTCAGCATATGTAAAAAGCTCTATATTTTTAGTATATTTATAAATGGTACTGCCCATCGACAAAAAGAATCTCCAATTTTTGCTATTGTACGCCGTAGGTATGACAAAGTCCGTTTTTCCATCACCGTTATAATCACCAAGTAGAATGGGCCTGTCCATTTTTATATAGGAATCAGATTCGGTATGTATCAGCGATAATTGGCTATTGTTGTTTAACTCATAAACATAAAGTTTCCCTTCAGAAAAATGGAACAGATCTGTTTTTCCATCACCATTAAAGTCCGCCGCCAATACACGACCAGTTGCGCTTAAAACTTCCTGAAGACTACCAGCGTATTTGGTAAAACCAGAGCTAAGGTTTCTGTTTAGATCAATAAAATAGATCGACTTATAGTTGGAGGTGCTTGTGTTGCAAGAGTAACTCCCCCCACCACCATGAACATCACTGTAATATTCGTCATAGTCACTATATATTGAAGGGTAGTAGTTGATATAGTAATCTTCCTGATAGTCGTAGTAATCATCGGGATAAGATGTTCTATGACAATATCTTGTAGTATATGGTTTGCCTACTGCCAAAACATCGGTAAGTCCATCGCCATTAAAATCCCCTGATACATATTCAACGGGTTTTATTCTTTTGTCCGAGCTCCCTCCGTAATAGTCATAATTATAGGTTGGTGCATTCCAGGTCTTGGAATAATGGTAATGTAACCCCGTTACACTGCTATAATAATTCTTGAACTCTACGCTGGGCACATTATCGTTTTTATTTTCATATATGAGCGAGATTCCCTGTTGCGCCAGTTTTTTTCCTTCGTGATTAAGCATATTATTGCCTATAACAGCATCGAACTTTGGTAGGTTATAGGTCCTTCCTATTTCCAGACCTCCCGATGCCCCATAAAGGTTATCGAAAATATGTATTTGGTTTCGGGTGTTCTTGTTATAGAGAATAAAGTCCAGGTTTCCGTCCCCATCAAATTCCCCGGAAACGACTGCATCCGTTTGATAATTGTATCCCGGGGTGATACTACTTGAATGCGTCTCGGGATAAAGATTGGTTGTTGAATTGTCATAACTAAATGTAATAGGGCTTGCGGACTCGTCGTCCTTATTAAATTCCTTTATGGATACCAAACGCTCATAACCAAAATTGGTCTGGCTATGGCTCAGTTCATATTTGCGATATAATTGTGCCCCACTAGCTCTGGATTTGGTCTCTATCCGCTCCAGTATTTTTTTTCTTTTAAACTCTCTCCCTGCCACATATCCAGACTCTGGTCTTTTTCTGTTCCTGTAATAAAATAAAATATCATTTTGGGCAGTTCCATTGCCCCCATAAGAAATTCTGTCTATAGCTCTTAGCTCTCCGTCTGTAACGTAATTGTAGAAAATGCTGTTACCTTGTGGATCCATTCTTCTTCCTATGGACCATTCCATTCGACTTCTCGCGTTTGATCCTCCGCTTCCGTACCAAACTCTAGACCCGTCGGGAAAATAAACAATAAAATATGAGGGACCATAGCCAGCACCGTAAGGGGATGTACCATAAGCTTTAATCTTTATATTAGAGTAAACTTCTGTCACATATTCGGAATCAGCAGCTCCATAAGTTCCCGATTTGAGCAGCAATCGTTTACCATCCATGGCGAAACGATCATTTTCATCAAAGTCGACCCCATCAATTTGTTCATCATGAAAATGAGTGGACGAAACCCTACTTATGGATGACAGACCCGAAATATTCCAGCCCCAACCAGCCAGACCATTAGAGACCTGACTATTAAAACTCAACCCGATATCCGGAGTAATATCCCTTACGCCAGGAGGTACTGTTATGGGCACATTGTATGTTGCCGCTCCTGATGGTGCAACCGAAAATTCCGCAGGTGTGGTTCCTGCTTGGGAGGTTGGGAGTGGTAAATGCGGTATTAATGGAGGAGGGGGTGGGGGTGCAGTCATTGAAGCTACCGACGATTGGGAAACCAATGTGCTCGATTTACTCGTTTCTACTACTCCTTTCCCAAAGGAAACTTTTTTATTGTTACTAAAAATAGATTTTGATGGGATCAGTTTTGAAGCTTCACTACCGTTAATCAGGTTATCGGGTGTTTTTTGTGCAAAAGACGCTATGGATACTAAAACGAAAGTAAAACAGATATAATACTTCTTTATCATGCTCATATTATTTTTTAATTATTTTTTTGGTCATTATATTTCCATTGGTGAAATACAGACGCATTACATACATTCCTGATGGTTTATCGCTGAGATCCAGATTCATATAATCCGTGGAACTATCTATATGTATTTTTTTGACCAGGGAACCGTTTAGACTATAAATACACATGGAACCCCCTGAGGAATAGGTTCCTTTGAGCGACACTGAAATGTTTCCTGAGGTAGGATTTGGATAAATGGTATACTCATTTATCGAATTATCTGTTTGAACATCATCATCAATGAGATCAGGTTCAAGTTCTGCTACTTGGGCTTTAACCGCGTTTGCATTGCTAACTGTTTGAACAGAGGGAGTACAAGAGTTAGCTTCGTCACAATAAAACAACTGTGCTTGATTACCTGCTGTGTCATGACCAAAGATAAGCTGTGCGTCTTCATTGACTTGTAAAAGCTCTCTTATTGATGGCTCACTGCCCGTAACCTGATCGATCCGTGGTTCCCAAAAATATTGTCTGTCCGAAGTATTGGTATCGTAAAACAAATAGGATCTATGCATAAGATCATCAGCAGTGTTCCCAAATCTAAAATCCCTCTGGGTATCCAGTACTTTTTGCCCCGTAACACCATCATAAACCCCTCCCAATTTTTCAGTTCCGGTATATGTTTTTTCATGTACAAACCCCACGATTAGATACCACCTATTTAGCTTAGGGAGGTCACCCACAAAAAAATAGGGATTGGCGTCCAGTGCCCCATCTAGCCTGTAAATTTGATATGAACCATTATGACTATTGCAGCCCAGATAAGTATTTCCATTGTTGGAGTTTGTTTTTTTTACCCAAACACTCAATCTATATTTCTTTGTATTGTCAATAGGAATATAATCACTGTTCCAGCCTCCATCCGCATTACTTAAGTCATCAGGTATGGCTTTCCATACTACCACTGAGTTCCCTACATGGTTCTTGTTAAGCTCCCTAATGTTTTCGGATGTAGATCCATTTTGCCCGAAACCTGAAACAGAACCTGTCCCGACTGTCCATGTGGAAGTATCCAGTAGATTTTGTGAGTTGATAATCTGAAAATGTATACATAATAAGATGCAACATAAAATGGTATTGATTTTCATTGTTATTCGTTTATAATATTAGCTACTTGGTATCAAAGGATTTCTTATAAGGATTTAGAAAACAACGAGCATGAGGGTATAGGCGATACTTGTTAGGTAAATGCTATGATTTTTTGGCTCTATGTTGATATTTCGTTAAAAAATTGAGGTTTTTACATGTTTTTAACAAAAAGAAGTGTTAAAACCATTAAAAAATGGGATACCAAAGGAGTTATATGGGATCATGTAAACTAAAATCGGTACTACATAATAAAATGAAGAAGAGTTTTTCCAATCAGGAAAAGTTGGATAGGCAACTGTTCGATGAGATTTATGAGATGGTGTAGCGCAAAGAACGCTAGGGTTTCTCCAGTACCCCTAAACTGGAGCTTTGATAAAAGATAGCACCAGCCATACCAATATAAATCAATATTCCCGAAAGTTAAACCCGCAAAATATTTCCTTCAAATTTGTCGACCCAAAAAATCGGCACCTCCAAAGGCACCTCCAATTTTTCGCTTGAAAATTTGAGATAAAATTTTGTCTTCCGTTTGGCGCCTAGCTCAAATATTGTTTAATCTAAAATTTTAAATTATGAAACAATCATTAGAAGAGTTAACCCAACATTATGCATCGAGTAAGGCCAATTACAACATCCCTTCTGCCGAATCCCACTTGGCATATTACAGGGATAAATACCCACGGAATTATGAATTATTACTTCAATCCCTTAACTCTTAAACTCTTATTGTCATGAATACAAATTGTAAATTTTGCGGTAGTGAATTGGATATAACCTGTGATGCCCTGTACAGTTCGGAATCTTGTCCTAATTGTGGATATTACTACCATGAAGACGGACATACCGAAACAAAAATAGCTCCAAAATTAAATGTAAACGCCCTATATACTATTGACAGTGTCATGGGCGGTGTTTTTACATTAAAATATTTAGGTAGAAAAAATGGAAAGCACCATTTCGAAAATACCTCTAAAGGTTGGGAGTCTTATAATTATAGTCTGAAAGATGATGAAATTTATGCTCGCATTAAAAAGAGTAATTCCAGACGATGATATATTGAAAGAATGTTCGCCAACCTGGAAGATGATGCTATAGAAGACCTAAAGAGGTCAAATCCTGACATTAGCATATTAGAACATAAATAAAAGAACACTATTTATAATATACTTGACAACATCCTGTTTATTTATAAAACGGTCAGGAATTAATTACTCGACAATGTATGAATTTCAACCTTTAAGTATGATTGGGGAATTGAGGAATTCAGAAGAAAAATCCGAAAAATTTCTAATCAAGTGTTTTTTAAACATAATTAAAGCCTGCTCTTTTAGTCAAAATCTTTTAAGGGGGAATTATAGGCTTCTCAAAGTTTTAAAACTTGATAATAATCTCTAAAATAGTAAGTACAGGTGGACAACATTTGCAGCTAGCGCTATATATTTTGTTAACCCTGATATCAATAAACCTAATTGAAATTTTGAATAAAAGTAACCTATAAGCTACTTTTGGTTTTGTAAAATCAAAGAGATAATTGCACATAAATATGATCTAAAAAAATGTTAGAAACTTTTATAAAACGTATTGGAATTACTGAGGAAGTACTTAAAGAAGAGCTACACAAAAATGCTAGTGTAACAACACTCAAAAAAGGTGATTTTGTAATTAAAAATAATCAATATATAAAAGTTTTAAAAATTGTTTTAGAAGGTAAAGTAAGGGTATATCAGGTAAATGAAGACAGAGAAATTTTGATTTACTACCTTAACGCTATGGAAACCTGCACGCTATCTTTATCTGCTTGTTTCGAAGATTGTAAGAGCACAGTACATGCTATTGCCGATGAAGATAATACGGTTATTCTTAATATTCCTGTTCGATTTGTAAAGGATTGGAATTTAAAATACAAATCTTGGAACCGTTTTACTATCAAGATATTTAGAGAGAGTTATTTGTACCTTATTGATCAATATTCAAATTTAGCTTTTCAACCGCTTAAAGATCGTCTCTTTGATTATTTAGTATCAAAAGCAAATGAAAATATTGTTAAAAAATCACATCAAGAATTAGCCAAAGAATTAGGTACTACTCGAGAGGTCATCTCTAGGCTATTAAAAACTTTGGAAAAAAATAAAAAAATTCATCTGGGACAAAAACAGATAGAAATTGTTTGAAAAATAACTGTTGTGACAAAAGTCACAGCTTTCTACCTTATATTCCTTCGTTCTTTGTATCAAAAAACTGATAATGTATAATGATACGAAACGTATTAAAGGAATAATGCTAGGATTGGCAATAGTGATGAGCTATGTCTCTTGTACGCAAAAAAAAGAAGACAGTAAACAACCAGAAAAAACACAACAATCTTACCTAAACCATTCACCAACCAAGCATCATCAAATAGCTTTAGATGTATTGGACGCCAGTAAAAAATGGATTGAAGAATTTAATAAAGGAAACACCAAAGCTTGTATAATGAGCTATGACACCAATGCAATAATGAGCACTGTGCCGTTTGGGGTAAAAAAAGGCACAAAAGAAATTTCTGAATTTTGGACACCGTTTATAGTATCTGGGGCTACCAACCTAATCTACACAAATGTAAGTGTAGAAGTTGCTAATGAAACTACGGCTTTTTTGTCTGCTAATTGGAGTATGAATGTCGGTAAGGGGTTGATTTATCAGGAAAAATGGGAGAAGAAAAAAGATCAATGGCTATTGACGTATGATAACTTTCAAGTTTTAGAGCATTATAAAACACCAAAAAAAAACAAAACAAATCCTGTTGCAAGTCATATTGTTTTAGAAAACATTATCAAAGCTTCGATAACCTGGACTAACGGATTTAACTTGGGAAAAGGAAATGTTTGTGGTGAAGGTTATTCGAAAAATGCAACAATGAATGCCATGCCATTTGCTTCTATAAATGGACAAAAAGACATCGAAGGGTTTTGGGAAAAATTAATAGCAGATGGCGCTAAAAATTTAATTTATCACAATCCCAAATTCAAGGCTTTAACAGATAAGAGCGGTGTACTATCATCTATGTGGAGTATGAATATTGGTGAAGGTAAAATTTATCAAGAAAAATGGGAAAATGATGAAGGCAAATGGATGCTAACCTATGATGAATTTCAAGTAATAAAACAATATTAATCTTAAAAACAAGAAAAGATACAATATTAAAATGTAGAAAAACCAACCAACATTAGAAGACATAGTAACCGTTAAATTGTAACAATTTAAAACCAAGTTAATATGACTCAATCTGTTGTTAATCAATTAGATAATGAATTGGTGTTTAGGCTAGAACGGTTCTCTAATTTGGATCAGTTTGATAGTTTACAGCAAAAAAACTATTATTCTATAATTCTATTATATGGTACTAGGTTTAATTTGAAAGTAGGTTTTTCAGAGTATCTCCTTAGTGAAAATTATGTCGTTTGTTTATCTCCTTCTCAACTATTCATGATAAGTTCAGAGGAAGAATGTTCTGGATATATGCTAAATTTTAATACCAACGTCTTTTACACCTATTGTCATCAAAACGAAATAGAAATTGAAGCTCTTCTTTTTGGCAACTTTTATGGCTCTTCATTTTTCAAACTATCAGAAAAAGCTCTGTTTATTGATCTTATAAATCGAATGACAGTAGAAATAAAAAAAGATTCAATTGCTCGACTTGAAGTATTAATGGCCTTTTTAAAAGTGTTTCTTATTGAATCTGTAAGGCAAAAAAAGATATTTGATAAAGAACCAGATCGTAAGTTAGTAGGTGTACAAGCAGAAATTTTACAAAAATTGTTAAACGCTATAGGGCATAATTACACCAAATTGCACGCGCCACGAGATTATGCTAATTTACTTCTTGTTAGTTCTAGAACTTTAAACGTAATAACAAAGAAATATTTAAATCAAAAGCTTACAGATCTAATAATCAATAGAATTATAATTGCAGCTAAACGAGAACTATATTTAACCTCTAAACCAATTAAACAAATAGCTGCTGATTTAGGGTATGAAGATGAATTTTATTTCAGCAGACTGTTCAAAAAGAAAGTAGGTGTTTCTCCTGCTATTTATAGAAATACATTAAGCTTTACGAGGTTATAAGATACTATAAAGCAAAATTTAGAAACTAAAAAAGGGTAAGATTCTTATCTATCTTAACATTTTAAGTTATTCGTTCAAAAATTAAAACGATGATGAAACGCTCGTTAAACTGGAAACAACTCGATCTTGGGTAGGGTTTTTCCATTTCAACAATGCCAAACCCTATCTAACACCTTCTTATAGATTTACTCTCTTTATCTTTAAATCGCTCTATAAGTTTGTGATGGCCTCGCTTATCTTGCTCTCGACCACCCTTGCATATATCTGTGCAGTGGACAACTTGGTAAGTCACAAATATTTGTTCTTTTTCGTGTCCACTATCCACTCACAGTTTTTATGGTACTGGACAAAGCCTGAAAAGTGATACGGAAAGTATAGTGAATAAGACTCGCCGAATCCTTGACAATATCCTGTTTTTAAATAAATCGGAAAGTCGAAGTCCCATTTCCTTAACGAAATTAAAGGCAAGTTCTTCTTGAGCCCTTGCTCGTTAATTTCTAAAAATGAAAACTTCGACCAATCATTTTAAGGGGTTTATAATAAAAGAAGCCTTAACCGCTTTTCGGGACCGCGAAAAGCGGGCATGCCATAAGTAATTCTAATTTAAGCCCATTTATTACTCTCGCTTAATTTCCCATACGACTCCTTTCACAAATGGTCTTAAAAGAATTTCTAATGCCATTATGGAACTTGTAAAGACTGAACAAGTTTTAGGAATAAATGAGGATTCTACTTCCTTGTTTTTATTCCTGCGGTAAAAACTACGTCGCAGACACTCCTAATTTCTCCCTAAAAGTCTTGACAAAACCCACTTCATTTATTGGGCTACGCCTGCAAGAATCAAACAAACACCCCTTAAAATTTAGTTCAAATTAAATCTAAAACGGGGAATTATTAATCTTTAAATTTTTTATTATGAGTACGTTAAGAAACAAAGTAAACTTAATTGGAAACGTTGGAATCGAACCAACAATTACTGATCTTGAAAGTGGGAAAAAAGTAGCCCGAATTTCACTGGCAACAAATGAAAGTTACAAGAACAGTAACGGAGAAAAAGTAACAGATACACAATGGCATACCCTAGTAGCATGGGGAAAGACAGCCGAAATCGTTGAGAAGTATGTGAACAAGGGCAAAGAAATTGCCATTGAAGGAAAATTGACCTCACGTTCATATGATGACAAGGAGGGGAACAAAAGATATGTTTCAGAAGTCATCGTTTCAGAAGTTCTACTATTAGGGGGCAATAGCTAAAACTGAATTTTAAGAGAGGGTATCCTGTTAAGGGTGCGCCCTCTTTTCATTATCAATCATTAATAGATAAACCATGAATACAAAAGTCAACGAAATAAAAATCAGTTATTCGGATAAAATCAAAATAACAGATGCCCCGAAAATTAAATGCTCAGAAGATGCAGCCAATTTATTGTATAACCGTTGGGATAACGATACTATTGGATTGCACGAAAGTTTTAAAATTTTACTTCTAAACAATTCAAACTTTGTCAAGGGCATATATGAATTGTCAAAAGGTGGAATTTCTGCCACCTGTGTGGATGTACGAATTCTATTTGCTACAGTGCTAAAATCCCTTTCAGTGGGCATCATAATGGCACATAACCACCCGTCAGGAAAACTAGAACCGAGTAAGGCGGATATTGAACTGACGGAAAAGGTCAAGGAAGCGGGAAAGTTTTTAGATATCAAGGTATTAGACCATTTAATTATTGCACCACAAGGCGATTACTACAGCTTTGCCGACGAGGGAATTTTGTAAACCAATAGACATGATAGAAAAAATGGAAATCCACAAAGGTGATTTTGTAACCTATTACGACGGAGGCTATAAAGGCAAAATTATCAGCGAAGATGGTGAAATGGAGGTTTGGGATTGGCACGTCTACGCCTCGGGGAAAGTGCTTTGTACTTGTGGGAATAAAGCATTGATTTGGTTCTATTCCCATATAAGCGAATACCCAAAACCAGCGAATCATATCATCTTGAATGAATTGTATGTAGATTGGGTTGAACTGAAATACCTTGCGAAATCGGAGCCCATGGAAACCTTATTGTTTTTTGAATATGAAAGCGATTACGACCATAGGGATTGCCCCGACGATTTTAATCCAGAATTGTATAACCTGTAATCTAAGATGATGATTTACATAAACTATACAAATCTGGATGATGAAACCCAACAAAAATTGTTGGCCGATTCAAAGCGGGATATTGAAAAGCAGATTGGGGAGCATTTACGAACCTATGCCGAGGCACATCGATTGGATTATAATGTGCTATTGGAAGAAGAAGCCATCAAGAATCTCTACAACTACAAGTTTGAATTTAGCATTTGATTAAATAAATGCAATTCAAAACCAAGACCCGATTGGGTCTTTTTTCTCGCTGTTTGATTTTTAACGGTATCGAACCATCAAAAATCAAATAGGGACTTGCCCCTTTATTATGACAGGGGCGGCCTAAAGTTTTATTAACATGCATTTGACCGCAAGATAGTCCTTTAAAAATATTCCCTTAAAAAGACTACGGCATAAAGCCGTTCGTTCCTCACTATTTATTCCGTTTCCTTTTTAGATGAAATTTTGAAAGAACAACAACAGCGGAAAATGATTATTAATTAAAATTATAAGTTATGCAAAGCTATTGTTACAATGAAATTACTATTAACGGAGAAATGGAGGAACTTGGTAAACTGCACAAACTATTGACAGAAGCCAACTATGGACAACGCAATATGGATTTTATGTACGTTTTGGGCCTGAACGGAAAAGCCACCTTTGAGACACTACGTAGGGAAATTGATACAGGCTGGTTTTACCTCTTATTCGAGTTTAGTGATAGCACCATTACTATGAATGGGAACAGTTCATTAGCCCCACCAGTTTTGTTTTTAATAAAGCTAGTGGACAAGTTTCCATCTCTACATATTGTTTTGTATTCCGAAGCGTATCTTTGCCAAACAGGTTATCATGTGGTAGTCAGCAAAGATGGAGTTAAAACAAAATTTGCAGGATGTTTATTGGAGTTTAGGGCGTATTGTCACAAATAATAAATGCCAATGCATGAACATGGTAAGCATGATATTAAAAAGGGATCTTTTCCCGTAAGTCCTTTTCCGAGACCTTTGTTGCCACTAAATTTCATGAGGGTAAAAGCCTATCGATTTGATAAAGAACTCGGGTTTTTGACCTGTAATCTGAAATCTGGTTTAAATCAAATTAAAAAGAATCTTTTTTATAGGTCGTTTCCAGCAAATCTGACGCCTTGAATCTTGATTATTGGTATTTCAATTTTATTTGAGGCCAATTGCACACATTTGATACGGTATTTCATTTTCTTTTTTGTTCGAACGATGGTATATTTATACAAGCCCGTTGGTCGGGTTTCGTATGGTCAATCCTTTATGATTTGACTTTCCTTTTGACCATACATTTCAATTCTTGTCAGAATACAATGCCACTGATTGTTCCAATCAGGTGGCTCGGAATTTCGTCTGCCTTTGGCGGACGAAAAGGAGAAGCAAGAGGGTAGCGTGCTCGCGCAGTGCTACATATCTTATTTACTGCGTAAAGCCTTTGTTTATAGGGGTTTTCAAGGATTGGTCAAAAACGTGAAATATGGTGATTTGCAGCAAAAACGCTCAAAACCCCAGTAAACAGGTAATTATTTGCAGCAAAAAATGGAAAAATTCTCAAAATATCAATTTTCTGGTATCAATATTAAGAAGGTAACAGCACTTAGGTTCAGAACGCTTGCCAAAGAACTTAGTATGTCCAATACGGAAGCTTTGAGTACCATGTTAGATTTTTTTGAGGTGCATGAAATCTCCCCATTGGATTCCATCGATGGTAGTTTGAGCGCCATTGAAATTAGAATCAAAAGACGAATAAGCAACGCCATAGCCATCATAAAGGATATAGAAAAGAACCAGACCCTGCCCACAGTAGCCATGCTGCAATCTTTATTTCAAGAGCAATTTGAACCTAAAGAAGATGACAGTGATCTTGAGGATGGTTTTGACTTTGTGGAAAAGGAATTTGAAAATGAAGAGGAAGAGTGGCTGGAAAAGACCACCGTTCCCAAAATCCTATATGACAGGTTGGAGGAGAAAATGGATTTGCTCAAAAAAGATTTTAGCTATGTATTGGATAATGTCAAGCTTGTAAAGAACACTTTTGGGAAATCTTATTTGAGGTTGGAGCTTACAGAAGGAGAACTTGTAAAATTTAGAAGGACAATAAAAAATCTTTAGATTATGTGCATGGTGGTACACCCTTAAATAGTACTGTATTTTGTTTTCAGTTTTTTGATACGCTTAAAATAAAGCAAATGTTTTTATAATACTATAGAGAAAACAAACTTGAAAAATTAGCTCCTGGAAGTGCAAATAATTATAGTGAGACGGAGAAATATCTTAACCGATTTATCAAAAAGCAATTCAACTCAAAATGATGCGCTTTTAACTCAAATCAATTATTCATTCATCGTTAACTTTGAAAGTTACCGAACTTGCCCACCATTGAAAAAATCGCAGTCATTGAAGAATAATGGTATAATGAAACAGCTTCTAGAGCGTTTACAATTTACAAAAACATAGTACTTTGGCTTTAAATACGGTTGGATTAAGGTAAACCCTTTTGTAGTATATGAACTTAAGTTTGAAGAATTAGGTTGTCCATTTTAGAACAGTTCGAAGTTGAAAATATGCTCTTATTCCTTATACTAATATAGATGATGCTTTTTAATTGTTTTAGCAATTTCCCCTTATTAAATAAAAAACTAAATTAAGATAACTACTTCTTCTACACATAAAAAAGACTCTATTGTATATATTCTTAGTTAGATAATTAATCTTTAATTATTTTAGTACTAATAATTTCTCCAGATTTCATCTTTGTTTTCATAAAATATACTCCTGAATTAAAATTAACCGTATTTATCTGTAATTCTTTTCTATTTATATCTCTCATATAATAAACCGTTTTACCAGTAATATCTGTAATAGTAATTTCGCTTAAATCTTCTTCATTAATTATGTTTAAAATACCTACTGTCGGATTAGGGAACACTAATAGTCGACTCTTACTAATTCCCAATGTATTTCTCTCTTGAGTAGTAGTAACACTTCCAGAACTAGAAGGAGGAGGGCAGTCTAAATCTAAATTACTATCTATACTTAAATCTATATAACCACCTGTATCTGGATAATAATCTCCACTTAAAATTTCAATATTATTCCTTGCTTTAAATTTTAATTTTGAACCTCCAGTAACATCGTTATTGGTCATTTTAATCTCATAAGGTGCTGTTTCTAATTTATAGAACCAAGGACGATATAAAATTCTATCTTTTACCTCAACCGTACCATAAGTATCTGCCATATCCTTTGTCATTTTAACTGCTTCATAAGCATCTAACTTTCCTGCTCCTAACTTCCCATAATATAGCAAGTTTTGTGGTAAGGTGTCTATTTTTACAGCTGTCAACTTTAAAATAGTTTCTACTTCTTTTGGATCAATACAGTAATTTATATCAAACATTAAAGCTACTGTTCCTGCTACAATTGGTCCTGCATACGAGGTGCCCGTTTGTCCAAAATTATACGAAACCCCAGATGTCCATGGGTTTACACTATGCATTCCATAACCTGGAGCTACAATATCAACTGAATCGTTGTGCTGATGACTTCGTATTTGATTATTATATAAGTATTCATGCCCATCTAAAAAAGATTCATAAGTATTCCACCAAGTTGCGTTACGATGACCTATGGATGAGACAGAAATGACATCTTTATAAGATGCAGGGAAAACATAACTGTTAGGATTGCCAGGGTTGGTTTCTCCATTCCCTGCTGATGCAATAACAACTACTTTGTTTTCATTGACTATATCATCAATTACATCTTTATAAATGCTAGCTGTTTGATTCAAAGTACCATCTGTAGATGTTGTTCCAAGTATTAGCCAACTTGCGTTAACCACTTTAACACCTTGTAGTCGAGATAATTCATCGAGTGTAGACATATTCAGACCTACTCCAGCAAAGATATAAGAGTTATAACCAATAGACGATAGCCCAATACCATTATTATTTGTATTTGCTGCAGCAAACGAAGATACTCTAGTACCATGTATATCCCCATTAACATTATTTGAGTTTGGGTTTACCTCAATACTTAAAGTATTTAATAAATCTTCATGGTCAGGATTAAAATTAGTATCAGCTATTCCTATTTTAATATTACTCGAACCTTTTGATATATCCCATGCTTCGGTAGCTCTAATATAATCCAGTTCAATTTGGTTTCCTGTGTAAGTACCATTAGTACTATAATCATTAGGGATATGAGAACCTAATGTTTCTCCTTGGGCATTTTCTATTAAAGTATAGAATTGTTTGTACTTGGTTTTCAATTGATTTATTAAAGTTGAATCATTGCATTCTATTAAATAGATATTTTGTAATGATGATTTTTTAGAATTTTTAAATACTTTTTTACAACTAAATACTTTGTAGGAATTTAAGAGTTTATCTAATGAATTGTTTTTAGTCTTAGAATATTCTTTTCTATAACCGTTACGACTATGCGTTACTATTGGGATATTATCCTTATTAGGGGCTTTTAGATAAAATGAATATGTTTCTTGGCTTAAGAGAGAGCCGTATATAAATAACAAAAGAAATAGTAATATTTTGCTTTTCATAACTGTTTAATCTTAGACTTTAAAATTTCTATTTCTTTTTTAAGTTGTATTGTATAAAGTGTTAGCTCTTCAATTTTTTGTAAAAGCAGTTTGTTTATTTCTCCTAATTCAACCCCATTTTCTTTAACTTCTTCTGCATTTGGTATATCTTTTAAATGACCATTTTCCAATATATATTTTTCCACCTCGAATAATGTTGGTAATTCATAGTTTTTCTTAAAAACATAATCAGCCCAATCCGTATAAACTTTAACAGCATGGGCTCTTACCTTTCCTTCTACTGATAATCTATAAGTGTCTGTTCCATCAATAAAAGAACTAGTTCCTATACCTAAGCTACCCGCTTCAAGGTATAAGTCATTTTCAAGTTTTGTTTTGTATTTATTTACAAGACCATAACCTTTATTTTTTTCATACCCAATAACGTCTCCAATAACAACAACACTATTGGACGTGTTTAATTGTAAACCTGTTAAAGCTTGTGTGTCTCCATCTTGCAATGTACTAATTAGTAAAGCGGCTCCTTTAGCATCCGCACCATCCAACCTAAATTCATCAATATTTAGTTTATATGCTTTAGCATCAAGATGGGCATGCATATTAACAGAACCTTCTGAATTATGCACATCATCCCTATAAACACCAATGAATCCTCCTCCATGCCAGTTTCCATCTAAATCAATGGTTTTTATATTGGTTGGAGCATAAATTTTGTGGTTAGTGTTAAGATTTATCTCAGTTCTAGCACCATCTGGGGCTCCAATCAATAAATTAGAGGTAAATCTTCCTTGACCATTTACTTCTAATTTATAAGTTGAGTTTGACGAAGGTGTTGTACCAATACCTATGTTACCAGTTAAAGTATTATCTCCAGAATCGGCAGCACTGTTTCCATTTTCATCTGTCACTTGAGCAAAAGAAAATGTTGATGTTAAAATGCTTAATAAAACTATTTTTTTCATGGTTTTTGATAGTTATAGTGATGTTTCAGCAAGATTAGTTTTTGTAATTAGTTTTTGAAAAAAAAAGGACAGATTAAACTTAAAACGGGACTAACGATAAGTTTTATGGGATTTCGATAAACCTTTATAGGTCTCGGAAATAATTTCTATGGCTCTTTAGATGAACTAAGAATTTGGGATTATGCCAGAACTCAGGAAGACATTCAAGGGCAAATGCTCACAAAAGCATTAAATAACGAAACGGGTTTATTGGCCTATTACCCTTTTAACCATGGTACTGTAAATGATGATAATACTAATGACTTCAGATTGTTGGATTACTCGGGAAATGATTATCATGGTACATTAGCTAATTTTGCTTTAACAGGCACTACCTCTAACTGGGTAGATGGAGTAGATATTACGCAATTACAAAATGGTGCTTTTATTACTACATGGGAGGTTAATGCTGGTGAGTCCATTACCATTCCCATAAATAGCAGTTATAACTACGACTTTACCGTAGATTGGGGAGATGGAAGTACTACAGCCGTTGCTACCAATAATCCCTCTAATGCCGACCTTATCCATACATACACAAGTACAGATACCTATACGGTAACCATTACGGGAACGTTTCCTGCTATTTATTTTGACGAAGGTGGAGACTATGACAAAATAGAACTGTAGAACAATGGGGGCATATACAATGGTTATCCATGCAAAATGCTTTTGCTGGATGTAGTAATTTTGATATTCATGCCTCTGATGTACCTAATTTAGACCAAGTAACCGAAATGTGGGGCATGTTTTTTGGTGCTACTGAGTTTACCGGACAACACACTAACTTGAATAGTTGGAATGTGAGGAATGTTCAAAAATTTTCCTGAGCATTTACAGGTACAAAATTTAATACCTCTATTAGCAACTGGAGCCTTCAAAGTTTAGATGATGTTAGCATTAGTAATATGTTCGAAGACGCTAATAGCTTAGATTGTAGTAACACCACGGCCATTCTTGAAGGGTGGGAAATAATCCTAATACCGCTTCTGGAAACTTTGCTCTCAATGTTAGAGACTATGCGGTTTCAGCAGTAACAGCCATAAGTAATCTGGAAGCTAAAGGCTGGACCATTAACGGCACAGAGATTTCAGAATGTCCTACTTTATCTACCGATAATAATGAAGTATTTAATAACGCTATAAAAGTAACCAACCTGGTAACTAATACATTTAATGGACCTGTTGGCTTTGAGCTAAGAGAAGCTATGCTTTATAACATAATTAGGTAAACAAATATTAAGTACCACTAACACCACAGAAAATACAAGCAAGCTATCTTCTGGAATGTATATTTTAAAAATTAAAAATAAAGAAGGGCTAATAGCTACCAAAAAAATTATAAAGCAATGATACATTAGTTGCCCTTATGTTGTTATAACATCATATATTGCTTATACTTAACTTATAAAGCTGTTAACACATAAATTAAAAAATAAGCGCTTATTGATGCCATCTTGAACTTGCTTCAATATGGCATTATTTTTTTAAACCAATGAGACAGGGTGCTTTGTTAACTAAGTAATCACATCTAATTAAAATAGATTGTTTAAGGATAATAAAATAGTAATAAATAGCTACAGCCTCTCACCGGGAGCCAAATTTAAGGAGTGCACTACAGTACTCAATGGAGTTCCAGAAAAACAAGGGTTCCATCGGGATAAGTTCTATCAAGCAGCCGAAAAAACCTTTGATAAAAAGTTCGGTTACAAACGCAACTTTGTAGAAATCTATAAGGCAAAGAACATGCTCGATAAAGCCAGGATAAATGTGCCTACGATCCCTACTAATAAGGTACAGCCCGTCTATAAAGCACTTATAAAGTTCAAACAGGGAGAATTTATTGTATTTGCAGATGGCAGGGACAAAAGGGATAAGTTTCGCAAAGCTAAAATACAACCCGAACTGCCCGAACATAAACAGATCAGCGCATCCGAAATGGTGACGAATTACAAGCGTATCCATAATAATATAAGATCGATGTTCAAAGCATGATTTCTTTACGCAATTCTAGTGTATCCGGATAATGTGTTCAAAGAAGGTAACTCCGCTATTTGAATAAAATTTTCCACATTTTTAGTTTCTATAATCACATTTTTAATCTCATTAGTCCCATGTTTATTGAGGTTTAACACTTTTTGGTAGCATACGTTGTGAAAATATTCAATTTTTATTCTAAAGCATTGTACATCAAATAAATCATAGTTGGAATTATGCATATGCCTTGATTAAGGTCAGTTAAGTGAGAAAACAATGTAATTGTACCGTGGGTGAAAGATCTTAGAATAGTTGCTATGTACAAACTAAACAGAATAATCGAGAAATAATGAATATATGAAACAAATGACTAAGGTACTGTTCTTAATAACAGTAGTTGGATTTACGAGATGTGGTCCAAAAATCACATCAAATTTCACTAACCCTAACCCGCAACCTAAGCTCTTAATAGGTGAAAAAGTAGCCCTTTTGGACATGGAGCATAAATTACCAAAAAACATTTTAAAAGTAGGTAATATACGATTTCAAGATTCTGGATTTTCTACAGACTGTAGCTTTAACAGTTTAATGAATCAAGCGAGAATTGTAGCTCGGAAAAACGGAGCGAATATTGTAAAAGTTATAGACAAAAAAAAGCCCGGCCTATGGAGCCTTTGCTATCGATTGAAAATTGAACTTTACAAATACGATGGAGATGTTTCAGCTATACCACAATACGAATTAAAACTTGACTAATCTTTAAAAACAAAACAATGAGAACAATTTTGAAAGCAATTTTGCTTTTTTCTATCCTTTTACTTTCAAGCTGTGCCACAATTATTTCAGGTTCAAGGCAAAATATCAAAATAGCCTCTAAACCTAGTTCTGCGAGAGTCTATATTAACGAAATTGAAATAGGGAATACACCTATCCAAAGAAAACTTAAAAGAAATCAAGATTATAGCATCATATTAAAATTAGACGGATACGAAACATACGAAACAAAGTTGGAGAAAAAATTTAATGCTTGGTATATTGGAAATATTGCATTCGGTGGATTAATTGGAATTATAATTGACCCAATAACTGGAGCCATACACAAACTTAAACCTGAGGAAATTAATGGGAGCCCAAAAAGAGGAACAACTTATAATACTATGGAAAATGGAAAATTGTTTATTGAGATAAGTATGAACGTTGACACGAATTCCGAAAAAATTGGACAATTAAAAAGAGAGAGCTAATAAAGTAAATAAAGCGTGAATAATGTACTTACTTTCACGCTTTATTTTACTACTGCTTAAGCTTTTTTATAAACAAATTGAAGCACCTGTTCGTTGGAATCTTCATCCTCGTATTCGAATATCAAGTTTATGGTAGTATCGTCCACAATCTTAAAAGTCAATTTGGAAGATTCTTTGATTATTATGGTTTCAGCATCCTGGACCAGATAACTTAATTTACTTTCTTTTATAAACTGGCAATCCGCAGTACTGTCAAAAGTAATGGTGTTGAACCCTTTTGTGATAACACCCGAAAAATCGGATTGTAGAGGATAATTTACACTGACATTGTAATTCAACAGATCATTCCTATTGAACGTTTTTTTATGCTGCGTGAAAATAACTTCATCCGAACTTGTAAATTCCAGTGTGTTCTTTGCTTGGCATTCATCCGTTACATTGGTTACTTCCCAAACGCCCTGTATTTGTGAAATGATGGCTGAACCATCAAAAGAAGGATCGGGCGGATTTGAATTGTCATCATCATCATCGCCTACGATATCTCCATTGTCTTGGTCATCATTAAAAAGCTCATTATCACTTCTAATAAACGTGTCTACCTGTGTTTTACCATCATCAGTGGTGGAGATAATCCGCAGGGCATCATCCATGAACTCAATTTTAGATGTGGAATTCAAAAAATTTACGCTATTAATACCATCGACTGAATAGGTTCCGGCCAAAATAGATGTTGCCGATGAATTACCGCTGCGTTTGATATAAGCAAGCTCATAAGTATTGTCTTCATCAAAAGTCGCTTTGGATTCTTTTAGATATGAAAAGTCTTCAGATCCTAACGCCTCCCCGTCAACCATACTGCTTACAAGCCGCCATTCCCCAATTAACTTTTGCTTTGTTTCGGCATGCTCGGCTGTTTCACCATTGTCGTCGGGTCCATCATCACTTCCGCAGGAGATCATACCGGTTAATAAAATGCTCAATAGTAAGATGGTCCAATGTTTTCTTTTTGGGATTTTTTTCATTTTCTTGAATTGTTTTTTTTAAGTGTTCCATGCCTTGTCAAAAAAGCATTAAAAAATATTTGTTTATTGAAAGTGTAACGGAAATAATCATTCGATAGTATTCAATAAATCAGGTGTCAAATTGTTAATCCTCAAAGTTATGCTTGTTAACTGTTCTGAACCATGGATGATTCTTCATTTTCCATGGACATTTTTAAAAATCAAGGAATGGTTTTTATAATCTCTTTTTACTTCTTCCTAGTCCTATTTTTAATGGGTCTGGGCACTTTTTTTCTTATGTCAGTCGTTAATTGGTTTTTTTAGAGTAATATAGGTATATCTACCCATACTATCTTTTAAACTACATGCTTTAAATGAAAAGACTATTTATATTTTGTATTGTCATACCTTTTTTTTCTTGTGAAAAAGATGATGAGATATTTTCAAAGGATTGTTTTACCGAAAGCATTGCCATAGACAGCAAAATAAATGGCGGTTCTATACTTCAAACTTGGGTAATTGCCCATCCTGAAGATACATATACCTTCGATATGGCCCAAAAAACCAATGCCGATTGGGTCTCCTTATCCCCTCTAATAGCTATAAGGGATGTATCAGTACAAAGCTCACCTTATAAATATAAGTTTCCCATAAGCAATGAAGTTTATAAAATGAGAGTAATCATACCTAGAATAAGTAACAACGGTATACAAAATATCATGCTGAAACCCTTAACAAGCTTTGGAAGCGTAAAAGAAAATGTAAGCGACTCTGGGTTTTGGGGAGATTTTTATGTGGATACGGAAGAAGAATGGCAAGAAGTTGAAAGGGCGTACGCGGAATTCTTTTATGAATTCGCAAAACTATCCGAAGAATTCCCTGAAGTTAAGCTATTGGCTATAGGTAATGAGCTTAAAGAGTTTAGCAAAAGGTGCCCTCAGTTTTTTAAGGGGTTGATTGCAAAGATTAGAGCAGATTTCCCTAATTTAAAGTTAACATACGCAGCCAATTGGGACGAGTACGAGTCCGTTTCTTTTTGGGAACATCTAGATTATATAGGTGTAAATACCTATTTCCCTTTAGTAAATAAAAAGACCCCCTCTGTTGATGAAATCAAACGAGCTTTTATCCCGATTAAGAATAATTTAAAGCGTTTGTCCTGTAAATACAATAAGCCTATTATGTTTCCAGAGTATGGTTATAGAAGTATAGATTACGCAGCTTGGGAAGCATGGTTGTTGGGGAATGTAACGACTTTAAATTACAATTTTGAGGTCCAGAATAACGCGTACATCGCTTTTTTTGAAACGTTTTGGGATGAAGATTGGGTAGCTGGAGGTTTCTTTTGGGAATGGAAAGTACTAATTAATGGTGAAGTCAACAACCCAAAAGAAAATGGATGGTATGTCAATGACAAACCCGTTGAAGAAATCATAAAAAACAGATATGGTAATTAAATTTAAAATAAGTTCAATCCGAGATTTATTTGGACTGTAAAAGGAAAAAAGCCTCCATGGCCCAATGTATCAAAATTTTTTCAACACTTTTTTATTTATAAAATAACTCGCTTGTTTTTACTTATTTTTTCTGCTGGTTAAAATTTCGAGCAACGATTTTATCGGTCTGTGATTACAATTTTCTTTATGGCTCTATCACCTGTCTTGGTCAAGGTTTCAAATAGGTACATCCCCTTGGACAGATGGGTAGTGTTTATTTCTAGTCCGTTTTCCGTGTACAAATAGGCTCCAGCTATGGTATAGATATTTACCTGTTTTAATTCTTGTCCTGCAGCTAGATTAATATATACCTTATCCCTTGCTGGGTTTGGATAGACGAAAAAATCGTCTTTTTCTGCTCCCTTTTCTCTGATGGATTTAAAATCCGTACCAGTAGTATTCCAAAGCGCTTCATAATCACCCTTGATACTATCTGGAGGGGTACCTTGGGGAACCATCACATCTATTTCGTGACGGTTTGAGAAGGTATTGGATTTAATATCTGGAGGAGCGGTAGCCTGTGCCATTACTGTTCTGATGGGATTGTCGTAAAAGGCCCAAGCACCGATATTGGTCACATTTTCTGGTAGTGTTATACTGCCCAATTGGTTATTGCTAAACGCACTATTTCCAATACTGGTTACACTGCTTGGTATCTCAATATTGGTCAGTTTATTGTTCTTGAAAATACCCTCCTGTATATTCGTAAGACTGCCTGGCATGTTGAAAGTAACCGAGGTCAGTTGGTTGTTTTGAAAAGCATCATTTCCAATACTGGTTACACTGTTTGGAATCTCCAAATTGGTCAAATTATTGTCCCCAAAAGCCCAAACCCCAATATTGGTCACGCTATGGGGTATCTCTACATTAGTCAATTTGTTATTCCAAAAAGCACCAGTTCCAATACTGGTTAGATTGCTAGGGATCTCCACACTGGTTAATTGGTTATTCTGAAAAGCTCTTATTCCTATACTGGTTACATTACTAGGGCTTTCAAAGATTACACTGGTCAAATTCTTATCTCTAAAGGCATCTTGACCAATAGCCGTTACCGTAAAGTTGTTCGGACCATAATCTACGGTTGGGGGAATGTTCACTGTGGAGCCTCCTGCAGTGTTATCATAGTCTGTTACCCTTACTTCAAGGGGCGACAAAGACGTAATTTGGTAGGTGATATAGTCGGCAGTGAAGGTTATTGAAATGCTAGCAGTTACATTTAATTTAAATTGGTCTTGTATAGACATTACATAAGCTTCTGCGACTTGAATTTGGCCAGCGCTAAACATAAACATGCAAGCATCATTTGTATAATCCATATAACTTTGAAATAAAGCTTGCCGACCGAATACACAAGCAGGTTTTGAACCTAGTGCAGGACAACCAAAAGTCGCTAAATTTTGATTTGGAGTATCTGTAATATTATCGTCTGAATCGCAAGAATCCGTAAAAGTGTGGTCTAAATTGAAAAAGTGACCTAATTCATGTGTTGCAGTTCTACCTAAATCGTAAGGAGCTTCGGGGACTACTCCAGAGTTTGGACATCCAGCACCAGATCCAAAAGCATTTAAATTTATAGTCACGGCATGACCAGCAGCAATAGTTCCAGGAAACGGAGAAGCGCCTAGATCATTAATATCTCTTATTACCAAGTTCATATAACCCGCCCAAGTTGAATCAATAAAGCTCCCGTTCCCAAAATTATAACCTATAGTAACAGCAGGACCGCCTTCAACCATTTCAGGGTCAACTCCAGTTGGATGATTCATTGTTGCAATACGAAATAAAAAATTTGCTGCTCCAGTATTTGTCTCTGGATAGAATTGTGCAACAGCCTCTGTCCAGTTTGATATATCTGTATTTGTACCAGAAAAGTCTTGGTTAATAATGTTGACTTGATATTGAGCTAAAGCTTCTAAACAGGTCCTATCTGATTCTAAACCACTAGGAAAGTGTACGGCAATAGGAATAATTATGGGACTCATCATTCTAGATGAGTAGTCGTTAGCCAAATTCTCTTTTAATTGAGCTTTAAATTTTGATTGCGCTTTTTTATATTGTTTTGCATATTCAGGGTTTTTCATTTCTTCCTGCATACACTCAACCATACCACATGTGCGTATTTGTGCTTTAATAATTGTTGTTAGACTAAAAAGAATAATAGAAAGAATAATTTTTAGTTTCATATTACCTGGTTTTTTATAGTTCTTTCCCTTTTTGTTTAAAAGTGCTTTTTGATGCATTTCTGAATGCACTGTTGTTTTTTTGGCTTTTCTATGTTGTTTTGACTATAAAATAATGGACATGACTTGGGGTAACCAACAATTAGTGGTAAACTGCTTTAAATTTGGGGTATATAAGATTTTTTTTGGGACAATGGGAACCCAGAAACTTTAAACATAAAGTAGAGGAAACTCAAATACTAGCTCATATATTACTGAATTACAATTTTCTTTGTGGCTCTATCACCTGTCTTGGTCATGATTTCAAATAGGTACATTCCCTTGGATAGACGGGCCGTGTTTTTCAATTACAATTTCCATTACAGTCTTGAGCACTTTCATAATCTTGTTCGGTAATAACATGTTTGTTATCACTGTCACCCAAAAATATTGTGCTACAATTAGTCATAGAAGGCCAGTCATTGCATATGAAAATCAGCACTTTTGATTCATCAAAAATTACCCGAACAGCATCTACATTTTCAATAGAATAAAATGTCTTATTTTCTCTATGTTCTCTTACTATTGTTTTTCTATCTCCTTTAATAATGGAAATTACATCTCCTTTTGTGCTTCCATCCGTTATCTCCCCATTAACTCTATTTCTTGAATAAGGTATTATTCTAACATCATGTGATGAATCATTTTGAAGAATAAAAGTAGTACCTGGTGTATCTTGGTCAACACATGCATTGACCAAGATTATGATAGATAAATAAATCAACTTTTTCATATTATTCCAAAAAATGTTTAATCACAGTTACCGTTACAATCTTCTGCGTCTTCATAATCTTGCTCGGTTATAAAGTGTTGATGGTTTTCATCTCCTCGAAAAATTGAAAAATCTTGTGTTGTTGCACTTGTTTCCAAAGTATAGATTTTTATCTTTTGATTATTAAAAATTAGATGAACAGAATCAACACCTTGAATAGAATAGAATCTAAACCCTGTATCATTATTAATTCCTGTTATTCTGATTACCTTGAAACTTGAATTGGGTCCAATAACAATAGAGGTTGCTTTTTCACTATTTTCAGGATTTTCAAAATCTCTATCATACCCTAACACTTTTACACTTTTATCTGTTTGATTGAAAATCGTGTATTCTATATCAGAACTCCCTTGGTCAACACATGAATTCAAGATTAAGACAATAGATAAATAAATCAACTGTTTCATTCCATTCACTTAAGCCATTTTAAAAAAATGTTTAGTCACAGTTACCGTCACAATCTTCAGCGTCTTCATAATCTTGCTCGGTTATAAAGTGCTGATAATCATTATTTCCTTGAAAAATAGTTTGACCTTGACTAAAAGTGCTTTCCAGTGTTAAAACAAGTACTTTCTCATTATTAAAAACAATCCTAACAGAATCCACACCTTGTATCGAATAGAAACGTTGAATGGTAGTATTTTCAAAACCTGTCATTCTTGTTACTTTAAAACTCGAATTAGGATTTATTGTAATAGGTTCGGCCAGACCGTTAACCCCTATAACAGATTTGTCAAACCCTAAAACTTTTACAGTTTTATCTGTTTCATTGAACATCGTATATGTAACTTCTGAACCACCTTGGTCAACACAAGAATGAACTGTAATGGTAAAAAAGATAAGTGTTAAAAGTTTATTTTTCATTTCAAAGCATTTTATCGTTCTCTATACTCTCTAAAAAGATAATCTAAAGGTTCTCCATCAGTTGGGTTGTCGTACATTTCACGTAATCGGGTTCTCCATCGCCACCAAGAGCCAAACGAACCAGGTAGAGCATCTTCCAATTGACCCAAAGTATAGCCCGAAACCCTATCATTAGGAGTCCCAGTGAATCGCGAAGACTGATTAAAATTATCTATCATATCAATTGCAATAGGGGTGTAACCTTTATTATCTTTTTGGTCGTGTAATTTGGCTAATGTTAAATCTTGCAAATTATTATTGTATGGAAAACTGTAAGCAGTTGAGTTAGGATATACCCTATTAGTTATTGTATGCTCTACACCAGTTGCCCAACTTTCTGGCAAATATGGTTCGGCGGTAAGTTTGTCAATGACCCATTGTCCTGTACTATATCCAATTTCCCAATGTGATACGTGAGCCAATTCATGTACCGTAGTGGCAAAAATTTGTCTACTATTTCTGTTGCTACCTTTTGTACCGTGTGAATAGACTACTACGGGTGCTGCCCAAATAATTCTATTAAAGGTAAAATAGTGGTCGTTAAACCAATGCCCGTTTGGTTTCCACTTTGCACCAATATGCAACCTACGTTTTAAAAACCAAGATTTGTTGTAGGGTTTACGAATACCATAGGCATTGTGATTGTAAAAATATTCCATAGCACCTCTGTGTACACTTGCATAAAGCCAATTTCTGGGAGTACTGCTTCTCCTTATGGTCTTGTTCCACAACTACTCCTTCTTCTGAGAGTTTCAAAACTATACCAAGCCTGCCCATAGCTACCACTTCGTATGTCCCACTCGTGACGTTCCCATTTGATGGCGCATTTTACCTTTCTGCTCCTAAATTTACCAGCTCTAAAATCACCATTTGCATTGGTTATAGCTCTTTTCCATTTAAACCACCTCTTTACGACTACTTGTACCCCTTGTAATGGAATGATACGGGATGGGGTAGTTGTATTGTCCTCATATTGTATTCTACCGCTGGGGTACCATTTTCTTCTTCTAGCAGTCAAAGATGATGGGTTCTCAATGATATCATCTTCATTTCCCGTGATTTTAAGTGCCTCGTTTTCCAATTCTGTCCATAAATCGCTATTCATTTGCTTTCTCAATGCTTTTTTTGAATTGGCAATGTCAGCGTCATCAGTATCTTCTCCTTCCTCATCCTGTAAAAACAGATTTGCCAATATTTCGTATTGGATACCTCTAAATTTATAATCTACTGGAACTACGGTATATTGCCAAGTAATTTCTCCTTCGGGAATGTCAGGGTCGTGGTATGCACCAGCTACACCTTCTTCCAGTTCATAGTCTAAAGGCATATCGAATAGTGTTAGGTTGTCTTTTTCTTGTAAAGTTTCTTTTTCTTCATCTGTTTTTGGTAAAAAAACGTGCATAATAATCTGTAGCCTCAATCACTAAATCATTCGATGAAGATTTTGAAAATAGGCTACCTTTCTTTGCTTTCAAATTCTGATAAGCTTGTTTCATTGTAGAGACCGTGAAAGGGTTTTCGAGTTTCTTTCCCAATCCAATTATCTTGTCGGGGCTTTCTATCTGTTCTTGTTCTTCTTCTGTTTGCTGTAAAGGTAAATCTTCTTGTATATTCTCAATCTCATCTTTTTTACAAGAATATGTAAGTATTCCAATCAGGGTTAATATAAGTAACCCATAACTATGTGCTTTTTTCATGTAGTTGGTTTTCTAGGATAAACATTGTTTTGTTTTTTAAGATTTATCCTTTATAGAAATTATCCTAAAAAAAGTGTTAAAAGCCTTTAAAAATGTGACGTGAAAAGGGATTGTTGGGATATTAAAAAACTAGAAATGGGAAATTAGTAGTAGGAGTTCCATAAAAAATATTTAGGGAACGAAGTCTAACAATCCAAAATTGACGCTTTGAGTTTGACATTATTCCAAAATCATATTTTTTGGTATCAAAACGTATCATTTGAGAACAAATACCGTTTTTCTTTCGACGGTGAGTGCATTATATTTATAAGGCAGTTATGAGCACATTTTAAATACGGTCAATCCCTTTTTTTGATTTGACTTTCCAGATAGTCCGTACACATTACTATATCAGAATAGTCCTTCCAGGTAGTTGTTACTGTTAGGCGATCATTGGATCAAATAGCTATTATCCCACAATTAACTTGTTTTATCACATTTTGTTTTTATTCTAAATGAGCATTCTTTTATTTATATTTTATTAAATGAAATATGATTAAAACATTAAAAGAATTAAGAGAAGATGCAAATTTATCAGTAACACAAATCTGTTTAGAATTGAATATATCTGAAGGTGTTCTTGAGGGGATAGAATCAGGAAAACACTTCGGTAATGATTATAAAAATTACGTTACATTTTTAAAGGATAAAGGTATTAACGTTAAAAAACTATATGTGTAATTCTTAAAGAAGAGATGAAACAAAATAACATGTTGAATTTCGAAAAGTTAATACTACTAATAGTGGACTTCTTTCCCATTTTTCAGTATAGACTCAGGCACTCTTTGTAAAATTATAAACTTTATGAAAAATGGTATTATTGTATTTACCCTTGTATTAATTCATTCATGTTCCCCAAAATTAGTTCCTACAAGACTTGTTGATAACCAAGGTATTGAGAGAGTGTCAACGGCTAAAATAAAAGAGATGAAGTCCTTGAATTCTACTGTTGAACTAATCGTAAACGCGGGCGGGAATCATAATAGGAGAAAGGCTGTTTCAAAAAGAATTGAAGAATTCCAACTTTTAAATAACACTACTTTAGAAAGAATTGATTGGTTGAGCTCCCAGAAAAATGTTTTGATAGAAATCGAGGGAGAGAAAAAGAAATATGTATATATCGTAGCCCATTATGACAAAACCGATATTAATCCGTTAAAGTTTTTAAGTCTTATGTTAAATGGATTACTTGATCCCCTTGTTTCTTGGACATATGCTTCTGACGGCGCTATTGATAATCAATCTGAACTTCACTATCAATGAAGCCGTAGTTTCCGGGGCTGCCTATCAAATGAAATATGAGATTGTAAGCGGTAACGGTAACGTTAAGGATGGTGCGACAACCCAATCGGTCAATACCTATTATAACGTAAATACAGGCAGCTACTCTTGGGAGTTCGAAGCGACAACCAGTAGTGGCTCCGTGGAGCTGCTCTTTACAGCGCTCAATACGACTACTAACGTAACACATTCCCAAACGGTCACTATTACAGTAAATGAACCTCCTGTCAGTGACTTTACATTTAGGGCCATTGCATCTGCCAATACAGCGACCGTTGGGGAGAGCGTACTTATGCACTTCAATATCACTGAAACTGTTGGAAATTCAAATTATTCCATGGTGTTTACCACCAGTAGTTCAGCAACTTTTATATATAATGGAATAGAATATAACCAAGGACAGTCTATACCTGTCAATTCGGGCAACTTTACAGGAACTTATAAAAGCAGTACTGCTGCTGATCATGATATTTTATTTACAGTAACCAACGCCAACGACGTACCAATAAGTCATAGTGATGATATTGCAATTACATATTATTTATTGGAATTTGAGTTTTCTGGAGCTTCACAAAAAAATACAATTAAAACAGGTGAATCCACATTTTTAAACTTTAACATTTCAGAAACCTTTGTCTCCGGAAACAATTACGCAATGAAGTATGAAATAATAAACGGAAATGGTAATGTAAAGGATGGGGGGCTCATAAGGTCTGTAAACACCTATTTTAATGTAAATACAGGTTCGTACTCATGGAAGTTTGAAGGAACTGAAAACGGAACTGTGGAGCTGTTGTTTACTGCACTTAATACAACCACTAATGTTACTCGCACGCAAACGATCGACATAATTGTTACTAACCCTCCTGTTAGTCAATTTACTTTTACTGCAATTCCTTCAGCTAATGATGGAACAGTTGGTCAAAGTGTGCCTATTAATTTCAATATTACGGAAACCGTAGGTAATTCTACTTATTCTATGGTGTTTACATCCACTGGAACTGGAACTTTGGACTATAATGGAACCTCTTATAACCAGGGTCAACCCATTTCCGTTAGTCCCGGGAGTTTTACCGGTGCTTATACAGGCAGTTCTTCGGGACCCCATGATATTACTTTTACGGTAGCCAATACCAATGATATACCGATAAGCAATAGTGACGATATTTCTATTAATTATGATAGTATAGATTTTACATTATCAACCGTTGGAGATGGCTCTTTGTTTTTGAATTCTCAAAAGGACTTTTATGCTATTATTTCTCAAGAAAGTAATGATAACTCAATAACATATAGAGTACGGTTCAGTATTGCTAGTGGATCTACAGGGAATGGCCAAATTAAAACTGCCGGAAATAATACTACCATACCCCTAGGAAGTTACCGTGACGGGATAGTTGATGTTGGTTCAACATCATTTTTATTTGAAGGAACCTCTCAGGGAGTCGTTAATATATTGGTTGAAGTTATGGATTCGGACAATAGATATAAAAGCTCAACGATTTCATTTACAATAGATAATGTTCCATTTACTTTTGATGCGGCTGCACAAGACGGAAGCATTGAAATTGGTGAAAGCACTAACATTTTTCTTAATATATCAGAGCCGACACAAAGCTTTACCAATTATGAAGTAAAATATCAAATTACATCTTCTGAAACCGCTCAAATATCGAACAATGGAACCCCAATTAATCCAAACACCTATAGGCCGATCAATACGGGCTCAACCCCTTGGACTTTTACCAGTACAGAGGAAGGTAATATTAAAGTAATGTTTACTGTTAGAAATAAAAATACATTATCGATACGTAGTAAGACTGTTGAAATTGAAGTAAATAAAATACCATCACAATTTAATTTTACTGCCATACCTACTGTGAATAGTGCTAAAGTTAATGATTGTGCTGATATCAATATTAATTTATCGGAAACCGTTGGCACTTCAACTTATACAATGGTATTTACATCATCTGAATCAGGAACCGTGTATTATAATGGAACCACTTACAGTCAAGGACAACCTATAACAGTTAGTCCTGGTAATTTCGTTGTATGCTATACAGGAACGAATGATGGACTAGAACATGATGTAGAATTTACTATAACAAATTCAGAAAGTCTAAGCAAGGATAAGACTTTTGAAATTTTTATTGAATCAATTAACGATTTTCAGTTTTTAGGTTCTACAACCAGCTCAAATGTAACTGTCAATGATAATGTTGGTGTAAATTTCAATTTAAACGAATTAGTGGGAAATAGTACTTACTCAGTAGTTTTCACAACTAATGGTAACGGAACTTTTGTATATAAAGGCAACACTTATACAAATGGCCAAACAATACCTTCTTTTTCAACAGGATCAAGTGGGGGAGTCTATTATCCAACAAGTGAAGGGAATCATTTAATACGATTTATTGCCACAAATTCAGAAGCACCTAAATTATCCAGGACATATCAAAGACTCTTGAATGTGGCACCATCCGATATGGAAATAAAATTTCCAAAACTCTCGTACTACCAATCCGAGAGCGGCTTTCTAGTTTTTGATGTTGCTGAAGCCGGAGTTTATACTATAAAGATAAGCCCCCGAAGTAATGAGAACGGTTATTTTTGCAGTCTTAAATCAACTTTTTGTGCACCTGGTTTTGGAGCTTATGAACTAAATACTGATATTCTAGTAGACTTCAATTCGGGAGCAAATACCATAAATTTTAGAACAAATAAATCTACTGATGTAATCTATGATATCAGCATTAGTGACGGCATTAATACAGTTACAGAAACCTTTGAAATTGTAGTGAACCCAAATATTTTGTTTGGGGCTATGGGATATACCAGATATCAAAGTAGCAATGGTGTAATAACCAGTTGTATTACTGGCTCTTCTGTATATCTGGGAGGTGTAACAAGTTATTCAACAAATGTAAGGGCTTATATAAATAATGCAAATTTTGCAGCAGATGGGACTACAATTGTTTCTTATGACATAAAATATAAAGGTGTTACTACCAATCATAATTTCTCACTAACCAGCTTTAATAGTAACGGAGGAACTTATAGATACAAGCTTTCATATGGTCCCATTGAGACAGGTACGATAAACAGTAGGGCTTTTAGCAATGTGCTGGTATTGGGAACGTCAAAAACAGTTACCATTGTGGATAAACATCTATCAATATTACCCTCCAATACAGATACGCCGTGTGGGTATAGGGTTAGCAATGCGATGACTTCAGGAATTTTTAACCAAAAGTATCTGAATCCAGGCAATGGTTTCCAAATACGTATTCATACTTCCAATGGAAAAACCTCAAATTGGAAAACAATGAATTCAACGGTTCCTCTTAGTTATCCGCATGTATTTTTGGGTAACTTTTAAATTATTTTAAGATACTCCTTAATAAGCCCAAAGGCAGATAGTAATTTACTATCTGCCTTTGGGCTTATTGGTTAAAACTGATATTCGTATGCTATTGATGGTAAAAAAGGAAATAAGGTATATTCAAAATACGTGGGCACTTCAGTGGTATCATCAACTTGATATTCGAAGACGTTCAATCTGTTGTACACGTTATATAGACTGATATTCCATGTCCGAACACCTTTTTTCTTTTGTTTGGAGAAACTTATGCCCATATCCAAACGGTGGTAGTCTTTTAGCCGTTGGGAATTTTTAGCGGGATAGGTATAGACCGGTCGCTCGTAGTCTTGGGGAATATCTGCCAAATATTTTGAAGTGGGCAGGGTCAGGGCCTCACCCGAATTAAAGACCCATGTGGCCGACAGTTCTATGTTCTTGCGTATTTTATGGAACGCAACAAGGTTTACACTATGTCTCCGGTCATATTTAAAAGGAAACCGTTCCCCAGTGTTTATGTTATCAAACTGTCGGTCGGTATATGACAGGGTATAACCCAACCATCCTGTGGTCTTTCCACTTTTCTTTTTTAAAAAAAGCTCCAGTCCATAAGCTTTTCCGTTCCCGTCCTTTTCGATCACATTTTCCCAAGAGGGGGTGTTGTCGCTAAGCAGCTCCCCCGGTTTATAGTTGATAAGACCGTCCATTTCCTTATAGTATGCCTCAATAGTATATGAAAATCTGCCAAGGGGGTCCACCCCGGCCACACCCAGGGAACCGATCCAAGATGTTTCGGGTTCGGCAAAACTATTTGCGGGCAACCAATAATCGGTATTGAACAGATCAGAATAACCTTCACCGACCAGGAAATGCAATGACTGGGCCATTTGGCCATAGGATGCCTTTATGGAAAAAAAATCGCCTACCTGGTAGTTGAGCATGGCCCTGAGCTGTGGCAATATAAAATTATCGCCTTGGGCACGATAGAAAAGCGTATTGAACCCCAAGTTCATATTTAATCGCGTACCAATATCAATATGGTTTTCAATGAACAGGGTTCCTTCCTTGGTATTTGAACTGAACCGCTCTATATGTTCATTTTGGTCATCGCTTTCCACCTTTAGGCTATAGGGCTCAAAAGACCTTGAAGTAGCCGAAAACCCTGCAATAAGATTATATCGTGGCCCAAGCCTGTTTTCATAGATCGATTTTATGGTAAGGTCGTACAATTGGGACCTGAACCTACTCGAAAAGGAAAATGATTCGTCCCTGGTCCTGTTTTTGATTTTGTTCGCAAAATTTGAATAAGAGACCGTGGTGTTCAACAAACTGCTCTTGCCCAAGATCCATTCCCATTTAAAACCAGCCATTCTATTGCCCCAATCAAGACTTGACCTGCTCTTGTCACCCTTTATCCGGGAAGATAGCCTGTCATTGCCCGCATAGGCAAATAGGCTGAGCCCATGTCTGTCCGTTGGTTGGTAGTTGATCTTGGCATTGAAATCCTGAAAATGGTACCCTAGGGAATATTCACTTGTCAACAAGAAAATAGGTCTGGCGATAAGGTCGTAAAGCATTCTTCTGTATGAAACGAGATAAGATAGGGTGTCCTTTATTATTGGCCCTTCCAAGTGTGCCTTTGCGCTTAACATCCCTATCGAGAACTTGCCCTCCCTTTTGGTCTTGTTTCCGTTTTTTAACCGAATATCGACAACGGACGATAATCGGTTGGCGTAACGTGCCGGAAACCCTCCTTTATATAATTTTACATTATTGAGGGCATCGGGGTTGAAAGTGGAGATAAAGCCCCCTAAATGATTGACGTCGTACAGTGCAACGTCATCCAAGAGAAATAGGTTTTGGTCAATGCTGCCCCCCCTGACATAGAGGCCCGAACTCCCTTCCTGGCCCTGTTGTACGCCCGGTAGGAGCTGTAATCCCTTTAATACGTCTTTTTCGCCCCCCAACGCAGGGATTTTTGCCAACTGTGCCATCTGGATATTAATGACCCCCATTTCGCTGGTTCTGGTCGGGTCGCGTTCCCTATCCCCGATCACGATCACTTCATCCAATGTTTCGATCTGTAAATTGAAAATTTTAAAATCATTACCATCGGGTATTTTGGAGAAAGTGGATTTCCTGTAACCTATGAAAGATACCACTATTTCATTTTCAATGCCGCTTTCAAGAACGATGTTATAATAGCCCAGATCATTGGTGGTGTTCCATTGCCCATTTGTCCTGTTGAAAACTGTGGCACCTATTATTTTTTCCTTGGTCCGAGCGTCCTGTACAAAACCGTTCAGGATAGTTTTTTGTGCCATTGATGAAAAGGACAAAAGACAAAAAAGGCATATGGTCCCTAGGTTTTTCATAGTTAATTAGGGTATATGATGTCTTTGTATACGGAATAAAAGGAGAACACCCCTTTTCCCCCCTCTATGTTCGTAAAGACATTGAACACTTCATCTTCTCCCTCTATGTTGTAAACGTCCTTTACATATCTATAGTGGTTTTCGGATACGTTCTGTATCTCCAACTCGTAATAATAGTCCCCATTGTTAGGTTTTGAGTACACGATGAACAATAGTTCTAGTTTTTTTTGACCTATGATGGTATTGTTCTTAATGATTACACCATTTTCATAAAACACATTGTCGGCATTGATCAGATCTGGGTCGGAAATATGGACATCATCAAAAAAGGCGGTCAAGGTCTGTCCTCCATCATTGGGTATCAGTCTGAGTATTATATTGTAGTAGGTGTTTGTTGTCCCCTCGTTCAGGGTCAATGTCAAACGGGAATAAATATCCTCTTCGCCTTCGTCATATATTTTTAGGACATCCTCTTCCAGTGCAATGGTATCTATTTTGGGCGGTACCGGTATTCTGTCGGTAGATTTAAGTATTTTTTCTCCCCCGTCCAATTTTACTTCAAGACCTACTTCCACATTCGGTTGAATGACCTTATTTGAAACGTAGCTTTTGGAATTGTCCGAATACTTTAAAGTGTCCGTTATCGCATTGTCCCCATATATGAACACCTGGGCATTGGAAATGAAATTCCTGGTCGTATCGAGTACCTTCATGGTTTCGGAAATTTGGACTTTTATTGGTTCGTCGACCTTGTTCA
This sequence comes from uncultured Flavobacteriaceae bacterium, assembly GCA_947501845.1. GTDB lineage: Bacteria > Bacteroidota > Bacteroidia > Flavobacteriales > Flavobacteriaceae > Flavivirga. Next base: position 11,779 of record CANMXP010000013.1, on the reverse strand, counting down.
TACTGAAAACAACAGGCTCCGTAGTACCTGAATCGAACGGATAGTCACGTTCCACAGCACAGGAGGTGAACTGGTATATAGCAAAAGGAACAAATAACATTTTCATTGAAAATGTTATTTGTTCCCAATAATAAGGTAAGGGGGGATTAAAGGTTTCTACAAGTGATTTCCTTAGTTTCCGCAAAACTTGCTCCAAAACTGTTGTATGCATAAAAATGAACTTTAAATCTATAGGCGTGCAATGGCCTTGATGATGAATAGCCTCGGTAATTATACTCTCTTTGGTTGCCACCTTTACCAACTACATGCATATTTCCTTGTTTACAACGTTTTTTCCGTTTCCATTTTGATGTGGTCGAATTTCCCGCATAACTTTGATTGACCATAAGCCCGAAAGTTACGTCACCCCCAAAATTATAGTGCGTTTTTTTGATTTTTGCCTGCAATGAAAAATAAATGCCCGCTTTTTGGTAAACAATCTTTCTTTTCATACTTTCGTTTGCACCTCTGGTTTCATTCCAAATGGTCCAATTGCCTGGTTTGTAGCCTCCTCTGCCACAACCACCCCTACACCTTCTTGCAGTCAAATCGGTATCCTTAATTTCAGGATCGAAAACATTATCGGTAATCGCAAAACTCTCAACGATATCGGTTCTTGCAAAATCCGAAATGCCAGTGAAGTTTTCAGCACTAATCGACCGTACATCATCATTGGCAATATCCACTCGATACACTTTTTTGTTAATATCTATCACATGTTCCTCATTCAATATAGCGGCCACGACCAAATCTTCAATACCAAGTCTTTCCAGCTCTTCTCCTGTCCTTCGTAATAAAAGAGCTTCTTTGTTGTTCGTTTCCGCCCATTCAACAAGTTCTTCATCAGTCATATCGGTCAAAAGTGCTATTTGGTCTTCATAGCTTTCCTCATCTACAAACTTTAAATACTGGGAAGTTTCTTTTGTAGACATGAAAGGGACTTCTTCTTGTTCCTGAGAACAGCTAATGAACAAAATGCATAAAATAAATAACGTGTAATTTTTCATGATAGTTTTTATTTAAATGTTAATTAATATCTAATTCTCAGGATATCTTCTCGGCTGAATCTCTTTCCATAATTTTTTGAAAGTCTCCTCCTTATTAAAGTGTTTCCGCCATTTTGACTCCACGAATACTCTATCGGGCGAAAATTCTTTTTGCACTAATGTCTTGATATCAGCCAGGAGTCGTTTATTCTCTTCTATCTGCTTTTTCTTCTCTTTCTCAAGCCTTTTGTTTTCCTCTAGGATTTTTTTGTATGGTTTCCTTATGCTCATTGTGTAGCTGTTAAATAATTTCAAGTAATGGCTTATGCAATGCTCTCTGCTTTAAAATCCGTCGTCCCTCTAAATCTGGGGAAGTTTTCATAATGGTGAGGACTCTGTGCACAAACTCACTGTAGTGCTCTAAAGACCAATCCCATTTGAAGCAAGACCGCCTTATGCAAATGTTAATTTTAACATAATACCATGCTAAAAAAAGTGTTGAAATAGGTTGAATTGGGGATGAAAAAAGAGAGCGATGGGACAATGGAAATCTTCTTGCCTAAAACCTGTCGTCCTTGATCAGTTCCTATCCCTTCAGGGGAACATTTTACGAGTTTAGCTTCGGTGTAGTATTGGCTTGTTCCATCGGTTCGGCTTCCCCTTGAAACAACTTCATTTGGACAGGCACGGACGGGATTTTAAATACTGATCTAGGATTCAATAACTTCTGAGAATTTAAAAAATCCTGTACCCAAAACGAAACCCAAAGGTCGGCGTAAGAACACCTTCCAAATTATCAAAATCACCCATAAGTCCCAGACCCAGATGTAGGTTGAATATGAACCGCTCTCCAAGATTCTTCTGCATTCCCCAATGTATTTCGACCAATAGAGCCCGATTATTATCCAAAAGGTCTGAATCGCCAAAGCTGTACTTACTTTGCAACCCAACGAAGTTTCCGGAATTGTTGTGCAGGCTCCTGCCTTTTGACCGACGCTTTTTTCTATTGTACAACCATTTGAGCTGGGATTTGACAAAAGGCACGGGCCGGTCAAGGTAAAATGTATAGGAAGCCGAACTGCTATGGCCTTCCATCCCCATTCCGATCCCCAGGTTATTTTCCCAAATAATACTTTTTGAAAAAGGCAGTTCATATGAGATTTCCAAGCCATGCGGACCTAGATTTAAACGTCCTATATAGTCTGGGGAATCAGGTTTTGAACTTTGCGCAAATCCCAGTTGTCCAAAAAATAAAATGTATAAAATGAAGGGTTTTCTCATGGAGAATCAAAAATTAAAGTTTATCAAAAATGTTTTTATTCGACTTTAAAATAATATTCCTTATCGGACTCATCCAGTGATCGCCAACCAACTGATTCACAGGAATTAAATCCAATTTCATTTGGATAGTATTTAAGCGGATAATCCTCTATTATAAATTCATTCCTGTTCGGGTTTTGGATCTCGGCATCTCTCCAACTTATGACATAATCTCCAAGATCGGTGGGTCTTAACCCGATCCTATAGATGTAGGAAACATTGTTGCTCTCCAATTCGGGAAAGATAGCGACATGCGCATTTGGACAGGACGGAAGAAACGAGACTTCGCCCTTATCCGAAATCAGCTCAAATCTGTCGACTGCATCTATACAGTTGGAACCTTTGGTAGGTGGGATGAATCTATATATTGAAAATAGGTCATCTTGGGGGCTGTCGCTAAAAACAGAATCGTTTACGGAAGGGTCGAACACTTTACTGGATGTTCTCCCATATATCCAGATCGTATCGTTCGGTGAAAAATTCAAATTAGGTGTCACGTTCGTTTTGTAGGGATTGTACTCAAGCGGAACAAAATCGTCATCACATTGAAAAGCCATTAAAAGCGGGGCTATCCATAAAAATTTTAGTCTGTTACTTAACATATACTTAGCATTTTTTGTTTTACAAGTGGCTCCATATTACAAAACAGCCTTAATCTTTTTCTACTTCCTCCATCATCTGGTCGAAAGTAGTGATCCAGTTGTAGAGTTTACCATCCAAACTGATTATGGGGCCGGACAAAGAATCCATCTCTTGGGTCGATCTGGACAAAAATTGGCCCAACTGTTCTTTTATTTCGGGTCTTTCATCCAAGGAAACACTTCTGAAAATGAAATTCCAGGAAATGAGTTGGCCTACAATGCTATCACAAGCATCGCATCGCTTTGATGTGTAGATAGTAATCCGTTTCTTAGGCTTGACCTTGAGCGGTGGCATATCCAATGTCTCGAATTCCTTTTTCCACGCCCGTTTTGATAAACTGTCATTTGTCTTTAGTGTTTTGGTGTAGACTGGTTGTTTGCCCCTAAGTAATATAATGGTCTTTAAGTGGACCCTGGATGCTGCCGGAACTCTAATCCATCTAGGTTTGGCGGCACTCTGTCTAAAATTGGAGCCTTTTACCTCGAATAGCACATCATGATCCGTAAAAGTCCTGTTCTCGGCAAAAAAAGCGATACGATTTCTGGATTTGGTCTCGGCCACCTTGATCGTGCCGCCCTGGGCCTGTGCGAAGGCTGCCGTAAGAGAAAGCAATAGGACTAGGGTAGTATGTATGACCTGAGATAAGCCAATCTCTTTTGGATTTGATAATTGCATACTTCAAATATTAAACCGCAATCAGTGCTTAATTATAGTGGACATGATAATCATTTACGATTATTGAAAAAAGAAACTATCATCAGTAGTTATTATAGTGCCTCTGTTCGATACAAACTTCATTTTAACCCCATGTATTCCCTCTTCTGTACCAACATAGAAAACATCACTGTTTTGTACAGAATGGGAATCTTTAAAAAATTCTACTACATTAAAAGAATCCCCTGCATGGTATTGTTTACCGTTATAACTTATGAACCCCTCTTTTGTACTGCCCAGAAAAGTAGCCGTTACTGAAGTATTGCCTTTACCATAAGCAGGCAATACATAGCCAATATAACTGGCTCCAAATGAACCGGATGATTGTCCTTGGATAAAAGGATAATCTTCAGGCGTTCCTCCGAGTGCTTCTAAGGTTATATCCAACTTAGCTTTGATTATCATACCTTCCACGCCTGTATGCTCGCTTTCTACAATGGTTTCTCCATCATCTTTTGTGCAACTAACTACATTTAAAATTGCAACTACTATTAGTAACAGATTTTTCTTCATAATCATTTTAGTTTATTCAGCTCTTTTTTAAGATTTTCATACCCTAAATCATAAGCCTGTATATTTGATTCTTTAGATAACTTGTACCCAATGATGTGAACCATTTTATATTTATCAGGATCATCTTCATAAAGCTTTTGAATCCATGGAATACATTTATAATTAAATGCTTCTCGGTCTAGTTCGTATGTAAGCAGAAAAGAAAGCCCCTCCAATAAGTCCTTTTCCATTGACCTGTTTTCTGTTTCAACTTTTTTTAATGACGAAGGTTCTTTTGGGTCACTTTTACAGGACATCAAAAAAACAATCGATAGCAACAGTACTTTTTTCATCATTGGTCTATGATTTATGATTTTTTAATGATTCTCAATGCAAAACCAGAAAAAGTAAAAACAGTTTTTGGTGTGTTTTGACCAACACAAACTCCTTGAACTGTATGGACGCAAATCTTTAATCACAGATTAAAGATTAATTCTTTACGCCAATTGCCCTAAAAAATGTGCTGAGGCTCATTAAAAGCGGGACGTAATAAGAGTTTTTTGAGATATTGAAAATGGAAAGACTTTAACTGGATATACTATTCAACAAAAGAAATCCTTTTTATTGGTTTTTAATATGATAGAATAACGACGAAGATTTTTATATCAAACCTCCGCCGTCGCTACTAATCAATCATCAATCAAAAAATTATGTATCGTAATGTTTTAAATAACTCTCTCTTCACTTTTTTACCATTAACCACAATCTTTGTAAGATGCACTGACTTCTAGTAAAGATGAACCTTTAATATAGAGTATACTACAAAAAGTGTTGATGTCCTTTAAAATTGGGATGTAAAATATAATTATTGGGATATTGAAAAACGGAATGGAGTTGTTACTAAAGCTCACACAACTAAGTTTGCTAAAATAACTTGTAAATCATTTATTAAATATATCTAAGTTGTTATTTAAAAACTTGGTTTACAATTTATCTATATGCTTTTTGATTCTTGTCAATAAGTCTTCAAAATCAGGTTGACCGTTGTAGTACAGCGAGGCTGTGCCAATATATCTTTTCCTAAATGCATTTCTTTGATCTGGGTCACTCAATAAAAATGCTTCGTTTTCTGAAATGGCAATCCAAATCGACTTTGGGAAAACGTATCCTTTTATGTTCATTATATGCTTCAGTACCAATAAAATCGTTTACGTCTTTATTGGCCAATAAGCAGTATATATCATAATATTGACTAATGCTACAATTTGATTTGAATTGTTGGGATTTGCTTAGATTTGCTACCGCGAAGCGTAATATCCAACGTCAGTATGTCATATATAGTGACCTATTGAGTAGATTTTAAAATATTTTGCTGAGATTCAACGGGTTGTCAGATAGGTTCTAACCCTGCCACGGAGCAACAACAGACTACTTTTAAGCTGTTAAATAAATCAAATACAAGGAGAGTTATCCTCTTTCAAACTTGTCTTCCAGTTTGCACATATCCTCACTTACCTTTCTTTCCAATACCTTGGCATAAATCTGAGTTGTAGTGATTTTTGCATGCCCCAAAAGCTTGGATACCGTTTCTATGGGTACACCATTGCTCAAAGTCACTGTTGTGGCGAAAGTATGTCTAGCTATGTGAAAGGTCAAGTCCTTCTTTATTCCGCAAACATCCGCTATCTCCTTTAAATATAAATTTAGCTTTTGATTGGATATGGTCGGGAACAAAGTCCTTTTATTCATAGATTTTGGATGCCCCTTATACTTCTCAATGATATGTAACGGTTTTGATAGCAATGGCATCTTTATCGGAACACTGGTCTTTTCACGTTGTGAGTATATCCATTGTTTCCCATCTATTTGTTCGTTAAGAGACATGGTTTACACAAGTTAAAGATTAGGGTTTACACTAAATTAGTTTCTAACCTTGTAGATTCTTGTTTGTTTCTTAGGCTTCTTTGATCAAAGAAACCTAAAAATACGTTTCTAAAGAGGCCCCTCTAAATACCGTTTCCGATATCCTCGATAGCTACGTATTTTCCTTTTAAAGCCGCCGATACATATACCCAATAATATGATTTCCATCTTACTGCTCCACTCTGAGTCATTTTAAGAATTTTATGTTTAGAGTCATATTGATAATCCGGTATTTTTTCAGGGAAGGGTCTGCTAGAAAAATCATGCATATCAGCGGGTGTTTTCATATCCAAAGCTTCATGGGGCCTTATGTTGTTATATTGCTTTACAAAGTGATTTAAACGTCTTTGTTGTGCTTTTAAATCATAGGCTGAAGGTTTTGCGCAAGCTGCCTTTAAATCGCGGTGCATGCGTTCATGTCTACCGTTTTGTTGTGGTTGTCCAGGGTCTGAGAAAATAGGAGTTATTCCTAGTTCGATAAGCCAGTAGGAGAGCTGTGTGAATCGTTGGATGGCCCGCACCGAACAGAAGGGACTTCTGTTATCGGTGTGCAGTTGTCTTGGTATACCATATATCCTAAAAACCTTTTTGAACTCTGCTTTGGCCGATGCAAGGTTTTCTTTGTAATGGCCTTTGGCGGTAAAGAGAAACCTGCTTTTAGAGTCGGCAATGATAAGTGGGTGGCAATAGATTTTATTGCCCATGAGAAACTTTCCTTTATAGTCGGCACTCCATACTTCATTACATGATTTAGGGTCGAAAATAGGGTTCGTTGGTTTTACCCTTCGCATTCTTTTTTGAGGACATACCAGACCATTTTTCTTTAGAATATTATGAACGGTAACCACCGAAGGAACTTCTTGCTTAGTGAATTCTTTAAACAATAATTCCCTTATTTTTTTGGCACCCCACAGCTTGTATTCCGCCTTGAGGTTTAGAATACTCTCAACGATATTTTCCTTTGTTGCGTTGGGATGGTTCGTAGGTGCTCTGGATAGCTTTTTCAGGCCCTCGAAACCCTGTTGTTCAAACCTGCTTATCAGCTTATATGCAGTAGGTCTGGAGATTTCAAAGCTTCTGCATAATTCCGTGATGGTGTATTTGTCCGAATGCCATTCACAAATGAATTCGATTTTTTGCTCCATAGTCGTTGTTGTTTTCCAAGGCATGATAATTTGATTTTTATCTCAAATTATAACTTGAAAAAGTGTAAACTATGTCCCTTTAACGTACCATTCCCATACACAGGTTATTATTACTTAAATTCATAACATCCCCATAGGACAGACCTGTATAGCAGCTAAACACGAACAGGTCTTTAATGAGTCTAATCTAGGGATACCGAACACTTTGTTTTCTATAGTCTGTAATTCCTCCAAAGTCAAAAAGGTTCTTTCTTTTTTTTCATATTTGACCTTGAACTTCATAAACGGGTCTTTGTCCAGCCATTCCATCTTATGGGCTAGGTTTACAAGCTTTCTAAACCGTTCTATGTGTTTCATGACGGTATTTGTTCCCCATATCCTTTTGATGGCGTAAAAAACGCTCAAAATCTATGATAAACTTATAATTGAGTTCGGAAAGATATACGTCCGTAGTTCTGTGTTTTTGTCTTAGAAAAAGGAAAATACACTTATGGGTCGTGAAATAGTTCTTTTGTGTTCCCCAGCGCAATGTGGATTTCATATGCTCATTGTGATATTCTATAATGTTTGACTGTTTTCATCGATGCCCAAAAAATGGAATTTATGAATTCCCGTTATCCCAAAAACTATCTTCTATATCCCATGTTTAAAAAGGTTCATCACTAATTATTGGTTACCCCAAGTCATATTCATTTTTTTGTTGTTAAAGCAATATTCAAAAGCAGAAAGACTAAACAAAATGAAAAAGCGATTACAATCAATACTATCCGCCCTATTTATGGCATTGCCATTTCTTACCGTGTATGGTCAAAATCAGAGTGTAGGAGATACCTTTATAACTTTTACAGGGGGCGGGCACAATACATTGTCTGAATATAAAATTACATCGTTAAATCCAAAAACTACTACCCTGGTCGCATATATTGGCGACAACGGGGTCGTGCAGAAAGATGTAAACATCCCTCAAAAGATCGGTGCTTATAACATTACCGTTATTGGGATTGATGCTTTTAAGAATAAGCAATTAACCAGTGTAGAGATACCCAATAGTGTAGAAAGTATTGGGGATGCTGCTTTTGCAAATAACTCGCAGCTTACCAACATACATGCACTGGGCAATACGCCCCAACCATTGGAGGGAGTAATAAATACGTTTCAAAACCGTGGAAACATAGATGTGGTAGTACCCAGAGGCAAGAAACAGGATTATTTAGATAAGGGCTGGACGGGCTTCAAATCCATCACGGAAGAGGGGAGGATGGAGACCGATGATTTCGTTTTTGACGAAACAACTGGGACGATTACGGGGTATACGGGTTCGGCCACTAGTGTAGAGATTCCCGAGACCATAACCGTTAATGGTGTTGACCATAAGGTTACCCGTATTGGAAATGGGGCTTTTAAAAGCAAAGAATTGACCGGTGTGACCATACCGAACAGTGTGACCCACATTGGGGATAAAGCTTTTCAGGACAACGACTTTACCAGTGTGACCCTGCCGAATAGTCTGATCCACATCGGAATAGGAGCTTTTAGTTTCAGCGGATTAACTGGGCATCTTGAAATTCCCGAAAGTGTGGAAAGTATCGGGGAAGACGCTTTTAACAATAGGGACCCAGGGAGGATCAACAACCCCAACCCCGACCTCAATACTGGCCGTATTGGGAGTTTGACCTTTGCAGGTGTTAGCAAGTTGATCAGTATCGGGCATCGGGCTTTTGCAAGCCAAAACGTGAAAAGCTTGGACATACCGGACAGCGTTACCAGTATTGGGAACGGTGCTTTTTCGGGTAACGAAATGAACCGTTTGATCATTGGTAATAGCGTTACCACTATTGGGAGTAGTGCTTTCAAGAACAACGGCTTGACCCAAGTCTTCATCCCGAGTAGTGTGACCTCTATGGGGAATACTCTTTTTGAGAATAGCGGAAGATTGACGATAGTGGGGATGGGGCACACTGTTTCCCTGCCGGATGTTGGTGACCGCACCTTTTTTTTGGGAGCGAGCATTCAGGACCCAAAGGGTCGTAAGGACATACGTTTGGTCGTTCCCAAGGGTGCCATAGGTCTTTACAAAGACCCGATCACAGAAAGTATTATTAATGATGATTGGAAAGGTTTCAAAAGCATTGAGGAAGAAGCTTCCGTCGGGATTACTTTTGCATTCCCGGACTTCCAATTTACGGGCGATGGCATAACTTATGAAATAACATCATCGGCCCCGGAAGCCAGAACTGTGAGGGTGGTCTCAAGAGATATTAGAAGCCCAATTGATGTGAGGATACCCGAAACAGTGTTTCATGGATTACCCTATACCGTTACCGCTATTAAGGAGAGAGCTTTTATGGACAATGGACTGACCAGTGTAAAGCTTCCCGAAAGCATTATACATATCAGCGAGGGTGCTTTTGAGAACAACCAAATTAAAGGGATTGACATACCGAACAAGGTGGAGTATATGGGACCAAGGGCTTTTAAGAACAGTGGATTAACCGGACATCTTGAAATTCCCAACAGCGTTACCACTTTCAAGGGGGGTGTTTTTTCGGCCAACCAATTGACCAGTGTGACCATGCCGAGCAGTCTGGATACTATTGTTAGCGGTATGTTTCATACCAACTTATTGACCAGTGTGACCATTCCCAAAAGCGTTACCCATATTGAGAATGGGTCTTTTGTCAACAACCCGAGCCTTTCCAGAATTGTGATGGAGCAAAGGACTGCCAGCTTAGCACCTGAAGTCCATGAGATAGCCTTTGATATTGGAGCACCTTTTAACAACCGAGATAATCGTGGAAACATAGATGTAATCGTTCCCAGAAGTGTCCCTCCGGGTAAGATCAAACGTGGTTATTTGGACAGAACTCGTTGGGGGCGATATGGTTTTAAATCCATCACGGAAGTTGGTGACGTTGGTTGGACCTTTGAAGTAAATGGGGTCAAATATCAAGTAACAGAATTCAACCCCGACAGGGTCACCATAACGGGCAACACAAATACAGGAGATTTTATCATACCCGAGAAGGTAGGACAAGTAGAGAAGTCACCCTTTAACAACGGTGATGACACTATATTTGAATTTACGGTTACTGGTATCGAGGACGGTGCTTTTCAGGACAGTCAATTGACCAGTGTGATCATACCGAGCAATGTGACCCATATTGGGGACGGTGCTTTTGCCCGAAACCCGGACCTTACCACAGTAGAATTGATGAGTTCCAATCCCCCAGCGATTGAAGAAAGCACCTTTGAGGCCCGAGATAAAATAGATGTGATCGTTCCTAATGGCGCATTCGATAATTATGTACCGGCCTGGGAAGACCTTGGGTTCAGATCCATCAAGGCAAAAGTAGCTGTTGGCGATACCTTTACGGTCGGACTCGATGCCACCACCGCTGTTGTCAAATATCAGGTAACGGCATTCGGCGGCCGCACCAACACCGTTACAGTAATAAAAAATGAAGACGACGATCGTAGTGTTTTAGAAATATTCGACTTAGTAGAACATGTTGGGCATGTGTTCAAGGTGACCAAAATTAATGAGAACGCTTTTGCCGGACGAAATTTAATCACCACCCTTACTATACCGGATGGTGTGCAAAGTATTGGGGACTTTGCTTTTGCTGATAACCGCTTGGAGCATGTTGCCATTCCTGATGGTGTGCAAAGTATCGGGGCCTTTGCTTTTTCGGACAACGCCTTGAACAGTGTCGCCATACCCAACAACGTGACCGATATCGAAGATGGTGCCTTTCAGGGCAATCTATTGACGAGTGTGACCATTCCTGAAAATGTTATCAGTATCGGGGACGGTGCCTTTCAGGGGAACTTGTTGGCCAGTGTAGTCATTCCCGAAAGGGTTACCAGCATTGGTGCGGATGCTTTTACCGATAACCCGGACCTTGACATGGTGGTGTCAATGGTCTTCGCCCCCCCATCGATTAAAGAAAGTACCTTTACAAGTGCTGACCGTGACCAAATCGATTTGATTGTTCCCATGGCCGCCCTTGCCGGAAGGATCAGGGCCAACTATGAAGATGCCGGGTGGACAGGGTTCAGGTCCATCAAGGAGGGGGTCAGAGTCTCAATAGATGCGCCGACACGGATAACTAATTTATCAACTTTTACGGTCACCTTTCAGTTTGATGTGGATGTGACAGGTTTTACGATGGATGACATTGATCTAGGTAATGCCGTGGCAAACCATTTTACCGGCAGCGGCTCCATATATACGGTGGAGGTCACCCCAAGATCTTGTGATGGCGCCATTACCATTGATGTCCTTGCAAATGCTACGGATATGCCAAACTTAACCAATTTTCCGGCAAGTGCACGGGTGGCCATGGAAGAGGATTCAAACGGCTTTGTGGCCATTGCCCGGGACATTACCCTGCAATTGGATACCAACGGAAAGGCGACCATCTTGCCAAGGGATATTGACAATGGTTCTTATTTTAATTGTAGCGGTACCTCAGGAGCCATTATGCTTAGTCTAGATAAAGACACCTTTACTTGTGC
>CANMXP010000012.1 GCA_947501845.1 uncultured Flavobacteriaceae bacterium | reverse complement strand
TCCTAACCTTTTTTTAATATTATTTTTACGCCCCTTTTTATCCCCTGAATAACAATAGGTTATAACTCGATTTTTTTTACCTTTTATAACTATAAAGCTTATAAACTATTACTACAAAGTTGAAATTAACACCGCGTTAGGAATTGAGACATGTGTTGAAGCTCCTTGCAAAGAGCGACTGTAGAAAGCCCAGCCCTGACCCTAAGGAAGGGAAACGCACAAAAAATTACAAAAAGAAATTCCAAACAACCCCAAATCGTATTGTAAAATCTCGATATGGATTATTTGGCGCTGAATAAAAATCGTAACCTGTGAGGGATGAATTAAAGTGTTCGGCTTTTAAATAGATTCTTGTTTGGCGAATTTTTGCGTTTATAAAGAAATCTAAACGCGGAAATTCTCCATATTCTCTTTCGGTTTGCACATAAAATTCTGCTAACAGAGGGTTGTAAGCATTCATATAATACTTAGTAAAGTAATTAAGGGTTACTCCTGTTTGCAAAAACATGGCTTTTTTAAATAAATGACTGGAAAAGTACAAGGTATTACGAATGGTAAACTCTGGTACATTTAATGTACTGTCCTTGTCTTTTACATTTTGATATAATAAGGTGTTATTTAAGGCAAACTTACCTACTTTAATTTCTTTGTCTACTTTTACTCTTAAATAATTTATAGTATTACTATTTTGAAAGGCCTGCACTTGATTGCTTGCTTCGTCTTTTTTAAAATAAACATAATCGCTAATTGTAGAATAATCGGCCGAGATATTTGCTATTTTCTTAGATTTTAATTGAAATGCTAATTGCTCTGTTTCTGTATTATTCAAATTATTCTGCCAGTTGTAGTTTATATAATCACTTTGATATAATAAAGCATTATAGTTAGGCGCTTTCGAACTATGATTTATGGATGCTATGGCCGATATATCATCATTTAGTTTGAAGGATGCTTTTCCTTTGATAAAGTTACCATCGAAATCGCCCGATACATTCAAACCTAACTCCCCCAGCAAATCGAAACCTTTATATTGTTTGTGATATTTACCTCCTGCCGAAAATATATCTCCTTTTAATCTATTGATTATTGTGCTTCCGTTTAGCACCACTAATTTGTCGTAACCATAATTATAATTATTATTGGTAATATTAAACTGTAGGTCACCTATTATATTATTACTGTAGTTTAATTGTATTTGGTTATAAAAATTTTCTAATGTTGCCCGATCTTTAATCGCGTTTTTAAATGCTTCTCCAAAGAAAGTGGCCCCAGATTGTGTATATTCATAATATTTGTCTTCGAAAGATATGACGTGACCCAAGCTGAGTCTATTTTTTGATAAGGAATCTTTTTTCCTAATGATTTTATAGGTATGCTCTAAATGAAAACGTTTTCCTTTTAATATGTTTTCGGCATTTTCAAAATTCACTTCCAGAATGGAGCGATCTAAAAACTCTTTTGAACCTGTTTCAAAGTTTTCTACACTTGTGTCATCTAGTCCGCCATTTTCATTGTTGAGTAAATCTTGTGTTACTATATGCATTCTTACACTGTAACGATTGTTCTTAGTTCTGTAGTTTGTGGTAAATCTAAAATTACCTGTACTTGTTAATATGTTTTGGTATTTACCTAATGAACGTAATCCTTTATAGGCTATTGAAAAATTAAATTGCGGCGATGTATTTACTGTAAAGAATGAGTCTGCTAATTGTCCCTGCTCAAAAGCAGTTTTAAAGAACAGTTCTGTAAGTGGTGTTGGTACACGGTAATAGTTAATGTCCTCAATTTCCATGTAATTGAAGTGTCTGGCCCGAGCACCAAAACTTGGCATCAAACTAGTACTTTGAAAATTATGAGTTAAACTATTATATGTCTGCCCTAAATTTGAAAACGGTATTAAACCAAAATTATCTCTTCTTAAATAATTAAATTTATATTCTTTTTGAATGGTTAATGTGGTATCTACATAAGTCGTATCATTAGCATGAGAGATGATTAAGTAATCCTGAATGTTTGCTTTTTTATCTTTGGAATCTTTAGTGTCTCCAAAAGCTTTATTGTTTAATTGAACGTCACCAATTGTATCTTGCGGCTCTAAAGTCTCCTTTTCGGTTGCTTTTTCCTTTTTATTAGGTATCGTTTGAGCACTTAATTGACTAAAAAAACATATTAAAAATAGGGCTGAAAATATTTCCTTCATAATTATATATAAACGGTGCAAATGTAAATACAAAATATGATAACGCTAGGATATCAAAAAATTATTTAAATGTGACTGTTAATTTTATAATAAAATGCAAATAAAAAAGGTCTTGCTATAAATTTAAGATTTACAACAAGACCTTTTATTTTTTTAAATGTTTCTAATAAGAGAAGTCCCAGTAATTGATTGTCATAGTTGGGTCATCGACATTAATCATTGAGTATGTTCTGTTTGAGAAATTTAAGTAATTGCCTGTATTTAACAAGTAATAGCCCGAAGGTGCTCCTATAAAAGCATCTAATAATGGTTGAAAAATTGCTGTCACCCCTGCACTTGCATTGGTATTACCTGTTGGTGTAAAAACAACGATACCATTGGTAACCTCAAAATCTAAATCATACCAGAAACGACCTGCATTTGTAATAAGCTCAATATAAGGCACTCCACCGTTATTTAAATCCCAAAATACTACATTACTGACTTCAACTCCATAGGTATTTAACAAAAACTCTGCAAAGGCATCATAAAAATTATTAAATGCTGTACTGCTTTTAAACCTTTCGTCCATATTAAAGACACCTGCAGTAGCTCTAACTCCAAATGCATAAGCATCTAATGGTGTTACAGGTGCATTACCATATCCGATTTTAGCGGTAATACCGTCCTTTGTTGCTACGTATTCAAAACCTGAGGTACCATCGAATGTAAATTCTTCTAACAATACACCATCTACATTTAAAGCAGGGCTAACAATCAAGCCATTTTCAGTAAAAGCTATACCAAATTCTTCATCAGATATGGAACCATCCTCATTAAACTTTGTAGGATTAGCAAATAACCTTACACTATCGTAATTCAATGCAAACTCTGTTAAATTCCCACCAGTTTCAACACTTAAAAAAGGAAATGCCGTTACAGCGTTAGAATTAACAAAAGCATTTCTATTAGCCAAAGAAATTTCTACACTGGCTATACTCTCGGTCTCAAAGTTTGAAAAATTTGCTGGTGTTAATACCAACGTACCAGAATCTCTACTTCTAATATCCCTAAAGGTTATAGTCCCGTTATCATTTGTAAAATATTGGAATACTGATGTCCCCTTAAAACCTGTACCTACTAATGGCGCATAACTTGGATCACTCACCTTTTGAATATGATTACGTGTTGTGAACACTAATTCTGTACTCGTTCCAATTCTCACTTCATAAGACGACGATTCTACAGCTGTTTCTACATCAAAATCCGAGGTCATATCCACAGTACCATCGGCATTAAATCGTAAATAATAGGTAAAACCACCAAACTCATCATTCTTGGTAAAGTAAACACCTTTATAACCATTAGGTTCTGAAAGTAACAAATCTAAAAGCTCTGCGTTTCTTTGAGCGACTCTATCTGCTGGTGCATCAGGAAATAATTTTTCCGTTTCACTATCACTACATGATAAAAACGAAACTAATATTAAACTGATAAACCAAAATTTTATATTTATCTTTTTCATATTTTTTAATTTACTAATTCTTGTGTTGCTGCTTCTGTTAAAGCCTGAAGCTCATATAGGTCTATACCAAAGTTAGTCTTATAGTAATCCACAACCATGGCTTCTTTTTGTCTTATTATCGCCTTAGATTCTTCATCCGAAATACTTTCAACAATAGCATCAAAATCTTCTTTAGAATTTGTTAGCATTTCAGAAATCATTTCTACGAAATCTTCACCAGCTTGGCTAGAACCATAAGCTGTTATATAGCCCAATTCTCTAGCTTGGGCATCTGATCTGTTAAACCATTGTGCTGTATAATCTGCTGGATTGATTTCTCCATAAGTCACATCAAATGGAATATTTTGATTCAAAATATGCCCATATTCATGATGAACCGTTTTTAATGGTCTTTTTATACTATTGATATCAGTAAAATCCAGAAAGTCGATATTAAACAATGTAATTTTCGTTCCTGCTTCTGCTACACCCAAAGTAATGGTTGGGCTATTAGGATTAAAATTGAAACTTCCTGCCAACGTAAACTGTCTAGGAGCAATTTTTTTAATAAAATTCTCTCCTCCAACTTGTGTATAAGGTTCTATCCATGATTTTTGCAAGGCTTCAGCAACAGGTCTTACACTTAACTCATAAGGCGGGTGTAAAAACCTATCAACATCAGTATCGTTGATATCCCATTTGTAAAGTATTTCAATATTGTATGGTGCTACAAAATTGCTTCTTAACCACACGTCCAAACTATTTAAAATTGGAGCTGTTGTGTCTATCTGACTTTCACCCACTGCATCAGATCCATCATCGCAGGACGCGGTTAATGTTAAAACTGCGAATGCAAAAACTAAGTATATATATTTTTTCATCTTGCTAATTTTTTTAAATATTATCTTGGGTTTTCTTGTATTCCAAATGATTGAGCTGCTTCTGGGATTTGTACTAGACGTCTGTTATCATCTTTTGGTAACGTGAACACATTTCCAAAAATGTCGCGATGTACAATTTCCATATTATGTCTTTTATTATCAAACCATCTTAACCCTTCATTATAAAAAATGGTTCTTTTAATGGTTAGTACAGCATTCACAAATGCTAGAGCATCTGCTGGAATAGCATAAAAAGGGGTATATAAATTGGAATCTGTTACTGCAAATCGGGTTGCTACATCTGCAACTTCCAATTCGTCAAAAGCTGGGTCGTATGCCTGTGTTTTTACAGAGTAAGACAAATTAATGTCTGCCAATGCATTATCTAACTGCCCCAGCATTGCATATGCCTCTGCTCTGTTTAACAGCGCCTCATCTGTACTAAGGAGTACGAAAGCAACATAAGCAGTTCCAGTTCCAGCTGCTTGATTAGTTACCTTAAAGAACTCCTGAAATTTTGGCACATTAAAAAACAAATCATTACTACCAAAAACAGTGTAAGACCAGGGTTGTCCCGTTCCGTTTACTGCTGGAAATATCTCATCTCTTTTTGCACTATCTAATTGGTATCTGGCTGCAAAATGATATCGATTATAAATAGATTCTGCAGAAACAAGTAATAAATTTGCTGGTTCTTCTGTTGAAGAGGTATATCGTGTTGCTTGCTCTGAGTATGTTCTTGGTCTGTAATTACCTTCCCAATCTCTTAGCACACCAGCACCTCCTATTCCCAAAGCTGCAGTACTATGATCAATAACTTTTTGCCATTCGCCAGTATTTAAATAAAATCGAGACGCAAATGCATTTGCTGCACTTCTGGTAAAGTGAAATGCAGGTACATTATAATTATCGCTTACTAAAGGTAGCCCTGCTTCTATGTCTGCTTCAATATTATCATATACATTTTGTACCGAACCTCTTTCATAATCTCCTAACAAGACTGTTTCTGGTTCTAGAACGTAAGGTATTCCAATATCTGAAGCGGCCGTTGAAGGGTTATATGCTTTAGAGAATATACTAACCAACATAAAATGTGCATAAGCACGACAAATTAACGCTTCTCCTTTTAAATGATCTAATTCTGACCCACCCCCAAGTTCTTCAATAGAGACCAAAGCTTGATTGGCTTGAGCAATAGCTTTATAAGCTCTATTCCAGTAGTTTGTTGGAGAATCTTCATCTGTATCATTTATATCTTCCCAAAAAAACATTCTTTGGTTAAGTGTGGTTGCAAAATCAATTCCCGTATCTGCACTTGGGCTTTTATCTCCAGCATTATCAGACATAGGCTCTAAAAAAGAAACATATGCTGCATCTGGGTATGCTCCTACTAATAATTCAGCAATTTTTTCGGATGAATCTATTGCAGTTCTGTTGTCTGGTGTTTCATCTAAAATATCGTTACAAGAAGATACTAAGAAAACTAATACCAAACCTTTTATTAAATTAAATTTCATATTTTTCATAGTATTTTTTTTAAAAACCAACGTTAAGAGAGAATGTAAATAATCTAGAGATGGGGTATGCTACACCACCTGACCTAAAGAATTCGGGGTCTTGCCCTCCTAAATCAGAATCAGAATAAATCAAAAATGGATTGGTGCTTTGCAAACTCAATCTAAAACTTGAAATACCTAATTTATCAGTCATTTGCTTATCAAAGGTGTATCCTAATGTTATATTCTTCATTCTTACAAAATCGCCATCAGCAACTCTTGCTGTTGAATAATTATAAGCATTATAAACTCTTTCTACCTCATTTTCGCCATAGGATTGTAAAACACTTTGAGATGGGATTGTTGGTACATCTGTAATATTTTCATCCCCTGGAAATAACCAACGGTTTACAAATTCTCTAGGAAATACATCTAAATCGTCATACTCTGAATCGTAAGTGGGGGCCAACCTTATTTTATTGCCTGCGGAAAATGATATAAAAAAGCTGAGATCCCAATTCTTATATTTAAAATTATTTGCTAAACCACCAGATAAATTTGGTTCTGTTGGTCCTTCGTACACTAGATAATCTAATACATTATCGGTATCCTGAAAATCGATTAAATCAAAAGGTTTGCTTGGATCAAAATCTGGATCTTGTGTCAGGAATGTTGGTAACCCAAATTCATTTAATCCTTCAAATTGAAAAGAAAACAACGACCCTTTTGGAAAACCAATAGCATTACCTCTACCTGTTCCAGTTACCAAATCAAATACATTAGACTCTTGCTTAAGCGAAGTAATTTCCTGATTAAAATGTGAAATATTAAACCCTGTTCTCCATTGGAAATCATCTTTATCAATGTTAACCGTGTTTAACTGAAACTCCACACCATTGGTTTCCATTTCTGAATTATTACCTAGCTTGAGTGATTCTCCTCCAATCCCTGTGGTTCTAATCAAATCGATTAAATCTTGACCTTTTCTAAAATAGGCATCAAAATTTAACATAATACGATTATTAAAGAATCCAACATCTAAACCTAAATTTAGCTCTAAAGTTTTTTCCCAAGTCAGTTCACTATTTTGAAGATCTTCAATATCGATAAAGTTTTCTCTATCATTATTGTTAAACCTATCGGTTATCTGATTTCTAAATACCGCTAGGTTATTGGTTGCATTATCGGCCAATAAAGCTACTAATCCATAACTTGGTCTAAATGCCATACTTGAAATAATATTGGAATTTTTAATAAAATCTTCTTTATCAATGTTCCATTTACCTCCAATAGTATAGGTTGGTAACCATCTGGTATCTGACGATTTACCTGCTCTATTTGACCCCTCATAATTACCAGTTACGTTAAGTACATATTTCTTATCAAAGTCATACGTTACATTGGCAAAGAATGACACTTCTCGTTGTCTCGTTTCTTGAGAAGAGAAATACGGATTACCTTCTAAAATAACCTTTCTTAAAATATCGGGATCTGTAAAGACTGTACCTCCACGACTAAACTGGTAACCATAACCCGTATTTGTACTAGAAGAACGGTCTGTATACCTATATTCCTGACCTCCATAAACTCTTAACCCATGTAAATCATCTTTAAAACGTTTTGTCCAATCCAAGGTATTTCTAAACGTATACGTTGTTAACGTGTTTTTCCCTGTAATTAAAATTCCTCCAACTGGTAACACGACCCTTGGTAATGAATTTGGCTGGTCTGGATCGGAAAATAAAAACGTATTCTCATTTCTAACAATTGAAGTTTCATCTGAGCGGTAAGCAGCGGCTACATTCGAGTCTTCTGTAATGGCATGCTCACTGTTTGATGTAACATAACGCGCAGATCCTAAAAAATTATAAGTTAAATTGTCATTAAGTTGATATTCAGCCTGCCCTTGAAATTTTATATCCGATACATTTAATTCTATGTTATTGTTATCGAGCTCATTCAAAATATTGAATGGTGCCCAATTGTACCTCGAAAATTCCAAATTACCGTCATTATCTCTCGGCCTTAGTGCTCTACTTGTATTAAGTGAATAACTAAATGGATTAATATCAAAATCTCTGGTAAACGACCCACTAACAACATCTTCTTGCCTAGCGAAAGTACCAGGTGCTAATTGGTTCCTAATAGATGCTTGAAGTTGTGTTGTAATTTTTAGCTTATTATCATTCAAAAAGAACGTATTTCTTAAGTTTCCAGTAATTCTTCTTACTCTATCTGCCACAGTCCACCCAGAATCTGTATAATACCCCAAGGACGCATAGGTCGTAGAACTTTCGGAACCACTTGAAAAACTCATCGTATGTGTTTGGGTTGGTGTTGCCCTAAACAAAGTTTTAAACCAGTCTGTATTAGCCAGCTCAAATTGTCTTAAAAAATTAGCTCTCGCTTCTGGTGTATTTGCTAGTTCGTATTGACCTGTAGTTTCGTCAAAATTGTTGATAGCTCTGTACATAATATTGTATATACCACCATATCTTCCTTGAAATGAGCTTGGCAAATCTAAAAAGCCTTTTGACTCCATTTCTCTATATACTGAAACTGTTTCTTGAGAGTTTAATAAATCGTAATTGGTATATCTAGGGATATCTCTTACCGCATACTCCGATTGGTAATTAAAAGCAGGCTTTTGATTTTTTCTACCCGATTTTGTTGTAATAACGATTACCCCATTCAATGCACGTGCTCCATACAAGGCTGATGCTGATGCATCTCTCAGTATTTCAAAACTCTGAATATCGGAAGCGTTTAGACCAGCAACTGCTGAACTTAATAAGGTATTCGGATCACCAGACACCAAATCTGACACCGATAAGTTGACAATTTCTTCTTGTATAACCCCATCTATAATCCATATGGGTTTTGTATCTCCTAAAATAGATGAAGATCCTCTAATAGTAATTCTTGGAGAAGCTCCAAAAGTTCCTGTTACGTTTTGTACACTTACACCTGCTGCTCTACCTTCAAGCGCTCTTGATATATCGGCAACTCCATCAAGCTTTATATCTTCGGCTTTAATCGTTTGAGATGCTCCAGTAAACAACTCTCTTCTTACATTTTGGTAACCTGTTATAACTACTGCATCCAGATCTTCTAAGTCTTCTTCCATAACAATATCGATAGTCGTACTACTACCAACTGTTATGAGTTTTGTTTGCATACCAATAAAACTAACTTTTAGAATTTCTCCTTCACTTGCATTGATGGAATAAATCCCGTTAAAGTCTGTCTGGGCTCCTCTTGATGTCCCTTCTATTATTATATTAACTCCTGGTAATGGTAAACCATCTGTTGCAGATGTAACTTTTCCTGAAATTTGCTGTTGTAAATCAGGCTTAAGAACTTCTTCTTTTTTATTTAAAATGACTTGACGCTCATTTATAGAGTAGATGAGCTTTTCTTTATTGATAACTCTATCTAAAATTTTATAAATGGACTTGTTGTTAATTCGGATATTTCCCAGAGCTTTCTTCAATTCAGGTAATACCTCATCATTGTAAATGAATACGAATTCACTTTGGTTTTCTATTGATTCTATCATATTCATTAAAGTGGCCTCTTTAATCTCTATTCTCAACTTTTTATTTTGAGAATACGAATTTGAAAAAGAATACAATGAGAATATGACTAAAAAGACTGTAAGACTCTTCATTACAAATAGAGTTTTGTTTCTAAAATCCAGGAGGGAATCATAGAAAATGTGGTTATTTTTCATAAATTTGAATTAGTTTTTAATTAAACATTAAGCTGCCCCTATAGCAGTTTATTTTATTCAGGGAATGTTGGCGCATTCTCTGATTTTTTTTACTTCAATACATACTTTTTATCATTTATTATTTCGAATTTAAATTCTGTTGTGATTGTTAAATTTTCAAGTGTCTGTTCTATTTTATCATTTAGATCCAGCTTTCCACTTACGTTTATATTTTTTGCATTATTTGGGTTTTCAAAAACTATTTTTACATTATAGAAACGCTCTATTTTTCTAACAATGTTTATTATTGATTCACTCTCAAAATACAAAAGCCCTTGGGTCCATAATGTATAGTTGTCTGTATTAACCTTTTTAATACTAACTTTTTTGGCGTCTTTATTCCATGATGCTAATTGTCCTGGTTTTAAAATGGCTCTTTGTGTTTTAAATATATTTTTCTCTACAACCACAACCTTACCTTCTGTTAGAACTGTTAAAATATCTGAATCTATAGGATAAGCAGATACATTAAACTTTGTTCCTAGTACCTCTATTGAAACCTTCTCTTCAATAGTTTTCACAATAAATGGCTTCTCTTTATTTGTTGCTACTTCAAAAAATGCTTCTCCAGAAAGAAAAACCTTTCGCTCGTTTGAATCAAACTTCTCAGGAAACATAAATTTTGTCCCAGCATTAAGGTGCACCACCGAACCATCTGATAAAATAATCTTACTTCGCTTCCCAAAAGGTACGATTAATTTATTAAAAAGTAATGATTTTCCTTCATTTTCTACATCGCCACTTATGGTATCTCTTTCATTTAAAACAAGATTTCCTTGCTCTGTATATTCAATCAGAGACTTTTTTTCATCTATCAATAGCGGTTTTCTTGACCCAAGAATTAATTGGGTATTTGGTTTCCCTAAGGAATCTATAGGTGTTTTACTTATATCATTTAACAAGAAAGTGTCGGTCTTTTGAAAATTATTGTTGACAAAGACAGTTCCAATTATTAATGCTAATATTAATATAGCAGCGTATTTATAAGTCCTTTTCAACAAAAAGAATACCTGGTTCGATTTCTTTTTACGATCTATTTTATTTAGAAGCTTCGTGAATATCTCCTCTTTTTCTTTTTCAGAAAGTTCAACATCTTCAGGTCTCAAGTCTCTTAAAATTTCTTTTAAGGCTTCAATCAATTCTTTTTCTTGTGGATGTTTAAGCATATAATCTTCCCAAAATTTGGTTGTCTCTGCGGTAGGATTATAAATCCAACTTAGAAAAGAATCATTTTCTATATATTTAGAATAAAGCTCCATATCTTACTTTTATTTCTTGTAGGGTATCCGTTTTCATTTTTGTGGACACTTTTTTTAAAGTTTTTTGAAAAAAAATTTAAAAATCACTTAACAAGAAAACAATCATGCGGTTTTCATTTAAAATAGAATTTTAAATAAAAGGAAATAATTAAACCATAATTAGAAGTGAATATACACCTGAAGTAATATTATTTAGAGTTAAATCTTTACGCAATTTTTTTATAGCCCTGTAAACCTGTTTGCGTACAGAATTATGATTAATGTCTATGATTTCTGAAATTTCAACATAACTAAAACCTTTGGTAAATCTTAAATACAGTATTTCTTGTTGTTTAGGGGTTAGTTCTTTAATTATTTTTGCAACAAGTTTTTTTTGATGCCTTTCAACTTCCTTATCAATAGTTTTTGTTTCTATATTGTACTCTGTAAAAAAAGACAGATTTTCTTGTTCTGGTAAGCTACTTTTTCTCCTCTCTTTCTTTAACTCGCGGAACATGTTACGTTTAAGGGCCTTAAATAAATAAAACTTGATGTTTCTTGGTGTAGAAATGCGCTTTCTATGCTCATATATATCTAAAAAAACATCTTGAATGCAGTCTTTTACAAAATTCTTGTTAGAATTTAATTTCATACCATATGAAAACAACGAATCGACATTTGAATTATAAATGGATGTAAAGGCTTCTTTGTCTCCATCTACAAATTTAATCCAAACCGTTTCAGATTCTTCTTGTATTGCTTCCTTTATAATACTCATTAATTACAATAATGCGGACACATTTCATGTTAGTCAAGTCCACACATTTCTTAACAAAATCTTCTCTTTTTCATTTACTTAAGTGGGTAATGAATATTTAAGTTCAGAAATCGTGAATTAGTCAAAACTAATCATACTATTTAAACATTTTACTTATAAAATATTTACAAGTTCAATTAATTTACCTAAGCTATTTTATCTGAAGATTCTAATACCCAACTTTAAACAATTTAGTGAAAAATATTTAAATAAAGAAAGCCAGCAATAACTGCTGGCTTTCTTTTAAATATTTAGCCATCTTGTTTAAAAGATGAACTTTGAATATTTATTTTGAGTTAGTCGGTTGCAAACATCTAAATATTATATTAAAAAAACAAAAAAACTCATAAAAAAAGCAACTAATCACTATTAATTCATCTTTTTTAAATTATAAAATCCTTAAAATACGTATTGTTTTTTTGAATTTTTATCACAAATATCGCTCAAAAAAAAGTATTTAATAATCTCTGCCATCAAATTCATATAAAAATGAATAAATTTACTGAGCATGCATAATAATTTATACATAAAATTATAAATTTGGCAATATTCTTATTGAAATGTTATTAAAAAACCACTCCAAATATCCTCTAGAATGTGGCACAGATGAAGCTGGGCGTGGTTGTTTAGCTGGTCCTGTTACTGCTGCGGCAGTTATCCTTCCTAAGGAATTTGAAAACTCAATACTGAACGATTCGAAACAACTTAGCGAAAAGAAAAGAGACATTTTAAAACCAATCATAGAGGCAGATGCTCTAGCTTTTGGTGTCGCACATATATTTCAGGAAGAAATTGATCGTATTAATATTTTGAATGCTTCTATTTTAGCGATGCATAAATCTATTGACCAATTGTCAAAAAAACCACAATTTATAATAGTAGATGGTAATAAGTTTAAGCCTTATAATAACATCCCTTTTGAAACGATTGTTAAAGGTGATGGAAAATATTTAAGCATTGCTGCCGCTTCTGTTTTAGCAAAAACACATCGAGATACATACATGAATAGTATTCATGAAGAATACCCTATGTATAATTGGAAACAAAATAAAGGTTACCCTACTAAAGAACATCGAGCAGCTATTAAAAAATATGGTATAACAAAGTATCACAGAAAATCGTTCAGGCTACTACCCGAACAATTAGTGTTAAATATTTAGCAAGCTTGCTTACTTCATGTTTTACACCATATGTATTTCTTTTGATTTTTATGAACCCAACCGATGTATGGTATACAGAAAAACTTTATCTAGAAATAAAGACATAACTTTTCGCTTAAATAGAAAAAGTCAAGATGATTTCTATGAAAAATATGTAGGTTTGTAAAAATTAATTCGTTTTATGAGAGCCTTTTGTTTTTCCCTACTTCTTATATTGTTATTTAACTGTTCAAACACCAAAACTAATCGCTCAAAACTTATTGATTTTGTACCAAGCAACACATCTATAATTTTAAAAACCTCAAATCTTGAGAGCTTAAAAAGCAGTATTAATAATAGTGGTTTTTTACAAAAAATTTCTAAAACCCACGCATACAAAAACATAGAAAACACTTTAGAAAACTTATCATATTTAAAACCTGTAAATGATGTATTAATTTGCTTTACGAGAGATTCGAAAGACAGTTTACAATATTCGATTATAACAAAATACCATCAACAATTATTTGAAACAGATTCTTTACCAAACTATATTGAAGAGACGCTTTCATATAAAAACAAAAAAATCACAAAATCTACATTAAACAACAACACATTTTATAGTACCATTACTGATAGTATTTTTTTCGCCTCTTCTTCAAAAAGCACTGTAGATGCTATTTTTAATAACAATACTAGAGATCCAGAACTAGAAAAGATATATAATATAGCTGGTAACGATAAAACCTTCTCGGCTATTCTAACACCTAATAATTCATTTTTAGAGTCATTTTTTATTGAAGATTCCATTTCGTCTAAAACATTCACCAATTATATAGGTACAGATATTAGTATCAGTCAAGATGAAATTATGTTTAATGGCATTACAAAAGCCATAGATTCTTCGAAAAGTCTAATTAATATTTTTAAAAATACCACTCCCCAAGAAAATCACACGCACAATATCACGCCTTCCAATAGCGATGGCTATGTGAGTTTTACTTTTGATGACTATAAAACATTCGAAACCAATTTAGCCAGATTTAATAATAAAGACTCCATAGCACACCCGACTCTACTTTTTAATGACATTATAGAAATTGGGGTTATTTATCAAGGAAAAGACCATGCCATTGCATTAAATTCTACCGATATTATTGCTACTAAAGACGCTCTTTTAAGTGAGCAAAATAGTATAGGTTCTTATAGAGGCATTGATATTTTTAGTTTTAGCCGCCCACAACTATTTACTAAAACATTTGCTCCACTAATATCATTCAACAACGCGGATAGATACTGTATTTTAGATGATTTTTTTGTGTTTGCTGGCAGCACTGAAATGCTTCAAAATATTATTGCCAATTACCAAAACAAAACAACATTAAATGAGAAAATCTATTTTCAAAATATAAAAAAACACCTAAGCGATGCTTCATCATTAATGCATGTTGTCGATCCTGCATCTTTAAAGGCTATTATAAACAAAAACCTTAAAAATAATCAAGACTATAAATTAAAAAGTTACGACACATCTGCATTGCAATTTATTTATGAAACTAATTTTGCGCATGTGAATGGTATTATAAAAAAGAGTAAATCGAAGGCTATACTAAATTCAGTCTCCGAAGAACTAAATATTAAATTAGATGCCGATTTATTAACCCATCCTCAATTTGTAAAAAACCATATTACCAAACAAAAAGAAATTGTTGTTCAAGATATAAACAACAACCTATATTTAATTTCTAACAAAGGAAACATTCTTTGGAAAAAGCAAATACAAGGTTCTATTTTAGGAACTATTGAGCAGATTGATATTTATAAAAATGGCCGATTACAACTGGCTTTTGCTACACCTAACAGAGTCTACGTTATTGATAGGAACGGTAATGATGTGGGACCTTTCCCTGCTAAGTTTAATTCTGATATCACACAACCTTTGGCGGTTTTCGATTATGATAAAAACAAGAATTACAGGTTATTAATAGCACAGGGCAAAAATGTTTTGATGTACAATGTTAAAGCACAAATTGTAAGCGGGTTTACATTTAAATCTGCTAATAACGCTATTATATGCCAGCCAAAGCATTTTAGAATTGGTAGCAAAGATTATATTACATTTAAAACGCAAAACAAGCTTTATATTTTAGATCGAACTGGTAAAACCAGAGTCAAACCTAAAACTTCTAGTTCATATTCCAATCAACCTATCTACCTGTACAATAATCTCTTTACTACTACAACTTCGGATGGGAATTTAATAACCATAGATCGTGGAGGAAATACATCTATAAAAAATTTAAGCCTATCGGAAAAGCACTATTTAGAAACTTCCAGTAAAACCCTTGTGTTATTAGATGAAAATAAGCTGTCTATTAAAAACAAGACTATAGAGATTGATTATGGCGACTATTCTATGCCACACCTATTCTATATTAATGATAAAATTTATGTCTCTATTACAGATATGCAAGCCCAGAAAGTTTACCTTTACGATAGTCAGGCAAAATTGCTCTCTAACTTTCCTGTATATGGAAACTCACCTATAATTTTAGACAATATTGACAAAGATAGAAACCTTGAATTTGTGAGTAAAGGAGAAAACAATTCTATCATTTTATACCAAATTAATTAATACGTAGCCAAATTCTTAACCTATTTAAATATATACATATAAATCTCATATTTTTTTTGTATATGAAAAACTAATTTCTATCTTTAAGGCTGCTATTAATCAATTATTTACAATAAAAAAATTCTAACTATTTTATGATTTTTCTTAAAATAATAATTTGTTGATGATGAAAATTTAATCAATAGGCTACGCCCTATTTGATATATTTAAAATATAACGATAACCAAATCTGAAGTCCCCAGGTCTTGAACGTCAAAGCTTTTGCTTTGACGTTCTTTTTTACACATCATCCATTTTGTATAAAGAAAAAAAGCATCATCATCTTGTAATGAGTAAAGTGTTTTATTTTACAGTAATTTCAAATAAGGCATGGTATAATTCTAATTATTTTAATAGTATTGCATACTTAATATATGATACATGATCTCAAGAAAAAACGCCTCAATTTCAAAATTCATTGTCCATAAAGTTGGAAATAAGTTTAACGATACAAAAAATGCTTTTTCTGAGAATACGGTCGATTTTGATGAAGCCAGTTACGACTTAATGCTCCCTTTTTTATTACGTCCTTTTGGTAGTGTTGTACAAAGCTACCGGTTTAACCACCATGCTAGTATTTCTTTAAACGAGATCAATAGCTATTGCACACAACTATTTAATGATGAAGATGCTTTTATAGATATTTCCAAGCATATTGTGACACATTTATTCGAGCAATCTACTTCTGCTAATATAAAAACAGGAGATGTTTTAGTGGTTCTATTTGACGGTATTGAATATCAAGATATGACAACCAATGCCATTGGTATTTTTAAAATAGAAAGTAAAGTTAATTTCTTTCAGACCTATTTAGAAAATAAGAGTTATGACGTATTGGTACAAAAAGGGATCAGCTCTAAAAAAGTAGATAAAGGCTGTTTAATTTTAAATCAAAGTGACACAGAGGGCAATATTATTTTAAGTGTAGACAATAATAGTTATGATGCCCAATACTGGATTAATCAGTTTTTAAATATTAAATATGCTGATGATGCTAATAACCACACACAACAATATATTGAGCTTTGTAAAGAATTCTCAACCGAAGTTTTAAAAACCAGTTATGGCGCTCAAGAACAGAATACCTTTTTAGCCAAAACCATCGATTTTTTTAAAGAGAACGACGTTGTAAACGTAGAACGTTTTAAAGAGGATATTTTTGAAGAAGAAAAACAAATAAGACAGTTTGAAGATTACAAAAAGGAATACGAAGGCGAGCAAAACTTAGTTCTTAGAAACCAATTTGATGTTGCAGAACGTGTGGTTACTAAAGAGAAGAAAAAAATTAAAACCGATATTAAATTAGATACCAACATCCAGATAAAACTAGATATTGATGCACCAGATGCCTCTGCAGAATATTTAGAACGCGGCTATGATGATGAGAAAAAAATGCATTATTATAAGGTGTTTTTTAATGCGGAAGATTAAACTTTATACCTACACACTCATTTTCTTAATTTTTATAATTATAAATACATTAACGCAACCTTTTTAGTTTTTTTCATCTACTAACAAAAAGACATTGATGAGAAAAGTTATAATAGTATTAGTCCTAACAATTATTTCTACTTTTTCATGTAAAAGTGATGATGATAATTCCAATAACACATGCAACGTTTCTAACCTTGTTGAAGATTTGGCTTGGTTAAATAAAATCGTTGAAGACATTAAACAATCAACCCAAGTTCATGAGGCTTACGTTTATAAATCAACATATGAGGGAAAAACTGTATTTGTAATTGGTAACTGTTGTGCCACATGTAACTCCTTAACACTTGTAGCTTATTGTAACGGTGAATTTGTATTTAATTTAGATAACGAAGACGACAAGAACGCCTATAATAAATTTCTAGCATCTTATCAAGGTGATTTAGTATGGGCTTCTCCAGATTTCGTCTGCAATGATTAGCATCTTTCATTAATAAAGAAAATAATTCAGCCTCAAAAAGAGTTTCAAAATGCTTTAGCAATTCTTCTCTTTCCCAAATCAAATTTAGGATGTGAAATTTCAATATAAGCTGTTAATTCACGTTGACCTAAATCTAAATAAGAATATAACAACATGACGAAAAACCTACCTTTTTTAATAGTAGTTATTTTAATCGTATTTAACTCTGCTTGTAGTAAAGATAAAAGCTCTGATGCTCCACAAGAAGATGTTCCTTTTGATGAAATAATCCATATCCCAATTGTCGTGCATGTTGTTAATTATACACCAGACCCATTTACCATTAGTGATGAAAAAATACAATCGCAAATTGACGTACTAAATCAAGATTTTAGAAAGAAAAACCCTGATCATACAAAAACACCTGATGAATTTGCTCATCTTGTAACCGATGTTGGTATTGAGTTTTCTTTGGCAACGACAGACCCTAATGGTAAACCGACTACTGGAATAATAAGAACGGAAGGCCTTGTTACGGGCTTTGATGGTATTGATATAACAGAAGAAACTCCAATTGAAGATTTAAAATTATTTTTTACAGTGAAAGGCGGACAAGACGCATGGCCCAGAGATAAATATTTAAATATATGGGTTGCAGACTTAAGTAACCGCAATGGAGACCTAGGGCTTCCTGATTATGCTCAATTTCCAGACGCAGACCCAAGAATAGATGGCGTAATAATTGACCCCAGAGTACTTGGAACCTTACCTCCATTAGCCACTGGACATCGATTTGGCAGAACGGCTACACATGAAATTGGACATTGGTTAAACTTATTACATATCTTTGGTGGAGAAGGGAATTGTGAAAAAGGCGACTTAGTTGATGATACACCTATCCAAAAATATCAATATAAAGGAAATCCAACACATCCTCAAAATTCATGCGGTAGCAATGATATGTTTATGAACTTTATGGATTATGTTGATGATCAATCTATGTACATGTTTACCATAGGTCAAAAAAGAAGAATACGTGATCTCTTTAATCAAGGTGGTCTAAGGAGATCATTGTATCTAAACAATAGATAAAATAGAACTTTATTCTGTATACGTTAAACGAAATTACAAAAACTCCGCTTCAAAAAGATTACTAAAATGCTTTAGAAGTTTTTCTTTAACCTCTTCCATAGACACTTCTTTTTTACCTAGCTCTACATTTAAAGACGTCACCGCTTTACCACGAATACCACAGGGGACAATATTATCAAAATACCCTAAATCGGCATTCACATTAAGTGCAAAACCATGCATAGTTACCCAACGGCTTGCCCGAACACCCATAGCACAAATCTTACGAGCAAATGGGGTGTCTACATCTAGCCAAACGCCTGTTTCTCCTTTACTGCGCTCTGCTTTTAAACCATATTCTGCAAGGGTTAGAATAATCATTTCCTCTAAAAACCGAAGGTATTTATGTATGTCTGTAAAAAAGTTTTCTAAATCTAAAATAGGATATCCCACCACTTGTCCTGGACCATGATAAGTAATATCTCCCCCACGGTTAATTTTATAAAAAGTCGCTCCTTTTTCGGTGAGTTGTTCCTCATTTAAAAGCAGATTAGACAAATCGCCACTTTTACCTAAAGTATATACATGCGGGTGCTCTACAAACAAAAAGTGATTCTTCGTTTGCAAACTAGTTTCTTCCCGTCTGTTTTTAACTTTAGTATCTACAATGGCTTTAAATAATACTTCCTGGTAATCCCAGGTTAGTTTATAGTCTTTAAAACCTAAATCCTGTAGTGCAATTTGTTTATTCAAAATACTAATCCTCTAATACAACCTCCAGATTTAAAGCTTCAGGGTTCGATATGTATTCCATAAAACCAAACTCTACTGTAAAACTTTTTCTATCGGCACTAAACATCGCTTTTTCGTTTGATACAGATTTAATTGGTTTAGGAAAATGATAATTCAACTTGTACAAAGACGACCCAAACATAACGGCCATCTCTCCCAAACTATCTGTGACCTTTTTATAAGCTTCCTTATCTACTATTTTTGCAACACGCTTAAATGTTGTTCCATTATATTCATAAGCAAGCTCAGTATTTCCATTTTTTCCAAGCGCAGAAAACGGGTTAGTAGGATCGTTAGCTTGCGTATTACCTTTCTTATCTTTTTCCATATCTCCAAAACTGTTCATAGCTTTAAACATGTCTTGAAGTTCACTTACTTCTTTAAAATCTGTAAACATATCAAACTTCATTTCTGAAGTCTTTGGATTCATAACCATATGCATACTAAATGGTTCTAAATTCTTTAATTTTAATTGCTCTTCTTCTGATAATTGAGAAATACTATCGCGTTTTGCATCAAATAGTTCTTTAAAACTAAAAGTCGAATCGATAGCTTCTTCTTGAGTTTCACTCATTTTATCTCCTCCCATTTGCATAAGCTGGCTACCATCAAAAGAAAACTCCATTTTACCTGAACCGTCGTCATTTATATAAATATTTTCAGAAAATTGACAACTAGTAAAACTGATAGAAATAATAAGTACGATAAGGGCATAAAATCTGTTCATGTAATTATTTTTTGGGTTTTTAATCTTAAAAACAAAGATACACTTTTATCTATTAGGGTTGTTAATAATAACAAGTGCTGCAATAACCCCTGGTACCCAACCACAAAGCCATAACAAAAAGACAATAAAAATAGAGCCACAACCTTTATCTATAACTGCTAAAGGCGGACAAATAATAGACAGCAAAACTCTCCAAAAACTCATATATTGATTTAATTTAAATGCTGATGTGCTGAAACAAGTTCAATACACAAATACAACACAGATTGATGATTAATTATTTGACGTTATAGTTTTTATTTTGTTACACTTTATATTTAGATATAACAAAGAAAATCCATTTGCCGATGCATTTTAAAAGGATTGCAACAGATGGTCTTCCTCCTTCAATTACAGCAAAAAAATCATAAATCAATAATCGTAAATCGTAAATCAAATGATTATCTTTGTGCCTTTAAAATTCACACAGTATATAGAATATGTCGCAATTATCAGAGCAAGAGCTTGTAAGAAGAGAAAAACTAACAAAATTACGTGCATTAGGTATTAATCCGTATCCTGCGGATTTATACCCAGTAAACCATACCTCAAAGCAGGTTAAAGACCAATTTGAAGCTGGCAAACAAGTTGTTATTGCTGGTAGATTAATGATGATAAAAGTACAAGGAAAAGCTAGTTTTGCACAATTACAAGATGCAGAAGGTAAAATACAAGTATATTTTAATCGTGATGAAATTTGCCCTGGAGAAGACAAAGAAAAATACAATGAGGTTTTTAAAAAACTTATAGATTTTGGTGACTTTGTGGGTATAGAAGGTGAGTTATTCATGACACAAGTAGGTGAAAAAACAGTTAAAGTCAAAGATTTCACTTTACTTAGTAAAGCTTTAAAACCCATGCCGCTACCTAAGGAAAAAGATGGTGTAATATATGATGCTTTCACAGATCCAGAACAACGTTACAGACAACGTTATGCAGATTTGGTCGTGAATCCACAAGTTAAAGATGTATTTGTTAAGCGTACCAAATTATTCAATGCCATGCGTTCATTTTTTAATGATTCCGGGTATTTTGAAGTTGAAACTCCTGTGCTACAACCTATCCCTGGTGGTGCAGCAGCACGTCCTTTTATAACACATCATAATGCTTTAGATATTCCGCTGTATATGCGAATTGCTAATGAGCTCTATTTAAAACGATTGATTGTAGGTGGTTTTGATGGCGTATACGAGTTTTCTAAAAACTTTAGAAACGAAGGAATGGACAGAACACATAATCCTGAATTTACAGCTATGGAAATTTATGTAGCCTACAAGGATTATAATTGGATGATGGACTTTTGTGAACGTTTATTGGAACATTGTGCTATGGCTGTAAACGGAACGACCAAAGTGACTTTTGGTGACCATGAAATAGATTTTAAAGCACCATATGCGCGTGTGACCATGGCCGATTCCATTAAACATTTCACAGGATTTGATATTACTGGAAAAACCGAAGATGACATCAGACAAGCCGCTAAAGATTTGGGTATTGAGGTAGATAATACTATGGGTAAAGGCAAGCTGATAGACGAAATTTTTGGCGAAAAATGTGAGGGCAATTACATACAACCTACCTATATAACCGACTACCCAAAAGAGATGAGTCCCTTATGTAAAGAGCACCGAGAAAACCCTGAATTAACAGAACGTTTTGAGCTCATGGTTTGTGGTAAAGAAATTGCTAATGCGTATTCTGAACTCAATGACCCTATTGACCAACGCGAGCGTTTTGAACATCAACTTAAGTTAGCTGCCAAAGGAGATGATGAAGCTACCGAATTTATTGATCATGATTTTTTACGCGCTTTAGAATATGGGATGCCTCCAACCTCAGGAATGGGCATTGGTATGGATAGATTAATTATGTTTTTAACCAATAACCAATCGATCCAAGAGGTTTTATTCTTCCCACAAATGCGACCTGAGAAAAAAGCACCAGCTATTAGCGAAGAAGGAAAAGCACTTTTAGATTTACTAAAAAAATCAGAGCGTTTAGCGCTTAACGATTTGAAGTCGCAATCTGGCTTATCGAATAAAAAATGGGACAAAACCATTAAAGAATTAACCAAAAACAGTTTGGCAAAAGTTGAAAAAACAGACGACGGTTTATTTGTTGAGATCACTTAGTAGATAATAAATTTAAAAATAGCAATAAAATATAAAAAGCCAGTAATGAAAATTACTGGCTTTTTAATAACTAAACTTAACAACTAACTAACTTAATCTATCTCATTACTGAGTATTTTTTTGGAAAAATATTTTTTATATAAAACCTATAATCTATAGCTTTTCAATTTTGTAAACTCATATTTTATGAATATCTAAATATTAATTTTCACAAGTATCTCTATTTGAAATAGTCATTGAATTTACAACTAATAATGAGCTAAAACAGGGATTACTTTTACGTAAATAATTAAATTGACGCTGCAAAATTGACGCGTTTTTCTGGAAGTAGCTATATGGGTTTAGAAACTTTTAACACAGTGAATTTATCTTTTATGTTTTATTTAAGAAACAACAAACGAAATGTTAATTTTTTAAGATTCTCTACACCCAATAAAAGCAAAATATTCTCATTTAAGAATCAATAAAAATGAAATCCGAGATAATTTTAAAATCTCAATTTTTATAAAACCTGATTTATTCCTTTTAAAAAAATTTCATGATTTATTAAATTGTTATGAGTTCCTCCTTCTACAGTTATAAAAGTGGTTTGAGATGCTGGTGCTAACTCATATAAATCTCTAGCAGATTTATAAGGCACTACTTGATCGTTAGTTCCATGAAATATAGATATTGGACAGACTACTTTAGCTATAAATAGATAGCTTGGTAATTTATATTTTAAAAGATATTTTACAGGAAAAATAGGGAATCTGGATTTTGCCACATCGGTTATACTATGGTAAGGCGTTTCTAATATTAATTGCTTTGGTTTATTACTTGAAGCAACATAGACAGCTATTGCCGTACCTAGAGACCTTCCGTAAATTGTTATATCTTTTTCCGAGTAATTCTTCTTTAAATAATCATAACAATATTCTGCATCTTTATACAAAGCCTCCTCACTTAACTTACCAGTACTTTTACCAAAGGTTCTATAATCCATCACCAAAACATCATAATGCTTTTCAACAAAAAACTCAGTAATACCTCCCCAGCGAGAAAGATCACCTGCGTTTCCATGAAAATATAATATAACGCCTTTTGGGTTTTCTGCTTTAAAATGGATCGCATTGATAACAGCATTGTTATCTGTCTTTAAATACAGCTCTTCAAAAGGGTATGAAAACTCAAACTTAAAATCCTGCGGTAAAACCGTAGGATGAAACAACATTTTTTCTTGCAAGAAATATAGTAGCGCACCAATCATAATATATAAACTTATTAGAACAACACCTGCCCTCCTAAGCCTTTGTTTTACTTTTTTTTGAAGCGTGCTTAACATGGATACTCGTGGTTGTTAAATCTATATTTTCTGGAGTTGTATTTAAAATTTCATGAATCATCTTATGGTATGACTCAAAATTATTTAAGTTCTTATGCCCGCCACCAATTACAGTATGTAATTTAGTTAGTTTAGGGTTTACCTGAGACAATTTTACACTTGTTTTATACGGAATAAGTTTATCGTTCGTACCATGTATAATATGTATTGGGCATTGCACATATTTTAACCATTTATAAGTTGGCAATGGGTATTTTAGCAAAACCGACAAGGGCATAAAGGGTGCATAGCGGGCTGTTACTTTAGTCAAACTGTAATAAGGAGCATCCAGAATAAGCATTTTAGGATGATTCATCGAGGCCAATTTGGCGGCAAAACCAGAACCTAGGGATCTTCCATAAAGAATAATTCTATTCTCGGTTGTGAGCTCTTTTATCTTATTATAAACCACCTGTAAATCTCGTTTAATAGCTTTCTGCGAACGCCTACCAGTACTTTTTCCAAAGCCACGATAGTCCACCATTAAAACGTTATAACCGTGGCGGGTAAAATCGACTGCAAATTTCCCCCAGCCTTTGATGCTTTTAGAGTTTCCTTTTAAATACAACACCACACCTTTACTTTCTCCTTTAGGAAAAAATCGAACCCCATTAATAATCTCACCATCCCTTGTTTCTAAATTATACTCTTTAAACGCTTGGTTTTCATAATTAAATTGAAAATCTTCTGGTAGTTTTTCTGGTTTAAACAACATATAATCCTGCAGATAATACAAAGCGATGCTTATTACAACATAAGCAATCAAAATAAATATTATAATGTTTATCCAATAAGGCATTGTAAAAAGCGCTAGAATACTAAGATACGATAAATGGATTTAATATTTTAAGCCCTCTTTTTACAGCAATTTCAACAAAGACATGATGAATGAAATAAATTTCAATTAAACCACTCTACCTTTTACAAGTCTAATCTTAAAACAATTTTAACACTAAATTATTTAATTTGTCGTTATATTTAATAGCTTAAAACCCTCATTAACAAGCATCAAATGATTAAAAAAACAGCCCTATCTATTGCACTCATTACACTTCTTTCTTTTACTAGCTTTAATAATTTTAGAAAATTAGTATTGGAAAAACTTGAGGCCAAAACGAATGATTATCCTGAAAAAGTATATATACAAACAGACAAACCTTATTATACTACAAACGATGATATTTGGTATACGGCTTATTTAGTCAACGGAGTCACTCATAAAAAATCAGATAAAAGTCGGGTTGTTTATGTTGAACTAATTAATAAAAATGATAGTATACTTATAAAAAAACAACTTTACACTCATGATGTTAGTGTTGCTGGAGACTTTAAATTAGGAAAAGAATTGATGCCTGGAAATTATACACTTCGAGCTTATACGAACTATATGAGAAATGAAAATCCAGATTACTTTTTCTATAAGCAAATACCTATTTGGGATATAAATAAAAATGACAGCTTAGGTACTGTACAAATAAATTCAGATACAAGGCCTGATAAAAATAATGGCTCAATGTTACCTCCCGAGATTAGTTTTTATCCTGAAAGTGGGCATCTAATTAACGGAATAACCTCTAAAGTAGGTATAAAAGTTAAAGATAGGCACAACAAAAATATTGTTGTAGAAGGCAATATAAAAGATTCCAATAACAATATAGTTAGCACATTTAAAACTTTAAAATTTGGTTTAGGCGTTATAACATTACTACCTGAAGACAGCAAAACGTATTATGCCAGTATAATAGTCAACAATAAGGAAGTTAAATACCCTTTACCAAAAGCATTGCCTAATGGCTATAATTTAAACATTGCAAATTACGGCAATCAAATTGTTTTAAAAGTTTCATCTAACAACCCTGCTGGTTTAAAGAACTCTTTTTTAGTAGCACATCAAAGAGGCCGTTTAATTTTTGAAAAACTAGAAACAAAAGATACGCATTCATCGTTAATTAGATTAAAAACCGAAGTCTTATCTGATGGTGTTGCCAACTTCACATTATTTGACAATAACAGAAAACCTGTTTGCGAACGCTTAGTTTATATAGATAATCCAGATAATGACGTCATGGTAAATGTCAATATGGATAGCAAAACCCCAAAAACCAGAGATGAAGTCTCTATACAATTAGATTTAAAGGACAAAGGGGGAAACAATATTTCAGGCAACTTATCTATGTCTATAATAGATATTGATGCTGTAGGCCAAAGTACTAAAAATGAAAATATAAAGACCCATTTATTATTAAACTCCGATTTAAGAGGGAGCATTGATAACCCTGGTTATTTTTTCGAAAAAGAAAATGACCTTAGAAGACGTTATTTATTAGATTTACTCATGATGACTCATGGTTGGAGACGCTTTACATGGAATGATATTTTATACGATATAAAAAAACCAAAAACATTTTCTCCAGAAAAAGGGATTTTTATTACTGGACATACAACTGCTTTAAAAGGGGATAAACAGCAAATACCCACTGCTACTCGACTCACATTTATGGGTACCACCATCCATCAGGAAAAAAAGCTAACAGACCAAAATGGCATATTTAAATATGGCCCTTATGTTTTTAATGACACATTAAATACACTTATTGAAGCTCGGACAAAAGACTTTAAATCTGATGATGAAAGAAAAAACAGATTTGTTTCCATTCATTTAGATGACAATTTTCATGAAAGCCCAATAATAACGAGAAATGCCACTTTAAAATCGACCCCAATTGATACCATTAAAATAACAAGCTTTATTGAACAAGCACAACGTATTTCAAAAATTAATGCCAATTTTTTAGAATCAAGACGAATTCTTGATGAAGTTGTTATTACTGCTAAGAAAAAATCTGAAGCAGATAAAAGAAGAGAAACCTTAAACAAAAGGACAGATTATGGCTTCCCTTCCAATAGAATAGATATGAAGGATTTTGAAAACCTTGAATTTTTAACTGTTTTAGATTTGCTCAATACGCTTCCTGGCGTAAATGCCTTTAATAATTCCATTTCTATAAGAAATCAGGGTACTCCAAGTATTTTTTTAGATGGTTTTAGGGTACAATTAGAAGACATTCTCTATCTAAACGGTCTTGATGTTGAGTTTATTGATGTTTTAAAAGGTGCCAATGCCGCATTTTACAGCAACAGCGCCAATGGTGTTATAGCTATTTATTCTAAAACTGGCTCTAATATTAGATCAAGAAATATAATACGCAAACCAGGGATTATAGATTTTACAGCCATTGGTTTTTATAGTGCTAGGGAATTTTACGCACCCGATCATATAAACGATTCTGGTGAAGCCTTAAAACAAGATATTAGAACAACTTTACACTGGGAGCCTAAAATAATGCTTACAAATGATTCCAACAAAGCTGAAATTTCATTTTTTACGAGTGATTCCAAAAGCAACTATGCTATTAAAGTAGAAGGCATAACAGATACTGGCGTTCCCGTATATCACTTATCTACATTTGAAGTAGATTAATAAGTTGCTTTACGTTAATAAATAACAAACCTTAATTTTAACGTGAGTTTCTCGACACAACTTTAGTTTTATTTAAATAAAAAATCAGTTAATTAAGTTGAGCGCAATCGAAACCTAATTAAAACAACTGAATTTTCAAAACCTTTCGACTGCGCTCCTTTAGATTTGTTTTTTATAAATTTTATATCGAAAAACTCACGTTAATTTTAAAGTATTAAATTCATTTTCCTTTAATTTAAAAGAACCAAAAATATTTCTTGAAAAGGATCTCTATTGACTACGGTGTAATAAAACAAAGCACCTAACCACCCATGAAATACGCCCATTGCATAGATGTTTTTCACTTTTAAATATACATATCCATAAAATAATGCCAGTATAAAGGTCCCGATCATTAGCCATACAGAAGGAAAATGAACCACTGAAAACAAAATAGCTGTTATAACGATTATTAAACCTTTTTTTAGCTTCTTACTGTTTAAATCATTTAAATTCCCGGCAATTAAGCCAATAATCAAAAACTGTTGCACACTCCCCCAAATAGGATACGTAATTAAAAGTGGTAAAATATGCCATGTTAGATTTATAGTCTTTTGATAATAACCTATGCCAAGAAACAACAGTATTGAAATAACTCCAAAAGGCACCATTAATTTTAAAGCTCCTTTAAAATTATCGGTTCTAAACCCCCAGTATCTAATTACACCCTTTTCTTTTTTATATCTAAAAAAGATATAAAAAACCCATGATGCGATTGCAAAAATGACATAGAGCAATCTCCAACCGAGATAGTCAATAAAAACAAACTTCCCTACAGCTGTTAAAACAACTCCCAATATTTCTATCAGCCTGATTTTATTTGAAATAGGCCTTTTCAATTTGGTTTCTGAAAATTCTATTAAATCTTTTGTGAGGTTCGGTTTCATTTTAAAATTAAATTACTTGAGTCTAATCCTAATATTTATGTTTAAAACCCCGTAGATTTAACTACGAGGTTTGGGGTTATTAAAAACTAACCAACCATCAAAACAACCCTTTGTTTTTTTGTTTTGACTAACATATTCAAGTTTACTTTTGACCTTCCTCAGTTCTGTCAACATACTGCACATCTCTCGTATTCTTCTGCACTGCAATAGCTGCAAATAAGCTCAATAGAAATGACATACCATAAAACCCCTTTTCACTTAAAAGTAAATCGGCGTTCCAAAGTCCGATAACCAATAGTACAATAGAAGTCACAGTGGTAAACCAACTAATACCATAATAAATATCTGTAACAGGAATGTTCTCTAATTTATCTCGCACGGCCTTTTGAACAGATATTACAGAAAATAGTCCGAAAAGAAGAATTGTAAAATAGTACCCCTTCTCATTTAATAACATCTCAGCATTCCATAAACCAATACAATAAGATGTAATTCCTATTAATAGTGCAGACCAGGATGCTCCTATAAAAGCCGCAGTTGGCTTTTGATCATAAATTTTCTTATCTTTTTTAGTTTTTGTTTCTTTCGATTTCTCCTCTACTGAAACTGATGTTTGATAATTCATAATTATTGTTTTAATGATTTGATTACAGAACAAAATTGCAATACTTCACTAGCATACGAAACACAATGTTTTAATAAAACTGACGATATAATTTAAAACATTAATTCTTTATTACTTATATTTAAAAAGATTTAATCTAAATAAACAGACGACTTAATGACTAATTTAAATGATATAATTTCTACTTTTTCTCATGAAGACCAACACCGATTTACTACATATTTAGACAAAAAAAACAAACGTAGTGACACCAAGAATATCCAGCTCTTTAATTATCTATTAAATGATGAGTTAAATTCTAACGAGATCTGCCTCAAACTCTATGGAAGTCTTAAAAAAGATGCATACCACGCCTTAAGAAAACGCTTATATCAATCTATCATTGATTTTATTGCAAACAACAGCATCCAGGAAGAAAACTCAATAGACATGCAAATCATTAAATACATATTAGCTTCGAGGTCATTCCTTCAACATAAACAATACCAAGTTGCATATAAAGTTTTAGATAAAGCTGAGGCATTAGCTTCAGAACATTATCTATTCCCGTTGCTTAATGAAATTTATCATACCAAAATTCAATATGCACATACAAACCCTTCCGTTTCAGTTGATGAACTTACCAGAAAATTTGAGGCAAACCAAAAAAACCATCAATTAGAAGACCAGCTCAATATCGTTTATGCAAAAACCAAACAGACCTTAAATGACATTACTTATAAAGGTGATATCGTCGATTTCCAAACAGTTCTCAATCAAACCTTGCAAGAACACAATATTAGTATTAACGACTCTATGTCTTTTAAGTCTTTATATCAATTAACAACCATTGTTAGCATTTCGGCTTTTGTAACTAAAGATTATTTAAAAATAGAACCTTTTTTAATAAACACATATAATATCATAAACACCCATAAAAACAAGGAGAAACAATTGTTTTATCATATTCAAATAATATACTTAATAGCTAATACGTTATTTAGAAATAAAAAATTTAATGAGTCTTTCCAGTATTTGAAACTTATGTATAAACATATGCTTCTAAAGCAAAAGAAATATTATAATACTTATAAGTTAAAATACCATTTACTTGTAGCTCTTAATCATAATTATTCCAACAAACAAAAAACTGCTATAGACATACTTGAGCCTCTCGCAATCAACAAACACCAAGACACAGAGTCATTATTAGATATTCATTTAAGCCTTATCATGTTCTATTTTCAAAAAGGTAATTTAAAAAAAGCCCATACGCTTTTTTCTAAATTTTACCATACAGACCAATGGTATACAGAAAAGGCAGGAAAAGAATGGGTTATAAAAAAGAATCTAATAGAAATCCTTCTTCATATTGAGCTTAATAATATTGATTTGGTAGAATCTCGACTCCTTAGTTTTAAAAGAAGTTATTACGGTTATTTAAAAAGTATTGACCAACAACGTGTTATTACCTATTTAAGCTTTGTTGAATCTTACTATAAAACTCCAGAAATAGTAACCTCAAACAAATTTAAAAATACCATGGCGGAATCTTTCAATTGGATCGATATACATAAAGAAGATATTTTTGTAATAAGCTTTTATAGCTGGTTGAAAGGTAAGACTAACAATTTAGACCTATATACAACCACTTTAAATTTAATAGAACGATCACAACAAGAATTAACAAATACATAACAATTCATTATTTAAACTTTAACTATTTTTATTTGATGCTAAAAAAAAGGCTTTTTATTGTTTTTGCCATGTGCAATATTTTTGTTTTTGCTCAACAAAAAGATAGTTTATCAATAAAAAACGGCATTGAAAACCCGAGTCTTCTAACCACACACCATTTTGGAATTTTTAGCTCTAGAATTAATTCGAACTTCAAACTCAAGCCTTCGAAAAAACCGACACTCTCTATAAACACTACCAGTGGAAACAATTTCCATCCTTTTGTAGAGGCTTACTTTCCCAAAAGCCCAATAGCAAGGGAAGAACAAAGTAAACTTCTTTGGTACAATAGAGATTTTACTTTTATAGACCAACGAATAACTCCTGCCGATTATTTAAATATTGTTATTGATGCCGTTATAAAAGAATTTAGATTAGGCATCGATATTCCGCTAAATAAAAAAAGTGAGTTAGGAGTTACGCTAAGGTCTTATTTAATAGGAAAAGGCAAACACCCTTTTTCATTTTTTACTGGCGATGAAACTATTGAATGGTTTCACAGCAATATACATGGAGGTGAAGATCCTTTTGGGAGGCGCTATTATGGTTTAAATCAGGTTAATTTAAAATATTTTGATAGAAACGGCAACACCCTTGAGCTAAATGACAACGATTTTTTTATAGGAGGTATTGAATTTAATTATTTTTACTACCCGACACTCTCAATAAATAAAACCAAAAATATTTTTATCAATTTTGGAAGTCATTTGGGCATCAATACTTCCAAATTTAATTCATCTCTAGACCTAGGCCTTTCTGCAAATGCCATTAAAAAAATACCGCTAAAGAACAATTACGAATTTAACTTTGGAGCTGGAATGAATATTTTACGAAAAAACCTTATTGATTTCAAAAAAGTCATCGATTTGGGCAATAATCCATTTTTGGCAACCATTGAGGGTAATCTAGAAATAGCCAGATACACAAAAAAAGGAAATTATAATTCATTAAGTGTAAACTACCAGATTCAATCCCGTTATAATAAAAGAAAAGAAGCCGATTATTTCAAGCTTTTAGGTAAATGGGAAGAAATAAATGGTGGCTGGCAACATGG
Source organism: uncultured Flavobacteriaceae bacterium (assembly GCA_947501845.1). Classification (GTDB taxonomy): domain Bacteria; phylum Bacteroidota; class Bacteroidia; order Flavobacteriales; family Flavobacteriaceae; genus Flavivirga. The sequence goes on along the minus strand of CANMXP010000012.1, from coordinate 134,701 downwards.
GGTTACAACTTTATACAAAGCGCAATCTAACTGGTCTTTTGTCTACACTTATGGGCGCTCTAGCTATAAGCTATCTTTATATTTCAAGGAAGATTTTCTAGTTAACAACGCTCCCGATTTCCAAACGGGCGTCTCCTTAAAAATCCCAGTATTAAAATAACGAATTGTTAATATTTGTTAAAAAGCAAAAAGCAATTTAAACCTTTTAAAAATACCCAAGTCCAACTTACAAATAATTTAAAAGGTATTAAAATGAGAAAACTAATCGTAATTGCTATAGCGCTAATATCCATTCAGGCTATAGCTCAAACAGAAAGAAGAGACCGACCAGAAAGAGCTCAAAAAATGAATAACCTTTCTGCAGAAGAAATGGCCACTTTGAAAACAAAAAAAATGACTTTGTTTTTAGATTTGAATGAGTCGCAACAAATTGAGGTTCAAAAAATAAATCTAGAAAATGTTACTTTACGTAAAAAAATGATGGAAGAACGCAAAGCTAGAAGAGAAAATGGTGCCTCGCAAAGACCGACTAAAGAAGAACGTCTTAAGATGGAAAATGACAGGCTAGACCATAAAATTGCCATGAAAGCCAAAATGAAAAAGATATTAAATGAAGAGCAATATGCTAAATGGGAAAAAGCACAATTAAGAATGGCATCCAAAAGGAAAGACAAAAAGAAAGGTATGAAAAAAAGATAAGTTTGATTTGTTGATTGATTTAGTTTAATGGTTTAAAGAGCATTTCAAAAAATTTGAAATGCTCTTTTTGCTTCATTAAAATGTTTTAACAGACTCATTAATTGTCCGTTCCAAAACACCCTAACACTTTTCTTTTTATACCATTTCGATTTAAAATTACTCATTAAGTGTATTATTTTTAGCCATTTCATACGCTTTAATAGTAGTGTAATATTTCGAAATCATATTAGGCTCCTCCCATTCAGGAAGCGCACCTTCAGAAAGATATTTTAAATAGTTTTCTGTTACCTGGCCAAAATGAGCTTCGTGACCAATTTTAAGCTCATCTGGAATATTAATTTTCCATGTAGTATCATTAATTTTTTCTGTAGATACACCTATAAATTGACTACCAATCTTATTTGCAATTGCACGTTTTAATACCTTCTCAAAATCGCCCCCTAAATTAGATTCAACATACAATGTTGCTTTATAATTTTCACTAACCCCTTGTTTTATGATCAAGTTACTTTTTGTACCACGCATAATACTATAATGAGTATCTCCTGTACCCTCTGGAGCTTGGTAATTCCAAACAACAGAAACCTTAGCATGTTTTCCATTAATCGTATAGTTTATTTCTCCATTAGAATACACATGCAATTTATCACCCTTAAGATCTTTTTGCAGATAATCAGGAAACGTTTCCAAACCCGTTACTTTTTGAAATTCAGCTAAAGTCATAATTGTTGGCCACCTTTTTGCCGATAATATCTCAATATTGCTAGTATCTATAACTTGATTGGAAAAAACTTCCCATTGCACCAAATCTACCAAATGTGTTGTCACATCAACAAGCCCTTCTCCTTCTTCATTCACATCAAAAAACCAAGCAGGGCGCACTAAAGGCTGGCCACTAACATATTTAAAGAAATGATGGATACTTTCTTTACTAATAGCTGGTTCCTCTAGCTCTCCGTTTACAATACCTCCAAATACTTCTGGAATACCTGATAGGAGTTTTTGAATTCTAGTAGTAGACTCAAAGCGCTCCGTCATAATATCATAAATCAACACATTATTTTTTTTTGCTATTTTGAATGCTTGTTTAAGCTTCTTAAAGCCATCTGGGTTTATCACCAAAGGTTTATCTGCATATACATTTAAACCCGCTTTCACGGCCTCTAAAACATAATCTATTTTCTTTGAATTTTTCCCAGCAACAATCATCACATTACCTGGTTTTTGAGAAACCATATCTTCCAAATAATTTGCGCTCAATTTCGATTCAATTTTCCATTGAGTTGGATTTTCCTCTCGGCTATTGTATGATTTTATTTTATTTAAAAAATCGTTTACTTCAGCACCTTCTGGAGCAAACAAATAGATAGTGGCATCCACTTGAGGGTACATAGTCTTATGCACCAAAGCGGCATGAAAGTGGCCAGGGTCTAATGCCATTAACTTTACTTTGGTTTGCTCATGATCTATATCATCCTCTTGTTTTTCTTGTTTTTTCTGCCCACAAGAAATGCAAAAACATGAGATAATTACGAACAGTTTTAACTTCATTTGACTATTGTTTAACATATGAAATTTATTTAGTAATATTTAAAACTTTACATAGTTGGTACCATAAGGTTTACGCTGTTCGCGAGCCAACATAGCATTTGCTTCATCATCATTAACAAAAACCTCTTTTACAGGATCCCAATCCAGTTTTCTATCTACCTGCATGGCGATGTCACTAATTAAGCAAACAACACATGCTTTATGTCCTTTTTCAATATCTGAAATTGGTTTTTTTCTACTTTTTATACAGTCTAACCAGTTCCCGTGTTGATCATTTATTTTTTCAAGATGAATTTCATTTTCACCAATGACGGATTGCAATATTTTCGGATCTGAAGCATTTAAAGCGCTATTACTACTTTTCTGATCTACAGGGTCTGAAGCTGATGCTACATACGCCCCTCGAGATACAAAAATCCAACCGTCATCCCCTATATATTTTATACCATTTTTATACCCGCCACTAGTATATACTGTAGCTCCATTCTTGTATTCATGCTTCACCAAAAAGTCACCATGCACATTCCATAATCCGGATTTAGGAAATTCCGCCAGTGCTTCTACAGAAATTGGCCCAGATAATTCTGTATTCATTCCCCAAGCAGCGGAGTCATAATGATGTTGCCCCCAACCAGTTATCATACCAGCTCCGTAAGATCTTTGCCTCAACCAGCCTGGTCTACTATATCCATTTTGAGGATGCACCCCTATTTCTGTATATGGCACTACAGGTGTTGAGCCTAGCCACATATCAAAATTAAGATTACTAGGAATAGGCATTTCTAGCGCCTCAGGCCCTGCGGGGTCTCCTGGCAAACCAATTTTTACTGTATGAATTTTGCCTATACGACCATTTCTGACTAATTCTGCAGCAATTCTAAACTGCTGCATGGCTCGTTGTTGTGTACCTATTTGAAGTATAACATTATTCTTTTTCACGGCCTCCCTTAATTGCTGCCCCTCTTTTACTGTGAGTGAAGTTGGTTTTTGAAGGTAAATATCCTTACCAGCTACCGCTGCTTCTATAGCAGGTTGTGAATGCCAGTGATCAGGAGTACTTATCATAACTGCATCTATATCCTTATTCAACAACATATCCTGATAATTTTCATAGATTTTGGTATTCATGTATTTAGCCTTGCCTGTTTTTTCCTGATAGGCTTTGTCCACAAATTCCTTGGCTTTGTTGACACGTTTCGAATCCACATCACATACAGCTACAATTCGAGCTTCATCAAAGCCCATAGCATCAACAATGTCATGACTCATGGCTATTCTACCACAGCCTATTTGACCTATATTGATTTTGTTACTGGGTGCGTCCTTTCCCAATACATGAGCTGGAACAATTGATGGAAAACCTACTAATGCCGCAGTCCCCAAAGCTGTTTTATTGATAAACTTTCTTCTTTTCATGGTTTCGAAATAAAATTAATTTTAGACCTCTCTATTTGTAATTTTCAATGACTTGCATGATACTAGAGCTTCCAAGATGCTACATGCTGCAATACAAAGAACTGTGTCAATAAAAATATTTTTTTAGTTGCCACACAGACAAATATATATGAATTACTCTAATTACGCAACCGATTGCATTAAATTTAATTTTCACTTATCCAAAATTCAATAAAAAAGTTAAAAAACGAGATAAAAAATATTTTTTTTTATAAAAAAACTTAATTATTACACAGTTAAGTCAAATTAGTTACGTAATATTATTGCGCAATTATTAATGTTTTATGCAAAAAAAAGTTACTATTTACGATTTATCAAAAATATTGAAGGTATCTCCTGCTACTGTCAGTAGAGGACTCAATGATCATCCGTCTATAAGTAACAAGACTAAAAAACGAATTGAAAAAGCCGCTAATAAATATGGCTATATAACGAATAAGTTTGCCGTAAACCTCACTAAACAAAAATCTAATACTATTGGTGTTATTGTTCCTAGATTAAATTCATATTTTATGTCCACAATACTTGCTGGTATGGAACAAGTAATCAATAAAGTTGGATATAACCTTATTATTAGTCAATCACTGGAATCTGAAAGCAAAGAAAAAATGAATGCCAAAACGTTACTTAATAGTGGCGTGGATGCTCTTTTGGTTTCTTTAGCTTATGAAACTTCAAATTATGACCACTTTATAGATTATACTAACCGAAATATTCCTTTATTATTTTTTGACAGGGTACTAAACCTCCCTGAATGCTATACCATTCTTATCGATAATAAGGCCGCTGGTTATGAAGCTACCGAACACCTTATTCATCAAGGGTGCACTAACATATTACATATAAGTGGTCGCTTAAGAAGGCATGTGTATTCTGAAAGGTTTGAAGGGTATAAAAATGCACTCCAAGCTAATAATATTACTTTTCAAGAAACTAATTTTTTAGAAACAGATTTAAATCCTAAAAATATTGCAAAAGCAATTGAATACATTAAAAATAGCACGAATAAAATTGACGGTATATTTGTTTCAAATGATAATTTTGCAGCTAGCTGCATTAAAGAGTTGACTAAAGAAGGGTATCGTGTTCCTGATGACATTAAAGTTATTGGCTTCAATAATGACTTTGTTTCAGAAATAGTCACCCCCAATTTAAGCACCATAGACTACCCTGGTTTTAAAATGGGCATGTTGGCAGGCGAAAGCATCATCGCTCATTTAAACGGGAACTTAAATCTACAATCGATAAACGCTATCACGCTAAGGCACAAATTAATAAAAAGAGAATCGACATCTAATTAAATTATGAAAAAAAAATCCTTACTTGCTTGTATTACTGTATTCATTCTAGGCAATAGTCTCATTGAAGCACAAAACCTTGATGAATTTGACCTTACTGAAGGCTGGCTTACTAAAATAGAAAAAATAGCACCTTCAAAGCCTAGAATCCCAACGAGCTTTAAAAAACAAATTTTAGTGTTTTCATTACACACTGGTTTCAAGCACTGGACCATACCGCATACGGAAGCTGTTATTAAACTTTTAGGAGATAAATCAAAAGCCTTTGAGGTTACTATATCTCATTCTATTTCATCTTTCGAGAAAAAAAATCTTAAAAAATACGATGCTGTTGTATTAAATAACAATTGTTCTAACAGAGCTAAACGTGATTTGTTTTGGGATGCACTTGCAGACGCTCCTATATCTGATAAAAAACGAATAAAAAAGGCAAAGAAGCTAGAAAACAACCTTCTAGAATATGTAAAAAAGGGACGTGGTTTAATGGTTTTGCATGGAGCAATCGTGATGCAGAATAATTCAATAAATTTCGGAAATATGGTAGGTGGCAGTTTTGATTACCACCCGAAGCAACAAGCAATTGAGGTTAACTTGGCAGACCCAAAACATCCTTTGGTTCAAGCTTTTGATGGTAAAGGGTTTACCCATATAGACGAACCTTATTTCTTTAAAAACACCTATTTTGATTATAATTTTCGTCCATTACTTTATATGCATTTAGGAAAACTGGACGGGCTTAGAAACAAACCTAAAGACCATATTAAATACATTTCTTGGATAAAAAAATATGGTAAAGGAAAGGTTTTCTATTGCTCACCTTCGCACAATGCTCAAAGTTATGAAAACCCTAAACTATTGAAATACCTTTTAGATGGCATGCAATATGTTACTGGAGATCTTTTATGTGATGATTCTCCCAAGAAATAGAAAACAGCCTAAATTTTATTTACCTTTCACAAGGTAAAGTATTCTACAAAGAAGAGAGCATCAATAGTATTGGAAACTAAAAATTATCGCATCGAGTGCGGTCAAGATCTTTTAAAATCAATAAGTTTAAAAATTCTCGGCTGGACTCTTAATTACTTTTAGATATGCTCTTCTTTATTAGTAACCTTATCAACGGCAGCAATAGTAAAATCTAGATCCTCGTAAGTTAAAGCATCTGTAATAAACCAGGTTTCGAAAGCACTCGGCGCTATATAAACACCTTCATTTAGCATACCATGAAAGAATCTTTTAAATGTATCGTTATTTCCTTTTGCAGATGTTTCAAAATCTATGACTTCTGAGTCATCAAAGTGAACCGAAATCATAGAACCAACTCTGTTTATGGTATGAACAACATCATTATCATTTAAAACTTTAGCAATACCTTTATGTAAGTACTCGGTTTTTTCAGCTAAGCGGTTAAAAATATCAGCGTCATTGTTTAATTCACTTAACATCGCTAAACCAGCTGCCATAGCTAATGGGTTTCCACTTAAAGTTCCTGCTTGGTACACTGGTCCTAAAGGTGCCAAATGATTCATAATTTCATTTCTGGACGCAAATGCCCCAACGGGTAACCCACCTCCTATAACTTTCCCGAAGCAAACAATATCCGCACGAATACCCAACAACTCTTGGGCACCACCCTTTGCTAAACGAAACCCTGTCATAACCTCATCGAAAATCAATAATATATCGTGAGCATCACACAACGTTCTTAATGCTTCCAAAAAGCCTTCTTTTGGAGGAATACATCCCATATTTCCAGCAACAGGCTCTATAATAATACAGGCTACTTCACCTTTATTTGCTTCAATTAATTGCGTTACGTTTTCAATATCGTTATAACGAGCTAATAAAGTGTCTTTTGCAGTTCCTTCTGTAACCCCAGGACTATTAGGCGTACCAAAAGTAATGGCTCCACTGCCTGCTTGTATTAAAAAGGAATCACTGTGACCATGGTAGCAGCCAGCAAATTTTATAATTTTATCTTTCCCTGTAAAACCACGTGCTAAGCGCACTGCGCTCATACACGCTTCGGTTCCTGAGTTTACAAATCGTATTTTATCAATATTAGGCACCATAGAAACTGCTAACTCTGCAATTTTAGTTTCAATTTCGGTTGGCATTCCAAATGAGGTCCCTCTTTTTGCTTTTTCTACTACTGCATTAACAACGGGTTCATAGGCATGACCTAAGATCATTGGTCCCCAGGAATTAATATAATCTATTAATCGGTTATTATCTTCATCATATAAATAAGCACCTTTTGCTTCTTTTACAAAAATAGGTGTTCCTCCTACTGCTTTAAACGCTCTTACTGGCGAATTTACGCCCCCGGGAATTACCTTTTCTGCTTCTGCGAATAGAGCACTACTTCTTTTATAATTCATAAATCTATAATTGGTTACTTATGGTTTTACAACTAATACTTGTCCTATATTTAAGGCCGTACCGTTTAATCCATTTAATTTTTGAAGTTCCTTAACTGTGATACCGTACTTTCTTGAAATAGAATATAATGTATCTCCTTTTGACACTGTATAAGTAAGCTGTTCCTCAACTTCGGGCATCTCAAATTCAACACCCGATTCGCCCAAAATTTCTTTATCGAACTTATATAATTCATAGCGTTCAATGATGCTGATTAATTTTTGAGGGTACTTTTTATCGGTGGCATATCCTGCCAATCTCAATTCTCTGGCCCAACCCTTATAATCTCCTTTTTTCAGCTTGAAAAGTTTCGCATAACGCTTTCTATCTTTTAAGAAAAGCGAATGATCTCTAAACGAATACTTAGCATCTTTGTACTTTCTAAAACACTCTTGTGCCCTGTCATCATCATGATAAATCTTACCCCCTTTCCAACCGTGACATTTAATACCAAAATGATTATTGGCTTTTACTGAAAGGCGTCCTTTACCAGAACCCGATTCAAGAATTCCCTGCGCTAAAGTGATACTTGCAGGAATACCATACAAACTCATTTCTTGCTGGGCAATCCCTTTATAAACATCAATATATTTTTCTGTCGCATTGGCATAGACTTTAGATGGAGCCTTAGGTGTTTGTGTTGTTTCTTCCTTATTATTACCACCTATTACTACTGTGGGAGTATGAGGCTTTTTTGTAACTATTCCCTTTTTAGAACGACAACTAAAAAGAAAACACCCTAAACACAATACGAACGCTATTCTACTTATTTTTTTATTCAATTATTGATAAGTTTTTATTTTTTAATACTGAATTCATGCCTTTAATACCCTGCAAACCTCCTGTATGAATTGCTAAAATTTTTGAGTCCTTTTTAAAATAATCTTTATTAATCAAATCAAAAATTCCAAACATCATTTTACCTGTATATACAGGATCTAACGGGATATTATTTATTTTTTTAAACTGATTTATAAACGTCACCAGCTCTTCATTTATTTTTGCATACCCGCCAAAATGATAATTGTTTATTAAACTCCAATTGGTATTGGTTACAAATTTACTAATATCTTGCTGTAAAAAATCACCTTTTAAAGCAGGAAAACCTAAAACTTGTTGACTAAGTTTTGAACAATTTATTAGTCCAGAAATCGTCCCTCCAGTTCCTACGGTACAACATATATAATCGAATTCTTTATCTGCCTCTGTTAATATTTCTTCACACCCCTTAATTGCCAAATTATTTGTACCACCTTCTGGAATAAGATAAAACTCATTAAACTCTTTTTTTAATCCACTTAAAAAAGCCTCTGAAGTTTTATTTCTATAATCTTCTCTAGAAACAAACTTAAATTGCATGCCATTTTGTTTTGCAAAACTTAAGGTTTCGTTCTCAAAGACTTTATCTTCTAACTCATTTCCCCTTATAACACCAATTGTTTTAAATCCTAATAATTTTCCTGCCGAAGCTACAGCAGCTATATGATTAGAAAAAGCGCCACCAAAAGTAAGCAGCGTATTAAAACCTTTTTCTCTAGCTTCAAAAAAGTTGTATTTGAGCTTTCTATACTTATTTCCAGACACAAATGGATGAATTTTATCTTCACGTTTTACAAACAGCTCTACGCCTTTTTCTTTGGTTAAAGAAACCTGTTGATTAACACTATGCCCAAGCTTAAAATTCATTAGCACGAAGATACTTTAAAAATCTCCAAAACGAATGTTGCTTTGAACGCATACAAGCAAAAAATTGTCTTTACACCTAGTTTACAATTAATTAAAAGAAGGAAAAAACTATATATTAGTAAAAAATAACTTACATTTGAGATGTTTGTTTAAATTTAGTATTAATTTAAATAATCATTTGAAACCTAAAATTGAGCTTACTTGAATTAACCAAATAATAAACCTTTTTAAAATGAAAAAATCAATTATTGCACTAAATTCCGCATTATTAGCTTTCATCTTAACCGTATGCTTTTTGTCTTGTAAAAATGAAAAAAAAGTAGAAAATGTTAAAACTGAAGCCGTAACAACCTACAACGAAAAAAGTGGAGATACTTTATGCTTATCAGAAGCTAGCTGGTTTCCCCATAGCCAAACACCTCCTCCCGCAGAAGGAAAAGGCAGCCCATTTGATGTAACTTCGACAACAAACTGTATTTTTCATCAATGGTCATGGCAAAAGTTTCTATGGGTTACTAAACCTGAAGATAGCTTACCACTATTCCTTAACCAAAAAGAAATTATTCAAGTCACAGATGCTATGGAACCTATTACGCAACAAAAAGGGGCTTCTGTTGTATTAACAGATACCATACAGGCAGGCTTTGAACATGGGGTACTAAAAACAAATCCAGCATATAATAGCGCAACGGGCAAAGCCATTACAGTACATTATTCAATACACATAAGCTTGATTATGCAAGATGCCGCCGAAGCTTTTAAAGCTGCTTTAGCATCAGGAAAATTACCAGCAGATAATTTGCAGACTTTCCCTGTAGGGTCTTTAGAATTGAAAGTTGCTTGGGCAGATGCCACAGCGATACCAAGCGATAAATCAAACAATTATTATACAACAACAGCGGCCATAATTAATAAAGATGGTAAAACATATACAAATACCGAGGTAGCTTTATTAGGAATGCATGTGGTAGGCGTTGTAGAAAACCATCCAGAATTTATTTGGGCTACTTTCGAACATAACGACATGGCACCAAATTACGATTGGAAAGCTGACTCTGCAAGTACAACCAGCGAAAAATTATTATTTGCCGAAGGTAGCACAACGGGCTTAGATGGTATTACATTTATTAAAGATGACAAGCCTGTGTTAGCAAGTAAAGCTTTCGACTTATTTCAATATGGAGTACCTGTAACCGCATCAGGTTATATGAAAACAAGCCAAAATGAACCTGAAAATTTTGATAATATAAAAGAAATAAATGCCAGTGTGGCAAAAAACCTTAAAGACGTTTGGAAAAACTATTTTTACAATGGTTCTATATGGATAGACACAGACAGTTTAACACCTAACCAACAAGCTAAAAAAATTGTAAGTCTAGGAGGAGGTATAGGCGCCGCAACACCTGGATCTAATGCTCGAGGCTCATTAAATTGTGCAAACGTTACCATGGAAACATTTACACAAACCTCTCAAAAAAACATTTCGGATATTAATGTAACAAATCTTCAAAATTGTTTTACTTGTCATAACCCGATAAGTTTTGCAGGCAATAAGTCCCCAATATACTTGAGCCATATATTTGATGCTTATATTAAATCAAGTGAAGGAAAAAGTAAAGAAGAGATTGATTTAATGAAAGATGAACAGCATAAAAAAACATCAGAATTTCTTAGAACATTAAATTAACATATATATTTTCTATAGAAAATGAAAGAGACTGCCTGAAAAATGTCATTCAGAGCGTAGTGAAGAATCTTTAAAAAAAATAAAGATTTGTTTATCAAAATGTTGGGGTTTTTCGACTTTAGCTTGTGCTGAACATAGTCGAAGTACTCAAAACGACAAGGTTAACCACTTTTCAGACAGTCTTCTTTTTTTATTCAATACCTCAAATATCCTTAACAAAGACGTATTTTAAAAATGCCCAAATTGGACGATGTCTTAAATAATCTAAATTTGACTCATTATCATAGGCCTCACGTTCAAAAGAAATATTTCTATATGCCAAATCCCATTCTTTATATTGAAACAAGCGCACCAAAAATTCGATGCCATACATTAAATAGAAAGGAACTATTAGCATTTCTAATTGTTGCCTTAAGTGAACTTTTTCATGGTTAATCAAAATGGTATGCGATTGTAAATGTTTCGATTTCAAAAATACAAAAGGAAAAATAGCTAAACCAATACAACCTTTAGGGACTAAATATTTAGAAATTAAAATCATATTTTATATCACTCAAAAACCAATCCAAATTACATTATCTTTGTTACAATACGATTAGATGAAAAAAATAATCCCTATAGAAAAAGGTGATTACTACTTAACACCAGAAGGTTATCGCTGTTTCACAGAACAGTACCACTTAAGAAGAGGCTATTGTTGTGAAAGCGGATGCAGGCATTGTCCATACGGATACGACAGAAACAAATAGCATCTAAAATGGGGTAACTATCCCTGTTACAATCCGTTAATAGTAGGCTTGGTACGATTATTGATGCTATTATTAAATTAAAAAGCGTTTAAAATCATTGATTCTAAAAGCTATTTAAGTCATGTAGAACAAAAATAAAAGGCTATGAAAAAACTATTAAACACCCTACCACTTTTAGCATTGCTTATTGTGGTTACCTCATGCAGTTCTGTACGTGTTGCTGCAGATTACGATAAGAATGCCAATTTTGGAGAATACAAAACCTTTGCATTTTTTAAAACAGGTATTGACAAAGCAGAAATTAGCGATTTAGATAAACGAAGAATTCTCCGTGCTATTGAAGCAGAATTGTTGGCCAAAGGCTTTACAAAATCCCAAAAACCCGATTTATTAGTGAGTCTTTTTACAAAATCTCAGCAACGTGTAGACGTTTACAATAACTCTTGGGGTTATGGTGGCTGGGGTTGGGGCGGCTGGGGCGGCTTCGGACCTGGTTGGGGTGGCTTTGGGCCTGGCTGGGGTTGGGGTTGGAATCAACCTAATGTGTCTACCAGCGTACAAGGTCACTTATATATAGATCTTATCGATGCCAATAAAAAAGAACTTGTATGGCAAGGTATGGGGACTGGCTATTTAAGCAGAAATATGGAGAAAAAAGAAGCTCGTATTAAAGAGTTTGTAACAGAGATAATGACGAAATACCCTCCAGTAGCTCAACAATAAAAAGCTGTCTAGAAGTTCATAAATGTCATTTTGAGTACTTCGACTATGCCCAGCAAAAGCTAAAGTCGAAAAATCTCAACATCTTGGTAAATAAAGATTTGATTTTTTTAAGATTGCCTGTCTAACACACAGACACGGTTCTCTACGTTCAAAATGACACTTATTAAACAGTCTGTTTGCTACATAACTATATCGTTCTCCCAAACATACGGTTTAGGAATATTAGTATCGTCAATAAGCTGCCTGATATCTATCTCAATACCTCGACTTAAGTCGGTAATAGGCACATCGTTAGGGCCGCCTTCAAATGGGTTCTCGGTATTCTCACCAATCGCTTCCATGGTATGAAACACCCACGATATTAAAGCACTAAATGGTACTGAAAACCACACAAAATGTTTTGCAATAGTTTCTTGCACTACATGCATTATAGACGCTCTCTCTTCATGCTTACTTAATAATCCTAAGATTTTCTCACCAAAACTCTCAAACCCTTCCATAATCCCATAAGGAATTAATAAAATAAAAATCCAGACAAATAAATAATTGAGCGTAGCAAACTGCCTAGGGTATGGGAAATTTTTTATACGTTCACTTTTTCCTTGAAGTGTGTAAAATTCCACCAACATGTTCATCATTTCCATGTGCCTAAAGTCTTCAATTAAACCTTGACTCATCAACTCTTTTAAACGCCGGGACTGAATTCCTAATAATTGTGAGGCTTGGTTTCCTTTGGCAAAAACCTCCTTGTAATCAACCTCCGAAAGATAAGGGCTTATAGCTCCTTCCAAATCTTCTACGTCTTCACAAACCCTGTAGTTCGAAGCTCTAAATTCTTTATTGGATTTACCAGCTTTAAGGTGCATTTCCCATGGTTTGTCTTGCCTTAATTGATAACGTAATGCAGTTAACCATGCCACGTGCCTATGTACCAACTCGCGTTTAATAGCTTGCATTTCTTCTTCTGTCCTATCTTCAACAGTATGGTCATTATTTATAAAATCCTTCACCATGATTGTCCAGGAACGTGAAGCGTTGACAATACCTCCCCATATTTTTCGAGCTTCCCATAATCTGTCATAAGAAGCATTATTTTTAAAACTTACAACAAATGCCACTGCTGTACCCAAAACCCCCAAGGGCAACCAAGGCACGTGCAACCACTTTAAGCCTAGCACATCAAATAAAAAAACAGGGATTAACGCTAGAAAAATAAATAAGAAAATATGCCTACGAGTCCATCTTAGAACTCCTCCTATAGGAAATATACGTCTTGTGTACATAAATATTTTAAGATTTAAAAAACATAAAAATACTAAAATAAGTCACACCTTCAATATTATTAAAATCATAAAAAAATCGACAATTATTTGAATATTTCGTATTTTTACCTCATTAAGTCTTATTTTAAATTAATTATGTCTAATACCATTGAATCCAACGACATATTAAATCGCTTACCTAAGCATTTAATGCAGTTTATAAAACCTCAAAACTATGAGGACTATTCTGCTGTAGACCAAGCCGTTTGGCGTTATGTAATGCGTAAAAATGTAGACTTTTTAAGTAAAGTAGCTCACAAATCTTACTTAGAAGGCCTAAATCAAACAGGTATTTCCATTGATAGTATCCCTAACATGTATGGTATGAACAGGATTTTAAAAGATATTGGTTGGGCTGCTGTAGCTGTTGATGGTTTTATACCACCAAATGCATTTATGGAATTTCAAGCCTACAATGTATTGGTTATTGCCAGTGATATTAGACAGTTAGAACATATAGAATATACGCCTGCCCCTGATATTATTCATGAAGGTGCTGGACATGCTCCAATTATTGCAAATCCAGAATATGCGGAATATTTAAGACGTTTTGGAGAGATTGGATGCAAAGCTATTTCATCTGCTAAAGACTATGAATTATATGAAGCTGTAAGGCATTTGTCCATTATTAAAGAAGCACCAAATTCTAGTGAAAGCGATATTGCCGCTGCTGAAAAAAAAGTAGAAGACTTACAACAAAACATGGGAGCTCCTAGTGAAATGGCTCTTATTAGAAACTTACATTGGTGGACCGTTGAATATGGTCTAATTGGCACTCTAGAAAATCCTAAAATATATGGAGCGGGTCTTTTATCTTCTATTGGTGAAAGTGCTTGGTGTATGACCGACAAAGTAAAAAAACGTCCTTACGATATTGGTGCAACTTATACAAATTTCGATATCACCAAACCACAACCTCAGCTTTTTGTTACGCCTGATTTTGCACACTTAAGCCTTATTTTAGAAGAATTTGCAAATACTATGGCATTGCGCAAAGGAGGCCTTTTAGGTGTAAACAAATTAATAGAATCTAAAGCTTTAGGCACTATAGAGTTGAGTACTGGGCTCCAGGTTTCTGGCATATTTACCAGTGTTATTGAAAACAATGGAAATCCCATGTATATTCAAACTACGGGAGAAACTGCTTTAGCCTATAGAGAAAAGGAATTGGTTGGACATGGCACGAATACACATAAAAAGGGGTTTGGATCTCCTATTGGGAAACTTAAAGGCATCAACTTAGCAATTGAAGATATGAGTCCTCGTGACTTAAGTGCCTATGCTATTTATGAAGAACAAAGCATCATTTTGGAATTTGAAGGCGGGATTAAAGTTTCTGGTGAAATTATTACGGGCAAGCGCAATCTTCAAGGAAAAATAATATTAATTAGTTTTAAAAACTGTACCGTTACACATAATAACACCATACTGTTTCGACCAGAATGGGGCATTTATGATATGGCTATTGGCAAGGAGATTGTTTCTGCTTTCTCTGGAATTGCAGATCTAAATAGTTTTGATTTAATGACGCATATACCATCAACCAAAACAATTCAGGTAAAAAAATCGAATGAACGCATACAACTAGAAACACTCTACCAGCAAGTTAGAGATTATAGAAATCATAAAAACAAAACGATTTCTCGAACTAAAGTACTGGAACAATTGATTGAAAAACACCCTAATGATTGGTTATTATCTGTAGAACTATACGAATTGACTGCTATAGCAAACGAATCTAACCTTTGTAAAAATATCTTAAACCATTTAGAAACCGTGAAACAAAATAGACCAGAAGTTGGTCATTTAATTGATGATGGTCTAGAAATTGTTAGACAAGCAGTTAATGTTTAAAATAAAAGAAGTTCTTATACTATTCCAAGTTAAACTATACTTCTTTTACATCAGGCTGAAATATGATCGTTGAGCGTAGTCAATTAACGAAAACGTTTCAAAGTCTTTTTGGTGAATTTGCTCAACACGAGTTTACCACTTATCTCTGCTCGCTCCGTTAATAGAGTGTCCCAATGGTCTGTACCTTTCCAAAAAACAGTTTTCATTTCTTTTAAAGCTTCAGGGTTATAAGACGCCAGTTTGGTAGCCAAGCTTTCAACTGCTTCATCAAGTTCTTCTGCTGTTTCAAAAACATCGGCATACAATCCTTTTTCTTTAGCAAATTCTGCAGAAAAAAAAGTTTCAGCATCTATAGTCATTTGAGACATGGCCGACAATCCTATTTTTCTTGTCACTACAGGCTCTATTACAAAAGGTCCAATACCTATACTTAACTCGCTTAATTTTATAGAAGCATATTTAGTTACCATACAATAATCGGTTGCAGCAGCTAAACCTACGCCCCCTCCAACAGATTTCCCTTGAATGCGACCAATAATTAGCTTCGGACATTTACGCATGGCATTAATAACATTAGCAAAACCTGAGAAAAAGGCCTTTCCCGTTTCAACATCTTCAATAGCTATTAATTCATTAAAGCTAGCCCCAGCACAAAAAGTTCTATCTCCTCCACTTTTTAAAACTATAACTTTAACAGCACTGTTATTCCCTGCTTCTTGAATAGTTTGTGCCAATTGTGACAAAACATCACTTGGCATAGAATTTCTATTTGGGTGAAAGAATTCAACATACCCAATTTTATCACTAACGGTTAATTTAACGTAAGACTCTAACATAACTACAAATTATAGTATTTATTTAAAAAGGGAGATTAGATATATCGACATTCCCACCAGATATTATAACGCCTATTTTTTTATTCTTTATTCTTTTTTTATCTTTTAGAACTGCAGCAAAGGCAACAGCACTGGATGGTTCAATTACAATCTTCATTCGTTCCCAAATGAGTTTCATAGCTTCAACAATCTCAGTTTCTTCAACACGTATTATTTCTTTAACATGTGCCTTTATAATTGGAAAATTTCTGTCCCCTAAGTAAGTACGCAACCCATCGGCTATCGTATTAGAAGCTTCGTTTTTTTCAATCTTTCCAGAAATCAATGATCTATAAGCATCATCTACTTCCATAGGCTCTCCTGCTATAACCTTACATGCCTCCGAAAAATGATGCGCTGCTAAAATACTACCTGCTAACAAACCTCCCCCACCAACAGGTGCGAATATATAATTTAAATCGTTATAATCTTCCAACAATTCTATAGCTGTGGTTCCTTGGCCATAAATAACATCGTCATCGTTAGAAGGATGAATAAATACCGTACCTTTTTCTTTTTGAATTCGTGCTGCTTCATGTTCTCTACTATTTACATTAGAATCACATTCAATAATAATACCTCCGTATGTTCTAACAGCTTCCTTTTTAACTTCTGGTGCATTCTCAGGCATGACTATATAGGCTTTTACACCAAGATTTTTGGCCGCCAATGACAGTGCTTGGGCAAAATTCCCTGAAGAATGTGTAACAACACCTTTACTTTTTTGCGCTTCAGTTAAATTTAAAATAGCATGTGTTGCGCCCCGTATTTTAAATGCGCCCATTTTTTGAAAGTTCTCACATTTAAAAAAAACCTCAGCTCCGCACATTGTATTTATTAACTGGGATGTTAAAACTGGCGTTCTGTGTATATAAGGCTTAATAAGGTTATGAACTTTTTGTAAAGTAATTTTATCCATATACAGTTATAGTTTTAAGCCTTGTAAAGCATCTATTGTATACACTGGGTTTTCATTATATTTTAATGTCCACCCTAATGAATTTGTTAGTATATAAAACTTCGAAAGTTCACTTATTAATCTGTTTTTAGCATTTGCCTTTAAATCGGATGCTTCTAACTTTTTATCCAATGATGCCTTTACTATATTTTTTATATCATTATAATCTTTGGCCTCAAAAGGATTAAAAAAGTCCGACTGAATATCATAATATTCCAAATCTGGACTGATTTTGATTTCTTCTTTAGGCATACTTAAAATAGTTAGTGTTTTATTAGCCTCATCTACCTTAAATTCAATTTTGCTTAAATCATAAGCTATAGTAACGTCTGCATTAACAACAACTAACGCTTTTTTTTCTGAAGTAAAATAATCCCCAAAAATATCTTTAGAATTCTTATAATTAAAGACCTCGCTAAAATGTCCTTCTGTGACTACTAACTTTCCAACATTCTTTATTTGTTCCTGAATTAATTCAGAACTTTCATGAAGCACCATTCTATCCTCTTGCTTATCTCCGCAATATTTAAAGGAAAATAGGATAACCAAAGTAATTATAACACCAAATAGAATTTTTCGCATGTACTAATTTAAAAATAATTCTATAGTATTCTTGCTCTTTGTCTATAAAACAAAAAAAACATTAGTTTCCTTCGACATAAGAAGTCTAACCAATGTAGTTTTGAAATATAAATTAACAAGACAAAACTAGCAAACTTCCCTACTAACCATATTAAATGAAAGTTAAACAAAAGTTATATTAAAGATGCCGTAATTCACAGTTTACATTTCTTAATATACCTAGAATTTCAAGGCCTAATATTTAAGATGAAATACCGCATAAAAAAAACACCAATCGCTAACCATTTTACTGATCTTGCAATTGATGTTTTTGATATGAACTGATTAATAGCGTTTTAAATCTACAATTATTAGTTTTAGAATTCGTAATTTTTCGATAAAACGTTATTAAAAAAGATTAACCGTAATAATGTTTTTTATGATTCCCAATCAACAAATCCTAACTATATGTTTTGCCTTTCAAAATTATGAATGTGTATTATTTTTACTTTAAAGCCTGTTTTAATTTAGATAGATTTTAAAACACGATGTGAGAAAATTGAGTTTTAATCTGAGTTTTTTTAGCTTCTAAGTTTTTAAGAAATCTTTGATGAGCTTCTGAGTTTGGATTAAATGGCCTATGTTGTAAACCTTTTTGTATGATATCAATTTCCGCCATTATTTTTTCTGCTTTAGAAGAAACCCAGGTTTCACAAAAACTCTTCCAGATATAATTAACAGCAGTAATATTTGGATGAAGCATATCTTCTTTATAAAAACGATAATCACGAAGTTCGTCCATCATAATCTCATAAGAAGGAAAATATGAAAGACCTTCCAACTGTGTTTGGGAGGACAAATAATTGTGAATAGCTGAAATTAAATACGCTTTACTCTGTGTATTTTCAATAAAGCCATCTTTTATATGTCGTACAGGGGACACGGTAAAGATGATTGATGCCTTAGCATTCACATTTCTAATTAAACCTACTATTTTTTCTATTGATCTGGAAACCTCATCAACCGAAAGCAATTCTTTTGTGAATTGTTTCTGAGGGACCTTATGGCAATTCGCCACAACCTCTTTGGTATTTAATGAGCGATATACCCAGGCTGTACCTAAAGTAATGACAATATGCGTGGATTCTAAAATTTGTTGACTTGTTAACTTAACACCTCTGTTTAAATCATTTATTAAATCTTGTTTAGAGGTATTGCTCAACTTAGAATGCGCATTGAAACAATGCCATTGCTCATTATGAAAAAAGATATCATTTTCTGAGTATATCTTTTTGTTTACTGCATGAGAAATTAAATTTTCAATGGCTTTGGGATGAAATAAAATACCTAATGGGTTTTGAGTATTTCGAAACTTAAAATAGTCTAGTTTTTTACCAATATTTTCTACAAAACAAGAACCAATTAAAAGGATATTAGAATGATAGCCTATTGGGTTTTTAGACTGTTTTTCTATTGGTATTTTTGTTTGTAATTTCATTTATTTTTACAATATCTCAATATTTTTTTCTCGCTGAGACGCGAAGGCGCAAAGAGCCTCTTATTATAAGTCATTAACTATTCTGGTTATGCCAGTTTTTATTAAAGGACTATTGAAATTAATTAACAATCCAAGTTTTAAACCTGATAATTTTAGATTTCTTCATAAACAGACTCCAATAAACCAGGGCCTAAATTAACATGGATATGATAACAACAATCAACTATTTTTGTGGCTAGATAATTTTCAAAAAGAGCTTCTTTTTTTCCATCATAACTTTTATACTTATGCCTTTGATTGCTATTTAAGATTCCGAAAAGCTTTTTCATCTCGCCAAGACGCAAAAACGCATAGCTTCAAAAATTACAGACTATTAATTTTCCTTTTTTAAGGCATACTTCAAATATAAGTCATAGAAACTCATAACATCTCTCTTCTTTATATAACTTTGCAACTCTGCGCCTTTGAGAGGTTAACTCAGATAATCCCTAGCCTTCTCTAAAGCCTCATCAATCCCAGCTGGGTTTTTACCTCCTGCGGTTGCGAAAAACGGTTGTCCGCCGCCTCCGCCTTGAATATATTTTCCAAGTTCTCTAACAACTTGTCCTGCATTTAATGCCTTACTTGCTACTAATTCTTTTGAAATGTAACAAGATAATAAAGCTTTACCATTTTGCTCTGTGCCAAATAACAGAAATAAATTATCAAACTGGCTTCCCAACTCAAAAGCAACATCTTTCATTCCACCTGCATCTAGGTCCAATTTTTTAGCCAAAAACTGAACCCCATTAATATGCTCTAACTCACTTTTTAGAGTTCCTTTTATATTTTTAGCTTTATCTTTTAAAAGTAATTCTATTTGTTTTTTAAGATTTGTATTTTCATCTTGCAAATTCTGTAATGCTTTTACGGGCTCTTTTGCATTGTTAAGCAAATCCTTCATTTCAAAATAAGCACGATTATTTTCAAAATAAAAATCTTTAACTGCGTCGTTGGTAATTGCTTCGATACGACGAATTCCAGCAGCAACCGCACTTTCAGACACAATTTTAAAATGCCAAATATCAGCCGTATTTTTCACATGTGTTCCTCCGCAAAGTTCTATAGACTGACCAAAACGAATGGCACGAACCGTATCACCATACTTCTCACCAAACAAGCTCATGGCTCCATCTGCTATGGCTTCTTCTTTAGGAATATTTCGTTTCTCTACTAATGGTAATTTCCCTTCTATTCTAGCATTCACAAAATTTTCGACATCTCTTAATTCTTCAAGTGTTAGTTTAGAAAAATGCGAAAAATCAAAACGTAAATACTTGGAGTGCACAGCACTTCCCTTTTGTTCCACATGCGTCCCTAAAACCTCTCTTAAAGCCTGATGTAATAGATGTGTTGCAGTATGGTTACATTCCGTTCTATAACGCTGTTTGGCATCTACAACCACTTTAAACATCTCTTCAATATGCTTGGGTAAATTTTTAGCAAAGTGAATAATCACATTATTTTCTTTCTTTGTATCCAAGATATAAACAACATCACCATGTGCATCTTCTAAATACCCTTTATCACCTACTTGCCCTCCACCTTCAGGATAGAACGGTGTCATATTAAATACCAGCTGATACATTTCTCCATCTTTCTTAGAAACAACCTTTCTGTATCGAGTTAATTTAACATTGGCCTCAAGCGTTTCATAACCTACAAATTCTTCTTCAGTATCATCAAATAAAATGGTCCAATCGTCGGTTGACATTTCACTGGCTGCGCGCGAACGATTCTTTTGCTTTTGAAGTTCAGCATCAAAACCTTTTTCATCAAGTTTTAATCCTTTTTCACTTAAAATAAGTGCTGTTAAATCTATCGGAAAACCATAAGTATCATATAGTTCGAAAGCTTTTTCACCAGATACGGTATTCTCTTTTGTTTCTTCAACAATTCTGTTTAACAACACCAATCCCTGATCTAGGGTTCTTAAAAAGGATTGCTCTTCTTCTTTTATAACATTTTCAATAAGCTGTTTTTGTGCTTTCAACTCTGGGAAGGCTGCTCCCATTTTCTTGCTCAAAATATCAACCAATCTGTAAATAAATGCTTCTTTTTTATCCAAAAATGTAAAGCCGTAACGTACAGCACGTCGCAAAATTCTACGAATTACATAACCCGCACCCGTATTACTAGGCAATTGGCCATCTGCTATAGAAAATGCTACAGCTCGAACATGATCGGCTATAACACGTATGGCTATATCTGTTTTTTCAAGTTTTCCGTATTTCTTTTTGGTAATCGTTTCTATTTCTCTAATTAAAGGCGTAAAAACATCGGTATCATAATTAGATTGAACACCTTGCAATACCATACATAGACGTTCAAACCCCATACCTGTATCAATATGTTTATCAGGAAGATTCTCTAAACTTCCATTAGCTTTCCGGTTGTATTGCATGAAAACCAAATTCCAAATTTCCACAACTTGCGGATGATCTTGGTTTACTAAATCTTTCCCAGGAATTTTTGCTTTCTCTTCTGCAGAACGAATATCAACATGTATTTCACTACAAGGTCCACAAGGCCCCTGTTCTCCCATTTCCCAAAAATTGTCCTTTTTATTACCTTTTAAAATACGGTCTTCTGCAATGTACTGTTTCCAAAAATCGTAAGCTTCCGTATCCATCGGGAGGTTATCTGCATCATCACTCCCTTCAAAAACAGTGACGTATAATATATCTTTATCAATACCGTAAACTTCCGTCAACAGCTCCCAAGCCCAAGCTATAGCTTCTTTTTTAAAGTAGTCTCCAAAACTCCAATTACCAAGCATTTCAAAAAGTGTATGGTGGTATGTATCATAACCTACTTCCTCTAAATCATTATGCTTCCCCGAAACACGAAGGCATTTTTGAGAATCGGCAATGCGGTTATTCTTTGGTTGTGCATTACCTAAAAAATACTCTTTAAAGGGAGCCATTCCTGAATTCACAAACATTAAGGTAGGATCATCTTTTAAAACCATAGGTGCAGATGGAACTATACTATGTTTCTTTTCTTCAAAAAAACTTAAAAACTTTGATCGTATATCTTGTGACTTCATGTATTCTTATTAAAAATCCTTGTTTCTATTTAAATTACTTTTTATAAGAAACAATTTTTATATTTACTTTCTAATTTTATTTCAAATTTAGGATGCTATAAACCTACTATGAATAATAATCGTAATATAGATTATAATAATTTTTTTGTAGGTTTGTCCGTTTGCATATTAAATGCAGTGATTGAATTACCCAATTTAGTTGCAAAAATAGTATAATTTAAGAAATGAGTAAGGTAAAATATTATTACGATTCCGAATCGCTTTCTTATCGAAAAATTGAGCGAAAAAAAAGGACTACTTTCAAGTATGCCTCCTTCTTTATTTTGGGCTGTGCCTTTTTTGCTTTTATCTTTGTTTTTATAGCAAGTCAATATGTTGAATCTCCAAAAGAAAAAGCTATAAAAAGAGAGTTACATAATATGCAGCTTCAATTTGAATTACTTAATAAAAAAATGGCTGAAGCTGAAGCTGTACTAGCAAATATTGAAGATAGAGACAATAACATTTATCGTGTTTATTTTGAGGCCAATCCCATACCTGAGGCACAACGTAGAGCTGGATTTGGGGGAATAAATAGATATAAAGATTTGGAAGGGTTTGATAATTCTAAATTAATAATAGAAAGCAATAAGCGCATAGACATATTACAAAAGCAAATTGTAGTACAATCTAAATCACTTGATGAAATTGCTGTTTTAGCAGAAAAAAAAGAAAAGATTTTGGCTGCTATCCCTGCCATTCAACCTGTAAGCAATGAAGATTTAACAAGAATGGCTTCTGGTTATGGTATGCGATCTGACCCTTTTACAAAAGCTCGAAAAATGCATTGGGGCATGGATTTTACTGCTCCAAGAGGCACACCTGTTTATGCTAGTGGCGACGGAAAGGTTGTTCGTGCCGATTCTGGATCCAGCGGTTATGGTAAACATATAAGAATTGATCATGGTTTTGGATACGTTAGTTTATATGCGCATTTATACAAATATAACGTACGGAAAAATCAGAAAGTGAAACGCGGTGACATTATTGGTTTTGTGGGGAGTACAGGACGTTCTGAAGCGCCTCATTTACACTATGAGATTTTTAAAGACGGAGACCGTATTAACCCCATAAATTTCTACTACGGAAGTTTAACAGCCGAAGAATTTAACAAACTATTGGAGCATGCTTCTTTAGAAAATCAATCTCTGGATTAACAATGCATATAGATCTGCCCGAAAAACGATATTATGGTATAGGCGAAGTTGCCAAAGCATTTCATGTTAACACCTCTTTAATTCGTTTCTGGGAAAAAGAATTCGATGCACTTAAGCCTAAAAAGAATGCCAAAGGCAATCGGAAATTTACTCCTGAAGACATAAAAAATCTTAAACTTATTTATCATCTTGTAAAAGAGCGTGGATTTACCCTTGAAGGAGCTAAAATTCATTTAAAAGAAGGCAAAAAAGATACACTTTCTAATTTTGAAATTATTAGCAAACTTGAAGATGTTAAAAATCAACTAATAAAAATAAAACAACATCTTTAAGCGTTAACTGCAATTTAAAAAAATGCAGCTTAATGATGTAACTTTTTTTAAATTGAGTGTCTTACTAAGTAACCATTAACAAATTATATTAAACCAGTTTATTATGAAAAAGTTTTTACCATGGATCATTATAGGAATTCTCGCTATAGGTCTATATTCTTGGGGAAAAGGATTTAACAATACTGCTGTCGATCTTAATGAAAATGTAAAAGAGGCCTGGGGCAATGTTCAGACATCTTACCAGCGTAGAAATGATCTTATTGGCAACTTAGTTAATACCGTAAAAGGTGCAGCAGATTTTGAAAAAAGCACATTAACTGCTGTTATTGAAGCTAGAGCTAAAGCAACATCTATAAGTATCGACCCATCTAATGTCACTCCTGAACAATTGGCACAATACAATCAAGTTCAAGGAGGCTTAAGTGGTGCCTTAAAGAGTTTATTAGTAACCGTAGAACGTTATCCTGAATTAAAAGCAAATCAGAATTTCTTAAAACTCCAAGACGAATTAACGAGTACAGAAAACACTATCCAAACTGCAAGAACACGTTATAATGAAAAAATAAAACCATATAATGTACATGTAAATAAATTTCCCAATACAATACTTGCTGGGATATTAAATTTTGATGAAAAACCATATTTTGATGCTGAAGTAGGTGCAGATAAGCCTGTTGATGTAGAGTTTGATTTTAAGTAAAAGTCCATGTCTAAAATAGAGGATTTCCTTTCTAAGGAAGAAGAACAGGAAATCGTTGAAGCTATTAGAATAGCTGAACAAAATACTTCTGGAGAAATTAGAGTTCATATTGAAAAAACATCAGACGGTGATACTTTTAATCGTGCTATGGAAGTATTTCATTATCTTAAAATGGACAATACCAAAGAGCAAAATGGTGTTTTGATTTATATTGCTGTTGAAGATAAAACCTTTGTTATTTATGGGGATAAAGGGATTAATGATGTTGTTCCTAATAATTTCTGGGACAGTACTAAAGATCTTATGCAATCACATTTTAAAAATGGTAACTTTAAAGAAGGTATCTCTGAAGGTGTTTTAAAAGCTGGCAAACAATTAGAAACTTATTTTCCTTGGAAGCATGGAGATATTGATGAGTTATCTAATGAAATTTCTAAAGAATAAGTTTTAAATATGCAGTCTTTAATCTTCGGTTTTCATTCAGTTCCAAAAACAAAAAACTTTATTGTTACTTTAATAATAGCGCTTTTCTCTTTTACTAGCACTCATGCCCAATTTGACATTCCTAAAAAGCCTGAATTACAAACGAGTATTTACGATTATGTTGATTTGCTTTCTGTCTCTCAAAAAAACAGCTTAGAGCAAAAACTTATTAAATACTCAGACACCACTTCTACTCAAATAGTTATTGCTATAATATCTACAACTAAAGGAGAAAATATTGGTTTATTGGCTCCTCGATGGGGGCATGAATGGGGCGTCGGACAAGCTAAAGAGGATAATGGTGTTTTTGTTTTATTAGCTAAAGACGATCGAAAAATATGGATATCTCCGGGCTACGGTGTTGAACACAAGTTAACAGCTGGTACTACAGGAGAAATTATTAGAAATGTTATTATTCCAGAATTTAAACGTGGTGACTATTATGGTGGACTAAACAAGGGATCTGACGCTATTTTTCAAGTTTTAAATGGGGAATATAAAGGTTCTCGTAAAAAGTCATCAGATAATGGTTTTCCAATTGGACTTGTTTTTGTTTTCATTTTTATTTTTATCATCATTCTCATTTCTATTTCTAAAAATAAACGTGGCGGCGGCGGAGGTGGCAGAGGTAACAGATCTAGTGGCGTTGACATTTTAGAAGCCATCATACTTAGCAATATGGGACGCGGTAATTATAACCGTGGCTCTTCTGGAGGTTGGGGTGGCAGCTCTGGAGGCGGCTGGTCTTCTGGCGGCGGTGGTTTCGGAGGCGGCTTTGGTGGCGGTGGATTCTCTGGTGGAGGTGCTGGAGGTAGTTGGTAAATTTATTGGATATTATCAAAAAAAAGCCTCAATCTATTTTATAATTGAGGTTTTTTTTATACATACAATATAAATCCAAGCTATTTCTGCATTTCAGCTTTTAAAATTGTTTTTAACTTTTTATTAGGGTTATGCCCCATTTTAGGTTTTACTATTTCTCCGTTTTTATTTACCAAAGTATAATGTGGGATTCCAGATATTTTAAATTTATCGGATAAGTAATTCCATTCATCGGCAGAGACTCTATAATGTTCCCCTTTTATATTTGCAATGGCATTTTTCCATGTTCCTTCTGGAGATGTTTGGTTTGTTATGTATAAAAACACAACATCATCGTCCTTCATCTCTTCTTTAAGTGGCGCAATTCTACGAATGCCAGATTTACACGGGGCACACCATGTTGCCCAAAAGTCTACGTACACAACTTTACCTTTAAACTTTTTTACCATAGAATCAAATAATTCATCTCCTTCTGTTTTATTGACTTTATTTACAGTATAACCATCTTTAGTCTTATTTGCTTCTATTTTAACCTTTGTCCGTTCGTTTGCTACAGCTAGATAGTTGGTTAAAAATGGATCTTTTAATTCACTCTGAACCCGTGCCAACTCATCATCAGTATACACGTTATAATCTTCTAACTTCTTACTAGCTCTTTGTAATTTTATAACATCATATAAAAACGCATCAGATTCACCGAAAAAGACCTTAATTTTTTTATCTATTTTTGAATTCCTTAAATCTTTATACACGTCTGATATACTATTGCTATACTTCTTATAAAACTGTCCCATTACTTTTCCATAAGTTTCATTAAAAAGACGTTCTTTCTCAAACTCTTCTGTAGTTTTTATAACCTTAACAGCTTCAATCATCTTCATTTCTTCATCAGACAATACTTCACCTTTTTCCTTTAAGTATTCCGCTATGTTCAAAATAAAAGAACTATGCTTAGGCTTTAAATTATTTTCTTTTAAATAGTCATTATAAGCCTTAGTATTTTCTCGATTCCTTTTATAAAATGCTTGTTCAACTTTGCCATGAATACTTCTAAAAAGTTTTTCTTTCTTGATTACTTCTGGAGTTTTTATTTGTTTGCTCATTTCAACCATCTCCAATTCTTCAAGTGTAAGCTCTTTATTATTTTTTTGTAACCAATTTGCAATTTCTACCAAAGTGGCTCTAGAAGACTGATTCTCTTTAAAAATGTCTAGGTATATTAAATAGTTTACAAAAAAATAATAGTCATTAGACAATAATGCTAACTTATTATTTATAATATCTTTTGGAAGGAAATCATAATAGTCTTCGTTAACCTCAAAATCTTTAAAAGGCTTTTTCTTTTCTTCAGATTTTGCCTTTTCATTTCGCTGTTTTATACTTCTTCTAAACATGTTATAAGCTAACATATTTTGATAAGCTGAAAGCTCTATTTGTAGTTTTTTAATCTGGAAGGCTTTACGACTTACAAAATGCCCATTAATGTATTCTTCAAGCGCCTTTAACTCTTTATTTCTTACGTCTAAACATGTTTTTTTATAATCTTCTGGGGATGTTACTCCAATACTATTTCTTATTTTTTTATGATTAAAATATCTAATAAATTCCAAAGCTTGTAAATCTGCATTCAATTGGGCACAATCTCCCATAAAAAATGAGTTTTTACCATCCATATAATGGAATGTTTCTTTTCCTGGTTCTACAAAAATTGTATAGGCTCCATTTGGCATTCGTACAAATACGGACTGCGGATGGGTAATTGGAATTTTTATAGAAAAACTTCCATCGTCAGCAACTTTAATTAAATAAGATTCTTGGCTTCCTGAAAAGACATTATTAACATATAAAGTTCCTGTTTTTTGTTTAGCATGACTAGAGAAACCTTTAATGACACCAGAATATTTTGCAGTATCAAAATTAAATATTGGCTCTTGATATTCAATATTATTGGTTAACTCATAATTGGGGTTATTTACTTTCTCTAAACTATAATTTTGTAAGTTTTTTGGATCTTCACCTAAAGCAGCTCTTCCTTTTTTAAGAAGTTTTATATATACTTCTTTAACATCATTTCCTTTTTCTAAAACAACTGTATACTTTTTTCCTTTCTTTTTTATTGATTTATAATTCCAAATCTCTTTGTTTATAATAGCTTTTTTCGAAGACAAACCATAATGCCACTGGTTCCCACCACCTGTTAACATCCAATTCCCTCGAAGGTTTTTTGGTAAAGTCAAGACACCTTCTTTTTCATTAATAACGATATTATAGATATACCAAGTACCTCCGTCATTATCTTCTCCAAAATCAATTTCGTTAATGGATTTGTTTAATTTAGGGAAATATAACTTATAATTCGTTTCACCCGACTCTGGCATAAAATAGGGCTTGTTTAAAGGAATTCCTTCTGTTTTTGTAATAAAGAGTTTTTCCTCAGAGCCAACACTTTTTATGAATGTTTTTTTAGGAATAGAAATCCAATATCCTGGTTTATATTTAACGTGAAAATGCAATATCGTTGCATCTTCTAATATTTCCATTTTAGTTATTTCTCCAGGGACAGTACTATAACCATAATCAGGATTTTCAATTATTTTTTGGGCGAATAAACTAGTGCATACTACTAGTCCTAAAAGAAAGGCAATAAGGCTTTTTTTCATGATTATACAATTAGTATTTAATTTATCTGGTTTTAATTCAAATTAAAAAGCCTAAGTATATTAAAAACAAACTAGCTTTATGCTAATTAAATGTGAAAAACTTGGTGCCTGAACAATTTGTCTAATGTTATAAAATATCTGTCTACCCAAGCAGTCCTTAATGCAAAAAAAGTAACCTAATTTAATAAGATAAAATCGTATGCAACGTTTATATAATGATTGCTAAAACTACTTCTTCCGCATATAAACACTCACTGGAACTCCAGTAAAATCAAAGTGTTCACGAAGTTTATTTTCTAAGAAACGCCTATAAGGATCTTTTACGTATTGTGGTAAATTACAGAAAAAAGCAAATTGTGGTTGCGGTGTAGGCAATTGCATAATGTATTTAATCTTTACAAATTTCCCCTTGTAGGCAGGTGGTGGATAGCTCTCTATAATAGGAAGCAAAACATCATTAAGCTGACTCGTTTTTATTTTTTTGGAACGGTTTTTATAAACTTCAACAGCTGTTTCTATCGCTTTAAAAATACGCTGTTTCGATAAAGCCGAGATAAATATTATTGGGACATCTGTAAAAGGTTCAATTTGTTTTTTAATCACCTTTTCGTATGCTTTCATTGATTTATGGTCTTTCTCTACTAAATCCCATTTGTTAACCAAAATAACGATGCCTTTTCGGTTTCGTTCTGCTAACCAAAATATATTCTGAACCTGACCATCAAAGCCTCTCGTGGCGTCTAAAACCAGAAGACATACATCTGCATGCTCAATCGCCCTAACGCTACGCATTACCGAATAAAACTCTAAGTCTTCTTTTACTTTAGCTTTTCTACGTATTCCTGCTGTGTCAACTAAATTAAACTCAAAACCAAAGCGGTTGTATTTCGTATCAATAGCATCCCTTGTTGTGCCTGCAATATCGGTTACTATGTATCGATCTTCACCTATTAATGCATTAATAAATGATGATTTCCCCGCATTGGGGCGACCAACTACTGCAAAACGCGGCAACTCTTCTTCCTCTATTTCTTCCTTTTCTGGTAAGGCTTCTACTAAAGCATCCAATAATTCACCTGTGCCGCTACCATTGATGCTTGCAATATTGTAATATTCTCCTAAACCTAACGAATAGAACTCAACAGCATCTTCAGAACGTTTAGCATTATCTACTTTATTAACAACCAAAAATACAGGCTTACTTACTTTTCGAAGTAAATCAGCAACGTCTTCATCCATTCCAGTAACACCGTTTTCAACATCTACCATAAAAATAATAGCATCTGCTTCATCAATGGCTAATTCGACCTGCTTATCTATTTCAGCCTCAAAAACATCATCACTACCTAACACATATCCGCCTGTATCAATAAGAGAAAATTCTTTTCCGTTCCAATCACTCTTACCATAATGGCGGTCTCTTGTAACACCACTTACGGCATCAACTATAGCCTCTCTTCGCTGTATTAAACGGTTGAAAAAAGTTGACTTCCCTACATTTGGTCTTCCTACTATAGCTACTATATTGCTCATAATCTATAAATGATATACAACAAACTGCCTGAAAAGTCATTGTAAAATACTTTATCAAGTTGAGCACTTCGACTGCGCTCAGTGTGACATTGCACCTACTTTTTAGACAATATGATATTTAAACTCCTTACTGGAAATATTTTGCAAAAATAGGAAATATAGTCTACTCCAAGTTATTTTTTACAAAGATTAAAATATTATATGTTTAATAGAAAAAAACAGTAATTTACTGTGCTTAAAATCCTTATAATATGTCAACAACCAATGATATCGTTTTAAGACCACGTTTTAAAATTAAGCTTAATGCAAACAACCAATCTGTCTTAAAAGATTTTGAAGTTTTAAAAGCGAATCAATCTGATTTTATTGTGACACGATTAGATAATCATGTTTTTATTAAGTTTCCTAAGGAAAAACAGCATTTTTGGTCACCGCAACTACATCTGGAAATTGATGAGATTGACAAAAATTCAAGTTTGGTTCATGGGCTATTTGGCCCTAACCCAACAGTTTGGACCCTATTTATGTTTTTTCATTTTATAATTGCTGCCTTATTCATAGCTTTTGGAATATGGGCTTACACCAATTGGTCTTTAAAGCAAAGTTTTGCGATACAAGTTAGCTTAATGATTTTAATGGTCGTTATCTGGATAGCTTTATACTTTGCAGGCAGTATTGGAAAAGCTTCCAGTGAAAATGAAATGCGTGCATTAAATGACTTTATGAATGGTGTTCTAGAAATAGAAAAAGCACCCTAATCTTAAAAATTAAAGTGCTTCAACAACTAACTAAAACTCAATAAACTAAACTAACTAAACATTATTGAATATTTTTATGGAAACTAACGGTACTGTTACTTCGATTGTTTCCTTTACATTGAAAATTTGACGTAGTATTAAACACTAGATTCTGAAATTTTCCCATCGTCATTTAAGTTACTTAAAAATGACATAAGGAAAACTACCAAAAATAGTTTACTACAATGTTATCATATCTGGTTACTATTAACAGCCCAAATATCGCAACGGTATTTAAAATTAAGGTTACCCTATTAAGAAGAAAGTATTAGCTTTTGCTATTGATTGTAACCAAAACGTTTCAACTGATTTTGATTACTTCGCCAATTTTTGTTCACTTTAACATAAAGTTCTAGGTGGATTTGCTTGCCAAAGAATGTTTCTAAATCTTTTCTGGCCTCAACTCCTACTCGCTTTAAAGCACTTCCTTTGTGTCCGATAATAATGCCTTTTTGAGTGTCACGTTCTACCATAATAACAGAACGAATTCTAATAATTTTTTCTTCCTCTAAAAATTCTTCAGTATCGACTTCAACGGCATAAGGAATCTCTTTTTTATAATGAAGCAGAATTTTTTCTCTTATGCTTTCATTTATAAAAAAACGTTCAGGCTTATCTGTTAATTGATCTTTAGGATAAAATGGCGGAGATTCTGGTAGTAATTCTATAATTCTATTAAAAACTTCTTTTACTTGAAACCCTTCTAATGCAGAAATAGGCGTAATTTCGGCATTAGGTACTTTTTCTGCCCAAAGCTGTACTTGAGTTTCTAATTGTTCTTGATTTGACGTATCAATTTTGTTTAAAAGCAATAGTACAGGAATTTTCGAGCTTGTAATTTTTTTAAAAAAAGCTTCATCTTTTAACGCTTGCTCACCAATTTCTACCATATAAATGAGTACATCGGCATCTTCAAAAGCAGATTTCACAAACCCCATCATAGATTCCTGTAACTCATAAGCTGGTTTTATAATACCTGGCGTATCACTAAATAATACTTGAAAATCGTCGCCATTCACAATACCTAAAATCCTATGTCTAGTAGTTTGAGCCTTAGATGTTATAATAGACAACTTCTCTCCAACAAAAGCATTCATTAATGTAGATTTACCTACGTTGGGATTTCCAATAATATTTACAAAACCTGCTTTGTGCCCCATATGTTCTTTAGTTTTACTCTGCAAATTTACAATGTTTATACCTTATCACACCATGAATACTTATAAAACAAAAGAACAGGAGACATATGCCTCCTGTTCTTTTTAAAATATTAAGATTAAGTCGTTATAAATTACTTAACTATTTCCAATAACTCTATTTCAAAAATTAAAGCATCAAAAGGTTTAATAGTACCTCCTGGTTGAGGAAAAGCCCCATATGCCAAATCTTGTGGAATGAAAAATTTATATTTAGAACCAACTTTCATAAGTTGAAGCCCTTCAATCCATCCTTTAATAACTCTATTTACAGGGGTTGTAAAAGGACTCCCTTTGTCTACAGAACTATCAAATACAGTTCCATCAATTCTAGTCCCATGATAGTGAACCTTTACTCTTGACGTTGCTGTTGGTTTCTCTCCATCACCTTCTTTTAAAATAATGTATTGTAGACCGCTTTCAGTTGTTTCTACACCTTCTTTTGATATATTATCTGCTAAAAACTTTTCACTCTCAGCTTTGTTTTCACCATATTGCTCCTCTGCTTTTTTAAGCGCTTCTTCTTGCTTTTTCTTCATTTCTTCCTGCTGCTTTTTTTGGAAATAAGCTTGAATAGTCGTATTAATTTTATCTTGCGCTAATAAAACATTTGTTGAATCAGCCCCATTTTTAAGCCCTTGAACAAAAAGGTCTATATTTACCTCCTGAAAACCAGTTCTTACTTGGTATCCATTACTTAATCCTATTGCGTAACTCACTGAATCTATTTCTGTTTTTAGCGGTAAATTTGTAACACCACTCTTGTTGTTGCACGAAACAACAAGTAAAGCAATCATTGCTATGCTTAAAATTTTTACTGTTTTCATCTTTTATTTTTAATTTTTTAGTTATTAGTATGAAACATTTATAATTAAAATTTATAAACGCCACATTTCATTTTAGTTATTTTTCAATTGATGCCAAAAGTAACAAATTTACACACATAAAAAAAGAAAGCCTTCCTTGAATTAAGGAAGGCTTTTAAGTATGTATAATATACTTTAAATTAACTTCTAACTTCTTTGATTAACTCAATAGAAAATCTTACTTGTTCTTCAATTTTAGCATAGTCAAATTCACCATTGGCGTCTTTAGCCATTAATTTAGACCCCATTCCAACACAAGTAACCCCTGCATTAAACCAAGCTTCAAGGTTTTCTTTTGTTGGAGACACCCCGCCAGTAGGCATAATGTTTGTCCAAGGTTGTGGCCCCTTAATACCTTTTACGAATTGTGGTCCGTAAATATCCCCAGGGAATAATTTAACAATCTCACAACCTAATTCTTCAGCTCTGGTTATTTCTGTTAAAGTACCGCAACCAGGAGACCATAAAACCTTTCTTCTGTTACAGGCAATAGCGATATCCTCTCTTAAAACTGGTGTTACAATAAAGTTAGCGCCTAAGCCCATAAACCTAGAGGCAGCAGCTGCATCGGTTACAGATCCAACCCCCATTACCATGCCTGGTAATTCTTTAATTGCATACTTTACTAATTCGCCAAAAACCTCATGAGCAAAATCACCACGAGCTGTAAACTCTAGCAATCTAGCACCACCATCATAACAAGCTTTTAATACTTTTTTACTTGCTTCTATATTGCTATTATAAAACAAAGGCACCAGTCCTGTGTTTTTCATAACTTCTGCAACTTCTATTCTTGTAAATTGTGCCATCTTTTAATGTTTATGCGTTTATTTGTTTAACTGTTGAATCGATTACACAAATCAACGATTAAACATCTAAACATTTAATAATTTATCTAGCTACACGACCTGAAGCGTCTCCACCCATTAATTTTTCTACTTCACTAACAGTAACCAAGTTAGCATCTCCTTTTATCGTGTGTTTTAAACATGACGCTGCTACAGCAAAATCTAAAGCATTCTGGTCATTTTCAGGATATTTTAATAATCCGTAAATTAATCCACCCATAAAACTATCACCACCACCTACTCTATCAACGATATCTGTAATTTGGTATTGACGTGTCTCATACATTTTCTTACCATCGTATAAAACACCTGCCCATGTATTGTGAGATGCAGAAATAGAACCTCTCAAAGTTGTAATTACTTTTTTAGCTCTTGGGAATTTTTCCATCATTTGTTTACAAACAGATAAGAACGCTTCTGCTTTTACATCATGTCCTTGAGTTTGAACGGTGATACCTTCTGGTTTAATACCAAAGTGCATTTCTGCATCTTCTTCGTTTCCTAATACAATATCACAGTACGACGTTAATTCTGTCATAACCGCCTCTCTATGAGCATCATCACAGTATTTCCATAGTTTTGCACGGTAATTTAAATCGGTAGAAATAGTAATACCTTTTGCACTTGCAGCTTTTACAGCTTCCAAACAAACATCTGCCGAACCTTGAGAAATAGCAGGTGTAATCCCTGTCCAATGAAACCATTCTACTCCTTCAAAAACAGCATCCCAATCAATCATTCCTGATTCAATTTCTGCCATTGCAGAATGTGCTCTATCATAAACAACTTTACTACCTCTTGAAACGGCTCCAGTTTCTAAAAAGTAAATTCCTAAGCGATCACCACCATAAACAATCTTATCTACACCAACACCTCTTTTGCGCATCTCCATCATAGCACATTCACCAATATCATTTTTTGGTATACGTGTTACGAAATCTACTGAAACACCATAATTGGCTAATGACACTGCTACGTTTGATTCACCTCCACCATATATAACATCAAAATTATTTGCTTGTGAAAATCTTAAAAACCCTTGAGGAGCTAATCTTAACATGATTTCTCCAAATGTTACTACTTTACCCATTGTTTAAAATTCTTATTTTAGTTTAATTATTTTATTGCTTAAACGTTTAAGCAGATATATTAAAATATAATCAAAACCATAAAAAATATATCATTTTGATTATAAAAACTAACGCTGTATATTTGCTTAAACGTTTAAGCAAATATATAAAAAAATTGAATATCAAAAAGAAAACCACCATAAAAGATATTGCAAACGTTTTAAACATCTCTCCTGCTGCGGTTTCTAAAGCTTTGCATAATGACTCTCGGATAAGTGAAAAGACAAAAAAGGCTGTAAAACAGGTTGCCAAAAACCTAAATTATCAACCAAATCATCTTGCTAGTGCCTTACGCAAAGGAAAAAGTCACTTAGTTGGTGTTATTGTTCCCAGAACGAATAGCAATTTTTTTTCTTCGGTGATTCAAAATATAGAGGAAGAATTAGATAAAGAGGGGTACAATATTATCATCACACAATCTAACGAATCCTATAAAAAGGAATGCCGCAATATTGATACACTATTGTTCACACAAGTTGATGGTATTATAGCATCTATGGCTAATGAAACTATTAATTTAGAATATTACGAAAAAATCAAATCTAAAGGCATCCCTTTAATTTTGTTTGACCGTGGAGAAAACGATTTAAATGTAGATTATATAGGTATTAACGATTACGATAGCAGTCATATGATTGTTGAGCATTTAGTAAAACAGGGGTGTAAACGAATTGCCCATATTGGAGGCTATAAGCATACACGAATTTTTAACAACAGAATTAGAGGTTATATTGATGCCCTAAAAAAGCACCAACTCCCTTTAGAAGATGCGTTATTGATTGAGAGCAGTCTTACTACGGAAGATGGTAGAGCAAAAATGACTCAATTATTAGCTTTAAAAAATAGACCAGATGCTATATACGTCGCTGGCGACTATGCTGCTTTAGGAGCTTTACAAGTATTAAACGAACAAGGTATTAAGGTTCCTGAAGATATTGCTTTAGTAGGATTTGGCAATGAACCTTTTACGGGAATGGTAACACCTACCATTACAAGTATCAATCAACATAGTTCGGAAATTGGAAAACAAGCTGCTAAAACATTTTTGCAACATGCTAAAAAAACTATTGTAAAGCAACAATTGAACAAAATAATATTGGATGCAGAATTAATTACTAGAGATTCCTCAAATATTAAAAACGCTTAATTCTGAACCCATCTTGACCTTTTCTATCTAAATGTTACGTTTAATGAGTTTCCTTTAGTAATTTTCTTGTTGAGTATTACTTTCCCGTTACTTTTAACCACTTTTACTTTTACTTGTCTTCCTGCTCTATTTACTTTTACACTAAAGTCTTCTCCAAATGCTTTAATATTATTTAAATACATATGCTCCCAATTTTCAGGTAATCTGGGAGTACAAGTAAAACTGTTAAGTCCTGTGGGCGTTATGCCAAAAACACCTTCGGTAAAAACTCTACAATACAAGGCACTTTCTGCCGATAAATGTGCCATATTCCCTTCTGGAAATGCTTCAACTACATAAGGTACCCGATTACCCAACAATCTTTTTTCTGAAAATTGCTCTAACTTTTCTAACGATTTCTTTGTCTCTCCAGAAGCGAATGTTCCGCGTAGGGCGTATAAAGTCCCTCGGTCCCAAAATATTTTGGTTATAGCTTCGTCGTCACTATTTTTTTCAACGTGTACCCCATTATCTGTCCAAAGACGATTAAAAAGTGCGGTAACTGTAGCTTCTTTTCTTTTATTAAGACCAACAACCAATGGAAGACAAATCCAATGACGTAAATATTTATGCTCTTTATAATATTTGTAAGTATCTAAACCTTCTACATGAGTTCCAAAATAATTTTCTATAGCTAGACTAAGTTTATTTGCTTGTTCTTTATATTTTTTTTGTAATGTTTTCGATTTATTAAGAGATTTTGACAAATCTTTGGCATGTTGCAATGCTCCATAATATAGCGAAGATGTTGATAAATTGGCGTTTCCTGTTTCTATTCTTCCTTCCATTTCGTCAGACTCAGACATAACAACACCTTCCTCATTAAGTTGTCTATTACAATACTCGAGACACCACTCTATAAGGGGCCATAATTCATTTGCAATTTGAACATCGCCAAGGGCCATCGCATAGTGCACCGCTCCGTAGGCTATCATCGCTGCATCCCCTCTATCTTTTAAGAAAGGTTTTACCAAACCTTCAATCTCAAACGCGTATCTAATTTTTTTGTATTCAGAGTTAGTTTCTTTAGCAAACGCCCTAAATGTATTCATCGCAGATTCATTACCTAGGGCATAACCCAGATATGGAAAAAACGGATTGATATATTCGGCTTGGTCATTTGCCCATATGCCTACATAGTATCTACCGCCTCCTGGGGAATGGATTAAACCTAATTCGGACTCAAAAATACTCTCTGATGCTCTTATTTTTGAAAATTCGAATAGGGTATTCAACACTGGGTTTGGTGTATCTAGTTGTAATGATCCCGACATTAAACCAAGAAATGCTTTTCGTTTTGCTAAAGTTATTCCGCCCGATTCTTCTGTAAACTTTTCCTCAGAAGTTTTAGCCATAATATTCAAAGAAAATGATATTTCTTCTTCTGGCTTTAGCAAAATATTTTCTGGTGCATTAGTTTTGATACGCCTGCTGTATTTTCCTTTAGAACCATAGTCGTTAAATTCTAGAGATGTATTACCTGCTTGAATTTTCATAATGGAATCGGTGGTATTTTTTATAGTCCACATTTCTATAAAAAGCCGTTCGTCCATAGATGGAAAAAGGGATCGGGACAGTATCAATCCATTTTTAGAAGGATGATGCACAAAATTGAGCACACCATTTATTGAAACTGTTTTTACAGTTCCTGGTACAAATTGCTCATTTTTTATATAAAGTTTTGGCAACAAATCGTCAGCATACTCCCCTTTTAAATAGGCTCTATAATCGTGAAACCATGTGTCTTCTGATGTTTTAAATTCATGCAATTGTGGAAAAAAAACGGTTCTATTAAGAGACAATTTTCCTTTGTCATCAATACTATATTTAATAATGCCAGCAACACGCTTGCCTGCCATTTCAATGTCATCGGTATAAGGTAAATTATTTTTGTTATCTATATCGAAAGTAATCTCTGCACCACCAGAAATACTCCAATGCTTTCCCGAAGTATTACTTATATCTTGAGCAAATAACGAAAACTGCACAAGGTAAAATAGTAATAATGAAGTCATTATTTTTTTATTCATGTTCCATATATAATTTAATAACAAGATGTAAATCTATGCATTATGGATGTAAACGAGGTATATTGGTGAAAAGACATATCGTCACTAAATAGTAAAACAACTATTTTTTATTCGATTTCTAGCAGCATCCATTTATCATCAACAACACCTTCCAAAAGGTTTTGAATACAAAGGTTCCAACTAATGAACCCAACAATATTTCCATCTTTATCTACATGATCATGACTAGGAGCCAATGGTTCTCCTGTATCTGCATGATAGTTTTCATGCATGGTGTTATACTTTTTAATATCGTTTAACAATAATGTACCTAAAGTCTCTGCTTGCCAATAAAGAGCTTCTTTAAAACCATAATTTTTTAATCCAACAGAATAAATATAATTTGCTATAGGCCAAACAGGTCCTTGCCAATTAGAAAAAGGCACAATAATATTCTTATTGTTATAATCTGGATCTTGTAATGATAACGTTCTAAATCCATATTCAGCTTTCATATGGTCTGGATTTATTAAATACTCAGACAGCATTGATTTTCCTTTTTCTTGAGGTGCAATATTATGCATTAATGGTACAAAAGAAGAGTAACTCACTCTTTTGTAAAAATCGCCAGTTTCTCTATCCACTGTATAGTAAATTTTATCCTCTTCAGACCAAAGATATTTATTAATCGCTTTCTTTAAGTTATCTGCCTTAATTTTATATTCGCTGGCTTCTTCTAATTTCCCTAAATTCTTGGCTATTTGAGCTTGAGCTAGGTATTCTTTATATTGAAAAGCACTGGCATCGGGTGCTAAAAATGATCGCTTATCACCAGTAAAATAATTCATTGCTACATTATTATCGGCACCACTTTGCATTCCGTTTTCCCAGAAAAACAATCCTGTTTTCTCATCTTGTTGGGTCTTTTCTCTGTAAGCTAGTACTTTTTTAAGAGCTTCGTAATAAGGTTCTACCCATTTATAATCTTGCAGCCCTTTTGAAGCAAAGTGTACACCTTGAGACAAAAATGGTTTCATAGCAAATTTACCAAAAAGCAATCGAGGCCCTTTAGTTGTTGCGCAACCAGAAACGTAACCTTCTTCATCTACACCTTCTATCAAATTAAGCGCCCAATATTTTAGGTATTCTGGTTTTCCTATACTTACAAAATGATTACCCATAAAAAAGCCATCCCAGTCCCACATTTGTTTATAAAATCCTGCTGGAATAAGATAAGGGTATTTTAAATATCCTTCAGCTGGTTGTACAACTTTTGGCCTAAGTTCATCATATT
Source organism: uncultured Flavobacteriaceae bacterium (assembly GCA_947501845.1). Taxonomy (GTDB): domain Bacteria; phylum Bacteroidota; class Bacteroidia; order Flavobacteriales; family Flavobacteriaceae; genus Flavivirga. The sequence goes on along the minus strand of CANMXP010000012.1, from coordinate 95,224 downwards.
TAGAAGTAATACTTGTTAATAAAGGGCGAAGATTTTCTACATCCATTTTTTTTACTTCTTTAGTACTCTCAAGTTTTATTTGTTTTTTTTCTGCAGTTTGACAAGCTAATATCAAAGTACATATACTACATAGAACAATTACTTTTTTACTTGTATTTTTTATTGATCTTATCATATTTGATTTCATTTATATAGTTGGTGTATATTCTTAACAGTAAAAATAATCTGTAGTAATCCAAGGTATGGTATCCATATTGTCCAAATACCTCTTTCCTTCTGTCACTTTTATCATTTAAACAGGGAAAGACCTTCTAAGTAAACCCCAAAAACTTTAAGTAAAAATACCGTAGGCGATATCCTGTTACTTATAATGTTGTATCAATTACTTATAAAATTGTGTTAGAAACTATATCGCGCAACAAATAAGTCAAAGCAATATTGAAGAGGTCAAACCTCTAATTAGGTTAGAAAATAAAAACCTTCAATCTAAAATTGAAGACTCTATTCAACATTATACTTCTTTCTGGCTTAAATAGGTCTTTTTATTTTCAGATAATAATAGGCGACTAATTATTTTCCATAACCCCCATTAACTCTAAAGAAAAGTTATCTTTTGCTTGTATATAGGCTGCTTTGGGAATAATAGTTGCGCCCACTTTTCTCTTTTCAAAAGATGCCGTCATACCAAAATCTATCTTTTTATACCCAAGTTTTGTAGCCCGCTTTATTGTTTGGTACAGCAATTGTCTATAAACCTGATATTCATCGGTATAATTATAATCCATACCAATAAAAGCTGGCGTATATGCTTCTTCTAAATTTTTATAACAAAACATAACACCCACTGGTATATGCGATTTCCCTTTGTTAGATTCCTCTTTTAAATAAAGCGTTAAAAATTCCCAATTAGGGTGTTGGGACATCATGGCAAACAGTTTTTTAGGTAGTGGAAACATGTTTAAAGCAAGATTATGCTTGTTCACATTACTATACAACTCATAGAATTGATCTATTTGTTCTTGTTCTGGCGTTTCATTATACACTACCTCAAAACGAGCTTCATAAGGCTGGATATCTTTTTTAAAGTGCTTTCTAGAACGTTTAGACAATGACTCTGGATATTCATCCATAGTTTTCCAACAAAGATCAAGTATTTGGCACGAATCGGGCATCACTGTCTTGATAAATCCTTGTTGATGAAACAATTGACTTAGTTGATCATCATGTTCAAAATCTCTTAGCACAATCCAATTTGAGTTAAATTGCTGCTCCAGATCTTCAACCTTATTCAACATCTGCTTAATAGCCAATTTCCAATGAGGATGAGATTTATTTAAATAAAGGTGTGCTCCTTCTGTAAATGGCGACCCCATTCCCAGTACATGAGAAGTAAGATAATAAGGATCTTTTTTTCGTGTTTCTTCTAATTTGATGGAAACGGAAACTGGTGCGAGCATATCTTCTTTCCATAGTGCATATGTGAAAAATGTAGCTAGTACAGGTGTCTTTTCCTCGTCTTTAATGACCATATAATGAAAGTCCCAATTATTTTCAGGAAGTTCGTTTTGTGTAAAAACATTTTCAAGAAAAAGTAGACCATCCCAATCAAAGGCTCCCTGTTTTCCCATAAGCCTATTCCATTCATCTTTATCAATATTCTTTATAGTTGTTTCATATTCTATACGAAATTCTTCAACAATATTCTTTTTTGGCAATGTTTCCAAAACAGGTAGTTTAAAGGCTTTCCTTACCTTATTTGGCGTTGTATGTGTATCTTCTAAAGCTTTCGGATAGTGGTAAACCATAGCATCAACCAAGCTTTTAATTTCTTCTGCCTGATTATGCCTAGAAATGGTTATTCTTACACCAGTATTCTTTACAGGAACGGCTGGAAATATTCCTAAATTCACAAAAAACCCTTCTTTCATTAATCTATTCACAAAATTATACCCAGTAACTGGCATACCTGTGCCTATGTAGAATACTGGAGAATTATTTTGCTCAACTAAAGGCAAATCTGTATTTGCCAAAAGGGTATTAAACAGTGTTATTCGTTCTAGTAATTCGTTTTGGAGCATATAAATTTCGGGAGAAAGATGGATATTAGCAGAAGCTATTGCCGCTGCAACAGAAGCAGGCTCTAATTGGGCAGAAAAAGTTAAAGGGCCTCCAAAGGTTTTTATTTTATGGTATCTTTTCTTATGGGTACATACAGCTACAGCACCACTGGCTCCAAAGGTTTTACTTAAAGTTCCAAACAACAATATATTGTCGGGTAATTCATCAAGTTTGCTAAGTACATAACCCGTACCACGCTTACCAGCCCAGCTCATACCGTGAACATCATCTAAATACAAATGCAATTGTGGGTATTTATTACACAACTGCATAAGCTCATCTAGAGGAGCTACATCGCCATACATGGAATAAACACCATCTGCCATATACCAGATCTTTTTATATTTAGAAGATAATTTTTTTATTTTATCCTCCAACATATCAAGGTGGCTATGTCGAATCATTTCAATGGGCACACTACGGGTTTTAAGAACATTTGCCGCACTTTGCACACTCCAATGTACCTGATGATCTAAAATAATGGCATCACCATCATTAACAGCACTAGGAATTACTCCAAGGTGTCCAAGTGTACTATTTTTAGTAATAATAATAGGTGCATTGTACAACTGGGTAACCTTTTCTTCTAACTTACGATATAACGGATTTGAAATATAACTTTTAGAAAGAGGAAACTGTGTCCCATATTTGTAAATAGCATCCATAGCCGCTTCTTTTAAGCGCTTATCTTGTTCTAATCCTAAATAACCTGTTGTTCCGAAATGAAAAAGGTCTTTTTGTTTCACCCTTATTTTTCTTCCCGTAAAATTATCTCCCTCTGCATACAAATGCAATACACCTTGTTCTTTAGCGTCTGTAAAAACCTCATTTACAGTATCTAAAAAGTTGTTATGTTTAATTTTTGCCATCTCAATATTTATTAATATGGTTAATGTAATTTATAGGGAGGCAAGTATATTCTATAACTAAACTCATTAACAACTCATTGTAGTCATAGAACGTATAAAACTATAAAAATTTATAGCCTAATTTTATTATTCCCGTAAGTATTAGGTAAAAAATCCCTTACAGATAAGTTTTTATCCTTTTAAGACAAGTTTTAAACAAACAAACTAATATATTCCAGCGTTATAATACAAACAAAAAAAACACTAAAACACTTAAAAACAGGTAATTGATACTTCACGGAATTAAAAAAAACATCTTTTTAATTGAGCACAAAAGAGCAAAACACAATTGGTATTAAAATTATCCCTAAAAAGTTAAAAGTACGGTTTTACCTCAGTTAAGTTAAAATAATTGTAATTATATTTGTTTTGCCCTATGTTTATTTGTTTTGATTTGTTCAAAATCATAAAGAACATTATTATAAAGAACATTTTCTCTCTTAAGATAAATTAATACAGATAATAATTGTAAAAACACGTATTTAAATTTAATTAAGTATGAAATCTTTTAACCCCAAAAATCTTAAAATATTTTGATAGATCATATAGAAAACGAGTATGCGAAGTTCTGGATTGAAAAAGACATTCTTTATTTTGTTTACAAAAACGGAATTTCTATAGATCAATCTGTTGCTATGAGAGTTGTTGAAGATAGACTTTTATTACAGCAAGGTAGAGAATTTCTAATCTTTTGTGACATGAGAGGCGTTAAAAGCGTCAATAAAAGTGCAAGAAACTACTTAGCAATAGAAGGTTCTGCCCTAATTAAAGCTGTTGCTTTGTTGGTCAACAATCCATTAACCAATACGATATCTGGTTTTTATGTTAAAACCAGTAATCCAGCAATCACGACCCAGATATTTATCAAAGAAGAGGATGCCTTAAGTTTTCTAAATAGTTATATCTCTAAATAGTTCGTTATGAAACTTTTGCACGCTTCTGCTTTTAATATAAAATAGCCTTTTATTTTTCCTGTTTAAAATCAGTATAAATTTCTTGAACAATAAATAAATCTACAAACTAGCTTTTCTACGTGATGAAACTAAACAATAAACAAAGAATAAAACAAATCCACACGATGCTTATGGAGTTTGCCAGCGGTAATTTTGCATACAAGATTGAAAGATCCGATTTGGACGATGATATTGAAGCACTCACTGCACTGGTTAACATGACCTTTGAAGAAATAAGAACTTCTTTTCTCCATCAAGGCTATGCGAACCTAAATGAAACCTACAAACATCTGGTTCAAATGTTCTTTGTTCTGGACACAGAAGACACTATTATAGCTTTTAATACCCGCATTAAACAGATGTTATTCTTTGATGATAATGAGTTACAAGAAAAAGATTTTTCTACATTTTTAACTCAGGACTCAAAATTAGCTTGGAATGGTTTAAAATCTAAGTTAATGCGCACTAATCTTGATGCTCATGAAGAATTTATCGTGTTATCTTTTAAAACCAAACAACAGTTAATTTTAACATCCAATTGTTTGGTTAGCAAATTTGTCGATCGAGCCAATCAATCAGAAAGAATTGTGATTACATCCATAGAAATTATTAAAAACAGCACAGAAAGGGAAATTGAATTACGAAAAATTGTAAATACTGGAAAAAACAAAACAGCAAAGACCCCTCAAGACAGTAATAAAAGCAAACAGCTCAATTTAAGCTTTACCGATATTAGAAAAATCCGAAAAGTACATGATCATATTATAAATAATTTAGACAAACCGCTTGCCCCATTGATTGAATTGGCACATACTTTTGGAACTAATGAGTATAAACTAAAATATGGTTTCAAACAACTGTATGGCCAAACCGTGTTTCGTTTTTTAATAAATGAAAGGTTGAGAAAAGCTAGTGTTTTAATTCAGCATACAGATACATCCATAAAAGAAGTAGCACACGTAACTGGTTTTATAAGCGCACCTCATTTCTCTAAAGCTTTTAAGGAAAAATATGGATTTACCCCAAGGGATTTAAGAAAACAATCCAATCAAAACCCAGAAATTTAGAACAAGCATCAACTTTAGTACTGGGGACCAAGTATTAAGTATTATGTACTAAGCACTTTTGGTAGCAGTCAATACTTATATGTTCTATTACGCACCTGTTTTCTGGTATTTATGTGTATTCATTAAACACAACATCCTTTTCAGACAAGTTTTAATCCATTTAAGTTAAGTTTTATCCTCGATATTTGCTCTATAGTTGTTAGTTAGTTGTCTTTTCAAATTCGGTTGCGCCCAATCATCTTTATTGGGATTTTAGGGATTGAGTGTAGCTGGAATTGAAAAGGACAAAATTTTAAAGACTGAATAATAAGTCAATAGTACCCATTGACAACTATATTATTGTGTATTAACAAAAAGACACCCGCTTTAAGAACCTACAGTAAGGTTCAAAATAATGTTCATATTAAAGGATACGTAGCTAATGCCTCCATAACAATAAAGAGACATTTATTTTTATTAGTATTTAAAATGCTCCATGTGAAGACACTATGTACATATAGATTCCATATTTTAATATTAGTTCATAGGCAGGTAATTAAAATTTAAACGTGTGAAATATTGTTTTTTTGTATATACAATACTCTGCATAACGGTATCTTTCTCACAAACGAAGCCTTTTAAAATCTCTGGAACTTTAATAACAGAAGCCGAGAAAACAGCTTTAGAGGCAGCAACTATTCATTTAGAACGTGTTAAGGATAGCTCTTTGATTACTTATACCATTTCAGATAAAAATGGCTATTTTTCTTTAGAAGGCAAAACAGCAGATAAACGTTTAAATCTTTATATTTCCTATATTGGGTATCAGCCCCACTTTCAAGCTATTCATTTAGACAAGGAAACCATCGACCTAAACATTATTAATCTAAAAACAGACCTTAGTGCTTTAGAGGAAGTCCTTATAAAGGTTAGTCCTCCTGTCGTTATAAAAAAAGATACCTTAAAGTTTAATGCTACTTCTTTTAAAACTAAAAAAGATGCCAATGTTGAAGATTTATTAAAACAATTACCAGGAGTAGAAGTTAATGATACTGGCAAAATAACTATAAACGGAAAAGAAGTAGACAATATTTTGGTAAATGGAAAACCATTTTTTAGCAATGACCCAACTATAACGACAAGATATTTAAAAAAAGAAATCATTGATAACATCCAAATCACGGATACAAAAACCAAAGCAGAAGCTTTTGCTGGTGATGAAGGCAGTAAAGAAAAAAAAACGATCAATCTCGTTATAAAAGAAGAAAACAACGATGGTGCTTTTGGGCAGGTTGCAGCTGGCACAGGTACTAACAAACGTTATGAGTTTGCTGGGATGTATAACCTCTTCAACAATAGTCAACGTATTAGCCTTCTTGCCGGAGGTAACAATATAAATTCACCTGGATTTAGTTTTAGAAGTGGCCTTACAAGTGGGCAAGGAATTACTATATCTCGCAATTATGGTTCGAATTACATTGATAAATTGAGAAAAAAACATGATATTTCTGCCAATTATTTTTTCTCTGGAACGCGTTCAGAAAATGAACGTACTACACAACAAATCAATATTCTTCCAGATTCGAGATACACAAGTAACTCCAACACAAAATCGCATAACGAGGGTGAAAATCACAATGTTCGTTTAGGGTTTAATATCGAAATCGATTCTACGCTCTTAATCAATATTAACCCAGCATTTAACATTTCTAAAAATAAAATAGAAACCTTAGGAAGTGAAACTTCCAGAAGTGAAGAAAATGTCCTGACAAATCAATCCAGTTTGTCTTCATTTGCAGAAACAACAAATAAAAATTTTAACAACTATTTAGATGTCACAAAACGATTAGGTATACATGGAGCATATTTAAAATTTAACATGTCTAATAAGTACGAAACCATAGAAGCCAATAATTTTTTAAATTCTGAAACCAATATTTTTGGAGACAATCCAGAAGAAATTAATAGAAATTTATTTACTGATAGCGACCAGAAATCTAAAGGTTTTTATACCAATATATCCCTCAGATGGCCATTAATAGCGAAGGGCTTGTTTTTAGATCTTAAGTTTAATTACAGACATGACAAACAGGAAAATATAAAGAGTACTTATACTTTTGATACAAGCACTCAAGATTTCACCATATTTAATGAAGACTTGAGTACAGATTTTAAGTATACAAATACAAGAAGTACTCCAGCTTTGAAACTAACATATAAGAAAGAGAAATGGTCTGTTAGCTCCGAAATGGGGTATGTCTTTAGAGCCTTAAAAAATAGTGATTTTTTGAGGCCAGATCTAAGTTTGGCACGTCATTTTGAAACTGTAGAGCTGCGATCGAATTTTCATTATCAATTCAATCCAAAATCGTATGTATATGCCAGTTATGGCCTAGATAATATTCCCCCACAACTATCACAACTACAGCCCTTTCAAGACATCTCAAATCCTTTAAATACAGTAACCGGAAATCCTAATCTAAAACCTGCAAACACGCATAGTTTTTATTTTGGGTATAATACATTCAATTTTCAAAAACGCCATGGGTTCTTTGGGCATATTTATGCCAATTTAAACAACAATCAAGTGGTGACCAAAACAACCATTGATGATAATTTTGTAAGAAACACCAGCTATGACAATGTAAATGGAGGCTATAGCTTAAACGCTGGTGGCAGTTATAATAAAACTATAAAAATAGACTCCTTAAAAACAATTAAATACCATGCTGGTCTATCCACAGGTATTAATAGATCGGTTAACTTTAATAATGACGTTCAATATGTTTCAAACAATATCTCGTTAACACCTCATATTGGTATCACATTTGCTTGGGATCAGGTTATGATGGTCGTACCAAATTACAGATTATCAATTAATAAAACCACTTTTGATTTGAACGATTTTGAAGACCAAGAATTTATTAATCATTCTGCTGGGCTACAAATAACAACATTTGTTCCTAAACAATTAGAATGGCGACACGATATTAGTTTTAATTATAACCCAAACGTTGCAGAAGGTTTTCAAAAAAGTGCCTGGTTTTGGAACACAACTTTAGCCTATACGATATTTAAAGACCATGGTATTTTATCTTTAAAGGTTTACGATTTATTGAACCAAAATACAAACGTTAGACGTATTGCCACAAAAAACTACATTCAAGATTCTCAAAACAAAGTGCTTAAGCAATACTTTATGCTAAGCTTTAGTTGGAAGTTTAATAATTTTTAGAGGTATTTAAATTTCTGCTTTTACAGAAATTAATTCGTTACTAAAGCGGAAACAGCAGTCGTAATGATGGCTTAGAAGCAAATCACCGAGGAATTTTTATTTGGTTAAAACCAGTATAATTGCGCAAAATCCCTTACAGATAAGTTTTAATCCATTTAAATTAAATCTTATCATCGATATTTGTTGCGGTTAGTAATTTTTGTCTTTTTGACTTCGGTTGCGCCCAATCACCATTTCGTTGGATTCTTCAGATTGAGCGTAGCCGAAACAAAAAATTAACGGTCCTCAATCAGATATAACACACTCACCAACAATACCTAACATTTTTAACACCTAGCACTAAGCCAAATTGACAAGTCATCCTTTTTAGATAAGTCTTAATCCTTTTTAGTTAAATCTTATCATCGATATTTGCGTTGTCTGATATCTAATTTCGGTTGCGCACGACCATCTTTTTTATAGGGATTTAGGTGATTGAGCGTAACTGAAATTAATCTTGGAATGGCCTTCCTTTTAATAAAATCTACTGATTTAATTCGGTTTTCGCTTCAACAAACTCAGCAGAAATAAAACTATAAATTATTCAAAAAACACATAATCAGCACAAACAAATTATATATTCTTTAGATTTTAGGTAGAATTAATCCCTCTCAGGTAATTTTTATTCCTTATCAGCTAAATTCCATCATCTACATTTGTAATCGATTTAAATTCGCTTAATAATTATCCCCCTTAAGCTAGGTAGTGCTAATTTGAGTTGTTCTAAAAATCGCTTTTTAAATGAGACTACCTAGTTTTAACTAAAATATAAATTATAATGAAAATTAAACCTGAGATTCCTTTAGATAAAATACTGAAACATTTATCCAAAATTTAGTTCAAGAAACTCAACATAGGAACGTTTAGTATGGGCTCGAATTGCAATTTTTAATGCGTCCTACAAACTTAATAAAATCAAGTTTTTATACCACGTGTTAAGTATGGACTAACAAATCCCTCTCAGGTAATTTATTATCCTTTTAGAATAAGTTTAATTTTCGACTTTTGTATAAAGTCACCCGCAATCAAAAAAAACAATGTTACACCGCATATTTACACATAAGAAGACCAATAAGAAACTCATAGCTTTTGATGATAGCGAATTTGAAAAGAAAAACCCTATCAAGCAATACGGCAGTGACATTATTGTAAAACAAATGATTTTAAACGGTGTTCCTAAAGAAGAAGTGACTGGTGAAAAGGAACTTACTGCTACGAGCAGTGAAATATTTAAAAGTGCTCATTTACATTGGTTAAAACTAAAAAGTGATTTTCAAAAAATAAAAACCCCAAATAATTTAATGCAACTTTTAAAAACCAATAAGAAAAAGGATCAAGAAAAATTACTTGATGGGTTCTTTCTTTCACTGGAAACTTTAACATCTTTTATTTTTACTGCTTATCACGAATTTGGATATACATTAAGCCAATACATCTCCGAATTCTCTAAGAAAGATTTTAAATCGGTTGCCAAAATTATCGATTGTGGCGAGCATTGGCATTGCTTTTTTACAACTTCTGATGATTCAAAAGGAAAAAAAACAAAGCTTCATTATTTATCCAGTGCCTTTGGTATAGACAGAGCCGATCTTATTAAACAGATAAAATCAAGTGAATCCTTATCCAAATTGGACCATCTACCTCTTATTACTTTATAGTAAGAAATAAGGGTTTACTACCATAAACAGATCCCCAAAAAACCAGAGCAAAATCTTTTTAAGTTTTTAGAATCCTTTTCACAACAAAAAAAGTGCGCTCTGGTTTTTTCTTCTAGATTACTTGTAGCTAAAAGAATTAAGACCGCTTTCCTACTAGAATAAAGAACAGAGACTTTGCTTATAGTTAGCTTGAAATATTGTAACTCATAATATTAAAAATACTGATAGCACTTTACTCGAGCTAACTATAATTTAATAGTACGATTCGAATAAATGAAATGTCATATCATACATTGAAATGCCAAAATCATGTGAAACCCCAACCGTAACTCAATTCAACACAACTCAAAATACATAAATTTATCTTTTCAAGTCATTTCGACAACAGGAGAAATCACATAAAGATCTTTATTTATTATTCTACAGATTTTAATAATAGGCTTAAAATCTAATGAATACCTATTTTGTGTCACATATCATACTAAACTCTTGTACTGTGGTGCGTAGTCAAAGTATATCTTATAGACACGCAAAATGCTAATCCTCACTAACAAATCCGTCTAAGACAAGTATTTATCCTTTAAAAATAAGTTTTAATGAGTAATATGCATTAAAACAATTGTTAACCATTGATTATCAGTAATTTAAATTCAAGTATACATGATTTATTAACTTTTAAATATTTATATTATGAAAACAACATTTTTTAAAATCGTTTTACCAGCTTTTGCATTGATACTGGCTATCACTGCTTCACTTGCTTTTGCTCCTAACGGGAACAATATGGCAGATGATATTGTGGTTACTTCCGGGTGGTTCCAAAACCCTGATGAACTTAGTTGTACAATAGCATCTCCAATTAACTGTGATTGTACGTCTTCATACAACCCTGTATGTACTATTGTAGTAGGTTTTAGCATTCATCAAGTATATCAAAAACTGAACAGTATATCTCCATGTAATGTTCTTTTGTATGAAGGTTTAGATTAGTTTTGAAGAGGACTAGAGGAAAAGCTACTCATTTTGGTTTCTTGTATTAATTTATTGAACTTGCATCAATTACTGTAAGCATTTAAATTTCAATAAAATAATATCTAAATTAAATAATACATCAACTTCAACCTGTATAATGTTCTGAGATAAACTTTAGTTGGGATTTTATGGATTCTTGCCAAAGTTTATCTTAAGTATTACTAAAATGAAAATTTCATTGAAAGTACATAACAAATCAAAACATTCAATATCTCCGAATTAACAAGACTCCCTATATCAAAATGTCATATTCAATCCTAAAGTAAATTGCCGTAATGGAGGTAATACCGATGTACTCTGCACTTCTGGATCTGCCCCATCATAATCCGTAATAACGAACAGGTTCTGCCCTTGCAAATAGACATTTACATCTGTATGCTTTGTTATAGTCTTAGGCATCGTATAACTTAACGATACATTTCGCAATCTAATAAAGGAAGCATCCGTCACAGATGCATTGCTATGTCTATATCTGTTCGATGCTATTGTAGCGTCATTATTGACGGATAGGAAATAACGTTGTATCGGATTTTCATCACCTATTTGCTGCCAACGATCCAATATAGATGCAGGCATATTTTGGACCATACCTCCAAGATTAAGTACACCTGATTGAAAAAAGCTTCTCCCTTTTTGTTTTGTAAATTGTAAAAATACCTCCAGCTGTATATTTTTATAAGTCAAGGTATTACCCAGGCCTCCAAAATACTTTGGTGTGAGATCCTCAAGCCATTGGCGATCATCTTTATCTATAGCGCCATCATTATTATAATCTTCAAACTGCCATACACCTGTTTCTGGATTGACTCCCAAAACGTGATATAGTTGCCTAACCCCTAAAGACTTTCCTACCAAATACTCATTGGCCAGAGTAGACTTTTCTAGTTCTGGAAATACTACCAATCTGTTTCTATTTGCTGAAATGTTAAAAGTGGTACGCCATTTAAAAGCATCGTTTTGAATATTTACCGTACGTAAATCGATCTCAACACCTCTATTTTCTATTATGGCATCTAAATTAGCACTGATACTAGAAAATCCCGTAGTACCGGGCAAAGGAATAGGGAGCAGCTGATTGGAAGAACGGTTACGATACCAGATTGCCGACAAAAATATACGGTACTTAAAGAAGCCTAGCTCTAAAGCTGTTTCCAGTTTTTTATTTTCTTCCCAGGCTCGATCTGGATTAAACAAGCGGGTTGGTGCCAAGCCCGAACCATTATAGTTCCCTGAAACCTCATAAGTATCCAAAAAAGCATAGTCTGGTGGTTTATCACTCCCTGTTATACCATAACTGGCACGTAATTTCCCAAAACTTAAAATCGAATGATTCTCAAAGAAATTTTCCTCAGAAAACAGCCATGCCGTCCCAATAGCTCCAAATTTACCAAATTGCTTACCTGGTCCAAATCGGGAAGAACCGTCCCGACGTCCAGTTATGTTTAGAATTAGTTTATCTTTCCAATTAAAGTTAATCCTGCCAAAAACAGCCTGATACTTATACTCGGTACCTGTATCAAGAATAATCATTTTATCTTTCGCTGCTGCCAGATTATGCAACAGGGCATTGCTAGGAAAATTTGATGTAGACATCCCCAATTGCTCATCCTTATCCTGTTGAAAAGTGGTTCCTAAAAGTAGTTTCAAACTGGCTGCTCCCCAATGGTGCTTCCAATTAATCTGCGGCTCTACAATCCAGGACTCACGTGTACTATTATTGGTGCTAATGCTAGATCGACTGCTATTTTGACCAGAGGTCGTATTAGGATCAAAACTGGTATGCGGAAATGTTGCATAAGACTCTAAACGGTAATCTGTATAACCTAAGCTAGTTTTAAATTCCAATGCTGGAATTGGGTAATAAGATAATACCGTATTCACAATAAAACTATGTGTCCTTGCTAGGTAATCCTGCTCCAATATAGCTAATGGGTTTCTCCAAGTAGAATTTTCCCAGTTTAAATCACCAGCATCATTGTAAAGTGCTGGTGCGTTTGGTGATAAAACTACAGCTACCTTTGTAAAATCCTGAGGAGGTAAATTATTTAGATCAGACCCATAATTTCCAGAAAAACTGAGTTTAAAACGATGGTTCTCCGACTGGTGGTTTACATGAACATGTACCGACGTTCTATTATATTTCGAATCTCCGGGAAACACAGTGGTTTCTGTTAAATACCCTCCACTTAACAAAAATTGGGTTTGGGCATCGCCTCCCGAAAAGGACAGTTGGGTATGGTGCCTATGGGCCGTACCCCCAATAAGCACCTCTTGCCAATCTGTATCCCGTTCTTGACTCCAAATATATAAATCGGGAAAGGTCGATCGAGATGAAATTGGTATAGTTTCAAGTGTGAGTCCTTCATTTTTAATAGCTTCTCTACGCATTTCTAAATACTGTTGCGTATTCAATAGATCTACAAAACCAGTAACTTCACTTAATGTATTACTTACATTAAGCTTAACCTGTGTTTTTCCTACCCTGCCTTTCTTGGTCGTAATCAACACCACACCATTCGCACCACGAGATCCATAGATGGCCGTAGCATCTGCATCCTTAAGCACTTCGATACTTTTTATATCTGCTGAGTTTATAGTATTTAACGGACTTACCTTTCCGCTAGGAATAATATTACCTGTTAAGGAACTCAATTCCAGCGATCCAGAATTGTAAGGTACTCCATCTATTATGTATAACGGATTGTTAACCTCATCAAAAGGTCCTCCAGGACCTATAAAGTTTTGCCCTCGAATTCGAATATGGTAATCCCCACCAGGAACACCTGTATTCTGGGTAATACTTACACCAGGCAAGTGCCCTTGAATAGCAGCCAACGGATTGTTAACAGGTTGTTTTTCTACAGTTTTTGCTTCTAGTTTACTAATGCTACCTGTAGTCAATCTTTGGGAAGTTTTATAATAGCCAGCTTCAATGGTTATTTCATCCAGTTGACCAATATTTTCTTTAAGGACAATATTAATAGTCCTTTGATTATCGACTCTTATTTCTTGTGTTTCAAAACCTATAGACGAAAAGACCAATTCTTGAGAAGGCCCTGATACTGTTATGGCATACTGACCATCTGAATTAGTGACCCTACCTTTATTTGTGCCTTTTATCAAAACGGTTACATGAGCTATGGGAAGTCCTAATTGATCTGTAACGGTACCTGAAACTTTAAGTTCTTGTACTGGTAACTTTTTTATAAAAAGGATATTATTTTTGGATATCGTATGTTTTGTTGTAAAACTGAGCATTGCAGTACAAAATAAGCCTATAAAGGTTCTTATGACGAGTTTTATAAGTCCTCTCTTTATACTGAAAAGCACACTACTTAATTCAATTTCCTTAGATTTACGGGCCATAGGTTCATTAAATTTTTAATTTATTTTAGGGGGCTTCAGTTAATTACTTACCAAAATTCAAAAATTTATGCACCTTCTTTTTAGGAATGCATTATTTTCAGGAATCTACATTATAATAGTATACTCAAAATGATTAGCTAATTGCTATCTGACTTAACCTTTAAAAAGTTTCAAGCTCAAAAAACGGTTTACTTATTTATCAATCAGTTTCTTTTTAAAGACTTCATCCCAATCTAACGCACAAAATCTCATCCGCGCTTTTTTATTTTTTATCGGAGCTATCGGATTTTTCTATATTGTAAAAGTTTTTATTCTTAAGTAGCAACTTGCTAATCATTTTGAGAGCGACTTTATTTATTGGAATGATTCGTACAGATTATAATTTTATGATTTAAAATAACCCTGTCTATTTTGCTCGAAATCCTTAAATTTTATCTTTTTCACTTCACATATTATAGCAACGTCAAGAGAAATAAAAGAGGTCTATTTATATTGGAGCTTCATTTTGCTTCAATAAAAAATGAAAAAATGGATTCTACTCCAAAGTAAATACAACAAAAGCACAAAAGCGGGTGGGTGGTTTTTTACAAAAAACATTTAAACACCTTATTATCAATTAAATAAATATTTATAATTATTTAAATATGTTTAGACATGTCACAGTTCGCTTGTACAGATTACATGAAAAACAACGACCTATTATCTCGAATGACTTGTACTGAGCCTTTCGGCTACGCTCAAGACAAGCTAAAATATAAGTTATGTAGGGGTGGTGTGATATCTTAATTGCACCTCGTTTCGACTACATTTCAATATAACTCTTAGACTAAGGCATGTTCTGCTTTCATAATTAGAAAAACAAAAAGTAACGATTTGTCATTTCGAACAAAGTGAGAAATCTCATAATATATTTGTATACAAGGGTGATGCGATATCTTACCGCATTCGAAATGATAGCTATAGCTTCTAATAATAATTTAACATAATCTGTATTGAGAGACCTGACAGGTTTTTAAAACCTGTCAGGTCTGCCTCACTCTATGATATTTTATCTTGATTCAACTATACGATAGCAAAAAAAGTAATGAGCAAACACACAATGGACCTAAGGCGAGTTCTTTTTTGCGACCATGCAAAAAGAATACCCTGTCTGTGTAAAGAGCTACAGTGTACCATATTTTTCAGGTATCTATAACAAGTTTTAGAGCTTGCTTTTCTTTGCTCGTCCAAAGAAAAGTAACAAAAGAAAAGACGCCCTTTCGAGAGGCATTTCTTCTCATGCTCGCGCCCAATGCCATTAAGTTAAGGGTGAAATGTCAGTCAGAGCGCAGTCGAAGACTATATAAAGTCTTAGTTTTAAAAGCATTTCGACTGCGCTCAATGTGACAAAACAAAATAAAATTCCTTAACTTAATGACATTGTGCTCCCACCAGAGAAGAACCAAGCACAAAACTTCGCGTCGCCCAGCCCCAACACCCAGCACTGATGCTCCTATACTTCGAAGCTTTTGTGCTTTATGCTTCCGAAAGGTCGGGGACGCCCCCAATAGTCCTTCCCATGCAACGAGCAGCGTGACCTGACTGCCTGAAGAAGAATGGGCTAACAAATGGGTCTAAAGTGAGTTGTTTTTCTGTGGTTGGGGTCTCCATAGGATTTTCTATAGGATTCTTGTAGGCTTAGACTTTTTTATTTCTTTTTACGACCATGCCATATAATTATCAATGTTTGTTAATTTATGGATACATTATAGCTGTTGGACGAGCTGGTTGTTGAATATGCCATTAAAATTTGGATTTTGAAGTCTTTCGGCTATGCTCAACGACCACATTTCGGCTTCGCTCAACGACCGCATTTCAATATAACTCTTAGACTAAGGCGTGTTCTATTTTCATACTTAGAAAAATAAAAAGTAACGATTTGTCATTTCGAACGCAGTGAGAAATCTCGTAATATATTGGTATACAAGGGTGATGCTATATAATTATACCGCGTTTCGACTTCGCTCAACGACCGCTTTTCAATATAACTCTTAGACTAAGGCATGTTCTGCTTTCATACTTAGAAAAATAAAAAGTAACGATTTGTCATTTCGAACAAAGTGAGAAATCTCATAATATATTTGTATACAAGAGTGGTGCTATATAATTATACCGCGTTTCGACTTCGCTCAACGACCGTATTTCGCGATTCTTAATGACTTATATATTATTGAAAGATATAAACAACTTAGGAAAGAACCTCCTCGTCTCCTATTCAAGATGCTGAAATAGAACCACTCCCCTTTAAAGATAGGAGAGTTTATAGAGATTATAAATTTATGTTAGAGCTAAAAATTAAAATCTCCCTATAAAAATCATGGTCACGCCTCAATATTGGCAGGTCTAACAAAAAACCCAACCCAGTATATTGAGGAATTCTTTTCTATTAAAATATATGCTAAAAACTCTTCAAGGGCAGGTCAAATATGAGATCCCGCACAAAAGCGGGATTAGTTCGGCTTACAACTTTAAGCATGTCCGTGAGACATGCTTAAAGTTGAATCTCACTAAAATCCCTCTAAGACAATTATTTATCCATTTAAAATAAATTTTATCTCCCACCTTTGTATTGTTAATAAATCAAGTCATTATAACATGGTTATGAAAATTAATAGTAAATATAAAAATATCTTGTTAGAATTTATTTGCTTCCTATATATACTCTTATTTGTTTATGCTGCAATGAGTAAATTATTGGTTTTCGATGAATTTAAAATCCAGATCGGGCAATCTGCCATGCTCACTCCTTTTGTTAATATAGTGGCCTGGGCGATACCATTTCTTGAGATTTTGATCGCCTTACTTTTAATCATTCCGCGATTTAAACTTTTAGGGTTGCTCGCTGCCTTTAATCTTATGGTGATGTTTACTGCTTATATTTTTATCATTTTAAATTTTAGTAATGATGTTCCCTGCTCCTGCGGTGGTGTTATTGAAAAACTGGGCTGGGCTGAGCATTTAATCTTTAATATCGCTTTTGTTGTTCTGGCTGCTGTAGGCATCCTTATCAAAAATGGACAAAATAATAATGATTACATCACCCAAAAATATGCCCTCTCATGATACAGAAGAAACTATATATATTGCTATTTATCTGTACTATTGGTAGTATTGGGTTTATCTCCCTTTTGTTTGCTTTCACCAATAAAGGTCCAGAACGGGACATGAGTTTTAAACGGGGCTTTCTTTATGATGCGCCTAAGAAAATTCATGAGTTGGATTTGGAGTATAATGGGTATCAGATAGCAGGAGCCGCAGAGGGACAAATTTACCTGAGTAATCCAAAGTCTCCTTTATACCTCACAGTCGTGGATACAGCACTTCAAAGCAAACGAGAAGTCCATATAACCATGGACCAAGACAGTCTCCCATTACGATCTCCTCAACTCCGTGTCATACCCCCTTACTTCTTTTTGATGGATGGGACCATTCCATACATCCTTAGAGGAAAAACCAGGGATTGGAAAGCACATTCCATACTAAATAATCCTCTTTATTTTTCAACAGCCCAACCCATGGACTCCGTTACCATAGCCATACGAACCACAAGTAGCAAGACCAATGAATTTGCTTTAGGCACCATACGTCTTTCAGATACAGCAAAAATGATACTCTCCCATAAACTCTTACAAAAACAAGTAGATGGCCTTTTTGATGTCGATGGCACACTTCAATATAGTCAGCAGCGACAAGAATTGATTTATACCTACCGCTATCGCAACCAATATATTATGGCTGATGATAGCTTGCAATTACAACACCTTGGAAAGACCATAGACACCATTAGTCAAGCTCAAATACAGGTGGGTACCATAGCCTCCAAAAATCAACAAAAACTGGCGAAACCTCCTCTCATGGTGAACAAATACAGCACCGTCTCCGAGAACTACTTGTTTGTGAATTCACAATTATTAGGAAAGACAGAATCCATTGAGCTTTGGAAAAAATCATCAGTTATTGATGTATATGACTTAGTGAAGAATCGTTATGAATTTAGTTTTTATGTAGCCGACATCGAGAAACACAAACTAAAAACATTTTATGTACTTCATGATAAGTTTATTGGGTTGGTAGGTAACCATATCATTACCTATCAACTAGATAATCGCTTTAAAGTCGCACAGACTATAGCTAACCTGCCTACAGATAGGCTGATAAAACATCAAAACAAAAAAACAATAATATACAAATCTCAAACTCAAAAAAACAACACCAGATTACCGGTTAAACATACTGCAGTCAGGGTTAAGACCGAAAACCTGTAAAAAAGAGTAGGTCATTAATTTTTAAATATCTATATTATGAAAACAAATTTTTTAAAAATCGTTTTACCAGCTTTTGCCTTAATGTTAGCTATCACAGCTTCGCTTGCCTTTACATCTGTAGAAGACGATGCTATAGTTACAAAAGCATGGTATCAAAACCCTGATGAGAATACATGTGTACTTGTAGAGCCTGTTAGATGTGATACTGTAGATCAAGGTCTTGGATTCTGTGAAATTCAACAAGGACCTATTACTCATCAATTATATGACAAAGATGGCAATGGTAAATGCAACATTGAATTGTTTAAGCCACAGCCACTATAATCCTTTTTGTAAAGATTAGAGAAAAGGTGTCCAAAACGGACACCTTTCTTATTCACGAAATTAAAACCAACGGATTGAATTATTTTTATAAATCCAAATGTTTACGAATAAGTGATTCTAATCGTTCACCTCTTGCATCCCTATCTACTATATTACCGTCTTTATTTAATAACCACACCGTTGGTAAAGATGTGATTTTATATAAAGAATGAAAACTTACCGAAGCATCTGACCCATGATCTAATCGCTGTGGCCAATTGGCGCCAGCCTTTTTTAGAATGGCTTCTATCCTTTTTTTGCTTCCATCTCCATCTGCTGCGATACCTATCACCTCAAAGCCTTGATCATGGTATTTATCATACATGGCTCTAACATGGGGCATTTCTCTAATACAAGGAGCGCAATAAGTTGCCCAGAAATCGATAAGCACAACTTTACCTCTCATATTGTCAAGATCAATTTTACTTCCATCCATTGCAGTAAATTCCATATCTAACGGTTTGGTATAGTCTATTTCTTTTAATGCTTCTATAGCTGCTACATTCTCTTTTGCTAACTTATATAAGGCTCTTATACCTAGTTGGTTTGCTTTTGAGTGGTCCTTTCCTGTATTCTTATAAAAGTATTGCCAATAAGCATCTGATGCTGAAGTGGAAAATTTTTTGAGTAAATTCAAAATATTTTGAACACGGTCTGCCACTACCTCTAAAGCCCCATATTTGTTAACATGGCTTTCTAAAAGCAAACAGATATGTCTCCAATACTGTATCTCAAAACGATTCCAATAATCAGATTCAGATTTGATTCGCGTCAAACCCCAACTCAACTTTAAAGTATGGCGAAACTCGCGAGAAATCAATTGAAATTCAGCCGATTCTTTAAGTTCCAAGGATGTATTGGAGTTTAATACACTTGCTACCATAGCATCTCCTGTTTTTAACCACTGCTCTCTAGCTAAGTTATCTCTTGGCAACAGCCTCTTAATTTGCTCGCTACTTCGTGGAACGCTAGCTAGTAGCATTGTTAAATTATCTGAAACTTCTTGTTGTATAAAACGAGGCTCTGCGTAAGCATTAAAAAAAATATATAAGGCACTAAAATGACGCTCATCGTCTGGGTAATTATCCCAAAAAGCTTTTGCTAATTGTGATCTTTTTTTTAAAATTTTATCCTCATATTGTTTCATTG
This sequence comes from uncultured Flavobacteriaceae bacterium, assembly GCA_947501845.1. Taxonomy (GTDB): domain Bacteria; phylum Bacteroidota; class Bacteroidia; order Flavobacteriales; family Flavobacteriaceae; genus Flavivirga. Next base: position 75,053 of record CANMXP010000012.1, on the reverse strand, counting down.
TCAAAAAACTCTTTTTAGCTTCCTCATATTCCAAAGGAGACCCAAAATACTGCATTTCATAATCTAATGCCTCCCAGTCTATATCAGCTTGCGATTTTATTAACTTCTTACTAGTAATTGTTTCTTGCGCTTGTAAATTAGCAATGCAACAACCAGATATGAGTATAATACTCATTACTGATTTTAATATTCTTTTACTATTTTTTATGATGTTCATATCAGATTTATTTGTTTAATTGTTATTTTGTTTAGACTAGTTATCCTATTTTATATTCGAGTAATACGAGTAGTATTTGATTCTTTTCTCTACAATAATTACAATGAACTATTAATTAACAATAATTTCAATGTCTATTGTTTCTCTAACTGGTGGATAGCATATATCTTCATTACAGGTTTGATATACTAAACTGCCCTTTATACTATATTTTTTTGGTAGTGTGTTCTTTTCTACTTGAAATTCTTGTGTCATCTTTACATTTTTACCTCTATATTTATCAAAGAATTTATTTGAATCAGGTAATTTTAATAACCCTATTTTTTTAAAGCTTTCAGAAGTTTCAAAAACTACATTTGTAGGAATTTTACCTCTTGTTGTATTTATATCAATTGGTGCATATACATACCAATTGGGCTGAATATCGAATACTACACTAATGGTAAATGTATCTCCAACTTTTACAATTTCTGGTGCCTCAACTATATAGCTTACTGGGTCACTCGAAATAGATTGTGCTATTATTCTTGCTCCTCCTATTAAGGTCATAACCCAGATAATAAATACCGTTTGTGTTTTATAAAACATTATTCTAAATATTAATTATTAATATTTTTTTCACCTAACAAAACAAAGACATAGCCTTTATGGGCTAATGATTTATTTTTATATCCTCCTTTTCCGTAATTTTTTTCTAAAATCTTTCTCTTTGAAGGATTTAATGGGTCTTTATCCCATTCTTCATCATTAAGGCCAGCCTTCTTTTGGGATGCTTCGGCACGCATTATTTGTTGTTCTAAAATCTTTTTATCGCTAGCTGAAAAATATGCTGGGTCTTTTTTAGAAATTCCTGAATTTTTTTCCCAACTCCAAGATAGTTCATAGTCAAACTTTCCATTTAACGTTGCTACGTTTGTCCCTATTAATAAGTCATTTACCCCATCATTGTTCCAATCGGCTACACATAAGTTGAGCCAACTTCCTGGAAATTCCTTTTCTCCATTCTTTGTACTAAACAGAGGTATACCAGGTTCAAAACGCAGTCCTTCTTTTGTTTTTACACCACGATAATAAGTTACAGCGGCACCACACCTAGAGGTGAAATTGTATGTAGCTAAAATATCCAATATCCCATCTTGATCCCAATCCACTACATAGGGCACTGAATTAGGAACTCCAAATGGTGGAGGAATCCAATAAAAATCTTCATCTTTATATATTGAGTTATATACTGATTTTGGATTGGTTAATTTTTCCTCTGGCATATCACAATTTTTTAAAGGGTCTCCATTGACATCTAATAACTCCTCACGTTTACCGAATAGTGGCTTAAATTTTGTTCCAATATTTTTGCTGATGCGTAAAGCACCTCCTCCAACGACCATATCCTGATCTCCATCATTATCGAAGTCACCAAAAGCTGCTGAAGCATATTGCCAATAGTTAGTACCTTCAGGATTTGTAAATGAAAATGAATATCTGTTTTTTTTAGCCTTAACCTTATATATTTCTTCTAGCTCTTCTCCTGGTAAAAACCCTTTTTCACTTCCACGAAACCATGTAATGTAACCCGGTGAGTATTGTCCAGATAATAAATCCATAAAACCATCATTATTTAAATCGGCAAATCGTGGTGTAAATGGAAGGCAGCAAAAAGTATGAATAGATAAAGGTGAGCCTGTGGTGAATTCATTTGTAAAATCTGAATCAGCCCCCATAGCATACCTGAAAAAGTCATTAAATTTGGGTGTTTCATTAGTTCCTATATTACGATAGACCCGAATTAAATGTCCTATGCTTAAACCCAATTTTGCACCACTAGCAAATTCTCCAATTAATAAATCCTTATTACCATCTCCATCCCAATCGAATACTGCTGGTGCCGCCCAACCATTCCCTTCACCCATAACAGGTAAAGAATCTCCCATGATTAACTGAGGCTTGCTCAATTTTGGTGCACCTGGAATATCTATAAAAATGAGTTCTGGGAAGTCATTGGGACCTAAATTTGATTTAACTGATTGAGTATAACTCCGAATAGTACAGACATATAGGAATAGGATTGTTATTTTTATCAATTCTTTCATTTCTTTATTTTGTTTTTTTATAAAAATGGTTTTGTATTACTATAATAGTGTCACTAAAAAAAGTTCCTCTCAATAACGGTATCAATTATAACCGTCATTTTGTGGTAATAAGTTTGGATTTAATAAAATTTCAGATTCTGGAATTGGAAATAATAAGTTCGTCTCTTTCCAGTTTAGTTTTAAAGGCGCTAGTACTTCGCCCGCATTTCCTGACCTCTTTAAATCAAACCAACGATGTCCTTTTTCTGTAAAGAACTCCACTTGGCGTTCATGAAAAATAGCATACAATAATTCATCTCTAGAATCTGCGGTGGTATTAGGTAAACCAGCTCGAGTTCTAATGACATTTAAATCTGATTGTGCCCCAGGTAGATTATTACTTAATTGAGCTCTAGCTTCAGCACGAATTAAATATTGTTCTGCCAACCTGAAAATGATTGGATATTCTAATGAACTAGTGGTATTTCCAGGCTCTTTATACTTAAACGAATAATACCATGTTTCAGTTATTCCTCCACTAGTGCTGGTTGTTGTTCCAATCCAATTTAATTTTCGTTGATCACCAGATTCGAAAGCTTCCAAAATTGACGAGCTCAAAGCCATATTAGTAGGTCGTCCATTAAAAATGAAACTAGTTGCATCTTCGGTATTACTTCCTTCTGGGAAAGGTTTAAATTGCCAAATAGTTCCTGATGCATCTTTTAAAAACACCTCATTTAAATCGGACTCCCATGTAAAATGCTCTATAATTTTAGATGCCTTTTCTTCTGCAAGTTGCCATTGTTCAGTATATAGATAAACCCTAGCCAATAATGCATCTACAACCGCACCATAGACACGTATTCGTTCTCCTGAAACATCTTCTTCTAACAAGTTAGATGCCTCTAATAAATCGTCAATAATATACTGATGAACATCATTTAACGACATACGTGACACCGAAGTGTTTTCTCTGAAGTCTTTTGTAACTATATACGGAATTGAACCAAAAGTATTCACTAATAAACTATGTATATATGCTCTTATGAATAAGGCTTCTCCTCTTAATTGCCTTTTGTCTTCCAAACTTAAGGTAACAGAATTCTCAACCCCATCTAAAACTGCATTAGCTGCAAAGATCATATTATAAGAACTACTCCATAAAGCGGAAATGTCACTATTCGTAGCTATTATTGTATGATCATAATAATCATTTCCAACGATTCTATAACTATCCAATTCATCAGTATATAAACCTAGCCTTGTACTTAACCGAGAAGTCAATGTATTACTTCTCATATTAGCATAAATACTTCTTAAAGCAGAGGTTGCAGTAGCCACATCTGAAAAGACTGCTTCAGAAGTTAATCTATCTTTAGGTAAATCCACATCAACAAAATCATCACATCCTAGAGTAGATAAGATTAAAAATATAATGTGAAATCTATTTAAACTATTCATTCTATATCTTAAAATATTTAGTGAAACTGACATCTTACTTTTGTATAATTTTTAAGCTGCATAAGTTATTTTTATTATTAAAAGCTTAAGTTTAGACCTAACGTAAATTGGCGTAACGGAGGTAATGTTGATAAGCTTTTTACTTCAGGGTCTGCCCCATCATACCCCGTTAAAACAAATAAGTTTTGCCCTTGCAAGTAAATATTAACATCCAAGTTTTTTGTTACTTTCTTGGGTACTGAATAGCTTAATGATACATTTCTCAATCGGATAAATGAAGCATCGGTTACCGAAGCCGTGCTAAAAGCATACCTATCTGCTGCAATTCGAGCTTCTTGATTTGTCCATAGGTAGTAGGCTTGAATAGCGCTTAAATCTCCTACTTGCTGCCAACGATTCAAAACTGTTGTAGGCACGTTACCGATTGTACTTCCATCAAAGTTATGAAGGGAGTTATATGTTTTACTTTTTTGATTAATAAATTGGAAAAACACGTCTAGTTGAAAATTATTATAACTTAATGTATTTCCAAAGCCTCCAAAATATTTTGGTGTTAAATCTACAAGTTTTTCATTGTTATCGTTTCCATTTATTACTCCGTCATTATTAAAATCTTCAAATTGGTATATTCCAGTTTCTGCATCTACTCCTAAAAAATTATACAACCTGTTAATATTTAATGGCTCACCTATTACAAGTCTATTGGCAAAAGTTGACCCCTCAAGATTTGGAAAAGCTACCAGTTTATTCCTGTTTGCTGAAATATTAAATGTTGTGCGCCAATTAAACTTGCCAGCTTGAATATTTAAAGATCGTAATTCTACCTCAAAACCTTTATTCTCTACAATAGCATCCAAATTAGCGCTAACACTTGAAAAACCTGTTGTGGAAGGCAAAGGACGATTGGTAAGTTGATTCGAGGAGCGGTTGCAATACCATGATGTTGACAAGAAGATCCGATTATCAAAAAATCCTAATTCTATAGCGGCTTCCATCTTTGTTGTTTCTTCCCATCGAAAATCGGGATTGAACAATCTTGAAGGTTCTAAACCCGAGCCATTATAGTTTCCAGAAACATCATAGGAATCATAGAATGCGTAATTTGGCGATGTGTCGGCTCCTGTAATACCATAACTGGCACGTAATTTACCAAAGCTTAAAATTGCATTGTTCTTTAAGAAATTTTCTTCAGAGAATATCCAAGCGGCACCAATAGCACCGAACAATCCAAATTGCCTACCAGGTCCAAAACGTGAAGACCCATCTCGACGACCCGTAAGGTTTAAAAAATATTTATCATTCCAGTTTACATTAACTCTTCCAAAAAAAGACTGGTATTTATACTCGGAACTCGTATCAAGATCTATAAATGTTTCTCCTGCAGCTGCCAAATTAAGTAAAAGTGAGTTGCTAGAAAAGTCCTCTCCAGAAATGCGCAATTGTTCATCTCTATCCTTTTGGAATGAAGCTCCGAATAGTAATTTAAGTTTAAAACTACCCAAATTATGATGCCAATTAACTTGTGGTTCAATAATCCAAGATTTACGAGCCCCTATATTTTTCTTAATTCGGGAATACTTGCTAGATTGCCCCTGAATAATGTTTGGACTAAATCTTGTATGTGGCTGCGCCAAATAAGAATCCAAACGATAATCTGTATATCCAAAGCTTGTCTTAAGTTCTAATGCTTTAGTTAAATTATAAGACAGTAAGGTATTCGCAATAATACTTCGATTTTTGGCATTATACTGTGACTCTAAAAAAATCAATGGATTTTTAATAAACGAGTTATTTGCAGAAATTTCGTCCCAATGATTTAGGTTACCCTGATCATTATATAACGGAGGGGCATTTGAAGGTAATACTCTTGATTGCCTTGTTAGATCATTACCTGGGAGATTATTATTATCTGCACCATAATTACCAGAAAAATTTAAACCAAACCGGTCATTTTTTGATTTATGAGTTATACTAACATGCATTGAAGTTTTCTCATATTTCGAGTCGCCAATGAAAACTGTAGTTTCACCTACGTACCCTCCACTTAATAAAAATTGGGTATTTTCATTTCCCCCTGAAAAAGAAATTTGAACATTCTGTCTATATGCCGCATTACCAATAAGTGTCTTTTGCCAATCAATATTACGCTCATTATCCCATAAAAGTACATCTTGTAGTGCGCTTGATATAAACCCTGGAAGTGGCTCTTCTAGATTATATCCTTCATTTTCAATAGTTTCTTTACGAACTTCTAAATACTGATTTGTATTTAACAAATCCACAAAATTAGTAACTTCACTTAATGAAGTACTAAGGTTGACCTTGATTTGTGTTTTCCCAATCCTTCCTTTTTTGGTGGTAATTAGCACAACCCCATTTGCGCCTCGAGAACCATAAATAGCTGTGGCATCGGCATCTTTAAGCACCTCTATACTTTTAATATCTCCAGGGTTAATAGCGTTTAGTGGACTAACCCCTCCACTGCCAATGATACCTCCTGCTAAACTCGACACATTCTCCAAGGATGTAGAATTATAAGGTACTCCATCGATAACATACAAAGGGTCATTATCAATAGAGAAAGGGCCTTCATTTATAAAATTTTCTCCTCGAATTCTAATACGAAAATTACTACCCGGAACCCCCGTATTCTGTGATATGTTGACACTCGGTATATGCCCCTGCATAGTAGCTAGTAGATTATTTACTGGTTGCTTTTCAATAACTCTAGCATCAATTTTACTGACTGCTCCTGTCTCTTCCTTTTGGCTATTATTATAATACCGGGCACTAATAGTAATTACATCCAATTCGGTAATACTTTCCTTGAGTGAGACATTAATAACTGATTGTGTTCCTGCAGTAATTTCATACTTTTCATAGCTGACATATGAAAAAACTAAAACATTGGCTGGATCTGGTACTTTAATAGTGTAATACCCATTTGTATCAGTTAACGTGCCTTTAGTTGTTCCCTTGATTAACACAGTGACCCCTGGCACAGGCATTCCTGATTCATCTGTAACTTTTCCAGAGACACTGATTTGCTGAGATTTAGAATTATTTTTTATAATAATTGTACTGTTAGCCGTAAAAATAACATTGACATCTCCATGCAAAAGGCTTTGTCTTAATAGTTTGTTAACTTGAATTCTTCCTTTTTTGAGCTCAACCATTGGAAAGCTTTTAAACAAATTTTCATGATAAACAAATGAATAGTCTGTTTGCGCTTTAATGATTTTGAATACCTTATCTACAGACACCTCCATATCTTCTCCTATAACAATCTTATCATTTTGGGACATAGTATGCTCTGGTGATAAGCTAAATAGAGCAGCACAGAACAAAAAAATAAAAGTTCGCATAATAAGATTTATTATTTTTCCACTTATGAAAAGCACATAAGTCCATTCAATTTTCATAAATTTACGTGTAATTTGTTAGTTATTTAATTAATGATTACGCAACTTTGGAGGGTTTACAGTTTTTCTACTTACCACAGTGCGAACTGTTTTCCCTCCTTTAATAAAACTCTATTTAGACCGTTGTGATTTTATATTTGGAACATTTTTAAATTAGTCATTCGAATTACTTTTATTCGCTATAATAACTCTTCTAACACCCTACTAAGAACAGGACTTAGGAATTATATGATTTTAAGGTCCTGACTGCATCGTGGAATCAATAAACTTACCAACTTTTAATGTCCCTGTATTGACAAATCAGTAGACAAACTCTTCTTCAAAAAACCTAAATATTACCATATCCGTATCCCAACAGATTCAATAATTACTTTCTCAGCCCCACATTTACCTTCTAATTATATACTGAAACGAGTTCGGCAGATTCGTCGAATATCACAAAGTACTTTGAATCTCTGTCTTTGCAGAGACTCAAAGTAAAACTTTTATTTACCTCTTAATAATTCTTTTAGTTTCTATTCTAGAATTAGTAGTATGTATTTCTAAAAAGTACATTCCTTTTGACAAATTGCTTACATCAATATATTTATGGTTACTTCTCAATACTTTCTGTCCTAGACTATCATATACATTTATATAATTTAAACCAGAAGCATTTTTAATGTATAAAATATTTTTTACTGGATTAGGATAAACAGATATTCTTTGGTTATTAAAAATTTCTGGATTGGACAATCTAGCGACATTCACCGATAACAAATCGAATGCCATATTAGAGAGAGATGAAGCTGTTACCGTAAAGGAGGTTACGTTCGTCCAGTTTAATTCCACAGGGACCAAACCAGGTGCTCCACCACTAGTTAAAGACACCACAACTGGTGAGTTTGAACCTCCTGAAGGTGTTAATGTATAATCAATTGTTGCAGAAGAAGCATCCATAGGCAAAATGGAATGGACATCAACCGCTTCACTAAAAGTAAATGTAACCGAAGTTGTAGAACCAGTGCTTACAACATTGCCCGATGACCCTTGCCAGCCTCCCCAATTCGTTGGTATAGCAATTCCCGCACCAACATTATCATTGGTTAAAGTCGTGGTAATTCCATCAATGGTCTCGGTTGTAGCATCTCCACTTGCTACTGCAGTTTCCCAACCAAAAACAATAGCTGGTAGTGGACTAGCCATACTCATCGATAACAAATCGAATGCCATGTTAGAAAGAGATGGAGCTGTTACCGTAAAGGAGGTTACGTTCGTCCAGTTTAATTCCACAGGGACCAAACCAGGTGCTCCACCACTAGTTAAAGACACCACAACTGGTGAGTTTGAACCTCCTGAAGGTGTTAATGTATAATCAATTGTTGCAGAAGAAGCATCCATAGGCAAAATGGAATGGACATCAACCGCTTCACTAAAAGTAAATGTAACCGAAGTTGTAGAACCAGTGCTTACAACATTGCCCGATGACCCTTGCCAGCCTCCCCAATTCGTTGGTATAGCAATTCCCGCACCAACGTTATCATTGGTTAAAGTCGTGGTAATTCCATCAATGGTCTCGGTTGTAGCATCTCCACTTGCTACCGCTGCCTCCCATCCGAAAAGAGTTTGCGCACTAACTGTATTAAAAGCTAATGTTAATAGTGCAAATAAAGATGCAAAATTTTTCATATGTGTATCTCTATTTTTTATAAAGAACATACTTCGACTACACTCAGCTCCAGCATGTAATATCTTTAATAAAATCTTGAACTGTCTAAAAATTGAGTATTGCTGTTTCATAATAGGGATTATTTAATTGTTAGTAATTCATTTAATAGTTAATATTTTATCATGTATTTCATAGTTATCAATAAAACCAGTATTCTTAATAGCTATTAGTATATCTTCTATACTATTGCTCTTATTGAAGGTTCCAATAAACCTCTCTTCCTTTTGTATGTCATTCTCAATAACAACCTCCATATCATACCACCGAGATAGTACTTTCATAATGGCTTTCAATGGCATATTTTCAAAACTAAAAACACCATCTTTCCAGGAAATTTCATTGTAGATATCAACCTTGGAAACAGCTATGCTGCTAGTTTCAAGATTAAGATGTAATTGTTGATTTGGCACTAATGTCCGCTTAGCACCAGCTATACGTACAGCTACTTTCCCCTCCACCAAAGTGGTATAGATATTCGGCTCATCTTTATAAGCTTTGATATTAAACTCTGTACCCAATACCTCAACCTCTTGAGCTTGATGAAACACTTTGAATTTAGAACCTTGGTGTTCTGTACTTGAAGACACATCAAAGTAAGCTTCCCCATAAACCAACTCTACCTGTCGGGTCTTACCGTCATGAAATGCTACTGGGTATTTTAGTTTAGATTCTGAGTTCAGCCAGACTTTGGTCCCATCGGATAACATGATATAGAATTGACCACCTCTGGGAATGGTTAATATGTTGTAGTTATTGTCCCTCGACTGTACTCGGGGTGCCTGTGATTGGTAAATAATTTCTTCGCCGTTACTGGTTATATGGTTTGATTCGTAAAGCTGTCCTTTTTCAAGAATGATATTAGACCCATCCTCTAAGGTTAAGGTTGCTTTGTCTGTTCCTATTTCTATATTATTGTTTACTATTGTTGGCTCCTCATAGTCAAAATTCTGTTTTTTATTTGTTTCATTAAAAACTAAGCCTATAGAGATGAGTAGCACAACCGAAGCTGCTGCACCATAATACCAAAACCTATAAGGGTTTCTGGAACGTTGTTGTATTTTTCTTTCTAAAGCCTTCCAATCTTTTTCTGTATCGATCTCTTTTAAAAGCTTTGCATATTTGCTTTCTCTAATAGCCATAAGCATGTCCTCTTTAGTGTTAGTGTCGAAAATCTCAGATTTGTCTATATCACCAAGTGCTTCATTTTTAATTAGCGAAGCTGCTAATTTTTTTGAGAGAGGTTTTATTTTATTGGAATGATCCATTAATGCTATTAGTTAGATTATAAACTCATTTTCATTTTTTATGATATAAATATCATTTCTACTTATCAGTCACCATTACCACACCTTTTTTATTTCATAGTATATCATTCAACTATCATACTATAATTTAATAAAAGGTAAATTAGGGGGGGGTGGTGAGAGTCTCATTTTTCACTTTGATAAGAGAGAGTCGATGAGTTCTGTATAGTTATTACAACTAAAAATAAAAAGGGGGTGGTATAAATTTTATTTAAAAAATACAATTATTTAATTATCAGTAAATTAAATATTAATAAATCTTTATTTTTTAGCTACTAAAATGCTTGAATTGTGAAATTAACGATTACAGACCTGGTGGTTTTAAGTAAAAACATTATGGTGAAGTCATAAGATTACTTTGCTGATTGAGTTGAAAACTGAGACTTAATATTAACTAACTGGTAAACTCAAATAGGTATTGCTTTCGCATGAATAAAATTATTTGGTTGGTTTTAAGTTACATGAAGAATTATTGTATGTTCTTTTAGCCATTGCCGCAAAAAGAACCAAAAAAGTCTAGGCTTACTAAAATTTCGCTGAAAATGCTACGGAGTCCCCAGCCACGGATAAAAAGAACTCTCCCAATGTCTCGGTTTGTCTGCCTATGTTGTTTATTTACCATAATATCAATGAGCATCAATAAAACGATAGCTCGCTCAAACAGCTTTTTATCCCTCAGCCGATCCTGCCTCCTTGATTTTCAACGGAATTTTAGATAGGCCGCTATACCAATCCCATGGCCGTTCTTCTTCAGGGCAATAAGGTCTCGCCTGCCCATTGCACGGAAAGAACCATTGGGCCTCCTGAAAAGGCGTCTTTTATTTTGTTACTTTTCTTTGGACGAGCAAAGAAAAGTAAACTCTAAAACACTTGTTATAAATACCGAAAAAATGTGGTACACTCTAGGTCCTAGTATAGGCAGGATGTTGTTTTCTATGATAACGTCAGTCTGTATAACTTTTTAATGAAATAACATTAAATTTTTGTTCTCAGATGTTTGTTATTTCGAAAGAAATGAGAAATCCCAGAGGGGTAAGATTCCTCTTCGTTCCTCATTCGGAATGACATAACCTTGCCTAAAATGTATATAACTATATGATTGCTATGCCAGCCCCATAGTCGTTTTTATTCAGGGAGGTAGAGTCACGCTGCCCATTGCACGGAAAGGACCATTGGACTGTCCCCGACCTTTCGGAAGCATAAAGCACAAAAGCTTCGAGGTACAGGAGCATCAGTGCTGGACGTTGGGGCAGGGCGACGCGAAGTTTTGGGCTTGGTTCTTCTCTGGCGGGAGCACAATGTCATTAAGTTAAGGGAATTTATTTTGTTTTGTCACATTGAGCGCAGTCGAAATGCTTTTAAAACTAAAACTTTATATTGTCTTCGACTGCACTCAGACTGACATTTCACTCTTAAATTAATGGCATTGGGCGCGAGCATGAGAAGAAATGCCTCCCGAAAGGGCTTCTTTTTTTTTGTTACTTTTCTTTGGACGAGCAAAGAAAAGTAAACTCTAAAACACTTGTTATAAATACCGAAAAAATGTGGTACACTCTAGGTCCTAGTATAGGCATAATGTTGTTTTCTATGATAACGTCAGTCGGTATACTTTTTAAATGAAATAACACTAAATTTTGGTTCTCAGATGTTTGTCATTTCGAAAGAAATGAGAAATCCCAGAGGAATAAGATTCCTCTTCGTTCCTCATTCGGAATGACATGAACTCACCTAAAATGTATATAACTATATGATTGCTATGCCAGCCTCATGGTCGTTTTTATTCAGGGAGGTAGAGTCACGCTGCCCATTGCACGGAAAGGACCATTGGACTGTCCCCGACCTTTCGGAAGCATAAAGCACAAAAGTTTCGAGGTACAGGAGCATCAGTGCTGGACGTTGGGGCGGGGCGACGCGAAGTTTTGGGCTTGGTTCTTCTCTGGCGCGAGCATGAGAAGAAATGCCTCCCGAAAGGGCGTCTTTTCTTTTGTTACTTTTCTTTGGACGAGCAAAGAAAAGTAAACTCTAAAACACTTGTTATAAATACCGAAAAAATGTGGTACACTCTAGGTCCTAGTGTAGGCAGGATGTTGTTTTTCTATGATAACGTCAGTCGATATAACTTTTTTAATGAAATAACATTAAATTTTTGTTCTCAGATGTTTGTTATTTCGAAAGAAATGAGAAACCTCAGAGGGGTAAGATTCCTCTTCGTTCCTCATTCGGAATGACATGAACTCACCTAAAATGTATATAACTACATGATTTACAACACAAACAAGATCAAACCACATAAATGACATGTTTTTTTGTCATGGCCACAAAAGAACCAAAAAAGTCTAGGCTATGCCGGCTCCATCGTCATTTTTATTCAGGGAGGTAGAGTCACGCTGCCCATTGCACGGAAAGGACCATTGGACTGTCCCCGACCTTTCGGAAGCATAAAGCACAAAAGCTTCGAGGTACAGGAGCATCAGTGCTGGACGTTGGGGCTGGGCGACGCGAAGTTTTGGGCTTGGTTCTTCTCTGGCGCGAGCATGAGAAGAAATGCCCCCGAAAGGGCGTCTTTTCTTTTGTTACTTTTCTTTGGACGAGCAAAGAAAAGTAAACTCTAAAACACTTGTTATAAATACCGAAAAAATGTGGTACGCTGTAGCTCCTAGTATAGACAGGATGTTTTTTGTCATGACCGCAAAAAGAACCAAAAAGGTCTAGACTTACTAAAAAAAGGAAACAGAATCATTTTTGACTTTTAACTAACCTTTAGACCTTAATAAAAACGATTCTTATTTCCTTTTTGAGTTATATATTTTTAGTGTGCTTAACATTTCTAGCTTGTCCCTGAGCAATCCATCCTATAGATTATTTTTAATGTCTGCTTTCCGTGTTTTTGGCTTGATAAATTGGCTGGTGAGTTCGTTCTGGATGAAAAACGATCTCATAAGATTTTGAATTTTTTATTAATGTGTTTGCAAATAGCTCTATATCTTCAATTGTAATCTTATTTACTATATCTTTAAAATTTTTAGGGTCATTCATATTATACCCTTCACGAAAGTAGTTTATTAGTACGCGCATATCGTAGTTATTACAAACCTCTTGCTGTTTTCTTTCTTTTAAATAAGTAGTTTTTATTTTATCCAAATCTGTTTGTTCAACAATACCCTCTTCTATCTTTTTAATCTCCTGGCGCACTATGGCTACGAGCTGTTCTACCTTAATGGGATTACAATCAATGGCTATATTCAAGGATGCCTGCTCGATAGGGCACTTTGACACATTAGCTTTTACGTTTGTATTACAGCACGTTTTTACTTGTTCCAGCAACTTTTTTGCTAATTGTAATTGCAAAATATCACCCAAAACCCTAGCTATTAATGCATTTTTTAAGCTATAGCTCATCATGTTTTTATATACTATTCTAGCTGTGCTTTTGGGACTTTTCATAGCTAAAGGAATGTCCTTATTGATGCCATTTTGTAACCAGGGTACTGAATTGTCCTGCCACATTTCCTTAGTAACGTTTGTTGGCATACTGGCTATATATTTTTCTAATAATGGTCTTAATGCTCCTTTTTGAATATCGCCTACTATAAAAAATTCAAAATCGGCGGCATTACCAAAACGCTCTTTGTACAGTTTCTTTATCTTATTAAAGGAGACATCTTTTATAAAGTCATTATTAAATAAACGTCTTTTGGGATGCTTATTTCCATAAAGTGCAACAGTAATACTATCGTCTATCCTATCATTAATGTTATGCCTCCTCCTGATGACATCATTGTTAAAATTTGTTATCAACTCTTGATACGCATCAGTATCAAATCGTGGGCTTACAAAATGTAAGTGAATCATTTGCAATAAGGTTTCTATATCTTTTGTTGTAGTAACCCCACTGATACTCTCCGTTAAATCGGAAAGGTGAACCCGTGTATTGGTAGTTTTACCAGCTAGTATTTTTGATAAATCGTTAGCCGAATAATCACCCAATCCTGATAAAGATACCATATTCTCCAATAAATGTACCGAAGGTAGATCACTATCCTTTACCAACGAAAAACCACCATAACTTAGAGCTTTAAATTGTACGTTATTCTTAATTTTATCAACATACTTATAGTGTACTTTTATATCATTGCTTAGAGTAAAGGTCGTAGATCCTATAAACTGAAGCATACCTTCAGATACAATACTACCTTTATCTATAGTTATGCCCGATAAAAGCTTTTGTTTACCAGAAGAATCTTCGAATGGCATTAAAGCATTATCTTTTAAGGCTTTTATATGTATTACATCCTTTTTTTTAATGGTTTGCCCCATCTTTTGAAGGGAATCGTTTAAGTTTAAGGATTGTGCATCGCTATTCACCGAAAACAGTAATAGCAGTACATTTATAATCAATAAAAATGAAATTACAGAAAGTATATTTTGCATTTTTTTAATTAATTTATTTAGATTTCCTTTTTTCTTCGACTCACTTCGATTAAACAACCAAATAAGCATAACAATTTCATTGGAAACCTCGGCACAAAGCAGCGAAGCTTTTTTCAATTAACGTGAGTTCGATTTATTTTAAATACTAAAAAATAGCCTTAAACACCTTAAAAAATGTAGTTGTCATTTCGACAGAACGAGGTACGCGGTGCACTGAGCACAGTCGATGTGAGTGACGAGAAATCTCATAATTTGGAGATTCTTCCTCATTCTTCGTCTGAATGACAAACATAATTGAATATACAATACGTACACTTTGGATTGTTAGTCGCCTACATATCGAACTCACGTTAAATTAAAAATTAAAAGGACAACCGAACTATTAACGGTTGCCCGTACTCTATCCATAGTATTTCTTATTAGAAATTAACACTTAAGGAAATAAAAATGGTATTAAAATGTTGTCTCTAGAGTGACTAATTCAAAAACAACTATGTTCATAAAAAATGTTTAGAGATATTTATATTTCATTAAAAAGCCTTACAAATTTTACACTTACTCAGCTGGTATGATTTCCTTCTGTTAAAAGGGAAAAGATGGTTTTTAATTCTTAACTACTCTAACCTAATTAATCTTAAAACCATGCTTTTTCCCTTTTTGACATTGCTTCTTTTATTTTGACATATTGTTTTACAAAACAATTAGCTATTGAATGCTTACTTGATTAAAACGATCTAAATAAATAATTTGAATAACTGAAATTCTTATAAAAAGTCACACAACATTCTTTTCGATTAAAATTGAATACCTAAGTAAAACCACATATAAAGTATAGTATAAGTATCATACCATATTTATTTAAAACCATGAGACTATTAACTTGATACCACAAGTACAGAATGGTTATTTTTTCTATAGAAGAAAAAAAGTAAATGTATAATACCTATTTAGTGTATTAATAGGCTTTAATAGATATAGATAAACTGAATTTTACCTATTAATAATGTTGGGAGTGTATTATATTCATAATCTAAGATTGTTTGAGTTTGTTTAATTATTTTAGTTTAGTTGTTTTTTAATAAAATTAAATTACTTCTAACCTGCCTCCTAAAACGACCATAAAACTACTTTATAGTCAATGTTTTATTATTTATCTCATAAGTATTAATAAAACCAGTACTCTTAATAGCAGTTAGAATATCTTCTATACTATTACTCTTATTGAATGTCCCAATAAATCGTTCCTCTTTCTTTACGGTATTTTCAATAATAACATCCATGTCGTACCAACGTGACAGCACTTTAAAAATATCTTTTAAGGGCTTATTTTCAAAGCTAAAAACACCGTCTTTCCATGAAACTATATTATAAACATCCGCAACGGTAGCCTTGCTTATTTTACTGGTTTCAAGATTAAGACTTGATTGTTGATTAGGCACCAATACTTCATTTGCATTTGCTGTACTAACAGACACTTTACCTTCTACTAAGGTGGTATTAATATGGGTTTCGTCTTTATAGGCTCTCATATTAAATTCTGTACCTAAAACCTCAACTTCCTGAGATTGGTGAAATACCTTAAACTTGGCACCTCTATGATTGGTACTTGGCGAGACATCAAAATAAGCTTCTCCATAAATTAGTTCCACCTTACGGGTTTCATTACGTCTAAATGTTACAGGGTATTTTAACTTAGACTCAGAATTCAACCATACCTTAGTCCCATCGGCCAATGTAATATAAAACTGACCGCCTCTGGGAATAGTTAGCATATTATAGGCCACCTCGTTGCCAGTTACTTTACCACGCTTTCCTTTTGGCGAGTACAGAATCTCTTCACCATTACTACTTATATTATTTGATTTATAAACTTGCCCTTTTTCCAGAATAATATCAGACCCATCCTCTAATGTTAAAGTTGCTTTGTCGGTACCTACCTCTATATTATTGTTTACGATGGTCGGTTCTTCAAAATCTAAATCTTGTTTTTTATCTGTCTTGTTAAAAACAAAGGCTATTGAGATTAATAATACAATAGAAGCTGCTGCCCCGTATGACCAAAGTCTGAATGATTTTTTAGGACGTTTCTTTATTTTCTTTTTAAAAGCTTTCCAATCTTTTTTTGTTTCAATACCCTTTAAAATATCTGAATATTCGCCTGTTTTGATATTTGAAAGTATTTGCGATTTAATTTCTTCATCAAAAATCTCAGATTTTTCAAAATCACTAGTACTTTCATTCTTAATTAACGAGGCTGCTAATTCTTCTGAAAGTGGTTTTATTTTATCGGAATTATCCATTAGATATTTTAGGCTATATTATTAATACAAAAAAAATGAAAAACGGGTAGTATAATGTATAAAAAATTATTTAACTGTTAAAAAACTAAGAAAGCCTCTTAATTTACGATAGGCTACTTTTTTATGGTCTTTGACTGTATTGACAGATATGGATAATTCATTTGCTATTTCATTATTTGTATAATCCTCAATGCTCAATCTAATAACCTGGGCAGCTTTTTCTGGTAATTTATTGATCGCCTTATCTATAACCGCAGTAGTTTCTATAGTAACTGCCTCAGACATATAAAATTCTTCGGTTTCATAATCCTCTAAATTTGCCAGCTCGTAACGCTCTGTAGTTTTATACTGCTTACTTTTTAAATAGTTGAGACATTTATTTTTTACAGATTTATAAAAAAAGCCCGTCGCATGGTTTTCGTTTTGAAAAGTAATTTTGTCTTCCCAAACCTTAAGAAAAACCTCTTGGGCAAAATCTTTTGAGAGTTCCAGATCGTTAAGATATTTATATGCAAACACACAGAGTTGTGGATACAAACTCTGAAAAAGTTTCTTGTAACTTTTAAGTGTAAATTTTTTTTCGCCTCCCCGCATTGGCTTTATAAAAAATAAGATTCGCTAAAAATAGGTATTTATCTATTAATCCTGTAATAATATACGTAATTATTTAATAATTCCACAAAAAAACCGACACAAAACAAAACAATTCTGTTACTGGAAAGCTTCCTATTTTTAACAAAAATCAGTATGCATTGCATCTAAAAAAAACCTTAAATTTTAACTCGAACTAATTTATATCCAATCAATTACAACAACCTAAAATACATTATATAATTTTTCTTACAGTGTCAATAAATGTAATTCTTATGATTTTTTTGTATAAAGCTATTTTCTTTTCAAAAAAGAAAGCTTTTTACTAAGAAATAGAATAATTTGAATGTGATTTTAGCTAAAAACGGATGTGATTTCCTTCGAAAAGCATCAATAATCTTCTTATTTTTTTAAATTGATTAAAAAAATTAAATAAAAATCATGGAAACTTTAAGTTTTTTTCCTGTTAATCTTAAAGCAGTTTTACCTTCCTAAAGTTTGCATATACTTCGTTTACATAACTTTTTTATTTTTTGGCAAAAAGATATAACACCTTAACTTTAAATCCATTTTTAATATATAAAAGTGTTAAATTCCTTAAAATATGTTGCATATACAACATATTTTTGTAGTTTTGACGAGCTTAGAACATGTAGGTTGGCTTATCGTTTTTAATATTATTGAATGATAAAAGCACCTGATTGGTGTAAATCGATAAACCTCATTTGGAAATTTTTAAATGTTCTTTATAAAAGTGATTTACTAATGACATATCATGTAGAACAATGTATTGGAAACAGGCTAAGATGCTTATCTCGTTTTGTAGATAGAAATTTTAGGGCTAGTCTCAAAGAATTTGATATCACAGAAAGTCAATTAAGTATATTGTTTGTATTAACGAAATTAGGAAAAGTCGATCAGGGAAAAATAGGGGAATCCTTATTTTTAGAGAGATCAACAGTTAGCAGAAATATTAAGTTACTAGAAAAAAGAGGGCTTTTAACGAAATCATCTGATTATCGTCCCGAGATAGCCCTCACCCAAGAAGGATTTGATCTAATTAAATCAATTATGCCTATTTGGGAATCCCTAATGAAAACTTTTATGGCTAAGTTAGGAGATGAAGGTGTAGAAAGTATTAAATCATTAGAGGAAAAATTATATTAAAAAATTTAATCTAAATGTTGTATATACAACTTAAAATCATTAAAACAAGTCATTATGAAAATTAAAGTAAATCAAACTAAAAACTTAAAACCTAAAACGAGTCTAATAATTTATGATTCAATCCCCTCTCAAGATTGCTTAAACCTTAATTACTAAAAAATTTAACACATATGTTGTATATACAACCAAAAATAATATCATGAAAAATAAACAATTCACAGCCACTAAGTTCTTTAATAAGGTGACTTCACACTACAAAATCATTTTAACATTAAGTATTGTTATCATGATAGCGATCTCTTTATTTATTCCAAAAATGACTAAAGACACTAGTTACGATGCCTTTTTACCAAAAGATGATCCCATATTAGTTTTTAGAAATCAGACCAAGGAAACCTTTGGTTTAAAAGATCCCATGGTTATTGCCATAGTAAATGAGCAAGGGATCTTCAACAAAAAAACCCTTCAATTAGTTCATAAATTAAGTGATCGATTAAAAACAATACCAGGCATAGACCCTGATGAGATTACAAGTTTATCAACTGAAAATAATATAGAAGGCACTGACGCAGGACTAGAGGTTGATCCATTTTTCGAAATTAATGAACTCACAGACAAAAAAGCACTTGAAGTAAAGGCAGCTATTAACGATTTTGAATTGTATCAAGGCAGTCTAGTTTCTAACGATCATACTACCACCCTCATTGTTGCTGAAATGCTGGACAGCTATGATAAGAAACAACATGAAGTTTATAAAAGCCTCATAAGGTTGCTCGATGAATATAAATCTCATGATGAACAATTTTACTTGGCTGGTGAGGGAGCTGTTAGTGGTTACCTCATTCGATATATTGATGAAGATGCCATGAAAACCAACCCGTTTGCAGCGGTAGTGATAACAATCATTCTCATTTTTGCCTACAGAAGACTTCGTGGGGTTGTTTTACCTAATATTATGGTACTTGCTGCTGTAGGAATCGCTCTTGGGACCATGGCTGCTTTTGGGATAGACTTTTTTGTTATTACCAACGGTTTGCCCGTTGTACTTATCGCCATAGCAGTTGCCGACGGTATTCATATACTAGGAGAATACTATGAAACGGCAGCTAAGCATCCCGAATCCACTCAAAAAGAATTGGTCGTAGAAACCATGGTGCATATGTGGAGACCTATTACCATCACCTCTGTTACAACGGTTGCTGGGTTCTTAGCGATAGCGGCATCTTCATATATGCCTCCTATGACCTATTTTGGATTATTTGGTGCATTAGGTGTATTTGTAGCTCTGGTATATGCCGTATTTATGATTCCTTCTGCAATGATGTTTGTAAAACCTCAATTAAGTAAAGCTTATAAACGCAATCAAAAAATAGATTATTTCGGAAAAGCTATGGCATTTGTTGGTAAAGTGGTGGTGAAATACCCAAAAGCGATCATTATTATTGCCATCATCATTATCGGATTTGGAATCAATGGTGCATTCAAACTGGAAATTAATGAAGATAGAATAAAGAATTTTCAAGCAGATGAGCCTATTGTTAAAGCGGACGCTTTAATCAATAAAAAAACGGATGGTACTTCCTATTTAGATATTCTTATAGAAACACCAGAAACTGAAGATATTTTCGAACCTGAAAACCTTCACAAAATGGAAGCTCTACAAGCTTATGCAGAAACGTTACCACATGTAAAAGGAAGTATTTCGATTGTTGATTTTCTTAAAAAAATGAATCAGTCATTAAATGAAAATAATACAGCGTATTATAAGATACCTGACGATAGAGAACTCATTGCACAATATTTTTTACTGTACTCTGCAAGTGGTGATCCAACAGACTTCGATAACTATGTGGACTACGATTATCGTTTAGCGAACATTAGATTAAGAATGGATACCAGCGAGTACAATTTCGAAAAACCTGTTGTTGATGCGGTTAATACCTATTTGTCACAAAACTTTAATAACAGCACTATAAAAGCAACAACAACAGGTAAAGTCACTGTCGATGCCCATTGGATAAACCGATTAGGATTTAATCATTTTTTAGGCGCTGGGCTGGCCTTACTTGTGGTTTTATTATTTGCAGCCTTTAGTTTTAGATCCATTTGGGCAGGAATATTAACCATTATCCCAGTTTCAATATCTGTATTGTTCATTTATACAGTTATGGGTGTTTTAAATATATGGCTTGCAGTTGGTACTTCAATGTTTGCTGCAATCGCCATTGGCATTGGTGTTGATTTCGCCGTACACACCGTAGATCGCCTTAAATTTCTTTTAAACGAAAAGGGATTACCCATTAAAGAGGCCTATAATGAATTTTACAAATCTGCTGGCAGGGCATTACTATTTAACTTTCTGGCATTAGCCTTAGGATTTAGTGTTTTAATGACCAGTTCTGTCCCTCCCCTAAGTCAATTTGGGTTTTTAGTTGCTGTTGCTGTAACTGTTAGTTTTATTGGAAGCCTCACATTACTGCCAGCCATAATCTACCTGGTGAAACCAAAATTTTTTAGTACTAAAAAATAGAAACATACTTAAATAAAAACTATAACCATGAAAACAAAATTTATAATAAGTCTTATCGCAATAGGATCACTATTTCCAATAAACAGTATTGGACAAACATTACCATCTGGACAAAGTATTGCCAATAAAACACATGCCAGAAATGAAGGCATTTCCCTGAGCAGAAAACTCACTATGGAATTAAAAGACAAAAGAGGAAAAATTAGAATTAGAGAAACCACATCAATCCGTAAATATTTTGGAGAAGAGAAACGACTGGCTATTTTTTACCTAACACCTAAAAGCGTTATGGGTACAGCCTTTTTAACTTACGATTATCCAGATGCTTCTTTAGACGATGATCAATGGTTATATATGCCCGCACTACGAAAAACACGCCGTATCTCAGCAGCTAACAGAGGGGACTATTTTTTAGGAACCGACTTAACTTATGAAGATATAAAACTTGAAACAAGAATTAACCGTGAGGACTATAACTATAAAACTATCGGCAAGGAACTCATTGATGGACATGAATGTTTTGTTATTGAAGGCATCCCAAAAAGCAATGAGATCGCTAAAGAACTTGGATATAGCAAAGCCAAATTATGGGTTGATGTTACTATTTGGATGTTACGAAAAGCAGACAATTGGGACGTTGCTGGTAATTATTTAAAAACAATAGAAATCACGGACATTAAAAAAGTTCAAGGCATTTGGACCTACCATAAGATATATGTGAAGAACCACAAAACCAACCACGAAACTACTTTTCATATTGATGATGTCGATTACCAAACAAAAATTAGTGATGATGCCTTCACAAAAGAAGCGCTTGTTAACGGTATATAACACATTTTTATAATGTTTTAAAACAATACAGCATGTTATACAAATATATAGTAGTATGGTTGCTTTTCTCGTTAGGCGTTCAAGCTCAAAAAAAGCAAAATAAATTTAAGGATGCTTTTAAGGCCAGTCTTATTGTTGCATCTGATTTTTCGTATAAGCTCCAAAAAGATGCGCTTCAAAAGTCTGAAATAATTCTAAAACCTGAATTTTCATATAAACTCAACAGAAGTTCAAAATTTGTGCTAAAGAGTCAACTTTATACAGAACTAAATGACAATCTAGAAAAGGGTGTTCCTGAAGAAAATATGGTTTCAGATTTTAGTAAACGTTTATTTATAGGCGACCGTACTAATTTAGAATTGCGTGAATTATTTTTCTATACGAATATTAAAAACAAATTACGCTTAACCATTGGCAAACAACAAATTGTTTGGGGCGAGACCGATGGGCTAAAACTATTAGATGTTGTTAACCCTCAAAATTTCAGAGAATTTATTTTGGATGATTTTGAAGACAGTCGAATTCCGCTTTGGTCCTTGAAAGCGGAATTCGATATAGGGAACATTGGCGTACAATTGGTTTGGATTCCAGACAATACCTACCATATTACACAAGGTTTTGATGCACCGTTTTTTACCAAAAACTTATTTCAATTACCCCCAGAAGGTATTCCAGCAGTTATAAATAAAGTAGAAAAACCCAAGCGTTTTATAAACGACTCAGATATTGGTTTTAAATTAAGCACCTTCACTAAAGGTTGGGATTTATCATTAAATTATTTTTACTATTATGATGATTTACCAACTTTTTACAACGAACTGCAAACTACAGAAACCAATAATCCATTTGTAGCAATAAACCCAAAATTTGAACGACAACATTTAATTGGCGGGACATTTAATAAAGTATTTGGTTCTTTAACCTTTAGAGGTGAGGTTATTTATATTTTCAATCAAAATTTACCTTCAACAAACCTAAATGCCGCTCGTGGCATCGAAACCAGTAATATATTTAAATCTGCTATTGGCATAGATTATATAAAAGGAGAAAATATAATTAGTGCCCAATTATTTAGCGATATTATAACCGATAATATTTTACCTTATAACAGAGATCTCTTTGAAACAAATATATCTCTAAAAGTTTCCAGAGAAATGATGAATGATGCTTTTAATGCTGAAATGCTTTGGGTTCAGAATGCAAATCATGGGGATGGCTATATGAAACCCCAAATTAGTTATTGGGTTGATACTAATACGCAATTATTTCTGGGTAGCAGCATATTCTATGGAAATGAAAGTAATCTTTTTGGACAATTTAAAGACCGAAGTAGAATCTCTTTTGGTATGCGTTGGGGTATTTAGTTTTGCTATAAAATCTTAAGAAAACAAACATGATTTTAGGTGATTCACTTATGGATTTTCTAAGAAACCTTTATACCACTTCCCTGATGATTTAATGATGCGTTCCTGTGTTTCAAAATTGGTATGTACTAATCCAAATCTAGGACGATACCCTTCTGCCCATTCAAAGTTATCGGTAAAAGTCCACACAAAGTAACCGTCAACATTAAAGCCATCTTTTTTAGCTCGGTGTACTTGCTGAATATGCGATTGCAAATAGTGAAGCCTTTCTAGGTCATGTACTTTGCCGTTACTTAATTTATCGGTAAAAGCAGCACCGTTTTCAGTAATAATAATCTTTTTAACCCCTTTGTACTTATTAAATTGTGCTATCATATTGTAAATACTTGGGGGATAAACCTCCCAATCCATTAATGTCGTTTTAACTCTACGTTTGGAGGCTTTTACAATTTTAGCATGAATGTGAGGAACAAAATAACTGTGTTTTATAACCTCTCTGGTATAATTCTGTACACCTATAAAATCAAAATCAAAAACAGCGTTTACCTCATCCTCTACTTTTTGATAATCTTGTATACGCTCAAGTACAGGAACAGTATCTAATGGATATCCCAAACCCAAAGAAGGTTCTATAAAAAGCCTATTAAGTAATGCATTGGCCTTTTTTGCGGCTAAAATGTCTTTGAAAGTATTTCTATATGGGGTAATTTGTGAGCAAGAAAATGTGGTTCCTATGGAAGCATCAGGTATCATATTGCGTAATATCAGCCCACCCGCAGCCTGACATAATACGGCATGGTGTACTGCTGGTAAAAAGTTTTTCAATCCTTTATTACCAGGTGCATGTACTCCCAAAAAATAACCAGCACCAGTGAAAACCATGGGCTCGTTTAATACCATCCAATGTTTCACACGATCTCCAAATTGTTTTGCACATACCGTTACAAATTGTTCAAACCAACTCACCACATCTCTATTTACCCAGCCACCTTTTTCTTGTAAAGCCTGAGGTAGATCCCAATGATAGAGAGTTACCCACGGTGTCATACCACATTCTAAACAAAAGTCTATAACACGATTGTAAAAAGCAATACCTTCTTGACTTACCGCTCCATACCCATTCGGTATTATTCTGGACCATGCAAATGAAAACCTGAAGTGCTTAATATTCATAGCTTTCATTAACAAAATATCGTCTTTGAAATTATTATAAAAATCACAGCTTATCTGAGCGTGCTGCCCTTGAAAGGTAGTCCCTTTTTTAGTTGTGAACTCATCCCATATTGAGGCTCCTTTTCCATGTATATTATGAGCACCTTCAATTTGATAGGCTGCAGTAGACACGCCCCATACAAAATCGTTTCCAAAATCTTGAGAATGTAAGTCAAAGTTAGGTTCCGAATTATTCAAATCCATGATGGGCTTTATAGAAGAGATTCTTCAAGTAGTTGATCAATAACACTTTCGGTTATATCAGGGTAATTTACTTCAATATATGTATCACTTTCAATCCAATCCATTAACTTACTAAAATGTTTCTTTTTAAGAGATTTTATAACAGGTACTCCCATGTCTTTTAATGCTGCTGCGTTACACTGCTGCTCGTATTGCCCTTTCATGGGAATGACCATCAATTTTTTCTTTAAGAACAGTACTTCTGCTGGTGCCTCAAAACCTGCGCCACAGAGAACGCCCTTACTACTGGCCATACTTTGAACAAAAGCTTCATTGGTTATAGGCTGCACCCTTATATTCTTTTCATCAATGACTTTTTTATTATGTTTAGAAAAAACATCCCATTTAACATTTTTAGCCATAGAAAGCATTTTAAGTATTTTTTCATCACTGTAAGAAGGCAGATATACAGTATAATGATCCATAGTCTTACATGACGCCTTTCTAATATCTTGCCTAATTACAGGTGTAAAAATGTTATCCTGATAAGGTTTAAAGTGAAAACCATATTGCCTGGTTGTTGGCGCATAATTTTTAAGAACCAACTTCCCTAAAAGGTCTTGCTTTTTTGGCTTAGGGGAGCTAGAGGACAATACAGCGGCTTGATGACTCAAACTCACACAGGGTTTATTCTTTAGTTTACACGCCCATGCCGAAACAGGTTCAAAATCATTAATAATAATATCATAGTTTTCAATTGGAAGGCTATTTATTTCCTTTTGTAGACGTCTGGTGTTAGCCTTCAAATAAGTCCTCCACATATTAACACCTCCTTTTTTTCCAAAAATAAAACTAAGTCCTTTAAACTGATAATTGATGGGATAAGGAATATTAACATCTGCTTGTGTACCACTTATTAGAATTTCCAGCTCTATATTTTTTTTTTGAAGTATAGGAATAATATCTCTGGCTCTACTTAAATGCCCGTTACCTGTACCTTGAATAGCATAAAGCACTTTCATTATAGTAAACCTTTATTTTTTAATAGATTGAAATTCCTTTATCAGGTTCTGAAAAAGTTCTTTATTCTCCAGTACTTGAGATTCTTCATCATCCTGCTCTATATTTTCTTTTGGTTCTTTTTTCATGCTTTCATCTGCTTCATAATTATAAAGGCTCCATGCCTTATTATTATATTCTAAAGCCGTTAAGTTTTCAATCCAATCGCCTGAATTCAAATACATAACAGAACCATGAGAAGTTTCTATCTTTTTAATTTCTGGCTGGTGTATATGTCCGCATATTACATAATCGTAATTATTTTCTATGGCAATATCGGCAGCGGTCTGTTCGAAATTATTAATGAATTTTACAGCAGATTTCACACTATTCTTAATTTTTTTGGACATGGATATAGGTTCCCGGCCCAGTTTTGATGCAAAGAAATTTATACCGCTGTTTAATAGAATTAAAGAGTCGTAACCTACAGCACCCAATTTAGCAATCCATTTAGAGTGTTGCATGGTCACATCGAATACATCTCCGTGAAATATCCATGCTTTTTTATCGTCTACATTCAACATAACTTTATTAACTATGCTGAAAGCGCTTAATTCAAAACCAACAAACTTCCTCAGCATTTCATCATGATTTCCCGTAACATAATACACTTTTATATCTTTAGAAATCCATGTCATAATGTGCTTCACCACCTTCATATGAGATTTTGGCCAATACCGTTTGCTAAATTGCCAAATATCTATAATATCACCATTTAGTATAACCGTAGTTGGATTAATTGACTTTAAATATTTCAATAATTCTTTAGCACGACATCCGTAGGTTCCCAAATGAGTATCGGAAAGCACTACAATATCAACAGGTCTTTTTTTCATATAGTATTGGAGCTAGTTCATTTTAATTTTAAGGGAAAATAGTAGCTACTAAGGTGGGTAATAAAAAAATCACTACTAAGGTAAATAGGCAAATCAAGACTATTTTCATATATCAAAATTGATCTTGCAAAGGTTACAATTACAAATAGACATTCATGTAATCATAATTTTAAACTTTAATTAAATGATTGTTAATAATGTCTTTATTCCTGGAGATTTATTAGAAAAGCATACATACCAAACTTAAACACAAAAATGCTTGGGTATCATTTAGTAATAGACAATAGTCACTGATCCAAAAAGAGCCAGCTGTTTAAAAAAGGGCAACCTCAAGCTGACAAGCAATAACAAATAATCTTTCTTCACTACTCCTCAGAATCATAGAAAAAATCTTCTTTCTTTGACAGATTCAAACTTACCTGAGATTTATTTTTCTCACCTATTTTATAATAAAATTCCTTAAAACAATCTTTTTTAGTAGATTTATCGTTTATAATAATCTTTAATCTTCAAGATAATCGATAACATGCCCCATAAATTAGAAGAAACCATACATATCTCTCAGGCTATAGCAAGAGAGTATTCACATGCAGAATATTCATCACCACACTTATTAAAGGCGCTTTTACATAAAAACATTGGGATGTTGAAATACATTGAAAGTATTGGTCAAGATGCCTATTATATTGAAGAGTGGGCGGAAGTGAGATTAGAAGCTTTACCAAGAACAACCAAAGTTCCAGAAAACCCTGGTCGTGATAATTTAATTGAAGCCGTTTTTTATGAAGCAGAAAGCGTCAAATTTAAAATTGGTGCCGAGGACATGAACGAATTTTGTGTTTTAATAGCACTATGTACACCAGGTGTGGGTTTTACATTCGAACAATTAAAAACAATGCCCCTTACTCCCACTGAGGTCATTAATAACCTTACTGCAAATGGGCATAAACCAACCGAGGTTCAAGATTTTGTTTCGAATAACTCCACAGCAAATAAAAATGCAGGTTCTAATTCTATTTTAGAAACCTATTGTATAGACAAAACTGCTTATGCTAAAAGTGAGTCTCTTGAAAAAATTTTTGGTCGAGATTCCGAAATTAAAATGATAACCGAAATCCTTGGAAGGCGCTCTAAACCAAATGTTTTAATCTTGGGAGATCCAGGTGTAGGGAAAACGGTTCTTTTAAATGGATTAACATATGCTACACTTAGCGAGTCCATTCCAGAACATTTAAAAAATGCCAGGGTTTTTGAGTTAGATTTTATTCATTTGGTGTCTGGTGCAGGTTATAAAGGGGAAATTGAAGATCGGTTAAAAAAAGTCATTGAAGCGGTAAAGCATTTTGACAAGCCTATTCTTTTAATTGATGAGTTAAATAATTTAACCGATAAAAATTCTGGAAATCAAGGTTTAGCCAATATTTTAAAAGCAGAACTGGTCAAAGGTGATTTAACAATTATTGGAACAGCTACCAACGATTCGTTTAGAAAACATATTGAAACCGACGAAGGTTTATCAAGACAATTTGAAATCATACGTCTACAGGAGCCTAATGAAGATGAGGCTTTCAGGATGATTGTCAACACCATATCGTATTATACTGATCATCACCAACTAGACCTAGACAAAGAAAGCATAAAAGAAGCCATCCGTTTAGCAAAACGTTATAATAAAGAACGTAGTTTACCAGACTCTGCTATCGATTTAATAGACAGAACCATGTCTGCAACAAAGTTCATGATTCAAACATCGCAACCAGAAATAGCGGCTTTGAAACTTCAACTGGAAACACTAAAAAATGGTGAATTAAAAACAAATGAGTTACTTGCAGAACAAGCTTGGTTAAATCTTCAAATGAAGAATAAACTGAGCTATTTATTATTTAGTGATATCCCTGAAGAATTGCTTTATAAAAACATCAAAGAACCAGAAACAGGCTTTACTTTACTTGAAAAGCTGCTAGATCTACTAAGTGAAAAGGCAAGTCAAGAAAAAACAAATATTACCAAAGCAGACATCGCTTCTACGATATCAAATAAGACAGGGATTCCAACAGGAAAACTTCAAAGTGACGAAAAAGAGCGATTGCTCAATATGGAAGCCGAATTACAGAAACGTGTTATCGGGCAAGATCATGCCGCTAAAGTCATTACAGAAGCTGTTTTAGAATCGCGTTCAGGCTTAAGCAAACCAGGTTTGCCAACGGGGTCCTTCTTTTTCTCTGGACCAACTGGAACTGGTAAAACAGAATTAGCTAAAGCATTGGCTGAATTTTTATTTCAAACCGAAACCTCAATTATTAGGTTTGACATGTCTGAATTTAAAGAAGAGCACTCGGCTGCACTTTTATATGGGGCACCCCCAGGGTATGTTGGTTACGAAGAAGGCGGATTGCTTGTTAACAAAATTAGACAAAAGCCTTATTCTATAGTGCTTTTTGATGAAATTGAAAAAGCGCACCCTTCTGTTTTTGATATTTTTCTTCAAATTTTAGATGAAGGTAAACTACATGATAGACTGGGAAAAGAAGGGGATTTTTCAAATGCAGTCATCCTATTTACTTCTAATATTGGGAGCAATCATATTATTGAATCTTTTGGCAAAGGTATCATTCCTAAATCCAGCGATTTATTAGAAATGATGGGGCATCATTTTAGACCAGAATTTTTAGGGCGATTAACAGAGATCATTCCGTTCTCTCCAATCACTGAAGCGCATGTTACCAAGATTTTTAAAATTCAGCTTAAAGATTTATTTAAAGCATTGGAAAAGCAAGAGATTCGTTTAGAACTTTCTGACAAAGCCATTACCCATTTAGCAAAAAAAGGATTTACACCCAAATATGGCGCTAGGCCATTGAGAGGGGTTATAAGAACCGAACTAAGGTCTCCGTTGTCTAAGCTCATTATAGCTGGTAAAATCGAAAAAGGAGCGCATATTTTTCTCGATATCGACGAACGGAACAACCTAAAGTGGAAATATTAACAATTATATTTTTTTCATGAAAAAAGTTTATATATTTATGAAAAATATTACATTTTAAAACTAAGCATAGTTATGAGTAATACGTATGGATTAGGTGGAACCGAAATACAAAGTGATGCTAATGAAGCCATCCAGGAAATTCCACAAAACAGAACTTTATTAGTAGAAAAACTTACAGATAATCAACCTATAAAACCAGAGGTTATAAAAGGTTTAAAAACGGTAGAAGAGGTTTTTGAGCATTTTAAACCCGAAGTTGATGTTGATTTTGAGGACGCTAATGGCTCAACAAAAAAAGAAACATTAAACTTTAGTAATTTAGGCGATTTTGGAGCGAAAGGCATTACTAGACAAAGTAAGTTTTTAAAAAATTTAAATACCGAAAAAGAGCAATACGTTAAGGTTATAAAACAGCTAAAAACGAATAAGATTTTAAAAGCAGCCTTAACAGACCCTGATGCTAAAGAGGCTTTAATGGAGTCTATTCGTGCACTAATAACTGAAATAGAAGAAAAAAAATAAGACATGGCAGCATCTAAACAAGCCCTGCAACAAGTTTCTCCAGTCGAGAATCCTGCACAGCACTTAAAAGAAAACAATGAAAAATTAGTTAAATATGGTGGTTTTGATTTGTTAGAAGCCTGTATAGAAGGGGTACAGAATATGAACCCTGAACGTAAAGCCAGAAAAAAAATATTTTTAACAGAAAGTACCAAAAAGGAAGATCGGGAAACCCTGAAAAAAACCTTAGAAATTTGGTCTGATGTCTTATCTCAGTCTGATAATATTTCTGATATGATTGATGAATCTGAAAAGCGTTCTGAGATATCTCAACAAATGTTAAAGAAAAATTTAGGAGGTGCTATAGAAGCTTCAAGAGAGCTGGAGCGTTCGTATCGCTCTGTAGCATTGTTCTACAAAAACACAGAATCAGATAAATTAAAAAATATATCTGTGGTTAATGCGGAATTAGATCAGGTTAAGGATTTGGACAATACACGTTTTATAGACGCTATTTCTGATGAATTGAAATCTACCTATGACCGTTTAGATTTAAGAGAAAACTATGGACTACTTGTTATTCCTGGGTATTTAGGATCTAATAAAGTCGTAGAAAAATGGGCCAAGATTGCTTATGAGAATAAAGCGATGCTTATTACCGATTTTGAGCATTTAGATGAGCCTGACGATGTTATGGAAATGTTTGAAGCAGCAAACCTTACTGGAGGAGATAAATACCGATCTAACGTTATTATGTCCTGTAATTGGTTAGTTGGCCGTGGTAAACATGACGAAGTTGGAGAAGAAGATGATTTATTCGTGCCACCTTCTGGTGCTTTAGCTGGTAAAATATACAATACATTAATGTCTCAAGTAACTGCTGGTAAAAAACACGGAGGTATTAATGAAATTGATGGTGTTCGATTTGATCTTAGAAAAACTGAAATTGCACAATTAGAAAAGCTCGGTCTGGTACCTATGGTAAACGAATACGGTAAGGTTATGGCTTTTTCTGCCAAAACTTTATTTAATGGTGATAATTTAGGGCTTCAAACCTATTCTGTGGTACGTGTATTCGATTATGTTACCAAAGTATTGATGGATTTCTTAAACCGTCGTGCTTTCGAAAACTTTAATGCCAAAACAAGAAAAGAATTAATGGGTCAGATTGTTAAATTTCTTGATGAAGTTACTGGTCCAGATAAATTAATTGAAGACTTTTCTATAAAAAGATTTGAACAAGATCCTAATCATAAAGATCGTGTATATTTAGATGTACATATGAAACCTTATTTCCCAGCCAAAAACTTTTTAATTAAAATGGATGGTCAAAAAGGTGATGAAGGTAATGAGTGGGATGCCGAATATGAGCAACAATAAAAACCCATAAACGAAGTACATAAAAAAGGATTTAACATTTATTTGTTAAATCCTTTTTTTATTTGGAGTAAAAAAGTAGTAAAAGCTAATTAGAAGACCGTCTTGCTATATCTAAATCGCGTTGTACTTCTTTATAATCTTGCTTGCAATTATCTAAAGCCTCTTTGTATTCTTGTATCGTCATTTCAGCGTCTTTTAAGTCCCTGAGCTTATCTTTGGTTTCTTGCAATTCGGCAAATAAACTAACTATATTGGTATACATATCATATCGATATGTAGAATCTTTTACGGGTATTTTTTCTTGTAAATTGACTAATTTTTTACTTATCAAATTATTCTGAAAAGGTATGTTCACACCTGGCGTTTCTAAAGAATCTATCATGCGCTTTATGCTTTCCATTTGTTCGGAAAAATCGCTTTGAAAATCTATTTCTTTCTCTATAACTTTAGCCTGATCTTTTAGTAATTCGTTTTCTTTACTGGGCACTTTAAAATTAAAATAAACAGCAGTAACAATGGTACCTACTGTTACTAAAAAAAGTAATAAAAATTTAAAAAAACTATTACGCCTTTCCTTAACATTTTTTGGTTTCATATATTTTTGAAATGGTTTGAATTTTGTAAGTAAATATAAATATAATAAATGATTTAAAGGAAGGTAAAATCATACTAGTTTATTCTATAATATTGGTAACAGGAAAAGTATTTATTTTATACTTTTAAAATATGTTGCTATGTGCAAAAAAAATAGTTCCTCTAAAAACCATTGCCCAACTCTTTTTTTGTTATAAGTTACTTATGTAAATAATAGGACTTAATCCATAGATACGTATTTTCCTAGAAAAGTTCCTTGTTTTTTTAATAGAAAAGAAAAATATAGATACTCTATTGGGAAATCAAATTGAACGAAGAAGAGTAAATTGTTTCAACCTCAACATCATTTTTGATACCTGGTTTGAACAAAGGGTGGTTTTCAAGAGCATTTTTAATCAATTTGTTTATGTTCGAAGAATTGGAATTGACTATTACATTTTTCGTCCTACCCTTTTTATCTATTGAAAACTCTAAACTAATTTCTACCTTTCCCTTTACTAAGCTATAGTCTATATTTCTTAAGATATAAGACCTGATTACAGCTGAGAAGCATTCCTGATAATTCTTCTTTTCGATGTTTAAGCATCTTTCGGGTAATGGTAAAATGTCTAAATCTTCAAAACGATAAATTTCAAGTTCATTAGTACTGTATTCATTTAATTTGACACTATGGTAAGGCTGATGTTTAAGTATAAGTGTATTACCATTATCAAAGTTTTTAATTTTCTGAATTTGTACAACAAAATCATGTCTTAATAAAAAAACTTTGCCCTTTGACCAATACGCTATTTCAAAAATTTCTTCATAGTGTTTTGTGTTTTTGTCTGCCTTAAAGCCTATGACCCAGTTATTATCTGTATTTAAACTTTCCCAAGTAGTATTATGTAGATATATCAATGGGTTTTTATTGCCACTACTACTTATAACCTCAACTTTTTTATCATCAGTAAAAGAAAGATAATTTTCACTCAACATACTATCAAGTTCCTCCAATTCTTTATCCCAGTTTTTACCATGTCTGTCAATAATTGTTAAATCAACAATTTTCCATTGCCCTTCAAGACTTACCTGCGACTGACAACTAAAAGAATAAATTGATAGTAAAAATATTAATAAAAAGATTTTAACTCTTTGCCAAGGAAAAATGGATAATATTAAAAACATGATTTCATTTACTGTTTAATGTTATAATAAGCCAGTTGATTTGTATTTTAATGCAATTATTACCAGCCCCCAATACGTTTATGCTCTGGGCCATCTTTGCATCTTTTTGATAAAGTATCAAGTTTTCATTTTAAATTTTTCAGAATAAAAGCTTTTATTTTCTAGTCTTATAAATACTAATTCTTTCTACTGGATGGGTAAGATCTGGTCTGAAATCACCTCTTACTTGCAAATGTCCTCCTCCTGAATAGTCGTAAGGTACAGAAGAATCGAAAGAATACTTGATTTTATCCTTATTATTACAAGAATTCTTAATCATATCATAACTATGTTTGGTAATTAAAAAATCATCAAACTCATAAGTCGAGTTATTAATGAAATCTGCAAAAACCATTTCTCTATTTAAAGGCATACTATTTACTAATAAATAATCATTATTGGGTTTAATTATATCTTTATATCCTTCATATATATATACATAAATATTATCAATACTATCAGTTTCTTTTTCTTTTAGTACTTCAATTTTTATTTTTTTCCAACCATAAGCATATCCTACATTATAATCTGGTTCTCCAAAAATTTTCTTAAGGTCTTCTAAAGTAGAACCAAGAAAGAAAGTATTTCCATTGTATCTTAGTTCACATTCATTAATTTCAATACGATGCTCTTGCTTATTAAAGGCCTCGAGCATAGCACGAACCTCTGGTGTATCTTTAGCTTTGCTTTTAATAACTTGAGTATTACCATTACAAGCACTTAATAGTAATGCTGTGAGTATAAGTATATAAATTTTCATATAAACTAATAGTTTTATATCTATAGGGTTTTATCGTATTAATCCAATAAAGGACGATTAAATTCTATAATAGGATTGGGCACTTTTATTATTCTACCAGAAAAGATTAAATCTCTATCTAAAGCAGGATTTAATTCTAAAATATCCTCCACAGTAGTGTTTCCTTTTTCGGCGATTGCCCCTAAAGTATCATCTCTTTTAATGGTATAATTATATAAAGTTTTTTTTATGCGGCAATGTGCAGGTTTAGGAAACTTTTTATCCCAAATTTCTTTTATACCAACTATTCCTTTTTCTTTATTGCCAACTATTTTTTCGGTTTGTAATTCGCTTATCGTAATAGAATGTTCTATAAAATCTTTAATTCCTTTTTCATCAATTTTCCCGCCTTCTTTTTGTTCTACATAAGCTGCTATTTTTTCCGTAATATCTGTTTCTAGGATATTAACCCGCAATCCCTTCAAAGCCTCATCTACTTCCTCTATGGCATGCAAAGTACGGTCCACCACTATACTTGGAGAACAGGCATCGCATACCTTATCTGGATGTTGTTTTGCCCAAGTTGTAACAATATTTTCTTGCCAAACAGACTCTACAGGATGCCTCATAAGCTCATCAACTACAGAAATTACCTCTTCAACATTGGCACCACCTGTCCAGACTTCAATCATTTTCTCTCCCACTTGCCGAACAGCTTCTACAGCCAATTGAGCGGATAAGTTGTGAAGCGGATGCTCAGGATCATCTTTGGCAACCTGAGTGTGAGATGGATCTGTACCAATTGCAAAAGATCCTGTACTCATCACTTTTAAATCTTTGTCGATAAGAACCTGTGCATCATTTAATGTCGATGCACTACTATGTAATACGAAATGTTGTGTGAATTTGAACATACTACTAATATGCTCTGTTAGCCAGTGAAACTTTTTTTCTATAGCATCAGGAACTAAATATTCTGAGTATTTTAAATAATCTCTTACCGTTAGTAAGTTTTCAAAAGTATTTAAATATGTATTATCATTAGTACCAGAACCATCTTCTGCCTGTGCTTCATCAAAAGCTCCCATCCATTCTAAAAGCATCATATCACCAAAAGTACGCGTATTATGCTTAGTCTCTTCCCAGGGTTTATATTCTATATTAAAAAAATGTTCGTTTAAAATAGGCATGATACTGGCTGCTGTATCTACTAAACCAAAGGTCCCCGTAACAATAGGAATATAAGAAGCTAGCTCATTAATCTGCCCACAATTTGAACGTATCTTTTTAGAGTCTATAATACTATATTTTCCTCCATACGCTTTTTTATTTCTTAAATCGGTATAGTTATATATATATCCTTTATGGTTACCATCTACCCATGGAAATACTAAGGGTTCTACAGATTTAATTAAAGCCACTTCACTATAATTACTATGTGCAAAATAATCTTCCAAGGTATGCAGGGCTGCTCCGAAATTTACTAGGCTTTTTGGATCACTAATTTTACCTTCGGCCGCTTTTCTGAGCATCTTTTTAATATAGGCATACGATGTTAAATAAGGAGCTCCATCCACTTGATAAGTATCTTCTAAACTACGAATGTAGTTTTTCATTCCAAAATCAACATTCACCTTATGTATTGCATTTTCATCATCTACATAACCTACAAACTTGTCATATAACTGCTTATCACGTCTATCCCCTTTTATATCGTCTTGCCCTACACCTTTTGGATTATCTATATGCTCTTCGGGACGATACACACCCAATGAGTCTGGTGTAATATCTATATACTCATCTTCCAAAATTTTTATGTGCCCTTGATAATCTTCTATTTCGTCCTTATTAAGATCATTCTCTTTGGGCGCATGGATAAACTCTTTTACGGCTGCTAGTTTTACTACGCTTGTTAAGGCATTTACAGATAACTTTACGGGGTAAAATTTGCTAGAAGTAAGTTTAAACTTAAATTTAGGTGGTAATAACCCCCAATCTACTCCAGAAGGCAAAGTTATATCCGTTATATGTTTTTCAGAAAGTGTTTGGGTATTAAGAGTTTCTTTATCGATATTATTACTTACAGCTTCGCTAATTGTAACATCTTTATTATTAAAATACTCTTTAGACCCCTTACCTAAACCATCTGCCGCATTAGACATAGGACGTACAATCATAGGATCTACAGCCTGAGAAAAATCTCTGAGCCAGTTTCCCATATAAATAAGATCTAAGGTTTTTTGGACCTCATCCGTAGATATATTTCTAAACTTTACTTGTTCTAAAATCAGTTTTTCCAAAGCCTCTTTTTCAATATCCCCATGTCCATAATTACCCTCACCAGCGGTGTGGTGTTCCCCATGCGGTTTTAGATATCCTGCTTTATAGAACTCATAATTTCCTTTTTTATCTTCTTGCTCTTGGCGTTGTTTATTAACATATTTTTTCAAATCGTTATGCAATTCTTTAAACTCCCATACAAGTTTTACAGGTGTTTTACCATCGATACCAGCATCTGCAAAATGTTGACTGGCTTGCTCAATAGGATTTATGTTATACAATCTGTAAGCAAATTTTGCCCCATCATCGCCCTGAGCATCTTTATTTTCAGTTTTCGCATAGTGATGACGTAACAAATAGTCTAAATAATGTCCATATTCCTCTATAAGCGCCGTCATGAGTTTGCCTCGTACGTCATTATCTGTTTCTGCATCTCTAATCGCTTGCTCTGCAACCCAAATCTCGTGAATTTCGCTATCACTATAAAATGCCGCAAATCGTCCTCCATACGGTAGGGTTTTCTTAACTTTAAGTGGTGGATCTGTAAGTATGGCCACTTTGCTTTTAGCATCTTGATGCAATTCATCAAATGCTTTTGCAGGGATATCTAAACCAAATATTTTAATAAAGACACGCATAAAAAGAGCAAGACTCGCTTTTTTTGCAATTAAATGCAATTGGTCTTGTGCAAATGTCGTGGTAAATGTTACCGTTGTAGTATCTTCTGGAATTTCGACTATAGGAGCCAATGCTGCAAGTGCTGCTTGATTAGCAATAGCTTCCTTAGCATTACCAAGAATTCGGTTAGTTAAGCTAATTGTTGGAAAAGGGATTTTATGCTTAGGCATGGTTACCGATGGTGTAGGAGCAGATGTACTGATTATTACATTAGGTTCCCCTACTGTAATTACTCCTCCGTGTGCTGTCATGTCTCCTATACAGGCAACAGGTTTCCCATTAAAAAGAACATTTGCAGCCCCTTGTGCAATAACATCTGGCGGGCCTATGCATACACACATATCTCCCATTAAGGCTGCTGACTTATTATTGATTAAAATATTAGGTGCTCCTGGCCCAGAAACGGGACCTCCTACGTGTGGCACGGTCCCCGAACACATCGGGCACACATGCATACTTCCTATTGTGGCTATTGGTCCTGGCATAATGTTCTTTTTTTACATGACATCTATTTTCCCACTAGCGCCTTGTACTGCCGTCATTTGACCTTGTACTGTGGTTTGCTGTCCTTTTAATTCGGCTGCTGTTTGGCCTTCTACTGTAACACTTTGTCCTTTTAATTCGGCATTACTGGTAGCTTCTACTGTAACATTTGCACTACTGCTTATTGAGGTATCACCTTCTGCCTGTAAATTGGTAGCTCCTTTAGACAAAACTGATGTATCGCCTTCTGAGGCCGTTTTTATTTCGCCTTGTGCCTGAATATCAATATTTTCTTCAGCAACTATTTTAATGTTCTTTGCCGTAAACTCTATATTTTCAGTAGCACTTACAAACAACGATTTGGCTTGGGTATCAAAAGTGATAATACTGCCTTCGTTATCGTAAATATTTATTTTTTCTTCGCCTTCTTTATCGTTAAGCTCTATGGTATGCCCACTTCTTGTTCTAATGGTTTTTACATCATTGGCATCGCTTTGAAATTCTTCTGCTTTTCCATTACCATTATATAAACTTCCCATCATATAAGGGTGTTCGGCATTACCGCCCTCGAAACCTACCAAAACTTCTTCGTTTATTTCTGGAATAAAATGAAACCCTTTATCGCCTCCTGCATGCGGGGTTACGATACGAATCCAAGGGGTTACTTCGCCTTCTGCTTGTTGCCAAGGGAATTGTACTTTAATACGCCCCAATCCTTCTGGATCTGAATTTTCAAGAACTACTGCTGTTTGGGTCTCGCTTCTAGGAAAGGCATGGATGTTTGTATTTGGATACGCATCAAACTCGGCCGTTATGGCTTCAAAACGATTTTTATAATCGCCATTTTCACTATTAGTATGCGTTATATTGGTTACGCGATAGCTTCCACCTTCAATTTTTACAATACTTCCTAATCTTACACCTGGGTTATCGCTTACCCCATTAAGTTTTACCTGTTTTATTTCTATAGCCTTTTTTTGAAGCTCTATACTTGTATCCAATCGTTGTTTTGCTTGTGGGTCATTATAAAGATTATGCCATACTTTGGTTTCTTTATTAAATATCGCATTTGCTTTGTTAGCAACGAAACCATTATAGCCATTGGCACCTGAAGTGATGTCTTTCGCATCTTTTTCGTGAACTTCATCCAACAAATAATCGTTTGTATAATACTTATAATTATGAGATTGTGGCATCAGACTTAAATGGTATTCCTTAAGGTCTACACCATAAGTTAATTCCAACTCTTCGGTTTCTGGAGTTCCAAAAACTAATTGCGTACCATTATAATAAAACCATTCTCCGTATTGTGCTCCTAAACGGCTTGCATAATCGTATGCGCTTTCATTATGCTGTACTGAATAATGTAATGGATTATCGTTATTAGGCTGTATTAATAGTTCTAACTTAGAACTATCGTAGTCTCTAAACGTTTTATCTAATATCTCAGATAAGGATACATCGTTATGTGATGCATAATGAGGACCATCATCCGATAAAAAGGTAGGACTTTGTATTTTTATAACCACTTCGTCTCCCGAACCAGTATCATACCCTTTTATGGTTTTTATTTGAGTAACGATACCCTTAAACTCTAGGGACTGGTAACCCTCGAAAGCATCTAAAGCGTTTACTTCTACCGTAAGTGTTTCTCCTAAAAAATCCTTACTGGACTCTCCCAAATCTGTAGAAAGATCTTCTAGAACATCCATACGGCATACGAGCTCTAGCATATGATGTGCATCTAATTGCTGATGCAATACAAATCTCTTGAAGGTTGCTACTTCGTTACCGCCAATAAATATATTTGTTGTTGATTGTAATGCCATAATAAAATGTGTTTTTTAGTTGTTTAATACCGTAAACAAACCATCTTTATATTTTAATTTTAAAACCTTTCCTGTAGGTTTCATAAATCCAGAGGGGGAGTTTTTATCACCTTGCACATAAGATTCTTCAAGTTCATAATAAGAGATTTCCATTTTGTCCTTATTGAAAGAAGGTTCTAATTCATCTCCCCGGGTAATCTCATAAACAAATCGGTCTTTCCCATTAAAACATCCAGAACAATCTGCTATGTTTTCATTCTTGAAACTTAATAATCTATATACGAAAAACTCTTTCCCAGAGCCGTGTGTACCATAACCTTTTACTAAATATTTACCATCATCTATATTATTAATTTCATAGTGGGTAATATCTGTATAATGTTCACCTATTGTTTCTTCTTTTTCATTTAATGATAATAGACCTGAATACAAACCTTGTTTGGTTTTATACTGAAATGCAGAATTATATATATGCCACGTACCTCCGTTTAATTCGTCCCATGAAAAAATTCTTAACTTTTTATCCTTACTTGTTACAATTTTTACTCTAGTCGATAAAGAATCGAAAGGGGCCTCTAAATAAGATTCATCTTTTAAGGTACTAATTAAGCTTTTTTTAAATCGATTTAAAATAGTGTCTCT
The DNA here is from genome assembly GCA_947501845.1 of uncultured Flavobacteriaceae bacterium. Classification (GTDB taxonomy): domain Bacteria; phylum Bacteroidota; class Bacteroidia; order Flavobacteriales; family Flavobacteriaceae; genus Flavivirga. The sequence continues at coordinate 35,056 of CANMXP010000012.1, read as the reverse complement.
TGCTTCTCCTTTTTTACCTGCGTAATCATGTCTGTTATCGTGGAATTTTTTATAAATTTCTAGTAATTGCAAATCCTTATTTTTTAAATCTGAAGGATTTTGAGAAATACAACTAAATTGTAGTGTGAAAAATAAAAAAATAAAAATTCTCATCGCTAATCAAATAAATTATTCATTTGCACATATCTCCACGTCGCCAAACGTTCTAAAGCAAGTTGTTTGATTTCCTTCATGTTTTCTGGAGCAGGATTACTATAATTTAATCCTTTGTTATGTTGAAGGTATCTTTTCGCTCTTCCCTCCCCTTGATAATAACAATAATTCCAAAAAGCCATTTGATCTTCGTTAGGTTTAGGATAATTAAACGCTTTACTATGAGCCAAAAACAAATCTCTTCGGTGCTTTAAAATTGCGCCAAATCCTTCAAGACCGCTTTCTAAATCTTTAAAGAATGCTGTATTTACCACTTTTCGACCAAAATCGTCTGGTCTATGCCCTTTAATAGCCTCAAATTCATCGCCCTCATTATAATCGCTAGGCAGGTATTTTTTAACTCTTGAATAGTCGTCACCAAAATCGTCTACGCCAAAGTGTACCAAACCAGACATTCTTTTATCTGTTCTTAGATTCCCTTTAGCATCAAAACTCTTATCTAAGTCTAAATATTTATGGCCTAATCCTTCTCCTATTGCTATGGTATAGAAATATGAAGGTAATATATTTAACCTAGTAGCTATTGTATTTATAAAATCTACTAAAGCTTTCTCATTATCGCCATCGGCATACCCTAACCACCTATATACTTGGCGTGCTCCATATTTTGCTTTTAAGCCTTCTCTTTGTAGCTTAAATTTAGACTTCTTGGGCTTATCCATGTTATCTTAAAGTTTTAAACTTTATCTGGCCAATGATTCTTGAACGTTGTTCCTTTTACACTAATTTCTTTTGCAGAAATTACGATATGGGTCCTTAGCGGTTCGTCACTTACAGCATCAAAATCTTCATGGTAACTTAAACAATAGGCTTCTTTGAATTTTAGCGTTTTAAGACTGGACATATTATCTCTCTTATAAAAAATAACCTCCCCGTCCTTTACCATATTAGGAGAAATCATCCACTCTAAAAAATCTGTTTTATTAGTAGATTCTAAAAGAATTTTTACTTGCCCTCCTCTTGGCTTTTGTGATGGTCTGCCTGTATAATCTGCTCCCTGTTCAAAAGAAAAAGAACATTTTAATACATTCATGGTATCATCATCTATTGTTAATTGTGATAAAAACGACATCTTGTTAGTATTTATTATGTATTAAACAACAAAGGAAGTGTTGAGAACACTTCCTTTGTAAAACTATTTCAATAAAGAATCAAAGTCATTACTTACGATGCCCATTCATTTACATGCACGCCATTACCAACACTAATTTCTCTAGCAGAAATTACGAAAGACTCTACCATAGGGTTTTTACCCGTAGACTCAAAGTTTTCATGGTATTTAACCATGTATCCTTCTGAGAAATTAAGTTCTTTTGCCGTAGCCTCTGTATCTCTTTTTAAGAATACAACAGAGCCATCTCTACGCTCGAAGTTGTTGAACATCCAGTCTGAAAGACTAGTATCTGCAGTAGATTCAACAGTTAACTTAACCTTTCCTCCTCTTGTAATAGAAGAAGGTCTTCCTGTTGCATCTGTTTCTTGATGCAGTTCATAAGAACAATTTAAAACGTTGAACTCTTTCCCTGCTACTTTTAATTTTGCTTTAAAAGACATAATAATAAAAATTTAAATAATTAATAAATATATAAAGCCATTATTGGCATGAAGCTAATATATATATTTATGAAAATTCAAACAAAGGAAATAGTAAATTTTAGACAAAAATACCAATTGTGAAAGAAAATATATCGACCAACTGCAACCTGTTAATTGTTATCGACTCTTTTACAGACAATAACGTGATTTTCTTTTATGTTATTTCCCGATACTGTTTTTGAAAAGTTGACATGCTTAAGTCCGCTCCACCAATTTGGTTTGAAATAGAAAATCCAGCCTAACGCCTCATCACTAGTACTTAAAAATTCTATTTTACTTTCTGGATGCCGTTCATTATAGTCATTAATAAAAAAGTAAAACAATTTGCCAAACTCCATGGCTTCTGGTGCTTTTACCCTAAAATTAGTGATATCGTTATTGTCTCGTTTTTTTTGAAACTCGAAACTTATTACCAACGGATCCTTTAATTCCTTAGTGGTAGGATCTTTAATATTAGCTCCTAAAGGGTATAACCATTCTTTATATACTGGCACAGGAATAGACAATGCGAATTCATACAATCTGTAAAATAAAAAGGGAATTACAAAAGCAAAAGTGGAGGCTAAATAAATAAACTTAAAAGGCTCTTTAAATCGGTTTACAATGTTAAAAAAAGCGATCAGACCGATACAAATGATTGCTATTGTGAATAACAATTCTGAAAAAAACGAGTTCTTATCTTCAGAAAAACCTTCAAAATAATGTCTCAAGACATATATATGGACCGCTCCTAAAATCATAAAAACAATTTGAAACCCGATATAACTATTTAACGGCGTATCATTTAAAACTTTCCCCGAGCTTAACAAACCTGTAAGTGCAAAAGCTATTAAGATAAGAAGCGCATAAATAATGGCTTTCTTTTTATTTTTTGTAAATAATTTGCGCAATTTGCCCATTAATATCATCATTAATGAACCTATAATGAAAAGTCCCAAACTAAGTTTAAAAGCGTCTCCTTGTACTATACTATTTATTGAACCCATCTTGATATTATATTATTGTTGAAATTCCCATTGTGGGGCACTCTTCTTCGTTTAACACAAACCCTTCTTTTTTAGCAACTGAAAATTTTGTGGTTACATCTAACTCTAAAGGAATGAAGTAATCATAAAAAACATTAACAAACTTTAAAATGCCATCTTTTTTTATGTATTCGTCTATTTGGTTTTCTTTAATTGGCCCTATAACGACTTCTAAAAATGGCTGAAAAATTGCGCTGCTTTTAGATTGAGTTATAAAATCTACTCCCAACTGATTTCTTTTTTGATCTTTTATAGAAACTTCGCTTTCCAATTTTTTATTAAATTGTACCTTGACATTTAATATCTTCTCTAAACTTAATCGAGTTAATTCTAAATTTCCCGCTATTTTGTAACTATAGGGCAATAGCTTAATAAGTTTTAAAATATAGCTTTTGGGTATTTCTTTGTCTATCTTCCAAAAGTCTATCAACAAATCATCTTTTAAGCTATAAAAGTTTTCTAATAGATCCCTTTCCTTTTTTTCAATTTTTAGTCTCTGATAAAAAAACTCATTTTCTATCGGACTAAAAAAAGCTCTAGCATGCTTCTCCTCTTTTTTGTACTTTTTTCTTTTTGCCGTATAAGAAACCCCCTTCTTACTTTCTCTTTTTGAGTGAAATACACCTTCAGGCAGACTATCATAAATTCCATTTCTGGAAAGATTTAATAATAACGCATGCTCTTCTTCTAATTTCTCTACGTTAATAACATCTCTCCTATAAGATCTAGAAAAAGTACTGCTATTATTAATTAAAAAATTAATTTCAGACGTTGAATTCTCTTGAATCTCAGATACGAGAACCTCGGCTTTCAAGTTTTCATATACCGAAGCTAATTCTTCAAAAACGTTTATTAATTCTTCTGTTTTCAAATTAAAAAAACAATTTATTCTGTATAAATTCGGCGTCCGCCACAAACAAATCGCCTACTCCAAAAACTGTTTGTTATATCACTAACTTTAACTCCTTTTTGACCTCCGTTTCTAATACTTGTAGAGTGCACAAATTTATTATTGCTAAGGTATATCCCAACATGTGTGATAGCATTACTTTTAGTGCCCACGCCTTCAAAAAACATTAAATCACCTTCTCTCAAATTTTCTTTTACCGTAAATTTATCTGTGTATTTCGAATTGTACTGTTTTTCTGCGGTTCGCTCTATATACAAATCGTATACTTTAGTATATACACGTTGCGTGAATGAAGAGCAATCAATTCCATCTTTTGTCTCTCCTCCCATTAAATAGGTAACCCCCATCCATTCATCTATAAACTCATAAAGCTCATTATTTGTTAAACTATCTACAGGAACCCCAATAATTTCAGAGTACTTCTGTTGGGTTTCTGTATATGTTATTTCTGGTTTTGGAGGGACAGAGTCGTAAACAACATGAATGGTATTTCTTATTTTCAACTCCTCTCTTTTTCTAGCTAAGGCTTCTTTCTTTTTTTTAACTTCTCGTATTTTATTGGCCTCTTTTTTAGCATTTTCTCTCTCTATTTTCCTTCTCCTCGCTGCCTCTTTTTTAGTGACACCTATTTTAACTTTTTTTACTCTAATCTGCTTGCCTTCTTCAGATTTTATTAGAAAATACTCTGTAATATAGTTTTCCTTAGTAACTGTAACCACATATTCTCCATAAGGGATCGTTTCTTTAAAATTAAAAACACCCTCCTCGTTAGTTTTAACAGCTAAAGTAGTACCCTCTATTGTTATAATAGCATTTTCTACAGGCTTGGACGTACTTTTTTCTACAACCATACTTTCAAAGTTTAGGCTTTGTGCAGAAATAATATTTGAGCAAATAGTTAAAATTAAAAAAAGGAATATTCTCATTTTGATGTAGATTTAAGGCTACAAATTAAATGAAATATCTGCTTTTTCTGCATAAAATCTTGATAATTTTATCTTAAAATAGACGAACTACAAAAAAATAACACATAATCGATTACTTCAAACTACGTATATTTATATACTTTTGATTAACTATTTATATTTAAATAATGAATTCTCATTTTTTTACACTCCCACTTAATGCCGAACACATCATTACCAATAAAGAGCACAATAAATGTGATATAAAAGAATCTATCGCTCGTTTTATTCATTTGATAACCACCACTTATTTTGGCGAATGCACTTTTGATGAAACCTTTGGCTGCTCTATTTGGGATGTAGATTTCGATAACTTAACCAGTACCAATAAAATTAAAACATTAATAACAGATTCCTTATTCGATTCTTTAAAGAAACACGAGAAACGATTAACAAAAGTAGATGTAAACATTACTATTAAACAAGAGGAAATAAATGATGTTAAAGCATCTAATATTATTAAAAAAAAGGTTTCTATTAAAGTAACTGGTAAGGTAAAAAAAACTGATGAAGACTTCCTTTACAAAGAATTTTTCTACATAGGACCACTATCTTACTAATTACAGTTAATGAAAAAAAATGACATGAAAGAAAACAGTAAAGAGCAAATAAAAAATAGAATGCTAAAAAAAGCAGCAACACTTTGGGGGGTTCCTGCTAATGAAATTGAAATGTCTTTCGACCCCGTAATTTCACTTTTGTTAACTGCTTGTGCTGCAGAAATTGAAAAAATTTCTGGAGAAATAGATGAATCTCAAACAAGAATTACTGAGAAAATTATACAATTAATGACTCCCAGTTCTGTTTTTGGCCCCAAACCCGCTCATGCTATTCTGTATTCTGAACCTATAGACCCTTTTTTAAATTTAAATTCGGATTATCTGTTTTCTTTTAAAAAGAAAACATCATTTAAAAACACTTCTGTTAATTTTAAAGATATTTATTTCTCCCCTCTGCAAGAGTTTAATCTTACCAATGGTTTTATTAAATATATAGCCACTGGCAGTTCCATTTTTGAGATTGGTGATAAAAAACAATTTGAAAATATTTTCAAGGCGAGTAAAACATCAAGCCTTCAAGCCTCATCGCTTTATTTAGGTATATCCAGCAACTTAAAAAGCCTTTCATTAAAAGACGTTTCTTTTTATTTTGAACTACAAGATGTTGAAGATAACGCTATTTTTTACCATCATTTAAAAAACGCTGAGTGGTTTATTGGTCAAAAAAAAATAAATACTTGTGAAGGTTTTTTTAACAGTAAAAATACAACCGAATTAGATTTAGATTCTATTTTCAACGATACTTCCAATAAAACAAATAATATTGTTGAACAAGTAAGAAACAACTATTCAAGGCATTACATAACCGTTAAGTCTAAAGAAACGAATTACAAGACAACCTCTTTTCCAGAATTAGATCAAATAATATCTGAACATAGGCTTAAAATAGAAAATAACATCATCTGGTTAAAAATCGTATTTCCAAGCGTTGTAAATAATAATTTATTAGAAAATGTATATTGCTCTTTAAATTCTTTTCCTGTAATAAACAGAGAGTTAAAAAGTTTTTCTTACCAAATGAAAGAGTTTATCAATATTCTCCCTATTAAAACAGAAAATCAATTTTTAGACGTAAAGTCTATTGTAAACACAGATGGGAAAATATACAAATCGCAAAGTAAAAATACGTCTGGAGAAGAAAAAGGCATCTTTACTATTAGAACAGATAATACAGGAAAGCTTTACCACAGAAGAGCTAAGGAATACATTGCACATTTAATAGAATTATTAAAAGATGAAAGTGCTTCTTTCTCATTTTTTAACAATGATTTTTTACATAAAAACCTTAAGAGTTTAAACCAACTAATTTCATTATTAGAAAATAAGGTATCTGAAATAACGAACGAAGTTACAGAAACCTGCTATGTCTCTTTAAAGCCTTTTAGGAAAAATGAAACATTGCTAATAGAATATTGGACAACAAATGGAGATGAAGGAAATAATATTAAATCTGGCAGTCCGCTAAAAGTATATAATGGTATAGGAATTAAACAAAAAAGCAGCTTTTTTATCACTTCTACTTATGCAGGTAAAAACGATCTAAGCATGAACGAGCGACTTAACAGCTACAGAAGAGCACTACTCTCTAGAGACAGAATAGTTACCAAGGAAGATGTAAAAGCACTGTGTCACGAAATGTACAATGACAAAATTACCCATGTAGAAATCTACAAAGGATATACTACAGATATTGACCTAAAAAAAGGTCTTATACAATGTATAAACATCGAACTCACTCCTAGTAATAAAATACAAACAGAACGGCACGAATGGGATGCTTTAAACAACAATTTAATACTATACCTAGAAAAGCATTCGGTGAGTGTGTTCCCTTACAAAGTAACATTACTATCAAAATAATCTATTTTAATTTTAACCGCATACTAATAAACTTTATTCGTAGCATAAATGCATACAAATTAAAAGCAGTACGCTTTATTAAAAGCTTTTCATCGTAAAAAAACAGCCTATTTAAAAATTAAGCACCCTTTTTTTTACCAAAATGAATCTAATAACTATTAAAATATTTAAATTTACGTTATAATATTATTCCTTAGTCAAGGAAGTTTTTATTTACATAAAATGAGCAAGCATAAATCAAAACATTTAGACAAGAACGTTATATATTTATTTTTAATAGCTTTTCTAGCTTCTGCCTCTGTACTTGCTTATAGATATACTAAATATGCACCTTGCCAAGATGTTGTATTAAGCATAGATGCTCGAGATTATAGGCAAGATGAACTCATAAAGTTTAAAGACAATACAGAAAATGCTAATTCTTGGGCCTGGGATTTTGGAGATGACTCAGAAATTTCTACAAACAAAGAAGCGTTGCACTTTTATAAAAACCCAGGAGAATATACTGTAACATTAACAGTCAATAATATTTGTAAAGCAACAGAAATTGTTACGATAAAAGAAAAATTATTTGTAATAGATTCTACGAAACTTCCGTTATTTAACATTCCGCGTAGTATTAAAGTTGGAGAAATTTTAACTGTTAAAGACGAAACCAACAATGCTTCCACTTGGGAATGGCGATTTGGAGAAACTGCTGAAGCAAATGCCACAAAAAGAATAGCAGAATACACCTATAAAGAAGCTGGTTTAAAAACTATTTCATTGATAGTAAACGGTGATATAAAACATATTGCAGAAAAGCAGATTATAGTATTAGCTTTAGAGGAGGAGGATAATGACATAACCCCAATTACTGGAACAAATAGAAATATTAGGGATAATATAAAGGCAAATCCAACAAGCAAATCAGATTCTAAAGGTAACCTAATAGCTGTTCCTCTTATTAATGAATCTCAATTTAAAAATAAGTTAATGTTAATATCAAAGAATAAGCTCACCGCCAATACTTTTTCAGAATATTTTTGCGGTGATATTAACAAAACAGTTATCGTAAATGGCAAAGAAACATCTTTTCTATTGTTCTGTGAAAAAATAAGAGGAAAGCGATTAAAAATCAAACAATTAACCATTTACAGAGAAGAAGGCTCTAATTGTATTAAGTCTGTGGGCATAAAGCACAATAGATTTGGTATTTTATAAATAAGCAGTAATTAATATGGATTCTAACACTAATTATAGAGTAAACTGGATAGATGGAATGAAGATTAATAAAAATCATTTTATTGAATCTGAAAATGCCCTTTTAGCCTCTTTAAACAATGCGATTAAGAAAAATATCACGCCTATTAATTTTGGGCTTTTGCCAAGTTATAACGACTCGGAAAGCTCAATAGATGTATCCATATCTATAGATGGACAAGACTCCATAGCTATTGTATTAAACAAATGTATAGCAGTTACATTAGGAGGGCATCAAATACATATTACCAAAGAGACAAAAGAGTTATTAGAACAATCGGGGTATATCCTAAAACATAGTTATGCCATTAACCGAGAAGAATTAGAATGGTATGTTGTTCTTAAAGTAAATCCTTTTAAAAATATTCCTGTAGGCAATGCAGACCCGGATGAAACCCCTCCAAGGCATCCTTACACATTGCCCGAATACACCTTAGATGTTTTACCTAAGTCTCAAATATCTAAAAAAGAGCTAGGGTTATACCATTTAACCATTGGTAAAATTATTTTAGTTGATGACACCCCTACCTTGTCTGAAGATTTTTTACCACCATGCAGTTCTATACAAAGCCATCCTGATTTAAAATTCACATTTACAGAACTCAATGCCTTTTTAAATCAAATGGAAGCTTATTCGATGCACATTATACAAAAAGTACATCAAAAAAAGCAAACTAATGAATTGGCGCATATGGTATTACATCTAGCCGAAAGAACATTGCAATATTTAAATAATAACATATCGGAGTCTAGGTTAAAAGACCAGTACGAGCCTCCTATATCTATGATTTCTAAGCAGGTAAGTTTGGCAAGAACCATAAAAAGCAGTTTAGATGTTTATATAGGCACAGGAAAAGAAGACTTATTAAATTACCTTACAGATTGGTGCGATTTAAACCAAGGCGCCTTTGAAAACGTTCTTATAGATATGATAGACTTAGAGTATGTACATACAGATATTAATACTTCTCTATATAAAATATCATCTTTTACCAGACTTATGCTATCACTGTTTAAAAAATTAAATGAGCTAGATTATATAGGGAAAAAATCTGACTCTAATATTTTTGTAAAAGAAGAAGTTGTAGAAAAAAATGACGAAGTAAAAAGAAGAAGAAGTTTCCTTTTAGATTAAACAACAATAAAAAAGAAGGTCAGTTCAATTGAACCGACCTTTTATAAATTTGTGTCTTTATCAATTATTTTTTAATCAACTTATAAGTCTTAATTTCTTTTTGCTGCCCTTTAAGTTTAAGCAAATAAAAGCCTGGTGCTAAGTTCAAGTTTTCAAACGATAATAAATAATCCTGTTTTGTCGTATCTAAGCTTATAGAAAAAAGAGACTTACCACTTATACTATATAAATCGGCAGAATTATAACCATGGTTCTCTTCTAATAATAAGCTTATACTAGAGGTAAAAGGATTGGGAAAAACAGAAGTTTCATTTAGCATCACTTCTTCTGGTGCTATTTTTTTAGTTGATGATTTCGATGATGCAGAACTTATCGTGGTAAATTTCCATTGTTGATTTTGATTTGATGAACTAGACCTCCATATTTTTGCATTTTGATTGTTCGAACCACCATTGCCTCCATCAATTGAATAGTTGGAAGCATTACGTTTTTCTAACCTAAAATGACCAGACCCAGCACTGATTTTTTTCCAATGTTGATTTTGATTGCTGCTGTTACACGCCCATAATTTAAGGTTTTGTCCATTAGAACCACCACTGCCCCCATCTAAACAAAAATTAGTATTTCTTTTTTTATACGAATAATACCCATTCCCACGACTTATTTCTTCCCATTGCTGGTTTTGGTTGCTGGTATTAGAAGCCCAGAGTTTTACGTTTTGATTGTTTGCTCCGCCATTGCCTCCATCAAGCGCATATCCTGAAGCATTCTTTTTTTTCACATGCACAAAAGTGCTACCTCCAGATCCGCCTCCATTAGGGACATATATTTTAAAATCATCAATTCTAACATACGCATCGCCATCGGCCACGTCTCGACCTCCATTATAATAATTAAACCAATAAGCGTATACTTTTAGTTTTTCTACTCTACGGAAATTAATATTAGTCACATTGCATACCTGTACACCATCTACCCAAGCACGAAGTATACCATTATTTTGCCCTATATCATTCATTTTAACGTATTGTTTAACGTGATACCATCTATTAAAATCCATATCACCTGCATCTCTTCGACTCCAAGAGCCCCAATTCAATGCTGAAGCAAACGTTTTTTCACTTGCGTGTGGCTGAGCCCCAGGATTACTCACACTATAAGCTTTAGGATTGTACCTTCTATAATCTGTGCTACCTGTTCTTACAGGAGCATCATAGTTTGTATAGGTATGATACAAATAGTACCTATTTTGAACATAGTTTTGGTTATCGCAGTTAATCGTACCACGAGCAGACCATCCTTCAACACCGTAACCAGGTTTATTACCCCATCCAGCTTCGTCGTAGGTTCCAGAAAATCCAGGAGCCTTACCTCCATATCCTGCACTTTGATTTCCCATAGAGGCATCATAGCGAACACGATATTCAGCATATACTTCTTCAGGTTCAAATCCCCATTTTTCTTTAAGTAAATAACGCATCGACCCGCCATAGTGTTGGTTTTTGTTAATTTTAATTTCGACGCATGGACTATTGTTATAGCCACCCGATGTTAGATGCCTAAAGTTTTGACCTGAGTTAAAATCATAATTGTTTTTAAAATTTGGGGAGTTAAAATTATCTTCCCAACTTTGCCCATAAGAAAAAACTGAAATTAGTGCCACTAAAAGGCAATTCAGTAATAATGATAGTTTAGTTTTCATAATCCATATAATTTGAGGTTAATATTACATTATCATAATGATATTACAATATTAACTACAATAAAAGTAAGAAAGAGGGTACAAATCGATTTAAATAGAGGGGTAATTAGTTCTCTAAATATTCATTCATCCGCGCTAGAATATTCTATTAAGAAAAGCACATATATTTCTTCTAAATCTTTTAATGCAAAAACTTTACGGCTTGATTTAGAGATATAAATACTTATGGTAGAATGTTAAGCAACAATTTTCTTCAATTTTTAGTATGGTATTGTCCCTATGCTATTTCAAGTTAGAAATGGTATTATACATTTAAATGTTGTTATGTATTTTGGGTTTTAGTTTTATTGACTTTATATTTATTAATCTTTTATTTAGAAAACTGATATTTTAATAATCATTTCTCTGAGCGACCTACCTCTAATTCTGCGATGATAGCTCGGTCTCCATTAGCTTCGAGAATTTCGAGCTTTAGATACCTGGTTTTAGATTTTTTAAATTCAATGGTTCTATATTTTGAATTTGATTGCCATTCTTTACTTGCAACTTCATTAAAGATGAGGTTATCACTACTTAACGAAAGTTTCACATTGATTACATTCCCTTCCAAAAGAGCAGCTTCTGGTGCTGGCTTACACCTATGATTGGGCACAATTAATAACGTATTTATATCTTCTTTTACAGCCCCTAAATCTATAATAATTTCTTGTGGAAAGCCAATATCGGATTCCCAATGAAAATGGTTCGTTCCTACTTGACAAGCATCATACAAATAACTAGAGTTTCCACTAGTAGCAGTAATAGATTGTATTGGAATACTCTCAATAATTTGAGTTCCTTGATTTGGTAATCTAGGTCTTGAAACATCAGGATTCCATTTTTTACCAATTTCAGACAACATATCTATATAAATAGGATCTAATAACCCCTCTCTATTTGGCATACAATTCAACATAAAATTACAATATCTACTTTCACAGGTAATAAGCTTATCAAGAATGGTTTCCACACCATCTCCCCCTTTTAAACCAGTTGGGGTTTCTTCGCTCCAAAACCAACCATTTCCTTTAACACTGCAATGACCAAGAGCTGATGCCATGGTATTTCCTTTAGAAGGGAAAGCACCAAATGGCCCCTCAAAATAGGGTATTTCCATATGAAAAGGAGCTTGGAGATGGGTATGATCTGTAATTAAACAATCTGGCTGCAATTTTCTAATAAGAGCTCTTATCTCATGATACGGGATTTCTTTGTGCCCCATTCTCCAATACCAACCGTCCATAACAAAATAATCTATTTTACCATAATTGGTTAGAAGCTCTGTAATCTGTCCCTTAACAAATTCTAGTCTATCATCATCTATACTGCCCTTATCGATACCATTACTACTATCCCAAATGGAATAATACAAACCAATGCCAAGTTCTTTTTTTCTAAACGCATTAACATACTGGCGAACTATATCCTTGCCGTATGGTGTGGAAGCCACATCATAATCTGTATACTTACTATCCCAAAGACAAAACCCTTCATGATGCTTAGTTGTAAGGAGTCCAAATTTCATCCCTGCCGATACGGCTGCTTCGGCCCACTGATTGCAGTCTAGTTTTTCTGGGTTAAAGGAATCTATTGGGTAATGGGCTTGCCCCCATTTTGCACCATATGACATGATATTGTAACAAATAAACATTCCAAACCGTTGATCGATAAATGCTTCCTTCAGCTGTTGGGTTGTTTTGATTACTAAATTATCTTTCGAAGTTATATTTTTATCTATTATCTCATTACGTTGCTGCGCTTTTTTACAACCTGCAAAGACAACAATCAACCACATTGCTATTGTAATTATGTTTATCCTTGACTTGACTTTATTTTGTGCCATTTTATAGTAGTTTAATTTGGTAGAAAATGTTCTCTTATGATTAATTTCATAGATTACAGCAAATAGGACATCAGTCTTAAATCTCTCATTTCAAGATTATACTTATTATTCAATACAAAATCTATCGACCCGATATTGGTATTTGTATTCAACTAAGACCTATTCACATACATAGATATTTTATAGATAGCCTAAAGAGACCATTAACACCATTTATATATCCTGATTGTCTTTGATAATTTAGCTTTTCATTAATCAACTATACGAAATTATTAAAAACTTCTCTTTAAAAATTTATCTTATATACCAATTAATTATACTCAACTACCTTAAAATTAAAGCAGTCAAAAAAAGTCTTTGAAATTTGATTTGCTGGGAGCACAGCTGAAGTGCTTATCATAACACTGTGCTTATTTTTAGACCTCTGTGACCGTTTTTTAGTGATAGTTTTTCATAACTTTTGCCCACAAATTATTTTTATAAATATCTAAGGCCTTGTCCAACAAGTGTTCCGCTTGGTTTGATTTACCCAAGCCTTTATTGCCTAAAGCTTCTAAATAATAAGAATATGATATTGCTTTATTATTTGTTGCCGAAGCCTCTTCAACAGCAACCAACGTTTTGCTATCACCTTTTCCTCTATATGCTTTTCCTCTTTCAATTAATGATTCGAATAAGGTTCTAGCCTTTTCCGTATTTCCTAATTTTTTATAAGATTCGGCTTGAAAGTATAGCAAATCATACATACCTCTTCCATTATTAGAATTCACACTGCTTTGATAGCTATTCTTTGCTTTTTTGTTATTTTTCATTTTAGTGTAAACTTCACCTTTTAAATAATGGATTAAAGCATTCTTTTCATCATGAGTTGGCTTACCTACTTCTAAATTTTCAGGATATATCATAGCAGCGTTTAAATGTTGTATGGCCTCCTCATATTTTTCTATATTAGTCAATTCTATAGCTCTTAACGTATTTGCATGTACATAATGCCAATATATTTGTCTTCCACCTTCCCAAGTTCTAAAATGATGATTCGACAGAAAGTCTAAAGCCTTATTATACGAGCCATCTAAATTGTACAGTTCGACAAGAGTTTTGGGAGCTTGCACATCTTGTTTTACGACATCTATATTTTTTTCTAAGATGGTTAAACATGCTTTATAATCGACATCAGATTCATTATAATATTTAGATAATTCGGCGTACCAAAGCGGAATATTATTTCGTAATGATATGGCTTTAGACATATAATTTATGGCCAGTTCCATATTTTTGTCATTATGATAAGCACTAAAAGCTAAATTCCTCCATACCATAGGAATATCATCATTAAGTTCACTTGCTTTTTTCCATGCGCTAATACCATCTTCCTTTCTATTATCATATAATAAATTACCCAGTAAATAATAGGATGTTGCATTTTGTGCATCCAATCTTATAGCATTTTTTAGAACATCTTCCGATTCTTCTCTATAAGGAAAACAATAATCCAGCGATATCTTTTTTGCCATACTTAATTCAGACAATGCTCTGTCAACATCTCCAGATTTGGCATGGAAGTACGATAAATAATAATAAACTAATGGATTTTTAATATCATTGATAGAAGACAATAATTTAATCCCATCATCATACAAGCCTGCATTCATATAATTGGTGGCAATTTCTAAGGAATTATTATCTATGTCTTGCATATTTTGATGCCATAACTGCATCGAATTTTTACCACTTAGCAATTCTTTCTCGTAGAGGGCCGAAAAATTTAAAGGATCATAGGCAATCAACTGGTCTATTAATCCTTTTGCCTTTTCTATATGTCCTAATTTTCTAAGAAGCGCACCGTAAAGGACAACTATTCTTCCATCTCTATTATTACTTGTGTAGGCTTCCGAAATATACCCCAATGCTTTTTCATAATTCCCATTTAGGCTCTCTATTTGAGCCAACTGATAATTTCCTGAAGAAAACCATTGGTAATACCAAGTTGCTCTGGCAAAATTCTTATAGGCCTTCTCCATGTTTCCAAGCCCTCTATGGGCCAGTCCTAAATAATAATATAACTCCCCTTCTTTAGGTTGATAATATTTTATTTTTAGCTTATCAGCAGCTGTTTGAAGATAGACCAATGCCTCTTTATACTTTGTTTGATTTACTCTTCTAATGCCTAAAGCGATATTTGTTCTGTAATCATTTGGTGAAATTTCAAGTGCTTTTAAATAATAACTATCTGGATTTTTTCCTGGACGATTAAATTGTTCCACAAATCTTCCAGTAAGGTATAAATCTTCAACAGAATTAATATCTTCAACAGCCTTAACAGGTTCTTGAGGCTCTGGCAGCTCTGGCCGTTGGGGCTTGTATGGTTTATACAAAATCAATTCTTTACCATTTTTATCGAAAAGCTGAATATTCAAATTATACTCATCAATTGCTTTTTTACTTTTATATGTTGATGTAAATGGTTTCGCAGGCCCAATATTGACCGTACCTTTTGCTATAGTTTCGTCACCATGTTTTAGTATGTATTTAGCATCGTTAAAGTTTTGCGTGGTATTGAAACCATAAAACACTGTTTTTGAGTTTCGCATTTGAAGCGTTACAGAAGCATTAATATTAGCATGCTTTACAACTTCCAACTCCCGAATAGGATACCAATAGTTTTTAGCATCTTTTACAGAATGAGGAAGTATCCAACTATAGTCGGGTTGATTATTAGAGAATGTCCCAGTCATAAGCTCTACATAGGCCTTACCATCGTCTGTTAATTTTCGTCGCGCATTTTGTCCCTGAAGACCTGGGCCAAATTGCCATAGTTTTGAAGTCTTATTTTCATGTGGATCCCCAACATGAACTGTTCCAGCATTTACACCGTAATCATATCCTCCAATGAAACCTTCTTTTGCATCCCACATAAAGAATGAAACTGGATCTGGATGATTTCTCCACCAGGTTAAATCCACATCTTTTTTATAACTAGTTCTTCCATAACGGTCTACTTTATTGGAAAGTGGCCACTGAATAAAGTTTCTATTATTATGAAATACACCGATTTCTTGACTTGGTGGCCAAAAAGTTCTAAAATCTTTATTTGCAGTAATCGCTACATTTGCCCAAAATAGAAAAGTTTTAGTTTTTGTACTGGTATTATTTAATCGATAATCTACTTCTATATAAGACTTATTAGGGTGTAACGTTATACCAATTATGCCTCTGGCACGAATAGTTTTTTCAGTTTCTCCAATCCAAATAGTAGCACTTCCATCCTCATTTTTTATCAATCTATAATCACTTGGCAACATTGTTGTGGTTCTATGGTGATGCGGAAAACACCATTCTATACCACCAGATACCCATGCACCAAGCGTTCCAATTAAATCTGGTTTTATAACACTGTTGGTATGAAACATTTCATGACCGTTTGTTTTATCTATGGCAGAAAACAAACGCCCCCCAAAAGCAGGTAGGACTTTAACTTTAACAAATTCGTTTTCTAAATACACCATTTCATAAGTTTCATCAGTGAGCGTTCTTCCTAAGTTTGTTTGTGAAGGGTAAGGATATACTCGACCTTGAGCGCCTTGTACACTTCTGCCTGTATAAAACAATGGACTTATCTCATCCTTTCCTGGTTTGTAAGTGGCAATGGTTTCACTTCCTTCATATATTTTTACCTGAGCACTATTATTTGTAGAAATAAATAATGTACAAGCTGTAATTATAGCTAAAAATAGACTTGGTTTTGAGTAATTCATTTTTTTAGAGTTAGTGAGTTATTTGGTGTGTTATCCATTAAAAATAAACAAAGTAGAACAGAGATTAATATTTTGAGGTTCTGTTGTTCTCTAAATTATATTGTATTTTATAAATAATACATTTAAATTGCTATGCAAAGTCTGTACAAAGTTTGCACATAATTTATGATAGAGCAGGAATACTTAACACATTGTCTTAAAAAAATTGAAAAGAAGTTACAGTGGCAACCATCTCATTTGTGGAAAGAATCAGATTTTGTAAAACTCTCTCAAATTATTTCTGAGCAATCAAATATTTCAATAAGTCCACACACTCTTAAGCGTCTTTTTGGTAAAATAAAATATAAAGAATATTATAATCCGCAACTGGCTACTAAGGATGCTTTAGTTAAGTTTTTGGACTATAATGATTGGCAAAGTTTTGTTTCAAAAATTAAAAGCGAAAAAAATGTTAGTGCTCCTATTAAGAAGGACGATAAAATTAAAAAGAACCTTTTTAGTAGATTTAATATAACCGTTGGCATCATACTATTATTTGTCTTGATTGGTGCAGTAATACAATCTCAAAGTAACCAAAATAATTTCAAGGTATCGGAAGATGTTTTTGATGTTATAAATTCGGTTGGCAATGTGCCCTTTACAGTATCGGCTAAATATAACTTATCCAATTTCAAATCTAATAACTTAAATATAGATTTTGATTTTAGCCATCCTATTAGAGGAAAGCAAATAGTAAATATAGACAAGGACAGGTTTACGCATAACTTCACTTATCAAATTCCCGGATATTACTCCATTAATTTATTGGATGAAGAACAAATTTTATCATCAAAAAAAATATTGGCTAAATCTAATGGATGGGATAGTTATGTTACTTATGAAACCAATAGAGATAGCTATTGGATCGATAATCAAATTAATAAAAAAGACACTACAGGTTATTTATATTTTTCACCCAAACTTCTAGACACTAATGATTTTGATATTAATACTGTATTTTACGTCACCAATAGATTGTATAAAGATTTTGAAATTGATGGTGATAATTTTGAATTAATTACTCGATTTAAGAATACAAAAAGCCTAGGAGGTATTACATGTTACGACTTTATATTGACGCTTATATGTGAAAAAAAATCTAACTATTTAAAGTTAATGGAATCGGGATGCTCACAATTTTCAGGTGTAAAAATGGGAGATAAAATTATTGAAGGAACATATGAAAACTTATCGTCTTTTTCTATTAATATAGAAGATTGGAATACATTACAGTTGATGATAAAAAATAAACATGTAGAAATAACTATTAATGATAAATTGATTCATCATTTTAACTATACAGAATCTAATGGAAAGATTGTGGGTATAGAGAATGTTTTTAAAGGTACTGGCATGTTAGATTACATAAGAATACGAGATTTAAAAACAAATAAAACGTTTTTTGATGATTTTTAATGAGGTTTGAAATAAGTTAAAAATGGTTACTGAAGCCCCAAAACAATTTCCCATCTTCGCCATAAAATTTTCTTCTTGTATAACACAAATAATAGCTGGTTAATTTTAAATCTATTTAGTAAAGATAAATTACGTAATTATTGAACGAGAAAAATTAACCTCTTTAAAAACTAAATTAATCCTCAGCATATAATGTTTTATAAATCTCCTTTAGAATAGCTGCCAATTGCCAGTTTCTTAGCTTTTTATTTGGGCCATTACCCGCTTTTACTGTGTTAAGAGCATCAAGAATAAACGTTTTGTCTATAACAACATCGCCTGCAATATTAAACATTAAAGGAACATAGGACTCCGAAACCGTTGCACCACCATGCCATCCATTTAATTCATCACCATCCAAAATACTCATATATCCATGTCTACCATCTGTAAAAACAATGATATCACCAGAACGACTACCATTAAGGTTTTTATCATTGAACTCTTTGATACGCTCTTCAAATTCTGGCCAGTCGAAATTAGGGTATTTTCCATTGGTTTGCCTTTCATAAATAAAGGCATCAATGGTACCATATTCAATAATACCGTTACTAAAATCCGTGGGTGCAAATTTCACCCAGCGATAATCGGCCATAAAATTACTCCCTTCAGGATTTGTACGAACAAAAATGGCCGGAGGACTCCCATAAGCTCCATAATCCATACCGTAATTCAAGGCAGGATTGGGTTTTGGATTTAATGATGGGTATGATTTTAGAGTACTTAAATTCGCTGTTACACCTGTGTCAGGGTGCGTGGCTTTACCTCCTGTAGATTCAATAAATAAAACCCTTGCTAATTGTTCAATATCTAAAGTTTTAGGTGCAATAGACCAAAACTTATTTCTCAAATAAATTTGAGCCATCCCTCCATTAGGAGCATAAACAAGATTTGCATCACCATTACCACCACGCCAGACCTTCCAACTTAATGCTTTGAAAATATTTTCCATGCCCCCATTGAGTGTCAGGTTAAAGGATGGAGTATTGTGATAAGCATGCAGACCATGGTCTGCTACTACAGCAAATAATGTCGCATTGAGGTATCCTCGTTTTTCAATTTCGTCAACAACACGTTTAAATTGTTTATCGGTTTCTTTAATAAATTGTTCGCGTATTGCACTTAAAGGGGTGCTTACATCTGGCAAAGCAGGTCCCAACGAAAAGAATCCCTGAGGTTTACCATCTTTATGCTTATCTTGTCCTGTCTTATTTCCAACAGCATGAGCTATATTATCGGGTCCAGGGAAATAAATAGCCATGGCATGAATTTGTGGTCTGGCTTTAAAAACATTGGAAGCCACTTTTGCCGACCTTCTATCCAAGACCTTTGCGCCATATTCACTATGAAAGGTATAGACAGGGGATTTGGGAAAATAATGATTGGATACAGAAGCATTAGCCGCTCTGGAATACCATTGGTGAACAGAAACAGATTTCCAGATACCATAAGTATCTAAATCGTCGTATAAACTTCCCGAACTTGTTTTTGCAAATCGATTTAAATAGCCTGAAGCCACTTTAAGACCATCTAATTTATCGTAATTAGAGCTGGCAGAATTAGTTGGCTTTGCCGTGCCTCTTTCACGCTCAAAAAAGGAATTCCCCGTTACTCCATGATCTTTTGGCGGCATTGTACTAAATATTCCTGTCCAATTAGTCCAAGTTATGGTTGGTAATGCAGACAACGCTGGGCTATACTGGTTAAAAGCATTATTAAAAATTCGCTTAAAAGTAGGGGCATTAGCAGAATTACCATCATCCAAGATACCCACTGCAGAACTATAAGCAAAACCATCTACAGTAATCATCATCGTTTTTAGTTTGGTTACTTCAAAAGCGCCCATACCAACTTTAAGCTCTCTTTTTCCTTTTTTAAGGGTTAATAAAATACGTTTTTTGGGAAAAACATCAGCTCTTCTATCTAGCGTTAATTCTATAGTCAAAGCATGTTTTCTCCCTCCTAACTGTTCTAAAACCATATTTTGTTTAGCAGTAATATAAGTATCTTTCCTCCACCCTAAACCTCCTTTATATTGGGCTTCAGCAGCTATAACATCCCATTCACTAAAGGCTACATTATCTACTATTCGATGTTTAACTGTGGTTCCTGCTGCGTATTTATAATAATTTGGAGGACTGTGGGCTGTATAATTAAAACTTAACTTCTCTTTTTTATTCTTGTACTTTATGTCAATCTCACCTAAATTATTAATATTAAAAAGGTTAGAAATCTCTGAAGGGATTTCTCCTGCCACCCCCATAACGGGCCTATCTGCTATAACCTTACCTGCTTTCCCTAATTTTAATTCAATATCATTGTCTTCTAATTTTAGATTTATCTCCCCAAAAGATTCAGCATTAATAGAAGGGTCTGTAATTTGGAAAACTATAGGGCTTACCAAGCCTTCATCTGTATGATCATAATGGGTTATTTGTGGTCTGTAGTTAGATTCAAAAGTTGCCAATTTAAAGTTAAGAGTTTCATTATTTTGGTTTTCTATAAATTTATAGTCATCCACATTAATGACAAACGAATCATAGCCTAAATTCTTAATAATATTTGAGGCCTCTACCGAAACAAAAACCTGTCCAGGCCAGATTGGAACTTCTATTTCCTTACTGAATGTACCAGAAAAAGGAAAGGGTTTTAAAGGAGTAGCAGACCCTTCATTTTTTGTTACGGGTATATTTATTTTTACAGGATTGTCATTATCCATATCAGTTGCGAGAAATTCTACTGTAACTTCTTTTATATCTGCCACTTCTCTTTCTACAATATCTGCAATAGCACAAGTCACCGTCCCTGCAACCTCAACAATGGCCTTATTGCCCTGTATTCCTTTCACCTGAAAGTCGTCAAGAATCACCACAGGATAGGGGTGACTAAAATTAGCGCTAAGTGCTATTTCCTCATCAAATTGATCCATTGGTGTGATTCCAAGTCTTACCAGCATAATATCTTTTGTAGATAACACAATACCTTTGGCATTACCATCACTACATTCAACACTTGGTAGTACCCATTGCCCTTGAATTAAATTTTCTTCAAGGCTTAAACTCATTTTGTTTTTATAATTAGGATACTCCGTAGGGTTATTCACGACCTCTTGGTGACAGCGCCTAGCATCACTTGTTCTAAGTCTTCCACTAACAGGACTTTCTAAAATTAATTGATCGTTTATAATGGTTCCCTGATAAAGATTTGTATTTCTTCCCTGATCAAAGGTTAGTTTTATATCCACCCCCTCTTGATCAATGACAACAAAACCTGAGGTTCCTTCTTCAATATTTCTTAATTCCCACTCTCCTGAAATATCTAGTGGGTCTTGTGCGTGTATTGTGGAAATTGTAAAACATAAAAAACCGAGATATAGATAATGTATCACTAATTTGAAAAATAGACTAATGAATTGAATATAATGACTCATAATTATAATTTTCTAATTGCTTCTTTCTAAAATAAAACTAACTCGACGATTGCGAATTTTATCAGCTTCAGTGATATTTTCTACTAGTGGGGAGTTTTCTCCATAACCAATAGTTTTAAGACGTTCTTCAGAAACTCCTTCAATTTGAACGAGCCATAACTTAACCGCATCAGCTCTTTTCTCAGAAAGGACCTGATTACTAACCTCATCACCCACATTATCTGTATGTCCTTCAATAGTAAGCACACTCTCAGGATAGGCATTGAGCAATGTCTTGATTTTTTTTAGAAAATCTGCAGCATAGGAATTAATCTCATAACTGTCGGAATGAAACATGATAGCACTAGGGAGTTCGAAAGTAATCGTATTATCATTCTCTATGGCTCCTAGAGCACTCATGGTTGTTTCTACTTTTTGAATCAACACATCAAGACTTACTGTATTATTATAACTGCTGCTTCCAGTTTCCCAACTGTTTAAGGGAAAAATAGTCACCCCTCTTATCCATTGTTCAATATCATTAGATTTTGCTTTTTTAATGTGAACATCATACTTCCCAGGAGAAAGCACCCATATTTGAGGGTTTTTATCAGATTTTTCTATAGCGTTCTGCTTTCCTGGTCGGTAAAGTTGAATATCTGATTCATCCGATAATTCTCCTGGTTCATTAAACAATGCTACCCGTAAAACTCCTTGCCCTTCTTCAATTCCATACCCTCCTCTTTCTGGAGAATTTTCAAGACTTGTAAAAGTAGAAACATGAACGTTATTACTCAAGTCAAAGTCCTCTTCCTTGGTTCGCACCCTAAATATAATTTTCTCAAGACCAGACCAATAAGTAAATTTTAAATCTAGCTCTTCATAGTCCATTGGTTTGATAGCTCCTCTTCGTTCCTGTCCTAATAAATACCTATCCTCAAAAGAATCTTCCGAAAGATTGGCAGGTCCACCAAAAATATCAATGATTGTATTAGAACAGGTTCCCTGACCCAGATTCCATAATCTTAATTTAACAGTAACTTCTTGACCATTCTTTGGTAGGATTGGGATTTTTGTCTCCTCTGTGATGTAAAGTCCCATATCGGGCATAACATGATTGTACATGGATTTATTGGCCAAATAGGTATCTGCAGCATCCTGGTTTTCGGCAAATACCATCTGTTCCATATAACTCAAGTCTGTGATAAGCTTAAAGTCATAGGCTGCCAGATAATGAGCCGAATTGAAATTTTCCATTTCCAGAGTAATTTTATTATTCCCTTTTCCTGAATTGACATAATTCAAAAGCCGTGGCTCTATGGGCAACAGGACATTCCCTTCTGGAATATTATCATCTATTTTACCCACTAGTTTTCCATTAAAAGAAATTTTTACGTTGTGATTTTCATAATTAAGACGATCCCAAGGGAGTAAAAATCTAATAGATAGAAAAAGGTGTTTTCCATTAGCCGAAAGCCCAGGCAACCTTAGGGCTTCTGTCCAGTTACCAGAAACAGCGTCCCTTTTGGTATAGTAATGATGGTCTATATTTTTTGCAATGGCACCTTTATTACTATGATAAAGCAATTGTATACTTTCTCCATCTATACTGATAGATGGGGAAATGGAATAAGCACTATCTGAAGTAATCTTAAAAGGTTTACTCCAAGTCATTGTGTTACCGGGATTTGACAGATAATAGATCTCACTTTCATTACCAGCACCTTGAACATAAGACACGTGCGCTTTAGCGTCGGAACCTACAGCAATGACTGGTTGATGGCCTGTAGAAACATATTCCTCGAAAGGGTAAGTTTCGCTGTCCAGTTGATCTATTGGAATTCTATTATAAAAAATTTGAGTATTCTCCAAAGCTGGTTTTTCATAAACACAATGCACATAGTTATCACTCACGTCAAATTTAGGCGTACTTTCGGATTCTAAATTTGATGTAACAATCAACGGGTTTGAAAAATTGGCTCCATGGTCATTACTATATGATAGCATGAGCTCAGAATTGTTATTTCTAAAGTCGGTCCATAAGACATACAACCTATTATTCCTATAAGCTAAACGAGGAGAATAAGCACCTTTACCATGAGAGGTAATTTGTATAATTTCTCCCCAAGCTTTACCATTATCTGTACTCACTCTAAGTTTAATATCTGGTTGACTACCTAAAGTATTACCTTGCCAGACATAATACACCTTACCATTATCACCCGAAATTATAAATGGCCACCTTCCATTTTCATTAACAGGATTAAGTGCTACAGGAGTATGAATAAGATCTCCTGTTCTATTGTGCGCACTATAATGAACTGATTGCTTTGTTTTTTTGCTAATGTGAGTTCTGTGCCATGCAAAGTGTACAGTGGTTGATGAGAAAAACATATTTGGAGCCTCACTATTATTAAGAGGCAACCAAGTATTATTCATTCTCAGATTACTTTTACCTTGCCATTTAAAAGCCATACGATTAAGATATTCTTTACGTCCTTCTCCCAAAACCTCTTCACTGGTAAGCTGGTCGTAAATATCGAAACCTTGATTTAGCAAGTAGTTGATTTCGTCTACCTTTGTTTCAGATTGAGATTCATCTCGAGAAATCAATCCAGAGATCCTATTTAAGTCATCAATAACCTTAGAAACCCTATTTTTCACCTCTGGTTCATCAAATTCTTCCTGTAATTCTTCAAGGATATTTATCCATTTTCTTTTCAGTGTTTCAATTTGTTCTGGAGTTGTTTCTTGATCAATCTCTAGATAATCCACTTGTTCATGAACATAAACCTCGTCGTCTTCCTCAGGGTCTTCTTCTTCTTCTTCTTCTTCGTTAGGGGAGGTATCATCAATCGGTATATCAATCTCAAGCTCGGCTACTTTTGGACCTTCATTATCAACGTGCTGCCCAGTAAATATAGGAGGTGTAGGAACATCGACATCAAATTTTGGATTGTTTATACATCTATGAGCCAGTGTATGATGTTTAGAACCACAGTTCGCCACAGCCATATACACTTTTTTACCTTTAGGAGCCTTAAAGTCCAAAGGTATTTCCATAGGTGACAATGTACCTCCTCCCTTACCAATTAATGTGCCTTCCAATTCTGAAAAACCTAAAGTAAGTACGGGTTCTACAGTTATTCTAATATCTTCATTTTTCTTAAAACGGTAGCTTTTAACCTCTGGAATCATTCTAATTTTTCCTGCTAAGGCACTATCTGGAATAAATGAAAAATCAGAAATAGTCTGACCTTTGTTAGAGATCAAGAATGTTTTTGCAAGACTATTTGCATGCTCCTTTAGTAATTTGTACTTAACATTTACAAGCCCACTTGCTACCTTAATATTAACATTTTTAGTATCGACGATTTTAATAGAATCGCCTGAGCTATTTTTATGAAATTGATAGAGTTTTATTTTGACAGGATAAAGACTATCCTGAGCACTCGCAGCATGTACAATGAGCTGAAAATCGCGAGTACTATTGGCTGTAATTGTTGCAGTTTGAATTTTTTCATACCGACTACCAGAACCAACAAATCCCATGAGCAATGAATCTGCACCTTCTTGAGATTCTGCTTCCAAATAAACCTGACTCATTTCAAAGGCACTATTGGATACCCTAACCAATAAACGCTGATTAAAGTCTCTATTTACCATCAAAGAATCAGATTCCATGATAAGATTCAAATTTTTAGGAATAACCTCAGGTGGTCTTAAAATAATAGGGATTATAAACACTAATAAAAGCATAAAAAGAATAACTACGACCGTAGGTTTTCTTTTGGAAATCCATAATTTAGATCTTTCGGCAAAAGCAATCGATTTGGTCGTATAAGATTTAATAAATGGGGTTAACCACTTTATTTTAAGCTCTAACCAGAATCTTGACTCGGGGTCATTCAAAAATAGTCCTCCAATTATGGTTAGCAGGAAAAAAGGCAATAACAGCTTATAATTTACATCATATTTTTGGATAAAAATCCCCAACAAAAAGTGAATAACAAATAAGAAACCAATAAGAATTAAACTCAATCCCGTACTAATTTTACTTGCCAGATGTCCTGTTGTCAATAGCTTGTTAATTCTGGTTTCACCTTCATCTTCTTTATTAAAAAACCAATAATAAGCTTCCAATAAAATAAAGACAAAAAGTGCAAGGGTCGATACCCAAAATAAAACAGCGAGTAACCGTATTGGTGTAAATGATAAATGTAGGCTAGATGGGATTAAAATGGATAAGGCGATGAGACCTTTAAGCAAATCAGCTTTTTCGTTTCCTATCATGATTACTATTTTTAAAAATTATATAAAAACAATAATTTTTCTTTTTCACCAGTATGACAGAGCCATGTACCAATCTTATAATCAGAACATTAATTTATACAAGTTACAAATTTTGAACAAAATTTCACAGCTTATACATAAATAATCATATATCTACCTAACATACAAAGTGATTTGGTGCTGTATTAATTGATTTTACTGCATAAAAAAAGAGACTCATTTTTGAATCTCCTTTAGTAGTAGCGGGAACTGGACTCGAACCAGTGACCTTCGGGTTATGAGAATGACTATTTTTCTGAAAGCTCAATTGCATAAGTTTCAATTTTCTCTTTAGTCATATTATTTACAGTTGTTATATTTTTACTATAAAAATTACTGAATGAAAAGCTACTCCATACTTTATCTCCAAGCTTACTTGTAACTAATACATTTACAAAACTATTTTCGTTATAGCCTATAATGTAAAACCCTGAACTATTAAAATATACTGGTACACCTAATTTATTACTATCTGCTTCTTGATATGTATAAACTGCTGGTATACATTTTTCACAAGCAGCTATAGCTAATAATTTTGTTCCTTTGTTTTCTCCAAATTGAAACAATTTTGTTTTTGTTTTTTCGACATTAACCCCAAAACGTTCAGACTCTAACAAATAATATGTTCCACTCTTGTTTTTTGTTGAATTATTTTCTTGTGCAAATAATACAGTTTCGCTAAAAACTAACAATAACAACGCTGATAATTTTAAAACACTTTTTTTCATAATTTAATTTATACCCCATAGTAAGAATACCTCCAACTCATATTATTTTTACAAATTGGAAGCGAGATTTACTTTTTTACAAAACGTTTTAAACCTACTTTACCATCGCTAGTAATTACTTTTAGGATATACAATCCAGAAGGAAATTCAGAAACGCTTATAGTTGGAATAGCACTTTCTATTATTTTCTGCCCTTGAAGTGTATACACTTCTATTCTATCTAAAACCCCTTCTATTTGAATACTTAAAGTATCTAATACTGGATTTGGATATATAGAAATATTATTTAATATAAAATCATCAATTCCTAAAGTAGAACAATTAGCACTAAAACTAGTTTGCGCATCAATATTTAACCAATTAGTTGTACTATATGCAACATTGTCTACAGTAACACAAGTAAGGTTTGGGTTATTTACAGTGTTAAATAAATTAGTAGAGATATTAGTATTATTACCATTAGCTACATTAAGAAAAAACAAGTTATTATCTTGAACGAAAACCCTATTCAATACAATACTAGAAGTTAAATCTAAACTTGTAATTTGATTATTATACACAGCAATTCTCTCTAAATATGGATTATTAGATACATTTATCGTTGTAATTTGATTATTATCTACTATGAGTTGAAATAATTTTGTGTTTGAGGATACATTAAGATTGGTAAGCTGATTTCTTGATAATACTAGATTGTATAAATCTGGATTATTAGAAAGATCTATATTTGTTAGTTGGTTATCTGTACAATTTAATACAACTAATTTTGTATTTGAAGAAACATCAAGACTTGTTATTAAGTTATTAGTACAAACTAAGCCCTCTAGGTTAATATTAGCTGATATATCAACTATGGTTAATTGATTATTGTTTGCTGACAAATTTTTTAAAGCAATATTATTTGATAGATTAAGAGAAATATTTGGGTTATTAGAACAATCAATCACTTCAAGAGCACTATTATTACTTGTATTCAATGTTGCCAATTGATTATTATGTATATCTAAATTCCAAAGCACTGTATTTGAAGATATATTCAAAGAAGTTAATTGATTACTGAATGCGAATAATTGTTCTAATGCTGTATTTGAAGATATATCCAAAGAAGTTAATTGATTACCATAACAACGTAGTTGTGTAATACCTATAAATGCTTCTATACCTGTTAAATCTGAAATATTACGACTTGTACAATCTAATGTACCTGTTACTGCACTAGCCTCACTACATTGTATCTCTGTGTCTCCATTAGTATTTATAGATGAGTTGCTGACCAAATAGCTTTTAAAATTAACATCTGGGATATTAACAATGCAAGGTGCATTACAATTGATACTAAAATTGGTTTGTGAATCTATGTTTGTCCAGTTAGTTGTACTGTAAGTAACATTATCTACAGTAACACAAATAAGATTTGTATTATTTATAGCAACAAAATTACCTATGGACATATTACTATTATTACTGTTAGCCATATTTAAAGAAGTAAGTAAATTATTTCCACAAAAAAGAGCTTCTAAAGCACTGTTATTTGAAAGATCCAAACTACTTATTTGATTATTACTACAACTTAGTCTTGTCATAGTTGTATTATTAGACACGTTTAAGCTAGTCAATTGATTACTATCACATTCAAGTATTGTTAGAGAAGTATTAGCCGATACATCTAAAGATGACAAATTGTTACCACCACAATTTAACTGTGATAAGTTAGTGTTTGCAGATACATCTATACTTGTCAATTGATTATTATAACACCTCAATAAGTTTAAGTTTGTGTTTGCCGATATATCTAAATTTGTTAGTTGATTGTTATAACACCATAATTGAAATAAATTAGTATTTGCTGACACATCTATACTTGTTAGTTGGTTGTTATAACATCTTAACTGTGTTAAAGCTGTAAATGCTTCTATTCCTGTTAAATCTGAAATGGAAAGTGCATTACAATCAATTCTTCCTGTAAAACCAGCTGCTTCACTACAACTAATCTCTGTATCACCATTGGTATTTATTGCACTATTATTAACCAAATAGGCTTTAAAATTGGCATCTGGAATATTAACAATACACATTTCTTGAAATAAGTTAGTTACTTCCAAAGGTGTAAGTGCTCTTGTGTAAACTCTAAAATTATCTATTTCATCTAAAAATTGAGCAGATCCAATTGTTAAATCTGGAGTTCCATAAAATAAATCTATAACAGAAGTCGCATCATTTACTAACTCTCCACTAAAACCTGAAGCATCTAAAATACCATCTACATAAATTTCGTATAAATATTTGAAACGACGAAGTGTTGTATTACCAAAGGCATTTGTTCTTAGTTTTCCTGTTACTGTAATATGGTGCCAGCTATTATCTGCAATATTACTAGAACCAATAGGGCTTGTTGTAGCTGAGTAATTACCTCCTATTCTAAAATCACCTAACCAATACAATATACCTCCTCTTAAATAAAGTCTATTACCGGCAGGAAAGCCATTAGACCCAAACTGGCGAATTAAATATTGATCTGTATTTACATTGCTTGATGTTTTAATCCAAAAGCTGTACGTAAAGTTTCCATCTGTAGTTGGGTGTTGTCCCGCATTAAATTCTTGACCATTACAATCTACAGCATTGTTAGCAATCTGTTCTAAATCTGTTGTTAGTATATATTGGGTTGTTCCATGAGTAAGATCATAAGTTCCAGGGTTAACTGTGTTTTGCAAATTCCCATTAGTAAATAAGTATTCTTTTACTAAATCTGTGGTCGGTACTTGTCCATGAGTAAAAAGACCTAAAAATAAGGTCGCTAAAAGTAATTTTATTTTCATAATCTACGTAGGCTTTTTTTAAGTATTTATTTAACTGTTATGGTTCGTCCGCAACTTTGATTAGCATTAGTAATTTGAGTTCCTTTAGAGGCTGATGAATTGCCATTAAAACTATAGTATTGATTTTTTTTACAATTAAACCTACCACTTCCATTCACTGAAACACGAGAACCATTACTTGAGCCCTCTTCGTAGATATAAATATCTTTTCCAGTTCTATTAACTAAGGTGACAAGACTTTTAGACTCGCTACTAGTGGCACTTTGATTGCGTTCTTTAATACGCCTGTACTCATCAGAATTTCTCCAATCGTCTCGTTGTTTATTAATCGCATCGATAGTCAATTTTCGTATTAACTCGGTGTTTTCAACAATAGCAGCATTTGACGAGTCTTTCATCCATTGCACATACACTTCTTGTTGTTTTACAAAAGCAACATCTAAGTAATTTTGAAGCATTTTATGAGGTTGTAACTCCTTCATTTTTTTAGGAGATTTCATAACCTCTTTCATCTTTTTAAGGCCTCCCATTTTTTTGGCTTGATGCTCCATAACAGAAACCAATTTGTAGTTATCCTTATCTATCCAATCTTTTATTACAAAAATCTTTCCGTCCAAAAAAACAAGACGATTTCCATCAGTATATTGATTGATTCTAGGTGCAAAACCTAATTCATCTTGCATCGCTTTATTACCTTCATATACCTTTTCTACATAGGTAATAGGAAAAGCTGCATTGTCTGGCAAAAACATTTTTTTATCGTCTTCAAATTTATCTGGATGGTCTGCATCACCTCCAAAAATCATGATAACTTCTTTATGCACGCCAGGTTGAATTCTATAATCCTGAAGTTCGACAACTTTATACACTAACACATCTAGCCCTCCTTCATAAATACCAGAATCACTTTGTTTTGTTAGATATCCCGTATAATCACCTAACTGAATAGATGTAAGTTCTTCTGTTTGATGTTTTATTTCGTTTTGTGCTTTTAGGTTGTTCACGAACATTATGGAACACCATAATAGCAGCATAATTTTATTCATTTTATATATATTTAGTGTTTAATACTGTTATAGTAGTATCCAAGGAAAGTTTATTGGGTGGGATACTAAGAAAGAGGAGTCTAGTCGTCTCCTTCTACAAATCTAACATTTACAGTGACAGTAATTTGAGTAGCACTTAGCACCCCATCGTTTACACCTACAGCGAAAGTATAACTACTTCCAGCTCCTATACTTGCTCCAGCTCTTAGGCTTAATTCTCCTGTATCTGCATCTAGTTCAAAATTACTACTCGCAGAACTGTCACTTAACGTATATTTAATCGTATCACCATCTTCATCAGTAGCACTTAATGTTCCTATAACAAAGGTATCGGAGATATTTTTGTCAACGGTAAAAGTTGTTGGGTTCTCTCCAAAAACTGGCGCCTCATTAATATTGTTGATTGCAATCTGTACAGTAGCAGTACTTGATAAACTACCATCTGAAACCTCAACATTTAAAATATAACCTGATTGGCCTTCATAATTTAGTGAATTAGTATTAACGGTTATTTCTCCTGTGATTGAGTTTACACTAAAGACAGTTGAGTTTACAGGGATAGTGCTTACAATTGCATAGGTAAGTGAAGTGTTATCTACATCTGTTGCAACCACAGAACCCACAATTGTACCGGTTGCACTATTTTCATCTATTGAAAATGGTTGATCTGTTATTACAGGTGCTACATTAGTTGGTTCGTCATCTTTTCCACAAGAAAAGGTTAATATTGTTATTACTACTAGTAAGCTTCTTTTAATTGTCTTCATAATATAGGTTAAATTATTGTTTATGATAACAAATAAAAGAAGCTTACTAATAAAAATTTAAGATTTACTTCCGAATGAATCTATTTTATTTCCTAATAAAATTTAAATTTAAAAAACTAGCTCATATAAATAGCTTCGAATTGCTCTTTATAACTTTTACTTACCGGTATTTTAAACCCTTCTACTATAAGTAGTTTTTCCTTTTTTGAATATGAAATATTATGATTGGTATTTAACAACCAAGAACGATGAACCCTTACAAATTGATTATTTTCAGATAATAAAGATTCATAATACCTCATTTTTTTTGCTACGACATATTTTTTAGCATTTTTTAAGTGGAGTATGGAGTACATTCTATCGGCTTCAACACATATAATATCTTCTACATTGAGTATAGCGTAATCACTTTTATAAGGTACAGCAAGTTTTTTTACAGCTATATTGTTTGCCTTTAAAAGTTGGATCCGTTCATGAGCATTTTGTATGGTATTACAAATTTTATTTTCTACTTCTTTTAATCTTTCTATATCTACAGGTTTTAATAAATAATCGAGAGCAGCGATTTCAAAAGCTTTAATAGCATAAGTATCGTAAGCGGTAACAAATACAATTTGAAAATAAATACTATCAAAGGCATCTAATAATTGAAAGCCGTTTTTTTGAGGCATCTCAATATCTAAAAACACAACATCTGGATTGTGTTTTTTAATTTCTTGTACAGCATTATCTACACTAGATGCTTCAGATATCACTTCTATACTAGGGCAATAGTTTTTTAATAAATACCTTAAGTTGTCTCGAGCACTTAGTTCATCATCTATTATTAATGCTTTAAAATTATTCTTCATCTATTTGATAAGGTATTTTCAATATTATTCGTGTTCCTTCGTTAACATTTTCATACTCAAAACCAATATCTAGTTTATAATATTCTTTTAATAAAGATAACCTGTCTTGTATTGCTTTGGTTGAAAAAGAATCTTGTTTGCCTTTTATCTTATTCAAAGCTTTTGCGGCTATTATGCCTATACCATTATCTGTTATAATGCACTTAAAGACATCTTCTTGAAAAAATTCTATTGTCACATTTTTAAGACCACTTGTTTTATGTAATAGCCCATGTTTTATAGCATTTTCTACAAAAGGTTGAATAATCATTGATGGGATTTTTATATCTTTAATTGTTTCAACTCCTATAAGTGAATATTCAAAATTTTTTCTAAAACGTAGTTTTTCTAATTCTAAATATTTCTTTAGTAACGACAATTCTTCATCAAAATAAACAAAACTTTTCTCGCTCATATTTAAGTTTTCGCGTATTAATGATGAAAATTTTGTTAAGTAATTATAAGCTTCGTCCTTATTCCCTTTTAAAACTAAACTTTGGATAGAGTTCATAGCATTAAACATAAAGTGCGGATTCATTTGAGCTTTGAGTGATTTTAATTCAGAGTTTTTGTATTGTTTCTCAAGCACCATTCTTTTTTTTGTCTCCTGTAATTCTAACTCAAGAAACTCTGCTTTTCTCTTTATTTTTATTCTTTGGAAGTAGAATAATAAAATTAAAAACAAAAAACCTAAACTAGTGATTGCCATTATAAAATATTGTTTGTTTTGCTTTTTTTGGGCAGTTATTACAATGTTTTTTTGTTCTGCTAACTCTTTATCTTTTTTTATTTTATCAGTTTCGTATTTTTCCTGCATATCTTCTATAACAACCTGTTTTTCAGAAGAAAAAATGCTATCCTTTATTTTATAATATTTTTCTAAAAATTCGTTTACCTTATAATAATCACTATCTTTTTTATAATAGTTACTTTGGTTTAAATATGCTACTTGTAATGATTTAAGGTTCTTTTGTTCTTCGTATATTTTTATAGCCTTATTGTTAAACGAAATCGCTTTATTAACATAACCTAGATTAGCATAAGGTTTTGCTATTTCTAAATTTGAATGCGCAATGTTTGCTAATTGATTATTTGCTTCATAAAACTTAAGTGTGGATTCTAAATATTTTATGGCATCTTTAAAATCACCTTTTCTATTTGCTAAAATACCTAAAGACGAATTCGCTATGTGTATACCTGTTTTAAAATTGGTTTGCTCTGCTATATATTTTGCCTTTTTGTAATGTAACTCAGCTTCCTTAAGATTATCTATACCATTATAAGCATTAGCCAAATAAAAATGTATTCCTGCTTTTTGTGGATGCAATGAATCCTTTTTAAAAAACTTTAAATTTTCTAATTGAATTTTTATAGCCTCTTCAGGTTTTTCTAGGTCTATATATATTCTAGCAATACAATTATTAGTTAACAATAAACCCTCTTTATCTTTTATAGTATCCTGAATCTTTTTTGCCTTTAAAGCGTATTCAAGGCCCTTATCATAATTACCTGTTTGTGTATAAAAAATGCTGTAACTTGTATAAGAATTCCCTAAACCTTCTGAGAAACCTAATTCCTCACTTATATCTATGGCTTCTTTGATCAATATCTCGCTTCTTGAAATATCCCTCAAAGTATAATACTTTGTTAGTTGATTTAACAGGTTTACACGTACACTATCCCTTTTTGAATATCTTTTGACTAAATTTTTAATACTATCAAGTTCCTTTTCTTGGGTATACCCTTGTTGAACAAAAAATAATAGGAAAACTATAGTTAATATGATTTTCATTAAATATGAGTATTATTTAAAAAAATACACCTCTTTGAAGTAAAAAATGTCAAACAGTTTCCGAGTGTCATTAAAAAACTTCCCAAATTAGCTAAACAAGTATGCTTATCACATCTATATAGCTATTCGCTTATGGTGATTGAGTTATTCAATTTATAAATAGTAATGATTAAAAAAATCCTTTTTTATAAATTAATTGTTTACAATATATATCCAAAAATTGGATCAATCTCAAAAGTTGTGTGTAAATTCTAAATGGAATCCGATCTTTGTAAAAAAAGCAGTTATTGGATCCATATATTGATTTACTGAAAGTTCTCTTACCAGAGTTATTAATTACACATTTTAATATTACTAGACATGAAATCGAAGCAGATGTCCTTCATCTTCACTTTGAAGAGAAGAAAGATGTTCCGAGAGAATTTTCCTCTGGAGTAATTATTTCACACGGTTTTCACAAAGCAATTACTATTCAGGATTTTCCAGTTCGAGGAAAAAAAGTATATCTTCATATTAAACGTCGTCGTTGGCTAGATAAGAATACTAAAGAAGTTGTTCAAAGAGATTGGAATTTAGTAGCACAGGGAACCCGTATGACAGTAGAGTTCGCTGCTTTTTTAAAAGTACTTAATAACTACCAAAGCTAACGATTGTCATACCATTGGTGGTTTCTATGGAGTCAATGGCAAGAAATTGCAACGTCAATATCGAGATTACTTAAGTGAATTTAAAGAGTGGAAAGACAAGTCCCACGCTAAAGAATGGTTGATTTTTCCTGAGAATATAGGCAAGCGTTTATCCATAGATGAAACCGCCCTTTCTAAAGGGGAACTCTATACGATCATTACCAATAAAAGCGCTAAAGGCAAGAGAGGAGCTATTGTAGCTATATTAGCAGGAACCAAGGTAGAACCGATCTTAGAACAACTACTTA
>CANMXP010000011.1 GCA_947501845.1 uncultured Flavobacteriaceae bacterium | reverse complement strand
AATCTTTTCAAATAAATTTAAATTTATTGAGACATACGGATTTAAGGTTGTAGTCCGTGAAAAGATAAGTAAAAACCCCTGCTGGTGCACGATTGTATCGTGTTCCAAAATAAATATTATGTGAGAGTAGGGTAGATTTTGTGTTTTAAATAAAAATCAATTTGGTTTCTTACCACACGAAAGATTCGTGCGGTAGCGGGGTTGATAATAAACCAAGAGCAGGCGGAGGAACAACAAGATTAAGATATACAGGGCATAATGGTAAGAAAAACACTTACGCAGAGTGGAAATCAAAAAGAAAAATGCAATAAAGTTGTAGTTATGAATTATTTTATATGCATGATATTTATACTCGTTTCTTGCAACAATTATGTTCCAAAAACAAAAACTATTAAAACGAAAGATAGCCTCAATAATTTTAAGGTTTCCGATTCAAAACCATCTAAAAAGGAACAAAGAATAGATAGCTTTACTTTAGGGAATAGAGAGGTAAAAAGACAGAGTGCAGATTCAATTACTAAAAAAGACACTTCAAAAACTACTCCATTAAAGGCATTAGATACCTTGAAATTATACAATAAGCGATTAGTTGGCGAAATTATTTTATCAAAAAATAAATGGTATATAGTTTCTGGAAGGTCTTGTGACCAATGTGATGAAAAATATCTTTATATCTATTTCCCTAGCTGGTGCGCGATTATATCGCGTTCCAAAATAAATATTATGTAAGAGTAGAGTAAATTTTGTGTTTTAAATAAAAAACAATTTGGTTTCTTACCACATGAAAGATTCGTGCGGTAACGGAGTATTTACAATAATGGCGATGACGATTTTGATTATGATGCCAATGGCAATATGGTGATAGATAAGAATAAAAAAATATCAAGTATAGAATACAACCATTTAAACTTGCCAACCAGAATAATTTTTGATGACCCTTCAACCTACTTGTCAGCTATTGACTATAAATATGATGCCTTAGGTACAAAGCTCGAAAAAGCTGTTGCTATTTATTACCAAGAAGGAGCACCTTTCCCTTCTTATTATGTTGGTACAGAATATGCAGGCAATTATGTATATCAAAAAACCTTTGGGCAACCTGTTTTACAATTCTTTAACCACCCTGAAGGGTATGTAGAACTGGACGGTAATAATTTTAACTATATTTACCAATACAAAGATCATTTGGGAAATGTTAGGTTGAGCTATAGGGATGCGGATGGTAATGGAAGTATTACAGCTGCAACTGAAGTATTGGAGGAGAACAACTACTATCCATTTGGCGGGAAACACAGAGGGTACAATACCGCTGTAAACTCAACCAACATCGCACTAAAAAGAAAGTTTGGTGGGAAGGAATATCAAGATGAGTTAGGATTAGATTGGTATGATATATCTGCTAGAAATTATGACCCTGCTCTTGGAAGGTGGATGAACATTGACCCGTTGGCAGAAGATATGACAAGACATAGTCCGTACAACTATGCATTTGATAATCCTATCTATTATATTGATCCTGATGGGATGTCTCCTTTTGATAATTTCCTTATCCATGAAGATGGATCTATATTGAGACAAAAAACTGATGATAAAACAGATACATTTACTTATGTTAAAAATGATGGAACTAAACATGAAATAGGAACTTACGAGAAAAATAAAAAAGGGCTTATTCAAACACCCAATATTGATTATAAGGATGGGGACACTAGCGTTAAAATAAGTACTAAAGCAAAAAATAAAAGTAGGTCTTATATTTCAGGGACTGCATTGGCTTCCATGATAGGAGCTTCAGCTGATTCTGGACAAGAAATCTCTGTAGTTAGTGTAAGTAATGCAGATGGCTCATCACCAAAACCTAGTACATCTCCTATTAACGGAAAAAATGCTGATATTAGATTTGCAGGAAAAGATGGGGCACGTAGTCCAATAAATTTTAAAGGAAGTGAAAAACAATTTAATAAAATTGATCAAAAAGCTTCAGCCAGTATGAATGCAGGGTTAAAGAAATTCGGTTATAAGTCTATTAAAGCATCAAAATTAACAGTTCAGGTAGGGACAGCATCTAAAACTCAAACAACTAAAACACTTAGTGTTTCAGGTACAACACATCTAGATGATCATTTTGACCATGAACATTTGCAAGGATATAGACCTAATGTAACAACGAGAGATTATGCAAAATCAGTATCTAGCATAACGGCACAAGGAATTCAATTTTAAATATACATATAATATGAAATTTATTATCACCTATATATTTATTTTTATTGTATTAGGATGTAATGAAATTAAATCGAAAAGTGAGTCTAAAGAAGAATTATTAAAACCTCAAACTGAAACTTCAGTTGAGAAGAAAAATGGAAATTTTAAATCGGAAAAAGGATTTTTATACGTTTCAATTAATAAGATTTATTACGAGGGACAAAATTTGGTCATTTTCAATAGAGAAAGAGATACATTGGCTTTTTTTAATAAAGAAAATGTTTATTTAACTAATAAAACGTTTAACATAATTGATGATGATTATCTGTATAAAGAAGGGATTAAAGTAAATACGTTTGATCCTGAATATGGATTATTCATTCTAGATTGTGAGGGGATAGAAAATCAGCAGTATAAAGTTAAAATTAACAATAATGATTGTTTTATTGATATTAAAGAGAATAGCCATTTATTAAAATTTAAAACTCCAGAACAACACGTAATGGAATCTTACCCATATTTGTATGGGAAAAATAATACTCCTTTGAGAGTTGAGCCCAACGATGAATCTGAGATAATAGAAAATTACGATAAGCATTTATACGAGCCTGTTGAATTGAAGGGAGACTGGCTTAAAGTTAAAGATGATAAGGATTGTTATGTGGGTGAAGAGCCATCGAAAGAAAATATTGTTGGTTGGGTAAGATGGCGGAAAGATGGTAAAATAATTATCGATATTAGATATAGCTGTTAGAACTTGAACAAGTATTTATATACCCCTGCTGGTGCACGATTGTATCGTGTTCCCCGCTGGTCATAGTCTGTTAACATAACGGCTACCCTAGCTGGTGCGCGATTATATCGCGTTCCAAAATAAATATTATGTGAGAGTAGAGTAAATTTTGTGTTTTAAATAAAAAACAATTTGGTTTCTTACCACACGAAAGATTCGTGCGGTAACGGAGGAGGGTAAGCACCATTTTTAACTTTTAAACTCAAAAAAGAAAAAAGTGGCTGCAGCCCATTCTTTTTTAATGCCTTTAGCATAGCCAATAGTACTTCTGCTACCGTTTAAAACAGTCCCATCATTTTTAACATAACCTATGGTACTTCGGCTACTGTTTAAAACAGTCCCATCATTTTTAATATAACCAATGGTACTTCTGCTACTATTTTGAACAGTCCCACCGTTTTCAATATATCCAATAGTACTTCGACTGCTATTTTGAACAGCCCCATTGTCTTTAATGTAGCCAATAGTACTTCTACTACTGTTTAAAACAGTACCATCATCTTTAATGTAACCAATAGTACTTCGACTACTATTTTGAATGGTTCCACCAGTTTTTATATAATCAGTTGTAAAGCGATTACCGAAATGAATAGTTTGTGTACTGGCAAGCATAGTGCATACTAAAGTGATAATTATTAAGAAACGTCTTTTCATGTGTTATATCTTCAATTTTGGCTTTTATTGAAAAATAGTATTCATTGTTATATGAACCCCTTTTAATGTTCTGTATCAAAAGTTAAACCAAAGTAGCCGAAATATTTGCAAAGTCAAATTATTTAAAATAAGAGACTGTTTAAAAAGTGTCATTCTAAATAAAAAATAAAGAATTTTTTAAAGCATTTAAACAGCCTCCTACATTCATAAAAAAAATCAATTTATTGTATGTCGACAGAGCAAAGCATGAGTGACGAGACATCTCATCATGATGAGATTCCCAGCCAGCCAGCAGGCTCCTCGTTCCTCATCGGAATAGACACGGTTTCTTTATTAAAATAGTTTAATATATTGATTATAAATTAGTAATAAACAGTTGTTTATTCCACATGCGTAAATATCTTGTTTACAATTTTCCATTCATCTTTTATTTTGCTTAAAGACAAGTAGTCATAATAATTATAACCCAACATGGGCACGTGTAATTTTGCCATGGCTATTTTACCCATAACATCAATGCCTATAATTTTCATTTTTAAAGTTTCGTTTAAATCTTCAGGACTTTGTCTGTTTTTAACACCTTCAAGGTATTCGGTGACACTTTTTAAATAATCAGCGCCTTTAATATCTCCGTAGAGATAGGTGTTTTCATGAAAACAAGATTCCAGTTTGGTAATATCTCCGTAAAAAATCCCCTCAAAGTAATTGGTAATTAAGCCTTCAATTTCTTTTATGTGTTCTTTATACATAATGTCTTCTTTTAAATAGCATGCCCTATGGTATGTCCGCCTGCCACATTAATGGTTTCTCCTGTTATAAAATTTGATGTCGCTAAATAATAAGCCGCTTCTGCAATTTCGTTGGCTTCTCCAATTCTGTTTAGTAAGTGTAATCCAGCCAAACTGTCGGCATCTTCAATGCCTATTTTTCCTTGTAATGGGCTTCTTATAATGCCTGGAGCGATGGTATTGACTTTTATATTGTTTTTTCCATACTCTGCTGCCAATTGTCTTGTTAAAGCATGAATAGCACCTTTACTTGTTAAGGGTGCCGTTGCAGGAAACCCATCTATGGCATGGTCTACTAAAACAGTTCCTATATTTATTATAGAACCATTTTGTTGTTTTATCATTTGAGGAATGACCGCTTGCGACGTGAAATAAGTGCCTTTTAAGTTAACATTCCAATAATGGTCTAAGTCTTTTTCTTCAACATCTAAAAAAGGTTTTGGAGAAAACACGCCTGCGTTATTAATTAGGATGTCTACCGAATTGAATTTTTCCAATGCCAGAGCAACAAGCTTTTTTCCTGTATCTTGTTTACTAATATCTCCAGTTAAATAGGTGGCGTTTAAAGGAGAACCTAGATCTTCATAGGCTTTTTTTAAGTTATCTTCATTTGAAGAGTTCATCACGACATTACTTTTTCGCGCTATAAAATACTTGGCAATTTCTTTACCTATTCCTGTAGATGCTCCTGTAATAATTATTGTTTTGTTTTCCATCGTCTTTATTTTTTAGTTCCTAAATATTGTTTCCCATCAACGCCCCAATTTTCAATAGGTACTTCGTCAATAACAACATGTGTCGTTTTTGGATCTTTGTTAAGAATGTTTACTACAAGCTGTGTAGCACCTACGATTAATTGACATTTTTGTTCTTGTGTTACCTGCTCGTCTGTAACTTTAATGTTAATGTATGGCATAACTTTTTATTTAAATTAATGTCATACAAAGGTGCTGAGCGGTGGGAATATTGCGAAGGAGCTATATCACTTCTTTAAAGTGAGGTATATCACATTAGGAATTTAATCTACTAAGTGTTTCTCTGGAAACACCCAGATAGGCGGCGATCATTTTTTTAGGGACACGCTGAAAAAGTTTTGGATACTGTTCAAGCAGTAGGTTATATTGTTCTTTAGTAGAATTTTTTAATAATGATAAAATTCTATTTTGAAGTGCTATTCGGCCCATTTTACTTTTTTTGGCCCAAAAGCGCTCCATTTTATGCATTTGAGCCGTTAGCTTATCTCTATTTTCGAAAGTAATATACAGTAATTCGCTATCTTCTATACAATCGATATAAGTTTTAGATTTGGTCTGTTTTACAAAGGATTCATAATCTGTAATCCACCAATTTTCCATACCAAATTGAAGGATGTGTTCTTTCCCACTATCATCAACGAAATAGCTTTTTAAACAGCCCTTTATAATCCAATATTCTTTATTAACAACCTCTCCTTCCTGGACAATGTATTGATGTTTACGTTTTTTGATGGGTTCAAAATGGCTTAGAATAAAATCGAATTCATCATCAGTAAGACTAATTATTTCTTCAATATGTTGTCTAAGCGGGTGTATCATTTTAATGTTTTCACATTTCAAGTTGAGAAATAGGAAGCAGTCTAGAGTCGTCTAAGGAGGCAGTTCTATGTCCTGCATA
The DNA here is from genome assembly GCA_947501845.1 of uncultured Flavobacteriaceae bacterium. Classification (GTDB taxonomy): domain Bacteria; phylum Bacteroidota; class Bacteroidia; order Flavobacteriales; family Flavobacteriaceae; genus Flavivirga. The sequence goes on along the minus strand of CANMXP010000011.1, from coordinate 173,488 downwards.
TTTTAGATACGCTTCGTTCTGAGCAAATTCCATAAACTTAGATACAGATGCGTGTTCAACCAATAATACCATATCCCATTTTTCGTTAGCTGGACCTATAACAAAACTGCCACTTTCACCATAAAACAAAACTTTACTTCCTGCTTTTTCTAAAAAAGGTAATGTATGTTCCATGTAAAGCTTGTAAGCAGCTTCTCCCGAAATTTCTTTGTTGGGTTTTATCGCTTTTAACTCTGAATAATCAGCAATATTTTTAAATTTTAACAAATTAAGCATAACAACTTTCCCCTTTTGATGAAATTTTTGGTAAAATTCTATGCCTGCCTCTTGTGATACATCAATATATTTTTTCATTAAAACCTACTTCGCATTATTCTTTTTATCCACATCTGCCATCATGCCTTTTGGGTCGATTTGAACGCTTTTAACAGCTTTAGAAGCCTCAAAGGCGTACGTTGGGTGTGCCCAGGCCCAATCAGACTTTAAAGTTGCTGAGGTTGGTTTTTCACCACGCATCATTTGTAATGGAATATAAAAATCTTCTGTAGTATCATCTGTGTAAGTTACAGAGATATCTATAGGCATTGGCATCAAGCCTATACGCTCTAAAGTGATGGTTTTTTCTTCAATATTTTTTACACCATAATCGATAGTGTTGGAGGTTTGTGCAAAATCCATTAAATACCAATCCAGCTCTAAACCAGATACTTTTTCGGCAGAACGGATAATACTATTTGGCGTTGGGTGTTTGAAAGCGAAGTCTTTAAAGTATTTTTTAATGGTCTTTTTAAGATTGTCTTCACCAATAACATACCCTAACTGGGCTAAGAATACAGCGCCTTTACTATATGCCGAAATACCATAAGCCTGATTATAATGATAACGGTCTGCATGGGTGGTAAGTGGTTGCTCCTTTCCAGATTTTGCCAAATACATATAATTTCCATAAGCACTGGCAAGTGGGTTCTTTTTATTGCGATTCATAACCTCATTTTCGGCTAGCTCGCTAATGTAGGTTGTAAAACCTTCGTCCATCCATTCGTGTTTGGCCTCATTGGTAGCTAACAGGAATTGAAACCATGTGTGTGCTAGTTCGTGTGCCGTAACACCAACTAAGCTTCCATAACTTCTATGTCCAGTTATTAGCGTACACATGGCGTATTCCATACCCCCATCGCCGCCTTGTATAACCGAATATTGCTTATAAGGGTATGTACCAATATGTTTGCTAAAATATTGCATAAGCTCTACCGTTTTTGGCTGTAATTTTTTCCAGCTTTCTTTCTTTTTGGCATCTAAAGTGCTTTTATAGTAGAAGTGCAATAGCGGGCCATCTGGAACTTGTAGTGTGTCATGGATATAATCTGGATCTGCAGCCCAGGTAAAATCATGTACTTTAGGCGCTTTATAGTGCCATGTTATTTTATCATTATTTACTGTGGCGTTAGGGTTTTGTAGATACCCTGTGCCTCCAACCACATAATTTTTATCGATAGTTAATTTAACATCAAAATCACCCCAAACACCATGAAACTCACGACCAATATAAGGGTCGGCATGCCAGCCTTCAAAATCGTATTCGGCTAATTTTGGGTACCATTGAGTCATAGACAAAGCAACACCTTCTTTACTGTTTCTTCCAGAGCGACGTATTTGAACAGGAACCTGAGCATCAAAAACCATCTTAAAAGTAACACGTTCTCCTGGTTGTATAGGTTTAGCTAGGTCTACTTCTAATACAGTACCAACGGTTTCGTATTTTAAGGTAGTCCCATTTTGTTTCAATGATTTTACTTTTATAAAACCTATTTCATCTGGTTTTAATTTACTAATTCTGTCACCAACTCTTGAGTCTGGGTCTGCGATAGTACGAGAACGCACATCCATTTCGCTACCTGGCTGAAAGGCATTAAAGTATAAGTGATAATATACCCGATTTAAAACATCGGGCGAGTTATTTGTATATACTAGGGTTTGATTTCCTTTATATTGATAGGTATTTACATCCATATCAATTTCCATTTTATAGTCTACATGCTGTTGCCAATATGTATTCGATTTTTGTAAAGTCTGGGCTTGTGGTGTTGATACAGCAGGAGGCGTATTTTGTGTGGGCATATTTTTTGAACTGCTACAAGAAATAAGCACACTTAAGCTTAAAATAGAAGTAAAGAATCGTTTCATAGTATAAATATAAGATAAAAAAAGAGGCAATGACTGCCTCTTTTTTTGTTAATTATGTTAAAATTATTTAGACATTTTAGCTGCCATAATTAAAGCATTATAAGCATTAACCATTTTTGATGACTTTGATATATCTGCAAAAGGTCTTACATCTTCAGAATTACCACCAACAATAACTTTTGTTTTTACAGCCAGACCAGAATCCATAAGTATTTGTTTTACCTGGGCAGCACTTAATTTTGGGTAATAAGAACGAATTAAGGCAGCAACACCAGCAACAGCAGGAGCAGCCATAGAAGTACCTCCTTTGGTATCGTATTCGTTTTCTGGTGTTGTAGAATATACTTTAGCGCCAGGAGCAAAAACATCTACGTTTTGTTTTCCGTAGTTAGAAAAACCAGCAATCAATCCAGAGCCATATTTTGGAGCTAAAGCACCAACTCTAATATAGGTATCCGAAACTTCTTGTCCGTTTACATTATCATCAGGAAAATTAGGTTCGGTATCAACATCTTTACTATCGTTTCCTGCTGCATGTACAAAAAGGACATCCTTTTTCCCTGCGTAAGCGATAGCATCACGAACCCAATCACTATGTGGCGAGTAGCTTTTACCAAAACTACCGTTTATAATTTTTGCACCGTTATCAACAGCATACCTAATAGCAAGTGCAACATCCTTGTCGTACTCATCACCATTTGGCACCGTTCTTATACTCATAATAGCAACATTATTTGCAACCCCATTGGCACCTTTACCATTGTTACGTTCTGCAGCAATAATACCCGCTACGTGGGTTCCATGGCTTTCACTTTTCTTAACAGGCTTTACATTGCCATTACCATAAGAAGTAGTAGATAGATCATCTGGATTATCACCGTTAACACGTCCTTTAAACGTTTTGTTTAGGTTATAATTTAATCTATCATTGATGCTTTCCAGACCGTTTGAGATTTCTTTTTTAGCTTCAGCCAAAGATTCCATACCGTTACTATACATGTATTTTGCTACCTGTACAGCTTGTTTAACCGTAGCGTCTTCTGTTTTAATAGCATTAACCTCTGCTTTGGTATAATCTTTCTTTCCCAGGTGTTCAGACAAAGTTGCATCAGCAGATTTTATTTGCTGAAAGATTTGTTCGTAGTTTGTTTTGTAACCTGTATATTTTTGATATTCTTTATCGTATTCGGTTAAGGCTCTGCTATAATCTGGGTTGCTGGTATCTCCATTAACTAGAATTCTAACAAACTCCAGTTGCTCATCGTAACCATCACCTAAAAAATTCCATCCATGTATGTCGTCTATATACCCATTGTTGTCATCGTCTTTTCCGTTGTTTGGCTTTTCTTTTGTATTGGTCCATAGCACATCATCTAAATCTTCGTGGTCAATATCAATTCCAGAATCTATAACAGCTACAATAACTTTTTTGCCCTTTTTGTTTTTAATAATTTCTGCATAAGCTTTATCAACACTCATTCCTGGAATAGTATCTTTTACCAAATCTAAATGCCCCCAGTTGTGTTTTTCTGCTTCAGTAAGCTCTGAAACTTTTAACGGCGTATTATCTATATTTTCAACAGGTGTTGATAGTATTTCTGCTGTACCCCCACATCCCGAGATAAGTATAGCTGCAAAAGCAGAAGCTGTTATCGTTTTAAATGTTCTCATGTTTTAATTTTAGTCTTAAATTATTATTTAGTTAAATATATCTTGAGAGGAATATATGTTTTTTAGTCTAACACCTTTTTCTGTTTTTTGTACGGTGATAATTTCGTTATGGGCATCGTGCTCTAAAAACAAATAGTAATTGTTTTCGGCTGCGATGTTAAGAAATTTTTCTTTTTCATTAAGAGATAACAGGGGTCTGGTGTCGTAACCCATAATAAAAGGAAGCGGTAAATGTCCGACCGTAGGCAATAAATCGGCCATAAAAGCAATCGTTTTATCTTTATATTTTATAAGCGGAACCATTTGTTTATCGGTATGGCCATTGGCAAAAAAGATATCAAAACCAAGTTCTGAGTTTTTAAGCAGATCGTCTTGCGGAAGCGATGTAAATTTTAACTGTCCGCTTTCTTCAATAGGGATAATATTTTCTCTTAAAAAAGAGGCTTTTTCACGCCTGTTGGGCTGGGTAGCCCAAAGCCAATGATCTTTATTACTCCAAAAATGTGCGTTCTTAAAAGCAGGCTCATACCCTGTTTTATCTTTATTCCATTGAATACTACCGCCACAATGATCGAAATGTAAATGGGTTAAAAAAACATCGGTAATATCGTCGGGATGAAATCCGTGTTTTTTAAGAGAACCTTCTAACGTATGGTCTCCCCAAAGATGGTAATAACCAAAAAACTTTTTCGATTGTTTATTGCCCATACCATTGTCTATTAATATGAGTCTATTGCCGTCTTCAATGAGCAAACAGCGCGTGGTAAGCTCTATCATATTATTAGCGTCGGCAGGGTTTGTTTTTTGCCATAACGATTTAGGCACCACACCAAACATAGCACCACCATCAAGTTTAAGGTTTCCAGCAGTAATAGGAAATAAGTTCATAGACAGTAAAATTAAACAAATCGCAACAAAAACAGTTAATTGTTAAGGATTTATTAAGAAAATTTAAAGAAATAATTTATGCAAGAAAAAGTTTTATCTTAATTTTGTGCCGCAAATTTAATGAGTCTATTAATTGAAACTATATCCATTTATTTTATTTTTCGCTTTCGCTTTAAGACCCGCGTATAATATTGGATATGTAGCATATTATCATTTAAATATAGATTATATTGTTGAAACTTACTGTGTTAATAAAGAAAAACCAGAATTACAATGTCATGGTAAATGCCACTTGGCGAATCAATTAGCAGTAAGTCCTGTTGAAGACACAGAAGATCCTTCATTTTTAGACTCGATATTCGAAGCTTTTGTTCCTGTTTATTTTCATAAAAACACAGCTTCCGTTTACATGGAGCAAACAGTAATTTCTGTTAAAAATAATTGGAATTACAACCATGTATTTACTAACCTCGTTCAGGATATTTTAATCCCGCCCCCTCAAGCATAATACTTTTTTAGGATTTAATAGAATATATCTGGTTTTGCCAGATGTTTGCCAATGTTTTTAACTTAATGGTATTGAGACATGGCTAATCTATTCCATAAATTAAATTTTATTAGACATAACCAAGTATGATTTTGTTAATCATAGCGAGGGTTATATTTAGTATTTAAAAAAGTAATTAATACTACAAATGAAAAACATATTAGTACTTGCTACTTTGTTTGCAAGTTTATGCGTATTTGCGCAAAACAAATACAACGGAAAAGTTGTAGATGTTAACAATCAACCATTGGCGCAAGCCACCATTCAGTCCCAAATTAATTCACAAAACGCCGTTGTTGCAGATAGCGATGGCGAATTTTCAATATCCTTAAAAGAAGACACTCCTGTTATCGTTAAGTTTATAGGTTATAAAACAGTTACCAAAACGCTTTCAAAAGGAAGTAACATTATTGTTCTTGTTTACGATGATGAAGCTTTAGAAGAAGTTGTTATTTCTGCAAGTCGCGAAACACAGAAACGAAGAGAAGTACCTGCGTCTATTTCTGTAATATCATCTAAAAATATTGCAGAAACGAAAGCTTTAGGTATCGATCAATTGGTAAACGATGTACCAGGGGTTTTTATGTCTACCTCTAGGGTGGCCAGTAACGAGCAGCATTTTATGTCTGTACGTTCTCCAATATCTACCAAGTCGTTGTTTTTATATGTAGAAGACGGTCTGCCCATTCGTCCAACAGCAGTGTTTAACCACAATGCCCTTTTAGAAATGAACGATATTGCCTTTGATCGCCTAGAGGTTTTAAAAGGGCCAGCATCCAGTATTTATGGTAGTGAAGCCGTTGGGGGCAGTTTTAATTTTATTACTAAAAACCCCACTAGAGATTTTACAGGACATGCTGGATTTCAAATAAACGATATGGGCTTAACACGTTATGAGATGGAACTGTCTAAATATGCAGGCGAACATGTTGGCTTTTATATAGGGGCACATTCTGTACAGCGTAAGGACGGTCCTGTACAATACAGCGATTACGAAAAATTTGCATTGACATTTAAAAATGTAAACCATTTGTCACCAACATTAAATTGGGTTAATGTTTTCGATATTATTGATTACCGTTCAGACATGACAGGCTCTTTAAGTGAGTCCGATTACTCTGAAGGGAATTACGAGAGCGACCAAACTTTCACAAAACGAGCAGCTTTTTCCTTTAGGTTTAGAAGTACATTAGATAAAATATGGAACGCCAAAAACAAAACAGCGTTTAATTTTGTTTTTAGAAAAAACGATATGGGACAAACCCCCTCGTACCGTATCAGGCAGTTTAGAAATAGCGGACAGTTAACAGGTTTTGGCAGCGGTGAGATAAATGAGAATTCATTTTCAAGTTTTGTAGGCCTGGTGCAGCACAAAGTAAATTTTGATTTTGCAAATTCAGCATTAATTATCGGGTCTTCGTTAGATTATTCACCACAAGATTATGTAGCCGAAACCATAGCGGTAACTGTTGATGCTGGCACGGGTAGAAATATAGGATACACATTAAATTCGGGAGATTTTATTCTTAATTACGATGCCAGTATTTTTAATTATGCTGGGTATTTTCAATATGAAATGAACCCCATTGAAAAATTAAAAGTAACAGCATCTTTAAGGTATGATGGTTTTGAGTATGACTATAATAACTTGGTGGATGGCATTGCAGGTCCTAAAGACTCTAAAAACAGTTATAACAACGTGTCTCCAAAATTAGGAGCTAATTATAACCTCTCTGATAAACTAGGCATTTATGCTAATTATTCTAACGGATTTACACCACCGCAAACATCAACCTTATACCGTAATAGTTTTGTTGGGGTTGGTGGCGATGTCTTCGATTTAAAACCGAGCAGTTACGATAATTTTGAGCTAGGAACGTATTTTAGGCTATCAAATACTTTAAAAGCAGATATTGCCCTGTATCTTTTAGAAGGCAGGAATACGCTTATTACGTTACGTGATGAAAACGATGCTTTCTTTAATGCCAATGCAGGAAAAACACGTTCGTACGGTATAGAATATGGTGTTAAATATAGCCCATTAGAGACCTTAACAATTAGCCATAACGGAAGTTTTGCAAAGCATAGATATGTCGATTTTTTCGATAGAGGTGTTGATTATTCAGATACCGACAGGGAAACGGCTCCAAAACTTTTAGGAACCTCTAAAATCATCTATAAACCACATGCCGTTAAGGGGCTTTTACTAAGTGTAACGCACGAATTAGTTGGTAAATATAATACCAGTTTTGAAGGACAGGTAGAGCACAGTGATGGTACTTTTAGTACTGCGGTTTACGATGGGCACCATGTATTTAACGCTTTGGTTTCTTACAATGTGAAACATTTTGAGGTTTGGGCACATGCGCTTAATATTTTTGATGAACTATACGCCGCTAGAGCAAGTTATAACAGGTTTAGAGGCGAAAATAGTTATACCATTGGAAACCCAAGGGCTTTCCATTTTGGGGTGAAATACAAATTTTAATCATAATGTGGTTTTCTAAAAGTGTCATTCCTGCGAAGGCAGGAATCTTATAAATTGAATCTAAAATTAAAGAGATTCTTCGTTGCGCTCTGAATAACACCTTTTAGAAAACCACTTTAAATCCTTTTAAACGATGTTTAAAAAAGATCATAAATTAAATCAATGGCTTTGGAAATGGCACTTTATTGCAGGGCTTATTTCTTTACCAATCGTTATTATTTTGGCCATTACAGGAGGTATCTACTTGTTTAAAGACACTTACGAAGCTCCCAAACAGGCACATATAAAAACGGTTGAGGTTAAAGGGGAAGCCCTGTCGTACCAAAAGCAATGGCAATTGGCAAAACCGTTATTGCACAAAGCCCCTAACACGATGGTGATTCCCACTAAAGCAGACCAGGCAACAGCATTTACTTCTGGAATGTTTAGCCATAAAAACAGCGTATATGTAAACCCGTATAAAGGGGAAGTAACGGGACGCATTAGCCCTAAAGATTCTAACATGTATACTGTTAGGAAACTACACGGTGAACTGCTGTTGGGCCAGTTTGGTACAAAAATAGTAGAACTTGTTGCCAGTTGGCTTTTTGTATTAATTATTACAGGTATTTATGTGTTTTGGCCTGGTAAAAAGGAAGGTATAAAAGGGTTTTTTAAAATTCGCTTTAAACAGGGCAAGCGCATCCTTTTTAGAGACTTGCATGCCGTTTTTGGGTTTTGGATTTCTATTTTATTGCTCATGACATTGGCTGGCGGTATGCCTTGGACCGATGTTTTTGGAGATAATTTTAAATGGCTCCAGAAAGTTACCAAAACGGGCTTTCCAAAAACATGGCATGCCAGAGGATTAAAATCGAATGTGGAAGGTCAAGCCATTTCTTTAGACGATATGGTGGATTTGGCAAAGACCATGAATTTAAAAGGCGAAGTAAGCATTGGTTTGCCTAAAGATGAAAAAGGGGTGTACAGTATTTATAATACAACATTCGATTTAGGCGCGCAAAAACGTTTTCATTTCGATCAATATTCGGGAGAACAACTGGTAAATCATAACTGGGAGGATGTTGGTATTTTAATGCGGGGCCGTATGTGGTTTATGGCATTTCACCAGGGGCAATTTGGCACCTGGAACTGGATTGTAATGATTTGTGTTGCCGTTTTATTGGCCTTTATTTCTATAGCAGCATTAATATCGTATATAAAACGTAAACCAGCCAAAAAATGGGGTACACCAAAAGTGCCAGCCCAGTTTAAAGCAGGTTATGGCGTAATAGCCCTAATTGTTTTGCTAGGTATTGTGTTTCCGTTGTTTGGCGCAAGTGTTTTGGTTATTGTCTTAACATCGTTTTTTAAGAAAAAGGGGAAACAGGCATTGGCTTAAGTATTAAAAATAGGGCCAAGTGTATAAAGATTGAGAAATCTTGGCCCTAGCTATCAACACAAGAGATTATTTTATTTGCCTTAATGCACTGTTCAATATTTTCAATAATAATATTAGCTGGGATTAACGCCCTATGGTTAAAATAGGCCACAGGGAAAGCCTTAAAGAAACTGTCGAACTCCTTTTTATATAAAGGGTCTGTGCCCGAGCCATAGCAAACATTGGTATGGATAACCCCCACAGCTCTTAGCCCTGTTTTACAGTGTTTTTTAACGGCATCTGTTAGCTCCGATTTGTCCAGAAGTACGATCAAGGTAGCAATAAGAGCGTAATGGGGCAGTATAAAACTGTCTGGCAGCGTATTGTCTTTTTCCATGGTATTATATTAGGTTAACAAAGCCCTAAAATGTATGGAAACAAAAAAAGGCGTGGAACTCAACTTAACGGAAAGAGGTACTGGTATACCCTGCAACGATAAGAGAGGCCACGCCCTAGGTCGTGAGCCAATCTACTTATCCTCCCGTTGCAAAAAATTACCAGTTTTCTTTCCGAGACTCTAAGCAATTGCTTCTAATATTTCTATGCGAAGAATTGCAAATATATATTTAAAGACAAATATAAAAAAATAATTGAAATGTGGTATAATACTACTACATTAATTATTCAGAATTCTTGGATATTTCTTTAAACAAAATCGCAAAGAAAGTGTCTAGGAAAGAACTATTACTATTATTTGGCAAAACATTAAAAAAAATACGAAAAGATAAGGGTATTAGTTATCGAGAACTTGCTCAACTATGTGATGTTGATCATAGCCAGATTAGTAAAATTGAAAAAGGTTATGTCAGTATACAGATAACAACTTTATTTGAATTAGCAAAAGGTCTAGGAGTTAACGCGAAAGACTTATTGGACTTTGATTTTGATAATGAAAGCTCATAATGCCTTCTACTGGCCCTCGTTTTCAAAACGTGTTAATGTTGTATACTATGCCCGATAACAAGAAAAACAATTAATTTAAATGAAATGTACTAAAAGCAATTGCATTAGAATTGATTGGAAGGAAGACATAAACGAAACGGTTTCTTTACTTAATCAAAAATGGACTGAACATGAAAGTATTTTTTCTGACAGTAAATTTAAATTGCTTATTGATAATTATAATTCTCCCCCAGCTGGCGCTCGTTTTCAACGGGTGCTAAATCTAGTGGCTCTGCTCGTGCCACAATAGGCATTACAAAATACTAACCTTTACTACCATACTGGTGATTCATCAGCAATAAGTATCCTTAATTTAACTATAAATAGCTGTAAGCTATGTAAGAGGTGTTGTATATTTGGGTATGCATAACAGGTATATGTGTACTGGTACATATATACAATTATTAGTAGTAATTTAAACCGGACATACAGAAATGAAAAAATTAAGCATAATTTTATGGATCGTAATTCCCATATTCAGTTTCGGACAGACTGAAAAAGAAACTTCTAAAAAAGTTTCGGCTGAATTTGAAAAATATTATAACTCAAGTGAATATCAAAAGGTTTTTGACTTGTTCTCTCCCGAAATGAAAAGTGCTTTGCCAATAGAACAAACGACCGACTTTCTTAATGGTTTAAAAAGTCAAGTAGGAAAAATTGAAAAAAGAGGGTTTGTAAGATATGAACAGGCTTACGCCTTATATAAAACAAATTTTGAACGAGCGATTTTTTCAGTAAATATTTCACTTGACAATAATGCTAAAATTAACGGACTATTCGTTAAACCTTATAAAGAGAGAAATCTTCCTAAACTTGAAAGAAACAAAACAGAACTTATTTTACCTTTTAGAGAAGAATGGACAGTCTTTTGGGGCGGAGATACCAAAGCACTTAATTATCATGTAGAAAGCGAAGCTCAAAAAAATGCTTTTGATATGGTGGTGACAGACCAGAAAGGAAAAACTTTTAAAACGGACGGTAAAACAAACGAAGATTATTATGCTTATGGAAAGGATTTGATTGCACCCTGTGATGCAGAAGTTGTTTTGGTAGTTGACGGAGTAAAAGATAATACTCCAGGTGAACTAAATCCAATTTATGTTCCTGGAAATACCGTTATTCTTAAAACAGTAAATAAAGAATATTTATTTTTCGCTCATTTCAAACAAAATTCGATTGTTGTAAAACAAGGGCAAAAAGTAAAACAAGGAGAATTATTAGGTTTTTGTGGAAATTCTGGAAATTCTTCAGAAGCACATTTACATTTTCATATTCAAAATGTAGAAGATATGAACAAAGCGACTGGAGCGAAATGTTATTTTAACGAAATAGTTGTGGATGGAGAGTTGAAAAAAGAACATTCGCCAATTAAAGGAGAGAAAATAAAAAACAAATAAAAACGACTAGCAAAAAAGGGTTATAAATTGCTTGTGCTCCCATTGCAACAGACGTTTCAAAACCACTAACCTTAACGACTATAAAGAGAGAAGCATTAGCCATTGCATAGACGTTGTGGGCAAGCTGAAATATGACCCGAATTGACAACAAAGTGAACCAATTTGAAAACTATAAATAACTTGTAAAAGCTATATTTACAGTAAAAAAATGGTACAGGACTATAAAACTATAGATTTATTTGGCAAGTTGCTATTTGAAACCATTATTTTAAAGCCTCCTTACAAAAAGCCCAATTTAATGCCTAATGAGGCTTGCTTTTTGTATATACTTAAAGGTGAATATGATTCTATTTCTGAAACCGAACGGCTTCGAATTGAAGCAGAAGAATCACTTTTAATGAAATGCGGAAACTACACTTGTAATATGCATCCTTCAGAAGGATCTGAGACCTATCAAGCACTAGCTGTACATTTTTATCCTGATATATTGATGAAAATTTATGAAAATAAACTCCCTAATTTTCTTATACAAAAGCTCCCTTTGGGTGTTGGGATGTCCAAACTTAGCAGCGATATTTTAATTCGGAATTATATTGAAGGTATTTTGTTTTATTTTCAGAACCCTAATCTGGTTACTGAAGAAATACTAATTTTGAAACTTAAGGAAATTATTCTTTTGTTAAACCAGACCAATAACGCTCCAGCAATTCGATCTATACTTTCTAATCTGTTTAATCCAAACACACATTCCTTTAAAGAAATTGTAAAAGCTCATTACTATGAAAATATTTCTTTGGAAGAACTAGCAACCTTAAACAATCAGAGTTTATCCACTTTTAAAAGAGAATTTAAAAAACTATATAATTCATCTCCAGCCACTTATTTACGTGAAAAAAAACTAGAAAAATCTATTAAACTACTCGTTTCAACAGACTTGAGAACGACAGATATAGCCTATGAATGTGGCTTTTCAAATGTTTCTCATTTCTCCAAAACATTCAAAAATAAATACGGAATTTCTCCAACAATTTACAAGTTGACCCATTTAAACAAATCTTTGAACTAATCGTAAAACGCTTCCTTCTTCTCTGTTATCATCTTTGCATCAATAACAAAAAAACATGTAAATATGAAAACAGTACTTATTACAGGTTCTAGTAACGGCTTTGGCTATTTATCTACATTGACATTGGCCAGAAATGGTTATAATGTTTGGGCAACAATGCGTGACGCTAAAGGAAAAAATAAAATAAAAAAAGAAGCACTTGAAAACATTGCTTCAAAAGAAAACATCTCAATTACAGTAGCCGAATTAGATGTAACTAACGATAAATCTGTCAATGATTTAGTTGATAGAATGCTTATCGAAGAAGAAAACGGACTTGATGTATTAGTAAACAATGCCGGTATTATGTATGTTGGTATTACAGAGGCGTACAGCATAAAACAAGCACAGGAACAATTCGATACTAACTTTTTTGGTGTGGTTCGAACATCTAAAGTCTTTCTTCCACTATTAAAAAAATCGTCAGATGGATTAATTATCAATATCTCATCGTTAGCTGGGCGATTGGTGTTTCCGTACTTTGGTATTTATTGTGCTAGTAAATTTGCTCTAGAGGCCTACTCGCAAGCATTGAAATACGAATTAAAACCTCTTGGCGTGGATGTTTCTGTTATAGAACCAGGCCCTTATCCTTCGGGTTTATTATATAGTGGACCGAAAGAAGAAGATGCAAATACCTTAGAAAGCTATGGCGAAATGGCTAGTGTTCCCAAAGCAATGCTTAAAAACTTCGATCAATTCTACAAAAGTGATGCTTCTCCCAATCCACAAGAAATTCCAAATGCTATTTTAAATGTAATTGAAATGCAAAAAGGAAATAGACCAATAAGACAAGCTATAGGTATAGATTACAATACTAATGAGCTGAACAGTAAAACGGGGCCAATTCAAGAAAATTTGATCAAAGAAGCTTTACAAATGGAACACTTAATTTAAATACCCCAAAATGAAATATTTAAAAGCACTAACAAGTATTGCTTTACTAGTATCATTACTAGTATCGTGTAATACAAAAGCACAAAACTCAAATAATAACACAAAAAAAACAGATAAAATGGACATAAAAAATCAAGAAATAGTAAACGTTGCATTAATGTATATAAAAGATGGTGAGGAAGCACGTTTTGAAGAATATAAAAAGAAAGGAGGCGCTATTTTGGAGAAATACGGAGGAAAAATTGAACGTATTATCAAACCAAAAATGTTAGCGGAAGGTGAGCTAGAATTGCCAGATGAAATTCATTTTGCAAGCTACCCAAACATTGAAGTATTTAATAAGTTCAATGAAGATCCTGAGTTTATAAAAATTAGAGATGAGTATGCCATTCCTGCACTTGAAGACATTTCAGTTTTTACGAGTAAGAATACAGACTTTGAGTTTAAAAAAGAAGTTGGCGATAAAACCAAGACCTATGGTGTGGCATTAATATATTTTAACGAAGGTGAAGAATATGAAAAGCAATTCGAAGATTACCATGATGAGGTTTGTGCAATAATGCCAGAATTTGGAACTCACTTCGAACGTTTTACAGCTCCATTTCAATCAAAAGGGAGTTTAGAACAACCTGATAAAATTCATCGTTTCTATTTCGATTCTATGGAAGGGTTGCAGCAAATGGGAACAGATGAACGCATGCAAGCATTATTTCCAAAAAGAGATGCTTCATTAAAAAATCTTTACTTTTTTATTGGTGAGGCTAGTTTATAATAAAAGTATAGTTAAAAGCCAGCGTAAAGCAACGTGAATAAGTAATAGCGATTTGAATTAAAACTCAAATCGCTTTTATTTTTTATTTTCTAAATGATTTTCTTAAAAATAGTGTCTAAAACTAGATACTACTCATACACGAGTATGTTATTTAAAGTATTTATTGGTTACCCTCCTATTCTTAAGTCTACAATCGATAAGCTATTCTCAAAATTTCGAATCCAATATGGATAGTTTATTACAAAAAAAACCGCAAAATGATCCTGGCACAATCTTTTTGATTTCTAAAAATGGGGAATCATAGCTCGTTCCTCACCACGCTTCATATACTAAATATTATGAGATGCAATCTAGCAAATTTCACTGGATTCAGGGTGAAGTAAACAATATGCCGTATTTATCTTTGTATATGAAAACATTAAATAATTCGGTATGAATAAATTGTATTTTCTCGTTGGATTGATCGGAATTATGAATCTAATTTCTTGTACAGACCAAAAACTTAATTCAACGAAAGATAGTCATCACGAAGCGTTGTCAAACTTATTTGATATGATGAGTGGAGAGTTTTCAAGTGAAGAACAGGCTAAGGAAGATGCTTTATTTTACAATATAAACCTAGTAATGTATCCAATATGGGAAAATGATAAGAATACTAAGTGGTTATATGTAGAACAAGCGGTAACAAAATACATTGATAAGCCCTATCGACAAAGAGTTTATAAACTTTCTATAAATCAAGATGGTTTGATTGAAAGTCGTGTTTTTGAATTAGCAAATCCATCTAAATACATTCATGGATGGGAAAATCCAATTATTTTTAAACAAATCACCCCAGATTCTTTAATTTTAAGACAAGGGTGTGCCGTATTTCTCAAAAAAGAGGAAGATTGTTATTCTGGGTCAACTAATAATAAAGATTGTAAGAGTTCATTAAGAGGAGCTACCTATGTTACTTCAAAAGTAAATGTATGTAAGGATCAAGTTATTTCATGGGATCAAGGTTGGAATAATAAAGACGAACAAGTTTGGGGAGCAGAAACTAGAGGTTATATCTTTAAAAGAAAAAAGAAATGATTGGTTTTCTCTTTAAATTAAGCGTATTCACGAGCTGGTCCTCGTTTTCAATGCGCGTTAGATCTAGCATTTAGTGTGCTTTATAAGAGAAAAGTATCCTTATGTAATCATAAAAAATATGAAATTTAAAATCTTTACTTTTTTATTGATCCTATTCACGTTGAACATGAGTTTAGCTCAAAACTCAAAATCTGACAATATTCCCACTGACGGAAAGTATCGATATGACGTTGCATTTGCTGAATGGGGCGGTAAATCAATGGGTGAAAAAGTAACAGTAATTATTAAAGGAGGGACAATAAAAATCATTTATGAAGGTGACGGACAAATGATATTGAAAGAAAAAGGTGAAATTATTGATGAGGGTAAGATTTTAAAACATAAATCTGGAGTTTGGATAATTGGAACGGACGAAAAAGATGTGAATACGGAGGAGGTTGGCGGATGTTCGGATGGACCCAGAATAATTGACTTTGAAAAAATGAAATTCTGGATGTGTTAAAAGAATAAAACGACACATAACAACATATATGCGATTATAGCTGATTAGAGATGAATCGAGAGGTTTTTTTAAATTCACGATGATGCACAAAAGGAAAAACAAGGTAACATTTTACATAGTTACGACACTATATTAACCGTTAATCAAAATTTAACATTTAAACACCGTTACAAAACGTAAAATGAAATACTAATTCATAAATATTCTTTTTTGCTTAAATATTTTCCTTCTACATACACAACCTAGTAGATTGTCCTAAACCAATTATAATGAAAAAATATTAGCTTTTAATCCGAATGAAAAGGATTATCTAGTTTTAGATTTTGTGTTACTAGCACCTGACGATACCTAGACTATAATTTAAATAGGCTATAAGATATGTAAGAGTTATTGTATATTTGAGTATGTATAACGTATATATGTGTACTGGTACATATATACAAGCATGAGAAAGTCAAACATATAAACTACAAAATAAATTTATTTATGAAAACAAAAATTAAAATTACCGCCATTATTATGATGGGACTGAGTTTTGGAATTAAAGCTCAAAATACATTTCCTTCCTCTGGAAATGTTGGAATTGGCACAAATAGTCCAAGCGCTCACCTTGAAGTTAATAAAAATTTTGATGGTACTACTTCTGCATATTTCTTAAACCAAAGCCCCTCACCTAATTCAAGAGTAATATTATTAATTGGAGAACAACCATCAGGTGGAAATTATGGCTATTTTGCTCATCACAGCGGAGGTCACATTTCTAATTGGGGGAATTTACTTCTGCTAATTCGACTTGGTTGATAGGGTCTGACATAAATGGATTGAATATAATAGCGGGAAATTCGCAAGGGAAAACTGTTTTTGGAACAGGCGCTAGTGAAAAAATGAGGTTAACAGCAAACGGTAATCTAGGAATTGGTACTACTGCTACTGGCTCTCATAGATTAGCTGTTGAGGGTTCCATAGGAGCACGAGAAATTAAAGTAGAAACAAATGGTTGGTCAGATTTTGTATTTGAAAAAAACTATAATTTACCAACCCTTAAAGAAGTAGAAAACCATATTAATGAAAAAGGGCATTTAAAAGATATCCCGAGTGCACAAGAAGTGGAAAAAAATGGAATTTTCTTAGGAGAAATGAACTCTAAGTTACTTCAAAAAATTGAGGAACTGACTCTTTATACAATCCAGCAAGAAAAACGATTAGAGAATCAATCAAAAGAAATGGATGAATTAAAAGCTCTTGTTCAGAAATTACTCGAATCTAAAAAATAAAAACTTATAGTAATTTGTATAATACAAACGCACCATACAATAACCGTTGTGTTTCATTAAAAAACACCTAGTAATAATGAATATTAAAAAAGTATTGGGGGAGTCTTTAGTCTTAATAACATTATTAGCAATAATTTAAACTAATAAAATGAAAATTTGTATTGCGCAAACCAAACCAGTAAAAGGAGATATTCTAAAAAATATTGAAAATCATAAAAAACTGATTAAACTTAGTATTGAAAACAAAGCTGATATTATAATTTTCCCCGAACTCTCTTTAACAGGATACGAACCTGAACTTTCTAGAAAATTAGCAACTACAAAAGATGATAATAGGTTTGATGTGTTTCAAAAAATTAGCGATTCAAATCAAATAATAATTGGAGCTGGTCTTCCCACTATAAATAAAAATGGAGTTTGTATAAGTATGGTAATTTTCCAGCCTCATAAACCAAGAACGACTTATTCTAAAAAATACTTGCACCCTGGAGAAGAAAAGTATTTTGTTGCTGGAGATAATCTACTTCCAATAAAATTTAGAGACAATAAAATAGGACTTGCAATCTGTTATGAAACATCTATCTATGAACATACGGAAGGCGTATTTAAAAATGGCTCTAATATATACATAGCTAGTGTTCTAAACTCAGTAGATGGCGTTGATAAAGACATAAATCGAATTTCTGATATTGCCAAAAAATATAAAATGACTTCATTGATGGCTAATTTAGTTGGGAAATCTGGAGGCTATGAATGTGCAGGAAAAAGCTCGATTTGGAATAACAATGGATTACTTATGGAGCAATTAGACGATTTAAATGAAGGCATTATATTAGTCGATAATGACACACAAGAAACAGTTAATATTCAACTTAAAAAAACAACTGTTAACAATTGATCCGTCCTGAATAAAGATTATGTAATTTTAATTGTGTAGACAATGCCCCCTAAACAAACATTAAAATGAAAACTATAAATTTTACATTAACAATACTAATTATTGGACTTAGCAGCTGTTCCGATACATCCAATTCAAATAAACTGGAAAGTGATGATTATGATACAAAAGAAAAACGGGTAGAAATTCTAAAAAAAGAAATCAAATCTTTTAGCAATTTCGAAAATGCAGAGTTTGAATTATTTAATGTAAATGGGTTTTCAAATAGCAGAACAACACTGCCAGGAGCATCATCATGGGACTATAAATTTGTAATTAAGGTTGAATCTTCGAAGGTTGATAAATGGACACACGGGATGATCAAGACTAAACCTGATAATTACGATGATGGATGGATGACAGAAATAATTAAAGAAAGAAAAAGTGAATGGAAAACAGGTTCAGAACCTGAATTTTATATTCGAAAAGGAGATAATGTCATTATGGTGGTATATCAAGATGAAGGAATCATCTTTAAACGTGTAATAAATAATTAAAGAAACGAAAACGTAAAGCTATAGTTCCTAATGATTTATAAATGATATAAATCCAGGTTTTAAAGTATTTAGACTACGCTCAATGTGACACATTTCTTTTAGTTATTTGGTAAAACAAGGGTAAATTCCTCATTTACTACTGTTAGATTCACAGAGTTCTAACAAGCTAATTTAACTTTTCGTATTCCTCCCTTCTCATTGATCGACAACATCCTTTAAACGTTTTCCGAAATCGAACAATGCTTTAATTTCTTTAACACTTGCCAAACGTTCTTTCCCAAAAATTAATAAAGATTCTCCATTAGATTCAATATGATAATAAGGGTTACTTTCAAAGAAATGAACCAGATCATCGTTAAAAAAAGCACAGATAGCTTCTTCGTTATCACCTAATAAATAAAAACGCTTAGAAAAATCGGAATGATTTTGAATCGGAATGTCTTTAAAGCCTGCAAAGGCATAAACCTTTTCTAAAAAGCCTTCTCTATCTAAAGTAAATTCAGGGATGGCACAATCCAGATGTATATGGAGCATGGTAGACCTAACTACTTCTTTGGCTATAAACTCACCTTCGGAAAACTCAATATCAAATAAATTTATGGCATTATTTTTATACGATAATTGGTTATAAATATGATTAATGCTTTTGGTATTGAAGAATAAAAAATGATTTAAAAAATCGACATTTCTTTGTTTTTCAGAATTGTAGTTTAACTCATAATCTGTGGCCAGACTCTCCATACTCGTTTGACGTCTGGTAAGATTGTTTTTAATAATATTTGGTACAGGAAGCAATCGCCTTAAAGCAAATGGGTGCTCGGAGTCGGTATCATGCATATCTAGACCAATAACATCAAAATGGCCATCTCGTTTTTTAAACAGTTCCTGGTAATTGTGCATGTTTTCCATAACAGTATGGTCTACAAAACTACACAGGGAAAAATCAACAATAACATCTTTATCTTCAGGTACAGCGTCTAATTTATCTTTTAGCTTGTAATAGTTTAAAAAGCTGCAAAAATGCTTTACACTAACGTAATAATTATCCTGACTTTCTTCCTGGTACATTAAAACATTAGGTTTCATAACATTTCTAACAAACAGGGAAACAGTTTTATTAATGACGATGTGTATTATTAAAGTCGTTAATACACCAGCTAGAATGCCTGTTATTAATCCTATTTTTAAGGTTATTAATAGCGTTACAAAAAAGATGATGAGTTGTTCTTTTCCAATAGAAAATATTTTTTTAATAACGTTAGGCGATGCTAATTTGTACCCTGTATATACCAATATAGCCATTAAAGCAGGTAATGGTATTCGGGTTAATTGCGTACTAAATAAAACAATGAATAGCACTAAAAATGTGGCGTGAAAAAAGTTAGAAGACTTATTGCTTGCCCCATTATTTACGTTAACTGAGCTACGAGCAATAACGGTTACAACATTGAGTCCGCCTAAAAGTCCGCTACCCATAGTTGCTAAGCCAAGTGCCTTAAGGTCTTTATTTACGTTAGAGCGTCTTTTTTCAGGATCTAATTTGTCTACCGCCTTGATGCTTAATAAGGATTCTATACTGGCAATTAATGTTATGGCCAGTACACTTGACCAAAATGGAAAACTGCCAACACGGGAAAAATTTGGTAAGTGCATATCTGCAATGATAGCCTGAATACTGGGAATTCCAGAGATCATATATTCTTTAGCAATAGGGTTTGCCTCATGTACTATAACTTCGAAATAGTAACTAAAACCTATAGATAGTATAACAATCCACATGGGCGCAGGGATAAGCTGCAAATATTTATTTCTAATTTTGGCATAAAACATCATGATTGCTAAACTTATCACACCTGCCAATGCAGCAAAAATTAATCCTTTATTTTCATAATGTACGGCATCGTTAATAGTAAAAGGGATTTCAAACAGATAATCTAGAGTATCTTCGCGCTTAATTTTATGAGCAAACATGATATGAAACTGTTTTCCCAGAATAATTAAGCCAATAGCAGCCAACATTCCTTGAATGGCAGATGATGGAAAAAAATCGGCTAATTTCCCCATTCTAAAAAAACCAAGTAAGAGTATAAGAAGGCCTGAGCATATAATGGCTGCATAAGCACTTTCTATACCCAGTGTGGTTATAGCTACAAGAAGCACCCCAACCAACCCATTTCCTGGACCAGCAATAGTAACGTGGCTACCGCCAAAAATAGAAACAACAATACCGCCTACTACAGCTGCTATAATACCAGCAATAGGAGGGGCTTCACTAGCCATAGCGAGTCCTAAGCCTAATGGTAAGGCTATAAGGCTAACAACAAAACCAGAAAATATGTTTTTTGGCAAAGCACTAAGAAAATCTTTTATTTTATTTTTTTTTGGACTCATTGAAGGATTAACACATCGGTTGGTAATTCTGTTAAAATATGTTCTATATCATGAGGGAATAAACGGTCCCAAAAGGTCATTTTGCTTGGCGCATTCATGACTAATAAATCGGCTCTGGAAATTTGCGCGTAGTGACCAATAGAATACCCTTGTTTACCAAAAATGGGTTGTAATTTTGTTACTATGTTTTTGGTGTATTTTTCAGGAATATGCCCTATAATTTCTTTAATTCTGGTATTCTCTCTAAGCCTTATACGCTCTTTGATAATATTAGCCCTTCGTAAAGATTTATCATCATCAACTTTTACCGAAACCTGTTCTTGTTTAATTTCTTCAACAATGGTAATTTTTTCTGCTTTTAGCTGTTTACCAACATAAAAAGAAGCTTTGATAGTCTGCTCGGTTTTAGGGTCCTCCAATCCATTTACAACAATGTGCTCGCAAGGCACACGTTCTACCGATGGCTTAATTAATAACAATATAGAACATTTTGCTTTACGGGTAATCTTTCTGGCAATAGACCCTACATAATATTTTAAAAAGCGTTCTCGTTGTACGGCCCCAAGAATTAAAAGGTCAATCTTTTTCTCTTCGGCAGTAGATAGAATAACATCTACAGGGTTTCCAGATTTGTATACAACTTCGTAATCTAGATTGTCTTTTTCAAAAGGTTTTAAAAAAATCTTAAGCATTTTTATCTTGTCATCAGAAACTTCACCAACATGAATTAAAAACAGTTTAGACTTGAAGAAAAGCGAAAGCCTCGCTGCCTCATGAAGGTTTGCTTTTAAATTAGGCGAGAAGGCGGCACCAATACCAATACTTTTAAATGGTTGTAAAGACACTTTTTTTATTTAGATTAAAAGAGCAGAAAGATAGTCTTTTTTTGAAACATTTGGAGGACTTAATTAAAACAATCATTTAGTTATGCATTCACGATTTTAATAACTGGAAACTAATAAAATTTAATCTAACGATATCATCTGTTTTACTTAAATTAGTGTTTTATATAGATTTAAAGCATGTTAGAATTAGCAGGAATTATCATTTTGGGAATATTGGCACAGTGGTTTGCCTGGAAATTTAAAATTCCAGCTATTTTACCGCTCATCCTTATAGGGTTGTTAGTTGGTCCAATTGCGGCCGAATTTTTAAGTGATGATGGTTCTAAATGGATTGAACCTATCTGGAATGGCAAGCAAGGTTTGTTCCCAGGGGAAGGTCTGTTTTATTTTGTATCTCTGGCCATTAGCATCATTCTTTTTGAAGGTGGGTTAACATTAAAACGCTCTGAAATAAAAAATGTAGGCCCGGTTATTACGAAGTTAATAACACTAGGTTCTACCGTTACTTTTTTTGGTGCAGGTATATTGGCGCATTTCATTTTCGAATTAAGTTGGGAGCTGTCATTTCTGTTTTCAGGACTTATAATTGTTACTGGGCCAACAGTGATTACCCCCATTTTAAGAAACATCCCCCTTAAAAAAGATATTTCGACCGTATTAAAATGGGAAGGTATTTTAATTGACCCTATAGGTGCTTTGGTTGCTGTATTGGTATTCGAATTTATTAGTGTTGAGGGTGATAGCGGTTTTACTAAAACGGCCCTGGTCGAGTTTGGAAAAATCCTTCTTTTTGGTATAACCTTTGGTTTTACGTTTGCCCATGCTCTAGCCTTTGCGATTAACAAAAAACTAATTCCACATTATTTATTAAATGTTGTGTCGCTTTCTACAGTACTATTGGTTTTTGTTGAGTCGGAAGTTTTTGCTCACGAGTCGGGCTTATTAGCAGTAGTTGTTATGGGTATGGTTTTAGGCAACGGTAAATTAGAAAACATAAAAGAACTACTCTATTTTAAAGAGTCTTTGAGTGTTTTGTTGATTTCAATTCTTTTTATTTTACTGGCAGCAAATATTAATATTGAAGATTTAATGCTGCTTTATAGCTGGAAGACCGCTTTACTTTTTGCTGCTGTTGTTTTTATTGTCAGACCCTTGGCGGTGTTTTTAAGTACTTCAAAATCTAAATTAAAAACCAACGAAAAAATATTTATTAGTTGGGTAGGCCCACGAGGGATCGTTGCTGCGGGAATTGCATCTCTTTTTGGAAGTAAGCTCATGAAACAAGGTGTTGAAGGGGCCGAGTATATTACCCCTTTAGTGTTTATGATTGTTCTTGGAACTGTTTTGTTGAATGCAACTACGGCAAGGCCTTTTGCCAAAATTGTTGGTGTTTTTCTAAAAAGATCGGAAGGTATTTTAATATTAGGTGCAGCACAAGTTTCCAGATTAATAGGGCAATATTTAGTGGATAACCAACGGCATGTTGTTTTGATTGATAGCAACCAAACTAACATTCAAATGGCTCAGGAATTAGGACTTGAAGCCATAAATGCAGATGTTTATTCTGAGAGTTTAGGCGATAATATAGAGCTTAGCGATATTGGGTTTTTAATGGCACTAACAGGTAGTGCAGATATTAACCAGTATGCTATCGATAAATTTGGAAAACAATTTGGAGAAAACGGATCGTTTAGATTGATAACAGCCGAAGAAGTGGATGACCCTAACAACAACCCTAAAGAAGGCTTATTTTCTCATACAGACGATTTTAACACGCTTACCGAAGTAGCCCGTAAATACCCAGAGATTCATGAAGTTGAAATTAACGATAGAGCACATTATGAAAATCTAATAGAAGCAACAGGCAAGGCATATGAAACCATACCATTGTTTGTTAAAGATAAAAAAGGGGTTTTGGAAATAATATCTTCGTATAATAAAGCTATCGAAAAGATTGAAAAAGGCTATAAATTAGTATACTTAGGGAAACCTTTAAAATAACTTGATTTGGCCAGACCTAATTGATTCTGTAAATAAGATCGTTATATGTTTTAACGTGAGTTTCGATTTAATTTTAAATACCAAAAACAGCCTTAAACACCTTAAAAAAATATAGTTGTCATTTTCGACAGAACGAGGAACGCGGTGCACTGAGCACAGTCGAAGTGAGTGACGAGAAATCTCATAATTTGGAGATTCTTCCTCATTTTTCGTCTGAATGACAAACATAATTGAATATACAATACGTACACTTTTGATTGTCAGCCGACTATATCGAACTCACATTATTTTAAAGAAAAGTTGTGTTGTCGTTCCTGAACGAGCGTTTTTCAAATACGCTCAGCATCCCGACTTTGGTTTATGCTGAGCGTAGTCAAAGTATTTGAACCAGACATTATGTTTTTAGACAATTTTTTAATGTTGTCCTAAGCCATAATATGTAGCTCGGTAAATTCCTTATTAAGAACTAATGTGTTATCACCATTAAGTTTTATATCCTTGAAAAGAATCTCTTCGTTATCTACTTGAACTTTAGAAATTTTAAAAGGTAAACCATGCAAGCTTAATTTAAACGTCTTATACGTGGTTATAAACTTGCCAGATTTATGTTGCTGAATGATTAATTCATTCTCCTTACCTAACAGTTTAAAGTCTCTTAAGCTATACCTTCCTTTAATGTAATCGTAACCATCGGTCGCATCTTCATAAACCAAAGAACTTTCTTTACCTAGTTTATAGTATACATCAAGTAATAATTCATCAATAACTTTTTCACCTACGTACTGCTGTATAGGGTATTTAGGAATAATAGCCCCTTCTTTAACAAAAATAGGCATGCTATCTAAATCTGCATCTACCCATAATTCTTGACCTCCACTTACTATTTCATCTGTCCAGAAGTTGTACCATTCACCTCTAGGAATATACATACGTCTTCCTTTTTGGTTAGGTCCTGTTACTGGGCAGGCTAATATTTTCTCTCCAAAGATAAATTCATCATTTCTATAATGTGTTTGAGAATCTTCTTGGTCATATAGCACAAGTGACTTTAAAATAGGAATGCCTTCTTCTGCATATCGCCAAAAGGCTGTGTATAAATAAGGTAGTAGTTGGTATCTTAGTTCAATAAATTTACGTACCACATTGGTTATAGTATCTCCAAAAGCCCAAGGCTCTTGGTCTCCATGGTCTCCAGAGGAGTGTGTTCTACAAAATGGATGGAAAATACCTAACTGAATCCAACGTGCATATAATTCGCCGTTTGGTTGCTCTGCAAATCCACCAATATCAGATCCAATAAACGAGAATCCAGACATACACATACGCTGTGCCTGTAGGTTAGCGATATTTAAATGATCCCAGGTTGCTACATTATCACCTGTCCAGCTTGAGGTATAGCGTTGTGTACCAGAATAGGCTGCTCTTGTAATAACAAAAGGCCTTTTAGGGTACGAGAATTTTTTCAAACCTTGATATGTTGCTCTTGCCATTTGCATACCGTAAACGTTATGCGCTTTTCTATGGCTGCAAGGGTTTCCTTCGTAATCGTGTCTTACATCATTAGGGAAGGTTTTTCCAGGAACATCCATGACTGCAGGTTCGTTCATATCATTCCAAACACCTTTAACACCTATATCTTCAACAAGTTCCTTGAATAAATTAGACCACCACTCTCTTACTTCTGGTTTGGTGAAATCTGGGAAGTAACATTCACCAGGCCATACTTTACCTTTCATGTAAGGCCCATCGGCACGCTTACAGAAATAATCGTTTTCAAGCCCCTCTTTAAACACCGAGTAATCCATGTCTATTTTAATACCTGGATCTATAATAACAATGGTTTTAAAACCATCATCTGCCAATTCCTTAACCATTCTTTTAGGGTCTGGAAAATGTTCTTTGCTCCATGTAAAACATCTAAAACCTTCCATGTAATCGATGTCTAAATAGATCGCATCGCATGGAATTTGTAATTCTCTAAACTTAGCGGTAATTTCTTTTACATTCGATTCTGGATAATAACTCCATTTACATTGGTGGTAGCCTAAAGTCCAAAGTGCAGGTAACTCATGAGGTTTCCCTGTTAAATCTGTATAGTTTACAACCACATCAGACATTTCGGGACCATAAATAAAATAGTAATTCATTTCACCACCATGAGCCCAAAAACTTGTTATGTTACGGCGTTCTTGGCAGAAATCGAAAAACGAACGAAAGGTATTATCAAAAAATATCCCGTAAGATTTTTTATTATGTAAAGCGGTATAAAATGGAATGGCTTTATAAATAGGGTCGGTATCCCTGCCATAGGCATAAGAATCTGTTACCCAATTCTCAAAACGTTTGCCTTTTAGATTATTATCTACAGGCTTGTCTCCTAAACCATAGTAGCTTTCTCCAGGTTGTGATGTTTTAGACATTTTCACCACATCGCCACCATGCTCGTAACTTTCTTCCCAGTGGAATCCAAGTTCGTCTTCACAAATCAAGGTATTATCTATGGCATCAAAAATAGAAGTTCGTAAGTCTAATTTTGAAATATGACAAATAAGCTTTGTTGTTGTTATAATATAACTATCATCATTTTCAGTAACTTCAAGATGATTATAGCCTCTACTTGCATATTTGGTTATGGCATAAGAGAAATCATTTTCATAAATACCTGTTGTGGTAAATCTAAATCGTAGGATACTGTCTCGGCGTACGGTAACTTCTAATATAACTCCGTTTTCTGTTGTAAATGAGAGAACATTAAGGTTTTTTTCGTACGAAACTATTATAGAAGGAAACAAGTTTCCTTTATATTCTAATTCGGTATTTAAAATCATAAGAGTGAGCGCAATTTATTAAATGCCGAAATTACTAAATTTAGTAGGCATTTATGGTCTGTTTTTATTAAAAAAACATTAAGATAATTTCATAAAACACAAATAATCAGCAAGATAATTAAGGAAATCTCAAATAAGCTATTATTTAAATTGAAATACGACCATACCTAAAGGCGGTAGTGTTATTTCTGCCGAAAAATCTCTACCGTTCCATGGATCTTTTTTAGCCGAAACCTGTTTTTTATTTATAATACCGCTTCCTCCAAATTCTTTAGCATCACTATTGAAAATTTCTTTGATTTTTGCTTTTATTGGAACTCCAATTTTATAATTTTCTCTAATGGTCGGTGTTAAATTACAAACCACAATAACATCATTTTTTGAGTTATAGCCTTTTCTTATATAAGACAAGACACAGTTTTCATGATCATCATAACTAATCCACTCAAACCCTTCACCGCTAAACCCTTTTTCATATAAAGCAGGTGTTGTTTTATAGAGTTTGTTTAATTCTTTATAATAATTTTGAAGGTTTTTGTGTGGTTCAAAATCCAATAGATTCCAATCTAAACTGTTTTGAAAATCCCATTCGTTATATTGACCAAACTCACCACCCATAAACAATAATTTGGTTCCAGGGTGCGTAAACATATAGCCATATAATAAACGAAGATTTGCAAAACGCTGCCATTCGTCACCTGGCATTCTTCCTAAAATGGAATTTTTACCATAAACGACCTCGTCGTGCGATAGGGGCAACATAAAGTTTTCGGTAAACACATATGCTAAACTAAATGTTATATCGTTTTGATGGTATTTTCTGTGAATAGGATCTTTGCCAAAATACTCTAACGTATCGTGCATCCAACCCATCATCCACTTCATTCCGAAGCCCAAACCGCCTGAAAAGACAGGTTTAGAAACCATGGGAAATGCGGTAGACTCTTCTGCAATGGTTTGAACGTCTGGAAATGACCTATAAACTTCTTTATTTAATTCTTTTAGAAAGCTTATAACAGCGAGATTTTCTCTGCCTCCATACATGTTTGGTTCCCATTCACCTTCTTCGCGAGAGTAATCTAAAAACAGCATAGATGCGACGGCATCAACACGTAATCCATCTGCATGATATTGTTCCATCCAAAAAATGGCATTACTTATTAAAAAGGCTCTAACCTCGTTACGCTCGTAATTGAAAATAAGGCTTTTCCAATCTTGGTGGTAGCCTTTTCTTTTATCGGGGTGTTCATATAGGTGCGAACCATCAAAAAAACCAAGGCCATGTGCATCTTCTGGAAAATGTGATGGGACCCAATCTAAAATAATACCAATATCGTTTTGATGAAGTTTATCAACCAAATATTTAAACTCCTCTGGGTATCCAAAACGGGATGTTGGCGCAAAGTATCCTGTTAGTTGATAGCCCCACGAAGGATCATAAGGGTATTCCATAATAGGCATGAGTTCTACATGTGTAAATTCCATGTCTTTCACATAATTTACCAAATCATCGGCCAATTCATAATAAGATAAGAATCGATCTTCTTCTAAATGTTTTTTCCAAGATCCTAAATGTACTTCGTAGACCGAAAAAGGCGCATCTATAGCATTATGCTTTTTGCGCTTTTTCATCCAATCTTCATCTTTCCAACGATAGTTATCATGCCATACTATGGATGCCGTCTTTGGTGGGTGCTCACTACGTCTTGCATAGGGGTCTGCCTTTTCTGTTGTTATACTGCCATTATAGCTTTCAATATGATATTTATAAATAGTACCTTTTCCAATTAAAGGGATAAAGCCTTCCCAAATACCACTTGAATCCCAACGAACATTTAATTGGTGCTCGCCTGCTTTCCAATAATTAAAATCACCAATAACAGATACCGATTTGGCACTAGGGGCCCAAACAGCAAAATACGTGCCTTCAATACCATCAATAATGGTTATGTGAGACCCAAATTTTTCGTAAAGGCGATAATGTGTTCCTGATTTAAAGAGATAGATGTCTAACTCTGTAAACAGGCTATAGGGTTTAACTTGTGCCATATATTATATTACGAAACCATTAGGGATTACAGCTCCTTTTTTAATTACTACGATACCATCTTTAACGGCGTAAGAATCTGTTTCGATTGATTCTAAATGTAGGCCTCCATTAATTCTTACATCATCACCGATACAACAATTTTTGTCTAGAATGGCATTTTTTATAAAACAACGGGCTCCAATGCCTATAGCATTTATTTCAGGGTTTGTTATATCGTCTAGGGTTTGATAATGGTCACTACCCATCATATAGGTGTTTATAACAGTTGATTCGTCTCCAATTCTGGAACGAATACCTATTACCGATTTTTCAATTTTGGCTGCACTAATAATACAGCCTTCTGCCACTACAGTTTTGTTAAGTGTTGTGCCAGATACTTTTGTTGTGGGTAGCATTCTGGCTCTGGTATAAATACGTTTGGATTTATCGTATAAATCGAAATCTGGAATATCTGCTGTTAAGCCAATATTAGCTTCAAAGAAAGAGTCTATATTTCCTATATCTGTCCAATACCCTTCATATTGATAACTTAAAGTTTTGTATTTATCAACGCTTTGAGGGATAATTTCTTTACCAAAATCTATTGTACTTGGGTCGTCCATTAGTTTAATTAATAGATCCCTATTAAAAATATAAATACCCATAGAAGCTAGGTAATTTCGACCTTCTCCTTTCATTTCATCGCTCACTTCAGAGGTCCATTCTGGTAACAAATTAGCATCTGGTTTTTCAATAAATGAAGTTATTACATTTTTATCGTTAGCTTTTAAAATACCAAAAGAAGTAGCGTCTTTGGCGTTAACGGGAATCGTAGCAATAGATATTTTTGCTTTGTTCTTCACATGGGCATTGATCATTAATTCATAATCCATTTGGTATAATTGGTCTCCAGATAGAATTAATACATAATCGAAGTCATGCCTTACAAAATGATGCATGCTTTGGCGAACGGCATCTGCAGTGCCTTGAAACCAACCTTTGTTTGCTGGTGTTTGTTCTGCTGCTAATACATCAACAAAAGCTGAGCTAAAAAAACTAAAGTGATAGGTGTTTTTAATATGACGATTCAGTGAAGCCGAATTAAATTGTGTTAAGACGAACATGCGTTTTATGTTTGAATTAATACAATTTGAAATGGGAATATCTACTAATCTATATTTTCCCGCAATAGGAACGGCTGGTTTAGACCTTGTTTCTGTTAATGGATATAATCTTGAACCTTGACCGCCGCCTAATATAATGGCTAGAACTTTATCGTTAATCATATTTTTGCTATTAGTTTAATTGGTTTAAATGGATTTATATAATTTAATATACTCGTTTGCAGATGCGTCCCAGGAGTGGTTAATTCCCATAATCTGCGCACTTAATTTTTTATAGGTACTCTTGTTTTTATAAAGCGAGACCCCTCTATCAATTGCGTTTGTAATATCTGGAACAGTCACTTGGGGATGACAAATGCCAAACCCATTATTTTCTGAAGTATCTATCACAGTATCTTTAAGCCCTCCAATACTTCTTACAATAGGTATGGTACCATACCTTAAGGCATACATTTGGTTGAGGCCGCAAGGCTCTACTCTAGATGGCATGAGTAAAAAATCGGCGCCTGCGTAAATGATATGAGACAAGGCCTCGTCGTATCCTATAAAAGCATTGTAGGTGCCTTTATAATCCTTTTTAAGGGCTTCTAGTTGATTTTCTACATCATCATGACCAGAGCCTAATAATAAGATGGAAGCTTCTCCTTTTTCAAGAGTAGTTTTAAATGTTTCTGGAAACAGATCGGATCCTTTCTCACCTACTAACCGCCCGATAAAGGCAAAAAGGGGTTTTTTAAAATCTAAGTTGAAGGTATCACATAAATGTTTTTTGTTTGCTTTTTTTCCAGAAACGACTGTTTTAGTTGTATAGTTAGCCATAAGGTAGTTATCGGTTTCTGGGTTCCATACATTCCAGTCGATACCATTAAGGATCCCAGAACATTTAGCACTTTCATGATTTAATAAGTCTTCTAGCCCGTTGGCAGACACTTTTAATTCTTCCATGTAACTAGGAGATACTGTGGTGACCCTCCAGGCACATTTTATTGCTGCCGCTAATGGATTTACGCTACCTCCCCAATCTAAAAGACCTACCTTTTCAAAATTAAAGGGAGGAATTAAGTTTACTTTATTATGAGGGAACCAACCTTGGTATTGTGCATTGTGTATGGTTAAAATATTTGGTATGTCTTTGAAAGTCTTGTATTTAAAACTTTCTTGTAGCATGAATGGTATCAGTCCTGTATGGTGGTCGTGACAGTGAATATAATCGGGATATGTTTCCCAAGTTAGCATCCAATCTAAAACTGCAATTTGAAAGGCTAAAAACCGCTCGGTGTCATCATTAGAGTAGACATATTCTTTGAACAGAAGTTCGGGAACATCAACAAAAAAGATATCAAAGTCTAAAGGCACTTCTTTTAAGCTTAATATTTTAAAAGGGTATGATGCATCTCCTAAATTTAATTGAGACTCGTAAATGGTATTAAAAGTGTTTGCCTTGGTAAACTTATTGTTATAAAAAGGCATAATAACTTGAGACGAAACTGTGGCACTATTTTGATATTTGGGTAATGCTCCAACAACATCTGCCAATCCTCCTACTTTAGCTACTGGATAGCACTCTGCGCTTATGTGTACAACGTTCATATTTAATTTTGCTATCTCATAAACTTACAAAATTATTGTCTAATTTTTTTGACGAATTTTATTTTTAAGAAAAATAATGCAGATACGAGATTAATCAAGATTATTAATAACAAAAATTGAAAAAAGCGTACAAATACTTTCAATTTTTCAATAATAATAAAAGAAACCTTAGAAAACATAATCATTATTATGCTGCTAAGAAAACCATGAATTGAATTAAAGATAAATTCTATATTTGTTTTTGCTGTTATAAGAACAGTTGTCTAATATGTTTAAAAACACGCTCCCTCTTATAGGTCTCCTTCTTTTTTGCTTGAACATACATGCGCAGACCAAGCATTTTAAAACACAGTTGGATAGTATACAAACACTGAGAAATCTATCTAAGAATAGTGAATTTGATATAGAAACTAGGATAGCTTATGCTAAAAGAGCTAGTGAGCTGTCTTATATAACGGAGGTTGATTCTACTATTTATTTATCAGATATAAACCAGATAGATTTTTTTTTGAGTGCTGAAGATTTTGATGCGTTAAAAAAACTTTTCATAGGAGATTTAAATTTGCCAGAAAAACCAAAGACTCGACTGAGGTAGCTTACTATAGTAGCTTATTAGGAGAGTATTATAGTTCTATTTCTGAGGATATAAGACCAGATAGTTCGTATTATTATTACAATATTTCCCAGAAAACCTATAAAGTATTAAAGAAGCACTTTAATAGGTCATTAATATTGCACAGAATAGCTTCTTTACAGAGAAATGAGAAAAATTTTGTTAGCAGTGAGATTAATTATATAGAGGCTCTTTCATTATTAGAAATATTGGGAGAGAGTAATATAATAAAAAAACGAAAGGCATATGTTTATAGCAATCTAGGAATGGTATTTGACGAATTGAAACAATATGAAAAGTCTATTAAGTATTATAATTTATCGCTTAAAATAAAAAGAGGACTTCAAGGTGATAATCAAAAGTCTATATTTATATCCTATAATAATTTAGGAAACACTTTTAAACATTCAGGTCAACTTGATAAAGCTATTAAAATGTATGCTATAGTTTTAAACGATAAAGTGTTTATTAAAAAAAACCCGGCCCTATACGCTATCGTGTTAGACAATTATGCTGATGCCTTATATTTATCTAAAAATCATGAACGGCTTCCAGAATTATATTTAAAAGCCTTAAGAATATGTGATAGTGTTAATGCTACTTATAGAGTGATAATCATTCATCAACATCTAGCAGAGTTTTATGATTACAAAAAACAAAAAGATTCGGCTTTATACCATGGCTATAAGGCGAAAGAGATTTCAGAACAATTTTATAAAGACGATCTGTTAAAGTCACTTTTAGTCCTTTCAAAAATAGAAACAGATAGTACTGCGGTAAAATATTATGAAGCCTATATAAATTTAAACGATAGTATTCTAAGAGAAGAACGCTTAGAAAGAAACAAATTTGCCAGAATACAATTTGAAACAGACCAGTATATAAAAGAAACCAAACGCTTAAGTACCCAAAACATTTTAATTTCTGTAATAAGTGGGATACTGGTATTGGTTTTAGGGCTTTTGTATTTTATAAGAGTGCAACGCTCAAAAAACAAAGCCCTTAAGTTTAGTAGTGAGCAAGAAAAAGCCAATCAGGAAATATATAGATTGATGCTGCAGCAGCATACCAAGCAAGAAGAAGGGCGCCTACAAGAACGACATAGAATAGCAGAAGATTTACATGATAGTGTATTAGGTAAGCTGTTTGGTACAAGAATGGGCATGGGGTTTTTAGACCTTAAAGGAAACAAAGGTACTTTAGAGAAGCACAAAAGGTATATAGAAGATTTGCAGGACATAGAAAGGGAAGTACGGGATATATCGCATGCTCTAAAAAAAGAAAATGAATTATCGAAAACCAGTTTTCAATCCATTTTAGAAGCCTATTTAGACAAACAAAGTGACATAGGTGGCTTTAGTTATGTCTTTAAAAAAGACACTGATGTAAATTTAGAGCAGCTCAATGAGCATACCAGAGTAGAAATTTACCGCATGATACAGGAGGCTATTCAAAATATTATAAAGCATGCCAAAGCAGATACTATTGTTATTTCTTTTTCGTTAAAAGAAAATGTTTTAGAAATTAAGGTCAAGGATAATGGCATGGGGTTTGATGCCAATAAAAACTATAAAGGCATCGGTTTAAAGAATATCGCATCTAGGGTATCAAAACTTCGAGGCAGCCACCAAATAACCTCAAATTTGAATAAAGGAACGGAATTAAACATACATATCCCTATTTAAAGAGTTTTTAAAATATGAACGTATTAATTGTAGAAGATCACCCACTAATTAGTAATGCTTATGAAAATGCTTTAGAACATGTAAGTTCTAACGGTACAGGTTTAGAGTTTAATATCAATAAGGTTACAAATTGCGATGATGCTTATTATAAAATAAAAAACGCTTCAAAAAACCAAGCGATTGATATTGTTTTTTTAGATATTAAACTACCACCATCTAAGGACAGGGAGATAATTTCAGGAGAAGATTTAGGGGTTAAAATAAGGCTGCTTTTACCAAGGACTAAAATAATTATTGTTACGACGTATAATGATAATTATAGAATGAACAGTATTTTTAAGAGTGTAGATCCCGATGGGTTTTTAATAAAAAATGATTTAAGTCCCAATGAACTTATTTTGGCTATTGAAAGCGTCATTGAAGGCGATCCTTATTACAGTAAATCTGTAGTTAGATTAATGCGA
Source organism: uncultured Flavobacteriaceae bacterium (assembly GCA_947501845.1). Taxonomy (GTDB): domain Bacteria; phylum Bacteroidota; class Bacteroidia; order Flavobacteriales; family Flavobacteriaceae; genus Flavivirga. Next base: position 139,320 of record CANMXP010000011.1, on the reverse strand, counting down.
AAACAGACCTCTAATAATTTTATGATAGATGATATTGATAGAAAATTATTATATGAGTTATCCCGTGGCACAAAAATGAACGAACTACCAGAAATAATACCACTTTCTAAAGCGGCTATAGAAAGAAGAAAGCGCCTATTAAAGGAAATCTTTAATTTAGGTACTAAAAGTAGCGATAGAGACTTGCTACAAGTCGCAGAACAAAAAGGGTTTATTTAATTATATAAACCATGCCATTCCTATTACTTAGGCTACGCTCTGTCGACATGACAGCTGACTAAATATTAACAGATTAGGAAGTGGATTTCTAGTTATTTAATCATTCAGTTTTAAAACGGCCATAAAAGCTTGTTGAGGTATTTCTACATTACCTACTTGACGCATACGTTTTTTACCTTTCTTCTGTTTTTCTAAAAGTTTACGTTTACGGGAAATATCTCCGCCATAACACTTAGCGGTAACATCTTTACGAAGTGCTTTAATAGTTTCTCTTGAAATAATTTTAGCTCCAATCGCTGCTTGAATAGGGATATCGAATTGCTGGCGCGGAATTAGTTCTTTTAGTTTTTCGCACATTTTTTTACCAATATTCTGAGCGTTATCAGCATGAATTAAAGCAGATAGCGCATCAACAGGTAGTGCATTTAATAAAATGTCTAAACGTACAAGTTTAGAGGTTTTCATACCTATTGGATGGTAATCGAAAGAGGCGTAACCTTTTGAAACGGTTTTTAAGCGATCGTAAAAATCGAAAACAATTTCAGCCAAAGGCATTTCAAAAGTTAATTCTACACGTTCTGTTGTTAAATATGTTTGATTTAAAACAAGACCTCTCTTTTCAATACAAAGCGACATCACATTACCAACAAAATCCGATTTAGTAATGATCGTAGCTTTAATATAAGGTTCTTCAACACGGTTAACCGTTGAGGGGTCTGGTAAATCGGATGGGTTATTTACTACAAAAGCCTCATCAGGATTTTTATTTGTAAAAGCATGGTACGATACGTTGGGAACCGTAGTAATAACAGTCATATCGAACTCACGCTCTAAACGTTCTTGAATAATTTCCATATGAAGCATCCCTAAGAAACCACAACGAAAACCAAAACCTAAAGCTGCAGAACTTTCTGGAGCAAATACTAAGGATGCATCGTTTAATCGTAGTTTTTCCATCGAATTACGAAGTTCTTCGTAATCTTCTGTATCAACAGGATAAATACCTGCAAAAACCATTGGTTTAACATCTTCAAAACCTTCAACAATATTGGTTGTTGGGTTTACAAAATCAGTAATGGTATCACCAACTTTTACTTCTTTAGCGGTTTTAATACCTGTTATTAAATAACCAACATCACCCGTTTTTACGCTTTGTTTTACAACTTGGTTAAGTTTTAATGTCCCAACCTCGTCTGCAAAGTACTCTTTATCGGTTGCAACGAATTTAATTTTTTGGCCTTTTTTAATTTCACCATTAAAAACTCTAAAATAGGTTTCAATACCTCTAAAAGTATTGTAAACAGAATCGAAAATTAGGGCTTGTAAAGGGGCGTCTGGATCTCCTTTAGGAGCAGGAATGCGATCTATAACCGCAGCTAAGATATTGTCGACTCCAAAACCTGTTTTTCCACTAGCATGAATAACTTCCTCTGGATCGCAGCCTAAAAGGTCTACAATATCATCGGTAACTTCTTCGGGGTTGGCACTTGGTAAATCAACTTTGTTAAGTACGGGAATAATTTCCAAATCGTTTTCTAAAGCCAAATACAAATTAGAAATCGTTTGTGCCTGAATACTCTGGGCTGCATCTACAATAAGTAAAGCACCTTCACAGGCAGCGATAGATCGAGAAACTTCATACGAGAAATCTACGTGACCAGGCGTGTCAATTAAATTTAAAATATACTCTTCTCCTTTATAAGTATATTCCATTTGGATGGCATGCGACTTTATGGTAATACCACGTTCGCGTTCTAAATCCATACTATCTAGTAGCTGCGCTTGTTGTTCTCTGGCTGTTACCGATCCTGTATAATCTAATAAACGGTCTGCGAGCGTACTCTTACCGTGATCTATATGCGCAATAATGCAAAAATTTCTAATATTCTTCATACTCAAAAAGCCGTTTAAAACAGCGACTGCAAAGATAGTTAAATATGTTTGTGAATGGCAATAGCTAAAGAATCTAAATTAATGTAGTTTACAAGTTAGATTTGCAGTTTACAGGAAATAGGTTTTAGAAACTTTTTTGTGGTTGTTCTTTTGTGGTATAATAATTTAAATTTGATATCATGAAAAAAATAATAGCCTTGGTGCTAATTTTAGTAATTCCTGCGATTGTATTTTATATAAATGATGCAGAATATTCTTTGAGAGATTTGGCAGATGTTAATCAAACGGATTTGGAAAAGACCCATGCATATTTGACTTACAGGTTTATTAAAAAAGATAGTTTAAGAGTTGCCAGAAAGCAAAAAAACTTAGACCCTAAATGGGAATACATAAAAAACACATTATTTGATCATAATTTTGAAAACAGACGCGTATATTTTCCTGATAAGCTAAGAGGGCCTATTTTATTAGTTCTTAAAAATGCAACAAAACAAGATAGTTTAGCTTTTGAAAGCGTTATGGAAGAATTAAAAACGTTAATTCCAACTAAGCCCATAGCTTATTTTTCTGATTTTGTTGGAACAAATTATAAAACATTTACGGAGGGCAAAGGTTATAAAGGGAAGAAAATCAAAAATTATTCATATAAAGAGATTACGTCTTCTACTTTGAAGATTATAATGAATGACCCTAAAAAAGTAAAAATTGCAAAAGGAATACAGAAAGGGGCAGATATAAGCAAGTTGTTTAAGAGTTATCGTAATTTCATGTGGGTTTATCAGAATCAATGGAAATATCTAGACTTTGTTTTCAATGAGGATATTTCTTTTGACGAAAGAAAACAATATATCCAATATAAACTTTTAACTAACATTTGTTTAACATATCCTATGAGTAGTAGGATTGGTCCCAATAAGTCATATCCGCCAGAGAATATTTTTAATTGGCAAAATACAAGCCCTTGGAATAGAAAATTCACCAAAAAGGATAAGTTTTTAATACAAAAATTATATGCAGATGATTTCGAAAAACAATTTAGCAACTACATGTACAAAGCCTATTCTTGGCGTTATGCAAGTTTTTTTCTCAATACAGGCTTGGCTAAATTGAAAGCTTTCATTGTTGCTTTTTTAATAGGTGTTTTGGCTTTCGTTTTATCGTTTAGCTTTTTTCAAAATAAGACGTTTAAAAATACTTACCTAAATTATTTATTGCCTTGTTTAGCCATTGCGATACATGTTGCCAATTTAATAAATATTTACCTCTATATAACAAATATGGAATTAACCAGGTATTTTGAAAACTTAATGTTTAGTTATTTAATAGCACTAATAGTTACTTTAATATATTCATTTTTATTGTGGGGCATCGAAAAAGTGGTAATTAAAAAAGAATTTAGTTTTTCTTATCAATTAATATTAAAAATGCTGATTACATATTTTGTATTAAACCTTCCTTTATTAACGGGTTATATTGTGTATAGTACTTTTAAGGAAGAGTTTTCTCCAATGTTTAAGCCAGAAAGCCTGTATTTGCCTATTTTTATCGCCTTGTTCGGGTTAACTTTAGCTAGGGGTTTATTATTATATCTTAATCATGTTTCCTCATCTATGGTTAGTGCCAAGGAAGTAGAACTAAGCAGGCTGAAAGAATTGTATGCCCAAGCAGAAACAAAATTACTGCAATCCCAAATCAATCCACATTTTTTATACAATTCGTTAAATTCCATTGCAAGTTTAGCACCTATAGATGCTAAAAAAACTCAAAAAATGGCCTATTCTTTATCCGATTTATTTAAGTATTCCATAAATAGAAAAGAGAAAAAGATGAGCACGATAAAGGATGAAATCGATATGGTTAAAACCTATTTAGAGATAGAAAAGATTCGTTTTGGTGACAGGCTGGAATTTGTTATTGACATTGATGAGGGACTAGAGAGTCATGAAATGCCCATGTTTTTAATACAGCCTTTGGTAGAAAATGCAGTAAAACACGGTGTTTCAAAAAATGAAGGGAAAGGAGAAATCGGTTTAAAAATCGAAAAAGCGGACAATAACATTTTTATTTCAGTGTCTGATAATGGTCCAAATTTTCCAGAAGGTTTATTGAGTGGTCATGGTTTGCAAACCGTTTACGATTTATTACGTTTGAATTATGAAGATAAAGCATCGTTAAATTGGACAAATGCACCTAAAAAAGCAATTACTATTACAATTCCTGAAACGATATAAAATGGAAAGACCTTATTCAACGATTATTATTGATGATGAAGCTCCTGCTAGAGAAGGTTTAAAAAACTTGTTGAAAGAATTCCCAGAGACTTTTAATATTGTAGCTTTTGCTCAAAACGGAACAGAAGCCCAAAGAAAGATAGAAAGTTTAAACCCTGATATTATTTTTTTAGACATAGAAATGCCAGGGAGTACGGGGTTTGAATTATTAGAGAACCTGAAAACAATCCCCATTGTTGTTTTTTGCACAGCTTACGATCAATATTCTTTGGAAGCCTTTGAAACAAATAGTATTGATTATTTAGTGAAACCAGTAAAATTAGAACGAATTGCGAAAACAGTTGAGAAATTAAAGTCTTTTGAAAAAAGTATTTCTTCAGATCAAATTTTAAAGGTATTAAAAGCCATTTCTAATCAAAAGAAGGTCAATAAAATGACGTCTATTACGGTTAAAAAAAACGAGAAATTAGTTTTTATAAAGTTAGATGAAGTTGTTTATTTTGAAGCAGACAATAATTATATAACCATTCATTCTGATGGAGTAAATTATCTTAGTGCAGATCCTATTTCTAGTTTAGAACAAAAGCTACCTGACAATTTTTTAAGAATTCATAGGTCTATAATTATTAACAAAGATTACGTGAATGATATTCAAAAGTATTTTAATAGTAGATATATAATTACCTTAAGAGATAAAAAGAAAACAAGTATTACAACAGGGAGGAGTTATAACGAGGTCATTAAAGTGTGGATAAACCTTTAATTGGTACTGTTACTATGTTATGCTATCATACCACCACAAATACCTAAACTCACAATAACATAAACAGCAGCTAAAATAAATAATACTTTGGCTGCTTTTTTATTGTTTTTACGAACAGCAAGCCCAATGATAGCTAATAAAATAGCTGGACCAAACATGATAGCTAAAATTAAGAATATCAAGCCATCTAAATTCATATTTCCTTCTAAAAAGTATAACATAACTAAAATTTTTTATACCATCATACTTCCACATACACCTAGGCTTATTAAAAGATACACCACAGATAGTATAATAAGTATTTTTGATGTTTTTCGATTTTTTACTCTTATAACTAATCCAATAATTAGTAGAATTAATGGAGGTAAAAACATAATGGCTAAAACTAGTAAAAATACACCCAAATAGTTTCCGCCTTCAATTAATAAAACAGTCATAATATATCGTTTCTAAGTTCTTCTAAATAGTCTTTTTTATCATCTCTGTAAAACAAGTTCATAGTTTCAAAAGGGATAATTTTATTGTCTTTATCTACAATATGAACGCATGATTTTTTAATAGCGCGTACATCAAAATTATAGGCATCAATAAATTGCATGATAATAACACGGAATAAATTATCATAACCCAAATTAGGGGCATCTATATTGGGTAAGCAGCACATAATAGACTTTAGGTTTTCTTCGGCAACTTCAACAGAATTTCCAGTGCTAAACAATTCAATCATTTTACCTTGAAGGTTTTCGTCTTGCTCATAGATAATGGTATTTTTACTATTATCCAATAAATCATTCGGATTAATATATCTGGTTAGCGGAAATACCTCATCTCCTAATTTAAGCGCATAGCCCATTACCAAAGCATCAGGATTGCAGGGTACGGGCAGTAAATCGTCTGGATTAAAAATATTGGTTTGCTCCAAAATTTTTCGACGTACTTCGGTGAGGGTCATTCTATCGGTTTCTGGATTAAAATGCTCTAATCTACCAGCTATTTGTGTAGGCTGGAGCGTTACCCCTCGAACGCATTTTTGTTTTAATGCAAAGTCTATTATTTTACCTATTTCATGATCGTTCAGCCCTTTTTGAAGTGTGACCACCAATGTGGTTGATAAATTGAGCTTGTTTAAATTTTCAAGAGCCTGTTTTCTTATCTCGTTTAAATCGGCACCACGAAGTTCTTGTAGCACGCTATTCTCAAAAGAATCAAACTGAAGATAAATTTCAAAATCAGGCGCATAGCTTTTTAGTCTTTCCGCAAAAGCGAAATCTTTTGCAATTTTAATACCGTTGGTGTTCAACATTAAATGCCGAATGGGTAATGACTTTGCATAATCTAAAATTTCGAAAAACTGTGGATGGATGGTGGGTTCTCCTCCACTAATTTGCACCACATCAGGTTCTTTTTCATTGGCGACTATAGTATCCAACATGGCTTTTACTTCTTCTAAAGTGCGATGTCTTCCGTACGTTGGAGATGAGCCCGCATAACATGTTGGGCAGGTTAAATTACAACGGTCTGTAACCTCAACAACGGTGAGGCAGGAATGTTGCTCGTGATCTGGGCATAAACCACAATCGTAAGGACAACCATAATCGGTTTTAGTATTGAATTTATAAGGCGTTTCAGAAGGCTTATTATAGTTTCTTATATTTTTGTAGTATTCTATATCGTCGGCAATCAATACTTTAGAGTTGCCATGTTCGCTGCAGCGCTTCAACATATAAACATGACCATTTTCAAACACGATTTTAGCGTCTACACGTTTTAAACATTCTGGACAAAGGCTTAAAGTAAAATCGTAGTAGGTATATTTTCTAACGGGCATATTTAAAAATGGTTTTGTGATAATAAAGCAAACAAATTAGACATAATATTTGAATCGTGCTTAATCCAAAGAGGTAAAATACGTTGGGCTTTAAAAATTCTATGAAAAACCTGAATGTAAAATAGATAATCATAAACCATTTAAAGAGTACGCCGTTTTTTAAGGACACTTTGTTTTTTATATACGTTAAACTTATAAACAGGACGATTAAAAAAATCAATTCATACAAGGCTACGGGATGACGTATAAGGCCATCTCCCAAATCCATACCGAACAATGAAGTTGTTTCCATGCCATAAGTAAATTCGTTTATCCCAGATAGAAAGCACCCTATTCTGCCAATAAAAATGCCTAGAATAATAGGAAACACAAATAAATCGCCAGACGATTGAGTTTCGCCTATGCGTTTTTTAGCGATTTCCACGCCAAGCAACCCGCCAAACAAACCACCCATTATGGTTTTTGTGTTGAGTAATTGAATCATGTTTTCTTGTGCGATACTAACCAAGGGGTTTTCTAAAAAGCCAACCAATCTAGAGCCTATTAAAGCCCCCAGTGCAGCACCTAAAATGATAGATAGTCTATTGTTTGATGAAATAATATCGTTGCTCTGCCTTCTTAAAAACACGTAGTACCGAAAAGCTATAAAGAATGCTAAGTACTCTAAAATAAGGTGAATATTTATACTGTAAGTAAATAATTGAGGCTCAAAAGGAATCTGCAAGGCATTAATTTTTCATAAATATAGCCGAATTTTTTACGCTAACTTTGTTGTTTGTAAGATATTTAATTCGTGAAAGTTATAATTTCAATAATAGTTATTGTTTTTGGGGCATATAGTGCCACAAGTCAGATAGATGCTGCTGTTGAAAAATTTGCATTGCCAAAAAATTTAATCGAATCTTCGGGAGCTATTTTTTTTAATAATAAGCTCATTACCCATAATGATTCTGGGGGTGAAAACAAGCTTTTCGAATTAGATACTATTTCTGGTCTAGTTACAAGAACAGTTACCATTTCAAATGCTACAAATGTAGACTGGGAGGATATTACCCAAGATGATACAAGTATTTATGTTGGAGATATAGGAAACAATAACGGGAATAGAACAGATTTAAAGATTTATAAAATTAATAAAACCGATTTTTTAAATACTACGAGTGTAACAGCAGAAACAATTGCCTTTAGTTATGCTTCCCAAACAGATTTTACAGCTAATCCAAACAATACGGAATGGGATTCCGAAACACTCGTTTCTTTTGATGAAACAAACCTGTTATTGTTTAGTAAAAATTGGGTTGATGGTATAACAAAAGCATATTTGGTCCCCAAAGCACAAGGGGTATATACTTTGTCGGTGTTGTCTACAACTTTAAATAGTGGCGGGTTAATTTCTGGAGGCACCTATAACCCATTAACCAAAAAACTTTTTTTAGTAGGGTATACAGAGATTTTACGGTCTTTTGTCTGGGTTAGTGAAAATTTTAATGGAAACGATATTTTTTCTGGTACAAATACACAAACATTGCTTTCTTCATTTGGGTTTGAACAAACAGAAGCTATCACATTTGTTAATGAAAACAGGTATTTTATAACATCAGAATCATTTAACATCTCTCCTATTTCAGACTATGCTAAATTAATTTCGTTTTCGACCAACGATGTTGCTTTGTCTTCAAAGGGCGCTATTATAGAAAATGACATTGTATTGTATCCAAATCCAGTGGATACGTTTTTAAATATAAGAAGTGAAAATGTAAATTCCATTGAAATATACGATACTAAATTAGTACAACTTTATAAAGGAAATAGCATGAGCGTTGATATGAATATTTTTAATCAAGGCATTTATATTGTTAAAATTAATTTGAAAAAGGGGGCTTCTCAGATAAAAAAAATTGTTAAGAGATGATTTTTTACAATGAAACTTTAGAGTTACTTTGTTTCTGGCTTTGTTTCTGGCTTTGTTTCTGTTTGATTAAAAAACAGTAATTTTGCCCAAAATTTACAACGTGGTAAAAATAGACAACATAGAACTTCCTGAATTTCCATTGCTCTTGGCTCCTATGGAAGATGTTAGCGATCCGCCGTTTCGAGCTTTATGCAAGGAGCAAGGAGCCGATGTTGTATATACCGAGTTTGTATCTAGTGAAGGTTTAATTCGTAATGCTGCAAAAAGCGTTATGAAATTAGATATTTATGAAAAGGAACGTCCTGTAGGGATACAAATTTTTGGAGCGAATCTGGACAGCATGCTTCAAACCATTGATATTGTTTCGGCTTCTAAACCAGACATTATCGATATTAATTTTGGATGTCCTGTAAAAAAAGTAGTGAGCAAGGGGGCTGGAGCAGGTATTTTAAAGGATATATGTTTGATGGAGAAACTCACGGCGGAAATGGTTAAACGTTCAGATATTCCTATAACTGTAAAAACCCGTTTAGGGTGGGATCACGACTCTATAAGAATTGTTGAGGTGGCTGAGAGGTTACAGGATGTTGGTTGTAAAGCCATTGCAATACATGGCCGTACCCGTGCACAAATGTATAAAGGCAGTGCCGACTGGAAACCAATAGCAGAGGTTAAAAATAATCCGCGTATGCACATTCCTGTGTTTGGAAATGGCGATGTTGATACACCTGAAAAAGCTGTAGAAATGCGTGATAGCTATGGGCTTGACGGTGCTATGATTGGCCGCGCAAGTATTGGTAACCCTTGGTTTTTTAAACAGGTAAAACATTACTTTAAAACAGGCGAGCATTTAGCGCCTATTTCTTTAGCCGATCGTGTTGAAGCAGCTCGCAGGCACTTGCAAATGTCGATTGACTGGAAAGGAGAAATTTTAGGTGTTTTTGAAACCCGTAGGCACTATACAAATTATTTTAAAGGCATTCCACATTTTAAAGACTACCGCATGAAAATGGTAACCAGCGATCGTTCGGCTGATGTATTTGCAGCTTTTGATGAGGTGTTGGAAAAATTTTCAGATTATCAATTTACTGAATAGTTTACTTCGAGAATTCGTTTAAATTAGTAATTCTTTACTAAGGATTTTGAAATTCTTACAGATGCAATTTTAGAGGCTACACTCCCTAGAACCGAAATGGTTATAAAAACAATAAAGAAGTTTTCAACTTTTATGGTCATTGGATAGGCTAACGAGGGTGTTATCATAATCAAACCAAATACTTTTTGAAGTACTGTAACTATTAGTGCGACCCCCAAGCCTATAAACCCACCTATAATACTCATTAAGCTTCCCTGTAAAAAGAAAATTTTACGAATATCTTTTATGGTTGCTCCCATGTTAAAAAGCGTGCTCAGGCTCCTCTTTTTATCTAACATCATCATAATTAAAGACCCAATAACATTAAAAAAGGCAATAATTAGTACCAATGTAAATATTAAATACACAGCAAGGTTTTCGGTGTTTAACATTCTATAAAGCGCATCATTAAGCTGTGTTCTATTTTTTACAACAACCTTAGGGCCTAAGGCCTCTCTTATTTTTTGCTTGGCAACAGCCTCATCAACACCGTCATTAAGTTTAAATTCTACTGCAGATACTTGATTGGGACTATAACTTAAAAGGTTTTTGGCCAAATCTAAGGATGCATAGACATAGGTGTCGTTTAATGTTTCGTTTATATAAAATACACCAACATTAATAGCCTTAACGGTATTGAATGCTTTTTTATAGGATGTTATTTGTCCCTTTCCAGGTTTGGGGACGTAGATGTTTATGGTTTTTGATAAATCTAAAACACCTAATGATAAGTTGTTTGAAATGCCCCATCCCACTACGATATGGTTGGATTTTTGACTTAACCAATCGCCATGGTCTATTTTCGACTCAATATTAACAACATCTTTAAAGTTCCCATCAACCCCTTTAATAGTTGCTAAATAGTTTTTATCGTTACAGGTAATTGCAACACGTTCTTCGATAGTCTTGGAGAATAATGCGATTTCTTCCAGATTATTTAGCTTAGAAATATCTTCTTCGGTTAAAATAAATGATTTACCAACTGAAGATTCCGCTTTTAAGTCAGGGTCTACAATACTGGAAAATTCGAGTGTAAAATCCTTAAGACCAGCAAAACCAGATAGCACAATAAATAATGATGCCGCACCCAGTATAACACCAATAATGGCAATAATGCTTATAAAGTTAATAGCATTGTTCGTGCTTTTGGAGCGTAGATAACGTTTTGCTATGTATAGTGGGAAATGCATATTTATACTAAGTAAGAAAAATGGGTTTTAGGTTGGTTAGGACTTTTTTCTTTTATCTAAAATATTGGGGTCTTTTATAGGGTTTTCTTCTCCTTTTAAAGATTTTTCTATTTGATCGATGTACTCTAAAGAATCGTCTATAAAAAATTCTAAATTAGGCATCCGTCTTAATTGATGTTTGGTTCGTTGTGCTAATTCGTGTCTAATTAAAGGGGTATTGGACTTTATACCTTCAAGAAGTTCTTTAGCTTTATTATTTGGAAAGATACTTAAATAGATTTTAGCAACCGATAAATCTACGGTTACTTTAACTTTAGATACCGATATTAATATACCTTGCATGCCGCCTTGGGTAGCTGCACCCTGCAGTACCTCAACCAGATCGCGTTGTAAAACGGATCCTATTTTTTTTTGTCTTTGGCTTTCCTCCATATTGCAAAAATAACAGATATTTAAAGATTATCTTACTTTTGCTTTGCATAATTTGTATCTTGACTATAAATGCATTAAGAAATTAAGAATGAATAAAATTGAACACATAGGAATTGCAGTAAAAAACCTTGAAAATTCCAATGAATTGTTTTCCAAACTATTTGGCGAACCTCATTATAAAATAGAAGAAGTAGAAAGTGAAGGTGTTAATACATCTTTTTTTAAAGTTGGTGAGAATAAGATTGAATTATTAGAGGCAACCAATGAAGACAGTCCCATAGCAAAATTTATAAATAAAAAAGGAGAAGGCATTCATCATATTGCTTTTGATGTTACCGATATTGAAGCAGAAATTAAACGTCTTAAAAATGAGGGGTTTAAAGTTTTAAATGAAACGCCAAAAAGAGGCGCAGACAATAAGTTGGTAGCTTTTTTACACCCAAAATCTTCAAATGGAGTTTTAATTGAGTTGTGTCAAGAGATAAAGGGTTAATTTTTCTTGCTAAGAAATAAAATAAATAGTAATATTGCACTCCAATTTCGGTCCCATAGCTCAGCTGGTTAGAGCACCTGACTCATAATCAGGGGGTCCTTGGTTCGAGCCCAAGTGGGACCACGCTTAAAACCCTTCTAAAAAGAAGGGTTTTTTGTTTAAAATATTTTGGATGAGAAGCCTGTATCGAGCGCAATACAGATGAGCCCAAGCGCAACCACTGTTATAAACTATAAACCCTCGATAATCATACAATTAATCAAGATTTTTTTATACAGCTCAAAATATATACTCAAACTAAATAGATCTTTTAGGTTTCTATTAGTGCTCTATATTTCTTAATAATGCTAGTATTCTCCCTGTACAAACTATGACTAATTAAAAGCAAGTCTCAAATACACTCTTGATTAATCTTGCTGCAAGCTTTATATAACTATTCTTTTTTGATTATAACAATTATCAATATTCAAAATGAATCAAATTCGTATTAAATTCTATAGAATCAATTATATTTGAGAGGACATAAAGAATTTTAGATCCTACTTTTTAAAATTAATCACAAACAATGAATGACACTAAGGTGAGATGGCTACAGGATTTCAGAAGATTCCTTCCTCTAAAAAGTCAATTTATTCTATCAGGTAACATTAAAGATTTTCAGTTAATAAAAAATGATTTTGGCGGTTTTAGTTGGCACAGACTAGAAAATGCCATTGATGTCGAACTAAAAAATATAGGATACAAGCACATTGCCTATTATAACCCTCTAAATGGTTTTGACATTCCATTTTATTCAGGAACCCCTGAAGAAAAAAAGGCGTTATTTCAAAAATTACATATTCCACTTCAGCAGGATACAATTTACCATAATTTGGAAACCTTTAATAAGGTATTGCAATCTATAGTTAATTATCCCGATGAACCTATTGCCTTAATTGTGGATTTTGCTTCTCAATTTTTAATGAATGCTGAAAATTTAATAAAAACTGAACATGACACCTTTAGTTTAGCGCATATTCTATCACAAACTACAGAAACCAGGCCTTATGGAAACCCACCTAGCCCATTTTATAATACGGTTATTTGGATTGTAGATAAGGAAGGAGATTTACCTGATTGGATGATTGTCAATAATCCTAAAATAAGGCATATCCCTATTGGTAAACCAGACTACATTGCTCGAAGAAGGCTGGTAGAACCTATTGTTGAAAATCTGTCTCAAAATAAAGCTGAAGTAAGCAAGATAGTTACAGATTTTGTTGATGAAACCGAAGGATTATTGTTATTAGATTTGGTAGCAATTATAGAATTGGCCAGAGCTGAGTCTATTCCTATTTCGTTTATTGCCGATGCGGTGAGAAGATATAAAGTAGGTGTAACCGAAGATCCCTGGGTTAAAATTGATAGAGAAAAAATAAAGAACGGAGAAACTTTTATAAGAAAGCGGGTAAAAGGGCAGAATCATTCGGTTCTACATATCATGGATATTGTAAAAAGAGCCATAACAGGTGTTGGTTCTTCAAAAAGAAATAATCGTCCCAGAGGTGTTGTTTTCTTAGCAGGACCAACGGGTGTGGGAAAAACAGAGTTAGCCAAAACACTTACTAGCCTTCTATTTGGTGATGAAAGCGCATATATTAGGTTTGATATGTCTGAGTTTAGTGCTGAACATTCTGACCAAAGACTTATTGGAGCACCTCCAGGCTATGTAGGGTATGATGTTGGTGGTGAACTTACCAATGCAGTAAGGGAAAAACCTTTTAGCGTGGTATTGTTTGACGAAATTGAAAAAGCACATCCCAGAATATTAGATAAATTTCTACAGATTTTAGATGATGGCGTACTTACAAGTGGAAGAGGTGACAAGGTCTATTTTTCTGAAACTCTAATTATTTTTACTTCCAACTTAGGAATTTATAAAAAATCGCCAACAGGAGAACGTTTTCCAAATGTGACTTTTGAAGATACGTTTGAAACTGTAGAAAAGAAAGTGAAGCATGAAATTGAGCGGTATTTTAAATTGGATTTAAACCGTCCCGAACTACTGAATAGAATTGGAGATAATATTATTGTTTTTGATTTCATAAGAAAAGATGTTGGTAAAATGATCTTTGATATGATGATGGAAAACCATATCAATGCCATTCAAAAACAACTAGGTATTTCACTTCATCTTCAGCAAAAAGTGATGCAAACGCTTAAGGAATTATCTATTGCCGATTTAAATAATGGTGGTAGAGGCATCAGAAATAAAATAGAATACCACTTCATCTCGCCTATTTCCAGAGCATTGTTTTCATTAAATCCAGTTAAAGGTGATGCGGTAGAGGCTTCAAGTATTTTATTAGAACATAGAACTACTACGATTAATTTGATTAGAAAATAGACTATGAAAATTGCTATTTCTCGTTTACATTTTCCAGTCGCAACACTTGGCCCAGGAAAAAGAATAGGCATTTGGTTTCAAGGCTGTTCCATTCATTGCGAAGGTTGTATTTCTGCAGATACATGGCAGTTAAATACGAATTTGGTGGATTTAGAGGACGTGAAGAAAATGCTAAAAAAGTGGTTGCCAAAAGCAGAAGGGATAACCATTTCGGGAGGAGAACCTTTTGATCAACAACCAGCACTATTTGAATTGCTTGGTTTTCTAAGATCATATAATTTATCGGTCTTGGTTTATAGCGGTTATTCGTTTCAAAAACTTCAAAAGCAAAAAGAAATTCTGAATCTAATAGATGTTTTAATATCAGAACCATACGATTATAAAAAAACTCAAACCAAAGCGTTATTGGGTAGTGATAACCAAAAAATACATTTCCTATCTACTTTAGGAAAAGAATCCTTTTCGGCTTATGCTGAAAAAGCACCAGAAAAAATGCTAGATGTACAGTTTGATTCTAATGAGGTATGGATGGCAGGAATTCCAATATATGGAATGGAAAAAATATCCAAAGCGTTTAAACAAAACGGAGTTTACATTAAAAGTACTCAAGCTGTAATAAAGAAAGAATAATGAAGTATATAAGACTTTGCCCAGCTTGTAATAGCGAAAGACCTGTAAGCGAAATGTATTGTAAGAATGTTGTTGAAGATACTGCATGTAGTTGGCTTCTCATGAACGTTAAGCAAACACTGGTAGGTGGCAATGTAGACGTACATACAACTCTAGAGCAAAAAAAACGCTACTGTGAAATGGGCCATGAAGTGGGAGAATCTGACTTTATGTGTATGGAATGTGGAGCTGATATAAAAGAAGAGATAGCCGCAGAAGAAAAGATACAGCTTATAGATGAATATACCGTTATAGAATCTATACAAACGGCACAAGTAACCAAAGAATGCTTTTTGGTTAAGGACGATAAAGAAACGGTTTATTTTTTAACGCTATATCATGAAAATTGCGAACCCGATAAAGCAATTTACAATGTTTTAAGAAAGGCAGATGTTGACCATATAGCAGAACTAATTAAAACAGGATATTGGAATGATCGCTTTTTTGAGGTTACCGAACAAATAAAAGGAGGGTCATTAGATACGCTTGATTATCTTAATGAAGATCAACTAGAAAAGTTAGTTGACGAAATTGGAAGAGCGCTTCACGATTTTTCAGAAGCAGGATTGCGTCATCGCGACTTATGCCCTTGGAATATACTTATTAGAAATAATCAAAATTTTGATCTGGTAATTATTGATTTGAGCTCTGCTCGTTTATCCGATTATGATTTAGATACCGATACACCTTTAGAATTAACAAAATATACAGCTCCAGAAGCGATTATAGGTGGTGTTAGTCCGGCTTCAGACTGGTGGAGTCTAGGTATGATTATTTTGGAGCAAGCTACTAATGGGGAATTTTTTAAGAACATAAATGATAAGGCTTTTATGATTCATTTAGTAACTAGAGGAGTTGAATTACCAACTAATCTAGACGAAAGGATCTTACTATTGCTAAAAGGCCTATTATGTAGAGACCCCTTAAAACGTTGGAATTGGGAACAGGTAAATAAATGGTTAAATAAAGAATATGTAGCTCCTCCCATAGAAACTTGGGTAGCCCCAAACCAAGGAAAGGAAAAAAAGATTGTTTTAGGAGGAGAAACGTATACCAATATCAATTATTTTGCTCTTGCTGCAGCCGAGGAAAAAAACTGGGAAGAAGGGCTTTCCTTATTTACATCGGGAGCACTTTCAAACTGGGTAAATGAAATTCTAGGAGAAGATAAGATAAGTGCTTCCATTAAAAATTTACGTACCAAAGAGGATATTGATTTAGAGTGGCGTTTTTCCTTAGCATTAATGCATTTAAATGAAGCACTGCCTTTAACCTGGAGAGGGCAAATAATCATTCCCGCTTGGTTATTGGGAAATCCTATCGCTGCTTCAAAATTAATAGATGGGGGAATTCCTAATTATTTAGGTCAAATTAATCGAGAAAAATGGCTGGTTAACCTAAAAGCCCGAAAACAAAATATAGTAGAAAAAGCGAAAAAGTTAGACATTGATATAGATAAGAATAAATTTGAGATAAATGTGCTTAGCACTTCGAGAGTAAGGCTAAAATCTGAAATAGATTTACTCCGTCAAATTTATCCTGATGCTAATAATGAAGACTTATCCAGCTTAATGGGCGATATTAGACTAAATGAAGAAGACTTAATACTCATACTAAGTGCAGATAGCAGACAGTTTATACCATTAGACGAATTGGTAAAAAAAGCGACCGATTTAGCAAAAAAAATCAAAATTGATGTAGACGTAAATTTTTATAGAGACCTGCTTATAAGGCCAATAATTGATATTTACAAACTGCTAAATTCACATTTAGAAGGTTTTTCCAATACGAGTAACGAATCTTTAAATCGTTGGGCAGATCGTTTTAGAATTGAAAAAAGGCTTTCGTTGTTAAAATCGGTTTTATGTTTGTCACTACCTAAAGATAAGTGGATTACCCCGCCAAAACACGAATATGCGTCTAGCTTATTGCAGTTTTTTGAAAAGAAAATAGTTTATGCCTCTTCAAGAGGGCCTTTGGTTAGACTAATTATTTCAAAACATTCTCCACGTCTCGACTTAAATGAGCTGGGTACTTCTCTAAAACCTTCAGAAAAATTACTACTTAAAATCATTAATCGGTATGCTGGTGCAGAGGCTGTAGACCCAAGGGTTTTTAGTGAAAACCCAATTTTGCAGTACAGAACCAGGCGCATGTTATTAAAAACGGCGAACCATAAGCGAGACACAGGCTTAGATTCATTGTATATGGGATTTCCGTTTTTAATTAATCAAGCCAAAACAACACACAGACCACGAATATTGCCTATACTTTTATGGCCTGTAGCGTTAGAATTAAAGAATAGGTCGGCGCCAGCATTAGAACTAGAATTTGATAAAATACGTGAAGAAATACGGTTAAATCCTGCGCTTGGAAGTACTTTAGAGGTTGACGAATATAAAAAAATCAAACAGATCTATCGCGAAATCCTTGGAAGACAAACATTAAGTATCTCGGATGTAATAAATGCATTTGGTTCTTTTTTTGAATTGAATACCTCAAAGCTTAGCCCTCATCCCGAAAGTATTTATAAGATGAAGGATTTGGGAGTACAAATTCATTGTTCTGCAGTAATTTTTAACGCTAATTTTACAGGGCAGGCAATTAGCGAAGATTTACGCTTATTGCAAAAGCTACCACATACGGGTACAGCAATGGAGCCTGTTTTAAAGATAAATATTCCTGAAATTCCTAAGTATAACCCTACCACTTCTGAAAACGATAGATATACTGTGGTACCTGTAGACCCATCGCAAGAGAAAGCAGTAATACATAGCAGATTAAGCCCGGGCATTGTAGTAGAAGGACCTCCTGGCACGGGTAAAAGCCAGACTATAGTGAATATTATTTCAGACTGTCTGGGTAGAAATGAAAAAGTGCTTGTAGTATCTCAAAAAAGAGCAGCTATTCAGGTGATTTTAAAGCGTCTGGAAGCTGCTGGTTTAGAAAAAAGAACTTTAACAATTACAGATATTACCAAGGATCGTCAAAGTATTATTAAAAATGTGCGAGAGCATGTATCGCATCATCTTAAAAAAACAGAGCAACAAAATGCACTTGAAGAACTTCAATATAGGCGAAACAATTTAACTGGGCAAATAGATAGAATTGAACGAAAACTAAATGTATTATCTGAGAAAATACATGTATTAGACCATACCGCAGGCCTAAGTTATCGAAATATATTGTCCGAACTCATTCAAATTCAATCTGAAACATATATCGATGTTCCAGAAGTTAGAGGCGTTTTAGAGAATACCACCGCAAACGAACTAAATGTTATAGAAGAACAAACTAGAGCGTTAATTAATGATTGGTTACCTTCAAAATATGAAGAAAATGCACTTGCTCATCTTAAAATATTACAACCAGATGAAGTTACACAAAATACTATTAGTAATGACTTAAAAGACTTTTATGAAATTGAAGAAAAAAGAGTTATCTGTATTAAGCAAACCTCAAAGGTTTTTGATAATGAAAAAGCTCAATTTTATGAGAAATGGTTGATTGAAAATGAGAAGACACTACTTAAAATCTCTGATGTAGAAGCAAGCAATGCCAGTAATTGGTCTGATTTAATCTATGATGAATTCAATAAAAAATCAATAGCAGAGGATATTTCAGAGAACCTGCTTCAATTGTCAAAAAGCACATTAACGTTACTCGAAGGTAGTAGAAATGAAATATTTTCTGAATGGGTAATTCAAGCCTCAGATGATTTATTGTATAAAACCAAAAAAGTCTGTGATAGTTATTTAAGAAAGTCAAAATTCAGGATGCTTAATCCTTTTTCTTGGATTTACGATTATAGACTGAAAAAAGTTTTAGGAATTCATCAATTAAAATTAAACCATGAGAATGCAAATCAATTAAAAATAGTATTGGGTTATGAGTCTACCTTTAGAGATTATCGAAATCAATTTAAACTTCAGTTAAAGAAGTTGAACATTAGTTTTAAGCCGATTTTTGAAACGAAACTTCTGGCAGTAAAAATTGGTAGTCAACTTAATGACCTTTCTTCATCCATTGAATTGGCGCAGGCTTTGAAAAGTTGCCCTTTAAAGAATGAAGCCAGAAATTTACTAAAGACAGGAGCAAAAAAAGAGTATCTGCAGTTTATTCAGGATTTAAAAGATGCTAGTGATAGATTTAATATTAGACAAAAATCTAATAAAAAAATCAATGTACTTAAGCCATGGCTAACCCCTGCTAGTTTTGCGAAATTTGAAGAGAACATTAGGAATAACAATACTAGTTTAGAGCTTCTAAAAATGATGATCGCAGATATGGTTTACTATATACCTTATCAGAAATTTAGAATAAGATTAGGAGATGACAAACTCGTTGATGATACACTAAAACTATTGGCATTAGTTAGAAAATATGATCATAAAATAAATGAGTTTCCCATTGGTAGTTGGAATGAGCTTATAGCAAAAACGATTAGGCGTGAAGGTTTGCTTGGATGGAAACAACGAATAGAAAAAGAATCGCCTGCCTTACTTATGGCAGAGAACAACATAGCGCAAAATATTAAGTCATTAGATAAATCTTTGACTGAAGTTAAAGGGTTAAATAAGAAATTACTAAATCTTAATTATAACTTTAATGAAATTGGACCCAAATCAGATTGGAATGCAATTACCAGATTACGAGGAAAGAATTACAAAAAGCTTCGCGAATTTATCCATTTAGGAGAAGAAATAGGATTATTAAACTTAAGGCCAATATGGTTAATGAGTCCCGAGGTGGTTTCGCAAGCATTGCCATTACAAGCAGGTATGTTTGACGTGGTTATTTTTGATGAAGCTTCTCAAATGCTAATAGATCATGCCATTCCTTCTTTATATAGAGCCAAAAGGGTAATTATAAGTGGCGATGAAAAACAAATGCCTCCTGCAGATTTCTTTGCTCATAAAATAGAAACCGATGATGATGTAACGAATACTGAATTAAGTGAAGACAATTCTGAAGAAGAATTAGTAAGTTTCCAAGATGCCTGGAATAAACAAGAGGTAAAAGATTGCCCAGATTTATTAACCTTGGCTAAAACGGTATTGCCAACAACAACGCTTCAAATTCACTATCGCTCTCAATTTAAGGCTTTAATTAATTTTTCTAATCATGCCTTTTATAGCGGGCAATTACATATTCCAGCTTATCACCCTCTAAATGAAATAGAAAAGACAAAACCCCTTGAAGTAATTCGAGTAAATTCAGTTTATAATGAACAGGCTAATAAAGGTGAGGCAGATAGCTTAATTGAATACTTGTACAACCATTGGCAGTTGCCCGAAAACGAAAGACTAAGTACAGGTATTGTTACTTTCAATAAAAAGCAATCCGAACTTATTGAAGAAAAAATAGAAGAAAGAGCTCTTGGTGATGAAGGTTTCATGGCAATTTTGACTAGAGAACGCAGCAGGCAACAAGAGGGTGAAGATATGGGCTTTTTTGTGAAAAATGTAGAAAATGTACAGGGAGATGAACGGGATATGATTCTATTTAGTACCACTTTTGGGTACAACAATCATGGTGTTTTTCGTCGTAATTTTGGTGTCTTAGGTCATCGTGGAGGAGAAAGACGCTTAAATGTAGCGATTACCAGGGCTCGTTATAAAGTTGTTATTGCTACTTCAATGCCTATTAAAGATATTTCAGATATGTTATCAACAGGAAGATCGCCATCCAAACCAAGAGATTATATACAGAGTTATTTGAATTATGCCGAAAATCACTCTAATACACACATTGAAATAGCCGATAAGCAAATAAAAAAACTATCAGCAAACAGCACGTATCAAGACACAATTATAAAAAATGATGGTTTTAAAAATACGGTTAAAAATTATATTGAAAGTATTGGTTACAATGTGGTAGAAAATAACGACTACAATGTGTTTTACCTGGATTTAGCAATTGAGGATAAAGAAACTGGCAGGTTTGTTATTGGTATTGAGTGTGATGTGCCAAATAATGAGTTACTGGCAAATGCTAGATACAGAGAATTATGGCGTCCGTTGATACTTAAAAAATCGATTCCTGTGATACATAGAACGACTTCTTACAGATGGCTTCATGATGAAGACGGGGAGAAAAACAGATTAAAAAGAACAATAGAAAATGTACTAAATACAAAATAGATGAGTGGCCCTAAAGTTGTAAGAATTGTAACTCCAGAAGAACGAAGAATAATTAAGCAAAAATGGATTAGCAGATTAAAAAGTAAAATTGCTAATGTAGAATCGTATGCTTTAAAACATAATGCGCTTAATGGCGACTTGAAAACTGCATTACAAAAAACACTAAATCATTATCAAAATATTTCAGAAGATGATTACTCAAGAATAGAAAGAGAAATACCTAATCAAATTAAATTTCTGGAAACAGAAAAGAAAAACTTAGTTAAAAAAGTTGTAAAAGAAAGAGCTTCTAAATGGGAAACATATAAAAACCTAAAGAGCACACATAACGAGTTGCGGTTTTTGCTAAAAAAGAAGCATATAAAATTTAATGACTTTGAGGCGCCATCAATAATTTCTGAAGAACAGATAGAAATATACAGTAAACATATTGATGCTTTATATACCATCTTAAAAAATGCTGCTTTTAATGAACAAGAACTAACAGGCGAACAGGTAGAAATTCAGACGCGTTTATCTTCGGGCGATAGTTTGCTTTCTGTTGAAAAATGGAAATCAAATCGTCCTAAAGTTATAACAAGACTTAAGAAGCTGGAAAACACTTTAAAAGAAATGTATGTTACAGATGTTTCTCAAGGTAAAATTCAGGAATTTATACAGCGCTGTAATGAACTTAACAGTAGCGATACTAATTATTCTCTCTTATTGGATTCGTTAACTATAGAGGCGGCAACGTTTTATAAAGAACAGTTAGAGCTTAGAGAAATTAAGGAAAGTTTAGAGCGTATAATTGCTCAATTGGAAACATTAGAACTAAAAATTCAGTTTATAAGTAAATGGAAAGCGTTACTTAAATTGGATAACTTAACCGATTTACAAAATGCATTAGAAAAGGCAACTAGGCTATACGACGAAGAATCTCAAAGAATTATTACTGAAACCAGACGAAAAGCCATTAAAAAAGCATTGAAAGATGCTGGTTATGAGGTTAATGATGGTATGGAAACCGCTTGGGTGGAGAATGGACGTTTGGTGGTAAAAAAAGCAAAAAACGCTCTTTATGGTGTGGAATTTATGAGTCCCAAAAACTTAAGTCGTATTCAAGCAAGGGTTATTGCCGATGAAAACAGAAAAAATGAAAGAACGCCGAGTCTTGATAAAAATCAAGAAGAGGTTTGGTGCGACGAATTCCATGAAATTAAAGCGATTTTGGAAAACGAAGATTTATCTATTATTGTTGATAAAATGCAAGAAGCGGGATCTGTTGAGCTTAAAGAAGTTGCTTTAGATGAGAGCTATATAAGAAGCGAAAAGCATACAAAAAAAGGTAGGAAGCTTTAAAGGTATACTAAAAAGCCTCCTTTTTTTCGGAGGCTTGATATTTGACTATTTTCCCTCAATAAAATTGAATAGTCAATTTTGATTGCTCACAATCAAAAGAATATTTTAACAGTTTTTTTCTATGATAATAACTACAGAACCCCCGTGAATTTAAAAACCCATGGGCTTTAAAGCTGTTTCGTTTTTAAATAATTGAGGCATTCATTTTTTACAGCTTTATAAAAATAGTGTGTTCTATGTTTTTCATTTTGAAAAGCAATTTGATCTTCCCAAACCCTTAAAAAAACGGCCTGTACTAAGCTTTTAGAGGTATCCAAATCTTCGAGATACCTGTATGCAAACACACAAAGTTGCGGATACAAGCTTTCAAAAAGCTGTTCAAAACACTTAAGCGTGAATTCTTTTTTACTCCCTATCATTTTAAATCAAGGTGTTTTCGGTTTTATCTTCCAGGTTGTAAACAATGGCATTGGTTTTAATACAAGATTCTATGTTTTTTGCTACCGTATAAACACAAACCAATTTTCTATTCTCTTTTGTTGTAGTATTCTGCAGGAAATGAAGCAAAGAATGGATCGAATTCTTTTTTCATTAACAAATGAGTTCCTGTATCGTATTTTAAATCGGCTAAAATGATTCCAATAACTTTTAATGCCAGTTTGCAATGCTTTTTTGCTTCGTCTTTAAGAGACGTTCGATTAATTATTAGCATTAAGGAATTTGAAAGTGCATCGTGTGTTAAAATCAAGATTTCACGCGAATTATTAACTTTGGTTTTTTTCATGGATTCGGTTTTTAGGTTTTCCTTTATCCTTGTGGTTACGCATCACAAGTGCTCTTTAAATAAAAAATAGCACATCACTATTTAAAGTTTAAAAGCTTATTTTATAATGTTCTATAAAGTTGAAGTTCCCTTAAAAATGAGATAACATACCATTAAGACCTTAATGAGTGGAAACAAAAAGGCGCGGAACTCAACTTATTGCCCTTGTGGTACTGGTATACCTTGCAACAATAAGTGAGCCCACGCCCATAGACGTGAGCATCTTACTTATCAGCTCGTTGCAAAAATTACCAGTTTTCAAGGACGAGACTCAAAGCGAATGCTTCAAATATTTTCTATACGAAGAATCGCAAAACTACATTAATAATGTAATTCTTTTACAAACATAAGAAAATAACTTCAAAAAGGATACATATAAGTGTCCTTTTTTTTGGTTTTAATATGAGAAATTTACTCTTATGGAGAAGAAAAGTTTCAAAAGAGAAAAAGAGGCTTTAGGTTACCGAATAAGAGAACTTAGAAGTAAGGTTATAAACCCAGATACAAACAAATATATTTCCCAAGAAGAATTAAGCCTAAGGACTGGTCATGCAAAAAAAACTGTTGGCGAAATTGAAAGAGGAAATACAAATCCAAGATATGAAACTCTTTTACTTATCTCAAAAGAATTGCAGGTTACAATAAATGAGCTTTTCAATTTTGATATGAATAAATATAAAAAGCTATCAAATAAATCTAAATAGTAGATAGCTGTCCAGATAAATCTATTTTTTATTTTTCGTTTTAATAGAGTAATTCCTTACTATTATTTAGTATATTTAATTTCTCCCTATAATTAATTAAGCATTTTATTTTAGAGCGCTTACGGTTTTCCGTATTATATATTTTGTAAAGCGATTTACATTTGGTGTATAAATTGTTTTGTTCGTGGTCTTACTTGAAATTAAGAAACATGGATAAAATGATAGAAGCAATTTGAAGTTCCGTATAGTCTTTAAAATGGGTGTGTAAATGGATGAAAGTTCTGCATATAAATAAGTTGTATGTAATTTTGGAAATGAACGAAACAAATAAAATATTACAGAAAATATTAGAGATGCTAGCAAAAAATGAAGCTAGAATTTCTACTAACGAAATGAGTGCCGAAGGAGACAAACTGATTGAAAAAGCCGAAAAAGAAGGAGAAGAAGCAAGCAAAAAAATCCAATCTACTTTTGACCGAATTCACGACAAACTATTTACAATAAACGGAATTTTAATTGCATCCTTTTTTGGACTTGGTAAATTTCCGACTGATAATCCAATTGTTAGTCTATGGTTAGTTATTTTACCTATCTCAGTTTTAGGTTATTTAGTTTTTTTGGAACGGCAACAAATGGGAATATATAGACACGCATCCCAAAGAATGAATTGGAATTTTGATAAAGACGTTGCTAAATATGGGAAAATGATAAACAGGCAGAATCTAAAATCTTTATTTGCAATCGTAATAACTATTTCAATATCTATTTATCTGGCAATAAAAGTAATAACTTATTAAAATTTAAAATGACATACGAAGAAAAATATACTGTATTACATTCCAAATATCAAAAAGTTGGAAAAGAATTAGAACAGGCAATAGAAAAACTCTCGGAAATCAGTGGTTTCGGAGATTTGAACCATATAAGTAATTATACAAAAATTCATAGAAACTTTAAATATGCAGAGAATCAATTTCAGCAACTCTTGAAGTACGTAACTGATTGTAAACTTGACCCAGCCACCGAATTTAATACATGCGAATTTATCTATGGAATTATTAAAAATAACCAACTTCAAAAAGGAATAAAACTAAAGGATTACGAACCTTATCCAAATGAAGATGGAGAGTGGGAATATTATAGTTGCAATATAGGATTGACAAACAGTGAAGAAATAAAAAACGAATACCAACATTCTTTTTATTTGTTTCAAGTCCTGAATTTAAAACATGGAAAAGAATGCTATGCCTACTTGGGGGACAAATTACAAAACAATCCAGATGAAGAATTTGATGTTGAAAATTTAAACCTTAAAAAAGTAATTGACGAAACGAAACCGATTTTTATAAAAGTAATATTGAGAGTAAAATAAAAACTGTACACAATAAAGTATTCTATAATTTATGTTAGTTCCAGCCTACTTACAAAAATCCTCGCGGATTTTCATTTTGCTAAATTAGATGATCAACCATAAAACTGTTTTTACACATAAACACTAAATGAAAGATATTACTTCGCAAATAGAATCATACATTAATAAACAAAACATTTCTATTTGGAACGAACTAAAAGAAGAATATTCATTCACACTTTTCTTAGATATAACAGAAACCTCATGGAAAGGAAAAGCGGACGGACAAACTGCTATAATAATAACACCAACTCAGCTTATAGAACATCACTCTTTCACTCATGAATTATTGCATATATACATGGATCATCTTGGGCTTTCTAGTTTGGAGGAAGTAATTCATAATATTATTGGCGAGTATGCTTTTTCATTTTTATTAGACAGTAATTTGGTTGCTGAAATTTATAATTTTAGTTCCCACAAAAAGATGTTCCCTTTTTTCAAATCAATGAACTTTTCAGAAGAAAGTTTTGTTCAAGAAAGAATTTTATTTAGCAAAAGGGATTTAATAAACATTAAAAACTTAAGCAAATCAAGGAAAACTGTCTGTTGCTCTGTGGAAAAATTCATAGGTCATACAATTTCTTTAATGAATAATGTAGTTAAAATAGATGAAGTAAAATGTGCAAAATATCTATTAAAACTAAAAGAACTCAAACCTATTCTATTTAAAATTATCTCAGATTTTGACGCAAAATGGGATAACTCACAAGATTATAATTTAGCTGAAAAATTTTCTGATTTTGGATTAGAATTAAATCAATATTTAGAAAAAAGAAAAATCAAATGTGGTGATTTTCTTGATTACTAAAAATATTAATTCATTTTATATTCTTGAACATGTAACTAATTGCAATTTTTATAAAAAAATGAATATCAACACATTAATACTATAAAATTGATTAATATTTTTAGTAATCGAGAACTCTCCATTTTAATATGGTTTTCTATAATTTTAATAATTTTGCTTACAAGCAAATCAATTCGGAAAGGTTTAAAACCTGTGTTTTCTGCACTATTCTCACGTCAGCTTGTTGATGTCTTTTTTATGACGTTAATTTATGTAGAACTAATTATACTAGTCTTATCTATTATAGGTTTTTGGAATTTGGATTTTCTTAAAGATTCTATTTATTGGTTTGTATTTGCTGGTATTCCTTTGGTATTTAGTTTTGAAAAAGTGGACTCAGAAAAAAATTATTTTAGAACTATCGTTTATGATAGTTTAAAAGGAATTGTATTGGTTGAATTCATTGCAAACTTCTACAGTTTCCCTATAGCTGTTGAACTAATAATTATGCCGATAATTCTCTTTATAGGTCTTTTGCAAGTATTCGGTGAGAATAAGAAAGAATATAATCAAATTTCTAATTTATTAAGTGGCTTATTAGCTATCATAACTTTTACAATGTTTTGCATAATGCTATATAAGACTTCACAGAACCCTTCAGATTTCTTAAGTGTAAAGACATTAAAAACTTTTACACTTCCTATTATCTTGACTTTTGCAACTTTACCATTTCTATACTCCGTAGCTCTTTATTCATTATATGAAAGTTTGTTATTGAAAATGAGTGTGCGTTTAAAAAAGAAAAAGCACAAAAGGTATTTTAAAATAAAACTTATTCAAAAATTCCATTTTAATAGAAAGAAATTAAAAAGGTTTGAAAACGAATTAGGACTTGAACCAATAATGAAAAAGAGTGATATAAAAGAAGTAATTAAAAAATTCAAATCATAAAAGGACAGATGTCTACATGTATAATTAATTGCTGGTTCTGAGTGTACTCGGAAAATTTTAAAGATTTTTATCTGGTTCGTTTCCTTTTACTAATTATAAACGTTCAGTACAATAAAAACCCATCCTTATTAAAGGAAAAGACAATATTTAAAAGTATTCCTTAAATAAATAATATGAGTAAGTTAATTTTACTTTTCTGTCTATCAATTTTGACTCAAACACTATCTGCACAACAATTCCTGTGGACAACAGCCGAAAGTACAGAGCTTAAATATATTCCTATCGAAAATGTAACCAGTGAGGTACTGAATTTTTATGACTTTTATGATTATTACTTAGATGCATCTGGATACAGTAAAAGTAATTTTTTGAAAAAATTGGAAAGATATGGCGAAAGTATAGAAAATTGGAAATTACTAAAAAAGAGAATAATCGAGGTTGAGGAATTGACGGCTTTTGCTCTTAAGGACAATCTTGGAGAAGGTTCGGTTATTCTGATTGTGTTGATTAGTAAAAAAGGTGTCGATATGGTTACATTTACAAATAACTTTGAATTGAATGTTATTGATACTTCACCATATGACAAACAGAAATTTGAAAGATGGTTTAATTCCTTATTAAACTGATGTCAAACCTCGATAGCACAGATTTAAGGTATAAATCCGCGCTATCAGGTCAATTTTAAAAAGACAAACCCTCAATCTTTTTTTATTCATACTTTTGGGTATCGTTTCTTTGTAACAGGTTTTCATTCTGTGCTACAGCAGCCGTATCAATTTTCATATAACTTTTATGAATCCACTTTTGCTTTTCCAGATCTTCAGTTGAAAAAACGATGTTTCCCTTTTTATTCTTAATAGTTTTAAAGTTTGTTGCCTTATTAAGCTTCTTGGCTGTCTTTTTATCATTGATTTTTACGGCGTTTATATAAGCCAAAACTTCTTTTTTTGTCTTCTCTGCCGTAACAGCTTCACCTTCTTTACTAATGGCTTCTACAATTACAGATTCTAATATTTTATCCCACAAATCGGCAAAAAGTTGTTTGTTGTTATATATTTCGACACCATAAATTTCTCCGTTTATGGCATAAGCATAGCCAATAGCATCTGGGATATTAATTAAGTCTTTTAATTTTTCGTAAATGGCATCTTTGCTTTTTTTCAGTTCTTTATTTTCTAAGGCCAACTGCAAGCTGCTACCCTAATAGCGCGGATTTAAGGTTGCAATCCGTGATTCTTTGTCACTAGCGTGAAGAAGCAGGGAGACCACATTTATAGAAGCTGTTTCTTTTTTTGAGTAATAGCTTTTTTTGTGCTTTTGGAGTGGGTCAACCTCAAAAACTATGGGCATTTCTCAGGCATAATTTTAATTCCCTAACTTTGAGGTTTACTCTTACTATTCCAATAGATTATGTCTCAAAAAAACATTGTAATTACAGGAGCCAGTGGTGGTATTGGTGGTATGCTTGCCAAAGGTTTAGCAAATAAAAATCACCATATTATTTGTATTGGGAGGAACCAAGAACGCTTACAGGAATTGGTAAGCATTATTAAATGTAAAGGAGGAAGTGCTTCCTTTGAAGTGTGTGATATGATGCATGACCAAGCCGTTGAAAGTGTTGGCCGTAAAATTGTTAAGGAAATAGGAGGCATAGACATTTGGATTAATAATGTGGGTGTTAACAATCATGATGCTATAGGGCCAACTTGGGAATTGGAGCCAGAAAACTGGTGGGCCGAAGTTTCCTTAAATTTATACACCGCTTTTTTGGGTACACGAACAGCTATTAACCTTATGAAAACCAGAAATTTTGGATATATAATAAATCTTGGTGGTGGAGGTGTGCAAGAACCAAAACCGTTTGGCTCTGCTTATGGAGCTGCAAAAACCGCTATAGTCAAGTTTATAGAAACGGTTAGTCTGGAATTGAAAGCGGAAAATTTAAATATAAAAGTGTTTTCTTTTAATCCAGGGTTTATAAAAAATAAACGTACTGAAATGCTGGTAGAATCAAACGTAGCAAGAAGGTATATGCCTAAGCTTGAACAAGTATTTAAGTATGGAGAAATGTCTAAACCTCAAGATTCAATAGGTTTGATAACTGCTTTGATTAGCGGGAAAGCAGATGAATTAAGTGGGCGGTATTTTTTCTCTGATGATAAAAATATTGATGAAGCAATTGCCAATAAAAAAGATGTTATCAATGAAGGTAAAAATTTACTGAGAGTGAAGGTGTAAGTTATATTAATCAAAGCCTATGTCGAGTTAAATAATAGAATTTTATTTTTTTGACCATTTGAGCCAAAAACTTATGTTCAACTCATCACGAAGGTTTTTTATGAAGCAAACGAGTAAGCTTGATAGACAGATCGGTTAGAATAATTTTAGAATTGCCATTGCGCTCAATATGATAAATGGCATCTTGAATTTCGTCGCTAATTTCTAAAACATTGTTACCATGTATAAAAGGCGCAAAATTTTCTAATTTAAACTTTGGTGCTTTTGGCTCTAAATAAACCAAATCTGTAGCACTATAATTTAACAATAAGGCTTGCCTAAAAAAATCTAAGCAGAAATGTAAAAATTGCTTTTGTGTTTCGCGTCCTGTTTTGGCAATATCTTCGCTCCAGGAAATAAGATCGTGTATGGCAGCTTTATTGCCTTTTGCCTTAAAGGCACTCCGAATCCAGAAAATAAACCATTCTTCAAATTGTAAGTCTTCAGAATCTTGGTATACCAGATCGCAAGCTTTATTATAATTTCCATTAGATTGATGTGCAATTTTAGTAGCAATAGCCATATCTAAGCTATAATTTTTAACCAAAGCATCCTTTATAACATCCTCTGCCAAAGGTGGAAAGTGTAGAATTTGGCAACGTGATCTAATGGTATTAATTATTTGTTCCTCATCTTCGGCAATAAGAATAAAAATGGTTTTATTTGGCGGCTCTTCAATAAGCTTTAAAAGCTTATTGGCACAGGCAACATTCATTTTTTCAGCCATCCAAATAAGCATGATTTTATAACCGCCCTCGTAAGATTTTAAAGTTAAGGATTTTACAATATCATGTGCCTCATCCACACCTATTTGTCCTTGTTTGTTATCAACACCAAGCAATTTATACCAATCAAAAAGATTCCCGTAAGGCTGTTCTTTTAACAATTGGCGCCACTCTTCAAGATAAAGACTAGAAACTGGATGACTTTTTGCCTTGTTGCTAGTAGTCACTGGAAAAGCAAAATGTAAGTCGGGATGCGATATGTTTTTAAACTTTAGGTTACAAGCGTCATTTCCTGTTGTGTTTTCTCCACCCGTATTCGAACACAGAATATATTGAGCATAAGCTAATGCCATTGGTAAGGTACCACAGCCTTCATTCCCAACAAATAATTGTGCGTGCGGAATTCTACCATTATCAACACTTTGTGTTAAATGTTTTTTTATATGATCCTGACCTAAAACCTCTTCAAAAAGCATGAAACAAACCTACACATTTTTTATTAGATGTTAAAGAACGAAAACGATTAGTACAGTAAGGCATCTGCTATTTTTAAAATTGAATTTATTATTGTGCGAATGCTTTTCGGTTTTTAACATTATCTTGTAATAAACACAAAATAAATCGACTTATTTTTATACATTAAATAAATGCCGATTAATAAAAATGACTCAAAACGCTATTCTTTTTATTCCAGATATTTCAGGGTTTACAGAGTTTGTACATCATACAGATATTACTCATAGCAGGCATATTATTGCGGAGTTATTGGAATTGCTGATTGATGCCAATACCATGAATTTGGAATTAGCGGAAATTGAAGGCGATGCCTTGTTTATGTATAAGCTTGAGAATCATGTTGATGTTTTGACTATCGAAAAGCAAATTGAAGCCATGTACTTGGCGTTTCATAAGCATCTTAAACGATATGAATACCAACGTATATGTCATTGTGGGGCTTGTTCTTCTGCATATAATTTAAAAATTAAGTTTGTTGTACATTATGGCGAAATAGAGTTTATAAAAGTTAAAGATTCTAAAAAACCCTATGGGAGCCACGTGATACAAATACACCGTCTGCTTAAAAACAATGTGCCTTTAGAAGAATACGCTATTTTTACCGAAAGTGTCCTGCCTGTAAATGAAGAGAATCAATTAATTGCGGAATATGATTTTGGCACGATCACTTTTACCTATAATCCATTATCGCATTTAAAGGAGAAGCTTCCAGAAATTGAACCCATTCCAGATAATGTTCCGAAGCATAAATTATTTGATGAAACCCAATTGGTAAAAATCCCTGCATTGGAGCTTTATGAAGTGATTAGTAATTTTGATTATAGACTACTATGGACAAAAGGTGTGGACAAACTAGAATATGATAAAAATAAAGTGAATCGTGCAGGTCAAAAACATAAGTGCCTAATAAATAAAAATGAGGAAGTAGAACAGACCACGATTACTAAAGCTGTGGGCAAAAATCAATTAGTTTATGGGGAGTCTACTAAAAATGTGCCGTTTACAAAACGCATGAATAATTATTTTATTTTGGAAGAAACAGAACATGATTATACCAAGCTACGGGTTGAGGTTTTTGCAGACTTTAAACCTTTTGGAGTTCTTATGAAACCCTTAATGAAAAGAAATATAAAAAAAGCTATTTCGGAAAATATTAAAGAGCTTATACAGCTTATAGACTCAGGATTTTCAACAAAAAAATAAAGAAATAACGGTTTAATCAAAAATCTTTACAAGCTATATCGTTTTCGTGGAAAAACAGGTTTTATAGCTGTCTTTAATTAGTTACATTTGTGTGTCAATTAGTTAAACAACATACAAAATAAATATAAATGAAAACGCTTAACGATTTTAATTTTGAAAATAAAAAAGCATTAATACGTGTAGACTTTAATGTGCCTTTGAATGAAAATTTTGAAGTAACAGACGCTACAAGGATTATATCTGCAAAACCAACAATTATTAAAATTTTAGAAGATGGTGGAAGCTGTATTTTAATGTCTCATTTAGGACGCCCAAAAGGATTCCAAGAAGCGTTTTCATTAGGTCATATCGCAGCAAAAGTTGAAGATGTTCTAGGTGTAGAAGTAAAGTTTGTAAAAGATTGTATAGGAGATGATGTTGAGGCTGCGGCAGCAAGTTTAGAACCTGGGCAGGTTTTACTATTGGAAAACTTACGTTATTACAAAGAGGAAACAGCTGGAGATAAAGACTTTGCCGAAAAACTGTCTAAATTAGGTGATGTTTATGTAAATGATGCTTTTGGTACAGCACATAGAGCACATGCATCTACAACCATTGTGGCAGAGTTTTTTCCAGAAAACAAGTGTTTTGGAAGCTTATTGTCCCAAGAAATAGAGAGTATTGAAAAAGTGATGAAAACTGGAGAAAAACCAGTTTTGGCAATATTAGGAGGTGCTAAGGTGTCGTCTAAAATTACAATTATAGAAAACATTTTAGATAAAGTAGATCATTTAATAATTGGAGGTGGTATGTCATTTACATTTATTAAAGCGCAGGGAGGCAAAATAGGTAATTCTATTTGCGAAGATGATAAGATGCCATTAGCTTTAGATATCTTAAAACAAGCAAAAGAGAAAAATGTACAAGTACATATTCCTGTAGATGTAATTGCTGCTGATGATTTTAGTAATGATGCTAATACGCAGACTTTAGATATAAATAATATTCCAGATGGCTGGGAAGGTGTAGATGCTGGCCCAAAATCGAGAGCACAATTCCATGATATTGTTATGCAGTCTAAAACAATACTTTGGAATGGCCCGTTAGGCGTTTTCGAAATGGAAAGTTTTGCTGGAGGTACTATAGAATTAGGAAACTCTATTACTGAGGCTACTAAAAATGGTGCTTTTTCGTTAGTTGGAGGAGGTGACTCTGTGGCTGCTGTAAAACAATTTGGATTCGAAAAGAAAGTAAGTTATGTAAGCACAGGAGGGGGCGCTATGCTCGAGAGCTTAGAAGGTAAAACATTACCTGGAATAGCTGCTATTTTAGAATAAAACTCAATTAAGCTTTCAGATTAGCTTAAAAAATACGATTTTAGCCATAGTATCGTTCAATAATTAACTGAATAGATTTTATGGCTTTTCGTTTTTTTATAATTATATTATTGCTAAATATTGGAACTTGTTTTCCGCAAGCCCAAGACTCTGTTTCTTCGCAAAAGGAACAGGTTAAGGACTCTTTAGTTGATGGAGATTCTCAGGTAGTAAAACCCATCAAAGAAATAGTAGATAGTACTTCGATAAAAAACCTTAAAGATGATGCTCTTGCTGCAAAATTAGACGAAAAATGGTTGGAAGAGCTTTATAGTAATCGTTTGTTCGATACCATATATAAGTCTGTTACAGAGTTAACTTTTGAAGCTGTTGATTATCCTGAACTCCCTACCGATACACTTAAAGCACGGCTAAAAGAATTAGATGCCAGAACACCTTTTAATGTAGAATATAATCCAGCACTAGAAAGTGTTATTAAATCCTACTTAAAACATCGAAGAAAATATCTTCAAAAACTGATAACGTTAAGTGATTTTTATTTTCCTTTATTCGAACAAGAGTTAGATAATCATAATATTCCCCTAGAAATAAAATATTTAGCCATTGTAGAATCTGCACTAAAACCTAGAGCCAAATCTAGAGTAGGTGCTACAGGTTTGTGGCAGTTTATGTTTAGTACAGGCAAGATGTATGGATTGGATGTAAGTAGTTATGTTGATGAGCGTAGCGACCCTATTAAATCTACCGAAGCAGCAGCAAAATATTTATCGAAGTTGTATGAGATTTTTGGTGATTGGGATTTAGCTTTAGCAGCATACAATTCGGGGCCAGGAAATGTTACCAAAGCGATTAGACGTTCTGGAGGGTATCAGAATTATTGGAATATACGACATAATTTACCTCGCGAAACAGCAGGTTATTTACCAGCATTTTTGGCTAATATGTATATTTTTGAATATGCTGAAGAACATGGTTTCAAAAAATATAGGCCAGAAGTAGCATATTTTGAAACCGATACAGTTAGAGTGAAACATATGATTACCTTGGATCAGGTTTCAGAAGTTACAGGAACTCCTATTGAAGCGCTTCAGTTTTTAAATCCATCGTATAAATTAGATATCATCCCAGTTATTAAGGGAGAAAATTATGTTTTAAGGTTGCCTGTTGATGTTATAGGCGAATTTGTAAATAATGAAGAAAAGATTTATGCATTTGCCAAAGCCGAATTTGATAGACGCGAAAAGCCGTTGCCTCAATTTTTTAATGCAACAGACAGGGTAAGATATCGAGTAAGATCTGGAGATTTTTTAGGAAAAATTTCCAGAAGGTATGGTGTTAGGGTTAGTGATATAAAGAAATGGAATGGCTTAAGAAGTAATAATTTAAAAATAGGACAGCGTTTAACTATTTACCCCAGAAAACCTTATGTTGAACCAGTAAAAACTGCAAAAAAACCAACAGTAGTAAAGCCTCTTACGGGTGATGTTATTACCTATGTTGTCGAAAATGGAGATTCTTTATGGAGCATTTCTCAAAAATTCCCTGGAGTTTCTGTTCAAAATATTAAAGATTGGAACGGTATTAGTGGTAATAAATTAAAACCAGGAATGAAACTTAAGATATCTAAGGGTTAAATTCCGAAAACCAAGACTATTTATGAAACATATTCTTTTTTTAGCATCGTTATTATTTGTTTTTTCTTGTGGAGACAAGAAAAAGTCTTCAAACGAAAAATTTCTTTTAGATTCTTCAGGTAGCATTAATAATGTTTCTGTTGTTGTTGATAATGAACTATGGAACGGCATTGTTGGAGAGGCTATGAGAAATGTACTTGCTAAACCAATTTATGGTTTGCCGCAAGATGAGCCTACATTTACTATTAGCCAAATACCACCAGCTGTTTTTTCTGGTTTTGTAACTAAAAACAGGACTGTTTTGAAAATAGAAATGAATAAAGAAGCAAGTATAAAGTTTTTAAAAGATGTTTATGCTAAACCTCAACAAGTTATAGCAGTTTCTGGTAAAACTAAACAAGATGTTATTGATTTAATTGCCAAAAATGAGACGAAAATAATTGAGACTTTTAGAAATCAGGAAATTGCAGAAAGACAGCGTCAAATGGCAAAATCTCCTCATAATTTTAAATCTATTCAAGAAGAATTAGGCTTAAGTATTAAGTTTCAATCTATATATAGAATAGCAAAGCAGACAGATAACTTTTTT
Organism: uncultured Flavobacteriaceae bacterium; assembly: GCA_947501845.1. Taxonomy (GTDB): domain Bacteria; phylum Bacteroidota; class Bacteroidia; order Flavobacteriales; family Flavobacteriaceae; genus Flavivirga. Next base: position 103,746 of record CANMXP010000011.1, on the reverse strand, counting down.
TGGATTCGTAAAGATATCACCACAGGGACTACTAATTTAATGATTTATGAATTACCATTTAATGCCATTAAAAGGAATGATAGTGTGGTAAATCAAATAATTAAAATTAGAGATTCTATTGGAAAAGTTCACATTGAAGGCCCTGTAGAAGGCTCTTATTTAACTACCGAAAAAGCGTATACTCCTTTTCATGGAGAAACAGTTTTAGATAATAAACCAGCTCTGGAAACTAAGGGGGTTTGGGATATAAAAAATGCTTTTATGGGAGGCCCATTTATTAATTATGCTATTGAAGATAAAATTAACAAAAGATGGGTGGTTGTTGAAGGTTTTGCATTTGCACCTTCTGTAGATAAACGTAACTATATGCTGGAATTGGAAGCGATTATTAAATCTGTTAAACTTGATTAAATTAAACACAGATAATTGTTCAAATAAAAAAGACCCGCTATAGGGTCTTTTTTATTTGAAAATGAGTAATTACTCTTTTTTATCTTCTTCTAGTTCTTCTTCTTTACTAGCGTCTTTAAACTCTTTAATACCACTACCTAATCCGCGCATTAATTCTGGTATTTTTTTCCCACCAAACAATAATAAAACAACAACAACAATTAATGCTATTTGCCAAGGTCCAATTGCTAATGGTAACATATATAAGCTCATAATAATTATTTTATGTTACAAAGTTAATAATTAATGTTTAATAATACCGTTTTAAGCATAATTTTAGTATAAAGACAAACAGGTCTTGTAATTATTTTATTTAATTTTGTTCTAAATGGAAGAAAAGAAGAAACCTAAAAAAATAAAACGGAAATTATTAGATAAGTATCGGTTGGTTATACTTAATGAGAATACGTTTGAGGAGCGATTGTCATTTAAGTTAACACGGCTAAATGTTTTTGTTTTAGGCTCTATAATAGCGGTCTTTTTAATAACGTTTACTTATATATTAATAGCTTATACACCACTTCGAGAATATATACCAGGATATTCATCAACAGCATTAAAAAAACAAGCCACAGAATTAAATTATAAAACAGATTCTTTGCAACGGGTTATTGCGATGAATGAGTTGTATTATACTTCTATAAAAAAGGTATTAAAAGGCGATGTGAGTGCAAGCGATTTTAATAAAGATTCTATTATTGAAGCCGTTAGAACAGAAGCGAGTGAAGTTGATTTTGCTCCTATATTGGAAGATTCAATTTTAAGAGAGAAAGTGGACAAAGAAGACAAATACAACCTGTTTGAGTCTGCAACTTCGTCTACTAATTTTGTGTTGTTTCCGCCAGCTAATGGTACAATAAGTGAACCCTATAATTTAAAAGAAAAACATTATGCTGTAGATATCGTATTAGCTAAAGATACCCCTATAAAAGCAACGGCAGATGGTATTGTGATTTTTGCAGAATGGACAGTAAATACAGGATATGTTATTATTATAGAACATAGTTATGGTTTAATATCTGTTTATAAGCATAATTCGGCACTCACAAAAATACAAGGCGATTTGGTTAAATCAGGAGAGGTAATCGCTACCGCAGGAAGTACAGGAGAATTGTCAACAGGACCTCATTTGCATTTCGAACTCTGGAATGATGGCTACCCAATTAACCCAACAAATTTTATAGATTTTAAATGAAAAAAGTCTCCAGCATTCAGTTGCAGTATTCAGTTCACAAAAACTATTTTACTAATCTGATGAAATATATTTTGTCTTTCTGTCTTGCGTCTTTTTTAAACCCCATTAAAAACCCTCTTGATTTTAAAATACAAACAAGATAATGCTATCATTAAAATCTGTATTAGCGAAGCCATTTGCAAAGCGTGTTTACAAAAGCATTCAAAAGTGGGCAAATAGCCCTGTTGAAACTCAGGAAAAAGTATTTCGAAATTTAATATCTGCTGCCAAGAGCACTGTGTTTGGTAAAGATCATGATTTCGTAAATATAAATTCTTATGACGATTTTGTAAAAAGAGTTCCTATTCGAGATTATGAGACCCTTAAACCATATGTAGAAAAAGTAGTAGCTGGAGAAGGCGATATTCTTTGGGAGGGAAAGCCTATTTATTTTGCTAAAACATCTGGAACGACTTCGGGGGCTAAATACATTCCTATTACCAAAGAAAGCATGCCCGCGCATGTTGAGGCGGCCAGAAATGCCATTTTAATGTATATTCATGAAACAGGAAATGCTAAGTTTGTAAATGGAAAAATGATTTTTCTTCAGGGAAGTCCTATTCTAAATGAGCAAAATGGTATTCAATTAGGTCGACTTTCGGGTATTGTAGCTCATTATGTTCCTAAATACCTTCAGAAAAACAGATTGCCTTCATGGGAAACTAATTGTATTGAAGACTGGGAAACAAAAGTAGATGCTATTGTTGAAGAAACATTGTCCGAGAATATGACCATAATCTCTGGTATTCCTTCTTGGGTACAAATGTATTTTGAAAAGCTTCAGCAAAAAACAGGAAAAAAAATAGGTGATATTTTTAAAAACTTCAATTTATTCATTTTTGGAGGCGTTAATTATGAGCCCTATAGAGCTAAGTTCGAAAGTTTAATAGGAAGAAGAGTAGATAGTATAGAGCTATATCCTGCTAGTGAAGGTTTTTTTGCATTTCAAGATACCCAAAACGAAAAAGGAATGTTGCTTCAATTGAATTCTGGAATTTTTTATGAATTTGTTAAAACAGAATCATTCTTTGAAGAAAACCCTAAAAGGGTTACCATTAAAGATGTTGAAATTGGTGTAAACTATGTCATGATTATTTCCACGAATGCTGGTCTTTGGGCATATAATATAGGAGATACAGTGCAGTTTACTTCAACAAAACCTTATAGGGTTATTGTTTCTGGACGCATAAAACATTTCATATCGGCTTTTGGAGAACATGTTATAGGTAAAGAAGTGGAACAGGCCATGAAGGAAGCTCTTTTAAACTCTAGTGTTAGCGTCACTGAGTTTACGGTAGCGCCTCAAATAAACCCAAAAGAAGGACTGCCATACCATGAATGGTTTGTAGAATTTGAAAAAGAACCAGAAGATATTTTAGGTCTGGCAAAAAAAATCGATGAATCGCTTCAAAAACAAAATTCATATTATTTTGATTTAATAGAGGGAAAAGTCTTGCAAATGCTTAAGATAACCAAGGTGAAAAAAGGTGGTTTTCAGGATTATATGAAGTCTATTGGGAAATTAGGCGGGCAAAATAAATTACCAAGACTATCAAATGATAGAAAAATAGTTGAGGGGTTTTCTCATAACAATTAAGTCAAATAATACTATCTTTGGGACATTAAAAAAACAAATGAGTAATAAAAAACATCATTCTAGAACAAGAGCTCAAGAAAGTTCGAATGCCATTGAAAGGATGTATATTACCATGCGCCATTTATTCAATAGAGGGTTTTATAAGCCTATGGGGATTTCGGGAGAAACCTTACGGCAATCATTATTACTTTTGCGTCCAGAAATATATGGATCTGTAGGAGAAGAAAAGGCCGAATTAGAAGGGTTACTTTATGTGATAGACAGGCTTCCTGTAGGCATTGAAGAATGTACATTTATTAATTTAACGAGTGATGAAGGCTACGGGAATTCTCACTTTAAGCCTATAATTCCAGAAAAAAGGCGCCGCAATTGTTATAGAATAGATGCAGAACAAATGAATATTGAGATTACCCGAGGGCGATCGGAAATCTATGATATATTAACGCATCTCACCTTTCTTTTTATTGAATCTCATAAAATAAGTAACCGTGTTTTAATTGACGAACAAGGGTCGACAACAAGAGATTGGATAAAGCTTGAAAAAGCAGTTTTATCGAAAAAGAAACTGACGCAAAATGAGCGTGAAGTAGCTATTACGCATGTAGCCAATATTTTAGGTAGAACATTTAATGAATTAATATCTGTTTATGGTGAGTTTGCCACAACTTCCCAACCAGAAAGATTGCTTCATATTGTATATTGGTTAGGTAAATTAGCTATAGAAGAACAAGTACATAATAATAAAAGAACCGTAACATTTAGCCCTGTGTTAAGAGAGCGGATTGGGCATCATATCCATGGAGAAATATGGGCTGACACCATAAAGGAAAAGTTGTTTAAAAATAAATTACTAGAAAGACCTATACATATAATAAGTGCGAATATGCATAGTGTTATGAATACACTTTTTGCGTCGTGTGTATTAAATCCAACAACATCTAAAAAGGATATTTTTGAGGTGTATGAGTCTTTGAGTAAAAAAGAAAATGAAAGTCTTCGAAATAAAGTAAGCAAAGAAGCGTTACGTCGAGGTATGATTTATATTAAAGATACATCTGGAGCTAATATCGATGTTCAAATTTTTGATACTAGTAAAATTGATGTTTCTAAAACAGATCTTGAAGTCAGTGAAAAACTATTAGAACAAGAAAAACCTGTTATATTAGTTATGGATTATGCTTTTGGAGAACAAGCGTATGAGACGATTGATGAGCTATTGAAGCCGTATAAAAATAAAGGCAAAAAAACGCATTTGAATGTGGAATCGGTATCGATTATGGGTAAAGCAGGAATTTTAGAAGGCGGTAAAGGGGATATTATGATACCTTCTGCACATATTTTTGAAGGTACTGCCGATAATTACCCTTTTGCAAATGAGCTAAAAAAGGAAGATTTAGAGGGCCAAGGGGTTGATATATATGAAGGGTCTATGATTACCGTATTAGGAACATCATTGCAAAATAAAGATATTTTGAAATTCTTTTACAACTCAACTTGGCAGGTCATAGGATTAGAAATGGAAGGAGCACATTACCAAAAAGCAATTCAAGCAGCTTCAAAAGTTAGAGGCAGTATTAGTCCTAATGTAAAAGTGAGGTATGCCTATTATGCCAGTGATAATCCGTTAGAAACAGGAGCTACACTTGCCTCGGGAGGTTTAGGAACTTCAGGAGTAAGACCAACATATTTAATAACAAGAACGATATTAAAACAAATACTTAATTAACAAATATAATTATGAGTAAAGATTTGCCACAACCGCAGCAATCCGAAGAAGTAGATTTAGGGCAATTATTTAAATTAATTGGGAATGCTTTTAACAATTTTTTCCGTTTTATAGGTAGCCTATTCAATAAGCTCTTTTTAGCTTTTGTATGGTTGGTGTTTTTTATAAAGAAACATGTTTTGAAATTAGTAATTGCTGGTATTTCTGGTATTATTCTAGGAGTAGTTTTAGAAAAAACATCTGAGCCTGTTTATAAATCTTATATTACAGTGAAGCAGAATTATGATACTGGAGAGAATCTGTATAATACAATTAGTTATTACAAAGATTTAGTGAAACAAGAAGATATGGGTACATTAGAAAAGGTTTTGGATATTGGATCTGGAGAAGCAAAATCGATTTTAGATTTTGAAATTGAGCCTTTAATTAACGAGAACGAAAGAATCAAGGAGTTTGATGGATACCTTCAAACATTAGATACTGCCGTTTCAAAAACGATAGAATACAAAACCTTTGTAGAAAATTCAAGAGATTATAGTCATCAATATCAGCAAATTACCATAAAGGCTAAAGAAAGAAAGAACTTTAAGAAGGTATTTCGCAAGATCATTACAAATATTGATTCGAATGTATATTTTAAACGAGGACAAGAAAAGGATTTGAGAGAATTAAAAGAACAGGCTGCTGCAATATCTAAATCATTAATTAAATCAGATACCTTATTAGCTGTTTACCAAAAAGCGATTGTGAAGTCGGCAGAAAACAATAGCGACTCCCCAGCTCAAATCACAATAGCTGCCAGTAGAGGGAATGTAAATTCTTCCAAAGAATTTGAGCTTTACAAAAAGGATTTGGAGTTAAGACAAGAATTAGTTGAAATAGAGAGAGAACTAGCTGATAAGGAACATATCATAGAAATCACATCAAGCAAACAAGATAGTGGAACTATAGATAATAAAAAAGAGCTTTTCGGTACTAAAATGGGCTCTAAGCGATATTTTGCCATAATTTTAACAGGGCTTACTTTTATAGTATTGCTTGGTTTAAGATTTATTAAACTTTTAGAGCAATATAAGGACAAGGTATAAATGAATATTTTAATAACTGGAGGTGCTGGATTTATAGGCTCTAACTTTATAACTTACTTTTTAAAACAAAATCCGCTTATTAAAATAATAAATATAGACAAACTTACTTATGCGGGAGAGTTATCTAATCTGAGCGAGATTAAAAGCAACAAGAATTATAAGTTTGTTGAAGGAGATATTTGTGATAGAGCTTTAATAGAAAGCTTATTTAAACAATATAACTTTAATAGCGTTATACATTTTGCTGCCGAATCGCATGTAGATAATTCTATAAAAAGACCAAATGAGTTTATAAATACGAATGTTTTAGGAACATTTAATTTAATAGATGTTGCTAAAAACCATTGGATGGCCGAACCAAATAAAGTGAAAAAGGGTTATGAAACATCTAGGTTTCATCACATTTCTACCGATGAGGTCTTTGGGTCTTTAGGAAATACAGGGCTGTTTACTGAACAGACACCATATGCACCTAACAGTCCTTATAGTGCATCAAAAGCGTCTTCAGATTTTATTGTTAGAAGTTATTTTCATACTTATGGAATGAATGTTGTGACAACAAATTGTTCAAATAATTATGGGCCAAGGCAGCATGATGAAAAATTAATACCAACCATTATTAGAAGAGCGTTAAAAGGAGAAAGCATTCCTATTTACGGGAAAGGAGATAATATTCGTGATTGGTTATACGTTAAGGATCATTGTAAGGGCATAGATTTGGCTTTTAGTAAAGGAGTTTCTGGAGAAACATATAATATAGGAGGTAAGAACGAACGAGATAATCTATATATTGCTAATGCAATTTGTGATATTTTAGATAAAAAGTTACCAAAAAACACATCATACAAAGAGCAGATTACCTTTGTTAAAGACAGACCTGGTCACGATTTTAGATACGCTATTGATGCCACTAAGATTGAAAAAGAGTTAGGTTGGAAAGCTGAAGAGAATTTTGAGACAGGGATAAGAAAAACGGTTGATTGGTATATTAAAAAGTATAACATTTAATTATAAAAAGATTCCTGCATTTGCAGGAAATATATATGAAGGGAATTATATTAGCAGGAGGGTCTGGTACGCGTTTGCATCCGCTTACTAAAGTAGTAAGCAAACAACTCATGCCTGTTTACGATAAACCTATGATTTATTATCCTTTAACAACACTAATGTCTGCTGGTATAAATGAAATTTTAATTATTTCTACATCAAAAGATACACCAAAATTTAAAGAGTTATTAGGAGATGGAGATGATTATGGCTGTAGCTTTCACTATGCTGTTCAAGAAGCGCCTAATGGTTTAGCTGAAGCATTTATAATTGGAGAAGATTTTATTGGAAAAGATAGTGTGGCACTAATTTTAGGGGACAATATTTTTTATGGATCGGGACTCGAACAAATATTGAAAGCTAATACTACTCCTAATGGAGGGGTTATTTTTGCGTATCACGTTTTAGACCCTCAACGCTATGGTGTTGTAGAGTTTGATAGGAACAATAAAGCTATTTCCATTGAAGAAAAACCTCAAAAACCAAAATCAAATTTTGTTGTTCCAGGGATTTATTTTTATGATAATAGAGTAATTGGTTTTGCAAAAAACATGAAGCCCAGCAAAAGGGGTGAGTTAGAAATAACAGATATTAATAAAGTATATTTAGAAGAAGGATTACTCAATGTAGAAATTTTGGACAAAGGTACTGCATGGTTAGATACGGGAACGTTTAATTCTCTTATGCAAGCGTCCCAATTTGTTCAGGTCATTGAAGAGCGGCAAGGTCTAAAAATAGGTTGTATTGAAGAAATGGCTTATAAAATGGAATATATTGACGATCTTCAATTAAGTAGATTAGCACAGCCATTGCTAAAAAGCGGATATGGAGAATACCTTCAACGACTAATAGATTAATTTAATATGACAGTTGAAGAAACAGGTTTAAAAGGTTGTTTTGTTTTAACACCAGAAGTATTTGAAGATGAAAGAGGCTATTTTTTTGAAAGTTTTAATAAGAAAACCTTTGAAGCAGAGACAGGAGTTGTAGCTAATTTTGTACAAGATAATCAATCAAAATCTTCAAGAGGGGTTTTAAGAGGTCTGCATTTTCAAACTGGAGAATATGCTCAAGCTAAGTTAATACAAGTTATAAAAGGAAAGGTTCTTGATGTTTGTATAGATTTTAGAAAAAGTTCTCCAACTTTTGGAAAGTATTTTTCAATTATTTTGGATGATATTGATCACAAACAAGTTTATATTCCCAAAGGATTTGCACATGGTTTTTTGGTTTTAGAGAATGATACTATTTTTTCTTATAAATGCGATAATTTCTATAATAAAGAATCGGAATCAGGTATTTTATACAATGATAAAGATCTGAATATAGATTGGGGTTTCTCTTTGAGTAATTATATTGTATCAGAAAAAGATAAGCAATTATCTTCATTTAAAGATTTTCTAAATGAGCAATAAAATCTTAGTAACAGGAGCTAATGGGCAATTAGGTAAAACCATTGAAGATCTATATTTTAATAATCAGAATGAACTTAATTTTATTTTTGTGTCTAAGGCAAAATTAGATATCACTGAAGCCGAAGAGTTAAGGTTGTTTTTTAATAAAAATAAATTCGATTATTGCATAAACTGTGCAGCGTATACCAATGTTGAGCAGGCAGAAAAAACTCCTGAAATTGCTTTTAAAGTAAATGCGGAAGGGGTTAAAAACTTAGCTGAAATCTGCAAAGAAAAGGATGTCGTTTTAATGCATATTTCAACTGATTATGTTTTTGATGGTGAAAAGAATGAACCCTATACAATTAATGATAGCCCAAATCCAATTAATGAATACGGAAAATCTAAACTATTAGGGGAACAATATATTCAGCAAAAATTGAAAAAATATTTTATTATTAGAACATCTTGGTTGTATAGCAAAAAATATGGTAAAAATTTTTATAGATCAATTTTAGAAAAAGCAAGAACAAAAAAAAACCTTTCAGTTACTGTTGAACAAATAGGCTGCCCAACAGATACTATTAATTTATCTAAATATATTATTCAATTAATTAAAACCAAAAATGACAGTTTTGGTATATATCATTTTTGTGATGGGGTACCTATGACTTGGTACGATTTTGCTAAACAAATATTACGAGAGAATAAGATTAGTAATAATGTAAATCTTGTTAGAGTAAACAAATATCGTACTTTTGCTAAGAGGCCAAAAAAGTCAATTTTAGTAGAAAAATTTAAATAAAATAGGAAAAGAAATACTTGCCGTTGATATTAAATGTTTTAGGTCTACAGAAAAGTCTATTTGTTAATTGAAGATTCGTCCGAAACGCAAACGAAATTAGGTTAGGATTGTAAATGCGATTTACGAGGTTCGATAAACAAAATGATATTAATAAATATACAAAAGATTAATATATAAAAACAAGGCTTATACGATGTTGATTTATTTCGAATAATAATGATTAAATTATCACGAATCATGAAATAGTTGGTTATATAAAATTTTAAGAGAATATAAGTGACGTTTTTTTAATAATAGATGAACGGTTAATGAGTATTAGAGTAAACAATGTGTTAGTTGATTGCATCATATACAATTAGAATAAATGTACTATGTACAAAATAATATAGATTATAAATATGTTAAACTTAATTGGTAGAAAAAATAAATTGTTTGATATTGATATTAATAAATATGAAAATGAACTTAAAAGTATTCTGTCAAGTTCTTCTTTTTTGGTGATTGGCGGAGCTGGTACAATAGGGCAGGCAGTAACAAAAGAAATATTTAAAAGAAATCCGAAGAAACTTCATGTTGTGGACATTAGTGAAAACAATATGGTAGAATTGGTTAGAGATTTAAGAAGTTCTTATGGCTATATCGAAGGTGATTTTCAAACTTTTGCTTTAGATATTGGTTCCGTAGAATATGATGCTTTTATTAAAGCAGATGGGAAGTTTGATTATGTATTAAATTTATCTGCTTTAAAGCATGTAAGAAGTGAAAAAGATGTTTTTACTTTGATGAGAATGATTGATGTCAATATTTTTAACACAGAGAAAACATTAGAACAATGTATTGAAAATGATACTAAAAAATATTTTTGTGTATCTACTGATAAAGCAGCAAACCCTGTAAATATGATGGGAGCTTCTAAGCGTATTATGGAAATGTATTTGATGCGTAAAAGTAAACAAATAAAAATTTCAACTGCTCGTTTTGCAAACGTTGCCTTTTCAGATGGTTCTCTTTTACATGGATTTAACCAGCGTATTCAAAAGAAGCAACCTATTGTAGCGCCAAACGATATCAAACGATATTTTGTAACACCCGAAGAATCAGGGGAATTATGTTTGATGTCTTGTATATTTGGCGAAAATAGAGATATTTTCTTTCCTAAATTAGATGAAAATTTAAACCTGATATCTTTTGCAGATATAGCAATTAAATATTTAGCAGAAATTGGATACGAACCTTATTTATGTACTACTGAAGATGAGGCTCGAGGTAAAGGAGATGAATTAATTGCTCAAAAAAAATGGCCTTGTTTATTTACAGGTAGTAATACGACTGGCGAAAAAGATTTTGAAGAGTTTTATACAGATAATGAGATATTAGATATGGATCGTTTTGAAAATTTAGGTATAATAAAAAATAAAGCAGATTTCGATCAACCAAAACTAGAAAATTTCACAAATCAAATTGGTTTAATGAAATCTAGTCTTTCTTGGACAAAAGAAATGATCGTTGATTTATTTCATGATTTAATTCCTAATTTTGGGCATAAGGAAACAGGGAAATATTTAGATTCAAAAATGTAATTATGGCAGATTTTAATGAAGTAATTTCTTTTGTGAAAGAAAAACATAAAACAAACAGCTTTGTGCCTCTTCATGTGCCTGTGTTTAATGGCAATGAAAAGAAGTATCTTGATGAATGCATAGACACTACTTTTGTATCGAGTGTGGGTAAGTTTGTAGATGATTTCGAAATGATGATGGGTGAGATTACTAAAACTAAAAAAACAGTAGCTGTCGTAAATGGAACGGCAGGGATACAGATAGCACTGAGATTAGCAAGTGTTAAAGATAACGATGAAGTATTAACACAAGCACTTACTTTTGTGGCAACGGTAAATGCTATTGCGTATTGTAATGCACATCCTGTTTTTTTAGATGTTGATTTGGATACTATGGGATTATCACCTAAAGCTGTTGAGAAATTTCTTTTAGAATTTGGTGATTTGCGGGAAGATGGCTGTTATAATAAAAAGTCAGGGCGAAAAATAAGCGCTTGTGTCCCAATGCATACATTTGGTTTTTCAGTTCATTTAGATGATTTGATACGGGTTTGTAAACGATGGAAAATTCCTGTGGTTGAAGACGCTGCTGAATCACTGGGTAGTGAATACAAAGGAAAGCCAACAGGAAGTTTTGGGGATTTAGGTGTTTTTTCGTTTAATGGAAATAAAATAGTTACAAGTGGCGGTGGAGGTGCTATTGTTACGAATAACTTAGCATTAGGAGAAAAAGGTAAATATTTAACTACTACTGCCAAAATTCCGCATCCTTATGAATATATACATGATGAATTAGGGTACAATTATAGAATGCCCAATTTAAATGCGGCTTTGGCTTGTGCGCAATTAGAACAGCTAAATGGGTTTTTAGAAAACAAGAGGGATTTAGCCCAAGAATATAAATCCTTTTTTAGCAATAAAGGAATTTGCTTTAGAACAGAAACTCCCGAAACAAAAGCCAATTATTGGCTGATGTGTGTCGAATTAGAAAATAAACAAGAACGTGATTTATTTTTAAAAACAACAAATAATGAAAACGTAATGACTAGGCCAATATGGCAATTGATGTTTCGTTTACCCATGTATCAAGACTGTCAGAAAGATGAACAAGTAAATGCTTTGTTTTTAGAAGAAAGAATCGTTAATATTCCAAGTAGTGTTAGATAATGCCACAATTCTTATCGGATATTCAGGACATGCCTTTGTAGTTGCAGAGACAGCACTGGAAAATGGAATTTCTATAAAAGGATATTCGGATAAGAAGGAGGCCGTATTAAACCCTTTTAAATTAGATTATTTTGGTTTCGAAAAGGATGATAACTTTGTTGGATGGAGAGAAAATAGTTCCTTTATTTTAGGGATTGGAGACAATAGGTTACGACAAAATATTGCCAAGCTAATCGAAGATAAAAAGCAGATAATTAAGACCATTATTCATTCATCGGCTTCTGTTTCTAAGAATTCGGTTATTGGAAGCGGTACTTTTATAAACAGAAATGTGTCTGTTAATGCACTTGCTGTAATTGGGAAAAATGTAATATTAAATACAGGTTGTGTAATTGAACACGAATGTGTTTTAGAGGACGCCGTTCATATAGCGCCAGGCGCTGTTTTAGCAGGTAAAGTAATTATTGGAGAGAGAAGTTTTGTTGGAGCAAACGCAGTAATAAAACAAGGAATCAATATTGGCAAAGATGTTATTATTGGAGCGGGTTCAGTAATTATAAAAGATGTACTAGATGGGAAAAAAATTGTTGGAAATCCATCAAGAGAAATATGAAAAATAAAGTAATCATAATAGCAGAAGCAGGAGTAAATCATAACGGAGATATTCAAACTGCAAAAAAGCTAATAGATGTTGCAGTTGAGGCAGGGGTAGATTACGTTAAATTTCAAACGTTTAAAGCAGACAAGCTTGTTAGCAAAACAGCGAAAAAAGCTAGTTATCAGCATGCAAATATAAATGATGGTGATGATTCTCAATATAATATGCTAAAAAAGCTAGAGTTGAGTCACAATGATCATTTAGAATTAATGAGGTATTGCAATGAGAAAAAAAACAAGTTTTTCTCTACCGCATTTGATGTTGAAGGAGTTACCTATTTAAATGATTTAGGATTGGAATTATTTAAAATTCCCAGTGGAGAAATAACAAATTATCCCTATTTGAAAGCGATTGCTTTGTGTGGTAAACCGGTTATTATGTCTACCGGTATGTGTACCGAACATGAAATTAAACAAGCGCTTGATGTTTTGTTTCAATTTGGAATTTCAAAGGAAATGATTTCTATTTTGCATTGCAATACCGAATATCCAACTCCTATGAAAGATGTGAATTTAAAGGCCATGCTGTCTATTAAAGATAATTTTGATGTTGAAATAGGGTATTCGGATCATACATTAGGTATTGAAGTTCCAGTTGCGGCAGTTGCTTTAGGTGCTAGAATTATTGAAAAACATTTTACATTAAATAGAAATTTATCTGGACCAGATCATGCCGCATCATTAGAACCTGATGATTTGAAAGCAATGGTAAAAGCTATTAGAAATATAGAACTAGCCATGAGTGGTGACGGTTTAAAAATGCCGAGTGAGAGTGAAATGAAAAATATTGCAATTGCAAGAAAAAGCATTCATTTAAATAAAAACCTAGCAAAAGGCCATATTATAAGCAATGACGATATAATTGCGTTACGTCCTGGTGACGGTATTTCTCCGATGGAATGGAATACTATTATTGGAAAAAAACTTAAAGTTGACAAAAAGAAATTTGATAAACTATCTTTTTCAGATATTGTATGAAAATAGGAATATTAACAAGCTCCAGAGCTGACTACGGGATATATCTTCCACTTTTAGAAAAACTTAAAGTTGACTCTTATTTTAATTTAGAAATTATTGCTTTTGGCACACATTTGTCAAGAAACCATGGCTACACTATCACAGAAATTGAAAGAGATACTTATTCAGTTATCCATAGAATAACCTCCTTAATTTCAAATGATGATGAGCAAGCAATAGCTACCTCTTATGGATTAACAACTCTTAAATTTGCAGATTTTTGGGCAAACAATACCTATGATTTGGTTTTTTGCCTAGGAGATCGGTTTGAAATGAGTGCAGCCGTTCAAGCAGGTATTCCGTTTGGAGTGAAATTCGCACATCTACATGGGGGGGAAACTACTTTAGGAGCTATTGATAATATATACAGGCATCAAATCACATTAATCTCAACACTTCATTTTTCAGCAACTAAAATTTTTAAAGAAAAAGTTTCTAATTTAATTGAAACTGAAGAAAATGTATTTAATGTTGGTTCATTGAGCTTAGATAATTTAAGTTCTTTTGAACCAGTTAAAAAAGAGGTGCTATTCAAAAATTTTGGTATTCCTAATGATGAATTTGCATTAGTTACTTTTCATCCAGAAACAGTAACTTCAACAAAAAATATTGATTACGCAAATGCCATGCGGTCAGCTTTATTCGAAATTTCTAAAACCATAAATATTGTAATAACAATGCCCAATGCAGATACTTTGGGCTCTGTCTATAGAGATGAAATTATCAAATTAAAAAATGAAATGCCTAATAGGGTTTTTCTTGTAGAAAATTTTGGTAAAAAAAATTATTTTTCTGCAATGTATTTTTCCAAAATATTAATTGGAAATACATCAAGCGGTATTTTGGAAGCGGCTTCATTTGGTAGATATGTTGTGAATGTAGGTAATAGACAGAAAGGAAGATTGCAAAGCCCTAATGTTTTTAATGTTCCTTTTGAATCTTCGCAAATTTCTGAGGCTGTTTCTACAGCTTTAAGTAAAGGAGATTATCATGGTGAAAATGTATATTATAAAAAAGGAACTGCAGACAAAATAATTAAAATTTTAAAGGGTTTTAAATAGGGCTATTTTAAATCAAAATATATGCAAAATAAACTTATCCATAAAGACAATACGATATTTCAAGCTTTAGAGAAATTAAACACCATTAATGATGTTAGCCGACTAATACTTTTTGTAAATGATGACGATAATCGTATAGTTGGGACTTTAACCGACGGAGATGTTCGAAGGTCTTTAGTTGAACATGCTGATTTGCATAAAAAAGTAGAAGAGGTGTGTAATAGAAATTTTGTTTTTGAATACGATGATACGAATTTCATAGATTTAAAATCATATAGAAAAAAGGATATCAAGAATTTGCCAATACTAGATCGACAAAAAAGGCTATTAAGAATTATTGATCTAGAAACCATGAAAGCTATGCTTCCACTTGAATGTATGATTATGGCTGGAGGAAGAGGAAAGCGTTTAAGCCCATTAACAGACACAACTCCAAAACCAATGCTCCTTATCGGTGATAAACCAATAATTGAGCATAATATTGATAGATTAATAAGCTTTGGAATCAAGAAGATTTATATTTCTATAAAATATTTAGGGCAACAAATTGTAGATTACTTTGGAGATGGTTCTTCAAAAGGAATAAGCATAGAATATATTTGGGAAGAAGAGCCTTTGGGCACAGCTGGAGCACTTTCATTAGTTAAGGATTTTAGCACTGATCACATTCTTTTAATGAACAGTGATCTTTTTACAGATATTGATTATGAAGATTTATATTTAAATTTTATGAATAAAAAGGCTGATATGTCGGCTGCTTCAATTCCTTATAATGTAACAGTACCTTTTGGGATATTTACAGAAACCGAGAAAGTTATTACTGGGTTAAAGGAAAAACCAACATTTACAAACTATGCAAATGCGGGGATTTATATTTTAAAAAAGAAGCTAATTAATCAAATTCCATTCAATTCATTCTATAATATTACAGATTTAATGAGTCAGATTATTGAAAGTAATCAGCTATTAATCCACAACCCTATAGTGGGATATTGGATTGATATAGGGCAACCTCAGGATTATTTAAATGCAAAAGAAATAGTAAAACATTTAAGAAATGGAAATAACTGATACACTTTTTATCATACCTGCAAGAGGAGGGTCAAAAGGGTTACCTCGTAAGAATATTTTGCCGTTAAACGGTAAACCTTTAATTTATTATACGATTGATTCGGCAAGAGGCGTTACTGCAGATGAGAATATTTGTGTTAGTACCGATGATATAGAAATCACAAAATTAGTTGAAGATTATGGTATAAAGGTTCCGTTTAAGCGTCCTCAAGAATTAGCTAGTGATACAGCTAGTTCATTAGAAGTCATTCATCACGCTATTAATTATTATAAGAATAATTTTAATAAAACATATTCAAAAGTGTGTTTGTTACAACCCACCAGCCCTTTTCGGTCTGCTATCCATATAGAAGAAGCATACGCTTTGCTGAAGGATGATAATGATATGGTTGTATCAGTAAAGTCTACAAAAACGAATCCTTATTTTAATCTATTTGAAGAAGATGAAAAAGGGTTGCTGAAAAAATCTAAAAGCGGAAATTATACCAGAAGACAAGATTGCCCTTTGGTTTGGGAATATAATGGAGCCATATATTTTTATAATACTAATAGAATTAATTTAAAAGATAAAAAAATAAAAAAATATGTGATGGAAGAAAAGGACTCTATAGATATAGACAATGAAACAGATTTGTTGTTAGCAAATCTATTAATCTCAAAAAAAAATTAAATTGAAAACAATAAGAATTATACCTCGCTTAGATATAAAAGGCCCCAATTTAGTGAAAGGAATTCACTTAGAAGGCTTACGCGTTCTTGGAAAACCATCGGATTTTGCCAAGTATTATTATGAACAGGGAGCAGATGAATTAATGTTTATGGATGTTGTAGCATCATTATACGAAAGAAACAGTCTTCACGATATTATTTCAGAAACCGCAAAAAAAATATTTATCCCGATAACTGTTGGCGGAGGTTTAAGATCAATTTCAGATATAAAAGAAGTTCTCCGAGTTGGAGCTGATAAAGTTTGTTTGAATACAGCTGCAATAAAAAACCCACAATTAATTAGGGATGCTTCAAGAATGTTTGGTTCTTCAACGATCGTTGTTGCAATTGAAGCTATAAAAGAATCGGAAGGAAAGTATCTGGCGTATACAGATAATGGTCGTGAGTATACGGGGATTGATGTTTTTGAATGGGCACAAAAAGTGGATGAATTAGGTGCAGGTGAAATAGTAATAACTTCAGTTGATAGAGAAGGTACAGGTCAAGGTTTTGATATAGATTTAATAACTAAAATTAGAAGTTTGGTTTCCATACCCGTAATAGCTCACGGTGGAGCTGGAAAGAGTCAAGACATCGTTAATCTATTAAAACAAGAATCGGCTGATGCAATAATGGTTTCTTCATTATTTCATTATCATTTTATAAAAGAAAACGAATCAAAAGCTTCTACTCTTGAGGGTAACGTAGAGTTTTTGAAGCAAAAAAGAAATTTTCATACTTTTGAGCCTTCTAGCATAAACGATTCAAAAAAGCTTTTGATTGAGAATAATATTAAAGTTAGATTTTAATGGGTAATATTGACAAGAAAAAAGTTGTAATTATTGATTACAAACTAGGTAATCTATTTAGTGTAAAGCAAGCTTGCGATACAGTTGGAATGAATGCAATTATTAGTTCTGATAAAACAGATGTTTTAAATGCAGATGCTCTTATTTTACCTGGTGTTGGGGCTTTTTTAGAAGCTATGACTAATCTAAAGCAATTGGGATTAGCCGAAGCCATAATAGAAAAAGTAAATAATAATACACCTTTGTTTGGTGTGTGTTTAGGATTACAATTATTGTTTTCTGAAAGCGAAGAGTTTGGTGCAGGTAAAGGGTTAGATTTAATATCGGGTGTAATAAAGAAATTTCCAGACAATCTTGAGAACAGAAAAATAATGGTGCCTCATATTGCTTGGAATACTATTTATAAATTTGAACAGAATTGGTCTGAAGTTCCACTAATAGATTTAAAAAATGATGATTTCATGTATTTTATTCATTCCTATTATGTTAAACCTTCAGATAATGAATGTATTTTAACAAAAACAAATTATGATGGAATTGAATTTTGTTCGGCTGTAACCAAAAATAACATATTTGCGACTCAATTTCATCCAGAGAAAAGTGCAGCTAAAGGAATATCAATATATAAAAACTGGGCGATAATTAATAACTTATTATAATGTCAGAAAATAAAAAATTAGAAGCATACTATGGTTTGCCTCAAGAAGTGACCTTTTGTACAAAATGTATAATGTCAAATCAAAGGCCTACTTCTGCAGTGGAGTTTAAACACACAAAAGATAGTAAAAAAACCACAATGAACTTTGATGAGGATGGAGTTTGTGATGCTTGTAGAACAGCTGAAATAAAAGATAATATCGATTGGGGAATGCGTGAAGAAGAGTTAGTAAAACTTCTTGATAAGCATAGAAAAAATGACGGTTCATATGATTGTTTAGTCCCTGGAAGTGGAGGTAAAGACAGCGCTTATCAAGCGCACGTATTAAAATATAAATACAATATGAATCCATTAACAGTAACTTGGCCTCCCATTTTATATACAGACTATGGATTGAAAAATTGGAAAAACTGGTTGGATGCTGGGTTTGATAATATTTCTTTCTATCGTAATGGAAAGGTAATGAAGTTGTTAACTAAATTATCTATTGAAAATTTACTTCATCCTTTCCAAACATTTATTCTTGGGCAGAAAAATTTAGCACCAAAGATTGCGGCTCAGCATGGAATTAATCTTGTGTTTTACGGAGAAAATGAGGCGGAATATGGTAACCCTTTAGCTGATAATACTACTTCATTACGTGATAAATCTTATTTTAGTTTTGATCATTTAGACGAAGTTTTTTTAGCTGGTGTTTCAATTAAAGAGTTGATTGAAAAATATGATGTTCGATTGAGTGATTTAATGTCATTTCTGCCTCCAAAATTGGAGGATTTAGAAAAAGCCAATATTGAAGTGCATTATTTGGGATATTATCTCAAATGGACGCCACAAGAAGTTTACTACTATTCAGTTGAAAATACTGGGTTCAAGGCAAGACCTCACAGGACACAAGGTACTTTTAGCAAGTATAGTGGTATCGATGACAAAATTGATGATTTACATTTTTATACCACGTTCATTAAATTTGGAATTGGTCGTGCAACATATGATGCTGCCCAAGAAATAAGAAATAGACATCTTACTAGAGAGGAAGGGGTTGCTCTAGTTAATAGATTTGATGGAGAATTTCCAGATAGATATTTTGATGAAATAATGGAATATATAGGCATGAAACCTGAGTATTTTCATGAACTATGCGATAAATTTAGATCGCCACATTTGTGGGGTAAAGATGCAGAGGGAAATTGGAAGTTAAGACATAATGTTGCGGGTAAAGGATTAGATGATTAATTTGTATAAATTAAATAATAATACACCATTCTTAATAAGAATTTATTTTATAAAATATCATAGAAATTGCAAATAAAAGGCAAATTAATTAAGGCCCAGAATGTCTTCCAAAAATATAAAACTCCAATTTTATATTCAGGGAGTTCGATTATTAAAGCTTTAGCAACTATGGTTGTTGGTCTTGTAATTGCGAGATATATTTCTCCACATGATCTTGGTTTATGGACCACAGTAAATTTAGCTCTTACATATTCAGTTTTTCTTCAGTCTGGCTTGATTAATGGTCTTAATCTTGAATTACCATTGGCATATGGAAAAGGAGAGGATATTAAGGCAAAATTAATGGCCGGAACGGTTCAATCTTCTGTTGTTATATCTGCACTTGTTGTGTTTGTAATAGGGATAATATATTTTATTTTTTCTCCAGAACAGGATCACAAAATAAAATTTGGAGTATTGGCGATAATATTTGTAATTGTATTTAGTTTTTATCAAAATTATCTAATTTCTACGTTTCGTTCAAAAAGTTCATTCTTTAAGCTCTCGTTGATTCAAATCCTTCATTCTTGTTTGAATATAGCGACATTATTGCTAGTTATTTTTTATGGGTATTATGGGATGATAGTTAAGGCTGTTATTGTAATTTTTATTTATACACTCTTTCTTTATTTTTTTAGACCTATTAAAGTTGGCTTAATTTGGGATCAATCTTCATTTAGAACCCTATTTAAAGTAGGTTTCCCTATTTTTGGACTTGTTCTGCTTGATTCATTTTCAGCAACAGCAGATAAGCTTTGGTTGATTAAGTTTTCAAATTTAACTCAAGTAGGTTTGTATTCTTTTGCTTTTTATGCTTTAAGTACTTTTTCTTTATTTTCAGCCTCAGTTGCAAGTTATATTTATCCAAGAATGACATATAGCTATGGTCAGAGTAATGATAAATCTATTCTATGGAAATATGTTAAGAAGATTACCTTACTTCTTTTTATCGTACAAATACCAATAGCAATAATTTGCTATTACTTGTTACCTGTTATAATAGAGACATATTTCCCAGAATATATTTTAAGTATTTTTGCAATGCAAGTTCTTCTTTTTGCAGGAGTTTTTAAAGGCTGTGTTGTTGGAGTAAATGCATTATGGAGTATTAAAAATTGGAAATATATGATTATTTATCAATTTATATATTCTATACTCTTAATAAGTTTAACTTATGTTGGCTTTCAATTTTACCATAATATTACGGGAATTGCATATGGAGTTTTAATGGCAAATTTATTTAATTTAATTTCAGGAATTTATTTAACCTATAGAGCAACACGGATTTAAAACACTATCTGGTCGGATTTTTCACATTACAATGTTGTATGTAAACCTATATACCGTATGAAACAGTATTTAAAGTATTTTTTATTTAACCCATTTTTAATAAAAATTATATCTATACCATATTATTATTTTAGGTTAGCTTATCAAAAAAACATTTATAATGGGTTTAGAAAAAAATATGAAATTGATAAATCTTTTATTTTTAATGGAGATGGAATTTTAATGTATGGGGATGGGATAATAAAGATTGGTAAAAATTCGTATATCGGTCGCCATTCTTCAATACAATCAACTAGAAACTATCATGTAAAAATTGGTAAAAACTGTAAGATTGGACCTTTTTTTTGTATTTGGACTCAGACATCAAATGTAGACCATGATTATAATTTAGAGAATGAAATTACATCCAAAATCGGCAATATTATAATAAATGACGCAGTTTGGATTGGGGCTAATGTTGTAGTATCACCAGGGGTGACAATTGGAGAAAACAGCATTGTAGGAGCAAACAGTGTAGTAACTAAAGATGTCCCTCCTTATGCCGTAGTAGGAGGTGTACCAGCAAAAATTATTAAATATAAAAGTGTTTATACTAATAAGTAATGAAAAGTAATATGAAATTTATGATTAAAACTTGTAAGAAAATGCATAACAAAAATTTATTTATTGTAAAATCATTTTTTTGAAGAATATAAAAGAGGAGTAATCATCTTACTAGATAGAAATAAGCCTTAAGTTTTACATGAAGTCAATAATAAAATGAAAACCCAGAAAGATCTTATAAAAGAATTTATTGATTTTGAAACTAAGCATAGTTTATTTGACTTAAAAATAGAAAACATTAATATATGGCAATTCATTAGATTTGAAGTATGTTTCCTATTAGAAAATGAACTTGTTACCAAATATTCTGAACAAACAGATAAAAATTCAAAAACCATATTAAATGGTTTAAAAGAGTTTGTAGTAAATAGCATATTCAATAATCCTTTCAAAATTAAAAAACAACAGACCGATTTACTCATTTTAAATCACCCCAGAAGGAAATTTAACGGAGAGTATTTTCTTGATATATATACAGATCCTTTTTTATCTGAATTAAATCCAGACTACATTGTTTTTGAGCAGTTTTTCAATTTAAAGCATTTAAGACCTAGTAAAACAAAAAACATGTATTATTTAGACGTGATAGAGTTTCCGTCAAGAATAGTAGATTATTTGCCATTCCAAAAGAAGTTAAGTGAACATGATTGTAAAAAAATTAAATCACTTGAGTTGTTAATTTGTAAAGAATGGAAATTAAATTCATTTTCCATTAGTAATTTGGCTTATAGAAAAGTTAAAAGATATAACTACTTAATTCCTAAACTTGAAAAATTATTTAATATAATAAATCCAAAGAATATATTAATGGTTGTTTCTTACAGTTTTTTAAACCAACTAATTACCATTATTGCAAAAGAGAGGAGGATACCAGTTACTGAATTGCAACACGGAACCATAGGAGAGTATCACATCGGTTACAATTTCCCTAAAGGGATTGAAGTACCTTCGTTTCCAGATGCCTTTTTAGCTTGGGGGGAGGCTTGGGTAAATGGGGTAAGTTTTCCAATAAAAAAAGAACATGTAAAAGTAGTAGGGTTTCCTAATATTGAAATAGAAGAGTCCAGTATTAATGTAAACAAAAATCAAAAACAAATTGTGGTACTTTCGCAGTTAAGGGCTGATCTAGCTGATTTTTCAAATAAAATAGCACTACAAATGCCATCAAATAAAATCATATTCAAAGCTCACCCAGAAGAATATTCTAATGCAAAATTGAAATATAAAAATATTCTTACTGCTAAAAATGTAGAAATAATAGATAATGATGATATTCAATTATATGAATTATTTAAACAAAGTACTTTTGTGCTTGGAATTAATTCAACTGCTATAATTGAGGCTTTATATTTTAATTGTAAAATGGTAATTTTAAAATTATCAGGATGGGAGTATTTCGAAGATTTGAAAGAAAGTGACCAAATACATTTTGCGAATAATGACATTGAAGTTGTTGAAATACTAAAGACAGCTTACAATATAAATATTGAAAATAAGACAAGTGATTATTTTGAAAGAAACGCAATTATAAATATAAAAAAGCATCTAGACATATTGAATGAATCCTAATACAAAAGAGCTATATTTTTTATTAACTCACGTTACGTAAAAATAATCTAAATTCAAGAGTTTTGTTCAATTGATTGTTAATACCTTTGAAAAGTAAAACCACCTGGGGTCAAAAGAGGAAGTGAAAATAGATAACGGAATAGATCTAAATTGACAGATTAAAAGAAAAATGGATGTTTTGAATCGTAAAAAGATTGGAGTAGAAAGCTCGTTTTCTATTCTATTATTAATGTTTTTTATTGTAAACCCTTTATTTGGATTAGTATTTCTAGCTGTTTATTTAATATTAAGTAATAGAACTAATAGTTTACTTCTCAAGCTTACACCTTTTTTAGTTGCTTTTTTTATAGGATGTGTTAACTCAACCAAAGTGCCTGAAAATGATTTAATTTGGTATTTGATAGAGTATCTTGAGGCTGGAACAGTGACGCTTTTAGAATATCTTTTTAGCTTTGGAGCAAGCAGTAAAGATTTGGCTAAAGAACCTGTATTCACAATATTCAACTACATAACATATCAATTTTTAGGAGACAATACTAAACTATTTGTGATTTTCTATAGTTTTGTTGCTTATAGCTTTTTGAACTTAGCCATATATAAATTTGGTAAGGCAATCAAAATATCAAATAGGTTTATTGTTACTGCCATATTTATAATGTCATTTACACCATATATTTTTACAATGTCTGCAATTTTATTAAGGCAGTTTTTAGCAGCATCTCTTTTAATGTATATTTTAGTTAATAAACTTTGTTATAATAAAAGATCTTACTTTTTAGTGTTTTGTATGGTTTTAATTCATTCTTCCTCATTTTTATTTGTTCCTTTTTTATTTCTTCCTTTTTTTAAAAAAAGTTTACTAAATAAAAAGACATTACTATATTATTTATTAATGGTGTTTGTCCTTTTTAATGTACAAAACATTGCATTAGTTTTACTGCCAATATTTGATGATATATCTGTACTTAAATATATCCTTATAAGGGCAAGCAAGGACACAACCTTTGTTGGCTTGGGGTATTTGTCTACCTCGAAAATAATTACATCTACCTTATTAGCTTGTTTACCTTTAATTCTAATATATTTTTTAAAACCAAGATTAAAAAAAGAAAATGGGGTAATACACTTTTTCAATATACTTCTAGTTTTAGTTATATTTATTCTTGCAAATTTACACCAATCTGAACTTTCAAATAGGTTGAATTTTTATGTATGGCAATTTTTTCCATTTGTATTTCTTTTATATGCATGGTATTTTAAGCTGCATAGAGTAATGTTAATGAGTATAGTAGTTTTTGTTATGATTTTCTTTATTTATTATCTCGGCGCAGGAATGTGGACTTATACGTTAGGTCCAAAGATTTATTATTATTCATTATTAAATTATATAATTTAGAATGAAGATTATTGCGGTGTTAATGATATTATTTAATCGAGAAGTAAAAACTATTAAATGCTTGGGAAAGTTTTTTATCCAAAGTAATACTAATATTGTTGGATTTCCTATTCGATTTTAAACAAACAATTAAAGATATATAGTGATCGGAGAGGAAGAAATTAGAGCGACGGTAAGATGATGAGAGAATGCTTAATATTTAATGATAACTTTGTTTTAATGCCTAATAGTGTTTATAAAAAACTTAGTAAGTTAGATTATAAATTTCGTCATTCGTTTGGAGTTATTGATTACGTACGGTATGAGAGCATAAAGAAATAAAATAAAATCATTTGTGGTTACATACTATATTGGTATATGTAAATTAAGTAATGTTATAAAAACATGTTTTTACACTGAAGATACATTTTTTTTCTAGAATAAATTATTTTTATTTGCCTTTAGCTATGAATCCTTAGAAACTTTTTTATACGTACATAAAATACAGAGATTTTTTTGTTGTTAGTAAGGTTTTTATAAATAATTATTTAAGAGATTTTTTTTCCAAAATTATGATTAAAATAAAATGATTAACGTGAAATATACAATCATTATTCCTCATAAGGATTCATTTGATTTATTGTTGAAGCTTTTAAAGTCAATTCCAGCTAGTGATAGTTATCAGGTTATTATTGTTGATGACAATAGTGAGTTTCAAGAAAAAGAAAAGTTAAAAAATAATGTATTTAACAAAAACGTTAAAATATTATATAACAATAATTCAGAAGGGGCTGGTAAGGCTAGAAATATTGGGCTAAAAGAAGCAAAAGGCAAATGGGTACTTTTTGCTGATGCTGATGATTTTTTTTCAGAGAACATAGAAACCTTGCTAGAAAAACATTTTGAATCTAGTAGTGATATTATTTATTTTGGTACAACTAGTAACTATATTGATAACGGCAAAATAGCTTACCGTCACGAGCGTTATATGAAACTTGTTAATGATTTTATAAAAGACAAAAGTAAAGAAGATGCGCTAAAGTATTTCTATACGCCTCCTTGGAGCAAAATGATTAGGAGAAAAGTTATTGAAGAAAACAATATCAAATTTGATGAAATTATAACCTCTAATGATATTTACTTTTCATTAAAATCCGCTTTTTTTGCAAAGTCTATTTCTGCATCTAAGGGAGTTTTATATAATATAACAATGACTCACGGAAGTTTAACAAATTCAATAAGTTTAAACCATTTTGATACTAGACTTAACGCCGCTTTACGTGCCAATAAATTTTTATGTTCAATTAATAAAAGAAAATATCAACAATCTGTTTTATACTTTTTAGCAAAATCTTATATGTTTGGAATAAAATATGTGATTACGGTATGTGCTAAACTATTAAAGAACCGTTCAAACTTATTTATAGGAATGAATAAGATATTTAAAATTAAAAAAGTGTTAAATCAAAGGGAAAATAAAGTTTACCTTAAAAATAAAAGTTAATATAGATAAGTAAGTTTTTTAATCAAAAACTAAACAAGGAAAAGAGTTAAGTGTAAATGTTAAAAGTAACAATAGTATTATGAAAACTGATTTTTTTGGTATTAAAGTAAATTTAGGATCTAAGGAAGATATAATTATTGATGTAAAACAACGATTTTCTGATGAAATTAAAACTATTTTATTATTTCTAAATGCCCATTGTTATAATATTTCAAGAAAAAATATAGAGTATAAAAATGTTTTAAATAATGCAGACATATTATTGAATGATGGTATTGGTGTTGAATTAGGTGGAAGATTAGGGGGAATAAGGTTTAAAGATAATTTAAATGGGACCGATTTAATACCTCAAATTTTAAATGAATTGTCTAATGATGGGAAAATATTTTTATTAGGAGGAGAGAGAGATGTTGCAGAAAAAGCAATGAATGAGCTTGTTAAAGCGAAACTAAATGTAGTTGGTTTTCATAATGGTTTTTTTCATGATGATAAAAAAATTTTAAATGAAATCAATAACTCTAATGCAAATATCTTGGTTTTGGGTATGGGAGTTCCAAAACAAGAAATATGGTTGAATGACAATATTGAAAATTTATCAAATATTAAATTGGCTATAGCAGGAGGAGCAATTCTTGATTTTATTTCTAAATCTATTCCAAGAGCTCCTAAATGGATGAGGGATATTAGACTTGAATGGTTCTACAGACTTATGTTAGAACCTAAACGGATGTGGCAAAGATACCTAATTGGTAATGCTAAATTTGCTTTTTACATTATAAAAACAAAGTTTAGTTTGTCTTCCTTGTAAAACTTTTAAAGTACGAATATTTTATATGTCAGATAAATATAATTATAGAATTGGCTTGGTAAAGATGTTTTTATTTGCATCTTTTGCTTTTTTTCTTCCAATAAGTCAAAAGATTTCAACAATTAATATTGGGCTTTTATTAATTGTTTCCATATTCAATTTTAGAAATAACAAATTTTATTTTAAAATAGGGTTTGTTCTTCCAATATGTCTTTATGCTCTTTATTGCATATCCTTGTTATATTCTTCAGAATTAGAATTTAGCATTATTGAACAAAAAGCTTCCTTATTGGTATTTCCCATAATTTTTATGTTAAACAGGGACTTGCCAGGATGTCCCAGTTTGATTTTAAAATATTTTGTTTTTGGGTGTTTAGTTGCATTGACTATATGTGAATTTAATGCCTTTTATAATTCTTTTGATTTCACTAATTTAATATTTGATTCAAGAAAAGATAAAAGCATTAGTTTTTATAATTCTATACAGAAAGAAGAAAATCATTTTTTTAGTTTTAATTTTTCATTTATACACCAGGCAGTATATTTTGCCATGTATTTATTGTTTTCGATGGCGATTCTATTTTATACAGATTTTTTTAAAAATAGAATTATAAAATATGGTTTATTGTTCTTTTTTTTCGTAGGACTATTTCAAATTATAAATAAAGCTTCTTTGATTATATTGTTTGTTCTTTTGATATTTAAGGTTTTTCAATCCATAAAAAGTAAAAGGATAGCAGGTATAAGTGTCGTATTGTTATTTGTTACAGCTGTTTGCGTATTTTTGTTTAACCCACGTTTTAAAAGTTTTTATAGAAGTAATTTTGTTATAAATAAGTCTGAATTAAAGGTTAAAGACTATAAAAAAATTAAAAACATAAAATCCAATGATTATAATTATAGAGTAATGTTATGGTCATCTGCATTGGATTTAATAAAAGAAAACCCATTAATTGGTATAGGAGCAGGAGGTTCAGATAATAGACTATATGAGGTGTTCGCAGTAAAAAGACAATGGTATTGGAAAAAAGAAAAGTACCACGCTCATAATCAATATTTACAAATATTTTTAGATTTAGGCATAATTGGTTTTTCAGTTTTTCTTTTTTTACTTATTTCTTTTTTATCTAAGACTTTCAAATACAACAATGAAAACTTGAAATTAATTACGATTAATCTTTTTTTAATTATTACAATAAATTTTTTGTTTGAATCTATGTTTGAACGGTATTCTGGAATTTCTTTTTTTACTTTTTTTTATTGCTTGTTCGTCTCCAATTATTCATTAGAGAAAAAGGCTTCAAGGAGCTTGACATAAGAGTCTCTTGAAACTAAATTTGAAACAATAATTTTTATTAAAATATAATTAATAAAAAGCAATCTTCATAAATGCTGTTTAATTATTTTTGCATAAAGAATCTAATATATGAAAATAACAAAGATATGTTGTATAGGAGCAGGCTATGTTGGAGGCCCTACAATGGCAGTAATAGCTCAACAGTGTCCAAGTATAAAAATAACGATAGTAGATATTAATGAGGCTAGAATAGCAGCGTGGAATTCCGAAGATTTAAATAAACTTCCTGTTTTCGAACCAGATTTATCTGAAATAGTAAATGAAACAAGAGGAAAAAATTTATTTTTTTCAACAAATATTGACAAAGCAATCGACGAAGCCGATATGATTTTTATTTCTGTCAATACACCTACTAAGACTTATGGTAAGGGAAAAGGGATGGCAGCCGATTTAAAATATATTGAGCTTTGTGCCAGACAGATAGCTAAAGTTGCTAAACAAGACAAAATCGTTGTTGAAAAATCAACACTCCCAGTTAGGACTGCATCAGCAATTAAAAGTATTTTAGATAACACTGGAAATGGTGTGCAATTTCAAATATTATCAAATCCAGAGTTTTTAGCTGAAGGGACAGCGGTTCAAGATTTGTTAAACCCAGACCGGGTATTAATTGGAGGAGATACTTCGACTAAAAAGGGAGAGGTTGCTATACGGGCTTTGGAAGATATTTATGCAAATTGGGTTCCTAAAGAAAAAATATTGACTACCAATGTGTGGTCATCTGAGCTATCCAAACTTACTGCTAATGCATTTTTGGCACAACGAGTATCTTCTATAAATGCCATGTCTGAAATATGTGAAAAAACAGGGGCAGATGTAAGAGAAGTTTCGAAAGCCATAGGGATGGACTCTAGGATAGGTTCTAAGTTTTTAAATGCTTCTGTTGGTTTCGGAGGGTCTTGTTTTCAAAAAGACATTTTAAATTTAGTATATATAGCAAAAAGTTATGGGTTAAATGAAGTGGCTGATTATTGGGAGCAAGTTATTATTATGAACGAGCATCAAAAAAATCGTTTTTCGAATAATATTGTAAGTACGCTATATAATACAGTTTCAGGAAAAAAAATATCATTTTTAGGTTGGGCGTTTAAAAAAGATACGAACGATACCCGTGAGTCGGCGGCTATTAAGGT
This sequence comes from uncultured Flavobacteriaceae bacterium, assembly GCA_947501845.1. Taxonomy (GTDB): domain Bacteria; phylum Bacteroidota; class Bacteroidia; order Flavobacteriales; family Flavobacteriaceae; genus Flavivirga. The sequence continues at coordinate 74,788 of CANMXP010000011.1, read as the reverse complement.
TGCTGATAATTTATTAAATGAGCAGGCCCAAATATCTGTTTATGATCCTAAAGTTCCTGAGGAAAGAATATATACCGATTTAAATTATTTAAATACGCGTTCATCAGATGAGAATAAAAGCTTATTAACTGTAAATAATGATCCTTATAAAGCTTGTAAAGATTCTCATGCCATAGCTATTTTAACTGAATGGGATGAGTTTAAAAATTATGATTGGAAACATATTTATAAAAACATGCAAAAACCTGCTTTTGTTTTTGATGGAAGAGGCCTTTTAGACAAAAAAGAATTAGAAGAAATAGGTTTTACTTATTACAAAATTGGTAGTGGTAAGTAAAATTTGAGAACGGGCTGGTTCTGTTTTATGAAAAAATCGCACAATTTCGGAATTTGATTCCGAAATTGTGCGATTTTTTAAGTATATTTGTACATGGTTTTAAGAGAAGCTCATAAAGAACTTTTAAAGTTATCTAAGCAATACAAGGCAATAGCTGTTGTTGGGCCTCGACAGTCAGGGAAAACAACATTAGTGAAATTAGTGTTTCCAGATAAACCTTATGTAAGTTTAGAAAATCTAGACACAAGAAGTTTTGCTCTAGAAGATCCAAAGGCGTTTTTGGAACAATATTCAAAAGGCGCTATACTGGATGAGGTTCAGCGAACTCCAAAGTTATTTTCATACTTACAGCAAATCTTAGATGAAAGTAATAAAACAGCACAGTTTATACTAACAGGCTCAAACAATTTTTTGTTGCAACAAGGCATTACGCAAAGTCTTGCAGGTAGAGTGGGTTATTTAAACTTATTACCTTTTTCATTATCTGAAATAAAAGATATAGTGCCTAGAACCATTCACGAAAAACTTTTTAAAGGATTTTATCCGCCATTGTATGATAAACCTTTTGAGACTCAAAAGTGGTTTCTAAATTACATTAAAACATATATAGAAAGGGATGTAAGACAATTAAAAGGGATTGAAAACTTAGTTGTGTTTGAAAGGTTTATAAAACTATGTGCAGGCAGAATAGGCCATTTGCTAAATAAAAATGCTTTAGGTGTTGAAGTAGGAGTAGATAGTAAAACAATTGAATCTTGGATAGGGGTGTTAGAAGCCAGTTTTATTTTATTTAGATTGCAACCACATCATAATAATTTTAATAAGCGTGTTGTAAAAATGCCTAAGCTATATTTTTACGATGTAGGATTGGCAAGTGCTTTATTAGGAGTTCAGAATGCTAATCAATTAAATTTACATCCATTTAGAGGAAATTTGTTTGAGAATATGGTTATAGTTGAACTTTTAAAACAACGATTAAATAAAGGAAAAGCAAATAATTTATATTTTTGGAGGAATAGTAAAGGAAACGAAATTGATATTGTAATAGATAATTTTGATGAATTAATACCTGTTGAAATAAAATCGGGAAAAACCGTTACAAGTGATTATTTTAAAGGGTTAAAGTATTGGAATAATTTAACGAGATATGAAGGAGGAAAAATTGTTTATGGAGGTGAAGATTATCAAAAAAGAAGCCATAATTTTGAAGTAATTCCTTTAGATTTGATGGATGAAAAAATTAAAGCATAAGCGTTGAAAAAAGTTTTAATTACAGGAGCAGCCGGTTTTTTGGGATCACATTTATGCGATAAATTTATCGATAAAGATTACGATGTCATTGGGATGGATAACTTTATTACTGGAGATAAAAAAAATCTTTCTCATTTAGAAGGAAACCCGAATTTTGAGTTTATAGAGCATGATGTTACTGAGTTTGTAAGTATAGAAGGGAACTTAGATTATATACTTCATTTCGCATCACCAGCCAGTCCTATAGATTATTTAAAAATACCTATTCAAACACTTAAAGTAGGCTCTTTAGGAACGCACAATTTATTGGGGCTAGCGAAAGCTAAAAAAGCAAGAATCCTTATAGCATCAACATCAGAAATTTATGGAGACCCCTTGGTACACCCACAAACAGAAGACTACTATGGAAATGTAAATACTATTGGTCCAAGAGGTGTATACGATGAAGCTAAGCGGTTTCAAGAGTCCATAACTATGGCTTATCATAGATTTCATGGTCTAGAGACCCGCATCGTCCGTATATTTAATACCTATGGCCCTAAAATGCGTCTTAATGATGGTAGAGTTATACCAGCATTTATGGGCCAAGCTTTAAGAGGCGAAGATTTAACTATATTTGGAGATGGTTCTCAAACAAGATCGTTCTGTTATGTTGATGATCAAGTGGAAGGCATTTATAGATTATTATTAAGTGATTACGCTTATCCAGTTAATATTGGTAATCCACACGAAATATCTATAAAAGATTTTGCAGAGGAAATTATCAAGTTAACAGATACAAATCAAAAAATAATATACAAAGAATTACCACAAAATGATCCACTTCAAAGACAACCTGATATTAGTTTAGCTAAAAAAATATTAGGTTGGGAGCCAAAAATTGAAAGGGATGAAGGTATGTTAAAAACATATAACTATTTTAAAAGTTTATCTAAGGAAGAACTCTATAAAAGAGATCATAAAAATTTTAAAGACCATATAAAGAGATAGTTTTGAGTTACAAAAAAGGAAGATATTCAGGGTTTTTAAAGCCCATTTCATATTTAATTGATTTAGGTATTATAAATGGATGTGTCATTTTGTTTGAAATAAACTTAATAAACGTTTATTTGTTTACTGCGTATCTATCTTTAATGTGGATTATTATATCTTTTATAAATCACTTTTATGAAATTCAAAGACATACACGAATAATTCAAATCATAACACTTTTATTAAGGCAAATGGTGTTTTTTGTAATTATTATTTATGCCTTTATAGGATTTTTTAAGCAACCAAATATTAGTCGGCTGGGCTTGGCGAATTACTTAATGCTAATTTTTTTATTGGTATCGGTATTTAAAGTGCTAACGCTTTTACTATTAAAAAAATATAGATCAGTATTAAGTGGCAATATTAGAAATATTATAGTTATTGGCGAGAATGAAAAAACAAGGCAGTTAATAAAGACGTTTAACAAAAGACTTGACTTTGGATATAAGTTTAAAGGTAATTTTGGTGTTAATGAAGGCGATTTTTCTTTAGAAAAATGTTTTAGGTATATCATAGACAATGATATTGATGAAATATATTTTTCTGTATCTGCACTGACTAATAAGCAAATAAACAAATTGATCGATTTTGCAGATAACAATTTAAGAGAGCTAAAATTTATTCCTGATAACAAGGATATTTTTTCAAAGAAACTTAAGTATGAGTATTACGATTACATCCCCATTTTATCCATAAGAGAAATACCATTGCAAGAGTCGTTAAACAAGTTCCTTAAACGTTTGTTCGATATTCTATTTTCTTCATTCATTATTGTATTTGTATTGTCGTGGTTAACCCCAATATTGGCCATATTAATAAGGTTAGAATCTAAAGGGCCTATATTTTTTAAGCAATCGAGAAATGGGTTTAATTATGAAGAATTCGATTGTTATAAGTTCCGGTCTATGAGGCCAAATGAAAACGCTCATTTACATCAGGCGACAAAAGGAGACCAGAGGATAACTAAAATAGGAAAGTTTATACGTAAAACCAGTATAGATGAACTCCCTCAATTTTTTAATGTACTCTTTGGAAACATGTCTGTGGTTGGGCCTAGGCCACATATGGTAAGTCATACCAATATGTATGCACAGCGGGTAGATAAATTTATGGTGCGTCATTTTGTAAAACCTGGCATTACAGGGTTAGCCCAAATAAGTGGATTTAGAGGAGAAATAGAAGAAGAAAAAGATATTATTAATCGTGTAAAATATGATATCTTTTATATCGAAAACTGGTCTCTGTTATTAGATTTGAAAATTATTTTTCAAACGTTTTTAAATGCTTTAAAAGGGGAAGAAAAAGCATATTAAATTTTTTCTCTTAAAAGGTTTAATTGAGTATTGAAATCGAAATTCTTAAAAGCAATCGCTTTAATAGTTTCTCTTTGTTTCATATGGATTTCTGATAGATTTATTTTAGAAATAACATGATTTAAGTTATTATAATCTCCAGATTTAGCTATCCAACCTAAACCGTATTTTTGTATAATTTGCTCACCTTCCCCTCCACCAAAATAAATGATAGGCAGCCCCAAGCGGGCATATTCAAATATTTTTGAGGGTACAGACCCATAAATCCTGTTTAGTAATGGAATAATAGTTAAATCATATTCCACAAGTATCTTATGCAGTTTATCTCTTGATACTTCTCCATGATATATAATATCTAATTCTGGATTTTCAGAAATAAAAGTTTGAATTTTGTTTTGTTCTGCACCAGCACCATAAATATGAAATTGAATATGAGTATAGTCTAGTTCTTTGCACAGTTTGTAAATGCCTTGTGCAATACCTAGCAGCCCAGCATACACTATTTTTAGCTTTTCTTTAGAAGTGTTTCTTTCAGAAATCTTTGGAGCTGCAAAATCTGGATAATTACGATATAAAAAAGTATCCTTTTCTGGAAATAAAGATATCACATGACTTAAAATTTCATTGCTTTGTCCTAAAACGAGATTAGCATGTTTATAATTAAAACGTTCAATTTTTTCAAGCATTTTATAGCTGAAATTCTTTTTAAAGGCGCCTAATTCCAATCCCGCAATGGGCCATAAATCACTTACATTTAAAATGAGTTTTCGTTTTTTCGAACGTAGAAAGAACATTGAAGTAAAAGCAACCAGTAATGGAGGTGATTGTATGATAACAGTTTTAGGAATTTTATTCCATAAAAAAAACCAAGTTAAACTAAAGCTATAAGACAGCATGGCTATTAAGCGTAATAGCTTGTTTTTTGAGTTACTTGCATAGATCCATAAACGATGAATGGCAATATTGTTTTTTATGGAAGAATGTTTAAACCGTCCTTTATATGCTTCAAAAACCTTACCTGTAGGATAGTTAGGTAAAGGCGTTAAGACGGACACCTTAAAATGATGCTTTTGGAGCCCTTCAGCTAAATGAAAGATACGGTTTGAGGCAGCACCTGTTTCTGGGGGGAAATAATTGGTTATGATGAGGATATTCTTCATTATAACTTATAAAGATCTTGCAAATGATTAACAATTCTTTTAGCAGCATGCCCATCCCATAATTCTGGAATAGTTCCTTGTTTCCAAGATTGGGAAAGTAAAGTTTTGAAAGCATTTTCAATCTTTTCAGAATCATTTCCAACTAAGATATTGGTTCCTATATCACAAGTTTCAGGGCGTTCCGTAGAATCTCTAAGTGTAATACAGGGTACATTCATAACAGTAGTTTCTTCAGTGATACCACCAGAATCAGTTAATACGGCAAAAGCGTGTTTTACCAGATAATTAAATTCCAAGTAGCCTAACGGATTAACATAATGGAGGTTTTTAAAATTTAAATTTAAACCACTTAAAAGTTTTTTAGTTCGTGGATGTACAGGGAAAATTATGGGGTAATCTTCTCCTAACGTTACAATTTGAGCGACCAATTTTTTTAAAAGATCTTCTTCATCTACATTACTAGGTCTATGAAGTGTCATAACCAGATACTCTTTATCTGATAAACCCAAATCCTTCCATAGCGTAGGCTTTTTTAACCGCCCTTCATTTTTTAAAAGTGTATCAATCATAACATTGCCAACAAAAAAGATATTCGATTTTAGAGTACCGAGTTTTATCAAATTTTCATTGGCATATACTGAAGTTGTGAAAAAATAATCGGTTAAACTATCGGTTACAATTCTATTAATTTCTTCAGGCATTTTCATGTCACCAGAACGAATGCCTGCTTCAACGTGGGCTACTTTTATACGGGCCTTTTTAGCTACAATGGTACAAGCCATTGTAGAGGTAACATCACCAACTACCATCACCAAATCACATGGGTTTTGTTCCAGTTCCTTTTCAAAACCAATCATAATTGCAGCAGTTTGTTCTGCTTGGGTACCACTTTTAACGTTGAGGTTAGTGTCTGGGAAAGGAATGTTTAATTCTTCAAAAAAAGTATCACTTAAGTTTTTATCATAGTGTTGTCCAGTGTGTACAAGTCTGTAATTAATATTAATACCTTCCTTTTTTTTATTCTGAATGGCTTCAATAATAGGTGCGATTTTCATAAAGTTAGGTCTGGCACCAGCAACTATAGTTATATTCATTTGTTTGGGTTTATTAATGATGAAAACTGTTTCAATTTACCACTTTTTGAACGTTTCAATTTAGTTTCTCTTTCAAATAGAATGGTAAGCCCTTTCTCAAGATAGTTTTCCATTTCATTTTTCACCATTTGTATTTTGGCCGAAGAAAGATTTTTTTCACTAACATAGTGAATTTTAAACGTATCAAGTTTTAACTGTTCAATAATAAACTCTTTAACACTGCTATCATTTTCGATAATACTTTTTGTAATATAATAAAATGTTAATCCTGCCGCTTTTTTACCACTAGGCAATATGGCCATGTCGTTTGTTCTACCCGTTAATTTTTCCAAGATAGGTTTATGGGGCGTGCTTTTTTTTGAAAGAATGCCTATATCTCCAATATCATATCTTATGAATGGTTGCGCTCTATTATATAAAGAAGTAATCACTAAACGTCCTTCTTGGCCATAAGGCAACACATGATTGTTTTCGTCTAAAACTTCTATAAATAGTGTTTCACTATTAGCAACCCATTCACCTTTTATATTTTCAAAAGCAATCAGATCTAATTCTGAAGCACCATATTCATTAATCACAGGTACTCCTAACCATTTTTCCATAAGCTGCTTGTCATTTTCAAAAAGCATTTCGGAAGTCACAACACAAGCTTTTAAAGTAGGGCAAACCGTTTTAAGTATAATATTTCTATGTTGAAGATATTTCGCAAATTGAACAATAGGACTCGTATAGCCATTTAGGTATGCAAAAGGCTTCTTTTTAAAATCGGCTAACCAATTTTCGAGAGCATGATCACTTAAATCAAACACATTAAATCGATACCTATTACTAATAAAATCTTTTAGTTTTTCAGTATAATACCCTTTTTTATCCAGAGGAATTCCATAAAACCGAGCCTGTTTTGTAGTATTAAAATTAAGATTAAACCAAGAAAACCTATCCATGATAACACTCCATGTTAAAGCATGAGTAAATTTATCTTTAGAAAAAACGAATGGCTGTCCCGATGCTCCAGATGTTTTGTCGACATAGATGTTTTTTAGTGAAAAACCATCAGATAAGAGTGTTTCTAGTGGGTTTTGTAAATCTTTTTTCGTCATAACTGGAACGGTATTCCAGTCTTGTGGGTTTGCGTTTTTTCCAAAGGATTTATAAAACGAATTATGCTTTAAATGATAAGCAACAATATCCTGCTTTTTAGTCTCAAGATAGATATTAAATTCCGCATCATTTTTCTTTTGAATTTCTTTTAAAGCCAGTTTTGCTTCTCGTATAGGAAACCCTTTAATTTTTAAAGAAAGATTGAATAGATTCAATAGAAAACGCTATTTGTTAATACCTGAAAAACAAAACTAAAGATAAATCCTGTTTTTTGTTATGATTATAAGAAAAAAACATAGATGAATTCATGGCTAAACCTAAAAAGCCATTATTTTTGCATTTTAAAAATGACGAGGTTATCTCTAAAAAGTTTATAAGTTGTTATTCTGAAGCGCACCAAAAGTGCAATGTGAGAACCTGTTTAAATTAAACAGACTATCACAGTCGTTTGTCCTCAACAGGACTCATTCAGGCTAACACTTTTTAGAAACCCTTAAAAAAAGAATAGTTATTCCTAATAATTAGGAATCTAAAAAAATAAGATAATATGAATATTTTAATTCTTGGTTCTGGAGGAAGAGAACATACATTTGCCTGGAAAATTGCTCAAAGTACAAAATGCAAGCAATTATTTGTTGCTCCAGGAAATTCTGGAACAGCTGAGATTGCTACGAATGTCAATATTGGGGTGAATGATTTTGATGCGATTAAAGAACTTGTTTTAAATGAAGGTATTGATATGGTTGTTGTTGGTCCTGAAGATCCACTGGTTAATGGTATTCATGATTATTTTTTAAACGATAATGCTATTAAGCATGTGTCTGTTATTGGACCTCAAAAAGTAGCAGCAGAATTAGAAGGAAGTAAGGAGTTCGCTAAAGAATTTTTATACCGGCACCATATTCCGACCGCAGCATATGAGAGTTTTACAAAAGAAACTGTAGAAAAAGGTTATGCTTTTTTAGAAACTTTAAAAGCACCTTACGTTCTAAAAGCTGATGGATTGGCCGCTGGTAAAGGTGTTGTTATTTTAAATGATTTAGAGGAAGCTAAGGCTGAATTAAAAAGTATGCTTGTTGATGCCAAATTTGGTGAAGCAAGTACTAAGGTCGTTATTGAAGAGTTTTTAGACGGTATAGAATTAAGCTGTTTTGTATTAACGGATGGCACGAACTATAAAATTTTACCAACGGCAAAGGATTATAAGCGTATAGGAGAGGGAGATACCGGGTTAAATACAGGTGGTATGGGAGCTATTTCACCAGTACCTTTTGCTACTGATGAATTCCTTAATAAAATAGAAGAGTGCATCGTAAAACCTACAATTGAAGGTTTTAAAAAAGATAATTTACCTTATATAGGATTTGTGTTTATTGGACTTATTAAAGTTGGAGACGATCCCAAAGTGATAGAATACAATGTTCGTATGGGAGACCCAGAAACTGAAGTCGTGTTTCCTAGGTTAAAAAATGACCTTGTAGAAATACTTGAGGCCATGTCTAAGGGGACATTAGATAAAATTGATATTGATATTGATGAACGTGCTGCGACAACTATCATGTTAGTGTCTGGGGGATATCCTGAGGCTTATGAAAAAGGAAAAGAAATTACTGGAATAGAAAACATTCAAGATTCTATACCTTTTCATGCGGGTGCGACATTAAATGAAGGGAAAGTAATGACTTCCGGTGGTCGTGTTATGGCTATTACATCGTATGGCGATACTTACCAAGAAGCCATAAAAAAATCTTATCAAAATATAGAAAAATTACATTTTGATAAGATGAATTATCGTAAGGATATAGGATTCGATTTATAGGAACGAATGCGAAGAAACACTTTTGTCTTCTTCGTTATTATCGTTAAATATTTTAAGTTGCTTCATCCAATAAGCTGTAGCAACAAAACCTATAGCAAGAAAAATCCATGAAATAGTATTTGCTGCAAACCAGTTTTCTAGCTCGAGAGCTCTTAAAGCGTCATATGGTGCAAAAAGAACATCAACAAATAAATCCTGTATAGCGTAAAAGAAATCTTTCATGTGTTTTAATTATTGTTTTCTAACCATTTATAGTTAGTATATTTACGGAGCAAAAATACAAAAAGAGTTAATGATAACAAGCATTTTTAGTAAATCTAAATCAATAAATTTCATCATTGTTTTTTTTATTACGCTTTTAGCTTTTATAATGGCTAGAGTGGGCTTGGTAAATGAACCAATAACGTGGATGTTTGTATTAAAGCAAATCGTATTACTTTTTGTTAGTTACATATCTATTTTACTTTTAAACTTTATTGTTAGCAAGAATAATTTAACAACGAAGAATAACTATGAAATTTTATTATTTAGTCTGTTCTTATTATTAATTGTTCACACGACCAGTAATACTAATGTCATTTTTTCAAACTTTTTTATTTTACTAGGCTTAAGAAGGATAATGAGTTTGCGGTCTCAAAAAGATGTAACAAAAAAATTGTTTGATGCTGCATTTTGGATAGCTATTGCTGCCTTATTTTATTTTTGGGCTATTCTGTTTTTTGCTTTAATATTAGTTTCCCTAATTTTATATACAGATAACAATAAATTAGGAAATTGGATTATCCCGTTTATGGGAATCGCTAGTGTTTTTGTGATCTCAATAAGTGTCTCGGTAATTATATATGATGATTTTTTCGGAATATTTGATATAACACCGGGGATTAGTTACGATTTTAGTAACTATAATTCTGTAAAATATTTAGTTGCTATTACCTTACTATTATCTTTCGGGATTTGGTCATCTATTTTTTATTCGCAAAACATAAAAAAGAAGAAAAAAGCATTTAGAGCCTCTTTCAAAATTATTATTGTTATGGCTATAATTGCATTTTTGATAATGCTTCAGGCGCCTAAAAAAAATGGGAGTGAATTTTTATTTATGTTTGCTCCTTTAACTGTAATTATATCAAATTACATTGAGATTATTCAAGAGAAGTGGTTTAAAGAAGTCTTTCTTTCTTTAATTATTATTATTCCGTTTATAGCCTTATTGCTGTAGTTTTTTTCCAAAAGCCAAATCACCAGCATCTCCTAGTCCTGGAATAATATAACCTTTGTCATTTAGTTTGTCATCAATGGTTGCAATCCACAAATGTGTTTTGTTGTCAAAATTGCTTTCAACAAAATCAACACCTTCTTGAGCCCCTATAACACTAATTAAATGTATTTCTTTAGGTATGCCAAATGGTTTAAGAGCTTCAAAAGTAGCTACCATAGATTGTCCTGTTGCTAGCATAGGATCTGCAAGAATGAGTGTTTTATTTTCTAAGTTTGGGCATGCTAAATATTCTACAATAATTTCAAAGCTTTCAGGGTCATGTTTATGATGCCTATAAGCTGAAATAAAGGCATTTTCAGCAGTGTCAAAATAGTTAAGTAATCCATTATGTAGTGGGACGCCAGCTCTTAAAATAGAGCATAATACAATATCATTATTAGGCAAATCAATATCACAATTTCCTAGAGGTGTTTTAATGGTCGAAGTAACATAGTTTAGAGATTTACTCATTTCGTAGCCTAATATTTCGCCTATGCGCTCAATATTCCTTCGAAAACGCATACTATCTTTTTGAATATTAATGTTTCTAATTTCAGAAATGAAGGTGTTTAATATGGAATTTTCTTTAGAAATGTTATGAATATGCATGGCGTTTTATGTCTTTTTTGTAGTAGTAAAGTTAATTAAATATGAAGTATATTTACGTTATCGTATTTATTTTAATGTAATAAAAACTGTGAATCCACATTAACTGAAAGAAATACGTATTCTATATAATTTTCGTAGGTTTGCACTTTAAAATATAGATAACATGTTTACAGAAAAAGCTAACAAAATATTTCAAGAAGTAATTGAAAAATATCATATAATCAATACGGTAGATCAATCATTTGAGAATGCCTACGATAAGAGTAATTTATTAGAACATTTATTATATAGGAAATGCTGGATTGATACAGTACAGTGGCATTATGAAGATATTATTAGAGATCCTCAAATAGACCCTGTTGCGGCTTTAACGTTGAAGCGCCAAATTGATGCTTCAAATCAGGACAGAACGGATATGGTTGAATATATTGACAGCTATTTTCTTGAAAAATATAATGATGTTGAAGCTAAAGCAGATGCGACTATTAATACAGAAAGTCCAGCTTGGGGCGTTGATAGATTATCTATTTTAGCATTGAAAATTTATCATATGAATGAAGAAGCCACAAGAACAGATGCTTCTGATGCTCATAGAGATGCATGTCAGAAAAAATTAGATATTTTATTGGAACAACGTGTAGACTTATCTACAGCGATTGATACATTACTTAACGATATTGAAAACGGAGATAAGTACATGAAAGTTTATAAGCAAATGAAAATGTACAATGATGATGAGCTTAATCCTGTATTGCGTTCTCAAAAATAAAATTCCCGCTTTTGCAGGAATCTCACTTTAAGTTGAGATGCCAAAACAACCAAAACATATTTTAGTAATTCGCCTTTCTGCAATGGGTGATGTCGCTATGACGGTTCCTGTTTTGAGGGCTTTATCGCAGCAACACCCACATGTTAAGATTACAGTTTTAACACGTAAATTTTTTGAACCATTTTTTAAGGACTTATCAAATGTTTCTGTCTTTCCAGCAGAGATAAAGGGAAGGCATAAAGGTGTTTTTGGGCTGTATAAACTTTCAAAAGAGTTCAAAGGCCTGGACATTGAGGTAATTGCCGATTTACATAATGTACTTCGCAGTAATATTTTAAAGTTATTTTTAGTTGGTAAATCTTTTATTCAGATTGATAAAGGTAGGAAAGAGAAAAAAGCCTTAGTCTTAGGCAAGGTTTTTAAACCATTAAAAAACACCCATCAACGTTACGCTGATGTATTTGAAAAACTTGGGTTTAAAATAGATTTATCAAACCCAAAGTTTCCTAAAAAAACGACTTTATCAAAAAAATGCCAAGATTTATTAAAAGGGAGCCCCAAGATGAAAATCGGTGTGGCCCCATTTGCAGCCCATGAAAGTAAAATGTACCCTTTGGACTTAATGAAAGAGGTTATTGAAATACTTTCTAGGGATTACCAAGTTGTTTTATTTGGTGGGGGTAAAAAAGAAATAGAAATTTTAAATGACTTTGAACGTGAGTTTGATAATGTAATAAACATAGCTGGAAAATTGTCGTTAGATGAAGAGTTGGATGTTATTTCTCATCTAGATATTATGCTTTCTATGGACTCTGGCAATGGGCATATTGCCGCTATGCTAGGAATTAAGACAATTACCATTTGGGGAGTTACTCATCCTTATGCTGGGTTTACACCCTTTAATCAACCTAAAGCATACGCATTGTTATCAGATCGAAAACAGTTTCCTAAAATCCCGACTTCGGTTTACGGAAATAAATATCCTGATAATTATAAAGAGGTTACCCGAAGTATTTTACCTGAAACTATTATCAATAAAATAAAAGAATTGGCTTAGAACGCATTTATTTTAAATAAAGCATGATAATCATTATTATTGGCAACAAAAATAATTTTTTCATTTCCCATTTCAATTAGTTCCATGTGTCTTACATCCTTATCTGCAAAGAATCCTGATTTTAAATGAGATATACTTTTAAAACCACCGCTTTTTTCACCCAGCAGAACGTTTCCAATTCCAGCATCGGCTCTTGTGGTTTCAACTTCCGACTGGTAATTGTTCCCTGCTAAAATAAGATCTTTAATGCCATCATTGTTAATATCATAATAAACAATACTGTTTATTGGAGATTGCTGTAATGTGTTTTCAAATGGAGAAAAAGCAAACCCAGAAGTTCCATTATTTATAAAGATACCAGATCTAAATTCTGTTGCTTTGTAGTTTAAAGCACTATTAATTTGTTCACCTAAAATACTTTCAAGGTTTCTATTTGCAAAATCGTTATAATTAGGGATTTTTTGTGCTAAGTGAGGGATTTGTTGCGTCATACAAGTTTTCCCTCTTACAGGTACTTCTTTTCCATTGTATTCTTTAGCAAGAATGATATCTTCGGTTCCATTCAAGTCAAAATCTGTTGAATAGATTTGAAATGGTTTTTCTTTTGATGCATGGAACTTATAATTTAGCCCTAAATTTCCAGCTATTATATCATTGTCACCATCGTTATCAACATCAACTACCAATACTTTGTTCCACCAGCCAACAGTTTTATAAAGATTTTTGTATAGATCGCTTTTAATCAGTTTATTATCTTGATTAATAAATACTTCTATTCCCATCCATTCGCCAGTTAGAATTAAATCTAATTTACTATCGTTATTAATATCTTGCCAGGAGGCACTGGTTACCATGCCTACTTGCTCAAGATTTGGGGCAATTTCTTTAGTCTTTATAGTAAAAACCCCTTTATCATTAATTAATAAAGTGCTTGTTGGCGAATTAGGATATTTACCAGGAATTACCCGGCCTCCAACAAACAAGTCTATATCGCCATCACTATCAAAGTCTGAAGGGATTACAACAGAGCCAGATGACGTAATTTTAGGTAAGTCACTATTGCTAGAAGCAGTAAAGCCTCCCTTACCATCATTAATATATAGTCTGTCTTGTAGCAGTTTGGGTGTGTTATAAATCTCATAACTACCGCTTACAACGTACAGATCTTGATCTCCATCATTATCAGCGTCAAAAAAAGCGGCACCTTGGTCCTCATAAAATTTATCGTTATTAAAATCGGTCACAGGTTTAATACGGAAAGATCCGTTTGATTTCCCAATTAACAATTGACCAGGTTGGTCACGCCCGCCACCTATGTAAATGTCATCAATTCCATCGTGGTTAACATCTGCTTTAGTTAACGCAGGTCCTGTTTGAGACAATTTGTGAGGCAGTAAGACTTGTAAGTCATAATCATTAAAATAAGGGTCTTCATGCTTATAATTTGTTGCTAGCTTCGAAAATAACTTGTTACTTTTTATTTCTGATGAATTTATTTCATCTATTGCGTTTTCATAAGAAATATTTAAGAGCGTATTAGATTCAATATTTTCAAGAGTTTGTTGTTTGCCATCCAGCCATTGCACTTCTAATTTTTTGATAGAAATATTTTTTGATATACCAAAATGTAAAATATTAGAAACTGAAGACAAAAATCCACGAGTATTGATTAATTGGCGTGTTTGAATGACACCATTTTCTTGATATAACTTAACTTTTGCTCCAAGACCGTTTACATTGTTTTTAGGACCTTTAAATTTAATTTTTAGGTATTCACCTTTGTTTTGTTCTATAGCGTTGTTTTTTAATACGGTGGCTTTATCATTAATATTATTGGTTACCATATCAAGATCACCATCATTGTCCAAATCGGTATATACAACACCATTTGAAAATGTAGGATGAGCGTCTATCCATTGGGTTGAAACGTTACTATATGTTAGGTCGCCATTGTTTTTATATATGTAGTTTACAAGTTTTTGTTGCGGCATCATTTTAGTAAATTCCAGAAAATCTTTGTTAGTTGGTTTTCTGCCATTTTTTCTAAGAATTTTTAGCGTATTATTATGTGTGTCTCTATCCATAACATCTCTAAAAACACCGTTAGTAATATAAATATCATTTAGCCCATCTAAATTAAAATCGGCAGAAAGCACGGCCCAACTCCAGTCTGTATCTGCCATTCCCGATAACTTACTAATCTCTCTATATGTACCATTACCATTATTTAATTGTAGCATATTATGCATATATTGATAGTGGTAGCCAGATTTCACCATATTTTCAAATCTTCCAACCGAAGTCATTGTCATTGTGGTTTTTGATCTAACATAGTCTTCAGGATTCATGTCTAACGTTATCAAATCAAAAAAGCCATCATTATTAACATCGGCAAAATCGCTTCCCATACTATTAAAAGACATGTGCTTAAAAATAGAATCTCTTTTCTCTTTAAATGTGCCGTTACCATTATTAATGTACACAAAGTCGGGCATGTTAAAATCATTGCACACATAAATATCCAGCCAACCATCGTTATTTATATCTCCTATTTGTGGGTTTAAGCCAAAACCAATATCAAACCCTATGCCTGCTTTTTTTGTAATATCTTTAAAGTGGCCAGTACCGTCATTTTCATATAATCTATCACTTCCTTTTAAAGTTAATGTTTTAGAGTCGTTACTAATTTTTTCTAAATCTATAATTCTTGATTTAGCTGTTACGTTTGGCGTGTTGGAAAGATATACATCTAGATCGTTATCATTATCGTAGTCAAAAAACGTTGCCTGAATGGTTCTATTAGAATCGTCTAATCCGTGTTCCTTGGCTTTTTCGGTAAATGTTAAATCACCATTATTTAAATAAAGCAAATTGGCAAATTTATTGTTATCTTCAAGATAACCGCCTCTTGAAATGTAAATATCTAAGAAACCATCTTGATTTATATCGACGACTGTAACACCCGTATTAAAGCCATCTGTTGGATTTATTCCCGTTGATGATGTGATGTCTTCAAACTTAAAATCACCTTTGTTTAAATACAATGTATTTTGATTACTATTAGAAATAAAAAACAAATCCTGTAAACCATCATTATTAAAATCTGCAGATGCAACTCCTCCACCTAAATAAGAATAACTGTATTTGAAGTAGTTATAATTTTCGGTTTCTGTTAGTAGATTAATAAAATTAATACCAGAATCTGAGGAGTTCACATGACTAAAAAGTTTTGGGTCTTCGCTTTGCGTATTTTGTGGTATTGTGGTATCATCGTTTTTATCACTTTTACAAGAATAAAGTGTGATTATAAAACACATACTTATAAAAAGTAATATATTAATTTCTATGCTAATTTTTAATCCTTTCATTAAAGATTTTAATTCTTTATGTTTATAATTTTTAAATAATCATCGTTGGCTATAGATAAAATTTTGTTTTCGCCTTTACCTGCTTTAATAAGTTCAATTTGTTTAACATCACCATCAAGGTACAATCCACTTTTAACGGCATCTATAGCTTTAAATTGTCCTTTCCCATTTCCAGTTAAATAGAGTCCTAGATTGGCGTCATTTCTAGGGGTTTCAACTTCAGAAGTATATAAATTTCCAGCTAAGATAAGATCTAAATTAGTATCGCCATTAAAATCTTTTACAATGATGCTGTTGGTTGAAGATAGTTGAGCTAATGAAGGTAATGGTTTTATTTCCCAAGGATTCTGTTTGTTATTTATAATGATACTACTAGCAAAAGTAGTAGCGCTTAAGTGTAAAGCATTTTCAAGGTTTTCTTTTCCATAAATGTCTACTAGGCTAGCATTTGCAAACGAGCTATAGTCTTTAAATTTTAAGCTAATTAAGGGAATTTGTTCAGAAGAACACTGTCGTCCTCTTACAGGATATTTGTTGCCATCTTGGTGATAGCCTAAAACAATATCAAGTCTTTTATTTTTATCAAAATCGCCAGAATAGAGCTCGAAAGGCTCATCATATGTCGCTTGGTATTTGTAATTTAGACCTAAATTTCCAGCAATATAATCTTTGTCTCCATCTTGGTCAAAATCACCTTCTGCCAAACTGTACCACCAGCCAATTTGGTTTTGTAGTCCTAATGCTTCTGTTTTATTTTGAAACTTACCGTTATTATTTTCGAAAAATAATATAGGCATCCATTCTCCAGTTATAATTAAATCTAATTGCCCATCATTATTAAAATCTGACCATAACGCATCTGTAACTAAGCCAGGAGAGACTGCATCTGGAGCAATTTGTTCTGTAACATCTGTAAATTGTGGTTCATTCTCATTCACGCCGTCGTTTCTCAAGATATAACTTCTTGGGGCGAGCGGATACTTTCCTGGTACTAGCCTTCCAGCAACAAACAAGTCTAAATCCCCATCATTATCAAAATCCCCAGATTTTACACAACTGCCACTTGTTAACATGGTTGGTAAGCTTTGTGTGGCTTTTTTAAATTCTCCGTTTCCATTGTTAATATATAGTCTGTCTTGAAGAAATTCTTGGTTTTTCAAAAATTCGTTACCACCACTAACGACATATAAATCTTGATCGTTATCTCCATCGGCATCAAAAAATAGTGCTCCCATATCTTCATATTCATTATCAGTAACCCAAGGTCCAGGGGTTTCGGTAAAGGAACCATCAATATTTTGCAGATACATGGCTCCTTGAGCCTTATGGGCATTACCAACATAAAAGTCGTCTAGACCATCATTATTCACATCTGCTACAGCCAATCCCGTACCTAATTTAGAATTTTGATGAGGCAAAAGAGGTTCAAAGAGGTAGTCGCTATGTTCATTTTCATCATGCTTAAAGTCTAGCGCTAAGGTTTGGGTTATATCTTCAAACTTGGGTTCTTTATTTTTAGTTTTTAAACTAAGGTTCGCGTTAGAATAATTTATATTTAAAAGCTGATTAGTCTTTACATTTACAAGGCTTTGTTTTTTACCGTCAGGCCATGTTATAGAAAGGCTATCTATTGTTTTTATATTGTCTAAACCAAAATGTAATATAGGCTCGACAGAAGACTCGTAACCACGTGTTAATGTTAACTCCTGATATTGTATTTTTCCCTTGTGATAAAGTTTGGCTTTAGTCCCTATGCCAAAATGATTTTTTGGGTTTCCATTTAGTTTTATTCTTAAATATTTTCTCCCTTGTGTTTCTAATTGATTTTGATAGAGGCTAGCCGTTTGATCCATATTATTTACAACCAAGTCTAAATCGCCATCATTATCAAAATCGGCATAGGCACAACCATGTGAAAAACCTTTAAGGTTAACCCCCCAATTTTCACCTACATTATTAAAAGTTAAATCGCCATTATTTTTGTAAGCATGATTTTCTATGGGTTCAGAAGGAATTTTTTGGTAAGCAGAGCCATCAATTTTGCCAGTAAAATTTGCTTTTGCCTTTTTCGCTTTAAAGAAGTCTTTATTATTTACGTCTCTTTTAATACCGTTTGTGATGAAAATATCTTTCCATCCATCGTTATCAAAATCGGCAAATAATGGTGCCCAACTCCAATCTGTAGTAGACACTCCAGCAACTCTTGCGGTATTACTAAATTGAACCCCTTTTTTGGGATTCACGCCCCTGTTAAGTTGCAGACAATTAAACATGTATTGATAATGAAAGCCACTATTAACAGTATTCCAGAATAGCGGAGCATTCATACTAGCCATGTTTTCTTTAGCTCGTCTATTGTCCCTTGGTGTCATGTCCACTTGCATGATATCAAGTAGGCCATCATTATTATAATCGGCGGCATCAGTACCCATTCCAAACCAGGCCGTTTGATAAGTAGCTAGCTTTAACTTATCGGTAAATGAGCCATCTCCATTGTTTGTGAAAAATTTATCTGGGGTATTAAAATCATTTGATATGTATATATCTTGGTAACCATCCATATTGAAATCTCCAACGCTAACTCCTAATGTTAATCCGTAGTTTGCTATACCACTTTTGCTAGTTATATCTTCAAATTTTCCATTTCCTAAATTTTCGTATAAATGATCACTTTCTTCATGTTTTAAGTTTTTCATCTTATGTAGATAGAAAGCATTGGGACTACCAAAGGGAGCTATGGGATAATTAGCCACATATAAATCTAGGTCGCCATCATTGTCAAAATCAAAAAAAACAGATTGAATAGAAGACCCATTATCTGCTATGCCATATTCTTGAGCAGATTCAGTAAACGTTAAATCTTTGTTGTTGATGTATAGTTTATTTTGTTTGTTTTCTTCTTTGCCAGAAACATTTAGGTATATGTCTAAATAACCATCATTGTTTACATCGCACATAGTAACACCTGTGTGCCATTTGTTATCCCCTACTAGGTTTGAAGACCTAGTTATATCTTCAAATTTCATCTCTCCTTTGTTGAGGTATATTTTATTTTCTACCATATTACCAACAAAGAAAATGTCTGATAAACCATCATTATTAATATCGCCTGCCGCTACACCTCCGCCTAGATATAAGTACGGATAAATAAAATAATTAAGAGAATCTGTCTCAGTAAGGATATTGTTAAAATTGATATTAGAATGTTCTTTAGAAATGCTCTTAAATAGGGTATTCGATATATTTGGTTTTTTACAACCAAAAAAGATTAAAGCAGAAATAATAGCAATGAAAACAGGTTTGTTTGAATGCATTTTCGGTTTATTTAATTAAATCAAAATCATTAACTGGTATTTAGATTTTGACATATGTTATATGTAAGTGGTTTAAATTTTTTCCTTTTCAGCTTAAGATAAAAAGTTTAAACCACTTTATTGAAAAAACCTCATATCTGATATTAGAAAATGAGGTTTTTTTACTATTAATATAAATTTTACTTTATTTAGTTACAACAATCGTTTTGTTCCCAGTCTGGTCTTAATAACATTTCTGTTAATGGAATTGGTGCATAATAAAATTTTCTGAACGCACTTTCTGGATCTCCAGCAGATGCACCTACTAACGGTAGTTCTCTATCATCAGTAATTCGTTTGGAAGTAGCTTCTGCAACCATTTCGTTTCTTACTAAGTTGTACCATCTGTGCCATTCTCCAGCAAATTCCCATCCAGCTTCAGCTATAACAGCATCATGAAAATCATCACTGCTAAGACCAGATAAATCAACACTATTGTCATTAACACCAGCAGCTCTTCTTCTTATTTTGTTAACTGCTTCATAAGCTGCAGCATTTGGTCCTCCATCAGCTTTATTTTGAGCTTCAGCATATACAAGTAATGCGTCTGCAAACCTTAAAACGTATGGGTTACCACTAAATTGCCAGTTTTGAGGAAGTCTATACCCTGTAAGTTTAGAGTAATATGGGTTACCTTGAATAGTTTGTTCCCATGTAAGCGTTCCATTAGCAAAGGTTGTTCTAAAAGTATCATCTTTTCTTGGTCCTTCAGGAAACTCATTAAAGAAAGCAATTTCAGCAAAATAATCATCCCATCCATTACCAGGGTCATCATCAGGAGCACCAACAGAAAGAGGCATTCTATTACTTAGACCCCAATCGCCACCGTTATCAGCTTGTACAGCTAATACACTTTCAATATTATTATCATTCTCTTCTAGCCAAGCATCTCTAAAATTAGGCATTAAATCATGACCAGAGTTATCTATAACATCTTTGGCCAGTTCTGCTGCCTTAGCATAGTTAGCAGTAATTTTTAAAGGCCAACCAGCTGTAGTTATATATACTTTAGACAACATGTGTTTTGCTGCCCAAGATGTAGGTCTACCTGGTTCATTAGGCCAAGACGGAGGCAAGTTGTTTATAGCGAATTGAAGATCAGAAATTGCTAAATCAAAAACGTCACTCTCTGGAGACCTAGGTTCTTCTCCAGTAGCTAGATCAGACGTAACTATAGGAACGGGGCCCCAAGTTCTAACCAGTTGAAAATATGCCCAACCTCTTAAAAAGAAAGCTTGAGCCGCAGCCTGCTCTCTTTCTGTTCCTTCGGGAGCATTTGTGTAATTTGAAATGACAGCGTTTGCAAAAAATATAGTTCGGTATAAATGATTCCAACCATGTTCTTTTAACCAACCATTACCTGAGGTATATTGGAACTGATCAAATTCACGATAATCACTTTTATTAGAGCCTAAACGCGTAGTCACATCATCTCCTGCTAAAGAAGGGATTGATCCTTGAGCATTCAAGAAAAACTCCATATAGGGTCTATATATTGCTGTTATTCCAGCATCGAGATCTGTTTGCGTTTGGTAAAACGTAGAAGGAGTAAGTATACCCTTTGGGTCTTCCTCCAACTCGGAACAGCTAAAAACAAGTGTTAAAGCTGCCAAAATTAATAATTTATAATTTTTCATAATAACAGTTTTTTATTTTTAAAATTTAACATTAAGACCAAGTGTAACTCTTTTAGGGTTCGGGTAAACACCTGTATCATAACCTAAAAATACATTAGAAGATCCACCAGCACTTACTTCTGGGTCATAACCTTTATAATCTGTTATAGTAATAAGGTTTTGGGCACTTAAAATAAGCTTTACAGAATCTAAGAAAGTAGATTCTAGAAGACTTTCAGGTAAATTATAACCTAAACTAATGTTTTTAAACCTTATAAAAGTAGCATCTTCTACATAGCGAGAATCTTCAGGTCTATGGAGATAGTTTGAGGTTAATGCAGGGACATCAGTATTTTGATTATCTGTTGTCCAGGCATTTAACTGGTCAATACCAGTACGGGATCCATCACCACCTGCACCATTAGTTAATGCTCTGTTAATATTTAACAGATCATGCCCAACCATAGATTGTAGAAAAACATTTAAGGTAAAGTTTTTATAAGATAGGGTATTATTAAAACCCCAAGTAAAGTCTGGAGCTCCATTACCTATTGTTGTGATATCATCAGCAGATATTATTCCGTCATCGTTTACATCTACATACTTAGAGTCTCCAGGGACAGCTCCAAAAGCATCAGCTTCTGCAACTTCATCTGTTCCCCATACACCATCACTCATATATCCTCGAATGTTTCCAATTCTTCCGCCTACTTCAACACTTGTTGGAATGGCAGCCGACCCCGAGAATAAACCACCATTAGGAAATATAAAGTCATCATTACCAAGGCTAATAGCCGTTGCTTTATTTGTAGAGATATTAAATGCGGTATCCCATTGAAAATTGTCATTATTAATAATGGTTCCTTCTACCATAAATTCAAAACCTTCATTTTGTATTTCTCCAGCATTAACCAGTTCTGTTATACCGCCAATATAGGTAGGAGGCGTAACTCTTAGTAAAACGTCAGTAGTATTCTTTTTATAGTAATCTGCACTAGCTGTAAAACGGTTGTTCCAGAATCCAAAATCGATACCAGCGTTTAATTGAGCTGTTGTTTCCCATCTTAAATCATCATTTGTTAAGCCTCCTGGAGCTACACCAAATTGGATGGTAGAACCATCTACAATAGCACCAATACCAGTAACTAACGAAGGAAAAGAACTATAGGGAGCTATAGCTTCATTACCAGTTTCTCCCCAACTAAGCCTAAGCTTTAGGTTACTTATCGTTTTAGAGTCTTGTAAAAATGGCTCTTCAGAAACTCTCCAACCAACAGCCACTGAAGGAAATGTGGCATTCTGGAATTTGTTTTGAAATTTTGAAGATTGATCTTGTCTAACGGTACTTGATAGTAAGTATTTGTTTTTATAGGCATATTCCATTCTTGCCACATACGATCTTATGGAAGATTCGTTTTCACCCGAATTAACATTATAAGTTTCTGCAAGAGCTAAGTTAAAATATGAACGATCTAAATTGGTTAGCCCTGTTGCAGTTGCTGAAGAGCCAAAAGCTTCTAACCATGTTTCTTCAAAAACACCTTTTAACAATAATGAATGGTTTTCACCAATATTGGGTCTGTAGTCTACGATATGTGTATGTTGATAAGTTTGGAATTGAGTTTCTGTAACAGAAGCTTGAGGTGCTTGAAGATCTGCTAAATCGTCTTTAAAAAATCGAGTTGAACCTTGCTGCGTTCGTCTGGCTCCTATAAATGTATAATCAATATTTTTTGTAACATTCCAATTAACATTAAAGTTAAAGGTTGTATTATCAGTGAATACATTATTATTTCTACCAAACGCAATAGCGGTAGGAGATGTACCAATTCCTGAAAATCTTCCAGTATGTGTTGGCCTGCCATTATCTTGATACGCTGGTACAGTCGGACTATAAATTAATGCAGCAGCAGTTGGATTAAATAAAGAACTGGTATTGTTTATATTTTTTGCCAACTCGTCTGTATAATTAATATAAAAGCCCATTCTTAATTTATCATTTACTTCAAAATTAATATTAGCTCTAACAGCTTCTCTCTCATAGATACTATTTTCTAAAATCCCTACGTTATCTACTTTATTACCAGAAACGTAGTAATCTATTTTGCCTGACTTTCCAGAAATAGAAAGGTTATGATTTTGTAATATAGCATCAAATCCTTCTCTATAAATTTCGTCTTGCCAATCGGTTCCTCCAGCTGTTCTAAAGGCTTCAATTTGGCTTTGAGAAAATTCATTGGTACCACTACTTATATTAACAACTTCTGCATGTTGTGCTGCTGATAATTTATTGATTTTGCTTGGCAAATACTGTGCTGTAATTAAAGAGTTAAATTCAACTACTGGCGTATCCGTTTTACCTCTTTTAGTTGTTACTAAAACAACACCATTAGAACCACGAGAACCGTAAAGACCTGTAGATGATGCATCTTTTAGTATTTCGATAGATTGAATATCGGCTGGGTTTAATGAAGTAAAAGAAGCTCCAAGTACACCATCAATAACATATAATGGGTCAGAATTATTGGTAATAGAATTAGCTCCTCTAATTCTAACTACAGCAATACTACCAGGTGCTCCACTGGCATTGCTTATTTGTACACCAGGACTACGTCCTTGAAGTACGTCTGAAGCAATGGCTATAGGTTGTTCTTCATAATCCTTTGGTGATACAGAAGATATTGCTCCAACAATATCACTTCTCTTTTGTGTACCATAACCAACAACAACAACTTCATCTAGTTGTGCAGTATCTTCTTTTAATACTATTTTAATAGACGTTTGATTGCCAATGGTCACTGATTGAGTAATGTAACCTAGAAAAGAAACTTCCAATACATCTCCTGGTGAAACCTGAAGACTAAAGTTTCCATCAAAATCTGTCACAATACCTCTTGTTGTACCTTTTACAATAATGCTTGCACCAGGGATACCTAGGTCATTTTCATCTACTACAATACCTTTAATGGTTTGTTGCAAGCTTAAAGAAGTTCCTTCATCGGGTTTTGAGACTAAAATTATTTGTTTGTTTAATACTTCGAAATTTATATTAGTGTCTGATAATAAATCATTTAATATTTTTTTGATTTTAGTTTTTTTGAAGTTAACAGATACTAATTTTTTATAATCAACTTCTTTATCGTTGTATAAAAACTTAAAATCGGATTTAGCTTCAATAGAGCGCAGTACATTTTCAATGGTTACATTCTCTAATTCTAAGGTAATTTTTGTGTTTTGTGAGTAAGAAGAATTAGCATGTATTTGAAAAAGTGATATTAAAAATAAATAAACAGTTAGTTTCATTTTTAAATCAAGCTTTAAATAGGGAGTGCCATTCCCTAACTTTATTAGAAATTTCATATTTTTGTTTTGTGTTTAGTCGTTTAATATTTTTTGTTAAATTGCTAGTACTAATCGGGAAATGTTGCAGCATTTTCCGATTTTTTTTTGCAAGGAGTTGTTGTCATGTCATAGTTTAGTTATTTTTAAAAAGTTATTGTTTAGTTTATAGTGATGCTATTTTCTTTTATGTTATAATTAAACTTATAATTTTTGCTAAAAGAATTTAATACTTGATCGATAGTTTCAATATCAAAAGAAGCTGTAAAATTTTCGTTATTAAGTGAAGTATTATTATTAGTAATGGTTACATTGTAGCGTCTTTCAAGTTTCTTGATGATGTTTTTGAAAGGCATATGTTCAAAAACAACTCTACCTTCTGTCCAAGCTGTGTAAATAGATGTATCGACAGTTTTAACGTCAATGGTCTTATCTTGCTTGGTCCATTTTGCCTTATCTCCAGGTTTAAGTATCGTGGTTCTTTTAGGGTTTGAAACATTGGAATTAGGACTTATAGCTACAGATCCTTCAACTAATACAGTATTAATATAAGCGTCTTCTGGATAGGATGAAATGTTAAATTTGGTTCCTAAAACTTTTATATTCATGTTATCTGTATAAACAATAAATGGTTGTTTTTTGTTTTTTTCGACATCAAAAAAAGCTTCGCCTTTTAAATAAACGGTTCTATTTTCCCCTTTTATGAAATTTATTGGATATTTAAGAGAACTACCCGAGTTAAGTGTAACCTCTGTACCATCAGACAGAATAACTTGAAGATTCCTGCCATATGGGATGGTTAATTCATTGTAAACTAGTTTCTCTGAAAATTTTGTACTGTTTGAATTGGAGTAATCTAGTTTGAATCCGTTTTCGACATTTAAAAGTGATCCATTTTTAGATATGGTTTTCTGAAAACTATTTTCTGAAATAATTTCTTTTTCACCATTGCCTAAATCTAAAACAATGTCATTAAAAGGTAATCCAATGGTGTTTTTATCTGAAGAGATTTGTGACGGTTTATTAATGTTTTTATAAGAAACATATCCAAGAGTTAAACACAAGATTAAAATTGCAGCAAATTTGTAAAGGTGTTTAAACGATTTATTATTGGCTAATGAATTTGATTTAACGTTTTGCCAATCGTTTTGCTTTGTTTTGTTTATATATTTTAATTGTTCTTCTCGTTCTTTTTTAATATTTGTGCTTGTAAGGTTGTTTATTATGTCCTCAGTATCATCTTTAGAGAAAATCTCATCAATCTCTGATGTGTTAATATCTTTTTCATTAAGTATTCTTAAAGCTGTTTTTTTTGCTAAGGAAATGATTCTTTTTAAGCTATTCATGAAATATAAAAAGTAATTATTTTTATTTGCAACACATAGCTATAACGATAAAAAATCAAGTAGGGGTGAAAAAAAAGTTATTTTTTTATCTCTAAAATGACAAATCACTGATTTTTAACCTGTTTTTTTGTCAAAATAATATTTTAAGCAATTTCTTGTTATTTAGTATAATAAAGTTATTAGCAAGGAGCAGGCACCTTTTAATAAAGGACGAAGCTTTTGGTAAGCAATGCGTTTTTGTGTCTTAACAGTGTTCAATGAAATTGATAATTCTTCCGAGATTTGCTTATTTTCTAATCCCTTTAAACTTAGATGAATTATCCTTTTACACTTATATGGAAGTGTATTAATGGCTTGATTTACTAACCTAGAGGTTTCTTCTATGAGCACCTGTTTTTCAAAATAAGTTTGAGAAGTAATAATTTCTATAGACTCAGGGTCTAAACTAGTTTTAGATTTAACTTTTTTACTCTTTATAAAATCTATAGACTTATTTCTTACAGCAGTGTAAAGGTATGCTTTTATGTTATCATTATCGTTAAGTTGTATTTGATCCTTCCAAATTTTTATAAACACCTCCTGTACGATATCTTTAGAGTGTTCTAAATTATTTGTGTACTTGTTAGAAAATAAGCAGAGTGACGTATAAAAAGAGTTAAACAGCTTTTTATAAGCTTCTTGCGTCATATTATTTTTCTTAACTAGTTTCAAAATAAAAATGTGTGATCAGATAATTATGAGTTGTTAAAATATGGAGGTTTCTGTTAAAAATAGAGATGAAATACAAAACCGATCAAATCAAAAATAGCAATTAATTAGAATAATTAACAGTTTTTTAAGGTAAATTAAGAATATATCAAGTTTATTCTATAGTTAATTAACAGAATAACGATAGTTTTTTGTCGAAACAGAAATCAAGTTAAGGAAAATTCCTGCTTATGTTTATAGTATGTGATATCCCATAGTTAAGGGAAGAGGTGTATAAAACGAAGAAGGTTTATTTATCGTACGGTTGTTCGTTTATTTTTTCTTCAGATTTTATTTTTTTTATGTAGTCGCTTGGTAAAACTCCAAATTGCTTTTTAAAGCATTTTGAGAAATATGAGGCTGTATTAAATCCAGTCATATACATAATCTCTTTTACAGATAGATCACTTGTTTCTAAAAGTTGTAAAGCACGTTTTAAACGAATATTTCTAATAAACTCACCTGAAGACAGCCCTGTTAATTCTTTAAATTTCATAAAAATATTGGAACGGCTAAGGTTCATTTCCTTAACAAGGAACTTAACATTGAAATCTGTATTCATCATGTGTTTTTCTATAATTTCAATGGCCTGTTGCAGAAACTTTTCATCTGTAGATGTTACTGCAACTTCTTGGGGTTGAGATATTATTTTTCTATTGAAACGTTTTCTTAATTGCTCACGATGGTCTAAAATATTTGCGAGTTTGAGTTTTAATAAGTCGATGTTAAAGGGCTTTCTAATATAATCATCGGCTCCATTTGTAAAACCTTCCAGTTCATTTTCTTCTGATGCCTTTGCGGTAATCATTATAACAGGAATATGACTGGTTTCTTGCTTTGTTTTAAGCTGTTTGCAAAATTCGAAGCCGTCCATTACTGGCATGAAAATATCGGTAAGAATAACATTTGGTTGTAAGTGCTTAGCAGCTTCTAGACCTTCTTTTCCATTTTCTGCATGATATACATTATAATATTCATTAAGAGCCTGTGCAATGAAATCTCTTATATCAC
The DNA here is from genome assembly GCA_947501845.1 of uncultured Flavobacteriaceae bacterium. GTDB lineage: Bacteria > Bacteroidota > Bacteroidia > Flavobacteriales > Flavobacteriaceae > Flavivirga. The sequence continues at coordinate 47,208 of CANMXP010000011.1, read as the reverse complement.
TATGATCGTCAACAACTAAAAGTACAGGTAGTTTTGATCTTCTTTTAGAAAATATCTTATCAATAATCTCATCGTTTATATCTCTTTGATAGCTGCTTACATTATTGGGCATCATAAACCCAAGTGTTTTATCTTCAGACTCAAAGCTTATGTTAGGGACATTTAAATAGTCTTTTTTATTTACTGGGAATTTAAAGATAAAAATACTGCCTTCTTTGTGTTTACTTTCAACATTTAAAGATCCTTGGTGCAATTCTGCTAGCTTTTTTGCATATGAAAGCCCAATACCAGCACCTTCGGAGAGTTGTTTTTTAGAAGGTTTTTTATCTACATAAAAACGCTCGAAGATGTATTTGATTTTTTCTGGTTTAATACCAGGGCCTGAGTCTTTTACCTTGATAGTTAGGTGCTTTTTTATTTCTAAATCACTGTTTTGGTTTTCTATAGTGTTAGAAATATCAATAATGATAACGCCGTGATCTGGAGTGAATTTTATAGCATTAGATAGCAGGTTGTTTAATATTTTTTCAACAGCATTAGGGTCAAACCAAGTCGTTATGTTATCATCAGAATGATTTATTTCAATGTTTATATGACGCTTTTTGCATAGAAATTGAAAGGGTTGAATAAGTTCATATACAAACTCAATAATATTGCTCTTGTAGAGTGTTAGTGTCATTTTACCTTTGTCCATTTTTCTAAAACCAAGCAACTGATTAACTAAACGCAATAGAGAATCTGTATTTTTTTGCATTAGGTTTAGTTGGTGTAAAACAACGTTTTTATCTAATTGTGTATAGGATTGTTTTAAGTATTCTAAGGGGCCTTTTATTAAAGTTAGGGGGGTGCGAATTTCATGCGAAATATTAGTGAAGAATTCTATTTTAAGTTGTTGTAATTCTTCGTTTTTCTCTTTTTCTAAATGCTCTAGTTCTAATTGGTGTTTCTTAGTGGTATTTATAATGGTGTATTTTCTAAAAGCAATTAGAAGCCCGATGACTATGAGGGAATATAGAAAATATGCCGTATTGGAAAGCCAATAAGGAGGGCTAATGTTTATTTGAATTTTTGATGGCGTTTTATCCCATAAGCCATCATTGTTTGTGGCTTTTACATAAAACGTATAAATACCAGGCTCTAGATTTGTATAAGAGGCAAAACGCTTATTGGAAGTTGTTTGTTCCCAATTTTTTTCAAAGCCTTCTAACTTGTAAGCGAATTGATTTTTTTGTGAAGCAGCATAATGCAAAGCAGCAAATTCGAAAGAGATGTTGTTTTCAAAATATTTTAGATTAATTTCTTGAGTTTTGCTAATGGTTTTTTCCAATATAACACGATCGTTAATTTTATCTCGAGTAGAGACAGGCTGATTAGAGATTAAAAAATTGGTTATAATCGTTTCGGGCTCAAATGTATTTTCAACTAGGTTTTTTGGAAAAAACGAATTGAAGCCGTTGATTCCTCCAAAAAGCATCTCATTGTTACGTCTTTTAAGACAGGCTAACTCTTGAAATTCATTACTTTGTAAACCATCATTTACATCATAATTTTTAAAAATTTCTAGCTCAGGATTGAATTTGGAAAGCCCTTTATTGGTGGAAAGCCAGAGGTTGCCACTTTCATCTTCTAAAATTCCTTTAATCACTTTATTGGGAAGCCCATCTTTATCTGAATAGGATTTAAAACTGGCTGGATTATTTTCGGTTTCTGGAATAAATTTATTTAAGCCGCCCCCAAAGGTACCTATCCAAAGCTCTCCCTTTGCGCTTTCATAAATGGGTAAAATATAATTATGACTAATACTCGTTTTGTCTCTAACAATATGCTTGTAAACTTGAAATTTAGGATGCTTTTTTAAAGCTTCTTCTTTTGTGAGTCTGTTCAGCCCATCTCCAGTTGCAAACCAAATATTTCCCTTGCTATCCTCATAAATATTTCTAATAATATTATTTGAAATACTACTTGGGTCATTGGGATTAGACATGAAAATATCTGTTACATATTGATTTGTGCCTCTTTTTGGTGTCCAACGATAGATGCCAACTTCGTAAGTCCCGATCCAAATAGTTTTGTTACTATCTGAAAGAATAGAAAAAACACCGCCAGTTATTTCTTCTACAGGTAAAATTTTGTTAGTTCTTATTTTAGATGGGTCTGTAATATCTAACATATACAGGCTTATCAAATTTCTACTGCCAAACAGTAGTTTTTTCCTATTGCCCAATTCAATTTCTTCTATGGCAAATATGTTAGTTACAGTATCAAAATTAAAAAAAGTATTGTCTTTACTTTGTTTAGGTTTCATGCTTACGCCACCACCTTCAGTCCCAATCCATAAATTTCCGTTACTGTCTTCAAAAAAAGATCTTATTTTGTCATAGCTAAGGCTGTTTGGCTTCAAAGTTTTTCTAACATGATCAAATCGATTTCTTCCAGGGTTGAATTTATTGACGCCACCCCCATTCGTTCCTATCCAAATAATCCCTGTTTTGTCTTTAAATAAAGACGTAACTATATTTTTACTTAAACTATTTGGGTTTGTGGGATTATATTCGAAATGCTGAATTAATTCAGGAAACTCCTTGTCGGATGAAATTTTTAAATAATCCAATCCACTTTCATTTCCAGCCCAAATAATATTTTCATCTGCTAATAAACAGCGAAAATTTCCATTAAGGATTTTTTTGAACTTAAGTGACGTGTCGATTTTAGATTGGTAGAACAAGCCTTTATTTGTGGCTATTATCAAACGACCTTCCTTGTCTTCGTCAATAGATGATACCGCTAAATTTGGTAAACCAATGTCTTCATTTAGAAATTTAAAATACATATCGCCATTACGTTCTCGTGATAGCCTGTAAAGTCCTCCAGGTCCTCCCGTCCAAATACGTCCCTTTCTATCTTGATAAATGGTGTTTACAGAACTTACATTTATATTAGGTATAAAGGGTTCTAGATGGGGCTTAAAGCGTTGAAACTCCACAACATTATTAGAGTTTTCTAAATTCAACATATTTAACCCTTCACTAGTTCCAATCCATAAGCGATTCTCTCGGTCTATATAAATGTTGTATATATAGTTGCTATTTATACTTTTTAAGTTGTTTTTGTCATAAGTATAGGTTTTGAACTTTTCAGATGACTTATCAAAAAATATGAGCCCACCTCCAGTAGTTCCAATCCAAAAATTTCCATTTTGGTCCTCTTCAATATCAAAGATTAAATTATTTGTTATGCTCTCGGGAATATTTGAATCAGGATTGAAGATTTTGAAACTATAACCATCATATTTGTTCAAACCATCATGGGTTCCAAACCACATAAAACCATCTTTATCCTGGTGAATCGTGTTAATATCACTTTGGGACAAACCGTTATCCGTGGTAATGCGTTCAAAATACCCTAAATTTTGAGAGCTATTAATTTTTGAAAATAAAAAACAAAGTATAAAAAAAACAACCCTAGACAGTTTTTTCATTCTGAGAGCTTTGGTTGTTATTTTTTTGTTTCTTATAATCATTCGATAAGTCTAGTTTTTATTCAGAGTCCACAATTTTAAGGTATCATTATTTGGTGCTATTAGAAATGCAAGTGTATTATCTTTTCCTAAATGTATTGGTATTATATCTTTAATTTCACCATTAACAAATAGGCCAGTACTTTCTGAGCTTAAAACGGAGAAACCATCTGCACTTCCTTGAAGTACGGCAGTTATACTAGCATCATTACGTGGGGTTTCTACTTCTGCGCCATAAAGGTTGCCCCCAATTAACAAGTCGGGGTACTTGTCACCGTTATAATCAAAGTTAACAAATTTATTTATTGACGAAAATTGAGAGCGATTGGGTAATTTATGAAGGCTAAAAGAGCCATTGCCATCATTTTTTATTATATGGTGCGCAAATGTATTTACTGAATAGCTTAAAGAGCCTTCCAACATGTTTTTTCCATAGATGTCTATTAAATTTGCGTTGGCAAAAGACTCAAAAGTTTTAAATCTCTTTTTAATAGCTGGTACTTGTTGTGAAGAACATTCTCTACCTCTTAGGGGTAATTTTGTTCCGTTTTTTTCATAGCTTAGAACAATATCCGAGGATCCGTTTTCATCAAAATCATTAGCATACACCTCAAAGGGTTCTTTGTTGCTCGCTTTATATTTATAATTTAAACCTAGGTTACCAGCTAAGTAATCCATATCGCCATCATTATCTATATCTAATTTTTCAAGACTGTACCACCATCCTGTATAATCTTTAAAGTCAAGTTGTTCTGTTTCTTCTTCAAATGCTGTTCCTGTGTTTTTAAAGAACCGTATGGGCATCCATTCTCCAGTAATAATTAAATCTAATTTGCCGTCTTTGTTATAATCATCCCAAATGGCACTGGTTACCAAACCAGCTTCATTTAAATCTGGAGCTAACTCTAAAGTTACATTTGTATATTTTAGATTAGTGTTTGTTCCTCCGTCATTTCTTAATATATAGCTTTGTGCTGGATATGGATATTTTCCAGGTGTTATTCTGCCCCCTACAAATAGATCTAAATCACCATCGTTATCATAATCACCAGATATTACATTTTGACCGCTTGCTTTAATTTCTGGTAGTGTATTATTTGCTTTAATAAAGCCATTAGGGGTGTTTATATATAACCTATCCTGGTATTCGGTACTTGGTTTGGTTGCGTCATTGCCACCATTTACAACGTACAGGTCTAGGTCATTATCATTATCGGCATCAAACAACAAAGCACCTGTATCTTCATATTGAGCATCCAGAATCCAAGGTCCTTCAATGGTTTTAAATGTACCATCATTTCTTTGAATATATAAAGCTCCAGAGCTTCCTGCAGCATTGCCAATAAAAAAATCTTCTAATCCATCTGCATTTACATCGCCAACGGTTAGAGCTGGGCCAGCGGTAGAATATTTATGAGGCAGTAAAGGTTCAAATTTAAAGTCGTTGTAAAAGTTTTCCTTATGAAAAAATGTAATGCCTGATGTTTCAGTAATGTCTTTAAAATTATATTTTTTAGAAGGGGTTTGTTCTGTTGAATGGCTATTTTCGAATTCAATTTTCATCAATTGATTTGCATCGACATTTTTTAAAACTTGCTCATTTCCATTTGGCCATGTAATTTTTATTTCATCAATGATGTTATACTTGCCAATTCCAAAATGGAGAACAGGTTCTGTACTAGATTGATATCCTCTGGTGGTAGTAAGCTCTTGGCTTTGTTCTAAGTTTTTAGTTTTTACTATAATTTTAGTTCCAAGACCAAACGGGTTGCTGGCTGGGCCGTTAAGTTTAATTTTTAAATAATTGTTTGCTGTGTTTTGGGTTTCGTTTATGTAGATTGATGCGGCGTTGTCCATATTATTCACAACAAGATCCAGATCTCCATCATTATCTAGATCAACAGAAGTAAACCCATTGGAAAACCCTTTGTCATCAAGTTGCCACTCGTGTGCGACCTTGGTAAACGTAAAGTCTCCATTGTTTTTATATGCATAATTTGAAATAGGAGTACTTGGTAATTTCGTATAATCTAAATCTTTTTTGACGCCAAAAAGGCTTTCGGTTTTATATGCTTCATTAACATCATTATTATTAACATCTCGCTTTACACCGTTACTAATAAAGATATCTTTCCAACCATCATTATCGAAATCGGAAAATATAGCACCCCAACTCCAGTCTGTAGTAGCCATTCCTGCAAATCTTGAAATATCACTTAGAATAGGGAGGTTTTCCTTATTAATACCATTATTTAGCTGAAGGGAGTTTTGCATATATTGATGGTTAAAACCTAAATCGACTGCTTGATAAAAGGTTTCAGGGCTCATACTGGCCATATTGGTTTTAGATCGGCTATAATCTTCGGCGGTCATATCTACTTGTAGCAAATCTGTTAAACCATCATTATTAAAGTCTGAAGCATCTATACCCATTCCAAACATAGATGTATGTCTGGAAACTTGATTAGAAACTTCATTAAACGTACCATCCCCATTGTTAAGATATAGGTAATCGGGTACATTAAAATCATTTGAAAGGTAAAGATCCTTGTGCCCATCGTTATTGAAGTCTGAAGCAACAATGCCCAAAGTAAGTCCGAAGCGCTGTACCCCTGCCGAGGTGGTTACATCTATAAATGTTCCATTACCATTATTTTTATATAAATGGCCAGAATCTTCAAACCTATTTTCATCCATTTTACTCTTATAATACATATTACCCATACTAACTAATACAGTAGGGTAATTAGCAACGAATAGATCTAAAAACCCATCATTGTTATAATCGAAAAAGGTAGATTGTATGGATTTACTTTTGTCGGCAATACCAAATGATTCCGCTTGTTCAGAAAATGTATTGTCTCCATTATTTATAAATAACTGATTGGCACTATTTCCAGATTTTCCCGAGACACTTAGATAGATATCTAAAAATCCATCATTGTTTACGTCGGCCATGGTCGTTCCTGAGTACCATCTAGAATCGCCACTTACACCAGCAGATTCTGTAATATCTTCGAATTTAAGGCCTCCTTTGTTTAAATAAAGTTTGTTAGGAACTAAGTTGCCTGTAAAATAAAGGTCTGGAAGCCCATCATTATTAATATCACCAGATGAGACGCCACTTCCTAGATAAAGAAAAGGAAAATTAAAGTAATTTAGTGTATCATTTTCAATGATATTATTGGAAAAAAAAACCTGGGAATGTTCCTTGCTAAGTGAGTTAAAAGTAGTGCTATGCTCGCGTGTTTTTTTTTTCGAGCAAGAAGCGACTAAGGTAATAATACCAAGTAAAAAGAATGTTTTTTTCCAGTAGTGAATCATATAATTTTCAAAAAATGGCCATCAATTCAAATCTATGAATTGATGACCGTTTAAACAAATTAACTGTAACTTAAAAATTATGTTAATATCCAGGGTTTTGCACTAGATTTGGGTTTTGATCTAATTCATTTTGTGGAATAGCAATATATTCTCTACCAGGCTTATAAGCACTTGTTCCAGCACTATTAGACTTAAAGTCAGAATTATTTACAATTCTTTCAACCACTTTGCCCCAACGCAATAGGTCAAAATACCTAGTACGCTCGAAAGTAAGCTCTTTAATTCTTTCATCTTCAATGTCTTGTAGGGTAATGGAAGCATGTGGTGCTAAATCTACTCTTTCACGTACTTCATTAATGGCATCTAGCGCGACTTGAGTAGAACCATTAAGCATAAATTCAGCTTCTGCAAACATTAATAAAACATCGGCATAGCGTAACATTCTTAAATTATTACCAGCACCATGCCAACCTTCTGCCAACGACTGGCTAAGCCCATTAAAAGCCCAGTCAGTATACTTATTTCCATAAGTAGTAGTTCCTGCTGCACCAAACACCTCTTCGTAGGTTTGGTTACCATAAGTTCTTGAGGAAAGAACGCCCCCTTCATATGTGGTAGTTTCTGTGGTGTTAAAAAAGAATGTTGAGTAAGTTCTAGGGTCAATTTCATTATTGATTGTTCTTTCGTCTAAAAATAAATCTAAAGCCCATTGGTTAACCGACATACCATCTTGATTAGTAAAGCCTGCAGGTGCTAAATCAGGTTGAAACCCAGAACCTTTACCTCTTCCTGGTGCGTCGCCGCCCCAACCACCGTTACCATCGGCGATTAATTGAATTTCGAATAATGATTCCGCATTATTTTCAAACTCTTCAGTAAAGTTATGGGCATAATTATCCATTAATTGGTAACTGCCTCCCATAATTTTAGAGAACTCAGCTTTGGCCTCGGCATATTTATTCTGATATAAAAGTGCTTTTCCTAAATAACCAGTAGCTGCTCCAGCAGTAGCTCTTCCTGTTTCATTTGACGGCCAAGAATCAGGCAACAATGATTGTGCACTTTTTAAATCTGATTCTATTAAAGCCCAAACTTCTTCTGGTGTTGCTTGTACTATAGATAAAGGGTCTTCTATTTCTGAAAATGGTACTTGAAGTAGCGGAATGTTTCTCCAATTGTTCAATAAGTTAAAATAATTGAATGCTCTTAAAAAATGAGCTTCTCCAAGAATATTATCTTTTGTTTGTTGGTCCATATCTATATCTGGAACTCTAAATAATACCTCATTGGCTCTTGTTACTCCCTGGTACATGGCTTGCCATACCCATTTAACTGGATTACCAGCAGGGTCGGTATTAAAGTAACTAACTTGCGTTCTATCTGAAGTACCAAAACCATTTATAACATCATCTCTGTAATCTGACAAGAATATTTCAAAACGTGAGTAGTATAAAATATTAGTAAGTGGACTGTATGCACCTATAATTCCTTTTTTAGCATCTTCTTCAGATTTCCAAAATGAGCTCGGAGTTACGGCGTTTGGGTTCGATTGATTTAGATCATCTTCATTACAATTTACATTGAAGGTGCAAATAGCTAGTAATGCTAAGATGATTTTAAAAGATTTTTTTATTTTTTTCATTTTTCTATTTTTTAGTTTAAAAAGAAACTTGTAATCCAAGTTGATAGGTTCTAGGAGTCGGGTAAGTACCTTCATCTACACCTGCGTTAAATACTTTGTTACCAACTCTACCAGGTTCTCCACTGGTACCTCCTCTACCATTTCTTCCTACTTCTGGGTAGTATCCTTCATAGCCTGTAATTGTGAATAAATTAGTTGCTGACACATATAATCTTAACTTGTTTAACTTTATTTTATCCAGAACTGTACTAGGGAAATTATATCCTATTTGTGCATTTCTTAATCTAAAATAAGCGCCGTTTTCTATATAGAAACTAGACATTCTTCTGTTTTGACCGTTGTCTGATTTCGTATTTCTAGGAATATTGGTATTTGTATTGGTTGGTGTCCATGCATTCAAAGCATCTGCAAAATAGTTACCTTCAGTATCAAAATGGCCTCTATATTTAACACCATTTAATATAGAATTCCCAGAAACACCATTGAAAAATAAGTTTAAGTCAAATTGCTTATAATTTGCTCCTAAACTAAACCCGTATTCAAGAGTTGGAATAGGACTTCCTAGGTAAGTTTGGTCGTCAACGTCTACATCACCATCACCGTCTAAATCTTTGAATTTTAAATCTCCAGCAACAGGGCTTCCTGCTGCGTCATTAGCCGATGTAGCTTCAGCATCTGTTTGATAAATACCATCAACTACATAACCAAAGAAAGAGCCAATAGGTTGTCCAACATCAGTTTTCGTACTGTTTATAGTATTTGATGTAAATGAACCTTGGCGAATAGGTGTAGAACCACCTAAATCTGTTACTACATTATCTAATGTTGAGAAATTTGCTGAAATATTAAAGGAAAAATCATCACTTATTTGATCACTATAACTTGCAACAAACTCAAATCCTTTGTTTTCAACACTTGCTGTGTTAAAAGGAATAGCGTTTGTAAAGCCTGTATATAAAGGAAGTTGAATTGGAATAAGAATGTCTTCTGATTCTTTAATGAAATAATCCATAGTTACACTCAACTTATTGTTTAGGGCGTTAAAATCAAGCCCTATATCGGTTGTTTTTGTGGTTTCCCAAAAAATAGAAGGATTAACACCTTTTGTAATAGAATACCCTGTTACTCTCTCTGGAGTATCGCCTAACACATACTCACTAAATAGATTAAGTTCGGGGTCTATGGCATAAATATCCACATTATTAGAACCGATTTCACCATAACTAACTCTTAGTTTAATATTTGTTATAGCACTCACATCTTCCATAAACTTTTCGTTACTAAGATTCCATGCAAAAGCCATAGAAGGGAAGGTTCCCCATCTTAAACTTTCTTTAAAAAGAGAGGATCCATCTCTACGTACTGTAGCAGTTAAAAGGTATCTGTTATCAAAAGAATAGTTTAATCTTCCAAAATAAGATTGAATAGTTGAGGTTCTGTCGAATGAAGGAGCTTCTTGTATTTCCTCTGCTGCTCTGGCTACACGAATATCGTTTGTAGGGAACCTTCTAGCCACAACACCTAATTGCCTTGTGTTGTTTTCCTGTTCTGTATAACCAGCTAAAAGATCTAGTCCGTGTTTTCCAAAAGTCTTCTTATAATTTAAAGTATGTTCTATTAAAGTTGATAAGAAATTTGTATTTCTTTCTCTTAATTCTGAGAACTGCTTAATGTTTCCGTCTTTAAAAATCTGGTCATCTGGAGTAAATTCGTAGTTATTGTCTGCATACGATTCTAAACCTAAATTAATTTTATAAGTTAATCCATCTACAATTTCGTAAGAAGCAGCTAAACTACCTAAAATGGTATTTCTAGTAACTGTTCTGTCTTGTAAAGCAGCTATACCTAGTTCATTAATCATAGTCCCAGGACCATAAAATGCCCCTAAGGCTTGGCCATCAGGCAGGTCAGAAGAACTCCAATTTCCTTCATCATCTTTTAGACGTATTGTTGGAATTAAGTTTCTTTCTTTGTTGAAAAAGTTGTTTGGATTATTAACACTTCTTGTCAATCCAATAGTATTATCTAGACGGAATTTTCCTTTTGTGAATGAACTAGTAGCTCTCACCGTAGTTCTTTTAAAATCTGAAAACTTCACGACACCCTCGTTATCAAAATGGTTTAAAGACAGGCTAAATAGTGTGTTCTCGCCGCCACCCGAAAGTCTAAGGTTGGTATTTTTGACACTTGAAGTTCTTAAAGATTCTTTGTAAAGGTTGCTTGTATTATTAGGGTTAAATTGTGAGTCGTTTGCAGGAGACCTTGAATTACCATCATTGTCATCTGCTTGATTTACAATATCTGCATATTGTCTGGCATTAGCCCAATTAAGCTCATTAATTACTTTGTTGAAACCATAGCTGGTATCTAAATCAATAGTTAATTGACCTTTTTTACCTTTTTTGGTAGTTATTATAATAACACCATTTGCAGCTCTAGAACCATAAATAGCAGTAGAAGAAGCATCTTTTAATACAGATATCGTATCAATATCTGCAGGGTTAATGGAATTCATATTACCTGTAATAACACCGTCTATTACAAATAGTGGACCAGCGTCTCCAAGAGTTCCAGCACCCCTAATTGTAATTATAGAAGTAGAACCAGGTGAACCACCTTGAGCTTGTACATTTACACCCGCCATTTTACCTTGTAAAGCTTGGGCAGGATCAGTAAAAGTATATTTTTCAATATCCTTACTGCTTACAGTGGCAACAGCTCCCGTTAGATCTGATTTCTTTTGAGATCCATATCCAACAATCACAACCTCATCTAATTGACTGGCATCTTCATCTAAAGAAATATTAATAGAGCTTCGTCCATTTACTGCAATTTCCTGAGTAACGAAACCTAAATAGCTTACAACAAGTGTTGCATTGCTTTCAGCCGAAATAGAATAAAGCCCATCAAAATCGGTTTGAGCACCATTGGTAGTACCCTTAATTAATAAGTTAGCACCTGCCAGAGGCTGTCCAGATTGATCTGTAACGGTACCTGTAATTGTTAAGTTTTGGGAATGCCCAATTGCTATTCCTGCTAACCAAACTATGGCTAACATGAACATGCGATGTTGGCATTTTTGCCTGAGTAATTTTAGTAATTTCATACACGTTTAAGTTTAATTTTAATTAGTTATGAAAATTACCAAAACAATGGTATGAACCATGTTCCATATGTACAAAACCCTAGAACTAGAGGCTAAAACAGGTGTAGTAAAAGACCTACTAGTCTAAAAGTCACAAACAGTATAAGCATCTTGTTTTTAGGTTGTTATCGTTTTTTGAAATAGAAGATCATTTGGTTCAAATGACCATTTATTGTAATGATTGAAGATAAATAAGTGAAAGCTTCTACGATAATTTGAAGCCCAATTCTTTGTGTTAGAAATCAGAAATAATCTTTTTGAAAGATAGATTTATAAGAATTTAAACATCATCATAATCTACAAAAAGGGTAGGTGTAGTAGGATGAGCTTGACATGTTAATATGAGCCCTTCGGCAACTTCATTTTCGGTTAAAATATTATTCTGTCTCATAGTAGCTTCACCTTCTTTTATTCGAGCTAGGCAACTGCTGCAAATACCACCTTGACAAGAATAGGGAGCGTCAAGGTCTTCATCTAAAGCAGCTTCAAGAATGGTTTGCTTTTGAGACATTTCAAATGTAGATTCCTCGTCATCGACAACAACTGTTATGTTGGTTTTACCATTTGAGACAGTCTCTTCTTTTATTTCGGCAGGTTTTGCAGCTTTAAAAAGCTCAAAATGGATACGATTTTCATCAATACCATGCTCTGTTAACACATCTTTTACCATATGAATCATGGCCTCTGGTCCGCAAAGATAAAAAGCATCAACGTCTACATGCTTGTGCTTGTTTTTCATAACATAATTAACCGTACTCTTTTCAATGCGGCCAAAAATAGAATCTTCTTCCTCTTGTTGGCTAAATACAAACTGTATAGAAAAACGGTCTTTATATTCATGTTGAAGTTCTAGAAGTTCGTTTAAAAACATAGTGTCTTTGGTCGTTTTATTACCATAAACCAAAATAACTTTGCTATAAACTTCTTCTTCTAAAGCACATTTTATAATACTTAAAATAGGAGTAATACCACTACCTGCGGCAAATGCAGCAATGTTTTTTGTTTTAGAGTCGTTGGGCTCAAAAACAAAACGTCCTTTTGGAGGTGCTACATCCAGAGTATCTCCAACTTGTAATTGGTTGTTGGCATAAGATGAAAAGGTGCCATCTTTTACGGCCTTAACGGCAACTTTTAATTCTCCACTTTTTGGAGATACACAAAGCGAATAGTCTCTTCTTACTTCATTGCCTTTAATAATAGTTTTTAGAGTTATATATTGACCTGCTTTGAAAACAAATGTGTCTTTCAAATTTTCAGGAATATTAAAAGCTATACTAATAGATTCGTTGGTTTCCCTTTGTATTTCTACAACTACAAGTTTATGAAATGATGACATGCGTAAATTTTTGACAAAAATAGTAAAGTAGATCTGCAAATTTTAACTTTGACTGTAACAATTCTATTAAAATTTATACTGATACATAGAATTCTATAAACTTGAATTTAACTATTAACCAATAAAAAACCTTTAAAATGAAAAAAATTCTATTAGTATGTTTGTTTATGCTAACAATCACTGTTAAAGCTCAAGACAATACCGAATTTAAAAATGTAACGGTTGAATTTATAAAACTTACAGGTGCAGGGGCAGCGTTTGAAAGTGCCATTGCGCAGATTGGGGCAGGGGTTTCCGAAGCTAATAAAGAAGCATATACTAAAGAAGCGAATGGAACTTTAGACGGGCTATATACCAAAATAGCTAATCTTTATATGGCTGAATTTACCCAAGACGAAATTAAAGAATTGGTTGCTTTTTATAATACAGCTTTAGGCAAAAAATTAGCAGAAAAACAATTGGATTTAACACAAAAAGCAATGATGTTCGGGCAGTCTTGGGGCATGGAAGTACAAGGTATTGCTCAGAAATATAACTAACCCTATATGATCAAGCATTTTATAAATCTAGAGTGGAAATCGGTTTTTAGAGATTCCAATTTTGGAAAAAGCATTGGCGCCAAAATACTTATGGGTTTTCTTGGCTTATGGTTGCTTTTAACATTTACAGGAGCTGGAATAATTTTGTATCCTGCCTTAAAAAAGTTTTTCCCAGATAAAGATCCGTTACTGTTAGTAAATAGTTTTATTTTCTATTGGATTTTAGGCGATTTAATGTTTCGTTTTTTCTTTCAGAAACTACCAGTAATGAGTGTGAAACCACTATTAACCTTACCGATTAAGCGTCGTAAAATTGTTAATTATGTCTTAGGAAAATCAGCTATATCATTCTTTAATTTTTTACCACTTTTTCTTATTGTTCCATTTGGAATCATACTTATCTATAAAGACTATCCTGTCGGTTCTGTTTTGGCATGGATGCTAGCACTAATCGTTTGGACACTGATAAATAATTTTTTAAATTTTATTATAGAAAGCTTTTCGTCAAAAACAGATTTGGCATTTTTGCCTCTAGTTGTTTCGTCTGGAGTTTTATATGCCTTAGACTATTTTGGTATTATTTCGTTTGGTCATATTTTATCAAATGTTTTCAATGCTATTTATAACAATCCTGTCTTAATAAGTGTTTTAGTAGTGGTCTTGATAGGATTGTACTTTATAAACTTTAAAATACTTAGAAAAAAACTATTCCTCGATGCCTCACTTAAGAATAAAGTGGCTGAGGTTAGTACTTCTAATCTGGAATGGACTAAGAATTTTGGCGATATCGCTCCATTCATGCAGCTGGATTTAAAACTTATTTGGCGTAATAAGCGTTCAAAATCTACTGTTTGGATGTTATTATTAGGCCTATGTTACGGTTTGTTCTTTTATCCGCAACCAACTTATGTTGACATGCCCTGGTTCTTTATTTTTATAGGTATTTTTAGTACTGGTATCTTTTTAATGAATTTTGGGCAGTTTATACCTGCCTGGGACAGTAGTTACTATAAGATGCTCATGAGTCAGAATATAAAGTATGAAAGATATTTACAGTCTAAATTTATGCTTATGGCTATGAGTGTTGTTATTATGTTCTTGTTGGGGATTCCATATGTTTATTTTGGATGGAAAATTTTACTTGCCCATTTTGCAGCAGCTATTTATAATATTGGTGTTAATACCCATGTGATTATGTATGGGGGTTCGTTTAACCGAAAAAGAATTAATTTAGATCAAAAAGCGGCATTTAATTATCAAGGAACAGGTGCCGTGCAATGGCTTATCGGGATTCCATTGATGATAATTCCAGCTGCAATTTTTGGTGTCTTTTACGCTATTTTTAATTTCGAAATAGGCTGTTTGGTCATGGGGCTTTTAGGTGTTATTGGCATCATTTTTCACCAAAAACTAATGCGCTTTATTACCAAAAAATACTTAGAATCAAAATATAAAATGATTGATGCATTTAATCAAGACAATTAATAAAAAGAAACATGATAACAACATCAAACCTTTCAAAAAAATATAAAGACAACCAAGTTTTACAAATAGATGCTTTAGAAATTCCTAAAGGCCAAAGTTTTGGCTTAGTAGGAAATAATGGTGCAGGTAAAACCACTTATTTTAGTTTGTTATTAGATTTAATAAAACCTACAACAGGTCATATAATAAACAATGAAGTTCAGGTTAATAAAAGTGAAGACTGGAAACCATTTACGTCTGCGTTTATTGATGAAAGTTTTTTGATAGGCTATTTGACTGCCGAAGAGTACTTTTATTTTATTGGGGAATTGCGAGGTCAAAATAAAGCTGATGTTGATAAATTAGTTGGACAGTTTGAAGACTTTTTTCATGGTGAAATATTAGGGCAAAAAAAATATCTGCGAGATTTGAGTAAAGGGAATCAGAAAAAAGCAGGTATTGTAGCTGCTTTAATAGGGAATCCAGAAGTTATTATTTTGGACGAGCCTTTTGCGAACTTAGATCCAACAACCCAAATTCGTCTTAAAGGAATTGTTAAAGATTTAGCAGAAAAACAAGGGACTACCGTTTTAATTTCTAGCCATGATTTAATGCACGTTACCGATGTTTGCGAGCGTATTGTTGTTCTTGAAAAAGGTGAAGTAGTTAAAGACTTAAAAACCAGTGATGCTACATTAAAAGAGCTTGAAATGCATTTTGCAGGAACGGGTGTTTAGTTCAGTGGGCAGTGTTCGGTCTCAGTTTTCAGTGTTAAGATGTTTTGGAGTTTTTCTTGGCGTTTTCGCGTTTTTGTGAGGGGTATTTCCAGTAATCAGTGTTCGGTATTCAGTCTCAGTTTTCAGTGTTAAGATACTTTTGGAGTTTTTCTTGGCGTTTTTGTGTCTTTACGAGGGGTATTTCCAGTAATCAGTGTTCGGTATTCAGTCTCAGTTTTCAGCGTTAAGATACTTTTGGAGTTTTTCTTGGCGTTTTCGAGTCTTTGCGAGAAATATTTCCAGTGAGCAGTGTTAGGTCTCTGTTTCCAGCGTTTAGATGTGTTTTTGAAACTTTTTAGTTTTACTTAGCGCTTTTGTCTTTTTACGCGAGGTGTTTTCCTGTAATCAGTATGCTGGTTGGCTGTATCCAACCCCTTCAATTATTTAGAGGCTTTTGAGTCTTGGCACCTTAGCGAGAGGTTACCTATAGCAAAGAATATTAGTGAATTTGTGACAATTCCAAATGACACAGCTTAATGATGTGTTTTTATAGCTCAAAAGTCGTTTGATTTTTTAGGTTAATCAAAAAAGATGCTTATTTTTACCTGCTTACATAATATATGTAAGAGTTTGTAGTTATTTATTTAGAAAAATACCAGCATTGAAAAGACCTGCTAAAGCGATATTGATTATTCTATGTGCGACTTTATTGGTTGTAAGTTGTTCCAGGAAAAAGGATAAATTTATTACCAGAAACTTCCATGCGGTTACGGCAGAATTTAACACCCTCTTTAACGGTTATAATGCCTTAGAGCAAGGAAGGGAAAATCTTAATAAGAGTTATACAGATAATTATTGGGATGTCCTTCCCATAGAACGCATGCAAATATTCGATGAGGTTGTCCTTCCTGGGCAGTCTAAAAACGAAGATTTTACCAGAGCAGAAGAAAAGGCTGTTAAGGCAATTCAGAAACATAGTATGAATATTGATGGGAAGGAGAAAAACCCACAAATGGATGAAGCTTATTTGCTATTGGGTAAATCCAGGTATTTTGACCAACGTTTTATACCAGCCCTAGAAGCGTTTAATTATATACTCTACAAATATCCAGCAAGTGATAAGATAAACCAAGCTAAGGTTTGGCGTGAAAAAACAAATATTCGTTTAAACAACGACGATTTAGCTATTAAGAATTTAAAGCGCCTTTTATATCAAGAAGACTTAGAGGGGCAGGATTTGGCAGATGCTACATCTATGTTGGCACAGGCTTATCTAAATACAAAATCTGTTGATAGTGCTATTACGCAATTAGAAATAGCATCCAATGCAACTAAGAGTCATGATGAGCGTGGACGTTATCGTTTTATACAAGGACAATTATATAATAAACTAGGAAAGAAAGACAGTGCTAATTTGGCATTCGATAAGGTGATTGAACTTAACCGTAAAACACCCAGAATTTATATGATAAGTGCTCATATTGAAAAAGTTAAAAACTTTGATTATGAGAATGGTAATAAATTAGAGTTAACAGAATTACTAACAGAACTTCAGGAAAATAGAGAAAACAGACCCTTTTTAGATAAAATTTATCATCAAATAGGAGAGTATCATTTAAATAATCAATCAGATAGTTTAGCCACAGCTTATTATAACAAATCGCTGCGTACTAATTCTAACGACAAATTATTAAAAGCCAGGAATTATGAAATTCTTGGTGATATGAATTTTGATAAGTCAATATATAAGGATGCTGGCGAATATTATGATAGTACTTTAGGGAATTTGGTTTTAAATTCTAAGCCTTATCGTGTTATTAAACGCAAGCGAGATAATCTGGAAGATGTCATTTATTATGAAGCTATTGCTCAAGTTAATGATAGTGTTTTAAGACTTGTAAATTTATCTGATGCAGATAGACTAGCTTATTTTAAATCGTTAGTTGAGGAATTAAAAATTAAAGCGAAAGAAGAAGAAGAGAAAAAGAAAAGAGAAGAAGCCGCGCAACGTAATACAGGTTTGGTAACTGTTAATAATGCTATTGGAGGTAGAATCTCTCAAGGAGGGATTCCTAATCAGGCAACAGTATTTTATTTTTATAACCCAACAACAGTAGCATACGGAAAGAATGAGTTTATAAAAATTTGGGGAGATAGAAGCTTAGAAGACGACTGGAGGTGGTCCAGTAAATTAAAATCAGGGAATATTGGTGGTGATATAAATAACAATGACATTTTAGCTTCGGCAACAAAAGAAGAGCTATTCGATCCTCAATTTTACATCTCTAAAATTCCTTCCGAGAAAAAAGAAATTGATAGTATTTCTAAAGAACGTAATTACGCTTATTACCAGTTAGGATTAATTTATAAAGAAAAGTTTAAGGAATACGAATTAGCGAGAAGCAAATTTCAAAATTTACTAAAAAGTAATCCAGAGGAACGGTTAATATTACCATCCAAATACAATCTGTATAAAATCTATGAGATTTTAGGTGAAAATGCCGAAGCAACTATTGCTAAGGATGAGATAATTAAAAACTATCCAGATTCTAGGTATGCTACTATTTTAAGCAGTCCAGAACTAGCTTCAGAGCGGGATGAAAATAGCCCAGAAAGTATATATGAAGACCTTTACGAACAGCATAAAAATCAAGAATACACCAATGTGATTTCTAAAAGTGAAAATTATATAAATGTATTTGATGGTGAGGCTATTGTGCCAAAATTCGAACTGCTTAAAGCGACTGCTATGGGGCGATTATACGGGTATGATGCTTATAAAAAAGCAATCAATTATGTGGCCATTACTTATGCTAACACGCAAGAAGGCATACAAGCCCAAAATATTGAAGCTAATATTTTACCCAAACTAATCAATAAAGATTTTGTTGAAGATAACGATAGTATAACGAATAATTATAAAATTATATTTAAGTTTGAAAACCCAGAAACGGAACAAGTTTCTAGCTTTCAAGAAACCTTAGATGAGGTTTTGGAAAATATAAGATATTATGATTTAAAATCTTCTGTCGATGTGTATAATCCTAATACAGTTTTTGTAATTGTTCATGGATTGAAAAATGCACAGGTGGCAAAGGCATTTGATCAAATAATAATTGAAGAAGATAAGAATAAAATAAAAGAACCGTACTTTGCAATAGCATCGGCAAATTATCAAATAGTACAAGTTCATAAAAACTTAGATGCTTATTTGAATATAGATAACGAATAAATTAATAGCATTATGTTCTCCGATAATAAAAAAGAAAAACAAATGGTAGAGGGAAAACCAAGTCAAAACATTGTATCACAAGGCACCAAAATTGTTGGTGACTTTAGTAGCGAAGGTGATTTTAGAATTGATGGCATTATAGAAGGAAATATTAAAACTTCAGGAAAAGTAGTTGTAGGCAAAACAGGGTTTATTAAAGGAACCTTACATGGTACAGATGCCTATTTTGAAGGGAAATTTTCTGGAAAACTAGCGCTTTCAGGCACATTGACATTAAAGGCATCTGCGTTTATTGAAGGCGAAGTTGTTGTTGGCAAATTAGCTGTTGAGCCTGGAGCTACTTTTAATGTAACCTGCATTATGAAAGGCACCGTAAAAGAAATGAATAAAGGTGGACAGCAACAACAAAAACCACAAACCGAAAAAACAGCTTAAAAATGCTGCTATCCTTACAGGAATAGGACTCCAAATGGGAGTTACTATTTACCTGTTTGTGCTTTTAGGTAAGTGGCTTGACGCTAATTATAATGATGGTGAAAAACTATACATTATAATTATGACACTTTTAGGGGTTGCTATTTCATTATATGCAGTTCTTAAACAAGTCAACCGAATTAAATACTGATGGATAATCCTTTTTTTAATTTTACAGTAAAAGCATTTATTGTTTTAGCTGTAGTTTTTTGTGCCCATATAAGTATATTGGATATTTTTGATTTTCCGCTTTTCGAAAATAGAATCATCCTATCGTATGTCATAAATTTTATTTTGGTTGTTGTTATTTTTGGAGTGCTCTATCTACTTAGAAGAAAATATAAAAGTCAGCTAGGTTTTTTATTCTTAATAGGTAGTTTCTTAAAATTTGCGATCTTCTTTATGGTATTCTACCCTTTTTATAAACAGGATGATATCATTACCAAACTAGAGTTTGCTGCTTTTTTTACGCCTTATGTTTTTGGTTTAATTTTAGAATCTGTTAGTTTGAGCAAATGGTTAAATAAACTAGAATAAGTATTGTAATTTTTTCATTAAAGCAATCCTTTAAAATAAAAAGCGAAATTGTTTTTGTTTTTGATATAAAAACATACCTTTGCAGCGATTTTTAAGCCACTATTATTTAGAGTGATATGCGAAGAAAAATATCTTTAAAACCGATTACATTATTACTGCTTTTAGTAACCTTTGTTTCTTTTGGGAAAGAACAAGAAGCTCACGGTGAACAAAAAGTTGACAAGGAAGCAGAAAGAAAGGCATATATTCAACACCATTTAAAAGATACATACGACTTTGGTTTGTTTTCTTATACAACAGAAGAAGGTGTGCATAAACATGTAGGATTTCCGTTGCCAGTTATTCTTTGGGATAACGGATTAAAAGTATTTTCCTCTTCGAAATTCCATCATGGAGATACAGTTGCTGAGGTTGGTGGGGATTTTTATAAGCAATATCACGGAAAAATATATAAGGTAGATGGCTTAGACGGTGAGATTGTTTTAGATGATCACCATCACGCTACTAACGAAAAACCATTGGATTTCTCAATAACTAAAAATGTTACAATGATTATTGTAGTGTTTTTAATTATGTTTTTCATGTTTAGTAGAATGGCAAAAGCCTATAAAAAGAACAACGGTATGCCAAAGGGCATGGGGCGTTTATTAGAACCAATCGTACTTTATATTCGCGATGATATAGCGCGTCCTAACATTGGTGAAAAACATTATAAGAAATACATGAGTTATTTGCTTACCGTATTTTTCTTTATATGGATTATCAATTTGTTTGGGTTGACGCCATTAGGTGTTAATGTAACAAATAATATTGCTGTAACTTTTTGTTTAGCAATCATTACGTATTTAATCACGACATTTTCAGGAAAAAAAGATTATTGGAAACATATTTTTTGGATGCCTGGTGTACCAGTTCCAATGAAAATTATATTAGCACCAATTGAATTATTAGGTACTATTATAAAACCATTCTCATTAATGATTCGTTTGTATGCAAATATTACTGCAGGACATATTGTATTAATGAGTTTAATAGCTATGATGTTTACCTTCCAAAACTGGATAGGTAGTCCGTTATCATTTTTGTTAGCGTTTGTGTTAGGGATATTAGAGTTGCTAGTAGCAGCACTTCAAGCTTATATCTTCACTATGTTGTCTGCATTGTATTTTGGAGCAGCAGTTGAAGAGCACGATCATCATTAATAAGGTTGCTGAGCGCAGTCGAAGTAAAATTGAATGTTTAATTTTTAATTATATATATTATGGAAATTCCAGCTATCGTAGGAGCAGGTTTAGTAGTAATTGGAGCAGGAATCGGAATCGGAAAGATTGGTGGTTCAGCTATGGAAGCAATTGCACGTCAACCAGAAGCTACAGGAAAAATTCAAACGGCTATGCTTATTGCAGCAGCCTTAATTGAAGGTATTGGATTTGCTGCTTTATTTGCAGTATAATTACCAAACAAAAAGAGAAACAGCTATGACGGTTGGTTATAGCTGTTCTTTTAAAATTAAACAAAAGTTATTTTAGATATATAAATTAATTATGGAAAAATTACTTGAAGAGTTTTCATTAGGATTGTTTTTTTGGCAAGCACTTTTATTTGTATTGCTTATTTTGTTATTAAAGAAATTTGCGTGGAAACCAATTTTAGATTCGGTTAATGATAGAGAAGAAGGTATAAAAAATGCATTAGATTCTGCTGAAAAAGCAAAATTAGAAATGGAAAACCTTCAAGCTGACAATCAAAAATTATTAAAAGAGGCTAGAGCTGAGCGTGAGACTATGTTGAAAGAAGCACGTGATATCAAAAATAAAATGATAGAAGATGCTAAAGGTGAAGCCCAAGAGCAAGCTAATAAGTTAATTCAACAAGCGCAAGCAGCTATTGAAAGTGAAAAGAAAGCAGCTATGGCTGAACTTAAAAGCCATGTAGCAGGTTTATCTTTAGACATTGCTGAGAAAGTAGTACGTGATGAATTATCTAATAAAGACAAGCAATTAAAATTGGTTGAAACGATGTTAGGTGAAAAATCATTAACAGAGGTATAATGGCAGGAGCAAGAGCAGCAATACGTTACGCAAAAGCGGTATTAAGTTTAGCATCAGATCAAAATTCAGCAGAAGTTGTAAATAACGATATGAAGTTAATTGCTGATACTATTGCAGAAAGTAAAGACTTAAGCGAAACACTTCAAAGTCCTGTAATTAGTTCTTCAGTAAAAAAGGCTGTTTTATTAGAGGTTTTTAAAAAATCAGATAAAACAACTTTAAGCTTAATAGATACTTTAGTTAGTAACAATAGAATTGATATTTTAGGGCATGTTGCTTTAAAATACAATCAATTATTTGACCAGTCAAAAGGTATAGAGCTAGCAACAGTAACAACAGCAATTGCTTTATCAGCAGATTTAAAGAAAAAAGTCTTAGCTAAAGCGAAAGAGCTTACTGGTAAAAATGTTGAAGTAGAAAATATTATAGATGAAAGCATTTTAGGTGGTTTCATTTTAAGGGTAGGTGATATACAATATAATGCAAGTATTGCAAATCAACTAAACAAATTAAAAAGAGAATTTACATTAAATTAAAAACGTTTTGTCACATTGAGCGCAGTCGAAATGCGTTTAAAAACGAAATTTAAACATAATTAAAGATGGCAGAAGTAAAACCAGCTGAAATATCAGCAATCTTAAAACAACAACTTTCAGGTTTCGAAGCAGGGGCTTCATTAGATGAGGTTGGAACAGTATTAACAGTAGGTGATGGTATTGTACGTGCTTACGGATTGGCTAACGCTCAATATGGTGAGTTAGTAGAATTCGATGGAGGATTAGAAGGTATTGTACTTAACCTTGAGGAAGATAACGTAGGTATCGTATTATTAGGTGCTTCTGTAGGTGTTAGAGAAGGATCTACTGTAAAGCGTACTGGACGTATTGCTTCTATTAATGTTGGTGAAGGTATTGTTGGACGTGTTGTAGATACTTTAGGAAACCCTATTGATGGTAAAGGTCCTATTACTGGAGATACTTACGAAATGCCTTTAGAGCGTAAAGCGCCTGGTGTTGTTTTCCGTGAGCCAGTAACAGAACCATTACAAACAGGTATTAAATCTATTGATGCCATGATTCCTGTAGGTCGTGGACAACGTGAGTTGGTTATTGGTGACCGTCAAACAGGTAAAACAACGGTTTGTATTGATACCATCTTAAATCAAAAAGAATTTTACGATGCAGGTGAACCTGTATATTGTATATATGTTGCTGTAGGTCAAAAAGCATCTACTGTAGCAAACATTGCTAAAACATTAGAAGATAGAGGTGCTCTTGCTTATACGACTATCGTAGCAGCAAATGCATCAGATCCTGCTCCAATGCAAGTATACGCGCCTATGGCAGGTGCTGCAATTGGTGAGTATTTTAGAGATACTGGTCGTCCAGCTTTAATTATCTATGACGATTTATCTAAACAAGCGGTAGCTTATCGTGAAGTATCTTTATTATTACGTCGTCCACCAGGACGTGAGGCGTATCCAGGTGACGTTTTCTACCTTCACTCAAGATTATTAGAGCGTTCTGCAAAAGTGATCAATGATGATAGCATTGCTAAAGATATGAATGACCTTCCAGATTCATTAAAACCATTAGTGAAAGGTGGAGGTTCTTTAACAGCTTTACCAATTATTGAAACACAAGCAGGTGACGTTTCTGCATATATTCCAACAAACGTAATTTCTATTACAGATGGACAGATTTTCTTAGATGGAGATTTATTCAACTCTGGTGTACGTCCAGCTATTAACGTAGGTATTTCTGTATCTCGTGTTGGTGGTAATGCACAGATTAAATCAATGAAAAAGGTATCTGGTACTTTAAAGTTAGATCAAGCACAATTCCGTGAGTTGGAAGCTTTTGCTAAGTTCGGATCAGATTTAGATGCTGTTACTTTAAACGTAATTGAAAAAGGTAAGCGTAACGTTGAGATCTTAAAACAAGCTCAAAACGATCCGTTTACTGTTGAAGATCAAATTGCTATTATTTACGCAGGATCTAAAAACTTATTAAGAGATGTTCCTGTTGAGAAAGTAAAAGAATTTGAAAGAGATTTCATTGAATTCTTAAAAGCGAAGCATACAGATGTACTTAGTACATTAAAAGCAGGTAAATTAACTGATGAAGTTACAGATACATTAACAGCTGTAGCAAAGGATTTATCAGGAAAGTATAGGGCATAAAAAGTTAAGAGTTAGGAGTTATAAGTTAAGAGTTCTTACTCATAGCTCTCACTCATAACAAAAATAATTTGAAAATAAGCTTAAACGAAAGTCCTATACGAAAAAAGAGTTTCGAATTTGCTTGTGAGATAGTTATTTATTGTGATAAATTAAAAGAAAATAAAGATTTTGAGTTAGCTTCTCAATTATTAAAAAGTGGAACTAGTATTGGTGCTAATACCAGGGAAGCTCAAAGAGGAGTTAGTACAAAGGATTTTAAAAATAAGTTTGGTATTGCACTTAAGGAGGCCGACGAAACCAAATATTGGTTAGAGAGATTCTTGAAGCAACTGGAAGAGAAGTACCAATAGACATGATGAATAGGTGTGAGGAGTTAATAAGAATTTTAGTAGCAATCATTAAAAACTCATAACTCAGCATTCATAACTCATAACTTGAAAAATGGCAAATTTAAAAGAAATACGTAACAGAATATCATCGGTATCTTCAACAATGCAGATTACCAGTGCCATGAAAATGGTATCTGCTGCAAAGTTAAAGAAGGCACAAGATGCTATTACCGCTATGCGTCCTTATGCAGATAAGTTAACCGAGCTTTTACAGAGCTTAAGTGCAACTTTAGATGCAGATTCTGGAAGTAAATATGCAACGCAACGTGAAGTTAAAAATGTATTAATAGTTCCAATTACTTCTAACAGAGGATTGTGCGGGGCTTTTAATTCAAACATTATTAAACAAACGCAGCAATTAATTGATACTACTTATGCAGATAAAAATGTATCAATTGTAGCAATAGGAAAGAAGTCTAACGATATTTTTACTAAACAAGATAGAGTTATTGCTAATAAAAGTGATGTTTTTGATGATTTGACTTTTGATAATGTTGCAGCCATTGCTGAATTATTAATGGATAAATTTGTTTCGGGCGAGTTTGATAAAATTGAAATCGTTTATAACAAGTTTAAAAATGCAGCGACTCAAATTGTAATGACAGAGCAATTTTTACCAATTGTTCCTGTTGAAGGAGAGACAAGTAGCAATGCAGATTATATTTTTGAGCCATCTAAAGAGCAAATTGTAGAGGAGTTAATACCTAAATCTTTAAAAACACAACTATATAAAGGTGTTAGAGATTCTTTTGCAAGTGAGCACGGCGCGCGTATGACTGCTATGCACAAAGCAACAGATAATGCTACCGAGTTAAGAGATCAGCTTAAATTAACGTATAATAAAGCGCGTCAAGCAGCCATTACTAATGAAATTCTAGAGATCGTAGGTGGTGCAGAAGCGTTGAACAACTAGACGAGCGAAGTTAAATGATCAAAAAAAATGAAGAATTTTAAAGGGTCTATTTAGCTTATTTACAATATATTATATTAAGCCTCACTTTTAAGTGGGGCTTTTTTTTAATTTTTTATGTAACATTTTTTTGATTTTGAATCTAAAGGGAAAATCAATTTAAAAAATGTATATCATGAAAACAATTAAAAATGTATTATTAATAACTATCATTCTTTTTAACATCACATTACATGCTCAGGAAGCATATAAAGTTAAAGTAATTGGAAAGGGAGCACCTGTTTTATTATTCCCTGGTTTTACATGCACTGGTGAAGTTTGGAAAGATGTTGTAAGCGAATTATCAAAAACTAACGAATGCCATATATTTACCTTCGCAGGCTTTGGAGGCGTACCAGCCATTGAAAAACCTTGGTTGCCAAAAATTAAGGAAGGCATAGAAGGCTATATTTCTAAAAACAGTTTAGAAAAAGCTACTTTAATTGGGCACAGTTTAGGTGGATCATTAGCTTTATGGCTTGCTACCGAAGATCAATATAATTTCAATAAAGTTATTGTATTAGATGCACTTCCTTCAGTTGGAGCATTAATGATGCCTAATTTTAAAAGCGAACATGTTGTTTACGATAACCCTTATAATAAGCAGATGTTAGAAATGGATGCCGAAAACTTTGAAAAGCAAGCAGTACAATTTGCAACAGGAATGTCCTTAAACAAAGAAAAACATGATCAAATTAAAACATGGATTTTAGAAGCAGACAGAAAGACTTATGTTTATGGTTATACCGATTTAATGAAATTAGACCTTAGGGAAGACATAGCTAAGATAAAAGTTCCAGTATTTATTCTAGGGGCTACCCATCCTTTTGGAGAAGAGAATGCTAAACGAACCTACACAGAGCAATATAAAAACTTGAGTAATTATAGTATTGAATATGTTAAGGATTCAGCACATTTTATTATGTACGACCAACCAGAATATCTTA
Organism: uncultured Flavobacteriaceae bacterium; assembly: GCA_947501845.1. Classification (GTDB taxonomy): domain Bacteria; phylum Bacteroidota; class Bacteroidia; order Flavobacteriales; family Flavobacteriaceae; genus Flavivirga. Next base: position 20,764 of record CANMXP010000011.1, on the reverse strand, counting down.
TAAAAACGATTAAATCGGAATTAAAATAAACGAATGGAAGGTTTAGAATCTAAATTTGATAAAATTTATACAACTAATTATCCAAAGGTCATTCGCTTATGTTTAGGCTATTCTAATGGTGATGAAATGCTGGCTAAAGATTTAGCACAAGAAGTTTTTATCAAAGTTTGGGAAAATTTAAAATCCTTTAGAAAGGAATCCAGTATATCAACTTGGATTTATAGAATTACAGTAAACACGTGTTTAGTAAGTCTTAGAAATAAAAAAACAGTTGATGTATCAGAGCACTTAAGCTACCTAGAGAATACCAACGATTCGACTTTAGAAGCCGATAAAGAATTTAAATTAAAACAACTATATAATTGTATCAATAAATTAAATAAAGACGGCAAGAGTATCATACTACTCGAGTTGGAAGGATTACCACAAAAAGAGATCGCAGAAATTACGGGTCTTAGCCATGAGGCAGTAAGAGTGAGAGTCCACAGAATTAAAAATGAATTAACTAAATGCGTTAAACAATGACAACTTTTGAAAACTTAAAATCCCAATGGGAAAACCAATCAGAATTAAAAACTCCAGAAAATGGATCAAAAATAATCATCGAGAAGGTGGCTTTTCTTAAAAGAAAGCAACGTATAACAAATATTGTATTAAGTGTAACAGCTGCAATTTTGTTGGGGTTCTTCTTTTATATTACAGCTTATAACAATACAAAGGCAGCCATGGCACTTTTACTTATGTTTAGTGTATTATTGATAAGAATAATAGTAGAACAATTAAGTATTAAAAAACTCCATAGACTAGATGTAACAATTGATAATACGACATTTAAACAAAAAATAGTTAATTATTATAAATCACGTATTAATACACATTATATTATTACGCCCATTCTAATCATATTATATGTTACAGGTTTTATGATTTTAATGCCGTATTTTAAACAAGGGCTATCAACAGGGTTTTATACTTATATTCAAGTATCTGGATTTGTGGCCTTATTTGTTCTAGTATTTTTTATTGGCAAGCAAATAGCGAAAGAAATAAAAATGTTAAAAGGGCTGAGTAGCTAAAGCGCTTTGTTATTATAAAAAAAATGCTTCACTTTAATGAGGCATTTTTTATGGCATCAATTTTGAAATGTATATTTGTAATCAGATTGAAACTAAACTATAATAATAACTTAGATCAATAGGAGTAATTGTTATTAGTCATTTAGTTATAATCCAAGTCCTGTTCTTGATTTTAGAAACAAAGTGGCCTTATATCTTTAGTTGGATTAATTTTTATAATATTAAATCTTTAAAATGAACTCATTTAAAAATATAACAAACATATTTTTGCTTTTACTAATTGTTGTAGGGGTTTCACAATGTGCAAGCACTCAAAAATTAGGGGGTAAATTACCTTTAGAAATAGGAGAGGTTTATTCTGAGCACTGGGTTTCAGGTGTTAAAGGCGGTGGCTCGGGTTATAATTTATTCATCCCAGTTAAATCAAACCCTGATAACATGGTGTTAGATAGCCTTTATTTTAAAGGAAAACGTGTGAAATTAGAATTAAAGAATACATCTGTTTTTGTAGGGCGCTTTAAATCTGAAGCCAATCAAAGGCACGATATTATTATGAATCGTGATCCATTAGCTGAATATGGTAATACCGTTGCAGAAATAGCTGAAAAAATACCTTTCGAATTGGATGATACAGAATGTGTAGTTAGTTATAAGAAAGGTCATAGAACGTTGTATTATAAGATTTCTAATATTATTAAGAAAGCATCTGCAAACTACCCTAACGTACCTCAAAACAAGTAATAACTTATCTTTTGGTTTGCATGAGCTAAAAACGTATTTTTAGCGGAATAAAAAACGAATCGTTGAGCGGACTTAAAGCACTATTTAAACAAACATTTATTTATGGTTTAGCTACTGTGCTTCCCAGAATGTTAAGTTTTTTGTTGGTGCCGCTTTATACTTCAGATGGCGTATTATCTTCTGTAGCAGAGTATGGAGAAGTATCAGTTATCTTTTCGTATTTTGTACTATTCAATGTTGTTTTAGCCTACGGAATGGAGACCGCTTTTTTTAGGTTTTTCAATAAAGAAGATGATAAAAATAGCGTTATAGGTACTTCGGCCATTTCTTTAACAATATCATCCATTAGTTTTTTTGTAATCGCATTAATATGTCAAAATCAAATAGCATCATTTATTGATATTGATATAAAGTACATTAATCTAGTTATATGGATTTTATTATTAGATGCCTTAGTTATTATTCCTTTTGCATGGTTAAGAGCAACGCAAAGACCCATGCGTTATGCCATAATTAAGATTTTAAATGTCGTTATTAACTTAGGACTGAACTTATTCTTTTTGCTGGCATTAAAAGACTTAGCAGGTAATAGCCTAATATTTGAAAGTATTTATAGGTCAAATTTCGAAATCAGTTATATTTTCATTGCAAACTTAATAGCAAGTGCGGTAACCCTAGTGTTAATGTTTCCTTTCTATACTAAGATTAAATATAAATTTAATTCTGAGTTGTGGAAAAAAATGATACGCTATGCCTTCCCTGTTCTAATTGCAGGTATTGCTTTTTCAATTAATGAAACTTTTGATCGCATTTTATTAGATTATCTACTTCCAGAAGATGTTGCCAAAACCCATATAGGAATGTATTCTGCCTGTTATAAATTGGCCCTGTTTATGACTTTGTTCGCAACAGCTTACAGACTTGGTATTGAGCCTTTCTTTTTTAGTCATGCTAATACTGAAAACCCTCAAAAAAATTATGCTAAAATATTAGAGTTTTTTGTAGCATTTGGAGCAATTATTTTACTAAGTGTGATTGTTTTTGTAGATATTTTAAAGCCAATAATTGTAAGGAGTGAAGCTTATTGGGAAGCTATGTGGGTTGTACCAATTATTTTGCTGGCCAACTTCTGTTTAGGGATTTATCATAATTTATCTGTTTGGTATAAGATAACCGACAGAACAAAATTTGGAGCTTATATTTCAATCATTGGAGCCGTTGTAACACTAGTTATCAATGTGTTATTTATTAAGAGCTATAGTTATAAAGCATCTGCGATAGCAACTCTTGTAGCTTATGCTACAATGATGCTATTATCGTATTATTTTGGAAGAAAGTATTACCCAATTCCTTATAACCTCAAAAAGATTGGGCTTTATTTAGGACTTTCCGTAGGGTTATCAGGGTTGTCATTCTATCAATTTAGAGCTAATTATATAATGGGAATATCAATGTTAATTGTATTTTTGGGCATTGTTTATGTCTTGGAAAAAAATCAAATAAAACAATTAATAAAGCGATAACATGCAAATTAAAATAATAAATAAATCTAATCATACCTTGCCCAATTATGAGACCATAGCATCTGCAGGTATGGATTTAAGAGCAAATATATTAGAAGCTATTACGTTAAAACCTCTAGAACGTACCATCGTTAAAACAGGTTTGTTTATTGAGCTTCCCATAGGGTTTGAGGCTCAGGTGCGCCCTCGTAGCGGTTTAGCAGCAAAAAAAGGCATTACGGTCTTAAATGCTCCTGGAACTGTAGATGCCGATTACAGAGGGGAAATAGGTGTGATTTTGGTGAACCTTTCAAATGAAGATTTTACTATTGAAAATGGAGAACGTGTAGCACAATTAGTGATTGCAAAACACGAACGTGCCGAATGGATTGATGTAGAAGAACTATCTGAAACCTCTCGAGGAGAAGGTGGTTTTGGTAGTACAGGGGTTAAATAAATATCCCCTTTAATTCCCCTAAGGGGGAAGAAACCCAGACGGATAAAAAATAATTAAAAAGAAGTTTAATATAAACAGTTCTCTCCTTTGGGGAGATTAAGAGGGGAATATGAAAATAATAGTACCAATGGCAGGACGAGGTTCTCGTCTACGCCCACACAGTTTAACGGTTCCAAAACCACTTATTCCAGTAGCAGGACAACCTATTGTTCACAGATTGGTAAAAGACATTGCAAAAGTTTTAAAACAACCTGTAGAAGAAATAGCTTTTGTTTTAGGAGACCCCGCATGGTTTGGTGATGATGTGGTTTCAAGCTTAGAGGATTTAGCAAAAAGCTTAGGAGCTAAAGCGTCTATTTATCGTCAAGATCAACCATTAGGAACGGGGCATGCCATTATGTGTGCAAAACCATCACTTTCTGGTCCAGCAGTTATTGCATACGCAGATACGTTGATAAGAGCAGAATTTGATTTAGATCAAACTGCGGATAGCGTTATTTGGACAAAACAAGTAGAAAACCCTGAAGCTTATGGGGTGGTTAAATTAAATGAGAACAATGAAATTGTTGAGTTAGTCGAAAAACCAGAAACCTTTGTAAGCGATCAAGCAGTTATTGGAATTTACTATTTTAAAGACGTTGCTGTTTTAAAAGGAAAGTTGCAAGAGATTCTGGATGAAAATATTATGAACGGAGGCGAATACCAGATTAACGATGGTATTAAACGTATGATGGCAGAAGGAAAAATTTTTAAGACAGGAACTGTTGATGAATGGATGGACTGCGGTAATAAAGCGATAACAATAGAAACAAATCAACGCATGTTAGGCTTTTTAAAAGCAGATGGCGATGAGCAATTGGTGTCAGCTTCAGCGAAATTGGATAATTCAACTATTATAGAACCTTGTTTTATTGGTAAAAATGTTATTCTTAAAGACAGTACGGTAGGACCTTATGTATCTGTAGGAAATAATAGTGTGATTGAGAATTCAAGTGTTAAGAATAGTCTAATTCAAACAAATACCACAATAAAAAATGCTAATTTAGATAATGCTATGATTGGTAATCACGTTAAGTATGATGGTAATTATACATCTATAAGTATTGGTGATTATTCGGTATTGGAATAATTCCTGCGTCCCACACTGAGCGTAGTCGAAGTGAAAGCAGGGAATTTTTGGAATAACTTTTGAATTGTTATTTCTAATTGTACGAAGTTTAATATAATGAAATATAAAATCTACATATTTTTTCTAGTCTTTGGAATGTTAATTTTTCCAAAGATTAGCTATGCGCAGGTAGATTTTAACAAAAAGCCTGATGATGATTTAGGTGATGTAGAGGACAAGTTTCAAGAGCTTTTCTATGAAGCCTTAAAGCAAAAGGGAATTGAGAATTATGATAGGTCGGTTGAATCGCTTTTAAAATGTATAGAATTGGATAATTCTGTACCCGTTTTGTACTACGAATTAGGTAAAAACTATACGAAGCTTAAAAATTATCAGGCCGCAGAAGACGCATTAAAAAAAGCGGTAAACAAAGCACCCGATAATGAATGGTTTTTAGATGAATTATACGGATTCTATGCGTCACAAAACGATTATGACAAAGCCATAAAAACAATTAAGCAACTTGTTAAATATCACCCAGATTATAAAGAGGATTTAGCGTCACTTTACCTTAGGTCTAAAAAATATGATGAGGCATTAAAACTTTTAGATGAATTAGATTTAAAATTTGGGATTTCTGTGTCTCGTGATAGGATGCGCGATCAAATTTACAAAGCTACAGGACGAAAAAAAGATCAAATAAAAAATCTTGAGAAACGTGTTGAAGATCATCCTAATAAAGAATCTAATTATTTGGCTTTAATCTTTCGTTACAGTGAAAACAATGAAAAAGAGAAAGCCTTTGAAACAGCTAAGGAACTGCTAAAAATTAATCCGAATTCGCAATTAGTACATTTAGCTCTTTATAAGTTTTATTTAGACGATAACAATGCAGAAAGAGCTATTGAATCTATGAAGCTTGTTGTTAAAAGCAATGAAATAAAACCAGAAGCAAAACTTAAAGTATTAACAGATTTTGTAAAGTTTGTTGGTAATAATCCACAGTATGAAGCAGATTTAGTGGAGGCTACAGCCATGGTTGGTAATAAGAATAATAGCAAAACACTTCTTGAATTAGGTCAGTATTACTTAACCAAGAAGAATAAAGAAAAAGCCTCACAGTATTTTGAAGAGGCATTAAAGTTAGAGCCTAATAACTTTGGTGTTTTGCGTAATGTGTTATTGCTGTATATAGATTTACAGAAGTATAATTTAGCAGAAGAAAAAAGTAGCGAAGCGCTTCAAATTTATCCATCTCAACCTATATTTTATTTAATAAATGGTGTGGCGTTAAATCAATTAAATAAACCTAAAAAGGCCATAGATACTCTGGAAACTGGATTAGATTATATTATTGATGATACTAAAATGGAAAAGGATTTTTACAATCAATTAAGTAAGGCTCATACCCTGTTAAACAATACAACTAAGGCCAAAACGTTTAGTGATAAAGCAAAACAATTAGAAAGTTCGAATTAATGAAAATACGCCTTCAACTCACTTTAGCCCTTTTGGTTCTATTGGTATTTAATTGTAAATCATCAAGAACAATTACTGCAGGAGCAGCCAATTATAAACTTTCCACAAAGCAATTAATAAAAGAAAACACAAAACAGACTCCTAATTTTAAAACACTTAAGTCTACACTTAAAATAACCTATTCGCAAAAAGGAGATTCGCAAACACATTCGGTAAGTTTTAGAGCGAAAAAGGACGAAGCCTTATGGATAAGTGCCACATTTTCTATAGTAAAAGCATTGGTCACACCAGAAAGAGTTAGCTTTTATAACAAGTTGGATAACACCTATTTTGATGGGGATTACAAGTATTTAAGTGATTTACTAGGAACAGAATTAGATTTTCAAAAGGTTCAAAACTTACTACTGGGAGAGGCTATATTTAATTTAAAAGAGGGTACTTATAAAGGGGCTGTCGATGATAAATCGTATGTTCTTCAGCCTAAAAAACAACGTGAGCTTTTTGAGATATTCTTTTTGTTAGACCCATCTCATTTTAAAGTAAAGTCGCAACAAATATCACAACCAAAAGAGTTTAGACATTTACAGGTAGATTACTTATCACATCAAGAAGTTGAAAAACAGATTCTACCAGAAAAGATAAAAGTAATAGCTCTAGAAACTAATGAAGAAACAATTATAAACTTAGAGTTTAAAAATGTGACCCTAAATGAAGAGCTGCGGTTTCCATTTAAAATACCATCAGGTTTTAAAGAAATAAAACTTTAATGCTAAATAAGAAATCTTCATATAAAATAGTTTTTTTTATAATGTTTCTGCTATGCGGGTCTTTTGCTTTTTCTCAAAATAATAAGCAAAAACAGTTAGAATCCCGCCGACAAGAATTGCGTAGAGAAATTCAGAAAATTAATGAATTACGCGCCGAAAACAAGTCAAAAGAACGATCGCAGATATCATTAATAGAAGATTTTAATTATAAGATAAATGTACTTTCTAACCTTATTAAAGTTACCAATCAGCAAGCAAATTTATTAACACGTACGATTAATTCAAATCAAAAGAAAATAACAGCTTTAAGAGGCGAATTAAAGGAGCTAAAGCAAGATTATGCTGCTATGATTATTAAGTCTTATAAAAGTAAAAATAAGCAAAGTAGGATCATGTTTCTGTTATCGTCTGATGATTTTAAACAGGCATATAAACGATTGCAGTATATAAAACAGTACTCCGACCATCAAAAACAACAAGGGGAAACCATAAAGGCTAAAACGCTTGAATTACAAGATACGAATAAAGACTTGCAAGATCAGAAAGAAGATAAAAAACGCTTGATTGCCGAAAATAAAGAGATTCAAAAATCATTAGAGTCAGAACGCAAGCAGCATCAGGTTTTAATGCGATCAATTAAACAAAACTTATCGCGATATACTGCTCAAATAAAACAAAAACAACGGGAAGCCAATAGAATTGATAGAGAAATAGACCGTATTATTAAAGCAGCCATTGCCAGATCTAATAAAAAAGCTGGAAAAGTAGCAAGCTCAAAAGGTTTTGCGCTTACCGCTGAAGAAAAAGTTTTGGCATCCAACTTTATAGCCAATAAAGGTAAATTACCCTGGCCTGTTGAAAGAGGTGTTGTAAGATTGGGCTATGGTACACAACGGCACCCCATAGATAAATCGCTAACAATTAAGAGCCATGGTGTGCGGATTGCAACGCAAAAAGACGCTAAAGTTAGAGCTGTTTTTAATGGTGAAGTGAGCGAAATACTTAAAATGAAAAATGTAAACCCCATCGTGATGATTCGCCACGGGAATTATTTGACCATATACAAGAATCTATCCAATGTTTTTGTTAAAAAAGGTGACAAGGTAACAACCAAACAGGAGATAGGTAAGGTTTTTACCAACCCGTCCAATGGCGAAACCATTTTAAGTTTTACAATATCTAAAGGAACAAGTACCGAAAATCCAGCTTCTTGGATTTATAAGATGTGATAAATACTTGGTTTTTTCTCTATTTAATTTTCAAAGTACCTTTTTCTAAATATAGAATAATGAATGAAAATAGAATTTCTATGACTCCTCCAATTAATCCAATTAAATGAAAAGGGGTATTAAAAATCAATCCGCCAATTCCCGATAAAATTAATGTTGCTCCAAAAACCCAATAAATCCGCATTCCATAAATTGAAGAAAATACTAAGTACCGTCCGCCAATAATTAATATCATTATTGAAAAAAACCAATTAGGGCGAACTTGTAATGAGAAGTAAGCTATAAATAGCCCGATAAATAATATAAAAGTACTTTCTAGCGCTAGATAAGATAAGGGGTTCCCACTTTGATGCTTTCCAGACCTATTTAAGGCTTTAGATATTACTATTCCTAAGGGGTGAATTGACATGCCACCAAAAAAGAAGAGAAATACACTAATTTGTTTTGTACTAATTAATGCCGTAATCCCAGCTGTTAGCCATACAATTCCAGATACAAAAGCACCTGGGCCACCTCCAAAGTAAGATTTGCGCATATCTTTTTGTGCATCAATAAAATTCATTTAAATATCATTTGTTTTAATTGTAGCTAACTATTATAGACAATTGCGTTTATTTTTGTTATGCACAAAGTTAAATATTAAAAAATATCTTTCGAGATCAAATAACACCTTATTTGCTATATATTTCTCTTTAGTAGAATCTTCTATAACGAGTATCAGAGGTGAACAACATTTTTTTCTAATTTCAATTGTGAATTTTATTTTCAATTTGTTGAATGTTTTCAGATTCATATTTGTCTTGAATAACTACGATTCCGAAAATTAAAAATTCGATTGAGGAAATTGCTCCAATCGTAACGATAAATAATAGTATTCTCAGAGTTTTTTTCAAATGTTGTGTAGAGGTTTCTGTAAAGAAACTAACCTCTCAGTTTAGCACTTACAAGCTATGTTTTATGGAGCGTTTTTTTCCATATAGATATTTTCAAACACTCTAATTAAACAATACTTATTTCTTTTTCTAGAAATTATAAACTCTTTAAAAACTACTAATTCCATATAAACAAGTAGAGAAATAATCAGAAGCGAAATTCCAGCAATTATTTTATAAGATTTTAGGTAATCATTTATATCTGTAGCATAATTTCCAAATCCACCTAAAAATGCACCTGCATAAACACTCAAAATTATTATAACTCCATTAATAAGCAATGAGTAATTATATTTTAAAATTTCAGATTCCTTTTTCAAGCTGTCAATGATAAATAATAGACTTTCATTTGTTAAATCAACTTTTCCTTTTAGCTCTTTCTTTATTATTTTCTTTCTGATTTTTATAATTGATGTATAATCCCACTTTCCATTTTCGAGTAACGAGTGTTTATAGTGTTTTTGTATAATTCTAGTATTTTTATTCAATAAATATTTGCCAGAAATAAAACCAAAAACAATTCCTAATACTAAAGCCCATATTTTTTTAATTTCAAAATTTGAAAGTATCCAATAAAGTATTAAAGATATTCCAATTACAAGAAGAGAAATGCCTATTAATCCCCAAGTAAATTTGTATTTAGAATAGACCAGTTTTCTAAATGTAATTTTTTTATCAAGTTTTAATATTTCTTCTATGTTCATCAATTTTATTAGATATTGATAAATGCTATATAACAATTGATATGTGCACTAGTAAACATATCTACTCTATAAATTTATAAAATATTCCTACAAGTTCGAGCCTTATTGGTTTTGGGACACTCGTCACAGACAGAGCACTAGCAAACAATTAGAACTAGATAGGGCGTATCCCCCAGTGTACTATCCATTTTGTTGTGACACCGTATTTTTTATTTTTTCAATTAGTTCTTTTCCAAAATCAGCACTTAGTTCATCTACTAATCCCGAATAATGGCAGTAATACATTTTTCCAGTTTTTTCTTCTTCTTTAACCGCAATTATACCATCATCAAATTCCGCTAGATGATAATAATTTCCGTCATCAAGTCCAGTTGTATAGATTTCCGAAACGCCAAGTATTCTATATTGTTCAAACTCCAGTCCTTCTGTTTGTTTAATTAATTCCAAATACCCTTCTGGTAACTTTGAGTCAATTTGTTTCGTGAAATTATCAAGGTATTTAGAGCTAATTGGATGAAAGGATTCCTTGATTTTGTCAGTCTTGGTCAGTTTGGTTAGCCAACCACTAAAAGCCGGAATTGTCTTTAATTTTTCTTTTTTGAACAATGGTTGAGCGAAAGAATTTGGGTCAGTGTTGATTTTCTTACTCGTGACTTGAACTGACCTTTCTTTCATTATTGACTTAGGATTAGGTCTAATCTTCCAGCCCCAAAGTCGACCTTCATAATTATCAAATTCTATTGAGTATTTTTCGTTTTTAACCTTAAATCGAATTGTAGCCAGTTTACTCTCATCCTTTCTATAGTAACGAAACTCATCTGCAAGCGGATTGTTACTATCTCCATAAAGTTCCATAGACATACTCTTTTCCCAATACTGTCTCCATTTTCGTTTGAATTCGAAATATTCAATTTGCTTTTTTAACTTATTGGATAAATCTGATTCAAATAATTCAAAAAGTTCTGATAAAAGATTTTTTTCAAGCTGAGTAAATCCTTTGTTATTGAATTTTGGCCGTCTTCTATTTGCTGCGATAATAAGTCCTGTAAAAATCAATCCGATTATTCCGCTAATTACTGCCAATATGATTAAAATTACTTTCATTCTGCTTTATACACTACAACGGTTACGAATAACCATTAGTTAGAGGATTAAAATTACTACTTTCGGTTTAGAGATGGCGTTAGCAATTCCAAGTGGATTCAGACGCAGTCGAACCCGCCGTAATTGTGGTTATTTATTATTAGATGCAAGTTTTATTTTATTCCATTCCGACTTATAAATTCGGAAAATATTCACTCTATTTTTATTGTATTCAGTCACTTTGTCGATTTTCATTCCGTTTTTTATAGCAACACTTTCAGAGGATTTATTTGTTAAACTGATTATAGAAATTAAAGACTCTGAAAAATTATTTTCAAAAGCAAAGTCTCTACATTTTTTTGCCGACTCAGTTGCAAATCCTTTATTCCAAAATTCAGGTAAAAGTGAATACGCAATTTCTAATTCAGGTTTTCCATCGACGTTTTGAATTAAGAGTCCACAATGCCCTATTAACTTGCCTGTTTCTTTTTCGATTAAGGCATTCATCCCTCCTAAATCATTTTGATAGCGATGAAATTGTTTTTTATACCAATTATTGCATTCTATTTCTGGATTTTTCAATTCAGAAATCCAATGCTGAGAAGTTATTGGATTTTTATGAAACTCTAACCAATCATTAAAATCAGATTGCTTTATTTTTCTAAATAAAACCCGTTCAGTTTCTTGGTTTTTAAGTAGGTATTTCATTTGGCTTTTAACTTGTGTACACGTGTTTGTGTATGATTTCGTTGCGTGTTTCAGCAATTGATTTTATCCTTTTTTGGCTACCAATTATTTATATTTTAAAGTTAACAACATCTTTGTATTCAATTTTTGTATATTGATTTCCAACATATTCAAATTTGGCTATTTTAACTTTAAAGTAGGCTGTTTTTGGTACTTGAGCCTTGCCAAATCGAAAATAAGTTAAGCGATCTTGGTCTATAACTTTAATATCACTTATTGGTTCAAAGTTAATATTATCAGTACTCATTTTTAAGCTAACAGACCATTTGTTGTCTGGAATATCTTGGAATGTAAAATAATAAAATTTTTGGTCAGCCATTAGTTTGGGGATTTCCGTAAATCCAACCATAAACCAAATTGGTTTAACAAATTGAGATTTATTGAATTCCTCAAGAGTTAAGGGTTCTTTTAGTAGTTGCCATTTACGGTCTTCGGGATAATGAGTAATTATGGACAATTCAGGTTTTATGTCAAAATAGAATTCAGAGGTTTCTTTTTCTTCTGAAGTTCCCCAAGTCGAATCAATGAGGATCCATTTGTTGTTTAACTTAATGGCATTCCAAGCATGTCGAAAATTGTCATCTTTTGTTAGCTCAACATAATGATTTCTTTCGTCTCTAATATGTCCACTTATTTTCACAACCTCAATATCAACCTCGTCCATAAACCATTTAAAAAGATTAGAATATCCAGCACAGACTCCTTTTCTGTTTTCATAAACTTGATGCTCATCTTGTCGGTTTATGTACTCGTCTAAAGAGATTATTCCCTCTGTTTTTTCATTTAGAGATTTATGATCATATGTAATATTCGTACTTGTCCAATAATAGAAAAACCTTGCTAATTGTTCTTTGTCGTCAAGATGTCTTTGTGCAAACTCTGTCAGTTCCCAGATATCAAGATTCAATACGTTTGTTTTTTCAACTAAGGTCTTTATAGATTCGTTTTGTGAAAAAACTGAATTAATCAAAATGAATATGAAAAATGTGATGCAGACAGTTCTTTTCATAATTATTGCCAACTTTAGTATAAATGGTCGTTTTAATGCTGTTTATTTATTATTGTAAAATGTTTATTTAAATAGTTTTGTATAATTTCTAAATAAATATATTTTCCCTCTTTTTGCTCCTGTTATTTCATTTAATATTTCAAGTTTTTCTAATTCATCAATTAATTTATAAACAGATGGAGACGAAAGATTTGTTAATTCTTTTACTTTCTGAGCACCTATAATCGGTTTTTGATACAAATGATTTAAAATAATTTGAGCATTATGCGACCTGCTACCTAGTGTTTGAATTTTTATCTCAACTTCTTTCTGTAGTTTTAAGATACTGTCAAATGTACTTATGCTGCTTTTAGCAGTTTCAGTTACTCCAACAAGAAAGAATTTAAACCATTGCGTTAAATCATCTTTTTCCCTAACTCTAGTAAGATTGTCGTAATATAGAATTCTATTTCTTTCGAAGAAATCAGAAAGATAAAGAATAGGCTTTTTTAGTATTTCTTTTTCTACTAAGTATAAGGTAATCATTAATCTACCAACTCTTCCGTTTCCGTCTAAAAAAGGATGAATTGTTTCAAATTGATAATGTATTAACGCTATTTTAAGCAAGTCGGGAAAAAATGACTCAGAGTTGTGGGCAAAATTCTCCAAGTCACTCATATATTCATTGATGTCCGAATGTATTGGAGGAATAAAGGTTGCATCATTTATGCTTGCTCCTCCTATCCAATTTTGACTACTTCTAAATTCTCCAGGAAGCTTATGCTTTCCTCTAACACCTTGTAATAATATTTTATGAGTTTCTCTGATTAAACGAGAAGAAAATGGTAATTTTTCTAAACTAGTTATGGCAAAATTTAAAGCCTCTATGTAATTTTGAACTTCTTCCCAATCATCTCTTTTTTCTTCATTTACATCTTCTTTGTCCAATAATGCATCTTCTATATTTGTTTTGGTTCCTTCAATCTTGCTTGATTGGGTTGCTTCTTTTAAAACGTGCATACTTATGAATAAATCAATATTAGGAATATACTCAGAATACATATCTAATCTTCCAAGTTGCCTGTCAGCTTGACTTAGAAGGTTTAACAAATCCATTTCCTCAATTTTCCATTCTTGGTTTATCTTGCTTGGTTGAAAGCTTTTATAAGTTCCTTGATTTATGCGATTTCCAGCTTTGAATGTTTTCATTACAAATTTTAATCAAAGATAACTCTTATTTAAGAAATGCACAAAATGCTTAATTAGTGGGTTGTTTAAATTAAATTAAAGAAGGTAAACTTAATTACTAAAAGTTTTATTTAATGTTTTGCAACAATTTAATATGTGCATTAATACACATATATACCCTATAAATTTAGAAAATATTATTACAAGCTCTAGTCTATAAAATAAAAAAGCTTAAAAGCAATTTATTTAAAACGACCCTTTTCTAATTTGAAGTTGCATAAAATTAAGCACGATGTTTTATTGATTTTTAGAGTCGTTACAGACTGAGCGCTCAATGTCATTAAGTTAAGGAATTTATTTTGTTTTGTTACATTGAGCGCAGTCGAAATGCTTTTAAAACTAAGACTTTATATTGTCTTCGACTGCGCTCCTGACTGACATTTCGCCCTTAACTTAATGACATTGTACGAGAGCTAGCAGAGAGGGCTATCTATTTTTGCTTTTTATATATAAATGAACTACAAAGGCTCTATATGTCTTTTACCCGTCTTAAGTTTGCTCTCTAATAAAGAACAATTGTCTTTTAATTGAATATTCTTTCCGTCATAAAAGTTAATTTCAGTTATTAAATCGCCAATAAACTTCGGTTTATCGACGGGACATATTTTCATAAACTTACCTTTTAATTAAAAATTCTCTGGATTTATCATAAATCGAAATTATCACATTGTTTTTATGATTATGCATCCAGTTTACGTTAAACCAGTAGTTTCCTTTTCCATTCTTTTCAATCCAAAAGCTGTTTTAGGAATTCTGTTTAATTTTAATTGCAATTTTGTAATTGAGTCAATTTCTTCTCGGTATTTTAATTCTCAACCAGTTCCATTTTTTTTGCTTATTTAGTATGTTAGATCCTTATATATAATACTCTACCTTATTTTTTAGAAACTAAAACCTCGATACATTCATCATACAAAAACTTTCTTATACGAAAAACATATCCTTTTAATTTTTCAGTATCATTAGGATAAGGTATTCCCGCCAAAGCGTGGTCATAAAATGATATTTCTTCTTTGGTAACATCATCTATTATAACTTGCATATGAGCCATCGCTGTTCTAGGGTCCCCTGGATAGACACGTTTATTTGAAAAACCTCTTAACATTAAAGATAGTCCATTCTTTAATTTCACTATTTGACTAATCTTTAACTTCACTATTTCTCCATTCTTAATTTCATTTAACACCTGTTTTTGATGTTGCTTTAAAGCTTCGGCGTCTGTAATAAAAGCAGTAATAATGGATTTATATTCAGGATTCGAGTTTTTTAATACTAAATCTCCTTTCCAGAATAGGATAGTATTTTTCTTTGGATAGGTGATGGTATATACTATAACAGGAAAAGGTTTATCTGCATTTCTTAAAATAGTAGTCCAATGAATAGTTTTTGTAGCCTCTATATATTTAAAATTAATAACCTCAAAATTTCTATTGTATAAAGAAGTACCATATCGTTCTATATCAACTTTATTTTTAATAGTATCAAAGGCTTCTATTAATTCTTTATCCATTGTTTTAGATTGAGAATGTGCTTTGCAAGAGAATAAATAAATACAAGATATTAAAACAAAAATATTTTTCATCAGGTAAATTTAATATATCTATTTTATGCACAACCTCCCATTTTCCGTGAAAATTAATCAAAATATTCATTAGGGGATATGGCATACACAAGTTAAAGATTAAGGTTTAAGCACAGGGCCAAATTAAAAACTTGCTGGTCTTGGCAAATACAACCTAAATCTTTCGATTTAGCACTTGTTGGTTATATTTTATAGTATCGATGAAAAATCAGTAAGTTGATTATCTTTATAGATCACAAAAATATAAAAGATATAGATACTCAAATCGGAATTATCAACAATTAAACAATGCAAAACTATGATTTTTAGTGTTTTTAACTGATGAGTCAACAATACCCCAAAATATTGTTTCATCTAACACCTCACTTGTTTTCTCAATTTCTTGGTTGAAGGTTTTTGGATTTTCTTTTTTTATTTGGTTCGTTTTTCCAAAAAGTTTGTCAAATATTCCCATTTGGTTATTTTTTTAGTATTCAGATTGCAACTTAGTATTAATAATGATGTAAATATTATTGCCGTAATTTTCATTCTCTAATTATTCCAACGGTTAGTGTAAAATGTGTTTAAATACAATTTTACATAGTGTTACAAACCGTCTATTCAGTCCGAATCAGAAATTTTTTAAAATAAAGTCTCATATCATTACCCACTGGGTCTTTAATAATTTCTGCTGCTGCGTCTGCAGCAATATAAACCCCTAATGCGTTATCATGAATACCATATATTCTTTGGGCAAAACTAGAATAGAAATTAAAGTAGAAAAGTATACTGTCTGCTCCATAAACTTCAACTTTATTTTCTTTAGAAAAGAAAAAATCTGCAGGAGGTATTAGGGTTTTAACACCGTACTCTTCAACTTCTATATTTTCGGTATAAAATAGAAAATCGTTGGCTTTATTAACATCTGTTAAACGATGGTAGCTAGTTTGATTTTCATCCAATCCTATAAGCGAAAAAAAAGCTAGTTTGATTTCTTCATATTCTTGTTTATAAATATCATTATAAGAGAGTTCTTCTGGGGAAATATTGAATTCATTCCAATCAATATCTATGTCTTCAATATCAATTTCAGACCAAGCTTCTTTCGGGTCTACATAGCGAAGTTCAAATCCATCAAAACATTGATAAAAAGACAAGAGTTCTGGATCGATATCTATATTGAAAACTTCTTTAAAACGAGCTTCTAATGCTTTAGCTTTTTCTTCCGATCCTTTAGGTATGTATAGATGAGTTAGGATTTTATTAGGGTCAGAAATTATATTTTTAATCTTATCATAAGTACTACGGCCTAAATTTTCTAATTTAGTTTCTTTTGCGCCTTTGCAGTCTTTAAGATATTCAATTCTTTTTAATATTTCTTCTTTCATTTTTATGGTTTGTAACAGGTAGATATGTGCACTGGTTATAACCTATAAATTTAGAAAATATTATTACAAGCTCTAGTCTATAAAATAAAAAAGCTTAAAAGTAATTTATTTAAAAAGACCCTTTTCTAATTTGAAGTTGAATAAAATTAATTGCGGTGTTTTATTGATTTTTAGAGTCGTTACAGACTGAGTACTCAATGTCATTAAGTCAAGGCTTTAATTATTTGATTTTGTCACTTTGAGCGCAGTCGAAATGCTTTTAAATTAAGACTTTATATTGTCTTCAACTGCGCTCAGACTGACACTTCACTCTCAACTTAATGGCATTGGACGGAAGGCTAGCAAATAATTAGAATTAGGTTGGACTTTAGTCTATAGGAGCGCCAGCATGAGTTTTATCCATAAATGTATATCATTGATAACGAGTTTTCTACAGCATTTTTGTAATTACTTTTTAATAATTCAAACAACATTACCGTTACTTCTCTAAAAGTTTCATCTTCTTTATAAGAATTTATTATGGAATTTTTGTCATTCAAAGCCTTATCCAAATTTTTAGTAAACTTTTCTTCCGAATAATCTTTAATTATTGAATATAATTCCTTAGTTTTTTCTGGATTTGAGTATGCATAATGAACTTCATCTCCATTATTCATATCCTGAATTTTTTCATATCCATAGATTAAATTCTCATTGGTTTTGTTTTCTTCAGGTTCAAAGAATTCTGTCAGTACATAATTAATATCCCAGAAAAATTTATCTAAGTCTATTTGTTCTCCGTAATTAGTGTTTCCATCAGGTTTAGAAATAAATTTCTTTAAATTTTCATCATTTGCTTTATAGATTGAACCTACTATACTCATATTTTATCTTTTTTTGCTTATTTACTATGGTTGGTGTAGAATTAAATAATCAAGGATTATCGGAGATAACACTAAACTAAATCTTTAACTTTACTAGTTATTTTATGTGCAGGAGTTAAATCATTCATATTTTGTCCTTTTGCCCGAATGGCTAAAGAACAATAATTTTTCCCAGAATTAGATTGTGATTCTAAAACAACCAATTCTCCACCAATTTCCTCCATTAGAGTTCTGTCATAATTCATTAATTTATAACAGGCTTCTACATTTCCTGTTCCTCTTAGAGGACAATGAAGATGTATTTCTGTGTAAGCTGTATTTTTAGCTACTTTGGTTATTTTAAATAAATGCTGTCCGTCTGAAGGCATTAATTGTTGCCATGTTTTAGCCAAATCACTAACATTATTTGCTTGTTTTGGTTTATTTAAACGAATATTAAGTTTCGCGTTTTTTTTTGTCATCCAAAAAGTTAATTTATCAAATACTTTTTTTCGGGAAAAGAATGCTAAAATTCTCAATACATTAACAAAAGTTTTCTGGGAACCTAATTTTTCTCTCATTGCTCTGATATTTCGATTAAGCAAATTTAGAAATCAATAAATCGAAAATCTGTGATATATGTCAATTAATAGATGAACGTATTCTACTTAATGTTTCTCTTGTAATTCCTAAATAACTAGCTAAATGTTTGTTGGGGATATGTTTAATTAAATGAGGCTCGTCTGTCATTATTTGTCTATACTTTTCTATTGCCGAATAGGTTTGAATAATGAATAATCGCTTTTCTAGTTGAATAGTATAAAGTGAATTAAAACGATTAATGATTTTTTCTATTTGAGCTGATGAAATTCTGTTATCAAAAAAATTAATAGAACTAATTTTATATAATGTCCCATTTGTGAGCATTTCAATACTTTCGTAGCTGGGCTCTTTAGAGAAAAAACTTATATAAGAAGTTATAAAGTTATTTTTAAAACCAAACCAGGTTGTAAACTCTTTCTCTTCTTTTAAAGAAAATGAGCGACAAATTCCTTCAGAAATAAAATACAAATTAGTGCATACTTTACCTTGTTTTTGAAGTAAATGACCTTTTTTTACTTCTTCTTTTGAGAAGGATTTTTCTAAAATATTCAATGTGTCTTTATTCAAATCAGGAATAGTAGAAGAAATATATTTTATAAATTCATTCATCAAATAAAAAAATTGTAAATTTTGTTCTCTAATTAGCTATAATGGTTCGAATATAGGGTGTTTGGCATTTCAAAGCTCCACCATATCAAACCTCTATATATTTTATTAAATGTACTCATTTTTAAATCTAGCATAATCCGCCAAATGACCTATATTTATTGTTGCATACAGTAATACTATCATGTTTTCTTTAATACTTCTCCAATCTCTGGATATTTTTGTCTTTTACTCCAGGTCATTAAAGTCCTTAGGGCATTAGCCATGACCCATTTTAGATTCTTGTCAGTCTCTTTGTAAAAAAGCTCTAATATTTTATCTGTCGCAATCTTTTGAGCTTCCTTCTCGGTCAAAGCCCGAATAATTCCTTCAATCGTTTTAGGGTGATAGTCAAAGTCCAAATGTTTTACTAAAGTTTCATAAGCAATCCTATAATCACCTGTAAATTTACTCTCTAAAAATTGGTGAGGTTTATTATTTACTAAATTCCACACAGAATCAATTTCAAAACCCAAGTCTCTAATTTCTTGGACTAGGGGTTCTTCATCTTTATTAAGTAATTCTTCAAGTTCTTTTCTTTTAGCCTCTTTATCTCTCATCATCTTTTGATAACTTTCATCCGATGCTAATTCTTGCTGAAATTCTTGAGCTGTCAGGTTTCTTTTTCTCATCCTATAATTCACTTAATTCTATCGGTTTTCATTCTTGCATTTTAGCAGTCAGTTTTATTGCACACAACAATTATATATATACCCTATAAATTTATAAAATATTCTTACAGCCCTAATCTATAAATAGAAAAGGTTAAAAAGTAATTTATTTAAAATATTCTTTTCTATTTTGAAGTTGAATAAAATTAAAGGGATGGTGTTTTTAATCTATTGGGTCTTGAAGCACTTGTCATAGACGAAGCGCTAGCAGGATTATTTCTTTCTCTTGTAAAAGTGTCATTTTATTGTTTGATTCCATAACATCTAAATTTTCATCGTATACATTTTACCTAAGTTTCATTTCGCCTAATGCATGGTAACGTTAAATGTAAAATGCGTTTTTAATGCATAGGATACAATATTGTAACCCATATTTAATTTATGTTTGTCATTAATTTGAAAATGGCTTTTTTTACATTGTCAGTTAAATTAACCATATGATAATCATCTGTCAATGATTTTATTTCGTTTGAAAGATCAGGGTATTCTTTTGAAATCGCAATCATTGTTTTAAACGCATGGAAACGAAGAGAAGAATTTTTAGTTACTTTTCTCCAAATTTTTGAGCAAATGTCAAAAACCTGTCCTTTATTGTCAGCATCTAATTCCATTCTCTGTAAAACTATTAACAATTCACGCTGTTGATTATCCTGCCTTTCAGGTAATACGTCAATAATTTCTTTTATATATCTGTATATTCGTTTGTCGTTTTTGTCCATACAACCCCATAACAACCAAGCTGCACGCCATGAATAAGGTTGTTTGTCGGAAATAGCTAATTTAACAAGTTCTAGGAAGTCGTCTTGGTGAGTGTTGACATGAGAAATCAAATCGCCTTTATACGAGTTGTTTAGTCTATATTCCAAATTTGTTTCTATTCTATCAGTCATTTGACAATTTTGTTTGCCGTTTGATGTGTCTTGTCCTGAAATATGGCTACAGGTTAAAAATTGATTTACGCTGTTAATTTATATACCATATTAGGTGTTTTAT
>CANMXP010000010.1 GCA_947501845.1 uncultured Flavobacteriaceae bacterium | reverse complement strand
TTTGGTGGCTCTTTGGAGCGGTCGGGCTAAAAAAGGGACAGGGGTTAAAAAAAACGCGTTAACTATTACCCCTTTGGACTTGAACATAAAGGGTATAATAATAATCCAATAACTAACCACCCATATAAGTATAATGGAAAGGAACTCAATGAGGAAATGGGCTTAGATTGGTACGATTATGGGGCAAGAAATTATGATGCTAGTTTGGGTAGATGGATGAATATTGATAATCATGCAGATAGTTATTATGATTGGTCACCTTATGGTTATGCTATTAATAATCCAATAAATGTTATTGACCCAGATGGCAATGATATTTATATATTGATTTGGTTTTCTACTGATAAAAATGGAGGAGAAACTGGACATGCAGGCATAGCAATAGATAATTATAAAACTGTAAATAAAAAGGATTCTAAAGGGAATAATATACTTGATTCCAATGGTAATGTGGTAACTGAACAAGTAGCCGATGGGACGTTTACATATTATGATTTATGGCCTAAAGACCCTATAGGTAAAACTGAGATGCAAGATGATGTAAAACCAGGGTATTCAGAAGGTATACAAATAAGTAGTTTAAATGATTTAAAGAATACTGACGTAACTACTCAAGTTAATGGTAATGTTCATACTGAAGGAAGAGCTGCTGATGGTATTGTTCAAATATCTACAAAACCATATCAAGATGAGAATGCAAAACAAACAGCAGAAACGGACTTAGCAAATAAAAGTAGTTATAATGCCTGCGAAAATAACTGCTCTTCTTTTGTTCAAAGAGTAGCAAATTTTGCTTTAGATTTAAATAATCAAATTAATGCCAAACAGAGAATTAAACCAAAATTTCCTTTAAATACTTTGTATAAACCAGCGGATGTTGTGGCTCCTAATAACCTATATAATTCTGCTTTAAAGGTTAAAGGGGCTAAAAGAATAAAAGGACCTACTAGCGTTGTTGCTAAGCCTTATTTAGAATATTATGGAAAAAATTAAATTATGAAAAGAGTATTATTGGTTATTGTTACATTTTTTACTATTGTTTGTTGTAACAAAAAAGATTCTAAAATGAATAACGACCCATTAATATCAGTTTTAAAATTACAATCAGCAGAATCTTTGCTAAATTTTGGTAAAGCAAAAGAATTCATTGATATTGATAGAGTTTACAAATCTGGTTCTGAGGATAAATGGAAAGAAAGTGTAGAATTTTTCTATAACTTAGGTCAAAACAAGAAATTCACAAATAGTTTTAAGTATCATAATTTTGATATCAATCAACAGATTATTTCTAACAAAGCTGTAGTTAGCTTCATAGCATACAACAGTAAAGCTAAAATAAATGAGATAGTATATCAATTAGAGTTAGTAGATAATAAATGGAAAGTTGTGGATATAGAGTATAGGAGTGGTTCAAATTAGTTCATAGTATTGTGCTAGTTCGAGTTTGCAACTCGGACTTCCACAAGAGTAAGAAATAAAAAAGCAAAACCAGATGGCTCAAATATCAAGGATACTAAAGGAGCTGCTTTAACTGAGAGAACATCAATACCTATGGGAAAAAATATATCTGCAACAGAAAATATGCCCCCGTATTCTATGATAAAAACAAATAACCCCCCCCGCTGGTGCACGATTGTATCGTGTTCCCAGATGGTCCTAGTTTGTAAAAGTAGTGGCTAGTGCTAGTATTTACTAGTACCATCAAGAGTTGTCTCGTCTTAAAAAAAGAGAAACCACATTTTAGCGGAGTTGTGGTTTTTTGTCTATAAATGCATTGCATAAAAGAAACTTTTTATCCACAATATTTACTCCAATTCTTTTTAAAAAACAGTACCAATCGTAAAATATTATTTATACTTTTAAAAAAGGAAAAGTTTCCTTTATAATATAAAAAATCCCTCATTATGAATGCAAAAATCTTTATAGGTCTAACATTTATCTGTTTTAATATATCTGCGCAAGAAAGCATAGATATCAACTTAAATGTAAAACATATTGTGGGTGGGATTTCAGAGTTGGACAGGTCTAAGTTTATAACCATTCATAACGATTCCAAAGAAAGCGATTGGGATGGTGATAACTTTACCAAAAACCTACGAAAAGATTTTTTAGAGGGCTACGATGTGTATTTAGGTAGGGATACAGGAGGTGTTTCTTGGTACTTAAATAATATCCAAGAAGACCCTAACAGGGTTGGATATGCAGACCCCATTGATATTACGGCTCAAGGCCTGGAAGCTAAAAACTATTTTGCAGAGTGTACATGGTTACATGACTATGAAAAAAGAAAGGATTTAATACTTGCTACCCAGTTTAGTGCATTTTGGACTGGAGCCAGTAAACAACCTACAAAGTTGGGTTGGAAGCTTGCAGGTGCAGATGCTGCTGGTGAGTTTATTGGGCGTTTTGTAAAATCGTTTCATGGTGGCAACGGTCCTAATACGCCTACACTGGTTGAAATTATTAATGAACCTGCTTATGAAACATTAGGAGGGCCGTCTAATTACACGAATTCTATACAAGAAATTGCCGATTATCATTTAGAAGCTGCTAAAGCTATAAAATTTCAAGCACCAAACGTAAAAATAGGTGGCTATACTGCGGCATTTCCAAATTTAGATGCTGGTAACTTTAAAAGGTGGGAAAATAGATGGAAGTTATTTATGGATATAGCAGGCGATAAAATGGATTTTTGGAGCTTGCATTTGTATGATTTTCCATCAATAAGCAACGGTAAAAAAATCTTAAGATCTGGTAGTAATATGGAAGCCACCTTAGATATGATAGACCATTACAGCCAATTATCTTTTGGAAAAATAAAACCTTACGTCATTTCCGAATTTGGCTCCCAAATGCACGATTACATGAGTAAACCATGGAGTTCTTATAGAGACTGGTTACATATAAAAGCCTTAAACGCTCAATTAATGGCATTTTTAGAACGCCCCAATACCATAGAAAAAGTATTGCCATTTATAGTTGCGAAAGCAGAATGGGGCTATTGGAATAATATTCCATACAATCACAGATTGATGAGAAAGGAAAACGAACCAGAAAGTTATACTGGAAAATGGGTATATACAGATATGGTAAAGTTTTACCAACTATGGAAAAATGTTAAAGGCACCAGAGTTGATACTAAATCGTCTAACCTAGACATTCAAGTGGACGCCTATATAAATGAAAATAAAGTCTATGTTATCATCAATAATTTAAATTTCTCAGAAACATTAATACAGCCAAACATCGTTGATTTTAATGGAGCCGTTGCCACTAAAGTTTTGAAAAAACACTTAACGTTAATAAAAGATAAAGTGATTTTGGAAGAAGAAGCATTATCTGGTACAGGATTTGAAATTTTATTAGGTGCAGAATCTACTATTGTGCTAGAGTATACATTTGATAAACCGATAGAAATCAATGAGACATCCAACGAAACAAAATACTTTGCAAACACGTATTACAAGCCTATAAACGCCGAAAAGATCAATACATTTACAATTGACGCTGTTGAAAAAAAGGAATTTGGCGAAGCTATTCTTAGACTTGGTTTAGGTAGAGATCATGGTAAATCTTTACAACCAAAGCTAAAGGTTAATAAAAAAGACATTAAACTACCTAAAAACTGGAGGGGCTATAATCAAGCCGATAGAGATCGTTTTTTTGGTGTCTTAGAAATACCTGTCCCTTATGATGTTTTACAAGGAAGCAATGAGATTTTAGTAGAATTTCCAGATTCGGGCGGTCATATTAGTAGTATGTCTTTACAGGTATTTAATTTTAGCAAAAACATAAGAACCCATAAGGAGGTAGAATCTCATTAATACCCTTTTTTTGTAACAGGTATCTACCTAAAGCAAAGAGGCTAAAAAGTCTTTAAAAAACGTGAGTTCGACCTGACATTTATATAGAAATAGACAAAAGTTCAATAAAATAAAGCTTGTCACCTTGAGCGCAGTCGAAAGGTTTTAAGAATTCAGTTGTTTTTTAATTAGGTTTCGACTGCGCTCCTGACATTTAAATAAAACTAAATCTGTATCGATCTCACTTTAAAATATGATATTTTGTTTACTTTTTAGCCTCTTTGTTGTTTTAAGTGGTGTTATTTTTTTAACACGATTTTCTTAAATGCTTTATGGTCACCTATTGTTACTTCAATGATATAAATGCCATCTGTTGTCATTTTTAGCCTGTCTTTGTTATATTCTAAAGTATGATTCCCTGGTGAAAATTCACCTATATTTTCTCTATAGATGGTTTGTCCAAGCATATTAAATACATTTATGCTTATTTTATTTGCAGCAGACAGCTTTAAATCCAGATTAATATTTTTTGAAGTTGGATTTGGGTAAACATTAAATAAGGTATTGCTGTTATGCTCATGGTCTAAATCTAACGCCAATGTACTTTGTCCATACACAAGAACCTCCGTTAGGTGTAAGAAATTAGTGCCTGCCAATTGGATTCGTACGTATCTTCCCGTGCGATTAACATTTATAACAGAAAGTACTTCTGCAGAACCAGGAGTATGATAATTACTAACATCTGATTGATTAATAGTGGTATTTAAATCTTGTGAGTCGAACGGTACATCGGAAACAAAAACATGGAAGTTTTTAAGACGATCCTGGCAACAATCTAATCGATTATAAAATTCAATCGTAGTAATGTCTGAAACGACCCCTAGGTCAACTTCCCACCAAGCATTAGTGTCACTTGTAGTATGGTTAAAATCATCAAAAGAGCCATTTACTGCTTTAGGCGCGTAATGTGTACCATTGTCACTAGATTGAAAAGCAGGTTTGTTTAATGCCAAGTTAGGCCTTGCTTCTCCTGTGCTAATGCCTGCTAGTATCAATTGCGGAGGCGTACTACTCTCTCGACTACCAAAAGTAAATGTTTGGTCGGTTTTGTTTCTATTTTTGTGTCGGTCTTGGATTTCTACAAGGTTAGAAAGTTGAAATGACACTGTGCCATTATCTATTTTTAATTCTTGATTAATAAATTTTGTAACGTCCCACTCTACCCATTCTTCTTTTTCGGTAAATTGAGTCTCGGCAGCATTTTCATTCCCTCTAAAGTTTCGTAGTTGTGCTGGAATTCCTGTATTTTTTGGACTGTTACTCCATGTGATACCTGCTTCTGTCCAATCATCTTCTCGTAATTCATGTAAAAAGATCCACCCCTCATCATTACTGCCTGTATTGTAAACTCTAAGTTTAGCACTGGCTATAGAAGATCCTGTTAAGTTGCTTAAATCAAACTTCATGTATGCTTTCATGGTCTCTGAAGCTGTGTAAGCATGTTTGGCATTTAGAGTAGCGCCAGTACCGTCTTGTGTACCATTATTTCTAACAAAAGCATCTGCTGTTGGGTTTAATATTTGTCTGGAGGAAGCTGTTTCTGGTAAAACAGAAAAATCGCGAGTACGAGGTTCAATGTTTCCTTCGTTATCTATAACTTCTGTTCTTAAAACATAATTACCAGCTGCTAGGTTATTTAATGTAAATTGATAAGGAGCAGAAGCTGTTTGTGAATGAAATATACCGTTTAAAAATAATTTTACATTGGCAATGCTTCCATTATCTGTAGCATTTATTTTTACAGTCACGTTATCGCCATCATAATAAAAATCATTAGTTCCAGGTAATTCAAAATCTACAGTCGTACCTGTATCTGTCCACCATTGATAGCCTTTAGAAATAGCATCTGGTATAAGGATGCCTTGCGTTAAGGTAGGTCCATCGTGTGTAGACCAGTCAAACCAAGATTGGTTTATTTTTTCTAAAGTTTCTGCGCCTTCTTTATAGCCATCAACGGGCCCAGCATAAGAAAGATCGGTAACATCATATTCCCACTCTGTACAGAGCACTCTATGCTTATTTGCTGCAGATTTTATGTTGTTAGAAGTGCCACCTCCATATAAATGATGACCAGCAGAAGTATAATCCCAATCTAGATCACCTTCATAATGTATTAGCAGTTCGTCCATGTAATTATGGTGCGGGGCGCTAAATACAATAAGTTGCCTATTGGGAGCAAGACTTCTTACCATGTTGTAAATTTCTAAAAATCTGGTTTTATAGGATGCGGTAGTATATCCGCTCAAAGAAAAAGAGGGCTCATTCTGAAGCTCATAAATAACATGGTCGTTGTCTTTGTAACGAGGTGCTATATGTGTCCAAAATTGTTCCAGCCAATTCATGGTATAATCGGTTCCATCTCCTTTATTAGGGTCTTGTTCACCAACATTATGGTAATCAATAATGACGGTCATGCCAGTAGCAACTGCATTAGCTACTACTTTATCCATTTCTGCTCCTAGCTCGTTCCAGTCCCAAACATCTAAATTAGGTTTTAAGGATTTAAGTGCCCCAACCCAATTAAGTCTCACAGCATTATAATGATGGTCTTTTAATGTCCACCAAGTATTTATATCTTGTGCATAAATTAATGGTCCTGGATATCTTTTAGCAAATGTCATAGGTGCTGCTCTTAGATTCTCACCATATTTATCTTTTAAAGTGCCTTTTAAAACACCCTGTTTTACAAGAGTTAAACGGTTCCATACCCAGTCAGGGTTTGCTCCGCCATTATCGCTTAATTCTATAGTCAATTCGCCATCACTTACAGTAACGGTTCCTCGTACATAGGGATAAGAACCAGCAGGAGAATCCAAGTCGCTAGTAAGGGTAATCCCTTCTGCAACAACCTGCATGTTGTCATGCGCCGTTGTTCTGTCTCCCATGTTCATAATAACCTCCCAATCGCCATTTTTTATTTTGTGTCTAAAAGTGGTTGCGACACTGTTGTGGCAAAAATCACGATTGTTATCATTTGTACCCGATGCCGTACCTCTATCGGTTGCATTAGGTTGTACGCTCCAAGAAATATCCCCAGAAGTTTCAGGCGAGATACGAGTCCATCCACTTAAAACAGCAGAAGTAGGTGTCCCTAAATCATAATCATATCTTGTTCTGTTAAGGTTTACAACAACATCGGCTAAAGGCATTTTGGAATGGTTGAGATGCCTTATTTTAAGTGTGTCTGCTTCGGGATTATAATCTGATTCCTTTTTACTTAAATCTGTAGTAATGCCAAATAGATTAACAGTATAAAAGCATAAAGGAATAATTAACAAGTTTAGTATTTGTTTTTCCATTTTTTAAGTAGTTATATTTTAGATATGTAATTTACAATGACTTATCTTCTTTAAGGTCAGTTATTTTGTCTTAAATGGTGTACAATTTGTTCATGTTTTATGACAAACATTATTATTGCTTTTTTAAAACATAGGAGAACTTATAATAGAAAAGGTTTTGTTTAACTATAAGAAGATTATAAAAAGAAAAGCTAAAGTGTTAGATCATTGAGGTTAGTTGGATTTGTGATATCTAAATTAACGTGAGTTTCTATGTTAAACATTTATAATCAGTATTTTAAACATTTTAAAGAAGAAACCTTGTCATTCCGAACGAGGGACGAGGAGGAATCTCATCATAATAAGATGTCTCGTCGCTCATACTTCGCTCTATCGACATGACAAACAGTTGTATTATTATAAGAAAACTTTTAAGTCTTTTAGGAAGAGCTATGCGGCTTGAAAAACGTTTTTTACCCAAAACTCTTTAAAAGAACATGAGCTTGTAAGTAATATTTTCTGGTTCTAAAATTCTTTTTCTTTTCGAAAGATAGACCTACAACTTCGCCAAATTTGGTTTGTTGCTCAAGGTGGTGTATTAATTTTAGGATATTGTTATAATCACCTTCAATAGTAAATTGGTATGTTTTAATAAATAGATCATCGTTTTTGATGACATGAGGCTCTAAAAAATGAACCACTTTTAATTTATTGTTATTAGCTAAAGTGTTTATAGTTTTTAAAAGATTGTTTTGGATAGAGCTTCCCTTAATCTGGTATTTATTTAAAATAGAATCGTAGTATTTCTGCTTTTGTTTTAAAAGCGACAATTGTTTTGGAGTGTTTTTAAGCAATAACTCTTCTTGCAGTAGGGTTTGATAGTCCTTTTTTAGATTTATTGTTTTAGAAATAGCCAATTTAAAACATAGGGTTAGTACAAATAAAAACCCAATAACCAAAAGAATATTTTTAGATTTATTTGTCATGGGTCATGTTTATTTTTATACTAAAATGTGAGGTGGTTGTTTTTAAATCACTATAATCCAACACTTCTATGTGATCTATCCAGTCGATATTTTCTAACGTAGAAATCCATTCTGAATATAATGGACTGTTGCTAGAGTCTCCAGATACAATAATCGTATTTCTTTGCAATGATACGGTTTTATCTTTTTTTATTTTTTTTAATAAAGGTTGATAGTTTATTTGGGAGAGTAATATAGATTCGGGTAATGTGTTAACTATGGTGTTGATGTAAAATGAACTTTTGGACGAGCTGCTTTTTAGCATATCATCTGTTGTTTTTTGTAGTTTATTAACGGTTTCTTTAAGCTTTATAATCTTCTTTTTTGCTGTCTGATTTATTTGTGAGGTTTCACTTAATGTTTCCACTTTTTTAAAATAAAAATTAAAAAAGAAAAAGTTTACAAGAAGCACTCCCAAAATGGAAATGAGTCCGATTTTCAAAAACTGACTAAAAAAGCGACTTTGTTTGTAGGTATTAAAAAGGGTAGCTTCTTTTTTCTTATAATTAATAATTGATAGATAATTGTTTAAGACAAGATTCAATGCGCCAGAGAACGATAAGATGGTGCTATTAGTTACTGTTAACCCATTAATTTGGTATTGTTCTTTTTGAACAGTTTCTTTTAAATCTATGGATGTCATAAAACCATTTTCATGGGTTATGGCACTGTTTGAAGTAAAAATAACAGCATCATCTATATATTTAATGACATTAGCCAGAATAGCATTTCCTAAGGAAAAACTTAAAACGTGCAAACCATTCTCTGTGTGTAGCTTAATAAGATTGTCTACATAAGATTGTCTGCATATTGAAATAAAAAAAACAGTGTCTTGTTTTAAAATTTCATAATAAAACTCCGAAACATCAATATTAGGAAATGCTTTGTTTACAAGTTTAAAATCATCTGCCTGTTCACTTTTTATGGTTTTAGTTAAAACGTGTTCATTATTAATTACTAGGGAAACATGTTGTTTTTTAGGTAGCTTGCTTGCCAGTTCTTCAATGGATGATGAAGTTAAAACTTCACTAAGATCAACTGCTTTTTTCGATTTTTTTAAAACGGTGGAATAAATGATAGAATCATCATTTTTGGTGGTATGCTCGACACCACAAAATTGATTTCCGTATAAGAGATATGACTTTAAATATTCAAACATTAATAGATAATAGTTGGTTTGATGAATACAGTCAATTTTGCTTTGGTAGCTTCTCGTTTTCTTGAACTGAATAACCATTTTATAACGGGTATTCTAGCTAAAAAAGGAACTCCAGAACCAGAATCCTTTTTGGTTTGTTCTTCCAATCCACCAAGCACTACGATATCCTGATCCTGAACCCGAATAATAGAACTAAATTCTCTGGAACTAATATCTGGTGGGGCGTTTTCATCAATGCGATTACCAAAACTGGATTGAATTACAAAAATATCAAGAGTGACCTGTCCATCTCCAGACACCAAGGGTTTTATAGTTAAGCCAAGTTCTGCATCTATGGGTTCGTAATTTGTTATTTCAGATGTTTGTGGGTTATCGGTTCCATAAATATTACGCTGTGTTACTGTGTAATAAGAGGTTTCTCCGTTAGAGAAAGTTGCTCTATGCCCATTCAAAGTAGAGAGTTTTGGCGTTGATTTAATTTTAAGGTTACCATTACTCTCCATGGCCTTAACCGTGGCGAAAAAGTTAGGCACGACCTTACCTAGGTTTAGTCTGTCAAAGCCACTAAACCCATTGATAACCTTATTGATGGTTTTTGCTCCAAGAGTGAAATCGGTTTTTGGGAAAATGTCTCCTTTAGTTTCGGAAGGCTCGTCACCAATCCCCCAACTTACACCAGTCTCTATCGTGTTGTTTTTGTTAACTTCTACAAACATGGCTTCAATCAATACAACAGGAACCGTTTTATCTATATAAGCAATAAAATCTTTAAGGCGTTCAATTTTAGTGCTAGATCCTGTTACGTACAGGCTATTAAGTTCATGGTCTATTTTAATATCTAAATCTTGTGCTATTTCATCAGGGATAATTTCTTCTATGGATTTTGGGGCGTTATTTGATGAGTTGTTGGAGGTGCTACTATTGTAATTTCTTGTGGATGATAAGTTCCTATTTCTATTTACCCCAGAAGGATTGTTAATGGAATTATTATTGTAGTTTTGACCATAATTTTGGTTGTAATTGGACCCATAGCGATTATAGTTGCCACCATTATAATTGCTTCTTCCTACAGTCCTGCTTCTTCCGCTTCCGCCAGATGGATCGGAAAATAATTCTACAGAGCGATGCATTAAATGAATCACTTCTACTTTACGAACACTCAATTGATTTTCGGTTCCAAAATAATAGACGTTTCCTTCTTTCTTGAATGTAAAAACACCATTAGAGCCAGAAGCTATAGGACTAGAGTTTGAACGATTGTTACCGTTAGGCGATGTTGCTTGAGTTGTTTGTGAACTTGTATTAGGTGAACTTGAATTAGATTCGAATATTTTAACTAAAAGTGCATCAAACGAAATTGAGGATGCCTTAAATGTTGCAGTTCCCGCTTTATCCAAAGGCGTGGCTGTAAATACATCAATATTAAGTTCGCTGCCAATATCATTAATTATGTCTTTAATGGGGGTGTTACTAAAATTGACTTCTAATAGTTTGTTTTCTATATCTAAGACTTTAAAGGTTAAGTTTTGACCTCTTTTTAATCGCGAATTCGATTGATTTTTGTCGGTAACAGCCCCGTTATCTTCAAACACATAAAAGTTGTCTTTGGTTTTTTCTGCATATAGATTGTTAGCCAGTGCCAGTTTGTCCATAGCGGCATCAAAAGGCATCTCTTTTATATAAGAGGTTAATGTTTTATTTTCTAAGCCTGGTGTAAATACAAGGTTTTTAGCACTTTCATCCATAATACGTTTAAAAACTTCATACAGCTTATCATTTTTAGCATCAATTGTAATGGTGTTTTTTTCGGGGTTATAAAATACAGGAATCACACGCTTTTCTGGAACTGTTTTGGGAGGTGTATATTTTTTAACGGATAGGATGCTTCCTGTAAAATCGATGGTTAAATTATATTCTTTACATAAAAACACCAACAGGTCTGATACCGTAACATTAGAAAAATTATTATTGGCTATGCTTATTTGATTAAGCTCTGGCGAAATATTAATATTAACACCATGTGTATTCGATATGGCCAAAATAAAATTAGACAGAGTAATGTTGTTTACGCTTATTTCGGTTTTTGCCTGTTCTGTTAATCCAGAGTTTTCGACCGAAAGTAGTTCCAGTCGATTTTTAATAGTTTCAATACGATTATCTATCTGAGAGAATAGAAAACATGGTAAAAAACAAAGTAGTGTAAACAGTATTTTTTTCATTCAAAAGGATATTTATACGGTAGTTTTAATCAATTAATAAAGCATAAACTTCTTCTACAGAAGTCACACCTTGTTTTATAAGTTCGGTGGCATTTTGTTTTAAGGTTATAATATGATGTTCTTCTAAATAATCGTCAATTTCCAAATCATTATTTTTAATATGGGGTATTAAGGTTTTAGTAATGGGTATAATTTCGTAAATGGCTTTTCTTCCTATATAACCCGTATGATAACATTTAGGGCAGCCAACCGCCTTATAATGGTTTGTTAAATCGTTTGGGATGCTAAAATTTTCTGGAAAAACATCTTTAGTCACCATGTCTTTTTGTTTACAATGACCGCATAATTTTCTAACCAAACGCTGTGCAATACTAACGTTTAAGGTACTGGCTATTAAAAACGCAGGAATCCCCATATCTATAAGCCTTGATATGGTTGCCCAAGCAGAATTGGTATGGATTGTAGAAAGTACTAAATGCCCTGTTAAAGCGGCTCTAATAGCCATATTAGCAGTCTTTACATCGCGTATCTCTCCTACCATGATAATATCGGGATCTTGTCGTAAAAATGTGCGCAGCGCACTGGTAAAATCGAGACCTATATTTTCTTTTAGTTGCACTTGATTAATACCCTCTAAGGTATATTCAATAGGATCTTCTATGGTTACAATATTGGTTTTATCGTCATTAAGCAGTTTTAAAGTAGCGTATAAAGTCGTTGTTTTACCAGAACCTGTGGGGCCTGAAATAAGAACGATCCCATTAGGGTTTTTAATAGCTTCGGTATAGGTTTTTATTTCTCTATCGGTAAAGCCCAGATCATTAATATCTATATGACCAGCATCTTTGCTTAAGATACGCAATACTATTTTTTCACCGTGCAAAGTTGGTAAGCTGGATACACGAATATCAAATTCGTCTGTTTGCGTTTTAACA
Organism: uncultured Flavobacteriaceae bacterium; assembly: GCA_947501845.1. Lineage (GTDB taxonomy): Bacteria > Bacteroidota > Bacteroidia > Flavobacteriales > Flavobacteriaceae > Flavivirga. The sequence continues at coordinate 170,327 of CANMXP010000010.1, read as the reverse complement.
GTAATACGTCCGTCTTGCGGCAGTCTTTTTTCAGAAATATCTAGTCCCGCTTTAATTTTAAGTTTATTGACTATAACGGGATATTCAGACAATGCAATTATAAAATGCTCTTTTAGTTTCCCGTCTAAACGAAAACGGACTCTACACTTATGCTCATAAGGTTCAAAATGAATATCACTACTACCAATGTCTTTTGCAGAGAGCAACAATTTTTCAAGAAAGTCATTGGTATAATGTAAATCTTCAGTTTTATTAAAATCTTTTTTCCTGAAATTGTTAGTTAAATACAGGTTGATGTTTTCTGAAGTTTCAGGAAGTAATTCAATATTTTTTCCAAAAACAACGCGTAATTCCCTTTTTAGGCTTTCGGTAAGTGTGTCTGTTTTAAATACCAACGTTCCATTATGTGCCTCTACAGGAATAATTTTATAATGATAAGCCTGTTCGCTGCTTAATAGCTGTAATAAATTGGTAGGGATGTTGTATTCGTTGTTCATAGCATTACATATTATAGACATTTACATAGCCAGACCATTGCACTAGAAATACGGCCAAAAAAAATAAGCTCATATAACCAGCTAAGGGTACCGTAATAGCTTTTTGGTTTTTAGATAATATGAGATGTACAGTCAACGAAAAAATAAGGGCACTTATAAAAATGACAATAAATGGAACCGTTGAGAATGCTAACGATACGGCAATAAACAATAGCAAATCGCCAAACCCCATAGTCTTTAAAATGGTCGTTTTAAGCTTAAGTTTTGCATATAGCGAAATGATAAAAACTAAAATTAGGATAAACCCCAGATTCATTTTTAAAGCATTAAAAAACAATTCGGGGAGCGTATTATTGTAAAACAATAAGGCGCATAACAACCCAATTATTGGAAATAAAAACCAATAAACCTTGCGTTCTTTAATGTCTTGGAGAAAGACGAAAAGGAAAGCAATAGTTAATACGATTTTTATAAATATCATTTAGTCTTTTATTATTTGTTTAGGCGTGCCGTTTTCATCTATTTCCCAAACGTTAAAAACACCATCACCGTCAAAATCTGTAATAGCGGTTGCCTTTGCTTTAAAGCTATTATTTGTGGCGCTTAATATTTCATAACTGTAATTGCTCGTTCCGTTTTCGTTTACTGTTTTAGGAGCTTCAAAATCTATTTCATTTAAATCTGGGCTGTATTTAGAATACATGTACCTGTACGTAGTTTGCGAATTATAAATAAACTTTAGTTGCGTTTGGGCTTCCACACTTTTAGTTTTACTAATCAAGGGCATTAAATTAGGCAGGGCCAACAAAAGCAGTATTCCTATAATTACAAGAACAATTAAAACTTCTTGTAAATTATAGGCTGGTAATTTTTTATATTTTTTCATATGTTATTGATATTTAATTGTCACATGTAGCCTTCGCTAATTGAAATAATCGTGTCGGTTTCATTTGTAATTTGGATTGCTAAGTTTCATTAATGCATATTATAAAAATCCGTTTTCTTTGGCCAGTATTAGTAAGGCTTTGTCTGTCTTCTTTTTATTATTAAAAATTTGATTAAGCCTACGTTTTCTACGTTCTATACCCGCAATAGATAGGTGGATTATATCGGGTAATTCTTTTGTTTTTGTACCTAGCGATAAATGATATAGCATTTTTCTGTCAATGTCGTCCAAATTAAAATCATTAGAGACATGTTGCCTAACCAATTTTAAAACAGGTTTACTATAAAAAGGAATGTCATTAATAACATTTAAAATCCCTTCGGTTAAACTTTGAAAGTCCAATTCGCTTTTAAGAAGTAAGCTGTCTGGTTTTATGTTTTTTAAAATGTTAACAAGTCTATAATTATCGCTTAGGTGTGTAGAAACAATAATTTTAACATTAGGAAACAAACGCTTTAACTTTATACCCAGATCGTCTCCAGAAAGTAGTTTTTTATTTTCTGAAGGCGGTAGACTAATGTCTAGAAACACCAAGTCGATAACCTTGGTGTCTAGAGCATGTTCTATTTCATCATTAGCTTGCTCACAATTTTTTGCAACATTAGTTGTAAAAAGAATATTGTTTTTGAATGATACGTGTTCTAGGGCTTTTTTATAACCATCAATAATAAGTTGGTGATCTTCAATAATTAATGTGCGAAAAGGCTTGGTCATAGTTTTAGGTTCTCTACTCAAAAAAAGATAAAAGATTTTAAATTTTATACAAAAAACAAAGCTATTTATATAAAATCAATTAAAAGTAAGGTTTTGCCTTACTTTTTGTAAGGTTTTATTTTTTTAACATTTAACAAATTTGTCTAAAAATAGCATAAATAGATTGATTTTACTGGTGTTAATAAAGAAAATAATAAAATATTTCTGGGCATATAAAAATAAGGTTCTACCTTATAAAAAGTAAGGCAAAAACTTACTTTTTATTCACGGTATCTATTTATATTTGAAAGCGTGTGATAAATTATTGACTTGATACAACTCATTTATTTTTTAATTGTCAAAAGTCAGTTGTTTATAGTGTTGATTGAAAGTGTGATAAGTTTTTTTAATCCTACAAAGCACAGTAAAGCAATTAGAAACCTTCGAATTGTTAAAAATATAAAAGTTAAAAACCGTTAAAATTACTGATCATGAAAAAAACCGTTAAACATTATAAAATCCAAGCTTTGACTTGCCTGTTATTATCAATAGTGATGAACTCATTTGGACAAACAACAACTTCATATGGAGCAGCAGCTGGAACTTCGGGGAATTACAATGTATTTATAGGCACTAGTTCAGGTACTAATAATACCACAGGAGGAAATAATAGTTTTACTGGGGCCTCAACCGGATACAAAAATACAACAGGGAATAATAATGTCTTTTTTGGGTTTAATAGCGGATATAATAATTCGACTGGAGGGTATAATAGTTTTTTTGGCTCCTCAAGTGGAAAAAACAATTCTACCGGGATTCATAATACGTTCTCTGGCTATCTTAGTGGAGAAGAAAATACAACAGCAGGACGCAATACTTTTTATGGTGGTTACAGTGGTAGAAACACAGAAACAGGTGGTTATAATACATTTCTTGGGAATTCAAGTGGTTATAATAATGTTTCTGGAAAACGCAATGTATTTATTGGATATAGAGCAGGCTATGACGAGATGTCGAATGATAAGCTATACATCGATAACTCAGATACTTCAGCACCATTAATCTATGGTGATTTTTATAATGATTTTTTAACGGTTAATGGGAATGTTGGTATTGGTATAGTTTCTCCCTTGTATAAATTAGATGTGACTGGAACTGGAAGGTTTTCGGATAATTTATTAATTGGTGACCCTAACGGAGCCAGAACAGAAATTAATACCAGCACAAACCATAAAATATTTGCTCCAACTAATAATAAAACAATTGATTTGGATGGTAATTTTCAAGGAGGTGGATTTGTAGGTGTTTATCGAGCTGATAATGGTAAAAAAGGTGTTTCTATTGAATGTAAGCCTGATTCTGGACATTATAATAATAGCTTATCAATTCGGCAATTAAGACTCGATAATATAGATAGAGAGTCAATAAAACTAAGCTCTGCAATATTGTCTGGCGATACCGAACCGACCAACTTTATGCACATGCCTTATCAAAATTCTACAATAGTTATTGGTGAGTGGGGAGCATATAAAAAAGGTTTAGGTTATGGCTTGATTAATAAGTTTAAAACAAGCTTCGAAAATGATGTTTATGTAGAAACGGGCAACGTAGGCATAGGTACCACCACTCCAGACTCAAAACTCACAGTAGCGGGCAATATACATGCCCAAGAGGTAAAAGTAACTATAAATGCAGGAGCTGATTTTGTATTTGAAGACAACTATAAACTTCCTTCTTTAGAAAAATTAGAAACTTTTATTAAAAATAACAAACACTTACCAGAGATAGCCTCAGAAAAAGAGATGCAAGACAATGGCTTGCATTTAGCAGAAATGAATATCAAGTTATTGCAGAAAATTGAAGAGTTAACGCTTTATACTATTGAGCAAGATAAACAATTAAAGTCTCAAGAAATAACTAATAAAGAATTAAAAGAGCGCCTTTTAAAGTTAGAGCAAATCATATTAAAAGAGTAACAAGCACAATTACGCAAATTAACACAAAACAAATCAACAGTTATATATGAACAAACTAGCATTACCTGTATCCCTAATTGCATTAGCAGCAAGTGTTTTTACATTCTTTCAATTACAGATTTCTTCAGAACAAGTGTATGTAGATGTTAATAAACTTTTAGATGGTTACAAGCGCACTAAGATAGTAAGAGCAGAATTTGAAGCAAAAGCTAAAACCCTCAATGCCAATGTAGATAGTTTAATGACCGACTGGCAAAAAGAACTAAAAACCTATGAAAAGGAACGTTCCAAGATGAGTAAAAAAGAATTGGAGCTAAAGCAACAGTTATTGAGCAACAAGCAACAGCAAATAAACAATTACCAGCAGGCCATACAAAAGCAAATACAGGAAGAAGATAAAAAGTCTACCCAAACAGTAATTAATGATATTAATGATTACGTAAAGGAATACGGTAAAAAACATAAGCACAAAATCATTTTTGGAGCTAGTGGAGGCGGTAATATTATGTATGCAGATGAAGCCTCAGATTTAACCCAAGAAATATTAGAAGGCCTCAATACAGAATTTGAAGGGAAGAAATAAGAAATATTAACAGCTCCTTTCCTTAATTAAGGAAAGGTGGCTTCAAACATAGTTTGAAGTCGGAAAGGTTTAAAAATAAAACTTGAAAAACTTAAAAAATAAAATATCAGTTGTCATTCCGATAGAGCGAATTATAAAGCGACGAGGAATCTCTTATTACAAACTTCTTATTCTGAAGTTTATGCTGAGCGGAGTCGAAATGAAAACAGGAATCTATCTTATGTTATTATTGGTATTATCAGGCTGCAACCAAAAAGCCTTCGATAACGAAACAGCTTTTTTGGATTATATAAAAGACGAGGCCAATGGTTATACCCAGCATAAAACCGTTAACGGAGTTGATTATACTTTAACATATCGTCCCACAGACCTGTTGGTAAAGCAAGAGCTAGGTGATGTGGTCACTGAACAGGGGTCATTGAGCGGAGTCGAAATGAGTCGAAGAGACGAATTAAGAAATAAGTACAACAAGTATATGTACTTTAATTTAAGTATGAGTATAAACAATCAAGAACTGTTAAGTTCAGCACCAAAAAACAGAAATGAATTTGGAGCCATGGTAAATCAATTGGCATTTGGTATGAATGAAAAAGTACACATGTTTACCCAAAGCAAAGACACCTTAGAAATGGCAGACTTTATCTACCCACGTATGTACGGTATGAGTAGGGAGACCACAATTATGTTTGTATATCCCAGAGATAAAAAAGCATTAAAAGAAGAGTATATAAATTTCACTATTGAAGATTTAGGGTTGTATACAGGAGAAGTGAAATTTAAGATTTTAAATAAGAACATTATCAATGAACCCATACTAGATATTTAGTATAAAAAAGCTTGGTTACAGAGCCTAGTCATAGTGAAGTACCAACAAAAATATTACATAGCGAACCCGATACAATTATAACCTTTTGTCACCCTGAGCGCAGTCGAAGGGTCTATTTAAACAGAAAGAACCATTATGATAAACAAAAAAAATCCAAAACGAGTCCTTATTGTTTTAACAATATTGATGTTTAGTTTATTTGCTATTACAACAGAAGCTCAAGGACCCAACGCTCCCGAAGCTGCAAGTTTTGAGCCTGTAGATGCTACCGATATGGTGAATCTAGTAACAGGTGATTTAAGTTATGTACTGCCGTTATTGAATGTGCCTTCTCCAGAAGGTGGATATCCCATAGCGTTATCTTATCATGCTGGAATTGCTATGGAACAAGAGGCTTCTTGGGTAGGCCTAGGTTGGAGTTTGAATCCGGGAACTATAAACAGAGGAGTTAATGGATATCCCGATGATTGGGGAAAAACCAATGTTAATGAGTTTTTCTATGATGCAGGGTGGACAGATGATTATTATAGCTTTAGTGCGGGTGTTGATTTAAGTGATGCTGTTTCGGTTGGTTTAGGTTTGTCATGGGGCTCTAATCAATCTTTAGGAGGTTATGTTTATGCAAATATTGGGTTTAAAAAAGCTGGATTCGGAGTAGGAGGAAGTATTGGTACTAATGGCGTCAGTATACATGGTGGAATGAGGAATGGTTTTAATGCAAATATTGGTACAAATGGTGTTGGAATAGGATATGGTACTAGAGGAAGCACAAATTTAGGACTAAGTTTAAATTATAGTTATAACTCTGGTTTATCTGGAGGTGTATCCATTTCTAAGAACGGAAAATTTGGTGATTATATATCAGGACAAAGTTATAAACACTCAACAAGTGCAAGTTTAGGAGTTAATTTTAGTTCAAGAGGTGTTTCTTTTAATGCAAGTGCAAATGGGTCTGGCATAGGTGTTTCCTCTTCAACAAATGGCATTACGGGCTCAGATTATGATGTCGACATATCTTCTGGGGGATTTGAAATTAATGCCTACGTGTTTAATGTAAAATATAGCCATGAACATGTAACATATTCCCTATATAAATATAATAATTTATATACTTCAGGGGTGTTAAATCCTATAGTAGCTAATGAATTAAAGCAATATGATGATGGATCTGGCTTATCTAGATTACTATATGAAAATAACTTTATGGATGTTAATGTACTTCCAAAATATAATTTTGATATGGAGGTCGAAAGTCTTTTGGATAATCTGGATCAATTAGATAAAAATAATTTGGTGCTACCAAATTATGATAATTATTCCGTTACAGCTCAAGGGCTATCAGGTTCCTTAAAGCCTTATGTTCATTCAGAATTAAACTTATCAGGTAGAGGTAGAGGTAATCAAAATGAAGACAATTTATATACTGCTTATTTAAACCATAATGTTGCAGAATATAACTCTGCGCCATCGAGTGGTATTAATGTAAATAGAGATGCAGTTAAAAAAGTAAACTTTACGTTTGATAATGCGTATAATTCGTTTTTACGAATGGAGCGATCAGATATTATTCAACGAACAGCATTTCCTTCAGTACATAGTGACCGTATTATGGACTATTTTGAAACAAATTCTAGTCTCAATTTTAATAATGATAATAGTTTAACTGCTAATAAAAAAAGAGAAGCAAATTATATTGAAACTTATACCAATAAAGAAATAAGAGACAGTTATGCAGGCGGAGGTGTAAGTAATATTGATAATTTTATTGATGCTAAGCAGTATAATAATCAAAATACAGAAATTAATTTAGATAGGTCTGATGCTGAAACTTTTCTAGACGATGGCATAGGAGCTTATCAAATCACGACTTCAGATGGTAGGACCTATCACTATTCTCTGCCTGTTTACAACTATGAGTCTTTTTACAAAAATTTCAAAAATGAAAATGATGAAGATGAAAACTTTTTCGAGATTCAGAAAAGAACACCTTATGCAACGCATTGGCTATTAACAGCCATTACGGGACCAGACTATATTGATATCAATACGAATGGTAAAGTAGATGAAAATGATTATGGGTATTGGGTAGCATTCGATTATGGAAAATGGTCTGATGGTTATGTTTGGGAAACTCCCAATGGACATTTCAATATAGCTGAAAATGATAAAGATGATAAAACATATTCTTACGCATGGGGTCGTAAGCAAGTTTATTATCTGGATGCAATAAAGACCAGAACCCACACAGCGCTTTTTGTAAAAGATTTGAGAGATGACAGTAAATCTGGTGGATTAACTTATAATAATACATATCATTCTTCAGGTAATTTTGATTATAATCAAAATCCAAAAATATTAAGTTCTCAATATCAGTTTAAAATATTTGGTAAGCCAGGCGACACTTATTATGATGAAAATAATTTAGCGGTAGCACTTCCTTCAAAAGGGTTGCCAAGCAATAACTATACAGATATTGAAGAATGGGTAGGTCGTGAAAATACTTCTAAATATATAGATATACCAACAGGGAAAAGTCTTGCACTATCAAAAATAATATTATTAAAAAACGAAGATGTAGTCTACAACAAGAGTACGGGGAGTATAACCTCAATTTTAAACGGCAAAATATACATCAATAATTATATAAGTGATGCTCAAGCATGGCCTTATGGAAGTAGTCGTGTTCCAATTAATTTTATTAGCCATAAGCTGTACACTACCTCTAATAATGTAAAAAACTTTCAAATTGACATTCATTCAAATATTTTAGATGTTAAAGATATTGATGCTTTAAATTTAGAGGAAAAAGCACAGCAAATAATTGCATTGAATCACGACTACTCTTTAGCGAAATCTTCACCTAATTCTGATGCAGACGATAATGGTCGTTTAACTTTAAAAGCATTAAATTATAAGGGGAAAGAAGGTGTTCAATTGGTACCGCCTTATAAGTTCTCTTATTTTTCTCCAATAACTACATATAATGAAAACAATATAGATGAATGGGGTTATAATAATGTATCAGATCAAATATGGAGCTTAAATGAAATACAAACACCTACTGGAGGCAAAATAAAAATTGATTATGAGCAAGATTCGTATTATGCTGAAGCTGCTAGTTATGAATCTAAATACTTTGAGGATATTAATTTTTCTAAAAATGGGAATAATGTTGAGATCACTTTTAATGACAATACATTGCTTACAGATTACTTCAAAGTAGGAAGAGATATTGCTTTTACGTTTGATAAGGAGGTAAAAGCCATTTTTCCTAATGTTACTATTTCTAAAGAAATAATTACAACTCCGCTAAGATTATTAAATATAGTTAATAATAAATTGTTTTTAGAAGTAACCAATGAAACTGAAGCACTACCTGAAAATATTAGTTTAACAACTTCAAACACTAATTGTATAATTGAAGGAGGTGTGCAAGGATGCTATTTAATTCTAAAATTAAAAAATAACCAACACCCATTATACACTGATGCAAATTTAAATGGCAAAGCAGGAGGAGGTATACGTACAAAGAGTATAACTATTTCTAACGAAGGCAAGAATATCGTAAAGTCAGAGTATATATATACAAACCCAGAAACAAATAAAATATCAGGAATAACGTCTTATGCGCCTTCAAACGACCCTAAGGGCATTCCTTATGTGTCTGAGTTGCCACCACCAATGGTAACTTATGAGCATGTTGAGATGGTTAATAAAGATGGAAATGGAACGCTTTTAGGAAGCACCTCGTACAAATTTGGTGTATTAGAGCCTTTTCATGAAGAGCCAGGTTATATATATAGCCTGGGAGAAACATTTAAGGTTAAGGAAAATCAAAATACAACTTTCGAAAATGGAAGTATTATTGCTAATAAATATACCATACATAATTGTCTCGGTAATGTGGGAAGGCTATTATCTGTAACGAGTTATAATAGTAAGGGGCAAAAACTAAGTGAGAAGCAAAATAACTACAAAACGGATTTAGATGGAGATGATGAAATAGGCGTAACTCAAGAATCGCACAAAAGTTATAAGCGTATTTTAAAAAATAGCGTTGAGAGTTTTGCTGTAAGCGCTACTAGTAAAATTAATTACCCAAGTGTTTTAGAAAGCACCACCACCACCCAAGGAGGTTTTACAAATACAACTAATTTTATAAAACACGATTTCTTAACAGGTCAATTACTAGAAAGTACCACTACAGATAGTAAAGGCACTGAATTTAAAACAGAGCTTATTCCCGCTTACACCATTGCAGATTATAATCCATCGGGAGGCTACGGTATGGGCTCTAAAGTAGATAACCCTACCAACAAAAATATGCTTACCCAAGAGGCTATGACCAAAACCTATATAAAAATAGGAGGCAATTGGGAGGAAACAGGTGTGGGCATTACCACCTGGAATAACGACTGGACGTATACAGATTATGAAGGTGGGTTAAACCACGAAACAACTGCCAACAAAAAAATATGGCGTAAACACAAAACCTTTGTTTGGGATGGTGGCTTAAATCCAGACGGTACATTAAATGGGTTTACGGGAGAAGACGATAGTTTTGTTTGGGATGTAGGATCGAACATTCTACAAACCAATAGTGAGTGGAAAAACGTTTCCACAACAACCCAATACGATCATTATTCGATGCCATTAGAGCTTAAAGATATCAATGATAATTATGCGGCTACCAAAATGTGTGATGACAATAGTACAGTTTTAGCGGTCTCAAATGCAGCATACACTGAAATGTATTATAGTGGAGCTGAGTATATAGTTAAAGATGCTAATGGTAATGATACAGACTATTTTGATGGGCAGGTAAGAACTAACGATAAGACTGGCTTAGAATCGCATACTGGCGCGTTTTCAGAAAAAATTGATGCCAACGAACATGGCTTTGAAGTCAACTTACCTGTAAAGCTAGAACGTACAGGTACCAAAGCTAAATTTAAAATATCGGTATGGGTTAAAAAAGGAGCGAATAACGAACATTTAAATGCTCGAGTTCATATAAACGGAGATGCAAAAGCATTTAATGAGGAAGATATTCCAGCTGGAGATTGGGTATTAAAAACGCATTATGAAGAATTAGGCACTGGGCTTGAAACGGTATACATTACCTCCGCAAGTGGCACTATTTATGCAGACGATTTTAAACTTCATCCTATAGCTTCTTCTATGACTAGTTATGTTTACAACGAATGGGATGAACTCTGGTACATTATTGGAAATAATGGATTGGCGAGCAGGTTTGAATACGATGCTGCTGGACGATTAATAAACACCTATACAGAAGTGATTGATGATGGTACTGTTACTGGAGGGTTTAAAAAAGTAAGTCAAAATAGTTATAACTATAAAAAACCGTAATTAAAGATGGGAAGTTATTTAAAAATCAGCACAAAAATACTAGTCACTTTATTAATGCTAATTACAAGCAGTACATTATTGTCTCAAAATTGTACAACAGCAGGTTTAGATAAAGGTACAGTACAGTTTAGTTTAAGTGGAGGTTCAGATAATGTCAACGTAATTTTTCCATTCGGTTGTACAAATCCTACAGTAGAGGCAGTAGGAGCGCCAAGTTGGCTAACGGTTTCGGTAGTAGGAACAACTATTAATTTGTCATGTAGTTCAACGGGCAGTTATAGGGAAGCCCAAATGGTAGTACAGGTAAATGGAAATTTTGTTAATGGCTTTACGGTTAAACAAGGTACCTTGCCCTGTTCCATAACAGGAATGCCTTCAAGCGAAACCATGGCTAGCACAGGAGAAACAAAATCCTATACTCTAATATACACAAATTGTTCAGTAACATTGCCATACACATTTAGAGACGCCCTTAACCCGCAAGACCCATTACCTTCATGGATAAATATTACCCAGTCGGGTAATACCATAACCGTAACCACAACAATAAACGATACCAATAATACGCGAGTATTGTATTTAGAAGGTATACCAGTAAGCGGTTTAAATATAGGTATGGGCATCACCCAAAATACATGCTATCTCAATTGGTATCCAGATGGCGATAATGATACTTATGGAAATGCATTTGCAACACCTATTTCCAGTTGTACAGACCCAAGTGATCAATTTATGACCTATGTTCAAAACAACGATGATACCTGCCCAGAAGTGTCGGGGCCAAACCAAGGCTGTCTATCAGGAGAAGTTTTAGAAGATATAAATTGGGTTGCCTCAAAAGCCTATGATATTAATGGAAACTTAAAAGCAAGTTCAAAAGCTTATTTTGATGATTTGGGCAAGGGTATTCAATCTCAAAGTTTAGATGTAAAAACAGGTAGAACATGGGCGACCCAAACCATGTATGACACCCAAGGTAGACCAGCATTAAACACTTTAAGTGCACCAGTAAGAGACTCTGGAGGGTTTGAATATGCCTCGGGGTTTGTACAAGATGAAAATGACAGCCCATACAATGCAAACGATTTTGAAACCAACCCAGAAGACCCAACACCAATAGGACAAGGAGCAAATACACTGGGCTATTATTATAGTGAATATAACGAAACAGATACGAGTAACCCTAATGATACAAGACCAAAGGGAGACAGTTATCAGGATGTGACCGAGTATCCATTTTCAAGAACCATTTATAGTGAGCTCACCCCAGGAGCAGCTTTAAGAGCCATAGGTGGCAATAAAGTAGATGCCGATAATAATAGCGGCACGCCCGATGCTTGGATACAAAGCTATACCTTTTCTATGCTTGCAGGTGATGAACTTACCAGAGAAGGTGCCTTTAACGATCCAAGTTATAAAGTAACCTCAGATAGAAAAATTGTAAAAACTATAAGCAAAGATGTGCATGGGGACGAAGTGGTCGTATTTACAGATACAGATGGCAAGACCTTAGCAGCGGCGCGAGCAGGAGGCGCAGAAGTTCGTGACACCTATATAACTATAGGCGAACAAGGCTTTGTAGATGTACATGTGCCTGGTGGTACTACAGGTTTTATCAATAATGGACAATTTGGTATTCATACAGAGGTCTACGATTTAATTACAGAAGAGGTGGTTACTGCAGATGTAAATACACTACCCAGTGGTTTTTATAGAGTATCTGTAACCAATATGGATGTTTATAGTGGTACCTCAACACCAATTGTAATTAGGTGCAAAGAAAATTATTACGATTATAGTTTAAACGAATATGATGAGGCTGGACGCTTAACGGCTAGCTATCAACCTGTAGGCAATACCAAATCGCAAAAACCAGTAACCACCTATAGTTACAATGCATTAGGGCAGTTATTAAGCACGACAAGTCCTGATGAAGGTACGGCCAATTTTAAATACCGTAAGGATGGCCAAATACGATTTTCGCAAAACTCTAAGCAATTGGAAAATACGGAGTTCTCTTATACGAATTACGATGCGTTAGGAAGGCCAATAGAAAGTGGTGTGTTTAATGAAGGATCTATTACTTTTGCTAATGCCGACAGCATTGTAGATAATGTAGATAATCCTGCTACCTCAAATGATGAAGATGGCTTGCCAGATGCAAGTTGTAGCGAACAACACTTTACAACTTATGATGCTTTAAGTAGTGCAGACCTTGCCATTTTAAACGGTGTACATAGCAGTTATGGGAAACCTTCTTTTTTAGCAGGAAATGTAGCAAAAACAGAAAACGATCATACCACAACCTATTACAGTTACGATGTGTATGGCCGTGTAAAATGGATGGTACAAGACATTCCTGGTTTAGGAACTAAAACCATAGATTATAAATATGATCAGATTACGGGTGCAGTCACCGAAGTCGATTACCAAAAGAATGTATCAGGTGAACGTTTTGTGCACCGTTATACTTACAATCCTGTAGACGACAGCTTAATAAAAGTAGAAACATCAACAAACGGTTCTAGTTTCACGACCCATGCCAATTATAAATACAATGAAACAGGGGCTTTAAAACGATTAGAGATAGCTCCTTTAAACAATACAGGAACGCCATTACAGGGTATAGATTACGTGTATAATTTAAACGGACAATTAAAAAGTATCAACCACCCTAGTTTAACTCAGTCTAGTGACCCAGGAGGCGATAGCAACGATTTATTTGGTATGCAGATAGATTACCATAATAAGGATTACAGTCGTTCAGATAGGAGTAATATAAACACGCAAAGTTATGGGAAAGATCGATTTAACGGTAATATAAAAGGGATTCGTTGGAATAATAAGGAAATTGAAAACGCTCAGAAAACCTATAGTTATTATTATAACAGGAATAACTGGCTTAGCAATGCCGTATATGGTCAATATGCCGATACATCTGGAGATGGTTCAAAAATAAATATAGTTGATGCTGCTATTTACGATAGTGGTACAAAAGATTTTAAGGCCACCAATAGCATCACGTTTGTTCCAGGGTTTCATGCAAAATCTGGAACTACGATAACCGCAGAAATTGTATCGGGTACTGCAACCGCATTTCAGTTGGGCGACTATAATGTATTCGATATCACCTATGATGCCAATGGTAATATAAGAACACTTAACCGTAATAAAGATACAAGCAGCGGTGACAATAAAATGGACCAGTTAAGCTATGCCTATAACCCCGAAAAACCCAACCAGTTATTACGGGTAGATGATGCTGCGGGCGAGGTGCTAGCTGGAAAAGATATAGGCGATCAAGATGGTAATAACTACGAATATAACAGTATTGGGCAACTGGTTAAAAATAATGAAGAAGGTATTGAATATATTTATAATGCGAGCGGATTAGTAACAGAAATTAAAAAAAATAACCTAACTTTGGTTAAGTTCTTTTATAACGATAAAGGACACCGTGTAAAAAAAGAAGTTTATTCGGGAAGCTCATTGACAAGAACCGATTATTATATCCGTGATGCTGCAGGAACGGCTTTAGCCATTTATGAGGGTAGCACCGTAAAAGAGCATACCATTTATGGGGCTAGTCGTTTGGGCGTATATAATCGTACAGATGGATCCAGTTATTACCAGCTTACAGACCATTTGGGCAATGTAAGAGCGGTAACAGGTAGAGCTAGTAATGGAACGCCTGTTGCAATAGTTGCTAATACAGATTATTATCCTTTTGGGATGCCGATGCCTAATAGGAACTTGGAAGGTGGTTACAGGTATGGCTATCAGGGCGAGTTTGCTGAAAAGGAAGGCGAGATGACAGGTGTGAGTTCTTTTGAACTGAGGCTCTGGGATAGTAGAATTGGGAGATGGTTAAGTCCAGATCCAATGGGACAGCATGCAAGCCCTTATTTAGGGATGGGTAATAATCCAATAACGAGAGTAGACCCTGACGGAGGTAGTGATTGTCCTGACCCACCTTGTAATCAATATGGTGGTGATAATGGGCGGTCAATGACAGAAGGAATTACTCTAGATACTGTTTGTATTGGTTGTGGTGCTGGAAGTGGAAGTTGGGGTGCTGATGCTATATCTTATGGTAGTTTTGAAAACAGTTATGCTGGTTCGCCAGCATCATATATAAAAAATTGGCCTGAGTTTGCAAATATGAATTATAATCAAATGATTTCTCACTTTGAACAAAATTATGGTGATTATAATAAAGTTCTTCAAGCTGAATTAGCTATGGATGAATATATAAGAAGGCAAGAGTTATTGGCTCAACATTTAATGAATTTTGGTCAGGCTTTTATTAATATGAGCGAAGTTATTGGGGTTGGAGGTTTTAAACCCACTAAGATTAGGGCAAGAGGTCCAATAGGCTCTTTAGCTTCTTTACCAAGAAGGCAAAGACTCAAACTATTTAAAGAAGGAATTGCAAATGCTCCTACACCTAAAAACCCAAACCATGCTATAAAAATTATTAATAGAGTTTTAAATAGAGTTGAAAAAATTCATTCTACTCCAGGTAATCGAATGTATGGTATTTTAGATGAAAAGTATGTAGCTCGGTTGTCTAATGGAAATGTAACAGCGTTTACCAAAGGGCATAGAATAGAGATTTTAAAAAATGGTAGCTTTAGTATTTTTGAAAAAAAATCTGGCAAGCTATTTTTAACTAAATAAAAATCAATATGAATACGGGTTATAATTTCTTAAAAAGTTTTTTAGATAAAAGGGGTATCAAGTATACCATGAATAAAATGGATTCGGGTTTTCTAATGGCTGATGTTTGGTATAAAGATAAGTTTTTCGTATTTCAATTTGAGGATAATGTTATTGGCTTTTCTGATATTGGTGATAACCCTAGTTTTGATTCAAAACCAGATATGATTATAAAAGACTTAGAAGAATTAAAAACTAAATTAAAAGAATTGTTTTCTGATTTTTCTGGATAGCGTTGATTCAATATCATAGCATAAATTAAAAGTGTAACATATTGACTTTAGATGAAGGTCATGGTTCAATTTAGTGGATACCCCTGATGGTGCGCTTGTCAAAGTAATGGCACCCGCTAGCCCCGCTGTTCCCTAGTATGCGCTACCGCTAAGCTTTGCTTAGTGGCCCCCCGCTCCCGCTAAACTGTGTTTAGTGGCGATAACGAGTAAGAAAATAAAAAAGTTAAAAGCTGCTTTAGAGATAAGGTAGCTTTTTTATGAATACGCTTTTTAGCTTTGGGTAAAAAGATAAAAAGAGTCAAAAGCTTTTATAGAAATATAAGCGCTTTTTGTAATTTAGAACTATGAGTAGAAATTATAAGTTTCATAATAAATCGGGTTTATACTTTGTAAGTTTTGCCATAGTAAATTGGATAGATGTATTTACCAGACAAATTTATTTTAACGAATTAGCGAAAAGTGTAGATTATTGCCGAAAGGAAAA
This sequence comes from uncultured Flavobacteriaceae bacterium, assembly GCA_947501845.1. Taxonomy (GTDB): domain Bacteria; phylum Bacteroidota; class Bacteroidia; order Flavobacteriales; family Flavobacteriaceae; genus Flavivirga. The sequence continues at coordinate 153,997 of CANMXP010000010.1, read as the reverse complement.
AGGTATGGAACTATATGCTTATTGCTTTATGCCTAGCCACATACATTTAGTATATAGATCGGCACAAGAAGATCCATCAGGCCTGATTCGAGATTTTAAAAAACATACAGCAAGAAAATTAATAGAAGCCATAGAAAACAACCCACAAGAAAGTAGAAAAGAGTGGTTGTTATGGATGTTTGAGCGAGCAGGTAAAAAAAATGCAACCAAAAGTAAATATCAATTTTGGCAGCATCATAACAAGCCGATAGAATTATGGAGTGAAAAAGTTATAAAGCAAAAAATAGACTATATACATAAAAATCCAGTGGAAAGTGGGTTTGTAATGAACCCAATAGAGTGGAAATATTCAAGTGCAAGAAACTTTGAAGAAGGCAATACCGTTTTGGAGATAGACTCGGCTGGATTTATAGGGTGAGTTTGAATTAATAATATTGCCTTTTTAGTTAGTTTGCCACCACTAAACACAGTTTAGCGGGAGCAGCGAAAAAATTCACATCTATGTTTAGATCCGCTAGCGCCAACGCTTCAACTATGTCGAATACCGTACTGAGTAAGAAAATAAAAAAGTTAAAAGCTACTTTAAAAAATAGAGTGCTTTTACTTTTATGCATTTACAATGTTTAAAACTTCACAAAACAATCATTTTGACGCCTTTCACTCATAAATTTACTTATAGTTATATTTTTTATTTAATAATAAGTAAAGTTTTAGTCTCGGTTCTATAGAGCCTGTAGTTTAGTAACATGATTAAAAGATGAAGTAATCATTCTGGGGATTCAAATCTTAATTTTTCAGAAGCCATAAACCAAAAAAAATAGATTTTTTTTAAAAACCTTACTAAAAGTAAGGTAAAACCTTACTTTTAATTCAAGAAATAGAAATATCTTTATTCATTGAAAAAAAATAATAAAAATGCCTAAATATTTTCTAGTAATAGTCTTGTTTGCAATAACAATTGTAGGTTGCAAAACGTCTTCAATATTTCAAGAATCTCAAACCAATACTGTGCAACAAGTGCCTTTAGGGAGTGTTGGCTTAGAAAAGGATTTTATACTACAACAAGATTTTAATAATACAGCAATACCAAAATATGCAGAATCTATTAAGTTGTCGGTTTTTATAAAACCATTTACAAAACAGATCCATAAATCTTTTTTAAAGGCCAAAGCCTCTCAATTTGCTAACATTCATGTTAATTATATCGATTCGTTAGAGATAAAGCCAAAGTTTGTTCAATTTAAGATAGCAGATAAAGTAACACTAATCAAAGCCCTTAATACTAACACCAATAGAGGTGTTAAAGATTATTTGAGCCATAATAAAACAGCCCATGTTGTTTCTAGTATCTCTATCGCTTTTAGCAAGCAGGACTTAGGGCTAATACAGCAAGCCAACGCTATATTTCTAGTAGAAAACGGTATTAAAAATTATGCATTACAGCTATACAAAGAAGGGAAAAAAACAGAGCTCATTCAATTTAGCAAGGGGGTTGTGTTTGCTTATAAAACCTCAAACTGTTGCTGGCAGGAAACCAGTAGGCATCAAATAAACATTGTTGACTTGGTAAGTGAGTACAGCAGTTGCCCTAATAAAACCTATAGAAACTCAGAACGGGCCAAAAAAGAGATAAAATTATTTTAAAATATGAAGTCAATAAAAATTATAATGCCTATTCTGGCTTTAGCTCTCAGTTTTACAGGATGCGAACATATTACCGAAGTAGAAGATATATCGGACAAAATAGTTGTTGGGCTAGCACCCCAAAATAACACGATAGTAACAGATAGAGATGTTGTTTTTACATGGGATACTGTAGAAGATGCAGAAAACTACAAATTGCAAATAGCCACTCCAAATTTTGCTAATGCGGCACAAATAGTTACCGATTCTACTATGGCTGTGACCTCATTTACAAAAACATTGAGTTCTGGCAATTACGAGTGGCGTGTACGTGCAGAAAACTCGGGATATGTAACAGCCTATTCATCTTATGAGTTTATACTTTCGGAGTCGCCACCTAAAGATATTTCTAATGAAACGATTGCAATAACAGCACCAGCAAACAATGCCACATTTTCGACTACAGATACCATAAATTTTTCATGGGAAACCCTAGAGGATGCAGATAAATATGTATTTCAAATAGCAACTCCCGATTTTGATAACCCAACAGAGGTTATAGAAGACGAAATTATAACAGAAACCAGTTTTTCTAAAAGTAATATGACAGAGGGGAGTTATCAATGGCGTGTAAAAGCCAAAAACGCAGGCTATGAAACAGAATATACCGTACAAAGTTTTACAATTCAATAATCGTTAAAAAATATCATCATGAAAAAAACAACATTGATTTTAAGTTTAATATTCAGTCATTTAGGGTTTTCGCAAATCACAGAATCAGGAGTAACATCTACAGCTAGTGCAGCGGGCGATCATGCTTTTGTAGGCACGAAATCTGATGGTGTATTTTCAAATTGGCTGAATACAGGGTATAGTGCAACAGCATACAACCTTTTAGGGTTTTCAAACCAACATGCTGGATTTGGTGTTGCCGATGGTAACAATATTGTTTCTCCTATTATTTGGATGTACGCCAACGATCGAAATGCTTTTAGAGTAAGAACTATTAATTTTAATACAAACTTAACTAGTGGAACAGATTTGTTTACTGTAAGAGCGAATGGGAATGTTGGGATAGGTACAACCACTCCAACGCAAAAACTTGAGGTAAAAGGAAGTATTCAGCTTAAATCAGATTCTTATATTACATATGGAATAGAAAGAGAAAATGGAGCGAAGTCAGCATTTGGAATTACATCGAATACCCATGATGGTTTTTTATCGAGTTCTGGTAGTTTAAAATTTTTAATAAATAATAACGGAACTAGTTATAACACTGGTATGCTAATAAATAGTAATGGTAATATAGGAATAGGTACCACAAATATAAATAATTGGAAATTAGCTGTTAATGGCAATATTAGAGCTAAAGAAATAAAAGTTGAGGCAGGTTGGGCCGATTTCGTTTTCGAAAACAATTATAATTTACCGACATTAAAAGAAGTAGAAGCGCATATAAAACAAAAAGGACATCTTAAAGACATTCCTTCTGCTAAAGAAGTTGCAGAAAATGGTATTTTTTTGGGTGAAATGGACTCAAAATTATTGCTAAAAATAGAAGAATTAACCTTGTATACCATTAATCAGGAAAAACGTATTAAAAGTTTAGAGTCTAAAAATGAAAAACTCATATCTTTAGTTGAAAAACTTTTAGAAAAAATAAGTGAAGAATAAAACAAAAACATACATATTGTTAGCACTGGTTTTAGCTGTTTGGGGAGCGATAGCTTATAGGATAGTTTCAACCATAAACCCTTCAGCCCCTGATGTCGCTCAACAAAATTTTGAAGTGTCCTTTAGCCCAAAAACAAACATTGAGGTAGATACGTTCTCTATACGGGTTGTAAACAGAGATCCTTTCTTAGGAACGTTATTGGTGAAAAACAAACCTAAAAAAACAATTAGAAAAACAGTGCAGCCAAAAATTACTTGGCTACCTGTTTTATACCATGGAAGCATTTCCAAACAAAATACAAAAACAAAAGTGTTTATTATTTCTGTTAGTGGACAGCAAAACCTTATGAAAATAGGACAAACCATTAATGGTGTTAAACTAATTAGAGGGAATAATAACAGTGTTACCGTAAGCTATAAAGGAGCAAGAAAAACCATAAACAAAGCGTGATCTTTTTTAAAATAAAAGCAGGTGCCTTACAGCTTACTATGTTTGTAGTGGTTGTAATAGCCTTGTTGTTGGCTGCTTTTATTATTTTAATACATACTCATAGAGCTTTTAAAGTCCAAACCGATTTTGTTATTGAAACCGTTAATAATACCAATAAAGGGATACACCATGCTTTGTCCAATAATTTTCAATTGCATGATACGATTACGGTTAATTTAAATGATGAAGACTATAAAACATTACAAGTACATCGTGATTATTGGGGACTTTTCGAAAAAGTAACAGCTATTTCCAAAATAAAAACCAAAACCTTAAAAAAAATAGCTTTGGTAGGTGCCTCGCAGCCTGAAATAGACAGAACAGCTTTATATGTGGAAGATAATAACAGGCCTTTAGTTGTTGTTGGAGATACCAAAATAAAGGGCGTTGCCTATTTACCAAAACAAGGTATCCGTACAGGGAATATATCTGGACATTCCTATTATGGGGAGCGGCTTATTTATGGTAAAGAAAAAACAAGTGCTAAGTTACCAAAACTTCAATCTGAAATCCATGCACAGATTAAGGTACTGCCAGCTATTTATAAAAATTTGGATTCGGAATCTTTTTTAGATTTAAGCAGAAGTAGAACGCATAAAAATTCATTTTATAAACCAATACAGGTCGTTTACGATCCTTTTACTATTAACCTTTCAGAAGTATCTTTAACAGGGCATATACTTATACAATCTGAAACTAAGATTGTTGTAGATGCGTCTTCAAAATTAAAAGATGTTGTTCTAATAGCTCCTAAAATTGAGATTAAGAATCGTGTAGAAGGTACTTTTCAAGCTTTCGCTTCTAAAGAAATTAAAGTAGGGAATCATTGTAAATTAAATTATCCCAGTACATTGGTTTTGAAAGAGAAAAGTGTAACAAAGGAAACAACCACAACCAACACAAAAGAAACGCCGTTTATTAAAGTTAACAACGGCTCAAAAATAAAAGGAAGCATTATCTATTTGGGAAGCTCTAAAAGTTATAAATCACAAGTTTTTATTGATAATAAAACAGTTATTACTGGAGAAGTATATTGCAATCGAAATTTAGAGCTTTTAGGAGCTGTGCTTGGGAGTGTATATACTCACGGTTTTGTTGCAAACCAATCGGGTTCGGTCTATCAAAATCATATATATAATGGAGCTATAATCGTTGACGAATTGCCGCAAGAATATATAGGACTTGTATTTAAAAACTCTAAAAAGGGAATTGCGAAATGGTTGTACTAAAAAAAATAAAGGCATCTACCCTAATGGAAACCTTAGTGGCTACAGTGCTTATTGTAGTGGTGTTTATGATTGCTAGTATGATTTTAAACAATTTGTTTTCAAATACTATTAAAAACAATACCAGAAATATCAATGCCCATTTAAATGAACTAAATTATTTATATAAAAACGATAAACTTACCTTGCCTTATAAAAATGATTTTAAGACCTGGGAAGTAACCGTAGAATCGCAAAATGGCATGGGGCAAGACATCATACAATTTGAAGCCACAAACCCTAAAACCAATAAAACGATTAACAAAAGTATTATTGAACACTAAACATAAAATACAAGCCTTTACGTTAAGTGAAATGATTATTGTTATTATTATAACAAGTATTGTTGTTGGTATGGCGTTTTCTGTATTAACTTTAGTTCAAAAACATATGAGTGGTATTCAAAATAACTTTAATAAAAGCACAGAGCTTGATAAGTTTGAACAAGCTTTATGGATAGATTTTAATAGATACCCTAAAATAAAATATAATGCTGTAAATGATGTATTGGTTTTTGCTTCAGAAATAGATTCTATTACATATAAGTTTCATAAAGATTATATCCTTAAAGATGTTGATACGTTTAATCTCCCATTGCAGAACAAATCGATCTTTTTTGATGGGATTGAAAAACGAGACGGGCTTCTGGATGCTATAAAATTGGAAACATCTAAAGATTTACAAAGTCAGCAGCTTTTTATATTCAAACAAAACGATGCGACTCAATTTATGAATTAATGGCATTTCAGTTAGATAACATATCAAAAAAAACTTCAGAAAAAAAAGAAGCAAACGAACAGCTCTCTTTTCTAAAAAAAGAAATCACGTTCTTTAAAAGTTCTTTTTCGAATAAAATAAAAGAAGATTTTTATACTGAGTTGGGCGTTTTGTTAAAAGCAGGAGTTTCACTAAAGGATGGTTTAGAACTGATTCAAAACTCACTAAAGAAACAACAGAATAAGAACATTGTAAATAAGATATCTCAGGATGTTGTTTCGGGTAAAAGCCTATCAGGTGCATTGAGTGCCGAAAAACAATTTACCAGCTATGAATATTATTCCATAAAAATAGGTGAAGAAACAGGGACTTTAGCACAGGTAAGCGAGCAATTGGGAAACTTTTTTGCTAGAAAAAATGAACAACGACGAAACCTGATTAGTGCTTTAACATATCCTATTATTATTTTAAGTACTGCTGTCTTAGTGGTTGTATTTATGTTGCAGTACGTAGTACCCATGTTTCAGGATATTTTTAAGCAACAAGGTGTCGACTTGCCAGGCATAACAAAATTTATTATTAAGATATCTGAATTTTTAAGTAGCTATGGTTGGATAATTCTTATTTCGCTTTTAAGTATTGTTTTTTCACAATCTTATCTAAATAAAAAGAAACGATTTAAAAGACTAAAAGATAAATTGATTTTAAAAATTCCTTTTATAGGAAACTTTGTTAAAACAGTATATTTATCACAATTCACACAGGCAGTTTCGTTACTTACGGCCTCTAAGGTTCCTGTAGTTAATAGTATACAACTTGTCAAGCAGATGATAGATTTTTATCCGTTGCAGTATGCTTTAGAAACTGTCGAAAAACACATCTTAAAAGGGGAATCCCTGAGTAAAAGTTTGGGTAACCATAAATTATTTGATGATAAAATGATTGCTCTCGTAAAAGTAGCAGAAGAAACAAATCAAACAGAGTATATTTTTGATAGGTTGAATATGCAATACAATACACAAGTGCAGCAACAATCTAAAATGCTATCAACCATCATGGAACCTTTTATTATCTTAATTGTTGGGGTTCTGGTTGGTGTTATTTTAATTGCTATGTACTTGCCAATGTTTAAATTGAGTAGCGTAATGGGGTAACGGAAAAGGGAATTTCCTAAACTTAAAAGTTTAATTATAAAGAGTAGGTCAAACAATTAAGATGGTTTCAATATTTCTTTGTTAAGAAATGCCACAATATTTAAAAGGTTAAACTTTAATTTATTTTATCACTAAATTATATATATATTTGTTTTGTAAATTAAAAAGTAGGATTTTGTTTACTAGGTATTTTCTTTTTGATAAAAAAGAAATAATTAGCAGATGAAATCAAAAAAAGATCAAAAAATGCATTTTAACGATGATTTTAAACACTTCAAAGGATTTTTTTAATGATTTGTAGTGTGTTTTTTTTTGCAGCCCCACTTTTTTTAATACATTTGTGACCCCATGAGAGTACAAAAGAAAAGAATACTGGCCTCAATCTTATTTGTATTAATAAGCTTTGTGTGTGTGGCTCAAGACCCTCCGCCTCCAGGACCGCCTCCAGGTCCAGGGCTTCCAATAGATGGCGGTGTACTACTTGGTCTGGTTTTCGCCTTGTTCTATGGAGCAAGAAAATTATTGATCAAAAACAAGGATCAATAATAGTTACTTATTTAATTCTACCAGTTTAGCAACATATTTTCCTAAAACGTCAAATTCTAAGTTTACAACAGTACCTATTTTAAAAGTATTAAAATTAGTGTGTTCATAGGTGTACGGTATTATAGCAACACTAAAGCTGTCTTTTTTTGAATTCACAACGGTTAGGCTTGTGCCGTTAATCGTTATAGATCCTTTTTCTATAGTTATGTTACTAAGTGAAGTATCGTAAGCAAAGGTAAATACCCAACTGCCATTAGCCTCTTTTATGTCAATACAAGTAGCAATTTGATCTACATGGCCTTGAACAATGTGCCCATCAAGTCTGTCGCCTAGTTTCATGGCACGTTCCAAGTTCACTTTGTCGTCAATTTTTAAAGTATTAAGACTCGTTTTATCTAATGTTTCTTTAATAGCCGTAACCGTATATTCATCGCCATTAATATTTACAACTGTTAAACATACCCCATTGTGAGCAACACTTTGGTCAATTTTTAATTCTGTTGTTATGTTGCTTTTAATAGATATATGTAGGTTGTCTTTTTCTTCCTTTAAATTAGAAACAATGCCTATATCTTCAATAATTCCTGTAAACATGTTATTCTCTGTTTATTTGGTTAAATTTGCCATGCCAAATGAAATTCAAAATTACAAACAAAAGTTGTTATATTAATGATGAAAAGTGAAAATATAGTCGTAGGAATATCAATAGGAGATTTAAATGGTATAGGTGGAGAAATTGTTTTAAAAACATTTGAAGATGCAAGAATTTTAGATTTCTGTACACCAGTAATTTTTGCTTCGGCTAAGGTCATGAATTTTTTTAAAACGCATTTTAAATCTAAAATTAATTTTCATAACATTAATAATATAGACCAAATAGCTATAGGGAAAGTTAATGTGTTTAATTGTTGGAACAATCCAGTTAAGATTGAATTTGGGAAAGAAGATGTTAAAATAGGTGCCTATGCTATAAAGTCTTTAGAAGCGGCAACAAAAGCATTAAAAAATAATGATGTCCATGTTTTGGTCACAGCACCAATTAATAAACATAATATTCAATCTGATGACTTCAAATTTCCAGGGCATACCGATTACTTAGCACAACAATTGGATGGGGAAAGCCTTATGTTTATGGTAACCGAATCATTAAGAGTAGGCTTGTTAACAGATCACGTACCTGTAAAAGATATTGTTGAGCACATTTCAGAAGACTTAATCGTGGAAAAAATAAACACGGTTTACGATTCCCTTAAAAGAGATTTTAAAATAGGGAAACCTAAAATTGCCGTTTTGGGAATTAATCCACATACTGGCGACAATGGTGTTATTGGTAGTGAAGATGATGTTGTTTTAAGGCCAACTCTTAAAAAAATTAAGGAAGCCGGAAAATTAGTTTACGGTCCTTATGCGGCCGATAGCTTTTTTGGATCAAATAATTATAAAAATTTCGATGCTATTATTGCGACCTATCACGATCAAGGTTTAATACCTTTTAAAACATTATCTTTTGGTCAAGGGGTTAATTTTACAGCAGGTCTAAGTAAAGTAAGAACATCACCAGATCATGGTACTGCCTATGAAATAGCTGGAAAAGGAGAGGCAGATGCGAGTTCGTTTAAAGAAGCTGTTTTTACAGCTATGCAGATATATAGGAATAGGTTTGATTATGAAGAACTTACCTCTAACCCACTAAAAAAAGCCGCCAAATAGATATAAACAAAAAAATGTTTATAAGTCATGTTGCATAAATAAAAATTCATATATTTGCAGGCTCAAAATAGATGAGAGAATGAAGTCATTGAAAGCATTTATAATTCCTTTTGTAGGGTTAAAAATAGGAAGACATCTTTTTGAGTACAAAATAGAACAAGCGTTCTTTGAACATTTTGAGTATGAAGAATTTAATGATGTAAATGTTCATGTAAATGTTGAGCTGGAAAAAAAGACAACATTACTTGAGTTACATTTTAAAGTTTCGGGGTGGGTTAATGTTAATTGTGATTTAACGAACGAGCCCTATAATCAAACTATAGAAAATGAGTTTGATTTAGTAGTAAAATTTGGAGATGAGTATAATGACGAACATATTGATATTCTTATAGTGCCTCACGGAACTTACGAAATTAATATACAGCAGTACATTTACGAATTAATAATACTAGCTGTTCCAACTAAAAGAGTACACCCAGGTGTAGAAGATGGTACCTTAAATTCAGACATACTTAAAAAACTAGAAGAATTAAGCCCTAAGCTTAAAGAAGATAAAGAAAAAGAGGATATAGATCCTCGTTGGAATACATTAAAGAAACTATTAACGGATAAATAACTATAGAAAATGGCACATCCTAAAAGAAAAATCTCAAAAACAAGAAGAGATAAGAGAAGAACACATTATAAAGCAACTGCGCCACAGATTGCTACATGTCCAACTACAGGTGAAGCTCATTTATACCATAGAGCTCATTGGTTTGAAGGGAAACTGTATTACAGAGGTCAAGTTTTAATTGACAACTCAGAAGTAGAAAACATAGCATAAATAGTATGCATGCATATAATAAAACGCTCCCATGTGAGCGTTTTTTTTTATGAGATGTTTTTTATAAAGACAAAAACAATTTATTTGTGTGTTATTAAACTAAAATTTAGTAGTTTTCACCAAATTTTGAACATTTTTGTCTGATTTTAATGATTTTTTGGTCGAATTAACTATAAAGTTATGAGTAAAATTTCAGCAGCAATTACAGCTGTAGGCGCATACGTGCCAGAATATGTATTAACCAACCAAATTCTTGAGACCATGGTTGATACAAATGATGAGTGGATTACCTCTCGTACAGGAATTAAAGAACGTAGGATTCTTAAAGACGAAGGAAAAGGCACTTCTTACTTAGCTATTAAAGCAGCTCAAGACCTTATTGATAAAAGAGGTATTGATCCCAAAGATATAGAACTTATTATCGTTGCAACAGCGACACCAGATATGAAAGCAGCTTCAACAGCCGCTTATACAGCCTCTAATATTGGAGCTATTAATGCCTTTTCGTTCGATATGGACGCGGCATGCTCTAGTTTTTTGTTTGGTATGTCTGTAGCTGCGAGTTATATAGAATCGGGCAGGTATAAAAATGTATTGTTAATTGGAGCAGATAAAATGTCTTCAATTATTAATTATAAAGACCGGGCAACTTGTATCATTTTTGGAGATGGTGCAGGCGCTGTTTTATTTGAGCCCAATGAGGAAAATTTAGGGCTTCAAGATGAATATTTAAGAAGCGATGGTACTGGCAGGGAATTTCTACAAGCGACTTACGGAGGATCATCATTTCCGCTAACACAAGAAACCATGGAACAAGGTGGGCAATACGCCTATCAAGAAGGAAGAACAGTATTTAAAAATGCAGTCTTCAATATGGCCGATGCTACCGTTAAAATATTAGAACGAAATAATTTGACAAAAGACAACGTTTCTTGGTTAGCAGCACACCAAGCAAATAAGAGAATTATAGATGCTACGGCACAACGTATAGAGCTAGAAGAAGAAAAGGTAATGATGAATATAGAGAAATACGGAAATACAACTTCAGCGACATTACCTTTACTTTTAAACGATTATGAATCGAAACTTAAAAAAGGCGATAATGTAATATTTGCCGCTTTTGGGGGCGGATTTAATTGGGGATCCATTTATTTAAAATGGGCATATAATTCAGTAAACTAACCATTAACTAATTAGTAAAATCATGGATATAAAAGAGATTCAAAACTTAATCAAATTTGTTGCCAAGTCTGGTGCAAGTGAGGTTAAATTAGAAATGGACGATATTAAAATCACCATTAAAACGGGATCAGAATCAGATACAACTATTGTGCATCAAGTTCCAGCAACTCATATACCTCAAGCAGCTCCAGTTGCTTCACAACCAGTTATAACTGAAGCAGCTGCAACTCCTGCTAAAGAGGCTGCTACAACTGAAGATTCAAAATACATCACAATAAAATCACCAATCATAGGAACTTTTTATAGAAAACCATCGCCAGATAAACCTTTATTTGTCGAGGTTGGACAAACTATTGCTGAAGGAGATGTGCTATGCATCATTGAAGCAATGAAGCTTTTCAACGAAATTGAATCTGAAGTTTCAGGAAAGGTAGTTAAGATATTAGTTGATGATTCTTCACCGGTAGAATTTGATCAGCCATTATTTTTGGTAGACCCCTCATAACCTATTAAAAATTCCAATATACAAATCTCGAAATCCAATATTTGGAATTTGGCGATTGGAATTTGTAATTTTTAATTCAAGAAGTTATGTTCAAAAAAATATTAATAGCCAATAGAGGAGAAATAGCACTACGTGTTATTAGAACCTGTAAAGAGATGGGGATAAAAACGGTAGCTGTTTACTCTACTGCAGATGAAGAGAGTTTACACGTTAAGTTTGCAGATGAAGCTGTTTGCATAGGCCCACCATCAAGTAGTGAATCCTATCTAAAAATGTCTAATGTTATTGCAGCAGCAGAAATAACGAATGCTGATGCTATTCACCCAGGATATGGTTTTTTATCTGAAAATGCTAAGTTTTCGAAAATTTGTGATGAACACGGTATAAAGTTCATTGGTGCTTCGCCTGAGATGATTGATAGAATGGGAGACAAAGCCAATGCTAAGGCAACCATGAAAGCTGCTGGCGTACCATGCGTTCCTGGAAGTGATGGAATTATAGAAACCTTTGAAGATTGTGAGAAAATAGCTGTAGAAACGGGCTATCCCGTTATGCTAAAAGCATCTGCTGGAGGTGGTGGAAAAGGGATGCGTGCCGTATGGAAACCTGAAGATTTAAAAGATGCTTGGGATTCGGCAAGACAAGAAAGTAAGGCAGCATTTGGTAATGACGATATGTATATGGAAAAGCTTATTGAAGAGCCTAGACATATCGAAATTCAAATTGTTGGAGATTCTAGAGGAAAAGCATGTCACTTATCAGAAAGAGACTGTTCAGTACAACGTCGTCATCAAAAATTAACTGAGGAAACACCCTCTCCCTTCATGACCAAAAAGCTTCGTGATGATATGGGAACAGCCGCAGTTAAAGCCGCAGAATATATTAAATACGAAGGAGCGGGAACTGTAGAGTTTCTTGTAGACAAGCATCGTAATTTCTATTTCATGGAAATGAATACGCGTATTCAGGTTGAACATCCTATTACCGAACAAGTTATAGATTTTGACTTAATCCGTGAGCAAATTTTGGTAGCCGCAGGAGTTCCAATTTCAGGAAAAAACTATACGCCTAAATTACACTCTATAGAATGTCGTATTAACGCAGAAGATCCGTTTAATGGATTTCGTCCATCGCCAGGAGTCATCACTACATTACACGCTCCAGGAGGGCACGGTGTGCGTTTAGATACACATGTTTATGCTGGTTATGCGATACCACCAAATTACGATTCTATGATTGCCAAGTTAATTACAACGGCGCAAACCAGAGAAGAAGCCATTAATAAAATGAAGCGTGCTTTAGATGAATTTGTAATAGAGGGTATTAAAACCACTATTCCGTTCCACAGACAGCTTATGGATCACCCAGATTATTTAGCGGGGAACTATACGACGAAGTTTATGGAAGACTTTGTTATACAAAAAGAAGAAATAGAAGAATAAATGATGAAACTCCGAAAGCAATTTCGGAGTTTTTTTATAGCGTTTCTTTTTAATATAAATAAGTTTTCTTGAACACCATCAAAGCGCTTCCATACGTAATACGAAAACTGTAACTTCGTAACATGGACTTATCTTATTGGGAAATTAAAAGCTGGTTAACTAACATCGATTTTACTATTGTAGGCAGTGGTATTGTTGGTTTAAACTGTGCTTTAAGTTTAAAGGAACGTTTTCCTAAAGCTAATATCGTAATACTGGAAAAAGGTGTTTTACCTCAAGGGGCAAGTACTAAAAATGCTGGATTTGCTTGTTTTGGTAGCCTTGGTGAAATCCTTGATGATTTAAAAACACATACAGAAGCAGACGTTTTTGAGCTTGTAAAAAAGCGCATTGCAGGTTTGCAACTATTGCGTCAAACTTTAGGGGACAAAACAATTAACTACCAAGAACTTGGAGGGTATGAGTTGTTTCTTGAAGAGGATGACTTATTAGAGCAGTGTCTTTCAAAAAAAGGATATATTAATAAATTACTGCAGCCGATATTTAAAGAAGATGTATTTAGTATAAAACCTAATTGTTTTAAATTTCAGAATGTAAAGAACCAATATGTTTTCAATCGGTTTGAAGGACAAATTGATACAGGGAAAATGATGGTATCATTGGTACAATTGGCTTTAAAAAAAAACATAAAAATTCTTAATAATGTTATTGTTAAAGGTTTTTCAGAAGATGCTAATGCAGTGAAGATAAAAACCAACCAATTTGAGTTTTCAACACATAAATTATTAATTGCCACCAATGGTTTTGCATCGCAATTATTAGATGAAAATGTAAAACCAGCTCGCGCTCAGGTGTTAATTACTAAGCCTATAAAAAACCTTCATATAGAAGGCACATTTCATTTGGATAAAGGTTATTATTATTTTAGGAATATTGATGATAGAATTTTACTTGGTGGTGGTAGGCATCTTAATTTTAAAGGAGAAGAAACAATTGAGTTCGCTCAAACAGATTTGATTCAAAATAAATTGGAAACGCTTTTGAAAACAACTATTTTGCCAGAAACCAGTTTCGATATTGATCACAGGTGGAGTGGTATTATGGGCTTAGGTAGTCAGAAAAAAGCAGTTGTAAAACACGTATCCAATCATGTGCTTTGTGGTGTTCGTTTGGGAGGTATGGGTGTCGCTATTGGAAGTTTGGTTGGAAAGGAATTAGCAGATTTAATTTCTGAGTAAAAAGGAATCTTAAAAAGTAAAATATTTAAATTGATAAAGCGTTTTTTCAAATTCATATTTAAAATTATACTGTGGTTTATTGTTGTGTCTATAGCGCTTGTTTTTCTATATAAATGGGTGCCAGTTCCAGGAACACCACTTATGGTAATAAGATATTTTGAAAAATCGGATGTTAAAAAAGAAACAATATGGAAACATGATTGGGTTTCAATTAATGCTATTTCCAAAAACTTACAATTGGCAGTTATTTGCAGCGAAGATCAAAACTTTTTAAATCACAATGGATTCGATATAAAGGCTATTGAAAAAGCCTATAAGAATAATAAAAAAGGTAAAAAGTTAAAGGGAGCTAGTACCATAAGTCAGCAAACAGCAAAAAATGTTTTTTTATGGCCTCAACGTAGTTGGTTTCGTAAGGGAATGGAAGCTTACTTTACTTTTTTAATTGAATGGATGTGGTCTAAAGAACGAATTATCGAGGTTTACTTAAACAGTATAGAAATGGGTCATGGTATTTATGGAGCAGAAGCGGCATCGCAATATTGGTTTAATAAACCAGCAAGTAAGTTGTCACAATTAGAAGCGGCAGCTATTGCTTCTATTTTACCAAACCCAAGGACTTATAAAGCAAGCCCAGCGTCACATTATATTCAAGCCAGAAAAACTTGGATTGTGAAACAAATGGGTTATTTTGGACAGCTAGATTATACCAAGAATGATTGAAAACCCCTTAAAAATTAAAGAAGTACTTTATGCTAAGTGTTTAGATGCTATACATGGTCGATTTCAAACTGTACAGAACACGATAAACGAAATCCAGATATCATTAACTTCAGAAACAAAAAGCAGTGCAGGCGATAAGCATGAAACGGGTCGTGCTATGCTGCAATTAGAACGTGAAAAAGCAGGGAATCAGTTAGCCGAAATTCAAAAAACTAAAGAAGCTCTTTCTAGAATTGATGTTTCCAAAACATTAAAAATAATAGGTTTAGGGAGTGTTGTCTTCACTTCCCAAGCTAATTATTTTATTGCTATAAGCGCAGGTGAATTCACTATTGAAGACGTTAGTTTTTATGCTATTTCTCCCAATACGCCAATAGGTAAATTGTTGATTAGCAAACGGGTTGGTGAAGCGGTGGTTTTTAGAGAGCAACAGTTTGTAATCAATCAGATTATTTAAAAATAAATAGACGACGTGTATTGCATTTGGAATTTTCCTCAATAGAATTACCAAATGGCTTACAGTATGCCGAAAAAGAATATTGTGATTGTTTTATATATTAAGTAATGTCTATGACATTGGTAATATTTCTATTACTTTTCCATAAACATTTTTAGTCCATCCGTTAATTCTGCCGTGGTTATTTCCAATTAATAAGCCACGTTTGCTATTTTTTCCTTTTACAAGATGTGTATAGCAATTGCCCCTAACTTTACAGTAAACAATGTCTCCTGTTTCGCAATCTTCCCAACTAATGGGTTTAAGTTTTACAGGTTGTTTAGACTTTAGCAGCGGCAACATAGAATTACCTGGTTCTTTTGAAATAATGGTCTCTCCATTTTGTAATTTTTGAATTTTCCAATTCATCATATTTAATTTTAAATGTTATGTAAAACATTATTGTCTTACATAGCTTTCAAAATTTTTCAAAAGAATGTTTCAATGAACTAGTGCAAAGATATATAAATTATAAAACTTGATTTAAAAAGATAATTTTTTCCTTTTCAAGCTGGGTATCATACTCGAAAAATATAGTTTCACCATTTAAATCGGCTTCAATTAAATAAAAATATCCTTTGTAGTAAGATTGCTTCACTATGGCTTTTAAATTGGAATGATCTACCACTTTCAATTGATTAGCATATACAAATTCGTTGTTTATCTCATTAAATTCTCCAAAGAAAGATGCTATCAACTTATTTTTTGGATTGTTGTATAAGTGTTCGGGTGTATTATTGGCTATAATTTTAGTGTTGTGCAATACAATCATATTATCTGAAAAAGATAAGACATCATCTTTGTCGTGTGTGGCAACAATGCAGCTAATGTTTTTTTCTTTTAAGTACTTGAACAAGCTTCTGCGTAAAGACTGCTTTTTAAAGTTGTCAATATGACTAAAAGGCTCGTCCAGTAAAATTATTTCAGGTTGTCTTGCAATGGCCTTGGCTAAAGCAACACGTTGTTTTTGTCCGCCACTTAATTCTTTGACTTTTGTTTTTGCAAAAGGCTTTAATTCAACAACACCTAATAACTCATTGATGCGTTCTTGTTTTTCTTCGGGGTAGAAATTAGATAAGAAAGTACCAATGTTTTCGGCTACGGTGGTAAAGGGCATTAAGTCGAATTCCTGAGCCACGTACTTCATGAATTCTGGACCAATAATGAGGTTATGTTTGGGGCCTAAAATTTCTTCTCCTTTCCAAAAAACATGCCCTTCGTTTAAATCGTAAGTGCCGTAAAGTAACTTTAAAAGTGTGCTTTTTCCAGAACCACTTTCGCCAATAATGGAAAGGTGTTCTCCTGGTTTAACATCAAAACTGATGTCTTTTAAAACAGTTTGTTTTTTATAACGGAACGATATGTTTTTTACTTGAAGCATGATCTTTATAGAAGTGCAAAAATAGCATAAAAAGAGGATGTTCTAAAAGTACTTTGATTTCCGTTTGAAAACTATTTAAGTGTAAAACATCTTGACTGCGCTCGATGTGACAATTATTAATCCTTTTAGAACAGTCTCTTTTTTCAATATAGCCAAGGAAAAATTAACCTTTTATTTTCTCTTTGGTTTTGGTTGGTAACACTTCAAAACCCATATTGTACAATGTGAAACCAAAAATATCAGCATATTGCTCAATGATTTTGCTAACAGGGGTTCCTGCACCATGTCCGGCATCAATTTCAATGCGTATTAGGGTTGGGTTATTTCCTGTTTGTTTACTTTGTAATGCGGCAGCAAATTTAAAACTGTGTGCAGGAACAACACGGTCATCATGGTCGCCAGTAGTAATTAATGTTGCAGGGTATTGCACACCTGCTTTTACGTTATGTACTGGAGAATACCCTTTTAGGTATTCGAACATCTCTTTGCTTTGTTCTACAGTTCCATAGTCATAAGCCCAACCAGCACCCGCTGTAAAAGTGTGGTATCGTAGCATGTCCAGTACACCAACGGCTGGCAAAGCAACTTTGGCTAAATCTGGACGTTGGGTCATGGTAGCTCCAACTAATAAACCACCATTTGATGCGCCTTTTAGCGCTAAATAATCTGAGGATGTATACTTGTTTTCGATTAAATATTCGCCAGCGGCAATAAAGTCGTCAAAAACATTTTGTTTTTGTAGTTTGGTTCCAGCATCATGCCATACTTTACCATATTCGCCACCCCCACGAAGGTTAGGAACTACCAAGATACCACCTTGTTCCATCCAAACGGCATTGGTAATGCTAAATGCTGGGTTTAGGCTAATATTGAATCCGCCATAACCATACAATATGGTTGGGTTTTTGCCATTTAATTCAATCCCTTTTTTATGTGTAATTATCATAGGGACTTTAGTGCCATCTTTTGATTTGTAGAATACCTGGTTGCTTTCATAGTTGTCACTATTAAATTCTATAGATGGTTTCCAATACAATTCAGATTCACCTGTTTCAATATTTAATTTGTAAATGCTAGGAGGTGTATTGTAATTTGTAAAAGAATAATAGTCAATTTTGTCTTCTTTTTTCCCTCCAAAACCATTCACATTCCCAACGCCAGGCAATTTAATATCTCTAATTAATTTTCCGTCATAATCATATTGCATCACTTTAGAAATAGCATCAACCATATATTCTGTAAAAAAGTAACCTCCGCATTTTGATGGATATAAAACATGCTTGGTTTCTGGAATAAGATCTGCCCAGTTTTTTGGAGTAGGGTTGGAGGCATCAACGGTAACTATTTTTTTATTTGGTGCATTTAGATTTGTAACTAAAAATAGCTTACTTCCTTTATTTTCGATAACGTAGGTGTCGCTTTCTGTATGATCTAATACTGTAATTAACTTACTATTAGGGTTAGAAAGGTCTTTTACATATAACTTATTTCCAGAGGTGGAGACACGAGGGGTGATTATCAGGTAGTTATCATCTTCAGTAACATGAGCATATATGTAACGATGCTTTTCTTCTTGGGTGCCTCCAAAGATTAAGATATCTTCCTTTTGGGATGTTCCTAGTTTATGATAATATACTTTATGCTGGTCTGTTTTTGCAGAAAGCTCACTGCCTATGGGTTTATCGTAACTAGAGTAATAGAAACCATCATTTTTATACCATGATATTTGGGTGAATTTTATATCTATAAGGGGATCTTCTATGACTTCTTTGGTTTCGGTATTCATGACAAGAATTTTTCTCCAATCACTACCGCCTTCAGAAATAGAATATGCCAAGATGCTACCATCTTTTGAAAAACTGGCAGCATCTAAAGATATTGTGCCATCTTCAGAAAAGGTATTGGGGTCTAAAAAGACTTCAGATTGACTGTTGCCTTTTTTTCTATGGATTACATATTGATTTTGTAAGCCATCATTTTTATAAAAATAAGTATAGTCGCCTTCTACAAAAGGAGCACTTATTTTTTCGTAATTCCATAAGCTAGAAAGCCGTTCTTTAAGTTTTTTTCTATATGGGATATGATCTAAATAACTGTATGTCGATTTGTTTTGAGCTTTTACCCAAGTTTCTGTTTCTGGACTTCTATCATCTTCCAACCAACGATATGGATCTTTTATTTCCATACCAAAATAGGTGTCTAGCGTGTCTACAATTTTGGTTTCAGGGTAATTCACAACGATGTTTTTTCTCTCTTTGTTTTCTTTTTTACAACTTATTATCATGACAACGATTAAAAGACTGATTATTGTTTTTTTCATGACGAAAAGATTTTTAGTTATATCAAAAATAAAGCCAGAAACTATATTTCTGGCTTTTTGTATCGAAGTTATTTAAACTTTTTCCTTTGCTTAAAAAATGGCAGTCAATTAAAACCAAGGTTTTTTACCTGCTTGATAGGTATTATAAAATTCTTCATCAGATTTAGTAAGGTATATAATACCTTCTATTAACCCTATAAGACCTGTTAATCCTGCTCCTAGACCACAGGTTATAAACCCAAGAACGAAAGTTACTACCAACATGATAATACCTTCTTTATTATATCCTAAAATAAATTTATGGATTCCCAAAGGCCCTAGTACAATGGCTAAAATACCTGCTAATACTTTTTTATTATCTCCACCAGCTACATTATCAAAAGTTTCTTTAGCGCCATCGGCAAAATCGGAAGCAGAATCTTTTACTTCTTCAAAGGTTTCTTTGGCTTTTTCTTTGGCTTCTTCAGCAAATTCTCCAGCTTTATCAGCTGCTTTTTTTGCACCGTCTTTAGCATCGCCTAGCATGTCGTTTAGGTCGTCACTTAAATTCTTTTCATCAGACATAATGTTAATAATTTTTGGTTAAAAAATAAAGGTAATAAAAATTTAAATTCATTTATAAATATGTCACATTATTAGACTGTTAATTGCTTAATTTTTATCAAAAAGCCTTTTTATATACCCTTTTGTTTTTTTTGATACTTCAAATAATGTTTCTTTTGTTTCTTCGGCAACGATATCTAATTTCTCTCCTGCTTCTTCCGCAAGATCTTTTGCTTTATTCTTAGCCTCTATATATTTTTCTTTAGCTTCAACAGAGAGTTTTGCTCCTTTATCTTTAGCCAACTCGGTTAAGTCTTCTATTTTTTCGTTTGCTTCCTCCAAAAATTCATTTGCCTTCTCTTTTGTTTTATAATAAACCTCTTTGGCTTCTGCTTTTAACTTTTCAGTTTTATCATTTATAGGACCTTTGATTTTATATGAGCCGTCTTTTATAACTTCGGCTTCATAAACTTTATCTTTTGGTTGATTATTTTTAGCTTCTTCAGGCATAATCTTTCTCTTTTTAATACACTTATGTGTCTATCAAGATGCCATAATGTTACAGGGAATGATTATCTAAATAGCATAACAACACCTCCCAAAGCTGTGACAATCAATATAAAACGTCTGTAGTTGATGTTTGAAATTAGTTTTACAATAGCTACTCCAACAAAAAAGCCAATGATGATTACTGGAATTAAAACAGAATTTAAGACAAGGGTGTCTACGCTAATTGTTTTCCAAACAAAAAAATGAAAAGGTAATTTAAATACGTTAATAATAAAAAACAGCCAGGCGGCCGTGCCTATAAATTCATTTTTTGGTAAGCGCATAGCCAAAAAATAAATATTAGAAATGGGTCCTGCCAAATTACCAACCATGGTTGTAAATCCAGCTAAAAAACCAGATCCAGTTGAAAATAATTTGTTCTTAGGAATATCTTTAGAAGCCCTATTTTCTGTATAGAACATGATGAGTACGGAAGCTATTATTATAAGGGCCATAATTCTTTTAAACAGCACTTCAGAAATATCATTACCTACCCATACACCAACTAAAACACCTATAATCATCCATGGCATTAACTTCTTTATATATTTCCATTGTGTATGTCTGTTATAATATATAACTGCAAAAATATCGGCAATTATTAGCATGGGAAGTAAAACGCCTGTTGAAGCTTTCTCACCAAAAACAAAGGCTAGTATAACGACTATTAAAATCCCTATCCCCTTAATTCCAGATTTGGATAACCCCAATAAAAAAACCGCAAAACAAATGGCTGTCCATTGCATTGCAGTTAGCTGGTATGATTCCAGTATGTCTAAGTAGGCCAATTACGTACGTTTAAAGTTTTATGAGGCTATCTAAAAGGTTAGCTTGTCATTCAAAAATACCTTTTAGATAGACTTCTCGTGTGCTAAATTACAAAAAGGCTTTATCTATTGGTTCCCAAAGTTCTATTTTGTTGCCATCGTTATCTAAAATCCAACCAAATTTTCCATAGTCGTACGTTTCTATGTCACCAACAACGGTAACGCCTTCTTCTTTTAAAGTTTTAAGCAATTCGTGTAAATTTTCAACCCGATAGTTAAACATAAAATCTTTTTTAGAAGGCTCATAATATTTAGTGTCTTCAGAAAATGGGCTCCATTGTGTAGAACAATCATGCCCTTCCTTATCTTTCCACCAGAAGGTACACCCATAATCATCGGTATTAAACCCTAAATGTTTTTTGTACCAATCTTTAGTTGCCTGAGGATTTTTTGTTTTAAAAAATAGCCCACCTATTCCTGTAACCCTTTTTTTCATTTTTTTCTATTTTTAATAGCGCTTTCGTAAATATCAATCCATTCTTTAGCCGATATTTTACGGGTAAGCTCAGCTATAAGATCAAAAGGGATATCGTCTAGGTGCTTAAACCGTATACAGCTTTTCCCCATATCAAGTTTGCGTTTACTATGTTTAGGGTATTCGCCTACAAACCAATCATGCAGTTCTTTTTTAGCATAAATACCACTATGATATAGGTTAATAGAGTTTTTTTGGGAGGCAAAACTCATAAACGGCAAAGGTATTTTGGGATCGCAATGATAGCCATCTGGATATACAGAATGTGGGACATAAAACCCTATCATTTTATAAATCATCCCTTCTTCAAAATCCTTTGGTAAGTTATCGTTTATAACTTTTCTAAGCTTTTTTAATGTGCTTTGGCGTTCTTGAGGCACCTGACTAATATAGTCTTCTGGTGAATTAGCTTCGTATTGCATAGTTTATTTATTTACGTTGCAGTATTAATCCTGAAATTAAAGATATAACAAATCCGATAAGTACCACAGTGAAGAACATTAAAAAGGCCATAAACCCAGAGCCTCCATAATCGTCCATTTGTTTAATAAGTTCTGCTTTCTTAGTTTGAAATTCTTCGGGAGGCATTGAAGACTCCATCGTTTTTAAAGTCGTTTCAAGGTATTCACTTGCAAAATTAGGATTAATCATTGTTGTATAAATATAATCGGCGATGCCAACTCCAATACCGACCAATACCGATATTAAAACTCCTATTCCAATGGCTTTTCCCAAAGAAACAACACCACCGTTTTCTTTATCTCGATAATGCTTTATTCCAAAAAAAATGAAGGACAACGACGCTACCATGGAAGCATATCCAATAATTTCTTGCGTAGAATAACTTAAGTTTTTACCCAATAAAATAGCTGCAAGAAAACAGATCATTCCTGTTAGGAAGCCGTAAAGCCCATATTTTGTAACTATATTTTTCATATTATTTTATTTAGCTGATTGTAGTTTTTATACATGTTGATCTATAAGAATGGTATTTCCATCTGGACCAGAAGTATTTTCGTCTGCCTCACGTTCTAATTTAACCTTCTTCCCCTTTAAATGCTTTTGAATGTCTCGTACATCTGTATAAGCATCTAATGTGTTTGCATTTTCATCCCAACCAGGGTTGAAGGTTGAAATATTATTCTCAAACATACCTTGGAAAAGCCCTATCAAGGCATTTCCGTTTTTCATAATGAGATATTTTTTTTCTAAATCCCCTGCGAAAACCTCAAAACCAAGGTTTTCATAAAATACTTTTGAAGCGTTAATGTCTTTAACACTTAAGCTTACCGAAAAGGCTCCTAATGTCATAATTGTTTGTTTTTAAGAATTGTAACTGGTATAAAACTACTCGTAATTGCTAAAATAGACTTCATACTAAAGTACCAAATGGCTAATACTTTAGTTTTAAAGCTATAAAATTTTATGGCTTTTTGCAATTTGAACAGCTTGTGTGCGTCTTTTTGCATGAAGTTTCGTTAACAGATTGGAAACGTGAGTTTTGATTGTGCTTTCTGATAGGAACAATTTTTCGGCGATTTCTTTATTGGATAAGCCTGTAGAAATAGCTTGAAGCACCTCATATTCTCGAGAGGTGATTTCAAGTTCTTTGATTTTTAGGTGATCGATTTCCTTAGAAGCGTGTTGTGGTTTATGAAGACTCTTTTTATTAATATATACACCAATAATAAAAAATACAATGGCAATAGTTATTATAATAAACTCCATTGAAGTGTCTCCAAAAAGTAAAGAATACTTACTGATTCTGAAAAGAGCGTAGAGCGTGATAATTAAAAGTGCAAAAACTAGAATAGTTTTTTTCATATGCTAAATTTAGCAAAATTCCACTTTAATCTTATCTACAATGGTTTGTGCTAATTTCTCTTTGCTTTCAATTGTCCAGCCAGCAACGTGTGGGGATAGAATAACATTTTGTGAATTAATTAAATACTGAAAAGCTTCTGGCATCTCAACAGTATCTGTTGTGGTATCTTTTTTAAATAGGTTTTCGAATGATGTTTTTTCGTATTCTAGAACATCGAGTCCAGCTCCCAATACTTTTTTCGATTTAAGTGCCGATACCAAATCTTTTGTTACTACACTTTTACCCCGTGCTGTATTAATAAACCAAAATGGTTTTTTAAATTGATTGATGAATGATGCATCTATCATGTTTAAGGTTAAAGGTGTTTGTGGGGTATGTAAACTTACTATATCTACTTTTTCTTGAAATTCATTTAGCGACACTTGTCTGGCGTTGGTATCGCCTACATGTGGTTTAATGTCGTAACAAAGTACCTCCACATCAAAACCACGTAACTTTTTAGAAAAGGCTTTTCCCATGTTTCCGTAGCCAATAATGCCCACTGTTTTTCCATCAAGTTCTATACCTCGATTATCTTCACGTAGCCATTTACCTTGCCTAACTTCTAGATCTGCCTTGTTAAGTTTATTGAATAATGATAACAACATGCCCAATGCATGTTCTCCAACGGCATTTCTATTGCCTTCGGGTGCTGCAATTAATGTCACCCTCTTTTTTTTGGCATAATCGCAATCTATGTTTTCTAACCCTGCACCAACTCGACCTATAAATTTAAGATTTGTTGCAGCATCTAAAAATTGCTTATCTATAGAAAAGCGGCTTCGTAAAATTATGCCTTGATACGCTTCAATTTTTGCTTCAATGATTTCTTTTGATGATGTATAATCTTCGTGATTTGTGAAACCTAAATCATTAAGTTGGTCAATTAATAATTTATGATTGGTATCTAAGTGAAGTATTTTCATTTAAATTTTTGGGTAAAGGTTTTTTTCGTGTTTTACAACAATCTAAAGGGTGTATTAACTGTAAAGGCCTATTATTAATTCGGCTATCCAAAAATAAAGAAGAATCCCTAAAATATCGTTACTGGTTGTTATAAATGGTCCTGTAGCTATAGCGGGATCGACACCACGCTTGTTTAAAAACAAAGGAACAAAAGTGCCTATTAGACCAGCTACAATTATTACAACCACTAATGAAACGGATATCGCTATCGCTTTATCTAATTCACCTTTGTAAAACCAAACAAATAAAAACAAAAAGATAGCCAGTATAATACCATTTAAAGCTGCCAAAAGCATTTCTTTTATTAGCCTGCTATTAACACTTCCTCTTACATCATCGTTTGCAAGTCCTTGTACAATAATAGCGCTCGATTGTACACCAACATTTCCTGCCATTGCAGCAATTAATGGTGTAAAGAAAAATAGAATGGCTTTTTCTTTGAAAGACTCTTGAAAGCCTTCCATAATTAAAAAAGCACCCACTCCACCCACTAAACCTAAAACTAACCATGGTAAACGGGCTCTTGTAAGCTCTAAAATACTATCGTCGGCTTCCACATCTTGAGTAATACCTGCTGCCAATTGATAATCTTTATCGGCCTCTTCTTTTAAAACATCTACGATATCATCAATGGTTATGCGTCCTAATAAAACTTGATTTTCGTTAACAACAGGAATGGCTTCCAAGTCGTATTTTGCCATGATTTTGGCAACATCTTCAACATCTTCATTTACATCAACATAGTCTACATTGGAGATGTAAATATCTGCGATCTTTTTTTCATTTTTAGCAACAATAAGGTCTTTTAGGGAAAGTCGCCCTATAAGCTTATCTTGCTTATCAACAACATATATGGAATGTACTCGGGTTACTTCTTTAGCCTGTCCTCTAATCCTTCTCAAACAACCTGCAACCGTCCAGGTTTCATAAACTTTCACAAGCTCTTTTGCCATAAGCCCTCCAGCGGTATCTTCATCATAGGTAAGAAGCTCTGTAATCTCTGCCTTATGCTCTTCATCTTCTATTTTCGAGATAACTTCTTGCTGGCGCTCTTCGGGTAATTCTGAAATAATATCTGCCGCATCATCGGTGTCTAGCTCTTCAATTTCTTCAGCAATTTCCTTGGCCGATAAGTTTTTTAATACTTTTTCCCGATTGTCTTCATCAAGCTCTGTTAATATATCTGATGTTGTTTCGGAATCTAAAAGCTTAATAAGATATATGGCTTCTTCTAAACTTAATTCATCTAGAATTTCGGCAATATCGGCGTAATGAAACTCATTTAAAAGCGCTTGTAGTTCTTTGTCTTTTTGTTCTTCGACTAATAACTCTACTTGCCCAATGAGTTCATCGGTAAGTTGAAATTGTATGTTTTCTTTTTCTTCTGACAAAAAAGGAAAATTTAAAAGATTCTATACGTCTTTTTCAATTAATTGCGTGAGTTCAATAAACTCTTGAACATTTAATTGCTCTGGACGTTTGCCAAATATAACATTTGCTTTTAAATTATCGGATAAATTGAATGTTTTTAAACTGTTACGAAGTGTTTTTCTGCGCTGTTGGAATGCTGTTTTTACGACTTTAAAAAATAACGCGTCGTCACAAGGTAATGTATAATCTTTTTTTCTGATAAGCCGCAATACGCCTGATTCTACTTTTGGTGGTGGGTTAAAAACATTGGGGGGTACTGTAAATAAGTATTCAGCATCGTAATATGCTTGGGTTAAAACCGATAGAATACCATAAACTTTACTACCCTCTTTAGAACAAATACGTTGTGCAACTTCTTTTTGAAACATGCCCGAAAATTCAGGAATTTGATCGCGCATTTCTAAAGTTTTAAAAACTATTTGTGTTGAAATGTTATACGGAAAGTTTCCTATAATAGCGAATGGTTCTTGTTTAAAAACATGGTTTAAGTCGTACTTTAAGAAATCTTTTTCTATGATTCTTGGGGCTAGATTTAAGTAGTTGGCTTGCAGGTAAGCTACCGATTCCGAATCAATTTCTATAACGTAAGTGGTTATATCCTTTTTTAGTAAATATTTTGTTAATACACCCATTCCTGGGCCAATCTCTAAAACATTTTTATAATCTTTTAAAGTTAGGGTGTCGGCAATTTTTTGAGCAACAGATTCATCATTTAAAAAATGCTGACCTAAATATTTTTTTGCTTTTACTTGATGTTGGTTTGGATTATATGCCACGAATTCAAGGATATTTTGAATACAAAAGTAAGTTATATAAATGGATTCCTGTGTTTACTTCGATACTTTGGCTGTCTTGTCTACGCAGTAACCGTCAAAAGGTGTCACATTAAGTGTCGCCAAAGTAGTCGAGCTAACATTTGTTTTTCACATAATGATATTGAGAATTTGCCTAGTTGCCGTATGCGTATCTTGACGTGCTAATTAAAGTTTACAGTGTATTCATCAATAACTTCTAGTTCTGTTCTAAAAGCTAGCATTTTATCTGCAAATCTTTTCATACCATCTGCTCTTAATTTTTCGGCATCTTCTTTATAATAGGCCTCTAAGGCTTCTCGTGAATAGGACCTATATTGGATGGAATATGTAACACCTCCCATATCTTCTTCTACCAAAACTTTGGTTAGTGTTGCTTTTTCAAATTTGCCCGTAGCTAGTACTTGCGGAATATGTTCTTTTATCCAGGCTAACCATTCGTCATGAATGGATTCATCTATGTTTGCGGTGACATTGTATATGATCATATTTACAACTTTTTTGCAAATAACAGGAGTTCTTCGTCATCTTCAAAAGGTTTTACTCTTTTTTCACAAGTAAAGCCTAACTTTTCTAATAACTTAATGGAGTTTTTGTTATGCGGAACTGTAATAGCTATAAGTCTATCCAGTTTAAACGTTTGTTTTGCTAGAGCCATGACCTTTTTTGAAGCTTCATAACCAAAACCTTTGCCCTCATATTGGGGGAGAAAAGAAAAACCAATATCTACATCATCCAGTTCCTTCCGTTTTGCAAGTCCACAAGTGCCAATAGGATTGTTTTTTTCTCCTTTTAATTCAAGTTTATAAAACCCAAAGTTAAAATCGTTATAGCTTTTAATCGTTTTATTTATAAGATACTTTTCTGCATCTTCGACACTCTTTAGGTCTTTATCACCAATATATTTAAGCGCATTAGGTGTATTGGTTAGTTCTAAAAAAAATGGGGCATCTTCTTTTTTAAATTCCGAAATGAGTAGACGTTCTGTTTCTGCTATTATCATTGTTTAATTTATAGCATCTCCACGCAATGCTCTATAACGTTTTCTGGCATCTACAAAATAAATACTATCGGCATGATTAAAAATAATTAACTCATATAAAGCTTTCGCTTTTTGGGGTAAATTTAATTGCTTTTCGTAGATACTAGCCAATTTAAAATAAGCATCATCTATTAGAATACCATCTCTATAATTAGCAATAATGGCTTCATAGTTAGCTTCTGCTTTTTCATATTGCTTTTTCATTTCAAATAATTGAGCTTGCTTAAATAAAGCTTGCGCTATTATAGGTTCGGTTTTATGGTCTTTTAAAATCGTGTTTAACAATTGTATTGATACTTCCGTTTTATTTTGAAAAGCAAGTAAATCTGCTTTGGCGTAAAGTTTTAAAGCCGTTTGAAGAGAATCTTCATATTTATTGTCAGAAATAAGTAATTTAAGATCTAGTGCATCATTGGCTATAAGTTGAGAAGTCGAGGCTTTTAAAATTTTAAGCTGAGATTCTGCCCATTTAAAATCACCTTTATAATAACTTGCTTTTGCTACTTTATAACGTGCTTCTTGAGAAATAGTACTGTTTTTTAAATTACGCTGAATCTGTGTGTAATAAATTAAGGCTTTGTTGAATTTTTCTTGTAGTACCAATATATCTCCCAATTCTAATTTAGCCTCTGCTTTTTGTAATTTGGTTAGTGGTAGTTTTAATGTGTTTTCTAAAAATGCTGTCGCCTTGCTGGTTTCATTCATATAGAATGCTAAAAAATGAGCATAGGCAATTTGTAGTTTTAGGGTTTGAGAAAATGTTCCAAACTCCTTGAATAGCTCTAAATATTTAGCATTAATAGTCGTATAATTCTCTTTTAAACTTTCTTTTGTCTCTAATCGAAGTAAATTATAATGTGCCTTTAGTTTAGTGTCCGAATCTTGTGCAGTTTCAATGATGTAGGTGAAAATTTCTTTGGCAATATTATTTTCATTTTCATTAGAAGCTATCAATGCCAGCTCTTCAATTTTGCTTAAGTTATCTGGTTGTCTATTAAAAATTGCTTTTTCTTGAATGAATGCTTTCTTGAAATCTTTTTGCTGAATGAATAGCCAACTTAATAGTTCATTCCAAAGTAAGTTAGGCTCCTGCTGATTTTTTTTGAGTAAAACTTTGCGAAATATGGTATTGTTTTCGTTAGCACTATTCTCACTTATAAATTCACTAATTGCTCTTTTAATATTATTTAAACTGGGTGGGTTGTATTCTGCAAAATGAATATAGCTGGAAAACATTTTTTCTATGTTTCCCTGCTCTCCATATATTTTGGCCAATTGTAGGTTGAAATTAAAATCTGGATTTAGCACCATGGCTTTTTCATAGGCTATCACCGCTTCGTTTAAAAGTGTGTGGCTCTGAAAACTTCTGGCAACAGAAAATACATTGCTAGCCTTAATATCTATACTGGCAATAGCTTTGTTATAGTTGATGGTAGCATTTTCTAAATCGTTTTTAAGTTGGTAATTATAACCCAGTTCTACTAAAAATGCTGGATAATTAATTCTTTCCATTAATTTTAATAGAAATGTTTCAACCTCATCATATTGTTCTAATTGTTGCTGCGTACTTATAATCTGATTGATGTAATTAATATTGGAAGGTGATTTAGCATATAGCTTTTTATATTCATGCAATGCCTTTTGAAAGTCTCCTTTTTTAAAATATTCTTTTGCCAGAATATCACTTTGAGAAAATACCGTTGTATTTATTAATATGAATAGAATATGAATGAATCTCATATCGTAAATATAAGCAATGTAATATGTAGATATTGTAAATATTTGTGAATTTTATAACTACAGAGGAGGTATAAAATAAAAAATAACAGCCTCCTTATGCAGCAATATTAGTTAGGTTTATTATTTTGAATAGTTTTAAAACGTATTTAAAATATAGCTTCACAAAAAATGCCCGAATAAAAATCCGGGCACTAACCAACCAAAAAAAATGTTCCATTAACTACCGTTAATATTAAAACGATGTAATATATGATTGGGGACAGTTTTATAAATGAAACAAAACTTCTATTTATTAACGACTGCGGTAACTTTATTTTCAGATTCTGAAATTTCAAAATCTGAGAATAAAACTTTGCTCGCAAAAAAGATTAATGTAATTAATATTACAATGCGTTTTAGGTTTTTCATGGTTTGGTTAGGTTTGATAGGTTTTTCTGTCTAGCTAACATCCAAAATATATACCTTATCACAAAAAGAATCAAAACATAATCGTTAAACAGCATGCGAAATATGCATTTGGTCGATTTTAGAAACAAAAATCTTACGTTTTTATCAGTTTTATGCCCTGCTTTTAATATTATCTAATCAATAATACTAAACCCAGTGTAAGCTTGAAGTACTTTTGGTATCACAATACCATCTTTAGTTTGGTAATTTTCTAAAATTCCAGCAAGTACTCTAGGTAGTGCTAACGAACTCCCGTTTAAAGTATGTGCTAATTCGTTTTTACCATTGCTATTTTTAAAGCGGAGTTTTAATCGATTAGCTTGAAAGGTCTCAAAATTAGACACTGAAGAAATTTCTAACCATTTGTCTTGAGCTGTAGAAAACAATTCGAAATCGTAGGTTAAAGCTGAGGTGAATCCTAAATCCCCACCGCACAGTCTTAAAATTCTATATGGTAATTCTAATTCTTTAAGAATGGTCTTTACGTGATTAACCATACCATCCAAAGCTTCGTAAGATTTACTTGGATGTTCCACGCGCAATATTTCAACTTTATCAAATTGATGTAATCTATTTAAGCCTCTTACATGTGCACCGTAACTTCCTGCTTCACGACGAAAGCAAGGCGTGTAACCAGTTATACCAATAGGTAGGTCATTTTCATTTAAAACAACATCTCTAAAAATATTGGTTCCAGGGACTTCGGCCGTAGGTATTAAGTACAGGTTATCTTCGGTTACATGGTACATTTGTCCCTCTTTATCTGGCAGCTGTCCTGTTCCAAAGCCAGATGCTTCGTTTACTAAGTGCGGTAATTGATATTCGGTATAACCAGCTGCTGTATTTTTATCTAAAAAATAAGCAATTAATGCACGCTGTAACCTAGCTCCTTTGCCTTTATAAACAGGAAACCCTGCTCCTGTAATTTTGTTACCAAGTTCAAAATCTATAATATCATATTTCTTAGCGAGTTCCCAATGAGGTAGGGCACCTTCGTGCAAAACAGGAATATCTCCTTCTTTAAAAACCTCTTCGTTATCCGAATCGGAATTACCAGCTGGTACAAGCTCATTAGGTACGTTAGGAATTTTATAAAGTAATTCGTTTAACGCATTAGATTTATTATTAAGTGCTTCGGTAAGTTCTTTTGAAGCCTCTTTTAGTTGACCTGTTTTTTCTTTTAAAAGGTTTGCTTTTTGAGCTTCTCCCGATTTGAACAAGTTTCCTATTTCTTTAGATAGCGTGTTAGACTCAGCCAAGGTATTATCTAATTCTGTTTGAATACGTCTTCTATCTTCATCAAAGGCAATAACGTCATTAATCATCTGAGTAGCATCTATATTTCTTTTTGCTAATCGTTCAATTACTAACTCTTTGTTTTCTCTAATAAAAGGAACTTGTAACATGTTTTGAAAATTTAAGCGACAAATTTAGGGAATTACTAATATATTTAATCCTCTTTTGGAAGTAAAATCCAATTACTATGTTTAAACGTTTCCCATTCAACATTTGCCAAATCTACATCTGGATCTATTAATGTTTTATAAGGTTTTCCGTTTACGCTTATTTTGCTATTAACATAAACGGCTACCTCTTGACCATTATTTTGAAATGTTTGTTTTAAATGCTGTGAAAACTGCCAAATAACATCTGGTTTTGTACTGGCAGAACGCCTCTGTTTACGGGTTAAATAATCATCTAAATTAATAAAGGTGCTTTTGCCCGAGTCTTTATTTTTAACGCTATAGCTTGTTTTGCCTATTTTCGATCGAAGCATCATGCGCCACGAAAGTCTGTGGCCTTCTTCTGTCCATAGAACATCACCTTCAATAATATGATGTCTTAAAGGCAACCCTATTTGAACTAAAAAGTAAATAGAAAATAAAATTAATAATGGTGCTTTAAACTTTGGAATTACAACCTCTTTGGAATTATAAAAAGCTTTCTTTTTTAAAAATAACTTTTGAATCGTTTTGGGTTCAAAAAAGAACAGTGTAAATGCTAATGATAAGTAAGGGAAAATACCTATTTGAAAAACAAATGAATTGAATAGGTGAAAGAAAATAGAGGCCATAAAGGCGTATTTTCTCGTTGGTTTAAACAATAATAGAGGTACTATTAAACCATCAAAAACAATACCTCCATAAGCCAAAATATAATGTAGCCATTTTAATTGAAGTATGTTGCCCACTAAAAAATAATGAGCCTTGCCTTTCATAAGGAGTTCTATAACGGTGGTATCTAACCAATCTGGATATAGTTTTGCTTTAGCTGCGTAAGAGTAAACAATAAAAAGCTGTAAAATAATAATTAAACGACACCATTGAGGCATTGAAAGACTTTTTAATTTGGGGTTTAATTTAGCATCAACCGAAGCATATCTATGTGCTGGAAGCAACACCATAATACTACTTAAAAGCATTAATAAGTAATAGTGGTTGTTATAGGACGATTTCTGCATTAAATAGGTTGCGGCCCACATGATGGTGAAACAGAGGGTGCTCAGCCTATATTTGTATCCTACCATGATAAATAATGCGAATATGCCCATAATAACATAGTAGTAGTACATCCCATTGCCAGGAAGCGGTTGTAACCACTCAAAGCCAATGAAAGAAAAAGTAAATTCTGGTTCTACAAGTGTTTTTTTTACCCAGCCCGTA
Source organism: uncultured Flavobacteriaceae bacterium (assembly GCA_947501845.1). Lineage (GTDB taxonomy): Bacteria > Bacteroidota > Bacteroidia > Flavobacteriales > Flavobacteriaceae > Flavivirga. Next base: position 121,346 of record CANMXP010000010.1, on the reverse strand, counting down.
AAAATAGCCCCTACCGATTCTAAAAAACAAAGAAGGCCAAAAATAATTCGGAATACTATTAATGAAGAATTGTCAATATTTTTGAATAACCATTTATTAAGCATGATGTGTTGCTATGTAGGTAAGTGCCGTTTGCTTGTCTTTTTTTAATTGTGTTTTCAAGTCTTCAACAGATTCAAATTTTTCTTCGTCGCGAATACGATTTAATAATTCAATTTGAATAGACTCACCATAAATATCATTATCAAAATTAAAAAAGTGAACTTCGATTGTTTCTTTTTTTCCATTAACAGTGGGGTTTAAACCTATATTCATCATACCATAAACCAGTGATTTATTAACGGTGGCTTTTACAATATAAGATCCTTGTTTTGGGATTAATTTATAAGCTTCTTCCACTTTAATATTGGCCGTTGGGAAGTTTAATTGTCTTCCTAACCCTTTACCTCTGGTTACCATTCCAGTTATGGTAAAGTTATAGCCTAAAAAAGCATTCGCTTTTTTAATATCGCCTTCTTTTAAAGCCTTTCTAATTTTAGTAGAGCTTACTGCTACATCGTTTATATCTTGCGCCGATATTTCTTCAACCTCAAACCCATAAGCCTCACCAAACTTTTTTAAATCGTCGATATTTGCATTTCTATTTCTCCCAAATCTATGATCGTAGCCAATAATAACCTTTTTTGCATTGAGTTTATCAACTAGAATTTGTTTTACAAAACCTTCGGCTGTAAGTCGTGAAAATTCTATGGTAAACTCTTTAATAAGCAGGTAATCTAAGCCCAGACCATCTAAAATATCTCGTCGTTCGTCAATAGTATTTATTAACTTTATATTAAAATCTTTCTGTAAAACCATCCGAGGATGTGGAAAAAAAGTTAGAATGACAGATTTTAACCCGTTTATTTTTCCAATAGAAATTAAACGATTAACTATTTTTTGATGTCCAATATGGACCCCATCAAAAGTACCAATCGTAACAACCGTAGCTCCTACAGATTTATAAGTTTCAATGTCTTTTACCTTACCCATTTAACAAGTTAAATTGTTAATTCCACCTAAAAAAGTTAGATTTGTTGATAGAATGCCTAATAAAAATGCCCTAAATATTTTTTATGAGAACAAAACTACATTATGTTTTATCAATAACAATGCTTTTGTTTGCATTTTCGGCTATTGCCCAAAATTCTTCATGGAAACAAGTTGAGAATTTAAAAAATTCTGAAAAACTATCTAAATTTCATTTAAGTAAAAATAAAGTTCATCTATTTGAACTCGATATGATTTCGTTCAAAAAAAGTACGATTTCAGCAACTTTAAGAGGCGCTAATGGCAAAAAAGGAAATACTATTATTTCTGTGCCAGGGGCTCATGGAAAAATGGAAACTTTTAAAATTTATGAAGCACCTGTTTTTTCTTCTGAACTTGCTTCTAAGTACCCAAACATTAAATCTTATGTAGGGGTTAGTACAGATAATTCTGGGACACGCATACGAATGAGTATGTCTCCTCAAGGAATACAGACAATGATTTCTTATGTTAATAATCCCACTGTATTCATGCAGCCCTTAACTAAAGGCTCTAATAGATATGTTGTATATGATAAAGACTCTAAGCGTGGTTTAGTGGATGGGCTTGAATGTAAAACCCTGGATAAATTAAATAAATCACTTAATAAAACAAGTGGGACAGCAAAGGTTAATGAAGGAGGTGCGAATGATCAAACTTTGCAAAAATTTAGAATGGTCATTTCTACAACATCAGAATACACAACTTATCACGACGATGGCAATGCTGGTAATGGAGATGCCGTTGCAGATGCTCTAGCAGCAATAAATACAACTTTAAATAGAGTTAATGAGGTTTTTGAGACCGATATGGCCGTGACTTTTGAACTCATTGATGCTACGCAATTAATATATACTGATGCGGCTACAGATCCGTATTCTGATGCCAACGTAGGTACCGATGAGAATAACTTTAATAATACTAATGGTTGGAGTTTACAACTTCAAAATAACTTAACAAGTGTTATTGGTAATACCGCATATGATATAGGGCACCTTTTTGGTGCTACTGGAGGTGGGGGAAATGCGGGTTGTATTGGATGTGTTTGTGAAAACCCCACAAGTGGATCTCCCCACGGAAAAGGAAGTGCTTTTACATCACCCTCGAATAGCATCCCAGAAACGGATACTTTTGATATAGATTTTGTTGCTCACGAGATTGGTCATCAAATGGGAGCTAATCATACCTGGGCATTTGATAGTGAGGGAACAGGTGTTAATTCTGAACCTGGCAGTGGTACTACCGTAATGGCCTACGCAGGTATTGAAGGAGCAAATAATGTAGAATTAAATGGTGATGATTATTTTCATTACCATAGTATTAAACAAATATTAGATAATTTGAGTACTAAAAGTTGCCAGACAACCGAGGTCATTTCAAATAATCCGCCAAGTGCCGATGCAGGAAATAATTATAACATACCTAAAGGAACTGCTTATGTTTTAAGAGGTGCAGCTACAGATGCCGATGGAGGAGACAATCTAACCTATTGCTGGGAACAAATAGATGCTGGAATTACTAATTTCTTGAATTTTGGTCCAGAATTAATTTCTGGTCCTACGAATAGATCGCTTCCCCCTTCAAGCTCTCCCGACAGATATATTCCTAAGTTCAGTAGTGTTGTTGCGGGTAATATTATACAAACCAATCCTACATTAGGTAGTGATTGGGAAACTGTTTCGACGGTTGCGAGGTCTTTAAATTGGGCCTTGACTGTTAGGGACAGATCTCCAGCTTCTTTCACTGGAGGACAAAGTAGTTACGATACTATGCAAATTATAGTTGAAGATGTAACGCCTTTTACCATAACCAATCCCGTTTCTTGGGCTCAAGGGTCTACACAAACCATTGAATGGGAAGTAGGGCAAACAACCAACGGAACGATCAATTGTCAAAATGTAAATATAAAATTATCAACAGATGGTGGATTAACCTTTCCTACAACAATAGTATCGAACACTCCTAATGATGGTTCTTTCGACTATAATGTACCTGCCATGTCTGACACTTCTACAGCACGACTGTTAATTGAGGCTGCAGATAATATTTTTTACGATGTTTCTAATTTTGATTTTTCTATTTCTACAACGCCAGATTTTTTTATGGTAGAGGAAACTTTAGATCCAATTGCTTGTAGAGAAACGATAGCAATATTTCATTTTGATTTTGTTACAGCGAATGGTTTTTCAGAAAACACTGTTTTTAGTGCTTCTGGAAACCCTGGAAGTTCTACTGTGACTTTCTCTCCTGCAAGTTTAGATGTTTCGGGAAGTGTTACCATGACCATTAGCGATCTAAATGGTGTTGCGCCAGCAGACTATAATTTAATAGTAACGGGGACTTCAACATCAATTACAAAAAATAAGAATGTTGCATTTCCTTTTTTCAATGGGCTATGTGCTTCTGTTGCAAACACGTCGTTTAATACAAGTACAACGCGTGTTCAATTTAATACGATTGATAATGCCTCTGCCAAACCTTCGGGTTATTCAGATTATACGTCAATAACTACAGATTTGAGTAGAAATAGTTCCTACGATTTAACTGTAAATGTTAATACGGACGGTGATTTTACTACTGCTACCAGAGTTTGGATAGATTGGAATCAAAATTGTAGTTTCGATGATGCTGGTGAAGTGTATAACTTAGGCGACGCTACCAATATTGCTAACGGAGTTACAACCAATTCACCCTTGTCAATTACAGTTCCTATGGGCGCTGTGGCGGGGAATACTATTATGAGGGTTTCAACAAAATATAAAGATGATGGATTGCCAACTTCTTGTGAAAATGGTTTTGATGGCGAGGTTGAAGATTATACAATTAATATATTGTCTTCAGATTTTGAATATGACACCTCAATAACATGGGTTCAATTTAACACGATTGATAATGCTTCTACGAAGACTTCGAGTTATTTTGATTACACATCTATTAATACAGAAGTTAGTAGAGATGATGCATACGATTTAACGGTAAATGTTGATACGCAAGGCGGTTTTACTACCGCTACAAGGGCATGGATTGATTGGAACCAAAATTCCAGTTTTGATGACCCTGGTGAGGCATATGATTTGGGTGAAGCGACCAGTGTTTCGGATGAAGCTACTAACAATTCACCACTTTCTATTAGTATTCCTGTTGATGCTATTTTAGGAAACACGGTTATGAGAGTTGCTACCAGATATATAGGGGCTTCTGGCAATCAAGAGCCTATCCCTTCTGAAAATGGTTTTGATGGTGAGGTTGAAGATTATACGCTTACGGTATTACCAACCAAAGCTATTGAAGCATCTGGTTTTGAAAATCTAATTGTATTTCCAAACCACAACCATGGAAAATTTAATATTAAGCTAAACGGGTCTCTATCTAGAGATATTACTATAGAAGTTTTTAATATAAGGGGCCGACTTATTTATAAAGATTTTTTTGAAGGTACTGGAGATTTAACCGAGCAGGTAAATTTAAATTATATACAATCTGGTATGTATATTTTAAAAGTGAGTGATGGGGTACGAGAATCTGCTAAAAAGATTATTATTAAATAAAAGAGTTTATCTGAAAGCATGAACTAAAACAGTTGATTTTTTAGATATCTCTATTGTGCCTGATGTAATAACATTGGCTTTAAGATACTATTACTTTCAAGGCTTTTTTCTACTTGCCATTAAAAGTATTCATGGTAATATTTGCTCCAGCTAAAGCAAAGGATTTTATAAGCTCTACCGATTTATCTAAGCGTTCTTTAAGTTTGTCCGATTCCTCTTGGGTCCATTCTCCTAAAACATAATCGATTTGCCTTCCTTTAGAAAAGGCATCACTTATTCCAAATCTAAAGCGGTTGTATTTCGTAGTATTCAATTTATCTTGGGTGTCTTTTAGCCCGTTATGTCCACCATCGCTGCCTTTTGCTTTCAAACGGATACTTCCAAAAGGCAGATTTAAATCATCTGTAATAATCAATAAGTTTTCTAAAGGCACTTTTTCTTTTGTCAACCAGTATAATATCGCTTTTCCGCTTAAATTCATGTAGGTATTGGGCTTTAAAAAAATAAAGGTTCTCCCTTTTAACTTGTATGTAGCAATATCTCCTAGTTTTTGGGTTTCAAAAGTTAAAGACTCTTTATTTGCGAAATAATCCAATATTTTAAATCCAATATTATGGCGGGTATTCTCATATTTCTCTCCTATATTCCCTAAACCTACTATTAAATACTTCTTCATGATATCTTGTTCTTCTATTTCCTTTTTTCTCCTAAATAATTTGAATAAAAAACGATACATAGCACTTTTATGTTTGTGTAAAAATAAAAAAGCATCCTGAATAATACAGGATGCCTTTAATATTTAAGTTAAGAATATATCTATTCTTGAGCTGCTGGTGCTTCTGCCCCTTCTGCTGCTGGTGCTTCTGCTCCTTCTTCAGATTCTTCATCTTCATCCTCCTCATCTTCAACTGCTGTTCTTGAAGTTTTGATCTGACATACAACGGTATTGTCTGAATGTAAAAAACTATAGTCATCACTTGGTAAATCGCCCACAGCAACTTTATCACCAATTTTTAAAGGTGTGATATCTATTTCGATAAAATCAGGTAAGTTAGCAGGTAATGCTTTGATACGAAGTTTTCTGTTGTTTCTTCTTAAAACACCTCCGTTTTTAACACCTTTTGAGTTTCCTACAAGTTGTACTGGAATATTTAATGCAATTTCTTTATCTTCAAATAACTGATAAAAATCTACGTGTAAAATTCTATCGGTAACTGGGTGGAATTGAATATCCTGTAGTACTGCATTAAAAGTTTCACCATTTTCTAAATTAATTACAACAGTATGCGCATTCGGTGTATATACAAGTTTAGAGAATGCTAATTCTGCTGCTGCGAAATGAACTGGCTTATCTCCTCCGTATAATACGCAAGGAACCTGACCAGCATTACGTAAGGCTTTTGTCGCTTTTTTGCCCACGCTTTCTCTTTGAGATCCGTTGATTGTAATTGATTTCATAATTGTTATTTATTATTATTTAATTTATGTTCTTTTTTGTTTTTCTGCCTAGGGACAGGCCAAACTACATTACAAATTTTGAACTAATAGACTGGTTGTTATGAACCTTCTTCATAACCTCAGCAAATAAGTCGGCACAGCCTAAAACTCTAATTTTATTGCTTTCTTGAGATAATGGAATAGAGTCTGTTACAATAAGTTCTTCTAGCTTCGAATTTTTTAATCGTTCGTATGCATTTCCAGATAATATAGGATGCGTACAAATAGCCCTAACGCTTAATGCACCTCGTTCCATCATTAAATCTGCTGCTTTAGTTAATGTGCCTGCTGTATCAACCATATCATCAACCAATACCACATTTTTTCCTGTAACATCTCCAATAAGCTCCATATGAGAAATAACATTGGCTTTAGCACGTTGTTTGTAGCAAATTACCACATCACTTTCTAAAGCTTTGGAATAGGCGTAGGCTCTCTTAGAACCTCCCATATCTGGAGACGCAATTGTTAGATTGTCCAGATTTAAACTTTTTAAATAAGGTAGAAAAATGGTTGATGCAAACAAATGATCTACGGGTCTTTCAAAAAAGCCTTGTATTTGATCGGCGTGTAAATCCATCGTAATAATACGAGTGGCTCCTGCCGCTTCTAGCATTTTGGCAACCAATTTTGCGGCAATTGGCACACGAGGCTTATCTTTTCTATCCTGTCTTGCCCATCCAAAATAAGGCATCACCGCAGTAATATGTCTTGCAGATGCACGTTTAGCCGCATCAATCATCAACAACATCTCCATTAAGTTTCTTGGCTCAGGGTTTGTAGAGCCAATTATAAAAATTCTAGTCCCTCGAATGGATTCTTCATAAGAGGGTTGAAACTCGCCGTCACTATAGGTAGAGGTAATCACATTTCCTAAACTGGCACCGAATGCTTTGGCGATTTTTTCACCTAAGACTTTACTCTGAGTACATGCAAAAATTTTAGCTTCAGTATTTACAACGGCCATAGTAACTAGTTGTTTTATAGTATATAAAGACTACCTTATTTTAAACGAGGTGCAAATTTATGCATTTATTTTTACCTGAAAAGTATATTGACAGGTATTTTTGTGTTTAATTATCGAAAAAATCTATATTTTTGCTGTCCGAAATGCTCAAGTGGCGGAATTGGTAGACCTGTCTGCCGACAGGCAGGCGCGCTAAAAGATTGCATATGTATTATGTTTATGCATTATCTAGTATAGAACACAATTATATATATGTTGGTTTAACCCAAAATTTGAATAACCGTATTGAGCGTCATAATGGAGGTAGAGAAAGAACTACTAAGTTTTATAAGCCCTTTGAATTGATTTATTCGGAGGTATGTAGCAACAGGATTGAAGCTAGAGTTCGTGAAAAATATTGGAAATCGGGAATAGGGAAAGAAAAATTACGTTCTATTCGTAATAATGATTAATTTTACTGCCTAAAATGCTCAAGTGGCGGAATTGGTAGACGCGCTGGATTCAAAATCCAGTTCTTTCGAGAGTGTGGGTTCGATTCCCACCTTGAGTACTTTTTAAAACCGTAAACAATTTAATATTAAATTGTTTACGGTTTTTTTATTTATTGTTTTGCCGAATTATTGTCGAATAATTAATTTGATCATTATGGAATCAAAAAAAGAACTTCAGGAAAGACTTGAAAAAATACTTCAAAAACAACGACAAGCCATAAATTTAATCAAATTATAACTTGAAAAAGAAAAAATTAAGAGGTCAAATACAGAATCTTATCTTAAAAAGAGAGAAAGTAGAACTAATTTAACTAAAAGAAGCTTTAACAAATTAATGGGTGTTGAAATAGATGAAAGTCCAAAATGTTAGGACTTAAAAGAGCAGTAAATGTATTAATTAAGTCAATTTTTGTTAAATTGCTCTAAAATTATTCTTACAAACAGAATTTAGTTTGATTATAAAAAAAAATTAATTTACATTTACAATCTTAACTTATAAGTGAAGTCAGAAGTTAAAATAATAGAATTAGAAAACCTTAACTTCACAAAAGTTGCATATTATACGCTTAAATTTGCAGATGAAGAGCAAAATGAACTAGATAAATTTTATAATAATTATCACAATGAATATTCAGAAAGTGTTAATTTTATTAAGATGTGGATTGCTGTCATTGGTGAGAAATTTGGAGCAACCTCTCAATATTTTAGAACTGAAGATAATGCTTCTGCTCTCCCTCCTAACAAAGAAGCAATTGAAAAAGAACAAATTGAGTATGTGGATTTAGATCCTTACCAAAAGAAAACGAAATTAAGACTTTATTGTATTGTACTTAGTGAAAAAATTGTAATTTTAATAAACGGTGGTGTTAAAGAAAGTCAAGCAACAAGAAACAGCCCTACTTGTTGGAAACAATTTATGTTTGCTTCAAATATTTCATCACAAATCAAAAGAATGGAATTAAATGGTGCTTTAAAAATTAATGATAAATCAATAATTACAAATAAATCATTTTCACTTTCTTATAAGAAATAACATGGAATCAGAAGCATATTTAAAGGCTATTAGTGAAATCCCTAAAGACATTCAAGATGATGTTATAGGGTCTATCAATATTGCTAACGAAATCCAAAGAGCGCTTGATAAAAAAGGATATTCTCATGCAGATTTAGCAAGAAAGATGGGTAAGTCCGAATCGGAAATAAGTAAATGGCTTACTGGACTTCATAATTTCACTTTTAAAACAGTTCGGAAAATTGAAAGAGTTCTTGATACTAAACTTATTATGACTTCTACAGAAAAGATAGAGTGCTATAATGAAATTATCAAAGTAAAAGAAGCAAGAATTAAGTATTTAGAGAGTAAGGTAAATAAGTTAGAAAATAAATCTAGCGGTAATATTATCTGGGAAAAAGCAGCTTATGGATATACGGGAATGAGAACACATATTTTAAGTTATGATATTGTGGAAGGAATGAACACTTTCGTTATTGATGGTAACTATAAAGATGATATTCATATAAAGCCTTCTCAAAAACCAAAACGATTCAGTTTTACACGTGTAACTGAAAAGTAAATCAAAGAGTTATGGCTAAAAAAAAGAAATCTTCTAAGAAAATAATAAGAGTTGAAATTCTAAATTCAACGCCTAGTAACTTTTACATAAAAGAGGAATATAATTCAAAGAAAAAAAAAGTCAATCCTGAATATTTACAATACAGATTAAACGTTCAATATACCGCTGAAAAGAAGAAAAAACTTTTTATTCTTGAGTTAAAGTTAGATGCCTTTTTAAAAGATCAAGAAATTACAGAAAAGGGAATCTTTGGAATTAAGAATATCTCAACTTTTAAAGTTAAGGATTATGATAAGATCATCGATGAAGATGATAAATTAATTGCTCCTGAAAAGTTTATAAAAAAATTACTTAACATTTGTATTGGAGGAGTTAGAGGAATGTTAGCTACTAATTTAATTAATACAGAGTTATCTCATATAACTTTACCATTGTTTGATTTAAAACCGAAAGAGGGGTTCTAAATTTTAAATAAAATTGATCTAGAAATAAATCAATAAATTGTTAATTCCTTCTGATAGTAAAGTTTAACGGTTGGTTTAGTCTAACTTAAAAAATTCAATCCCATTCTCGCCTACATACAGATTTATATTATTTTTCTTAACTAAAAAAATGTAAAAATCCTTTTTTTGGATAAAAGTAATTCCTTCAATTGAGTCATAGTTCGGTTCTATTAAATGACACGGGTCTATCAAAAATTTCATACCGACCAAATCTCCTTTTTTTATATAAACTATTTTTTTTGAGTAATCAAATTGAAGTTCATCATATGCAATCGGTAAAATTAGATTCATGTTTTCATCAGTAATACCAACCTTACCTCCTTTTTGAACTATGTTTAATTCTTTATACCCACATCTTTTTTCGTATATCTTTTTAAAGAACCCAATGTTTTCAATTACTTTGATTTCATTAATATCGGGGGTTTTGTTAATCTCATCTGATCCTTTTATGTTAACAAAATACTTGTGTTCTCTTCCTGCAATTTCTGTGGCTTCAATGATGGTTTCTTCAACCACCGTTTCAAAATCTTTCTTTTTTAAAACAGCATAATCTTCATAGGTAATTTCTTCTCTTTTACCTTTTTCACCATCTTTATAAATCTTGTCGCTAGTTTTATAGATATACAATTCAAGATTCCGTAATATTTCTAAATCTATATAGTCGGTTTGAATTTGCTCATATTGCTCATATTGCTCATTATCATTAATTTCCCAGTATTTATTTTTCTTCTTTGCTATGATTTGATAGTTAAAATCGAAAATCGAATCATAAACTATCGGAACTGTAACTTTTAATTTTTCGTAATCATATAATCCTTGCTTCTTACTGCTTGACTCAACTAGTCTAGACGTCCCATGTTTTAAAAAATAGGAGATACCTGGGAAATCAGATATGAAACAATCTTCAGGTAATAAGTTGTTGTTATTTTTATCAATCAATATTGTTCTGCCATCATTATTTACTACATATGCAAAATCTTGTCCCTTAAATGAAAAAAAGAATGTTGTTTTATTATTATATGTAGTAGGTATTAAAATGTTACCATTAACATCGCAATAACCCCATTTACCGTTTGCATAATAGGGAATAAACAACTCAGTATTTTGTGCTGTGCTGAATTGGCAAAATAAGGTAGTTGTTAAAATCAATAAGGCATGCAATGTTTTTAGTAAAGTTGTTTTCATTGGATTGTTGTTTCGGGACCATAGGAGTTTTGTTCTTGTTTTTTACTGGACAAAAAGCCTATATTATTCATACTCTTGAATCATCTTTGAGATATTGTTAAAGACCATTTCAAAATCATTAATTTCTGTAAAGTGGGTATAAATGGCTGCAACGGGTGTTAAAATGCCAAAATCAGATTTTTCTACATTACCCACCATCAAAGCAAAACACTCTAAAGCTTCGTCATTTTTTTCAAAGACACCATAAATGATTCCCTTATAAAGATTAAGAAATGATTTTGAATAGTCGTCAGAAAACCGTTCTAATCCTTGATTACATTGTTCCATTGCGATGTCATATTCCGAAGAGATCAAATTAAGCTTAACTCTGTTTAAAAATGCATTTCTACAAAAAATACCTGTACATGCTAAGTTTAGATATTCTATAGCCTTTTCTGTCTGCTCCAATTCATGATAAGCAGCGCCTAATAAATTTAAGGCTTCAGGAATCTCTTTCATATAAGGACCAGGTATTCCAGGGTTAATTTGGTTTTTATCAAAGAAGTTCCCTAATGTTTCTATAACTAATGAGTGATCGCTTTTTGAAGAGGCTTCTAGGGCTCTTTCAAAAAGAGTTCCAAATTGTTCCATAGGATTTACATCTTCATCTTCAAGATATTCCAGAAAATAATCTAAAGTCTTATATATAACTATAAATCCACCTGTTTCATGGTTGCCAAAACAAACTGGGCAGTTTTCTTGACTAATATTAATGGCCAAAAAATCGGTTAGCTCATCTTCATACTCTAAATCGGTCAAAGTAGAAAAAGGAATATATTCACAATTATCTTCTTTAGACTTATTAGTAAGCCAATCGTTATGTCGATTTTGTAAGCCTGTAAAGGTGGCAGCGGAAAAGTTCAATTCAAATTCAGATTCAGGATCCCAACCAGGTAAATTAGCAATCGTACTATCGCTATATTCCTCCATTTCTGAAAGGTAAAATTTTTCCAATCTTGCTGGAATTGACGATTTACAATAAGATTTCACGGTATTTAATATCTTGGACATAACAGTTAATGGTTTAAGTTAATAGTATAATTTATCTCTCAATTTGAATTCACTACAGATCATATTTTATGTTATTTATTGCCATTACAAAGCAAAGCGAAATGTTATGTTTTTACTACCCTGTTTTCCGTGAAAATGGGTAGTGTATTAAATAATGGATTGTAAATAAAAAGTGAAGAATTTTTCTTCCAGTTTTTGGAGTCGTTTCTAGTAAAGTAAACTTTGTAGGTTCAACTTGAAGTATTAACGGCCCATGTTTTTTAGAGATTCTATTAGAATCATGCTTTGATAAACTTGTAATGTTAAGTTTAGCTGTGCTTAAGAATTATTTACAGTTAAGTTTTTCTATTATTTTTTCTGCTGTGGCCTGAATTGCGGGAACTGCTACCGAATTACCAAACTGTTTGTATGCCTGTGTATCTGAAACGATAATTTTAAAATTGTCTGGAAAGCCTTGTAGCCTTGCCCATTCTCGTGGTGTCATTTTTCTAATGCCTTCTCTGTTTACTTTCCCAGAAATCTTGGTTACTGGATTGAAATTGGTTAATCTATCATCTAAAACCAGGTTTCGTTCTCTTCCCATTCCTCCACAAACTACTGCATTTGCAGTTCCGTTATTTGGAATTATTTCATAACCAAAACCATTTCCTTTGCTTTCGTGCCTTGCTCTATGATTTTTTAAAGTTTGTACGTAAGTTGTAGAAAGATAATATTTAACAGACACTTCATTTTCTTCTAAAATATCTTCTAAAATGGCATCTTTTTTAGTCGATTCTGGATATTGAAAATCATCAATTCCCAAATCCTTTCTAAAACCTACAATAAAAATACGTTCTCTATTTTGAGGAACTCCGAAGTCTTTAGCATTTAATATTTGAGGTTCTGGAACATAGTAATTTAAATCTTCACGAAGTACGTTTAAAATTGTGGCTAATGTTTTTCCTTTATCGTGGTTACGAAGTCCTTTTACATTTTCAAGAAAAATTGCTTTTGGCTGTTTATTTTTTATGATTTCGGCAACATCAAAAAATAATGTTCCTCTCGTGTCTTCAAATCCACCGCGCCTTCCTGCAATTGAAAATGCCTGACAGGGAAAGCCAGCACAAAGCACATCAAAATTATCTGGAATATATTTTTTTGTTTCAGGTTTTGTAATATCTCCAAATGGGATATCTCCAAAATTAGTTTTGTAGGTCTGTTTAGAATATTTGTCCCATTCACTTGTAAAAACACACTTACCATCAAGATTTTGAAGTGCCAAACGAAACCCTCCAATTCCTGCAAAAAGATCAATAAACTTGAATTTTGGATTTTCTGGTGCTGGAAAAGGAACGAATTTATTAAGATCTAATATCAAATAACGAAGTGCTTCTTCCGCGACCTTATTTGTTACTTTTTCTGTTGGATATGCCTTTTCTAGAATTTCTTTAACATAAGAAAGCGCATCTTTTTTGTAAAATTGAGAAACACCATTTTTATGATTATGTAAATAGTGTGTAAATGAAGCAGGTTTAGAATTTTCTGGGTCAACTGATTTTATTTCAAATAGTTGTTCATCAATGTTTTCTATGTCAATACGTTCCTTAATCATCATCTCTTGTTTACTGCCACAAGTTAATAAAGTTTGTTACTGTGGTCGGTTGGTTTATGATTTTTTATTCACAATCTTTTCACCTTATTTTCAAGTGAGATTAACAAAAATGACTCCTTATATTATTTTAGATAAAATATCATGCTTTAGATTAAAATCTATAAATTTTCATAATATCAAAAATGGTATTTGAGTCTTAATATGAAAACACCTAACTTTATGCAGAATATAAATAAAGCAGTTGAGCTTATAAAAGATTAAACAATTAAAATATGAAAAGAATTAAGCCTCTTATTTTGCTTGCGCTGGTACTTATTATTAGTATCAATTGTAAAGAAAAAAAAGCCTCACCAACACTCGAAACCGCCAAGGTTGAAGACAGTAAAACAACAAAGCCAAATATTGTTGTTATATATGTAGACGATTTAGGCTATGGAGATGTCGGGTTTAACGGGGCTACAGAAATTAAAACACCTAATTTAGATAAGCTAGCAAATAGTGGTGTTCGTTTTACTAACGGTTTTGCCTCTTCTGCAACTTGTACACCCAGTAGATATGCTTTGTTAACAGGCGTATACCCTTGGAGAGAGAAAAATGCTAAAATTTTACCAGGAACGGCACCTTTAATCATTTCTACAGATCAAATGACCATTCCTAAAATGCTTAAGACAAAGGGCTACCACACAGGAATTGTTGGAAAGTGGCATCTTGGATTAGGAACAGGACATGTAAACTGGAATGAGCACGTAAGTCCAGGGCCAAACGAAATAGGGTTTGATTATTCATATATCATGGCCGCAACCCAAGACAGGGTTCCTACTGTTTATATTGAAAATGGTGATGTTGTTGGTTTAGATCCTAATGACCCTATTGAAATTAACTATAAGGAAAATTTTGCGGGACAACCTACAGGTAAAGACAATCCAGACTTGACTAAAATGAAATGGCACCACGGACATAATAATACGATAGTAAACGGGATACCACGTATTGGTTATATGAAAGGTGGAGAGAAAGCGAAATGGAAAGATGAAGACATGGCAGATCACTTTTTAAAAGGCGCTCAAGATTATGTTAAAAAGCATAAAAACGAACCATTCTTTCTTTACTATGCTATGCAGCAACCCCATGTACCTAGAACGCCTCATCCAAGATTTGTTGGAGCTTCTGGTTTAGGGCCAAGAGGAGATGTTATCGTTGAGGCAGACTGGTGTATTGGTGAGTTTATAAAAACATTAGAAACAGAAGGTTTATTAGAAAACACACTTATTGTATTTACTAGTGATAACGGCCCTGTTTTAAATGATGGTTACTTTGATGATGCCGATACTAAAATTGGAAAACATACACCAGGAGGAAAGTTAAGAGGTGGAAAATATAGCTTGTTTGAAGCTGGAACCCGTATGCCGTTTTTTACTTATTGGAAAGGAACGATTCAACCTGTGGTTTCAAACGCTTTGGTTTGTCAATTAGATTTATTGTCATCCATTTCTAAGTTAGTAGGAAGTGATATTAAGGTAGACGATAGTCAAGAATTATTAGATGTTTTCATGGGGAAATCTCAAAAGGGACGAGAAAGCTTGGTGATTGAAGCTACTTCAAGAACTGCTTATAAGGAAGGAGATTGGGTTATGATTCCTCCTTACGAAGGACCAACTGTTTTAGAAGATGTACAAATTGAAATAGGAAATTCTAAAGATTTTCAGTTGTATAATTTAAAAGAGGATGTTTCTCAACAGCATAACTTGGCCGAAACTAATAAAGAAAAGCTTCAGGAGATGATCGCAAAATTTGAAACTATTAGAGGCAAAGATTATAAGAAAACTCAAAAAATCGAACTCAAATAAATTTTATTTGCTAGGAAAAAAAAGAGGCCTAAAAACACTTCAGTGTCTGTTGGAGTGGTCGCTTATGCATCTGGAAAATGTGGGTTCAATGTCCTTAAGTTAAGGTAGTTTGCTCTGTTTTGTTACATTGAGCACAGTCGAATGCTTTAAAAACTAAGACTTTATATTGTCTTCGACTGCGCTCCTGACTGACATTTATCTCTTAACTAAATAACGTAAGTTCGACATAATATAGCTAGTAAAATATTAATTATCAGATAAATAAAAATTTCGATTGTCATTCCGAACGAAGGATGAGGAGGAATCTCATTATTATGAGGTTTCTCATCGTTCGTTCCTCACGCTATCGAAATGTATTGTACAGAGACGACATTCAATGAGACATTTTCAGTCTCTAAAACACTTTTTATTCATTTCTATAGAATTAAGATTAAAAAACCAGACTCACAGAGGTGCCTTTATCTTCAATACTTTTAATCTGTATTTTCCCTTTATGAAGTAGCATAATCTGTTTACATAAGCTTAAGCCAATACCACTCCCTGTTTTTTTAGTTGTAAAAAAAGGCACAAAAATATTTTCAATAATTTCATCAGGAATCCCTTTTCCGTTGTCTATTATTTTCAATACAGGTTGTCCTTCAATCGTCTTTTGAGCTTTTAAAATTATTTTAGGATTTTCAATATCCTTACAAGCTTCAACAGCATTAAGGATTAAATTAATAAGCACCTGTTCGATGAGGTATGTGTCAATTTCAATTTCTAAAGACGGATTTTCATTTTCGAAAATAAGGGCTATATTTTTTCCTTCGAGAGAAGGTAACATTAAGGTTTTAATATTACCAAAAAGGTCACTCACCAAAATAATGCTTAAATTAAGTTTGGTAATTTTATTCAAACTGCGATACGTCTTTGCAAATTTTAAAAGCCCTTCACTTCTCTTTTTTATACTCTCAATACCAATATCTAAATCGTTCATATCAAGCGGGTTCTTTTTCGAGTCTTCGATAGATAATTCTACTTTAGATTGTAATGTTTCTGCTAATGAAGAAATAGGCGCAATAGAGTTCATGATTTCATGAGTCATAACACTAAGCAATTTTTTCCAGGCTTCAGATTCATTCTTGTTTAGGGTCTCTTCAATATTTTGTAGAATGATTAATTTGAACGTCTCCTCTTCTATTTCAAAGATTGAACTTGCAATTAAGAACTGTGTTTTTTCGTTATTAATTTCAATGTTAATTGTATCATTAGTTGTATGATGTTCTAGAAAAATGGTTTCGTAAAGTTTAGGCTTCCTATTTTCAATAAACCGAATGTTTTTTAAAGACGGAATATTTAGCTGTTTTTTAAAAGCATCATTAACCCATAAAATGTTACCAGACTTTACATTGTACGCCACAATTCCTGTTTGAATGAGCTCTAAAATTTTTTTTAAGTACAGGTGTTGGGTTTCTTTTTCCTTATTTATTTCCAGTACCGTTCTGTTTACTTCGTTAAAGCCTTTATGCAATTCCCTAACATCATCTGCTCCAGACTTTTCATTGTACCAACGAGAAAAATCGCGGTATTTTACCGATTCGAAAAAATCATCCATTTCTTGAAATCGGCTGGAGATAAATTTAAAAAGATTAAGAAAACTAAAAATCGCTATAAAAATAAAAGGAATAATTATGAGAATTTTATAAGATCCATCCAATTTAAAATCAAGCATGCCAATAAATATCGCTAATCCAGTAAGCGAAAAAAATAAAATAAGGACTCTAACTGTTAGAGCCAATTTATATTTTTTATAAGCCATATTTATTTAACCTTCTGTACAAGGCAGTTCTTGTTATTCCTAATTCTTTAGCAGATCTCGATACGTTACCACCATGTTTTTCAAGTACTTTTAAAATAGCATTTTTCTCAATGGTTTCAAGCTTTAAATCGTTTTGGTCGATTTTGTTTGTCTGTTTTTCTATGGGAGAAAAAACAAGGTCTGTATCATACAAAATATTGTTTTCTGCCATAATCACAGCACGTTCTATGGCGTATTGAAGTTCACGAACATTACCTGGAAAATAATAGCTTTTTAATTTTTCAATAAAACCATCCTCCAATTGAAAACTGGACTTTAAATATTTTTCGGCATAGAGTCCAACAAAATACTTTGTTAACAATATAACATCTTTTTCCCGGTCTCTTAAAGGGGGCATAACAATTTCAACCGTATTGATTCTGTAAATTAGATCTTTTCTAAAATTAGCCTCATCTGCCAATAATTTAATATCGAGATTGGTCGCACAGATAAGCCGGATGTTTATAGGTATAGCTTTATTAGAACCCAAAGGTGTTACCTGTCTATTTTGGATAACAGTTAATAATCGTGCCTGTTGCTGTAAACTAATATTACCTATTTCATCTAAAAATAATGTACCGCCTTCAGCAGCTTCAAATCGCCCTTGTCTATCTGTTTTAGCATCGGTAAAAGCGCCCTTTTTATAACCAAATAATTCACTTTCAAATAAAGTAGATGTTAAAGCACCAACGTCTACTTTTACAAAGGGTTTGTTTTTTCGTAACGAATTATCATGTATAGCTTTAGCGATGAGGTCTTTACCTGTGCCATTTTCACCTAAAATTAAAATATTGGCATCTGTAGGTGCGATTTTTTTAATTTTAAAGAAAACATCTTTCATGACATTGCTTTCGCCAAGTATTTCTGTTTTTGTAATTAAAGTATTTTGCTTTTTAGATGTTTTGGATTTTTTTTTATCTAATACTTCACCAATGGCTTCAATAAGTTTGTTGTTTTCCCAAGGTTTTACTAAAAAGTCTGAAGCCCCTTGTTTTAATGATTTAATAGCTAAATCTAAATCACCGTAGGCTGTTATTAAAATAACTGAAACGTCTGTATTGGTGCTTTTAATTTTATTAAGCCAAAAAAGGCCTTCATTGCCAGTGTTTATAAGACCGTTAAAATTCATGTCAAGAATAATAATGTCAAATTTATTTTGCTGAATTAAGGAGACAATATTGTTTGGGTTTTTTTCTGTAACAACATGATTTGCTTTAGATTTTAACAGTAACCTCATGGCGGTCAGCACATCGGTATCGTCATCTACAATTAATATGTTTGCATTTTTTAACAACATCATTACAATATTACAATAATAATGGGCTGGTTAAAAATTATTAAACTACAAAAATGTGATTGATAAAAAGTGTGTTATTATCGAACGCAAGTGTATCATTTTCGAACATTTTTAAAATAGTTGTATTTTATAATATATTGATATTAAGTATGTTGGAAAGTGGCACGGTAATAACTATACATAACTTAATAAATATAATAGTATTCATGGATATCCCATTAGAGAAGAAACGTTTTAGTAAAAAGAGAATTAGCATAGCTGTTGGAATATTGCTTTTGGTATCGTTAATCATTTTTGTAATAGTTTCAACAGGAGGAAAATCGAAGTTAAATGTAGATACAGAGCGTATTTCTATTAGCGAAATTAAAGAAGGTGTATTTCAAGAGAATATTCCTGTTACAGGAGTTGTTATGCCTATTACTACAATTTATTTAGATGCCCTCGAAGGAGGACGGGTAGATGAGAAATTTGTTGAAGACGGTGCTATTATGAAACAAGGGGAGCCTATTTTGCGTCTTTCTAATACAGATTTAGAGTTAAGTCTAGTGAATCAAGAAACATCTGTTTATAATCTGTTAACACAAATGCAAATTTCGCAAAATGCTGCGAGACAAAATACCATTAACAAGTTAACTAGAATGACCGATGTGAAAAACGCCTTAATTGAAGCAGAGCGTATTTACGAGCTAAATAAAAAATTGTACTCGCAAAAGGCT
The DNA here is from genome assembly GCA_947501845.1 of uncultured Flavobacteriaceae bacterium. Taxonomy (GTDB): domain Bacteria; phylum Bacteroidota; class Bacteroidia; order Flavobacteriales; family Flavobacteriaceae; genus Flavivirga. The sequence continues at coordinate 102,175 of CANMXP010000010.1, read as the reverse complement.
ATTGGTGGTCAGGAGTTTAAAGAGTCTGAAAACAATTATAATAATCAAAAACAGCAAATGGAGCTGGCTGAACAAATTCTTAAGGAAGATTCTATAGCAGTAAAACAAGAAGCAAGTCAAGTAAAAAGTTCTTTTTCAAGAACACAAAGCGCTTTAAAATTAATGCGCAAAAAAGTAGGAGATTTAGTGGTTAGGGCACCCGTAGATGGGCAATTAACCTCTTTAGATGCCGAAATTGGTCAGTCTAAAACTAAAGGGCAACGTTTGGGGCAAATTGATGTTTTAAGCGGATTTAAAGTACGTGCAGATATAGACGAACACTATATTTCCAGAATTTATTCTGGACAACAAGGTACTTTTGAATTTAATGGAGAAACCTATGTGTTGACCATTAAAAAGGTGTTTACTCAAGTTACTAATGGCCGATTCCAGGTAGATATGTTATTTGATAAAAAAGTTGAGGGTATTAGACGTGGACAATCATTACAAATTCGATTGGCTTTAAGTCAGGAAAAACAAGCTGTTTTAGTGCCTAAAGGCGGATTTTTTCAAAAAACAGGAGGGAATTGGATTTTTAAATTAAATGAAGACGGTACATTGGCTTATAAAGTAGATATTCAATTAGGAACAAAAAATACACAATATTATGAGGTTTTAGAAGGGCTTTCTCCTGGAGATAAAGTGATTACTTCTAGCTATGATAATTTTGGAGACAAACAAGAATTAGTTTTAAAATAATAATATAATTTAACATCATTACGAGGACGAAGGACGAAGTAATCTCGAACAACAAAGAGCTAAAATACAAGATTGCTTCACTTCCGTTCGCAATAACAATAAAAAAATAAAACAGCCAAAATGATAAAAATTACAGACTTAGAAAAGTATTATAAAACAGATGAATTGCAAACCATAGCGCTTAACAAATTATCTTTTGAAGTGAAAGAAGGAGAGTTTGTAGCCATTATGGGACCTTCTGGGTGTGGGAAATCAACCTTATTAAACATCCTTGGAATGCTGGATGATTCTGATGGTGGTAGCTTCATTTTTAATGGTGAAGAAGTTATTGATTATAATGAACGTAAACGTGCTAACATTAGAAAACATAATATCGGTTTTGTATTTCAGAGTTTTAATCTGATAGATCAACTTTCAGTGTTTGAAAATGTAGAATTACCTCTCATCTACACAGGTGTAAAAAAAGCAGAGCGTAAAAAACGTGTGGAAGAAGTTTTAGAGAAAATGCAGATCATGCATAGGCGCAAACACTTTCCGCAGCAATTATCAGGTGGTCAGCAACAGCGTGTAGCCGTAGCTAGAGCTGTAGTTAATAATCCTAAACTCATACTTGCTGATGAGCCAACAGGAAACCTTGATAGTAGTAATGGTAATGAAGTTATGGATTTGTTAACCGAGTTGAACTCTCAAGGGACTACTATAGTCATGGTAACACATAGTGAGCATGATGCAAAATTCACGCATAGAATTATTAGAATGTTAGACGGACAAAAAGTAGCAGAGAACAGTTTGGTTTAAGGCCTTCTGTAAAAGATATATCATCATTATTAACGAACAGTAAAATCAAAGACATGTTAGTAACATCATTTAAAACAGGTATTAAAACTAATTTAAAGCAATTGTTATTTGTAGCGGTTGCTTTTGTTGGAGCAAATGCATTTAGTCAGTCAATTTTCTCTGATCTTGAATCATTCAGCAAAATAATTATTAGTCCACATATACAAGTAACTTTTGTGGAGGGTGAAAAAGAACTGGTTACCATAGATTCTAATAAAGTATCTGATAAAAAATTAAATGTTGAAGTTAATAATGGAATTTTGAGAATGTATTTAGATGGAGCAAAAACAGTCACAAAATCAGAAAAATTTGAAACTGGATCATGGCAAGGAAAACGCTCTATCTATAAAGGTACTATAGTAACAGCAACAATTACTTATAAGTTTATTGAAGAACTTTCTCTAAGAGGAGAAGAAACATTTGTATTCCAAAGTCCAATGCAACAAAACAAATTGAGATTAAAGGTTTACGGAGAATCTCAGGTTTACTTTAATGATTTAAGTTTAAACCAATTGAATACTACTATATATGGTTCAAGTAGTTTGTCTGTAAATACTGGTAGTATAAATAGGCAGAAAACAACATGTTATGGTGAATGTAAAATTGATATGCCTGATGTGAAAAATCTAGACTCTAAAGTAACAGCTTATGGTGAAGGAACATTTGATTTGAACGTTTCAGATAATCTTAAAGTAACAGCCTATGGAGAGGCTATAGTTAAATATAAAGGAAACCCATATGTGAAAAAGGGAATTGTTTTAGGAGAAGCTAGTATTATTAGAAAATAACTGTCATGATACGAAACTATTTTAAAATCGCTTGGCGGAACCTCATAAAAGATAAGCTTCAAACAAGTATAAATATACTTGGGCTTACCATAGGTATGGTAAGCTGTTTGGCTATACTAGTTTATGTTGTAGCTCAGTTTGGGTATGATACGCATTATACAGATGCAGATTCTATATACAGGCTTAGAACTAAAATCAAAACTATAAAGAATAATAGTATTAATGAAGATTGGGCATGTGCTAGTCCACCCATAGCACCTGCTATGAAAGAAGACTTTCCAGAAGTATCTGAAGTATGCCGTATTGTTTATTTTGGAGAAGATAGGACCTCGCTTTTAAAAGTAGAAGGAAGTAGTCAAGGGTATTATGAGCCTAGGGGTTATGTGGCAGATTCTACATTTTTCAAACTATTTGATTATCCATTAATAGAAGGAACTAAAGACGCATTAAATGCGCCTAACACCATAGTATTATCTTCTAGACTAGCTAAGAAGCTTTTTAAAAAGGAAGATGTTTTAAATAAAACAGTGGTTATAGGTAATAGGGACTTTGAAGCAAAATATACAGTAACAGGGGTTTTTAATGAAGATTACGGAAAAACACATTTAAACCCTAATTACATAATTTGTATGCAATCACAAGGCGTAGGGAATTTTGTAGTTCAAGCTCAAAATTTTGCGACACATAATTTTGTGTACAGTTATATCAAGTTAAAAAAGGGCGCTGAAGCAGCTAGTTTAGAAAAAAAATTACCAAAATTTTTAAATGTCAGAGGTTCTAAACATATTGCTGCCATGGGTTTTGAAAAAACATTGTTGTTACAACCCCTAAAAGACATCCATTTATATTCTAAAGATATTAGCAATCAGATAGAGGTGGTATCAAACATAGAAAACCTTTACGTGATGCTTATTTTAGGTGGTATTATTCTATTGGTAGCTTGTGTCAATTTTATTAATCTAAGTACTGCAAGAACGAGTAAGCGCTCTAAAGAAATAGGAGTTCGTAAAGTAGTAGGTGCCAGTAAAAGGTCTTTGGTAGGTCAGTTTTTAAGCGAATCGTTACTTTTATCTCTTTTTGCTGTTATTATAAGTATTCCTATAGTAATATTATTATTGCCTTATATAAATGATATCACACAAGGTGATTTAACTTTATCACATCTATTCAACTTTAGAATTTTATTGTCCTTTATAATTTTAGGGATATCTACTGGAGTACTAGCAGGGGCTTATCCTGCAATAATTTTATCGTCTTTAAAGCCAGTAAAAGTCCTTAAAGGTGTTTTTAACCTGCAACCAAATAATGGGAATCTTCGCAAGGGGTTGGTCGTATTTCAATTTGTAGTTTCAATAACATTGGTCATAGCTGTTACTATTATTACCCAACAATTAAAATATGCTCAAAATATAGATATGGGATTTGATAAAGAGAATCTCATAGCTATAAATTTAGGAACAGATGAAGCAATTCAAAATTTTGAGCCATTAAGAACTAAACTATCAACTATATCTGGTGTATCTGATATTTCTGGAAGTAATAATTATCCATCATTACCAGTTAGGAACGATATGGGCTTTCACCTTCCAGGTCAGGATCCAACCAATCAAACATTGGTATACATGAATGGTGCAAAAGATAATTATTTTAACACCGTAGGAACAAAAATACTTAGTGGTAGAGATTTTCATACTGGAGATGATATACAGGCCAAAGTTATTGTTAATGAAGCTACATTAAATGCGTTTAATATTCCTTTAGAAAGAGCAGTTAGTTCAAAAATTATTGGAATTAATAACGGGCACTCTAGTGAATTTGAAATTGTAGGTGTTATAGAAAATTATCTCTTTGCCTCATTAAAAGAAGCTATTAGCCCTATGGTTATAACTTATGATAATACTCCAGACTGGTTAGTTGCTAAAACTAATTCTGGGAATTTTAAATCTTTACTAGCACAATTAGAAGACGCTTGGAAAACTGTAAACCCCAATACACCTTTCGTATACAACTTTGTAGATAGTGAAGTAGCAAAACTGTTTAAAGAAGAACAACGTTTAAGTAAAATATCCTCATTATTTACCTTTCTGGCCATTCTTATAAGCTGTCTAGGGCTTTTTGGCTTGGTTTCTTTTATAGCCGAACAAAAGAAAAAAGAAATAGGTATTAGAAAAGTATTAGGAGCCAGTATCCAAACGGTAGTACAATTAATGACAAAAGATTATATCGTATTGGTCTTTGTTGCCTTTGTAATAGCGACTCCAATTGCTTACTATTTAATGCAACAGTGGTTAGACGGTTTTCAATTTAGAATAGATATTCAGTGGTGGGTATTTTTATTGGCAGGCGGTTTTGCCTTAACGATCACCTTTTTAACAGTAGGTTTTCAATCTGTAAAATCTGCATTAGCTAACCCCATTAAAAGCTTAAGAACAGAATAATTATGATACGTAACTATTTTAAAATCGCTTGGAGAAACTTAACAAGAAGAAAAATATTTTCAGCTATTAATATCCTAGGACTTGCCATAGGTTTTGGGAGTAGTATTATAATTTATCTGTTTTTAAACTATCATTTTTCTTTTGAAAATTTTCATGCCAATTCAGATAGAATTTATAGAATAGACACAGAAGAAACAAGAGGAACCGTAAATCATATAGCAAGTGTACCTCCTGGTTTGGCGAATACATTAAGAGAGGATTATGATTATACAGAAAAGGTTGCGAAAATTGTTTGGAAAGAAAATTTAGTAGTAAGTATTACTAAAAATGCTAACAAGGATAAATATAAAGAAGAAGTGGCATTTGTTGAAGACGGCTTTTTTGATATTTTTAGTTTACCAACAATAGGAGGGGGTAAACCTATTCTTTCCCAACCAAATACAGCGGTAATAACCGAAAAACAAGCACTAACAATGTTTGGGAAACGAGATGTTGTAGGAGAGGTTTTTGGGCTTGATAATGATAAAATTATAGAAATAGTAGGAGTTTTAAAAGATTTGCCTAAATCCACTTTTTTAAGAACTAATATTTTTGTTGCTTTTGAAAACCTTACTAGTATTAATTCCTTTGAAGCTGGTGAAAGTTGGTATGGAATATCTGGAGGTCTTAAGTGTTTTGCACTTTTAAAGCCAGATGTAAAAAAAGAAAATTTAGCAGCAGCTCTTTTAGAATTTCCAAAAAAATATAGATCTGAAGACCCTACAACCAAACACGTTTATAAATTACATGCCTTAACCGATATTCATTTTATTAAAGAGTATGGAGGTGTAGATACTACGTTTCTCATTTTATTTGGAATTATAGGTTTGTTTTTAATAGGAATAGCAGCTATTAATTTTATCAATATATCAACAGCTTTATCTACTTATCGTTCCAGAGAAATAGGCATCCGTAAAGTATTAGGTAGTATTAAACAACATTTGTTTTGGCAATTTATTGTTGAAACTTTCTTAATCACTTTAATGGCAGTTTTATTAGGATTGTTAATGGCAGCCATTTTTCTTCCAGCATTCAACTCATTATTTGACCTTGAATTATCTTTAAAAACACTGTTAAATGTTCAGTTTTTCAGTATGATACTACTACTCTTAGGAGTAGTTACATTTATGTCGGGTTCTTACCCTGGCATTCTAATGTCTCGTATTTTACCAGTGTTAGCTTTAAAAGGAAAATTTTTTCAAAAGCAAACAAAAGGCATATCTACACGGAAAGTTTTAGTAGTAACACAGTTTTCAATATCAATTATTCTTATTGTAGCTACTATAGTTATTTCTAAACAGATTGATTATGCTGTTAATAGTGATTTGGGTTTTGACAAAGATGAGGTTGTCATGTTAAGCCTTCCTAAAACTATTGATGGCGTCAAACAGAAAAGTTTAAAAGGGCGTTTAAAAAATATTTCAGGGGTTAAAGATGTCTCTATGTGTTTAAGTAGCCCAGGGGCAGCAACTAACAGTTGGTATTCTACTGTTGTGTATGAGAATAGGCCAGAAGCAGAAAAATTTCAGATTTCATTAAAACCTGGAGATGAAGATTATTTGAAATTGTATGACGTCTCTTTTGTTGCTGGTAGAAACTTTTTCAAAAAAGAACACTCAGATGAAATGATTGTGAATGAGCAATTTGTTAAAAAAATGGGAGAGACTTCTGAGACAATCTTAGGTAAAAAGTTAAGTGTATATGATGTTACTGGAAATATAGTTGGGGTAATCAAAGATTTTCATAATGAAAAATTTACCAGTAGTATAAGTGCCATAGTTATTACCCCTAATACTGAATGGTATAGTGAAATATCGTTGAAAATAAGTCCTTTAGATACAAAAAGCACTTTAGCTAATATTGAAAAAGAGTGGTCTCAAATGTTCCCGAATCATATTTTTGATTACCGCTTTTTAGATGATAGTATTAACCGACAGTATAGAGCAGAGCAGCGTTATCTTTTTCTATCAAAAGTATTTTCTGGATTAGCCATATTAATAGGTTGTTTAGGTATATACGGGTTGATACTCTTTTTTGCACATCAACGTATTAAAGAAGTTGGCATTCGAAAAGTTCTAGGTAGTAGTGTAAGCCATATATTGAGTTTGTTCTCCATAGATTTTCTCAAACTTATTTTAATAGCAGGGGTCATAGCTACACCAATTGCTTGGTATGTAACAGAACAATGGTTACAAGGGTATGTATATAGAACTAAAATACACTGGTGGTACTTTGCCATTACTATTGTATCTGTAATGTTAATCACGCTTATAACCATAAGTTATCAAACAATAAAAGTTGCAATGACCAATCCTATTAAGAGTTTACGAACAGAATAGAGTGTATTTATCAAAAAAAGAATAATTATGATACGTAACTATTTTAAAATCGCGTGGCGAAACTTATTAAAGAATAAAGGTTTTTCATTTATAAATATTTTCGGTTTAAGTATTGGTGTAGCAGCTTGTATTTTGATTAGTATATACATTTTGCATGAAAGTAGTTATGATAAACATGTATCAAACGCTGAGAATATTTACAGGATGACTACAGATTATTCTAAGGTTCGTGGCTTAAATGGAACAGGAATCTTTTTTTCTGCCAACACAGCACCAACGGTACTGAACGACTTTGAAGAAGTGGAAAACACAGGAAGACTAATGGCCGTACAATCATTTTACGGTGCAGGAAGTAATGACATACGATTTGATGGTGAGGCGACACAACATTATGAAGAAGGTTTTGCCTATGCAGACCAATCTATAATTGATATTATGGATGTTCAAATGATATATGGAGATGCTAAAACGGTATTAACGAACCCTAAAACCATTGTTATTTCAAAAAAAATAGCAAATAAATACTTCAAAAATCAAAATCCAATTGGGCGTTCCATGTATTTAAATGGTAATAATCAAGACCCGTTTAAGATTAGTGGTGTCATGAAGGACTTTGCCACTAATTCGCATATGGATTACGACTTTTTAATGACGTTAAAAGATGTAGAGTTTGGTGAAGGGACACTAAACGATTGGAGTTTTTGTGCCTATTTCACCTATGTACTGCTCAAACCAGATATAGATATAAAAGCTTTTGAGCAAAATATGAATACTATCTTAATTAAGAGGTATTTGAAGCCGGCATACAAAGCGGCTGGGTTTCCTAGTTGGGTTCATTTGGAAGAGCGCATGAAAATAGGATTGCAGCCCCTAACCGATATTAACTTATACTCTTCACATATTTTTAGTCAATTAAATTTTAGTAATGATATAAAGACCATTTGGATTTTTGGTATAGTGGCTTTGTTTATTCTTATAATCGCTAGTATTAATTTTGTAAACTTATCTACCGCAAAATCAGCTAATAGAGCTAAGGAAGTTGGGTTAAGAAAAGTAGTAGGGTCAACACGTAGGCAACTTATAGGTCAGTTTTTGGCCGAATCTATACTAATTTCACTTATGGCCTTTAGCATAGGTATTGTGTTATCTGCATTATGTATGCCTCTATTTAGAAGCATGTGTGGCATCCATTTAGTAATGCCTTGGTCAAGTGTTATGTTTATAGCTACTACCCTATTAACTTCTCTTATAGTTGGCATATTGGCAGGGTTATATCCTTCATTTTACCTCTCAAAATTTAATTCAGTTAATGTACTTAAAGGAAGACTTAGCATAGGAAATAAATCAAATGCATTAAGAGGAGGGTTGGTCGTATTTCAATTTACCATTTCTATTGTTTTAATTGTAGGAACGCTTATAGTTAATAAGCAGTTACAATTTATTTTGAATTCTAAAATAGGGTTTGAAAAAGATCAGGTAGTGCAACTATACAGTACCAATGTGTTAAATTTTAAAACAAAATCATTCAGAGATGAGTTAAAAACAATACCTGGAGTCGCAAATGCAAGTATTAGTGATTTTTTACCTCTCAAAGGATCCAATAGAGGCGGAGAATACTTTGTAAAAACAGAAAAGATTGGTATTGATGAAAGCATATATGCGCAATTATGGAGTATTGATGAGAACTATATTGAAACATTAGGAATACAACTACTTGAAGGGCGTAACTTTTTCAAAAAAGATAAAGCGGATAGAGAAACCATCATTATAAATCAAGCTCTGGTAAAAGCATTACATCTGGAAAATCCTATAGGGAAAAATATTTCAAGGGAAGGCGGAAGAAGCTGGGAAATAGTAGGTATAGTAGAAGATTTTAATTATGATGACATGAAACAAACGATAAAACCGCTTTGTTTCGTTAACAACATGAGTAATAGTGTGATGTCTGTAAAATTAAATACTACAGATGTATCTGCGACTCTTGCTGCTATTGCCGGGAAATGGAAAGCGTTTGTCCCTGATGTGGCATTTCGTTATAAGTTTATGGATGCTTCATTTGCTAACATGTATGAAAATGTGAGTAGGATAAAAGCCGTCTTTACTACATTTGCCATTTTAGCGATTCTAGTGGCGTGTCTTGGTCTGCTAGCACTTTCGGCGTATATGGTGGAGCAACGAAACAGGGAGATGAGTATTCGTAAGGTATTAGGGGCTTCTGTACAAACCATATTTAAATTACTAACAAAGAACTTTCTGGTACTCGTTATCATTGCACTTGCTGTAGCTATTCCTGTCGCCTATTATCTCATGCAAACATGGTTGCAAGATTACGAATACAAAATTGATATGTCTTGGTCTGTATTTGCCATTGCTGGCATTATTGCCTTAGCTATAGCTTTGCTTACCATTAGCTATCACGCCATGAAATCTGCTTTAATAAATCCCGCTAAAGTGTTAAGAACAGAATAAAAAACTATTATGATACGCAACTATTTTAAAATCGCTTGGCGGAGCCTTAAAAGACAACCGTTTTTTACGTTTCTAAATATTTTTGGACTTACTATTGGTATTGCAGGAAGTTTATTAATCGGTCTTTACATATACGATGAGCTGAGCTTTGACAAAATGTTTACAGATGCCGACAGAATTCACAGGGTTAATGCAGATATAAAGTTTGGAGGTGTAACTCATGATATGTCTAAAGTACCTGCGCCAATGGCTCAGACTATGTTAAACGATTGTCAGCAAGTAGAAATGGTGACTAGAATTAGAGATGAAGCTGGAGTACTCATTAAGAAAAAGAATTCTCAAAATAATATAAAAGAAAAACATGCAACTTATGTTGACGCTAATTTTTTTGACATGTTTGGTGTTGATTTACTAGCTGGTGAGACGAATGCATTGAAAGAACAAAATACTTTAGTATTAACAAAGACTACTGCTCTTAAACATTTTGAAACCATACATAGCGCTGTAGAACAACAACTTATTATAAATAACAACAAATTATATACCGTTACTGGTATTGTAAATGATTTTCCTAAAAATTCATTTCTTAGAAATCATACTGTACTGGTATCAACATCGGGTTATAGCATAGCACAGGAAAACCAATGGGGAGATTTTAATTTTTACACCTTCGTCAAACTATTGCCTAATGCAAATATCGATAATTTGGAAACCGTTCTTAAAGGGTTTGTAGGCAAATATCTTGTCCCCTGGATGCAGACTTTTTTCCCAGGGATGACGGAAGAAAGCTTTTTTGCTTCTGGTAATTATTTATACTACGAGACCATACCGTTAACAGATATTCATTTATCAGGAAATAAGGAAGAAGAACTCAGCCCTAATAGCGCTATGCAGAATGTGTATATCCTTTCGTGCATTGGCCTATTTTTAATTGTACTGGCTAGTGTTAATTTCATTAACTTATCTACAGCATCTTCTTTAAAAAGAGCCAAAGAAGTAGGTATACGCAAAACATTGGGTTCAAATAGACTTAGCCTTATCAAACAATTTCTTACAGAGGCTGGTTTAATTTCATTTATAGCGCTTTTAGTAGCTATAGGTGTAGCTGCATTGACCCTTCCGTTTTTTAATACATTGGCAGATAAGACCATAGAGATACCTTTTGGTAATCCTATTTTTTGGTTGATTTTGATTGTATGTACAGTACTATTAGGTAGTTTTTCAGGAATGTATCCTGCATTTTTTATGTCTCGGTTTATACCCGTCCATGTACTTAAAGGAAGTACCAATAGCAGTACTAAAGGAGGAGGGCTAAGAAATTCATTAGTAGTATTTCAATTTTCTATTTCGGTAGTTTTAATTGCAGCTACAATAGTCGTGTACCAACAATTAAATTTTATCCAAAACAAAGATTTAGGCTATACTAAAGATCAGGTTTTAATTATAGATGATGTTCATGGCGCTGGAGATAGAGTACATGCTTTTAAAGCTGAGGTGCAAAAACTATCTAACGTTAAAAGCGCATCGGTAAGTGGCTATCTACCAACACCATCACTAAGAAGAGACCGAACTTATCGAAGGTCAAGGAATACAAACCAAGACAACCCAGTAAACATGCAATCTTGGGAGGTGGACTATGATTACATATCTACAATGGGTATGGAAATAATTGCAGGTAGAGGGTTTGATAAACAGTTTGTCACAGATATACAATCTATTGTTTTAAATGAATCGGCTATTGAATTGTTGGGCGTAACACCAGAAGAAGCCATTGGAATGAACCTTTCAGAAAAGGTTAAAATAATAGGAGTTGTTAAAAATTTCCACTTTGAATCTCTAAAAGATAAAGTTGGGGCTTTGGGGCTTACAATAGGTAATTCAAATAACTCAATGGCGGTATTATTAGCAGCAGGTGATTTTTCAAATACTATTTCAAAAATAGAAAGTATATGGAATGACATAGCTCCAGGAGAGCCTTTTGCCTATAATTTCATGGAAGATTCTTTTAATACGGTGTACAAAGAAGAACAAAAATTAGGAGTAATTTTTATGACATTTACCATACTATCTATTCTTATTGCTTGCCTAGGTTTGTTTGGTTTAGCGGCGTTTAACGCTCAAAAACATTTTAAAGAAATTGGTATAAGAAAGGTTTTAGGAGCTACAGTAAATCAAATTACGTTAAAACTCGTTTTCACCTTTTTAAAACTTGTAGGTATTGCCATTTTAATTTCATTACCAATTAGCTGGTATGCTATGAATGTGTGGCTTCAAGATTTTTCATACCGTATAGACATAAGTTGGCAAACATTTGCTTTTACAGTACTAATCGTATTGGGAGTGGCCGTTTTAACCATAAGTTTTCAAAGCATAAAAGCAGCTATTGCTAACCCTATTAAAAGTTTAAGAACAGAATAATCATGATACGCAACTATTTTAAAATCGCATGGCGAAGTTTTATAAAAGATAAAAGTTTTACAACGATTAACTTATTAGGGCTAGCAACAGGATTTGCCATAGCCTTATTAATTATTCAATATGTAAGGTTTGAATTGAGCTATGAAAACACACATGAAAAAGCCGATAGAATCGTAAGGTTGACCTATGATATCATGGATGGCGAAACAGTAAGTTCGCAAGACTGTGAAACAAACCCACCATTAGGAGCTAGGTTAAAAAGAGAATTAACCGAAGTTGAAAGCTATACAAGAGCCTATCAAATAGGTGAACCAACAGTAACTATAAAGGTTGACAATAAACAGTTTATTGTAGAGAAAGTGTATGCTGCAGACCCTGCTTTCTTTGATGTATTTACATACCCTTTACTCTATGGTAATGATGCCCATCTTTTTAAAAAACCCAATCAAGCTGTTGTTACAGAATCTACGGCATTAAAATATTTTAACCGAAAAAATGTAATTGGAGAAACAATTGTATTACCAGCAGCAGGAAAGGAAATGCTGTTAGATATTGTTGGTGTTGTAAAAGACAGTCCAGCAAACACACATTTAAAGTTTGATATGTTGATGTCTTATTCTACCATGTTAAAAGACCCTATTATGCAAGCTTTTTATGGAGAAACCGAAGACAACTGGAATGGGAATAACACCTATACTTATGCATTATTGAACGAAAAAGCAGCTTACAAAAATTTTACAGATAACCTGGTAGGGTTTAATGAAAGATTGAGGCTTGAAGACAAGATGCTAACCGATAGAGTGATTGGTCAAAACATAAAAGACATCCATTTATATTCTAATAAACCTTTTGAACCAGAACCCAACGGAAGTGCTTCTACGGTATTTTTCTTGCTAGGTGTTGCTTTTTTAGTAATAATTAGTGCCTTTGTAAACTATGTGAATTTGGCAACGTCTAAAGCTTTAGACAGAGCTAAAGAAGTAGGCGTTAGAAAAGTAGTAGGTTCAACGAAAAGTCAGTTAAGAGTTCAGTTTTTAACAGAATCGCTATTAATGAACCTGTTAGCAGCGTTGTGTGCTTTGGTTATTATCTTTTTTATTAAAGAACGCTTTATCGAGATAGCTGGATTACCTGTACGTTTTAGTGTTTTTTCAGATGTGTTTTTCTGGGGAATTCTTGGAGTATTTTTAATATTAGGTGTGTTGTTTTCTGGTGTATATCCAGCTTTGGTGCTATCATCTTTTAAACCTTCACTCATTTTAAAAGGAAACTTTACGCATTCATTTAAAGGGGTGTTGTTACGTAAATCATTGGTTGTATTTCAGTTTAGCGTAACTATTGTCTTGCTAATATTGGTGTTTACCATTACAGAACAATTGAGTTTTTTGAGAGATATGGAATTGGGTGTTGAAACAGAAAATACCATAATTGTTGAAGCCCCGGTACAAAGTAATTTGGGAGAGAAGTATGCTGTTTTTAAACAGCAATTATTGGCAAACGCCAATATAGAGAATGTATCCTTATCTGAAGCTGTACCTGGAGAATTGGCTAATGAAATGAGTACAACGACTGGAATTAATTTTTTGGAATCTCCCAAAGAATATAACCATAATTTTTACATTACAACTATTGATGAAAATTTCATTCCAATAATGAATATGCAATTATTGTCAGGTTCAAATTTTGATGTAACCAGTACACAGAAAAAGAAAGAAATCATTGTTAATGAAAGAGCGCTTAGTCTTTGGGGTGTTCGTGATTACGAATCGGTTATTGGGAAAAAGATAAAGATGTGGGGAGGTGAGTGGACAATAAAGGGTGTACTCAAAAATTATCATCAAGAATCGGCCAAAGCACCATTTGTACCAATTATTCATCGATTTTCAAATTCCTTTGATGGTTTAGCAACAGTTAAATTTCACAGCGGTAACGCCAAAGAACAATTAGCGCATTTGGAAGCAGTTTATAAATCGGTATTTCCAGAAGCACCGTTTTCATACTTTTTTATGGATACCGAGTTTGACAAACAATTCAAAGCAGACAGACGTTTTCAGGCTGTATTTAATGTGTTAACAGGATTTGCCATATTAATAGCATGTCTTGGGTTATTTGGTTTGGCGTCATTTACAGTTTTAAAGCGTAAAAAAGAAATAGGGATTCGAAAAGTAATAGGTGCTAGCGTAACGAATATTTTGGTATTACTATCAAAAAACTTTGTAAAAACGGTGTTGTTATCTATGTTAATTGGGGCGCCTATAGCCTATGTATTAGCAAATAATTGGCTAGAAAACTTCGCAACCAGAATACACTTAAACGTATGGTTATTTGCAGTGCCAGTATTGCTAGTTATGGTACTTGTTATTTTTTCAATTAGTGTGAAAACAATTAATGCAGCTTTAATGAACCCAGTAAAATCACTTAAACAAGAATAACTCATCAATCAAAAAAACAATCATGATCCGTAATTATTTCAAAATCGCATGGCGAAACCTAATTAAAAATAAGGGGTACTCAGCAATTAATATTGGAGGCTTGGCAGTTGGCATGGCTGTAGCCATGTTAATAGGACTCTGGATCTATCATGAGTTTTCATATAATAAAAATCATGAAAATTATGATCGGATAGCTCAGGTTATGCAACATCAAACTTATAATGGTCTTGTGGGAACTCAGGTAGCTAATCCAGCAGTTATGGGGCAGGCCATACGGGATGAGTATGGTGATTATTTTGAAAACGTGGTTCAATCTTCATGGAATTCTCCTCATACTCTAGGTCTTGATGATAAGGTGTTTTTTAAATCAGGAAATTACTTTGAACCAGAAATTACAGAAATGTTAAGTCTTAAAATGCTCTATGGTACAAGAGATGGATTGAAGCATATAAATTCTATTATGCTATCTGAATCTGTAGCTAAATTATTTTTTGGAGAATCTGATCCTCTTGGAGAAATTATAAAATTAGATGGTAATACAGATGTTAAAATAACTGGGGTCTATGAAGATTTACCCAAAAGTTCTAGTTTTCATAATTCGACTTTTATAGTAACCTGGGATTTGTATTTAAGTCAAAACCCATGGATTGAAAATGATGAAAGTCCCTGG
The DNA here is from genome assembly GCA_947501845.1 of uncultured Flavobacteriaceae bacterium. Lineage (GTDB taxonomy): Bacteria > Bacteroidota > Bacteroidia > Flavobacteriales > Flavobacteriaceae > Flavivirga. The sequence goes on along the minus strand of CANMXP010000010.1, from coordinate 87,007 downwards.
GGGAGTAATTTTACTCAAACTTATGTCCAAATTGCAGATAATACTACTTTAGACCTAGTGTCTTCTAATATAAAAGATGTAAAGCTATCTAAGGTTAGTGAAACAGAAAAACTGTATAAACCTGAAGTATTTTTACACCCAATGTCTAAGTGGCATTTACAATCAAACTTTGAAAATGGTGTGAACACAGGCGGGCGTATTGATAATGTGTGGCTGTTTGGTATTATAGGTGTTTTTGTGCTGCTTCTAGCTTGTATAAACTTCATGAATTTAAGTACGGCAAGATCTGAAAAAAGGGCTAAAGAAGTAGGTATACGTAAAACAATAGGATCGAACAGAAAGCAATTAGTCGCTCAGTTTTTTAGTGAATCTATATTGGTTTCAGTAATAGCTTTTGTTATTTCTATATTGTTGGTAACACTGATACTACCTTATTTTAATCGTATTGCTGATTCTTATGTCAGCATTTTATGGAATAACCCCTTGTTTTGGATTTTTGGTTTGGCTTTTAGTCTGTTTACAGGATTTATTGCTGGAGTTTATCCTGCGCTATATTTATCCGCGTTTAAGCCCGTGAAAGTGCTCAAAGGGGTTCTTCAATCTGGGAAACATGCGTCACTTCCTAGACAAATATTGGTCGTATCACAGTTTGCTATTTCTATTACCCTTATTATTGGTACTGTTGTGGTGTATCAACAAATACAACATGCTCAAAACAGGCCTTTGGGCTATGAAAAAAATGGATTAATAAGTGTTTCAACTACTCGAGAAACGCATAATAATATTGGGGTTATCAAATCCAAACTAGTGAATGATAGAGCTATATTGAATATAACAGAATCATTTAGTCCCACGACCGAGGTTTGGAATACTAACGGAGGAATTGAATGGGAAGGAAAAGACCCTAATTTAGCTGTCGATTTTCCGAACAATACAGTGAATTATGATTATGGTAAAACTATTGGCTGGAAGATTAAAGAAGGACGTGATTTTTCAAGAGATTTTGGTTCTGATTCCTTAGCTTTTGTTATTAATGAGTCTGCTGTTAAGTTTATGAATTTAAAAGACCCTGTTGGCAAAACATTGCGTTGGGGAAATAGTCAAAGAACCATAATAGGTGTTGTGGAAGATATGCTCATTCAATCTCCATATAAACCAGTAAGCCCCTCATTATTTCATTTATCTGAAGAACAACAAAATGTTTTCATTCTTAAGCTAAACCCTGATGTGAGTGTGAAGGAATCATTAGCTAAAATAGAATCCGTATTTCGAAGTTATAATCCGTCACGGCCGTTCAAATTTGATTTTGTGGATGAGGCTTTTACTGAAAAATTTGGAAATGAAAAGAGAATTGGAAAACTAGCTACATTATTCGCTATTCTTGCTGTTTTTATTTCTTGTCTTGGTTTATTTGGTCTTGCCTCATATGTTGCAGAGCAACGTACAAAAGAAATTGGCGTTCGTAAAGTGCTAGGAGCTACAATTTTAAGACTATGGCAAATGTTATCAAAAGATTTCTTTGTGTTAGTTGTTATTTCATGTGTCATTGCGGTACCAGTAGCTTATTATATCATGGATGACTGGCTTGATAAGTTTGATTATCGTACTACTATTTCTTGGTGGATATCGATTTTAACTTGTGTTGGAGCAATTTTTATCACAGTGCTTACAGTTAGTTTTCAGACTATTAAAGCAGCTATTGCAAACCCTATAAAAAGCTTAAGAACAGAATAAATTTAATCCTATGATATTTAATTATTTTAAAATCGCATGGCGAAACCTTAAAAAACAGCCGTTTTTTACCTTCCTAAACATCTTTGGGTTAACTATTGGAATGGCAGGTAGTCTATTAATTGCATTATATATCTATGATGAATTGAACTATGATAATATGTTTCCTGATGCCGACCGCATTCACCGCATTAATTTGGATATTAAGTTTGGCGGAGATGTAAGCAATTTTGCTGAGGTTTCCAGTCCAGTGGCTGAAGTATTGGAAAACGACGTGCCTCAAATTGAGTTAATTACACGTTTTCGTAACAGCGGTAATATGCTAATAAAGAAAGGGGAAACCGACATCAATGTAAAGGAACTACAGGTGAGTTATGTTGATCCAAGTTTTTTTGAAATGTTTGGGGTTGATGTATTATTTGGTGATCGTGCATCTGCTTTGAATGAGCCCAATACTTTAGTTTTAACTAAAACAGCTGCAGAAAAACATTTTAACATAGAAGAAGCTGTTGGGAAAAGCCTTATTTTAAATAATGGTGATACTTATGTTGTAACAGGGGTTATAGAAGATTTACCAAAAAACTCACTTTTACGAAATCATAGTGTATTTTTAGCTATGGCAGGTAACCAAGAAGAACAAGAGAACAATTGGGGAAGTAACAATTTTCCAACCTTTATAAAACTTTTACCTACTGCTAACATTCAAGATGTTCAAACTGCCTTGGATGGCTTTTTTAGAAAATATTTTATCCCTTTTGCGCAACCCTATATGCCTGGTATCACAGAAGAGCAGTTTTTAGCATCAGGTAATTATTATAATTTCAGTACGATTAATCTACAGGATATTCATTTGCACTCTAACAGGTTTCCAGAAATGAGTGCTAACGGAAGTATTCAAAATATTTATATTTTATCGTTTATAGGCCTATTTCTTATCATACTGGCAAGTGTCAACTTTATGAATTTGTCTACAGCACATTCTCTTAAACGTGCAAAAGAAGTAGGTATTAGAAAAACATTGGGATCTGGTAAATCTGCTTTAGTAAGTCAGTTTTTAGCAGAATCGGGTTTAATAACATTTATAGCATTATTGGTGGCTATCGTAGTTGCAGCTTTGGCACTTCCTTTTTTTAATGCACTTGCAGATAAGACCATGGAAATCCCTTATGGGAAGCCATTATTTTGGTTGGTTTTAGTTATATGCACATTGGTGCTTGGTCTTTTATCGGGAATATACCCTGCGTTTTTCATGTCACGCTTTATTCCTGTTAAGGTGCTTAAAGGAGGCGCTAATGATAGCCGTAAAGCAGGTGGTATTAGAAGTTCATTAGTAGTGTTTCAATTCGCTATTTCAGTGTTTTTAATTATTAGTACACTGGTAGTTTTTCAACAATTACAATACATTCAAAATAAAGATGTGGGTTATTCTAAAGACCAGGTTTTAGTAATTCAAGATGTTGGGACTTTGGGTAACCAACAACAGGCATTTAAGCAACAAATAAAACAATTAGCTAGTGTAAAACAGGCAACTTTAAGTAGTTATTTGCCTATTCCGTCTTATAGAAGAGATCATTCTTTTTATGAAGAAGGTTTAGTAAATCAGGAAAATGCTTTGCAAATGCAAAGCTGGGATGTTGATATAGACTATATTTCAACTCTTGATTTAGAGTTAGTTGCTGGTAGAGATTTTAATAAAACTTTTGGTAGAGACTCACTTAGTATTATATTAAATGAGTCTGCTGTAAAAATTCTAGGTGTTACACCAGAAGAGGCAATAAACAAAAGAATTACCCATGATTTAGGAGAAGAAAACCCAAGGTTCTATACCGTAATTGGTGTTGTTAAAGACTTTCATTTTGAGACATTACGAAATGATATAGCGGCATTGAGTATGCATATTGGTGGTTATGCCAACGATTTAGTAGTGAAAATTAGTGGAAGTGATTATGTCACCACTGTATCTAATATTGAAAGTATATGGAAAACTATGGCATCTGGGCAATTATTCAATCATTATTTTATGGAAGATTCTTTTAATAATACCTACAATGCAGAACAACGTTTAGGACGTATTTTTATAGCTTTTACTATTCTATCTATTTTTATTGCTTGCCTCGGATTATTTGGATTAGCTGCTTTTAGTGCTGAAAAACGAGCTAAAGAAATAGGTGTTCGTAAAGTGCTAGGAGCCAGTGTGGGACAAATAACTTATAAACTTTCTATAGACTTTTTAAAACTAGTTGTGATCTCTATTTTAATAGCATTGCCATTGGCTTGGTACGCTATGAATAAGTGGTTAGAAGACTTTGAGTATAGCATAACTATAGGATGGGGAGTGTTTGTTTTGGCTGTAGTTTTAGCATTATTAGTTTCAATTTTAACCATAAGCTTTCAAAGTATAAAAGCAGCTATAGTTAATCCTATTAAAAGTTTAAGAACCGAATAAATTATTTCCAAACAGAAAATCATGATACGCAACTATTTTAAAATCGCATGGCGAAATATTATTAAAAGAAAAGTGTTTACGGCAATAAATGTACTGGGCTTAGCTATAGGTTTTGGGAGCAGTATTCTAATTTATTTATTTTTAAATTATAACTTGTCTTTTGATGATTTTCATAACAATACTGATCGTATTTACAGGATAAACACGGAAGGACACAGAGGAGGCAATATAGAACATACGCCCAGTGTACCACCTGCTTTTTCTAAGGTTTTTAAAGAAAACTATGGTTATGCAGAAAAAGTGGCAAAAACTGTAATTAAAGAGGGAGCTATAATTGATTTTAAGGCTAAGGGAAACGAAAAGAAACTTAAACAGGATGTTCTGTTTGTTGAGGAAGATTTTTTCAAGATTTTTAACTTTCCCCTTGTTAATGGAACGAATAATATCTCTCTTTCTGCACCTAATACAGCTGTAGTTACAGAGGATTTGGCTATTAAAATGTTTGGTAGGGCAGATGTTGTAGGTGAAGTATTTGTTTTAGAAAAGGGTAAGACTATTGAGATTACGGGGGTATTAAAAAATATTCCTAAAACCTCTTTTTTAAAATCCGACCTCTTTATTTCATTTCAAAATTTAGCTCACTTTTTTGCATTTACAGCAGGCGAAAACTGGAGTGGTATTTCATCGGATTTGCAATGTTATGCATTGTTACACCCTGATCAAAATATAGCAGAAATTGAAACTGCTCTATTAGAATTACCTAAAAAACACCGAGCTTATAGTAAAAATAAGCATGTTTATAAGCTACAGCCTCTTTCCGATGTGCATTTTAATCCAAATTACGGAGGTTTAGATCCTGTTTTGTTATGGATATTTGGTATTATAGGCTTGTTTTTGGTAGTTATAGCTAGTATTAATTTCATTAACATTTCAACAGCCCAAGCTTTTTACCGTTCTAAAGAAATTGGTATTAGAAAGGTATTAGGCAGCTTTAAACAGCAGCTTTTTTGGCAGTTTTTATCAGAAACCTTTATTATAAGTTTTCTTGCCTTAATAATTGGATTTTTACTTGCGTATTTGTTTTTACCTGCTTTCAACAGTCTTTTCGAAATTCAATTAATATTTGAAGATTTATGGTCGGTTGAGTTTTTTGGCTTTATAACACTTATACTGTTCGTAGTGTCATTTTTATCAGGTAGTTATCCGGGTATTTTGATGAGTAGAATAGTTCCTGTTTTGGCTTTAAAAGGGAAACTTAGTCATAACGCAAAAGGGAGTGCAAATACACGAAAAGTACTTGTGGTGGTTCAATTTGCGGTTTCAATAATACTCATTGCTTCAACAATTATCATTTCTAAACAAATAGATTTTGCTATTAATACTGAATTAGGTTTCGACAAAGAATCTATTGTAATGCTTACAATTCCTGGCGATGTACAGGAAGGTGAATTTTACAACTTAAAAGGCCGATTGCAACAAATACCAGGTGTAGCACATGCTTCAGGTTGTTTAAGTAGTCCTGGAGCATCAGAAAGTGTTTGGGAAACGAATATTAGATACCACAAACAACCTGAAGACGAGGAGTTTGGTGTCACTGCCAAAATGGGAGACGAAGATTATATCAATACATTTGGTATTGAGTTAATTGCTGGTAGAAATTTTGTTAAACGCGATTCATTAGATGAAATACTAGTCAACGAGAAGTTAGGTGAGAAATTAGGATTAGCATCTGCAGAAGAAATGATCGGGAAGCAAGTTTCAGCCAATGGCGACCGCATAAAAGGAACAATTGTAGGTGTCGTAAAAAATTTCCATGACAGTAACTTCACAAATGGTATTAGTCCAGCTTTTATAGCTCCAAGTACAAATGCTTATAGTGAAATTGGTTTGAAAATTAATAGTAACAATATAAAAAATACTTTGACTCAAATTGAGCAAAAATGGTCGGAGACTTTTAAAGGTAACATATTTGAATATCGTTTTTTAGATGAACGTGTTGCAGCACAATATGAGAGAGAACAACGTTATTTAAACTTGTCAAAAGTATTTTCAGGTTTGGCCATTTTTATTGGATGCCTAGGGATATATGGGTTGATTCTATTTTTTGTAAATCAACGTATTAAAGAAATAGGTGTTAGGAAAGTATTAGGTAGTAGCGTAAAAAACATTCTTGCTTTGTTTTCGCTAGACTTTATTAAGCTCATTTTAATTGCTGGTGCTATTGCTACACCAATTGCTTGGTATATCACAGAGCAATGGTTACAAGGATATGCATATAGAACAGACATTAAATGGTGGCATTTTGCAATAGCCATTATGTTTATCATGCTAATAACACTTGTTACCATTAGTTATCAAACGATTAAAGCAGCCGTAGCTAATCCGATTAAGAGCTTACGAACAGAATAATATCATCAAAAAACGAACAATCATGATACGTAACTATTTTAAAATCGCATGGCGAAATCTTTTAAAGAATAAAAGCTTCTCGTTTATCAACATTTTTGGATTGAGCATAGGAGTAGCTGCTTGTATTTTAATAACCATTTATATACTTCATGAGAGCAGCTATGACAGAGGTGTTCCAAATTCTGAGAATGTATATAGAATGACAGGTCAATATATTGAGGATAGTCGTGTTAACAATGGTATTCACTTTTCAGCAAATACAGCTAGCACTGTTTTAAAAGACTTTGAAGAAGTGGAAAATTCAGGTAGATTAATGGCTAATCAGCTTTTTTATAGAGCTGGTAGCAATGAGATACGTTTTGATGGAGAAGATATGCAACACCATGAAGAAGGCTTTACGTATGCTGATCAATCCATGATTGATATTATGGGTGTTAATATGGTTTATGGGGATGTAACAACAGCACTCACTAAACCAAAAACAATGGTGATTTCACAACGTATTGCCACAAAATATTTTAAGAGTGAAAATCCTGTAGGGCGTATTATGTACCTAAATGGTAATAATGAAGATCCATTTGAAATTACTGGAGTGATGGAAGATTTTGCTAGTAATTCTCATTTAGGCTATGATTTTTTAATCACATTAAAAGATGTAGAGTTTGGTGAGGGCGAACAAACAAGATGGATTCAAAATAACTATTTCACTTATATAGTTTTAAAATCGGGTACTAATGTTGCCGCTTTTGAAAAAAAGATGGGCACTACTTTAATAGAAAAGTATATAAAACCAGCTTTCCAGTCTGCAGGGTTTGCAGGTTGGGAACAAATGCATGAGCGGATTAAAATGTACTTACAACCTCTTACAGACATTAATTTGCATTCTGCGCATATAGATTTTGAATCTAGTTCCAGAAATGATATTAAAATCATATGGATTTTTGGTATTGTAGCCTTGTTTATTCTAATTATTGCAAGCATCAATTTTGTTAATTTGTCAACAGCAAAATCCGCTAATCGTGCAAAGGAAGTAGGTCTTAGAAAAGTGGTAGGCTCTACACGTTCACAACTTATTGGTCAGTTTTTGGCAGAATCCATTCTTATTTCACTTATTGCTTTTATTGTTGGAATAGCCTTATCTGCTTTATTAATGCCTCTTTTTAGGAGCATGTCTGGTATTGATTTAATAATGCCTTGGTCTAGTTTTGGGTTTATTCCAACTATTTTAATGGCATCAATTTTTGTAGGTATTCTAGCAGGTTTATATCCGTCGTTTTACCTCTCAAACTTTAACCCTATTAATGTGCTTAAAGGTAAATTAAGTTCAGGGAGCAAATCATCTGGATTGAGAAGTAGCCTAGTAGTTTTCCAATTTACAATTTCAATCATTTTAATTGTAGGAACATTAATTGTAAACCAACAAATGAATTTTATTTTGAATTCTAAGGTAGGGTTTGAAAAAGATCAAGTTGTTCAAATTTACAGTACTAATATTTTAAATGAACGTGTTGAAACCTTTAAAGAAGAACTTGGAAAATTACCAGGTATTAGCAGTGTTTCTATTAGCGATTATTTACCAATTGAAGGCACCAAAAGAAATGGAAATAGTTTTGTAAACGAAGGTAAAGATGGTATTGACGAAAATATACCTGGGCAGGCCTGGGTAATAGATGAAGACTATATTGAAACAATGGGAATGAGCTTAGTTGATGGGCGCAATTTTATTGCAAGTAGAGCTTCTGATGAGCAAGCGGTGATAATAAATCAAGCCATGGCAAAAGAATTAAATCTAATAGAACCCATTGGTAAACGAATCTCTAGATATGGCGAGCTTTACGAAGTTATAGGTGTGGTGGAAGATTTTAATTTTGATACGATGAAAACATCGGTGAGACCACTTTGTTTTTTTAGCGGAATAAGCCCCTCCATAACTTCCGTAAAAATAAATACATCAAATGTCTCAGCAGTATTATCATCAATGGAAGCAAAATGGAAGGCATTTGTTCCTAATATGGCATTTCGATACGAATTTATGGATGCGTCTTTTTCTAAAATGTATGATAACGTAAACAGAATAAAATCCATATTTACAGCATTTGCCATTTTAGCCATATTGGTGGCTTGTTTAGGTTTACTAGCGCTTTCAGCTTACATGGTAGAACAGCGTAACAAAGAAATGAGTATCCGTAAAGTACTTGGAGCTTCTGTACAGACTATTTTTAAATTACTTACAAAAAACTTTTTAGCACTAATTATAATTGCACTATTTGTTGCAATTCCAATAGCTTACTATTTAATGCGAACGTGGTTGCTAGACTATGAATATAGAATAGATATGTCTTGGTCTGTTTTTGCCGTTGCAGGTATTATAGTCATGACCATAGCTTTGGTTACTATAAGTTATCATGCAGTAAAATCTGCATTAATAAATCCAGCAAAGATTTTACGTTCAGAATAAAAATTTAAAACTAATCAATCAAGAAATGTATCTAAAAACAACAACAAACATGAAAAACCGCAAAAAACTTTTATTTTTTATAACCATAACATTTTTATGCGTATCTAATACCATAATAGCACAACAAAATAACGCTGTAATTCAAGATTCCCTTTTTTCCAAAACATTGAATGAATATAGAAATTACCGTGTTGTTTTACCAGCAGACTATAGCTATGATTTGAATTCGGATAAAAGGCATGATGTTATTTATGTTTTAGATGGTGAAACGGTGGTAAATGTAGTGTCTCCAACACATAAGATTGCATCAGATTGGCAAGCAATACCAAGATGTATTATTGTTGGAATAGATAATAAGTTTATAGATGGTGTAGTGATGCGCGACAGAGACTTACTACCTACTCATGATAAGCGTTCACCCCTATCAGGAGGCGCCGATAATTACATCAAATTTATTAAAGAGGAGTTAATGCCGCATATCAATAAAACGTATGCCACATCAAAATACAATACACTTTTTGGACACTCTCACGGTGGCACATTTGCTATTTATAGCATGTTAAAAGCTCCTAATCTATTTAGCGCTTATATAGCAGCAGACCCATCATTATGGTGGGATGAAAGATATGTAACCAAACTGGCAAAAGAAACATTGCCTAATCTGGCAAATTTAGATGCAAAACTGTTTATAAGTGGTCGTGAAGGTATGCCATATAGAGGCATGGGAATTGAAGCTGTAGGTGATATTTTAAAAGAGAATTCACCTAATAATCTCTATTGGAAAAGCATAGCTTATGAAAATGAAACACACATTACCATTTTATTAAAAACGGTTTATGATGGTTTGAAATTTGTTTATCCGAATTTTAAGAAATAAAAATGTTTAAGAATAATTTAAAGTTTGCATTAAGAGTATTTAGTCGTGAAAAGTTTTTTACAGCTATTAATATTGGGGGTTTAGCTCTAGGTTTTGCAGTGTGTATTCTTATTTTGGGGTATGTAACCTTTGAGTTTTCTTACGAAGATCATATTGATAATAAGGCAAATGTATATAGAGTTACCACGACTAGATATGTGCATGATAAAAAGGTATTTGAAGGTACTAAGGGACCATCCATATTAGAACAAATTGCTCCTGTAGAAATACCCAATATAGAGCATGCTACACGAACTTATTTTGAACCTTGTCTGGTTAGAACTGATGATAAAAAATATGCGAAACAAAAAGTATATTGGGTAGATAAAGATTTTCTTAAAGTATTCAAAGGGTTACTTATTTCAGGAAATCCAGATACAGCCTTAGATGCGCCTTTAAAAATGGTACTTACAGCATCTAGAGCCTATGCCCTTTTTGGTAATGAAGACCCAATAGGAAAAGAGGTAAAGGTAAATGAAGGCATGCCTTTTCAGGTAACAGGCGTTGTGAAAGATCCACCATTAAATACCCATTTTAAATACGAATATTTAGCTACGCTGGACACTTGGGTTCATTATGGGTGGATACAGAAAGAAGGGAATTGGCATTGGAATTTCGGCCAGAATTACATTTCAGTATCCAATCAAGGTTCAAAAGATAACATTCAAAAGGCATTAAATAATTTAAGTTTATTACATGTAAATCCAGAAAAAAGTGAAGGCAAAAAGATAGAATTTGGCTTGCAGCCTATTGAAGATATTCACTTAACGTCTAATTATAATGATGAGCTAGAAGCTAATGGGAACCTTAGTCAAGTTTACATCATTATAGGGGTTGGTATTGCTATTTTAATCATTGTTTTTATCAATTTCATTAATTTAAGTACTACGCTTTCTCTACGAAGGTCAAAAGATACAGGTGTTAGAAAAACGTTAGGAGCATCAGCCTTACAATTAAGAATTCAATATTTTATTGAAGCCTTTTTACTAAATGTGACTGCATTAATAATTGCTACGCTTATTGTGTTGATTAGTTCTTCATTTATAGAAAGCTATTTTAATATCTCTCTAAGTTTTAAGGTGTTTACTAACCCTTTGTTCTGGTTTTTAGGGATTCTAATTTTTAGTATATGTGTATTAGTGGTTAGCTTTTATCCTGCTTTTGTATTAACTTCTGTAGATGTAAATACAGCTATAAAGGGAAAAATTGTAAAAGGAAGAACAAGTCATGCTTATGTTAAGCAAGGTCTCTTAGTAGTACAGTTTTGCGCATCTATATTTCTTACCATAGCGGCTTATGTAGTCTACCAACAAGTAGACTTTATGCAAAATTACGATTTGGGTATAAATACCAATCAAGTACTTGTTTTACAGGCCCCGACGAGTTTAAATGCTGGAGGGTGGCGCTCTTACGATGAAATAGCTGTTAAAAATGATAAGTATAATGTGTTTAGGCAGCAACTTATACAGAATCCAGCATTAAAAGAAGTGGCATCATGTTACAGCATACCAGGAGAAGAAGCAGAGCTTTTGCGACATAGCGTAAAACTTAAAAACAGAGGAGAAGCTATACAAACCCAAGTCGAAGAACGTCTTATAGATGAAAACTTTTTTCCATTATACGAAGCGAAAATTTTGGCTGGAGAAAATTTTAAAATAGATCCTACACAACAAAAAACAGAAACGATTATTAACGAAAAAACGCTTAAATTATTAGGATTTGAACACCCCGAAGATGCTATAGGACAAGAAGTTTTTTTAGAAAATCACCTATGGAAAATAAGAGCTGTTGTAGCAGACTTTCATATAAAATCTCTATCAGATCCAATAGTACCTACGTTTTATGCCAATAGACATCCTTTTGCATTTGGACATTATTTGGTGAAATTAAGTCCTCAAAACTTAAAAACTCAAATGGATTTCATAGAATCTAAGTGGCATGCTATGTATCCAGAAGATCCTTTTTTAGCACATTTTTCCGATAGTTTTTTTAATGAACAATATAACCAATACAAGCAATTTGGGAACATCTTTAATGCGTTGACCATATTAGCCATTTTAATAGCTAATCTGGGGCTTCTTGCTATGGTCTCTTTAACAACAGTAGAGAATTTAAAAGCTATTGCTGTTCGACGTGTATTAGGGGCAGATAATAAAGCAGTTTTTATGTTAATGTCTAAAGGCTACATAATGCTTATAATTATTGCGGCAACTATTGCTATTCCGTTAACCTGGTATTTTTTAATGAACTGGCTTAACAATTTTGCATACAGAATAGAAATTCAAAGCTTAGTTTTTGTTAGTGCTGTTTTGTTAATACTAATAGTGGCAGTATGTAATATCATGTATTATGTGTTAAAAGTTTTAAAGTTAAATCCAGCTGTTATTATTCGAGAGGAATAACGTAATCTGAAAATATTATGATTAAAAATTATTTCAAAATAGCGTTAAGAAACCTTTTTAAGAATAAAGGGTATACATTGATAAATGTAGGAGGATTATCTCTAGGTATGGCCATAGTTTTACTAATAGGTCTTTGGGTTCATGACGAATTAACATTTAATAAAAATCATGATAATTATGACAATATATCCCAGGTCATGATGTGGAGAACACGCAATGGTAAAAAAGCAATTCGTTATGCTATGCCATATCCTTTGGGGGATGAATTAAGAGAAAAATATGGTGAAGATTTCAAACATGTTGTGATGAGTTCATTTCATGGTGATAATATCCTCTCTTTTAAAGATAAAAATTTGTCATTACGAAGTAGTTTCATGGAATCTGGTGCACTAAGCATGTTCTCTTTAGATATGATTTATGGCAACTGGGATGGGTTGAATAATCCAAATTCTATTGTGTTATCTGAAACCGTTTCTAAAGCCTTTTTTGGAACCGAAAACCCCTTAGGGAAAACCATGAAAGTTAACAATGAGCTTAATGTGTTAATTACAGGGGTATATAGAGATATAGCAGATAACGCCACATTAAAAGGCCTCGATTTTATAGTGCCTTGGGAGTTATATTCAATGTTATATCCTTGGGTAAAAGCAGCGAAAGATAACAACCTTTGGGGTAATAATTCTTATCAATTATACGTGCAGATTGCCGATGGTTCAACGATGGCTTCAGTAAATGGAAGGATTAAAGATGTAATATATAATAACGTATCTGAATATGGTAGAAAGAGTCAACCAGAATTGGTGTTACACCCTATGAAAAACTGGCATTTGCGTTCAAACTGGAAAAATGGAGTTAATGCAGGAGGTTTTATTCAGTATGTTTGGCTATTTGGAACTATAGGTCTATTTGTATTGCTTTTAGCTTGTATCAATTTCATGAATTTAAGTACAGCTCAATCAGAAAAAAGGGCTAAAGAAGTTGGTATTAGAAAAACGGTGGGGTCATCAAAATATCAGTTAATTAATCAATTCTTAAGTGAATCGTTTTTAGTAGTATTAGTAGCGTTTACAGTAGCTATTATTATGGTGTTTATAGTGATACCCTGGTTTAATCAACTGGCAGATAAACAAATAGTGTTCCCTTTTAAAAGTGTTACATTTTGGGTTGTGAGTATCGCTTTTGTTTTATTTACCAGTATTCTGGCAGGGAGTTATCCAGCGTTATACTTATCTTCATTTCGTCCTGTTAAAGTGCTAAAAGGAACCTTTAAAACAGGTAAATCAACAACATCGTTTCGTAAAGCATTAGTAGTAGTTCAGTTTACGGTGTCTGTTATATTGGTTATAGGAACTATTGTTGTAGAAAAACAAGTAGACTATTCAAAAAATAGACCTATAGGTTATAACATGAATAGTTTAATAATGATTGAAAAAACTACTAATAATTTTGATAATAAGTATAATGTTATTCGTAATGAGCTTATAAATAGCGGGGCAGTTGTGGAAATGGCCGAATCGTCAAGCCCTTTAACCGATGTTTGGAGTACTAATAGTGGGTTTGAATGGAAAGGAAAATCTCCAGATTTTATAACAAACATAGCTACAGTTTGTACATCACATGACTATGGTAAAACAGTAGGTTGGAATTTGATTGAAGGCCGTGACTTTTCTAGAACCTTTGCTACAGATTCTACAGCATTTATACTTAATGAAACTGCTGTGAAATATATGGGGTTAAAAGATCCTGTTGGAAAAACCATAAGATGGAATAATGAAGAACATCAAGTCATTGGAGTGGTTAAAGATATTTTGGCTGTATCTCCCTTTGAACCTGTATTGCAAACCGTTTACATGATTAATTATCCTAATACTAATTGGATAGAGTTAAAATTAAATCCAGAAAGAAGTATTACATCATCTTTGTCTGCTGTAGAAACGATATTATCTAAACATGTTCCTAATGTACCTTTTGATTACCAATTTGTTGATAATACGTTTGCTGAAAAATTTGAAGCTGTAGAGCGTATTAGAAAGTTGTCAACCATATTTGCGATTTTTGCCATTTTTATTAGTTGTCTTGGTCTTTTTGGCTTAGCATCTTTTATTGCTGAACAACGCACCAAAGAAATAGGTATTCGTAAAGTGGTAGGCGCTTCAGTATTTAACTTATGGAAATTATTATCCAAAGATTTTGTGAAGTTGGCAGTACTTGCAATTATTGTGGCTACACCTTTAGCATATTATGGGGTTACAAAATGGCTAAATAATTATACGTATCAAACCGAAGTGTCTTGGTGGATTTTTTTAATAGCTGGGATAGGAGCTATAGGAATTACATTGTTAACTGTAAGCTTCCAAGCTATAAAAGCAGCCGTTACAAATCCTATAAAAAGTTTAAGAACGGAATAAATAACTAGAGGTACAGCATAGCATTAAACAATTAAAAAAATGAATAATAACGAAGAAGTACTTAAAATAATAAAAGATACAAAGGTAGAATACGATATGCTGCTTAACATCATTACTAATTTATCGACTCTTGACAAAGAAGATTTATTTTATGTAGAAGTTTTGGTTAATGAAGTTATGAAAACGAAGCGTTAAAACTATAAATTATATTAAAACACAAACAAAATGATACTACAACTTAAAAATATATTTAAATGGGTAAACTCTGGAGGGAATAGGGTTTTCTTATTAAACGATATCGATTTCACTGTTAATGAAGGCGAGTTTATTTCTATTATGGGGCCTTCAGGTTCGGGCAAGACCACATTGCTTAATGTAATTGGGATGTTAGATGGTTTCAATGAAGGAGAATATACTTTTCTAGATGAATCTGTTCATGATTTAAAAGAAAAGCACAGAGCAAGATTATATAAAGAGTATATCGGGTTTGTGTTTCAAGCCTATCATTTAATTGATGAACTAACAGTTTATGAAAATATAGAAACTCCTTTATTATATAAAAAGCATAGTTCCTCAGAAAGAAAAGCTATGGTAGCCGATATGTTAGACCGGTTTAATATTGTAGGCAAGAAAGATTTATTCCCGTCACAGTTAAGCGGAGGACAACAACAACTGGTAGGTATAGCAAGGGCCTTGGTTTCTAGTCCAAAGCTTATATTGGCTGACGAACCAACCGGTAATCTGAATTCAGCTCAAGGCGAAGAAATTATGCAACTGTTTAAAAAACTAAATGATGAAGGCGTTACCATCATTCAAGTGACACATTCAGAAAAAAATGCGGCCTATGGTTCGCGAACTATCCACCTAAAAGATGGTTTGATAGTCAATAATTGATTTTGAAACATAGTTATGATTAAAAGAATAATAATATTAAGTGTTTGGGGACTGTGTTCAAGTTTAGGGTTTAGTCAAGATAATATACCATCAAGTTTTACCCTAGAAGCATGCATCTCTATAGCTATTGAGAATAATTTAGATTTAAAAAGTGCCGAATTAAGAAAGCGGTCATCAAAAATAGACTATAAACGATCTGTAAATGAATTGTTACCCAATCTAAACGCAAATTATAATTTGGGTGTTAATGATGGGCGTAGTATAGACCCTTTTACCAATAGTTATATTAATAGAGAGCTAACGTTTTCTAACTTTGGGATGAACTTGCGATTCACGGTTTTTAATGGTTTTAGAGTTTTAAATAGTATTAAACAAAGTAAGTTTAATATGAAGGCTGCTGAAATGGAAGAGGAAGAAGCTAAACAAAATTTAATTTTAGATGTAACGATTGGATATATCCAAATATTAAATAGCAGAGATAGGGTAGCACTTTCAAAAGCTAGATTGAAAACCACAGAAGCTCAATTGAAGCGATTGGAAACAAATTACAATGAGGGTGTTGGGAATCCTGCCAACTATACAGATATGAAAGGGCAGTATGCTCTAGACCAGATAGCTATTATTGATGCCGAAAATAATTTTAAATCGGCCGTATTGGATTTTACCAGATTATTAAACTTAGAAGATCAATCGGAAAAGCAATTCGATAATATATCTGGCTTAATCAATTCTGAAAAATATCAGCTTTCTGCAAGCGATGTCTATCATGATGCGCTACAAAATTTAGCAACTTTCAAGTCAAGGCAGTTAAGAATTGATGCAGCTAATAAGGGTATAAAAGTAGCTAGAGCAAACTATTTGCCTGAGGTGTCAATTTTCGGACAGTTAAATACGAATTATTCGAGTTTAGCAGAGACGTTTACAGAAACGGGCTCTAGTATTATAGAAACGGGTGATTTTGTTACTATTAATAATCAAGATTATCCAGTGCTTCAAAATAAAGCAGAATTTGAAGGTGAAAAAATAGACTATATGGATCAGTTCGACAATAACTTAAATACGGTTATAGGGGTATCTGTTCAGATGCCATTATTTAATGGGTTCCGAGCTAGAAACAATGTAAAACTCCAAAAAATTCAATTGGAGCAAACCGAATTAGAACTTCAAAACACAAAATTACTTTTTAAACAATCCATCGAACAGGCACATAACAATATGGAAGCCGCTTTTAACAAATATCATGTTTTGTTAGACCAATTAGCCGTATTTGAAGAATCTTACCGTATTAACGAAGTAAGATTTAACAATGGAGTGTCTAATATAGTAAACTATATTGTTAGCAAAAACAATATGGATGATGCCAGACTTAATTTAAGTAGGGCGAAATACGAATATTTATTGCGTGTTAAAGTTTTAGATTTTTATAGAGGGATTTATTGATTTCGTGTACTGCAGTCCCCCATATTAACCATTTATTTTTATAAATTATGAAAAAGATACTGAGCATCTTTTGCTTATTGCTGGTATTAGCTGAAAATTCGTTTTCTCAAATCCAACAAGCCGATAGCGACCTCTTTAAAACGCATACAGTAAATGAATTAAAGGAAGACCTTCAAATTTTGAAACGTCATTTAGAAACAGTTCAAGCTGGGTTGTATACGTATACAAGCAAGGCAAAAATGGATGAGGTTTTTAATCAAATTGAAGCATCAATAAATCAGCCTATTTCATCCGTTGAGTTTTACAGAAAAGCAATTTCTCTTTTACAGTATATAAAAAATGGGCACACTAATATCATGCCTCATTCAGCCTATGAAAAAGCCACAAACAGTTCTTTTACTTTATTTCCGTTTGATGTCTATTTTAAAAATGACTCCCTCTATGTGCTCAAAAATAATTCTAGAAATAACTTCATAAAAGAAGGAAGTGTCATTAAATCCATTAATGGAGAAGATGCATCAGCTGTCTTTAAAGAATTGACAAAGAAATCCTCTAGAGATGGAGACAACAATACGTTTCCAGAAATGGTTGCCACATTGCAATTCACTAAACTATATTGCAAATTAAAAGGAGTATCTCCTACGTACCAAGTGGCGTTTATTGCTCCCAATGGTGAACTCATAGATATTGCTGTTAAAGGGCTAACATTAAAAGAAATTCATGTAAATAAATTAAATAGATATCAAGATAATGGCAAATGGTGGGGAGAAACAAACGAACCCGTTTTAAAGCTAAAAATAGATAATGATATTGCCATAATGGAAATTAAAACGTTTTCCATTTATTATGCACGAAGAGTTAATCAGAACTTTAAAAAGTTTTTCAATAAGGCATTTAAGAAAATTGAAGAGGCAAACATTAAGCATCTTATTATTGATCTTAGATACAATGGAGGTGGTGATGAAATGCCCACTATAGAATTGCTTTCACATTTGTTAGATAAACCGTTTACATTCTATCAAGATATGTATACGGTTACCAATAAGGTACCAGATATAGAGCTATATGATGAAAGTAAATTTGTAATGAATTTTTTGCGCCCGCTATTTAGACTAAAAAAAAACGGGGATGTTTATAGGATTAAAGGTATACCAGGAATGAAAGAAGTTAGACCTTCAAAGTCGGTTTATAGAGAAAAAGTATATGTTTTAACCAACGGTCTCTCTTTTTCTGCAACAGGCGAATTCACGTCGTTTCTTAAAAATGCAGATCGGGCGATATTTATTGGTGAAGAGGTAGGAGGTAATACAAACCAAAATGTAAGCGGTACTACTGTAATACTTACACTCCCGAACTCTAAAATTAGAATACGAATTCCAATGGAGTTATTTAAATTGAATGTTAAACATAAAAGAACCAATCATGGGGTCATCCCTGATTATTGTGTAAAACCATCCATAGTAGACAAACTAACGGGCAAAGATTTAGAAATGGAGTTTACATTGAATATGATCAAAAAAATAAATGAATAGAATACATTGTAACAGTTTATTTAAGCTCCCGATAAACTGCGTTTAGTGGCGTACTAATAAAAAGATAAAAAAGAGACAAAAGCTTTTACAGGAGTGTAAGAGCCTTTTTATAACTATCAGTGATAAGTTGATGGCCTTCAATAATTAATAAGAGAAAAGACTTGGTCATGTTTTAAAAGCTATGCCATTTTTTAGGTTTACCATCTAAAACTTTTTTAAGATGAGTAAATATAGAAAATTAACACATGTGTACTACAAATTTAAAGTTAGTGAAAGAGTAATTTGCATGTAGTTAATTTTTTTGGAGTAAAAGCCTATAAAAATATGTTATACCCTTTTGTTTTTTTTGTGAATTAATCAAAGCTTAACAATACGTTTTGCTCTATCATTTATTTTTAAAATATAGATTCCAGATACCAAATTTTTTGGTAACCGTACTTCGGTAACACCGTTAAAGTCAGTAAAATATTTAGTTAGATTAGTAGAAATAACACTTCCTTTTAAATCTGAAAGTTGAAACTCATCTGTATTTCGAGTGTTTGTTACAAATATTAATAGGTCATCATTTATAGGGTTAGGATAAATTAGGTTATCCTGCGTTGGATCGTTTGTACTTTTTCCGCTGAAATATTTTATACCAAAATCAAATGCATCTATTCCTATCTTTTCTCCTATCAACCTTCCTGGTATGTCATCGGCAGGAGGATGTATCCCTCCCCAAATTCTTGATAAACTACATTGATCTGAAGCATCTCTATAGGTAGCCCATTGTAATTTTACATCTACGCTAGGGCCTTCTTCAAACACTAAAAATTCATTTTTTCTAGCAATAAATTCTCCATATCCTCCAGGGAAATATTCACTACCAGTTAAGAGGGTCATTAATTCTGCAGCAGCCCTTGAGTATGTAGAGTGCCCTGAAACAAAACCTGCAAAAGGAGGTGTAACAAAACTAGGTCTTTGGTAAGGCCACCAGTTTTCTGCTAAAATCCATCCAACTTCAGCTAAGTCTGTTTCGGTATCGCCTATGTAATCATGCCCTCTCCATGTATATAATTTAATTTTTCCAACGTGCTCATCTTGCCTACCAGCGAGAGGATCACCCATTTCTACGGTTTCAATGTAACCTTCTTGTAAAGGTATACCAGCTATATTGTAGTTGTCTTTTGAAGTATCTGTACTTTGACCTAAAGAAGCCATATAGCGAATGGCAGATATGGGTCTAATATAATCATACCAACCTTTTATACTCCAAGCAGAAATGGCTGCATCATGCATGGTGCCTCCCATTAAGAAATATGATTTTACGTCCCATTCTAAAGACGGAAGAACTTCGTCTGTACCATTTAGTTTTTTCTCTAATTCAGGATGATCACTTACATAATTTAATAGTGTAAACCAATGCCCTGGAGGTGTTTCAGAATCTGGGCCATCTGCCCAAAACTCTGCAAGAACTCTAGCATAATCTCCTCTTGGAACCATTTGAGTTTCATAAGGGGCGTTAGTAAAAGGGTTTATAGCGTGTCCTTCACCAATATCACCACCTTCTAAATACTTATAAAAATTGGGGTAATCTGAATAGTTTGTTGGGAAGTTTGAAATATTGGCATTACCTATAGATTTTGGAGAGATATCCCATAAAACATTATCTGAAGGATCGAGATGAGCCCCCCAAACAGACACCATAGAAAAGCCCCATTTATAGGCTTCACTTTGAGAATCATTAGAGTTTAAATTTAAATACGGAGGCGCACCTGGATCATGATAAACAAAATAGTCGTTGTTGTCTCTTGAAAAGTTAGATCTAAATTCATTATTTAACGCAAAGGATGAAACTTCTCCCCATTCAGGGCTTAGAAACTCTGGAGTATTATTAGAAACAAGGTTGCCACTCTGATCTATAAATTCATTAAGACTTAATGGCTGCCAACGGTTAGGATCTGTAAGTGTTGAATTTCCTGAGTTTTCTGGGAATAATGGAAGGTTTGTTGGGATATAATGCGCATTATTATATTCAAATTGTTCTCTAGAGTCATCTTGGTTACCAAAGTTAATAATTGTTTGCGCAATATAATTACCCAAGGCAGCTGCATTTCCTTCGGAATAATCTAAAGAAATAAAACTTGTGTCATATCCAAGTTGTTCCATTAAATGATCAAATAGGCTTAATGTAGTTACAGAGCTTGGTGAGTTTTGAAATCTATGTGTTAATAGCCTGTATGCGGCATAGCTTATTGTTTTTGATCTAGATACATCAATGTCTTCACTTGGTGTAAAACCATTGAAAGTGCTTTTAAAACCATCAACTGTGTTTCCTATAAGATATGTTCTTGCTTCATCATCGTAAATTGACCAAGAATCATACATTGCTATGCTAGTATGGAACAGGTTTCTGGCATGAACAGTTGGTCTTGCAAAATCTCCTCTAATTGCATTTAAAAGGGCTTCGTTCCATAATCTGGCGACAGAATGATTTTCAGAAATATTATCAGTGCTTAAATTAACTTCTAGTTCAATTTTTTCACTACTACAGAGGTTGCTAGACTCTTCAACGGTTAAGAAACCTTTTTCTGTTACACCCCATTTTACGGTTATAGTATTAGAGTCATATCCATTAATGACCTCTCCGCCTTCAACACTCCAAGAGAAACTACTGTTTAAGTTATTTGAGGAATAAGTGTATGTTTCTGTGCTTAAAAAGCTAGGGCTAGCATTACCACTTATCTCACTTGCATCTAAATAAGTACAAGAACCATCTGATATGGTTGCTATGGGGTTATAGTTACAAGATTTAGGATCTGTACAGCCAGTAATTTTTATAACTTCCGGAATATTATATGTTTCGAATCCATTGCCTTCAATAAAAAGAATAGATTGATTTGAACTAAAATTGTTATATGATTCTTGTATACCAGATGGCCATTTTATATCTATTAGAGTTATTTCTGTAGCATCAGCAAGTCCAAAATGTAGTGGTTTTAAGCTTTGAGAAAAATGTGTTATTGCTGCGTTATAACGATGAATAGTTCCCGAATTAGTAGTTACAGAGACTATTGTTCCAATAGCGTTTCTATTGGAGGTTGTACCACGTAATGCTACTTTAAACCAATTTAATGAGTTTTGTTCTTCAACGTTAATTAATTTATTTTCATAAAAATGAGACGCTTTATCACTATTGGTGATATATAGATCTAAATCACCATCGTTGTCATAATCAAAAGCTACTGGGGTAACACTAGTAGCTTCGTCTATAAACCCTATAGGTACTGTTATATCTCTAAATGTGTTTTCATCTTGAGCATGCAAGTTTTCAAAATAAAAGTTTCGTTCTTGAATAGGAACATTTTCTTTAAACCCATTAGTAACAAATAAATCTTCATCTCCATCTAAATCAAAATCTGCAAAGATGGTTCCCCATGCCCAACCTGCATTATCTACATTATTTATTGCAGCATCATTTGTAAATGTATTGTCTCCGTTATTTGTGAATAAAGGGTTTGCATTAATTCCAGTTGTAAATAAATCAAAGAAGCCATCATTATTATAATCGCCTATTGCAATACCCATATCATTACCCACATAATCTAGTCCATAAGATTCCGATTGTTCAATAAAACCAGTTCCATTTTGATTAATAAATACATCATTATGATTACTAAAGTCTTGGGTTAAGAATAAATCCATCCAACCATCATTATTAAAATCAAAAGGTATACTTGTATATGAGTACTTTCTAGCGGATTCAAAATAATTATTTAGAGTATTAGTAAAGGTACCGTCTCCATTATTAATGTAAAAGTTATTGTTTTCACAAGCAATCCAATCTGATACATAGATATCTAAAAAGCCATCATTATTAGCATCAAACCAAGTAGCACTGGTATTGTTACAATTATTTATACCAGTAATATTAGCGGCGTCTGTTACATTAGTAAATGTACCATCTCCGTTGTTATGAAATAATTGGACTTTTGTTCTGTGCGTGAAAAATATATCTGGAAAGCCATCATTATCATAATCACCCCAAGATACTCCATTTTTAAATCCGTCAGAATCTGAACCTATTAAATTGGTTTCATCTTCTAATAGTAGGTTTACTAGTCCCGATTCTTCAGTAACATCAGTAAATGTTCCATTACTATTATTTCTGTACAACTTGCTTTTAGAAAATAATTGAAATTCTGAGTCTCTTAATTTGGCAACTACAAAAATATCTAGGTCGTTATCACCATCATAATCTGCCACAGCAACACCATTATTTTGTTCTAAACTACCCAAACCAACTAGAGATTCTATTCTTTCAAAGGATTGAGAATATAAAGCTTCAGATGTAAAAAAAGTAGCAGTTATAGCTAAAAATGTAAGAATTTTTGAATACAATTACGCAATAATTTTAGGATTAGAACTTTTTGCTATTAAGATAATTAAAATAGATTGAAGTTAAAAGGCTAATACCTACATGTACATTATTTGTTCATTAAAATTATTAGAAAGTATATAGAAACTAATCTGTTTTCTATCCCTTAGGTTTTAATTACCTTTGCAAAACTTAATACAAGCGTTATGATATATTCAATGACAGGTTATGGAAAATCTGTATTGCAATTACCCACAAAAAAAATAACCATAGAGCTTAAGTCTCTTAACAGTAAAAATTTAGATTTAAATGCGAGGATGCCCTCAATTTATAGAGAAAAAGAACTATCCATTCGAAAACTTCTTGCTTCAAAGCTTGAACGAGGGAAAGTAGATTTCTCTATTTATATTGAAGCTACAGCAGAAGACACTTCTACACAAATAAACACACCAGTTGTTAAACAATATATAGAGCAGTTAAAACATGTTGTTGATGGTGATTCTATTGAGCTTCTTAAAATGGCAGTTCGTTTTCCAGATGCATTAAATACAGTGCGTGAAGAAATTGATGATGATGAGTGGAAAGCTATCGAGGCACAAATTAATACAGCTGTAGATGACTTGATTAATCATAGGTTAGATGAAGGAAAAGTACTTGAACAGGATTTTAACAAACGGGTTATTACCATTGAGAATATACTTGAGAAAGTTATAGCTATGGATCCCGAACGTGTTGAAGGCGTACGTGAGCGTTTGCTTAAAGGAGTTGAGGATTTAAAAGAGAAATATGATGAAAATCGTTTTGAGCAAGAGTTGGTTTATTATATTGAAAAGTTTGATATTACCGAAGAAAAAGTGCGTTTAAAAAACCATTTGGATTACTTTACAGAATGTATAAACTCTAAAGATTCCAACGGTAAAAAACTTGGGTTTATTAGTCAGGAAATGGGTAGAGAAATAAATACCATTGGTTCTAAAAGTAATTATGCCCCCATGCAGCAATTAGTGGTTCAAATGAAGGACGAGCTAGAAAAAATTAAAGAACAATTATTAAACGTGCTTTAATTACTGTTTTTTACGAACATATGACACTGAGCCTTTCGATTGCGCTCAAGATAAACTAAAGCCGAAGTGCGATTAAATATCAATTATAAAATAATTCTAACTATTGATTACTCAAAACAACAATATAAATAACGGTAAACTCATCGTGTTTTCTGCACCTTCTGGTTCTGGAAAAACAACTATTGTAAAACATCTATTAGGTATTGAAGACTTGAATTTGGAATTTTCTATATCGGCAACCTCTAGGGAGAAACGAGGCGAAGAAATAGATGCAAAAGATTATTATTTTTTATCGGCAAAAGCGTTTAAGTCCAAAATTAAAAATGATGAATTTTTAGAATGGGAAGAAGTATACCGCGATAATTTTTATGGTACTTTAAAAACAGAAGTAGAACGTATTTGGGCCTTGGGTAAACATGTTATTTTTGATATTGATGTATCTGGAGGTTTACGCATAAAACGAAAATTTCCAGAGCAAACTCTAGCTGTTTTTGTAAAACCACCAAGTATAGACGAATTAAAAATTAGACTAAAAAAACGCAAAACAGAAAGTGAAGACAAGATAAATATGCGTGTTGCAAAAGCTTCAGCAGAATTAGCAACAGCACCTTTATTTGATGTTATTGTTGTCAATGACGATTTAGATAAAGCTCTTGAAAATGCACATAAACTGGTTAGTGATTTTCTAAACTCTTAAAAGTATTAGAATGAAAGTTGGCTTGTATTTTGGTTCTTTTAACCCTATTCATATTGGGCATTTAGTGATTGCTAATCATTTAGCAGAAAATAGTGATTTAGATCAGGTTTGGTTTGTAGTAACGCCTCATAGCCCATTTAAGAAGAAAAGAACTTTACTGGACAATTATCAACGTTTAGAAATGGTTTATCGAGCTACTAAGGACTATGCAAAGCTTAAGCCAAGCGATATAGAATTTAACTTACCACAACCTAACTATACTATTAATACACTTGTTTATTTACAAGAAAAATATCCAGACAATGCCTTTTCTTTAATTATGGGAGAAGACAACTTAAAGAGTTTTCATAAATGGAAAAATTATGAGATAATTCTTGAGAATCACCATATTTATGTCTACCCTCGTATTTCTAAGGATACCGTGGAAACACAATTTGATGACCATAAAAAAATACATCATATCAATGCGCCTATTATGGAATTATCTTCAACTTTTATACGTAATTCTATAAAGGCAGGTAAAAATATTCAGCCGATGCTCCCCCAAAATGTTTGGGAGTATTTAGATGAGATGAATTTTTACAAATAATAAATTATTTAAAGCATAAAAAAGCCAACTACATAGTAGTTGGCTTCACCTAAATAAAATGCTATTAAATAGATTTTAGTTAAGGATAGGGATACGTAATAATTGTCCTGGGTAAATTTTATCAGGGTCTGTAAGCATTGGTTTATTGGCTTCGAAAATAGCTGGATACTTCATAGCATCGCCATAAAACTCCTTTGCTATTTTTCCTAAAGTATCACCACTTGTCACCGTATGGAATTGTGCTTCAGGTTCTGTGTGTTCTACTTCTATTCGATCATCAACAAGTGCTATGCCTTTAGAGTTTCCAACAACTAAAACCACTTTTTCTTTAGTAGCCTGATCGTAAGCCAACCCTGTGACAATAGCTATGTCATCATCAATAAAAATATTTAAATTTTCTATTCTTAATTTTAAGTCTTCTATTATTTTTTTAAGTTTTTCGGCAGCAGCTTTTTCTAATATAAGTTCTTCTACAGTAGCTTTAGCTCTATCTTCTGTATCTGTTGTGCCAATTCCGAATATCTTAGCACCAGCATTTTTAATAAATGAGAATAATCCCATAATGTTTAATCGTTTTTTGAGGGTTCCTGCTTTTTAGACACTCAAAAAATTATAAGGTCACATAATTTTGTATTTTTTTATATTGAGGGAAATAAGAAACCGCCTAAAGAATAATTCTTTAAGCGGTTTCTAAACTAAAAATAACCAACCAAAATTTTAGTGAGACTATTTGAAAATAAGCTCAACTGAGTTGAGCGAATCTCACTTTATATCTTTTATTATTTAACCCTGGTATTTTCTCTTGGGTTATCTACTTTATTTTTTCTAAACTTACGTTTCTTATCAACCGACGTTTTTACTTTTCCTTTCGTATTTCCATTTTTCAGGTATTGTATATACCCTCTGCCTTCAAACTCATAAACGGTTTCAGATGATGGGTGAAACAACTCTATCTTTCCGTCATTTATAACGCTCAATTCAAAGTATTCAT
This sequence comes from uncultured Flavobacteriaceae bacterium, assembly GCA_947501845.1. Taxonomy (GTDB): domain Bacteria; phylum Bacteroidota; class Bacteroidia; order Flavobacteriales; family Flavobacteriaceae; genus Flavivirga. The sequence continues at coordinate 60,673 of CANMXP010000010.1, read as the reverse complement.
TGTTGAAGAAATCATAATCTAATGTTAAAGTTTTTAAATACATATCGCCACTAACATCACCAATACCATATAGCCCTGTATAATCCCATCTAAGGTTATTTGCTGCAGTTCCACTTTCATCTTGTGAGCTTTGAAATGTTGAATCGTTTCCTCCTGCTAAAAACTGTAAATAATTTTCATTATCGAATTCGTTTATAGCTCCAAACTCGCTTGTATAAATCTTTTCCCAAGCCTCATATTCTTGTAAGAAATAATGAATATTGTCATAGAAAACAAAATCGTAATCGAAATTACTACGTTGGTAACCTTCTAGAAAATAGGAGGTGTCGTTGTTAGGGTTATAAAGTTCTATAGTATTACTGTTTATTTGAAAAACGTCAAAAGTGTCAAACCCATCAATATCATGAGACACGTCTAAAACCATATCATATGCATTATATTCCCCGATATCAATACCAAAACCATTGCCGTTATCACCTAATCCAACAATATTATTGTTCGCATAGATTACACCGTTTCTAAAAGATATCGTGAATGCTTTTTGTAAAAAAGGGATTTCACCAAATCCTTTAGTACTATTAATATCAACATACCACAGTTCATGCGAGTTTAATAATTGATTTATAGATATTCTGGGTTCATCATCATCAATATTTACTTCAGTATAACATGATGTGAATAATGTTGCGATTAAAGCAAAGCTTAAAAGTAATTTTACGGTCCTCATAATCAAGCATTTTTAAGTTTTATACTTTAGTGTTTTCAAAACGCGTGCCAAAAACAATTTCTTAACCTTTTCTTGTCTTAACAATGATTATTATTTTGTGTATTTTTGAAGCAGAAACGATTTGTTATTTATGGATAAACCTTTAAAATATGCAGTTTTTGGAGCAGGAAGTTGGGCAACTGCTATTGTAAAAATGCTTTGTGAAAATTTAAATGAAGTTGGGTGGTATATGCGAAGTGTTTACACCAAAGAGCATTTATTAAAAGAGCAGCATAATCCTAATTATTTAAGCTCTGTTGAGTTTCACTTAGAACAATTAAAACTAAGTAACGATATTAATGAAATAGCTGCGTATGCCGATGTTTTAATTTTTGTAATTCCCTCAGCTTTTTTATATAGTGAATTAGAAAAACTTAATATTGATATTTCTAATAAAATAATTGTTTCGGCTGTAAAAGGTATTATGCCTGAGTCGGGGCTTCTAGTTGGTGAGCATTTTCATGAGTTTCATAAAATCCCTTATGATAATATTGCTGTTATTGCGGGGCCTTGCCATGCAGAAGAGGTGGCTTTAGAACGTTTATCTTACTTAACCATTTCATGTTCGGATGCCGCAAAAGCAAAAGCAATTTCTAATAAGCTATCCAGTGATTATATTAAAACTAAAATTAGCGATGACATTATTGGGGTAGAATATGCTGTCATGCTTAAAAATATTTATGCTATTGCTGCAGGTATAGCTCATGGTTTGGGGTATGGCGATAATTTTCAAAGTGTATTGATGAGTAACTCTATTAGAGAAATGAAACGTTTCATTAAAAAAATGCATAAAATGAAACGTAACATCAATAACTCTGCCTACCTAGGCGATTTATTGGTAACGGGCTATTCGGTTTTTTCTAGGAATCGTATGTTCGGGAATATGATAGGTAAGGGATACACTGTAAAATCGGCTCAAATGGAAATGAATATGGTTGCAGAGGGTTACTATGCTACAAAAAGCGCCCATTTACTTAATTTGAAAAACGCTAAAAAAACACAGCTTCCAATTATCAATGCTGTTTACCAGGTTTTATATGAAGGTAAAAACCCTAAAAAAGTATTTAAAAAATTAACTGATAAATTGGATTAGGGGCATCGGTTTATTTCACCAAAACTCCTTTAGCATCCATTAGTGGAAGTGGCTGTAATGCTTTTAGATTAATGGTATTCTTTCTAAACAGATAGGTTTTATCGAACATCGTATTGCCCTCGAAAAATGAGACTTTAAAAGTATTGTTTACGGTAAAGAGTTCCTCTTGCATCAATTCTATTTTTGCATAGCTTTTTTTGGGAAGCAGGTCCAGTTTTTTTCTGAATACCGATGTTTGCTTGTCTTCCGAGTAGCCACTGGTAACAATAAGAATCATTTCTAAATCGACCTCTTTATCGTTTATTATATAGGCATTCCAGTCATGAGTCTTATAAATAGCATTGTATTCGTTTACAACAGCAACATAAACGTCTTCAACTTTTGGAATTTGGATGTCTTTTTTCACTTAGATATTTGTTTAAAGGCACAAAAATACTTGTTTTTTTAAAGAATGTGATTTAAAAAATTTATTTTAGATTTACTTTTGTAAACGAACCCATGAATGATTTAAAAACATATATTGATAGAAGTGTATTGTGCTGGTTGGCGACATCTTCATCAGAGAATATACCCAATGTATCCCCTAAGGAAGTATTTGCTTTCTATCCAGAAAATGCTATTATTATAGCAAACATAGCATCTCCTCAATCGGTTAAAAATATTAAGGAAAATAATAAAGTATGCGTAAGTTTTATAGATGTTTTTGTGCAAAAAGGGTTTCAAATTAAAGGAAAAGCAGAAATTGTATCTAAAAAAGATGTAGCATATGCTCCTATGGAAGCCATTATACTAAAAATGACCAAGGGCATGTTCCCATTTTCTAATATTATCAAGATTTCTATTGATGATGTTAAGAAAATAATTGCCCCTAAATATATTCTTTATCCTGAAACTACTGAAGAAGATCAGATAGCAAGTGCAAAAAAAACATATGGTGTATAACAGTTATAGGGCACTCTTAAACTGTTCGAGAAAACGTACATCGTTCTCGCTTAGTAAACGAATATCACCTATTTGATGTAATAGCATAGCGATGCGATCTATACCAACACCAAACGCAAACCCCGAATATGCTGTTGGGTCTATGTTACAGTTTTCTAAAACATTGGGGTCTACCATACCGCAGCCTCCAATTTCTAGCCACCCCGTGCCTTTGGTAATTTTATAATCGGTTTCGGTTTCTAAGCCCCAATACACATCTATTTCTGCACTAGGTTCTGTGAACGGAAAATATGATGGGCGTAGGCGTATTTTAGATTTTCCAAACATTTCGGTGGTAAAGTGTTGAAGTGTTTGTTTTAAATCAGCAAAACTTACGTCTTTATCTATGTATAAACCTTCCAATTGATGGAAAAAACAGTGTGATCTAGCAGATATTGCTTCGTTTCTGTATACCCTTCCTGGTGAAATGGTACGGATGGGAGGTTTATTATTTTCCATATAACGTACTTGCACAGAACTGGTATGTGTACGCAATAAGATATCTGGATTTGTTTGAATAAAAAATGTGTCCTGCATATCACGTGCTGGATGATACTCAGGTAAGTTTAAGGCTGTGAAATTATGCCAATCATCTTCTATTTCTGGACCTTCACTAACATTAAAGCCTATACGCGAAAAGATCTCAATAATTTGATTCTTTACAATAGAAATAGGGTGACGCGCACCAATTTGAATAGATTCTCCAGGACGTGACAAATCACCGTAAATACCTTTTACTTCTTCTTTACTTTCTAACTCTTCTTTTAAGGCGTTTACTTTATCCTCTGCTGTTTTTTTTAGCTTATTGATTGTTTGACCAAATTCTTTTTTCTGGTCTTTTGCCACATTTTTAAACTCAGCAAAAAAGTCATTCAGTAATCCTTTTTTGCCTAGATACTTTATACGAAATGCCTCTACTTCTTCTTTTGTTTGAGCTTTAAAGGTTTCAGCTTCTTCAATGAGTTCTTTTATCTTATCTATCATGGTGTCATTTCAAAAATGAATGGCAAATTTAATCAATTTATCGGGATTTGCGTTAAGGATTTCATCCTTTGACCTTGAAGATACATTGTCGTAACACGTTTTTTATCTATACAATTTTATTTAAATCTATAAAATTATCAATTATGTAGTTTGGTCTTTGTTTTTCTAATTTTTCTCTTGTATTGTTGCCATATGTAACACCACAGGTATCTACATTGGCTCTTTGTCCCATTTCAATATCAAAAATCGTATCACCAACAACTAAGCATTCATTTGGGAGATAATGATGTTTGTCTATTATGAGATTAACAATATAAGGTGAAGGTTTTTTGTTTTTTGCATCTTCTTCACCGCCTACAAATGAAAAAATATCATAGATGTTTTGCTTTTTGAGAATCTTAACTAATGCTTCTTTTCCTTTGCTTGAAGCGACAGTCAAATTCATTCCTTTGTGTTGGAAATCTAACAATGTGTCTTTAACACCATCAAAAAGAGAAATTGTGTCGATTACAATGTCATTATAATGTTTACGATAAATCGAAGTAGCCTCTTGAATCAATTTTTCATCAAATAAAAAAGCTTTTTTGAAAGTGATTTTTAGTGGTAGCCCTATTAAACTCTCTATAAGTCTTTCATCAAAGTTTTTAATATTAAAACGATGTGCTACAAATTTCATAGTCTGTAGAATACTTCCCTTGGTGTCGGCTAAAGTGCCATCAAAATCTAGAATAAGAGTTTTATATTTCATTCTGTTTATTAGTTTTTTCAAAAAGTAATGCCAAAAACTAATTGATATATTCAGTTTCTAAAAAATAGTTAACAATGGCTTCTTTCATTAAAACACTTTGTTCGCCAGCTCTTAAATGAGGAAGTGCTTCGAGCGTTTTATAATGTGGCCATCCATCATGATCTACAAAATCAAGCTCATAATACCCATATGGTGTAAGCAATTTGCAGATAGCAATATGCATGAGGTCTAACTTTTGGTCTTTTTTAAAACTTCTATCTAATTGACCAAGTTCTTGCACGCCTATTAAGTAAATAATGGCATCGAGGTCTAAAACCTCTCCATCTGCAAATTGATTGGATAGTTTTTTAACTACCAATTGCCAGCGCTCTTTTAATTGTTCGTCTCTAGACATAATAAATTGAAAGTAGCAAAGTTAATAAACCTAAGTGTGACTATTATTTTATCTTTGTTTAAATTCTAAAATAACTATGGGTATTATTGATATTGTTTTAGGCGCTTTAATTTTATTTGGTCTTATTCGTGGTTTTATGAAAGGTCTTTTTGTTGAAGTTGCTTCTTTGGTTGCATTAGTAGCTGGTGTTTATGGCGCCATACATTTTAGCAATTTTGCTGGTGATTTTTTAGAAAGCAAAGTAGATTGGAATGAGAACTCTATAAATATTGTTGCTTTTGCGGTAACGTTTGTAATCATTGTTTTTACAATTGCTTTAGCAGGGAAAGCATTAACCAAATTAGCAAATTTTGCAGCGCTTGGTATTATAAATAAGCTGCTAGGAGGTCTTTTTGGGGGACTTAAAATTGCATTGATTTTAAGCGTGGTATTAATTGTTTTTGATAGAATGAATAGTACGATACCATTTACCGATAAAGAAACTTTAGATACGTCTATACTTTATAAACCTGTAAAATCATTAGTACCAACTATTTTACCGAGTATCACGGGAAGTGATAGTGATGAGGAATCTACAGAAGAAACGAACAATGAAGCATAAAAAGGACTGTCTAAAAGCCTTTATAATTTGATTTGTCTAGTTAAGTGTTTCAGCTACCTTCAGTACAGGTTTGTCTAAATCTATAGTAAAATCATAATAAACATAATCAAGAGACCTGACAGGTTTTTAAAACCTGTCAGGTCTGCTTCTATAATATTTTATATTGATTAAACTATATATTGAATATCGCTTGTTAGTTAAAAACATTTCAACAAGCTCAATGTGACATTGTGTTTGCTTTTAGACAGTCACTTTTTTATTGATATGCTTATTAAAGCAGTTCTATTTTTCCTGTAGAAAGCATATACACGCCACCAACAATTTGAATTTCACCAGCGGTTTCCATGTCTTTTAAAATAGGACTTCGTTCTTTAATTCTTTCAATTGTAAGTTTGACATTATTTTCTACTGTTTTTGAAACAAATTCTGGATTTGAAGAATTAGCTTCACCTTCAACTTCATCAGAAGATTGTTTTACAGCTGGCTCAATATTTGCCAATAAAGCTGTAATATTACCAAGTTCAACACCATCGCAGGCAGCTTTTACAGCACCACAACTTTCATGACCAAGCACTAAGATTAACTTACTTCCTGCAACTTTGCAAGAATATTCTAAACTTCCTAAAATATCTATATTCTCAAAATTCCCAGCAACTCGAGCCACAAAAATATCACCAATAGCTTGGTCTAATACAGTTTCTACTGGTACGCGAGAATCTATACAGGACAACACAACTGCTTTAGGAAATTGACCACCTATTGTTTGTTGTACCAATGCAGAATGATCTATAGCCAGCATGTTATTTTCAACAAATCTTCTATTTCCATCTAGTAAATCTTGTAAAATACTAGCAGGCGTTAATGTGTCTTGAACTGCTTTTGTAATTGCTTCGTTTTTCATAATTATTTTACTGATTAAATTTTAATTAACTTATATCTTCTATATTTTCTTTTATCCATGTCATACATTCTTTAAATGTTTCGAATATATGCGCTTCTGGTATAAAGTCTGGTATGATATCAATACGTTCCATCATATACCGTGGCTGAGGCAATAAATCAACAAATAAGAAATCGACATCATTTTTTCTTAAGTCTAATAATACATCCTCTAAAGCATACAATCCAGATTGATCCATATACTGCATGCGCCCCAAACGCAATACTACGGTTTTGGCAGTTTTAGGTATTTGTGCTGCCAATTGCTGAAAATCGCTCGTAGAACCAAAAAATAAAGGCCCTTTAATATGTTTTATGAATACTTCTTCTTTTAGATTGTCGGGGAAATCAACCTCATCTGCCCAGGCCTCTTCTTTTAGCGGTTTTACGTCAGAACGTTCAGCGGTTAAATCACCTATTTTTTTCATGAACATTAGTGAAGCTATGACTAAGCCTATACCAACAGCAAAAATCAAGTCCCAAAATGCTGACAATATTAAAACAGTTAACATAATTAAAACTTCAGAACTTAATTTTAAGGGACCTAATTTAATGTCTCTAGGCATACTTGGTATGGCCTTTAGCCCTTTATAATCCATAACACCTATACCAACAGTTATTAGAATACCTGCTAATACAGCTGCTGGGATTTGAGAAGCAACACCGCTAAGTCCTAATAATATGACTAATAATAGAATACCTGCTATCATACCAGACAATTTTGTTTTGCCTCCCGAGTTAATATTAACAACCGTACGAATGGTAGCTCCAGCTCCTGGAATTCCTCCAAATAAAGCCGCTATACTATTACCTATACCCTGACCAACCAATTCCTTATTAGGCTTGTGTTTGGTTTTGGTCATGTTATCTGCTACTACACTTGTAAGCAAAGAATCTATGGCTCCTAAAAGTGCCAGTGTAAGTGCTGTAAAGAAATATGGTGTAACAGAACCTAATTTAAACCCAGTAAAAATATCTAATCGAAGTTGAGGTAAACCATCGGGTATTTTTTCAATAGGCCTGTAGTCTAAACCAAACCCAACAGCTATTCCAGACATAACAATTAATGCTACCAATGTACTGGGAACAACTTTAGTAATTCGTTTAAAGCCATAAATGATAAAAATAGTTCCTAAGGCAAGTATTAATTCCAGCCAATTAATACTATTCAAAGCTCTTGGAAGTACCTTAATAGCCCCAACTGTTCCAGAAGCTTCTTTAGCAGCCAAAGTTTGAGATTCTTTTAAAATGTCTTCCTGTGAAATTTTTTCAGCTCTAGTAATAGTTTCTTTGAAGTTTTCCAAAACCATGATGCCTTCGCCTGCCTCATCCTTTAGAATATTCTCTAAAATAACTTCTTCGGCCTGTGCTTTGAATTCATTCACAAATTCTACATCTTCTTTTGGATAATACCCAATTGAAGGTAATATTTGCGTAATTAAAATAATAACTCCAATGGCCGTCATAAACCCAGAAACTACTGGATAAGGAATGTACCTGATATACTTTCCTAGGCCTAATATACCAAGACCAATTTGCATGAAACCTGCCAATAGAAAAACAATCAGAATAGCAGGTAATGCCTTATTAACGTCCCCATCATTAGCCGCTATTATACCAGCAATAATTACCATACTAACAGCTGTCATTGGGGCCGTTGGCCCAGAAATCTGGGTGTTTGTTCCTCCAAAGAGCGCTGCAAAAAAACTAATAAAAATAGCGCCATAGAGTCCTGCACTAGGACCTAAGCCAGAAGATACTCCAAAAGCTAAAGCTAAGGGTAATGCAACAATACCAGCAGTAATGCCACCAAAAGCATCTCCTTTTATATTTGAAAAAAAGTTTTTCATGATAAATTTATTATTTACTGTTTAACTTCGAAAAGAAACTAATAAGATAATAAATAATTTATTAGGTTTTTAAAAGATTTAAAAATTAACAAACGTTATTATATTAAATTGATCTCTGCCTGTTGTTTCGAAAAATTGGTTCATATAACCAGCTTCAACTCTTATATTTTTATTTATGGTATAACCTAAACCACCATACACCCTGTTTCTATCAAAGACAGAACTCGTGGTATTTAAGAATATTTCATTGTATGCCGATAAATAAAGTTTACTGTTTTCTTTTTCCTTAGTTTTAAAAGGTACTTTAAAAGCTAAAAAATAACGAAACCTCATTTTAAAATCACTTTCAACAAAACGTTGTTCAAATCTATAACGATGGCTTAAGCCTACACTTCCAATATTTTGTTTAGAAATAAATTGCTGAAAAATCCTGTGCTCATTAACAGATACTTTTTCATCTGAATTGCCTACATAATTCTCAGAAAGAATATAGCCATAGCCCAATAGAACATTATTCTTGCCCTCATTAAATGTATAACCCAGCCCCGTTCTTAAAAGCAATTGTTCCAAATCTCCAATGGCATCATAATTTCTATATTGAACTTCATTGTGAATATTCCACTTTTTATTAAGTTTTTTACTCCCAATATAGATTAGCCAGTTACCAAAATTACTATCTTGACTTTGAGCATATACAGGCAGCATTAACACTATTATTAATGCTACCATATGAATTTTAAATAGCTTCTTTTTCATATTGAAATAATTTCTATGAGATTTAAACATGTTGTCTAATGCACAATCTTAACCGAATTACACTAATCTGTAAGTAACAGCGAAACATTAAGCTTCTTTATAATATTAGTTAAATTAGAAGATGATAACTTGTTTTTTTTAGAAGCTTCTATTTCTCTGTTAATGCATAATAAGTCTATGTTGTTTTTTGATACATAATTAGATAGATTGTTAATTGCATTACCATTTGATTCAAAAACATATTCAACGGTGTCTTTTAGCACATCATTATTGTCATCTTTTTTTGAAGCTTCAGAAGATTTCTGAATTTTAAATGATTTTATAGGCTTTTGTGTATAAGCCATTAAGCTTTTTGCTAACTCTTCATTGGTCGAATGTTCAAAACCATTAAAAACTCCTAAAGATAAGCTCTCATTAGGCTTTAAAATAGTGTCGTTTGAAGCAATAAGCACAATGCCTTTATATTTTTTTAGAACAAACTTAGTCACTCTGTCTCCAGAAAGTTTTAAGGCGTTAAATCTCTTTTTGCCTAAAACTATAATATCTGGATTGGTATTCTGTATATGTTCTTCTATTTCTTGCTTCACATTACCATAAATTAAGCTGTAGTTTATGTTTAACTCTTTATCAATAGATTTTATAATACTTTTAATATGATCTTTACTAGCAATATAATCTCTATTTATAGCACGCATAGAAGATAACTGGTTATCACTTTCAACAATGTCAACAGGTTTTCTTATATGTAAAAGGTCAATACCTCCACCAATCATTTTAGCTAAATTGGCAGTAGTTTTCATAATGGTATCAGAACTATCCTTTAAATCTGAAAGTACTAATATTTTATATCTATTGCTTTTCATAAGTTTTAATTTTAACTTAAACTTAAATTAGATTTTGGTCTTGTTTTAAAGAATTCAATAAAACTATCAGGGTTTTCAACAGTTCCTCTTTTAGAGACTAATTTTATATCAATATTTCGCTCTTTTGCTTTAAATGCAAAATCTTCTAATATTTCAATAATATCATTATCTAAAAATCGGGTTTTAATAAGGTTCAATTCTAAATAAGTATCTCTTGGTAAGCTATCAAGCTCCTTTAAAATAGCTCCTTTATTAAAAAATGTTACTTCTTCTGCCAGAGACATTTTTATTTTGTGCTTACCGTTACTTTTATCTTCAATATGAAGGAAATGAGAGTTTTGATAGCTTTTCAATAAAATAACAATAATTCCGACAGTTAATCCTAATCCTATTCCATATAATAAATCAATAAATACAATACCTAGAACTGTTACTGTAAAAGGAATAAACTGTTTCCAGCCCAACTCATACATCTTTTTAAACAATGATGGTTTGGCTAGTTTGTAACCAACTATTAATAAAACAGCGGCTAGTACAGACAGTGGGATAAGGTTAAGTAGCTTTGGTATAGCGATTACTGAAATAATTAAAAAGAAACCATGAATAATTGCTGAAAGTTTCGATTTACCTCCAGATTGAATATTCGCAGAACTTCTTACAATTACTTGAGTTATAGGTAAACCACCTATTAAGCCAGAAAGGATATTACCTGTTCCTTGTGCTAGCAGCTCTCTATTAGTTGGTGTTACTCTTTTAAGGGGGTCTATTTTATCTGTAGCCTCCACGCATAATAAGGTTTCTAAACTTGCTACTAATGCAATTGTGAATGCCGTAATCCAAACATCTCCTTCTAAAATCACCCCAAAATTAGGGAATGTGAACTGACCAAGGAAAGAAGATACATCTGACGGGATTGGCACACTTACCAAACTTTTTTCATTAATTGCTAAGCTATCTGAAGTACCAAAAAGCGAATAAAAAATAATACCTACAACAACTGCTACTAAAGGTCCTTGTATTAACTGAAAAATTCTGCCTTTTTTAGAAAGTACATTATTCCAAAGAATTAATATCCCTAAACCAATTATCGCTATTATAGTACTACCTAAATTAATATTGGATAAAGAATTAAAAATTTGCTCAAAGGTACCTTCTCCTTTTCCTGAAACGTAGCCTAAAAAGTAAGGGATCTGTTTAAGAATAATTATGATACCAATACCTGTTAACATCCCTTTAATTACTGAAGACGGGAAGTAATAACCGATAACTCCTGCTTTTAATACACCAAACATTATTTGAATAACACCTCCTAATACTACGGCTACTAAAAAGTTTTCAAAGCCGCCAAGCGCTCCAATTGAAGTTAAAACGATAGCTGCTAATCCAGCTGCGGGGCCACTTACTCCAATTTGTGACCCACTTAAAATACCTACGACAACACCTCCAATAATACCTGCAATTAACCCTGAGAAAAGTGGTGCTCCACTTGCTAATGCAATTCCTAAACATAATGGTAGTGCAACAAAAAACACGACTATACTCGCTGGCAAGTCATTCTTAATAGTTTTAAACATAAAATAATAAAATTTTACCCCTTAATGAAAATTAAAGAGCGGTTAAGTTAAAATAATGGCTAAAAAGCCTAATAATATTTAGAATTACTATATGTGTAATTCTGGAGGAGGAGAAATAAGATTTAAATGAGGCTTAGGGTAATTTTTAAAGTAATACTCTAAGTCGTTTTCTGTTTCGTTTGAAGCAAAATCCATTTCGCTTACGGTAAGGTCAAAAAACAAAAGTTCAACATCTTTGTCTTTTTTACTGCCTTTTTCCTCTTCTTCAGATGAATCAAAAAAGAAAGAGATATCAACAGAATCGTCTACAATAATAATAATTGTTGGCGCCGTTAAAAACACTACAAAAATTATTGAAAAGCAAATAGAAATAATATTTCTAGACATTCTGTTGAAAATTTTAAAAAACAAATATATATTATTTTTTGTTAAAGAAAGATTAAATATTATTCAACAGTTTAATATCTTCTGATTTTACCCAACCCATTTTACCATCGGAGAGTTTAATTTTTTTCCAATTGTTATAAGATTCCAATACTTGTATTTTGGTGCCTTCGTGTAATCTAAAGGATTCTTCACTCTTAGAGTTTGGGTCACTTCTTATCTTGCTTTCTTGTACAAAAACAATAGCTGGATTATCTTTTTTATCTATGTTATATTTATGAAATGCAAAGGCAAGCGATATACATAATAAAATTAAAGACAAGACACTTCCCATAAAAGTTAAACGCTTGTATATTGTTGAATAAGCAAAATAATAAATAAGGAATAAAACAACAAAACAAAATACCAAACCAATAGCGGTTTTTGCCCAGTTATCAAAACTCATGACATTCGTAATATTTTTTATGAGTTTAGCGAATCCTGCCTCAGGAATAACATCAATAGCATCAATGGTCATATTTTGAGCAAAAGACAAATTGTTCTTAATGTCATCGTCATTAGGCATTAATTGTAACGCTTTTTCATAAAAATAGATACTGGGAGCTATATTGTTTAGTTTATAATGTGCATTGGCCAGATTGAAATACAGATCGGCAGAATGATTTTTGGTATCTAAAATGGTATTATAAGTATCTATTGCTTCAGCATATTTTCCTTCGTTATACAATGCATTAGCTTTTTCAAATAATGTTTGGTTTTGAGAAAAAGCGGTTAAGCTTAACAAAAACGATATTATGTAAAAAACTTTTTTCATCTTAACGTGCTTGTTTATCTATTAAAGAAATTGTTTTTGCTGCTTTATCGTAGTCTTCCTGCATAGTAACAATATCTATGGGTGTATATCTCGCTAATTCACAATTTTCTACAATAGCGATAAAATCTTTTATCGTTTCATCATCAACTTGCTTCTCTTTTAGTAAGCTATTAATTCTGTCTTTGCTTAAATCGTTAGTTTCAATATGTAATCTCGCTTTTAAATAATTATGTAATGCTTTTTCTAAAGCAATATAAAAAGCCTCTTTTTTACCTAGTGATTTTTTGGCATTACTTAAATATTTTTTTGCCAACTTATCTGCTTTTCTAATTCTATTACCGTATACATCGGCATCTCTGCTTGCTTTTTTCTTACGGACAACGATAGCTAAAGGAATTGCCAAAAACGGCAATAATAATAAACTCCAGAACAAATTTGTTTTAAAAAAATAGATAGGTTTTGTACTAATAAAATTTGTCTTGGTTTTAATAAAGGCAAATTGATCGTTATTTAAAACAACACGTTGCTTCTCATTGTTTAAAGTATTTGCATTAGAAGTTTCGCTAGCATTATTGGTAGGGCCACTTAAAACATCAATAACAATTTCATCGGATGATAACCGTTTATAAGTTTCAGTTTTTAAATCGAAATAAGAAAAAGAAATACTAGGTATAGGATATTTACCCTTGTATTGAGGTACTACGGTGTAACTATCTGATATGCTACCTCTCATTCCCGATAGGTTTGTTTTTACCTGTTCTTTATGTTCGGGTTCGTAAACCTCTAAAGAACTTGGTAATGATATTTTAGGCAATTTAAAAAGTTTCAAGTTCCCATTACCTTTAACGCCTACTTTTATTTGAAATGACTCCGAGGCATCTAATATTGTTTTTGAAGCTATGACATCTAGTTTAAAATCACCAACAGCACCTGCAAAATCTATTGGTTTACCTGCTTCTGGCAAAGGTTTAACGTTAATAGTTTTATTTCCTGCAGAAACCGTCCTGTTAACACGTGTCATTAAAAGGCTTCCAAAGATATCTCGTCTGTTAGAGGGTACTCTTAGAGCAATGTCTAGGCTTAAAGGCTCAATATTAAGTTTACCTGTTTTTTGAGGATACAATACAGCTTTTCGTAAAATTAAAAAGCGATAATCTTTGCCATTGTAAGTGCCATTTTGAACTTTTTGCCCTTGTGTATTTATATTTTGACTCCAGAAGTCATTATATCTCGGACTATCAATCTCGTTCCAATTGTCAACAGCTATAGTAGGTGAAACATATAATTTATATACAACTGTTATGGCTTCATTTAAGTAAGGGTTCGTTTTGGAAACTTCGGCAACTAAGTGAATATTCTCTGAAGCTATATAACTAGCATCATTTGGGTCTTTTGGTTTATCGACTGCTGCTGTAACTTGAATTTTTAAGGGTAATGTTTTGTAAGTTTCTCCATCAATAGTAATGCTTGCCTGTTTAATAGTGAAGCTGCCACGTTTTTTTGGTGCTAAAAAATAACTATAGGTCTTTTTGTAAGTCCTCACGCCATTAATCCAGGAGTTGCTTACAGATTGATTCGGACCACCTACTACCGTAAAATTTGAAAAACTTGGAGGATTGAAATTATCTCCATCTTTATTCATTTCAAAGTCAATACGCAAACGTTCATTAATACCCAATTTTTGTTTGCTCACTTTGGCTTCAAACTTTACCTGAGCACCAACAATACTTGTCGTGAGTACGAATAATAATATGGATATGTTTTTTAAGAATTTCATTTTAAACTATTAATTCCTATAAGTTTTTTGAAACTTTAATAAGGTATTACTAACTGAATACTGTTTTTCTACTGAACACTTTTTACCAGTCTTTTTCAGTTTTTATTTTTACGCCTTTTTCTTTTACTGCATTCATTTTTTCCTGAACTTTTTGTTCTTGATTGTTCATGGCTTCCAGTAAATTCTTTATTTGTTGTGGTGACATTTGTCCAGGTTGAGGTTTAGGCTTTTGTTGTTCTTTCTTCTTGTCATCATCACCTTTGCCTTTATCCTTTTTTTCGTCTTTAGGCTTTCCTTCGTCATCCTTTTCATCTTCACCTTCCTTTTTATCCTCGTCGCCTTTATCCTTTTTATCTTCTTTGTCGTCGCCCTCCTTGTTTTCTTTATCTTTTTTGTCTTCGTTATCTTTCTTGTCTTGATCCTCTTTGTTCTCGTCCTTGTTTTGATCGTCTTTATTTTCGTCTTGCTGATCTTTCTGTTCTTCGGCACAAATCTTTGCCAAGCCTAAATTATAACGCGTTTCATCATCTGTAGGGTCGTTTCTCAAAGCATTTTTAAAAGCTTCAACGGCTTCCTTACATTTTTTATTTTGCATTAAAATATTACCAATGTTGTGATAGGCTTTATGTTTTTCTGACTTAGAAGTGGTTGCTTTCGCTGCCTGTTCATGGCGGTATAACGCTTCTTCATAGTTGCCTTTTTTGTAGTAGGCATTCCCTAAATTATAGATTCCAGCTACGGTATTTGGTTGTTTAGAAATGGCCTGTCTGTATGCCATTTCTCCCGAAACAAAATCGTCTTCATTTATCAAACTATTTCCTTCATAAACATAGCCATTAGCTTTTTTTAGTGCTAATTGTTGCTCCTTATCTTCTTGGCCAAAAGACATGGAGACCATACACGTTAATAAAATTAATACTATATGCTTCATTTTTTTATTTCTAAGATAGAAAACCTTAAATTTTTGTTCGTTAAAAAATTTATAAAAGTTTTAAATCAACTTATTTAATTTTTTGCTTTAAAGGTTTTCATTGAATAAATTTAATTTCTTTAACCAGGCTGTTTTTCTTTCCAACAGGAAAATATCTATAAGCAAAAAGAAAATACCGAAGCCTAAAAACCATTGAAATTGATCTTTAAAATCGGCAAACTGTTTGGCTTCAAATTCTGTTTTATCCATGCTGTTTAAAATCTCACGAATATTTTCTACAACATCGTTTGTGTTTTTTCCGTTTATATAAGCCCCATTGGCTTCTTCTGCAATTGCTTTAAGGGTTTCTTCATTTAAACGTGTGATAACGGTTTCTCCCTGATTATTTTTTTTATAGTTTAAAACAATGCCATTTCGCTTTTCTGGAATAGGGCCTCCTTTTATATCGCCAACGCCTATCGTGAATATTCGAATACCTTCTTCATTAGCTTCCTCTGCTATAGCTGCTGCTTCTTCACTATGGTCTTCACCATCTGAGATGATAACAAGTACTCGATTGGTTTGTTCTTCATCATCAAAATACGTTTTTGCTAGTTTAATAGCTTCGTTTATAGCGGTTCCCTGTGATGACAGCATATCGGTATTCATGCTTTGTAAAAACATTTTGGCCGATGCATAATCTGTTGTTATAGGTAATTGCGGAAATGCTTTCCCTGCATACGCTATAATACCAATACGGTCACTTGCCAAATTATTTATAATTTGTGTGACGAGCTGTTTCGATTTTTCTAATCTATTTGGAGCTATATCCTCTGCCAGCATACTTTTAGAAACATCGACAGCAAAAACAATATCAACGCCTTCTCGTTTAACCGTTTCTAATTTTGTGCCTATTTTAGGATTGACTAATGCTATTGCTAAACAAGCAAAGGCTAAACTTAGAACAGCGATCTTTAAAATTGATTTAAACAGGGATGTATTGGGGCTTAGTTTTTTAAGGAGTTTTTTGTCAGCAAATTTATTTTGTGCTTTATATTTCCAAAACTGAAGCACCAAAAAGAATAGTATTATTACTGGAATAATACCTAATGCCCAAAACCATATTTTCTCTTCTAATTGATACATTTTCTTCTAAATTCCAACATTTAAACTAAACAAAACTTCTAAAAACTGTGAAGCGTAACAGTAATTCTATAAGGAGGAATAATCCAGCAAATAGTACTAACGAACGATACTTCTCCTCATAATTATAAAACTTAAATTCCTCTATTTCTGTTTTTTCCAATTTATTAATTTCGTCATAAATTTCTTCTAGCTTTCTATTGTTAGTAGCTCTAAAATATTTACCACCTGTAACATTGGCAATTTCTTTTAACAATTCTTCGTCAATCTCTACTTGAATGCGTCCGTATTGAAATGCTCCATTAGAAAGAATTCCAACAGGAGATAATGCCATACCGTTAGTTCCTAACCCAATGGTATATGTTTTTATATCGTATTCAACTGCCAATTCACTAGCTATTTTAGGATCTATAAACCCCGAGTTGTTAACCCCATCGGTTAGTAAAATAATAACTTTACTTGTCGCTTTACTATCTTTCAATCGGTTTACAGCTGTGGCCAAGCCCATTCCTATAGCCGTTCCGCCCTCAATAATATTATTGTACTTTATGCTTTTTAAAGAGCGTATTACGATGGCTTTATCGCTTGTTATTGGTGTTTTTGTATAACTTTCTCCAGCATATTCTACCAAGCCAATTCTATCGTTTGGTCTACCTTTAATAAATTCTGCTGCTACTTTTTTAAGGGCTTCCAATCTATTTGGCGATAAATCTTTAGCCAGCATACTTGCAGAGACATCAATAGCCATAACAATATCTATACCTCTAGTGGTTTTTGTTTTTGTAGAGACATCTACCGTTTGGGGTCTTGCTAAGGCTGTAATTAATAAAGCCAATGCTACCATGCGTAAAGCAAATAAAAAGTGCTTCAACTTGGGCAACCAAGAATGTGTAATCTTAAAACCCTTTAAACTTGATATTTTGAGTTCTGCAGTTTGTTTTTTGTGTTTAAAGATATACCATAGTATAGTTAATGGTAGCGCCAATAACAACCAGAAAAATTCTTTATTTAAAAATTCGATTCCCTCAAACATTATTCTTCTGCTTTTTTAAGTTCTATTGAATTTAAAATTCGCTCAACAATTTTATCTGCATAAACATCACTTTCTTTCCAGAAAAGGAGTACTTGTTGTACCACATTTTCTGATGTAAACGCTAAAATAACGTACTTCCCTTTTTCAAATTTATCCGAATTGGGTACTGGAATATCTAAAGTACCATAAACTTTTAGCCCTTCGGCACCGTTAGGAGTGGCAAATTCTTCATTCTTAGTAATTATGTTTTTAGCGCCAGTAGCTTCAAGCGTTTTAAAGTTTCCTTCTATAGATTGTTTTAAATCTATTTTATTTTCACCTAAATTTTTATATCTGGAGGTGGCAACCGTAATATTAAACTTGTCAATTAAACTACCATAGCCAAACATAGTCATATCAACTTGTTGTGCTAGTTCTTCTGGTATGCCAGCATCCATTCTTTTTAGCACTTTTGGTGTTGACATGGTTATAGGAGGAAACCCATATTCACTGGTTACCCAATCACCTTCCAAAAGCTCAATGCTATCGTGACCAATAATCGTGTCCTTTACGTAATTGAAACCATATTTTATTGAAAAGCCCACAAAAGTAGCTATTAACAAAAACAGGCTTATTGCTACTGTTAGAATAATTTTCTTTCGTGTCTTTTTACGTTCTAATTCTTCTCTGTATTTTTCATCTAAAAGTTTTTCTTCCTCTGTTGGTTCTGGTAATACTTCTTTTACATGATCAATTTCGCTGTCAATCGTATTTCGATCTAATTCGGCCAATGCTATATCTGGTGCCGATTTAGCAAATTTTACTAAATCGGCTCGTTTTAATATACTTTCAATGTTTTTAATGGTCTCAGGGCTTAAATCAATCTGGTTGCCTTCTTTAAGCAATCGGAGTCTGTTAATAAGCTCATCGGTTGTGCTTTCTAAAGAATGGTCGTATACTTTCTCATCTAAATATTTTCTGATGATGCCTGTTAATTCTGAATAGTATTCTTTTATCTCTGCATGCTCTAGGTAGTGACTTTCGTCTAATTTTTTAAGCGCCAATTTTGCTCTGTCGTATGGTGGGAGTAATGCAATTTCTTCTTCTTCGGTTAATGGCTTTTTTCTCCAAATAAACCAAAACAATAAAAATGCTATGATACCAATAATTAAAAGTGCAAGCAAAGCATATTTCCACCAGTTGCTTAAAGGTTTTTTAACCTCAATAATGGGTTTAATATCGTAAAGTCCTTGTTTTGTAGTATCGACAACGATATTGTTAACTTCAACTTTTAAAGAATCGGTAAAGAACGTTTTATCACCAATAATTATTTTTTGCCTTGGAATGGTATAGGCTCCTGAATCAAATTGCGTTAGGCCATATTTTTTAACAAGATTGTACTTGTCGTTCTTTTTTAAAGTGTCAATTTCATAAGATTCAATCATTTCTAAAGGCGAAAATGTCTGTCCTTCAGGGAAAACCACCAAACTTGTTGTGTCAGCTTCAACTTGAATATGATAGGTTATTTGTTCGCCTATTTTTATAGATGTAGAATCGACGGCTGAGGTAACCTGACCGAAAGAGAAAAAAGACATAAGAACAAAAAGAAAAGACAAGATACGCTTATCAAAAAGATAGGGTCGTCTTAATTCTTGATTATTAATTATTAATTCTTTTATATTTAAATAAGTTTTCTTCATTTCAAAGTAGGTCTCGACTGCGCCCGACCAAACATTACATTATTTATCCTCTTCTTTTAAAATACCCTAGTAGTTTTTTTACATAGCTTTCATCAACCCGACAATCAATGGCTCCTGCTCCAGATTTTGTAAAGCTCTCTTTATAATAGGCTACTTTTTCATGATAAAATTTACTATAGTTAAGCCTTACTTTTTTGGATGATGTATTCACTAACATAAGTTCTCCCGTTTCTTCATCCTCCATTTGTACCATGCCTATATTTGGTATGCTTTCTTCGTGCTTATCGTAAACGCGTATTCCTGTAACATCATGTTTACCTGAAACAATTTTCATTGTTTGATCATAATCGTCTGCAATAAAATCAGATAAAACAAACACAATGGCTTTTTTCTTCATCACGTTTTGCATAAACTTGAGCGCTTCTGCTAGGTTCGTTTGTTTGCTTTCTGGCTTAAATTCTATAAGTTCACGAATAATACGAAGTACATGTGAACGTCCTTTTTTAGGCGGAATATAAAGCTCTACGTTGTCTGAAAACAAGATAAGTCCTATTTTATCATTATTTTGAGTTGCCGAAAATGCCAATGTTGCCGCTATTTCTGTAACGACTTCGTTTTTAAACTGCTGCACTGTTCCAAACAATTCTGAACCAGAGATGTCTACCATAAGCATCATGGTAAGTTCGCGTTCTTCTTCAAAAACTTTTACAAAAGGTTCGTTATAACGAGCCGTTACATTCCAGTCTATATTTCGAACATCGTCACCAAATTGATATTGGCGTACTTCACTAAAAGTCATACCTCGCCCTTTAAAGGTCGAATGATATTCGCCTCCAAATATATGATCAGACAAACGACGTGTCTTAATCTCTATTTTTCGTACTTTTTTTAGTAATTCTTTAGTATCCATCTTTCCTCTCTCCCAACCCTCTCTCCAAAGGAAAGAGGGCTTTTTTAATTTTAAGCTCCATCGAAATCTAGTCCTTCCTAAAGGGAAGGATTTAGGATGGGATTTATGGTACTTCTATTTCGTTTACAATTTTGTTGATGATATCTACTGAAGTTACATTTTCAGCTTCGGCTTCATAAGTAATACCTATTCTATGTCTTAATACATCGTAAACTACTGCACGTACATCTTCAGGAATTACATAGCCTCGGCGTTTAATAAAGGCATAACATTTAGCAGCAGTGGCTAAATTGATACTTCCACGTGGTGATGCCCCAAAAGAAATGAGAGGTTTTAAATCTGCCAGTTTATATTTCTCTGGATATCGTGTTGCAAATATAATGTCCAGAATGTATTTTTCAATTTTCTCATCCATGTATACTTCACGAACAACCTCTTGCGCTTTTATGATTTGAGAAACAGAAACCACAGGGTTTACTTTGTCCCAAGCACCTTTAAGATTCGCCCTCATAATCATTTGTTCCTCATCAATCTTTGGATAGTCAATAACCGTTTTTAACATAAAACGGTCTACCTGAGCTTCAGGCAAAGGATATGTTCCTTCTTGTTCTACAGGGTTTTGTGTGGCCATAACTAAAAATGGCTTGTCTAATACAAACGTTTCGTCACCAATAGTGACTTGTTTTTCCTGCATGGCTTCAAGTAAAGCTGATTGTACTTTAGCAGGTGCTCTATTGATCTCATCTGCTAATACAAAGTTAGCAAATATAGGCCCTTTCTTTATTGAGAAATCGTTAACCTTCATATTATAGATTAATGTTCCTGTGACGTCGGCGGGTAGTAAATCTGGGGTAAATTGTATTCTACTAAAGCTCCCATCTACGGCTTGTGCCAAAGTGTTTATTGCTAAAGTTTTTGCCAATCCAGGAACACCTTCAAGTAAAATATGTCCCCTACCCAATAGTCCAATAAGTAATCGTTCAACCATATGTTTTTGGCCTACAATGACTTTATTCATTTCTAACATCAGTAAATCAACAAAAGCACTTTCCTTCTCAATTTTCTCGTTAATTGTCTTAATATCAATTGTACCAGTTTCTTGCATCTTCTTTATTTTTTTAAAGCCCGAATATAATAAGCTTATTTGAGCAATGCAAATTGTTAAAATTTTTCTTTTAAACCTGTTAATAATAGGTTAAAATATTCTGTCAGCCCAGTTAATAATTGGTTAAAGTAAAAAAGCAGCTTCTAAAGAAACTGCTCTTGAATATTTAAAAATAAAATGTGTTTATATATTGGGTAAAGTAATAGCCCCTAAATCGTTCGTTTCATCTTCTTTCACTTCTTCGTTATTTAATTCTATTGAAGAAAGATTGGATCCATCTGCAGGGCTTAGCGTAATTTTATACACGCCTATTGATATATTTTCGAGAAGAAAAACCCTTTCTTCATTGGTATTAGCTTTCAACTCAATACCATCTACTATTATTGAAGCGGTTACTACAACATTTTTGTTAAGTATTTTACCTGTAATAGCTCCTACTTTTAAAGCGAGTTCTATAGCAGGCTCAATAACTGTAATTTCTCCGTTGGTTACTTCTACATTAGAAACAGTGGTTATCTTATATTTAGAATTTGAATCTACAGGTGTTAGTGCAACGTCATAGGTTCCAGTTGGCACACCCCAAAGAGCAAAATGCCCTGCGTAATTGGTATAAGCCGATATGGTTTCATCATCTTCAGTTTCTGGTGTTCCTTTAGTATCTATAACAGATGCTACAGCAGGTTCATCAGAAGGCAATACAGAACCTTCTATAATTCCAGAACTTACTTCTGTAGTCACTCTCATGACAGGTTTTAAATTAATGTTTCCTGATTTTCCAGCAATAATAACAGATTTATCAACATCGAAATCTAAAATAAAATCATAGGTAAAGCCTTCTTCTATTACTGTGTCTACTTTTAATTTTAAGCCAGATTGTTGAGCGCTGGGTGTTTTTAAATCATGGGTTTCTCCTACATCCAAATCATTCTTGATAACAATGGTGTTATGATCTCCCAATACCAACCTTATTTGTTTTAAGGTTCCAGTTGGGATCGGGAATTTATCTACTAAAACCTCATTGATGCCACCTGTAAGATCGAGCAAGTTTATAATTTTTTGATTTGAATTGAGAGATATCCATTTATTATCATCATCCATTTTAATCATGACATCCACAACTTCAACATTTACAGCTTCAAAGTCTCCAGACTCATCCACCAGTTTAATAGTAATTGTTGGTGCTTGTAGGCTTGTATTATTTGATTCGGAATCATTACACCCAATAAAAAATAGAAATACCAGAGAAAGGAAGGGCCATTTTATTTTATTTAGGATTCTCATGACAATATCTAATATTTTAAAGCTACAGAATAAACTTAAGTACAATTAAAAATGACTATTCTTAATTACTTGTAACGAACTTGTGGTTAAGGAATGATTATAATTTGAAAACAATAATACAATATTAAACCTGTTTTAAGTATTTTTATACATGAATTGCTAAAAAAGGCATATAACTTGTAAAAATGTATGCGAAAATGACTTTTTAATTAAATTAGAAAAATGACAAAAACAGCCCTCATTACAGGAGCAACAAGTGGTATTGGAGAAGCAACTGCTTACGAATTTGCAAAATATGGGATTAATTTAGTACTGTGCGGAAGGCGCTTAGAACGTTTGAATACGATCCAGAAAGCATTAGAGCGTTTGACTGATGTTCACATTTTAAATTTTGATATACGCGATAAAGCAAAAACATTACAAGCTATTGAGACACTTCCAGAAGCTTTTAAAAACATTGATATTTTAATAAATAATGCAGGTAATGCACATGGTTTAGATCCTATAAATGAAGGGGATCTGGATGACTGGGATGCTATGATGGATATTAATGTTAAAGGGTTACTCTATGTGAGCAAAGCGGTTATTCCACAAATGACAGCTCGTAAATCGGGACATATTATAAATATTGGTTCATCGGCAGGTAAAGAAGTGTATCCAAAAGGAAATGTGTATTGTGCTAGTAAACATGCGGTTTTAGCTATAACCGAAGGTATGCGTATAGATTTGAACCCATTTGGAATAAAAGTAGGAGCTGTAAGCCCTGGTTTAGTAGAAACCGAATTCTCTCAAGTACGTTTTAAAGGCGATAAAATTGCAGACGCTGTTTATAAGGGTTTTAAAGCATTACAAGCTAAAGATATTGCTGAAATTATCTACTTTGCTATTTCAAGGCCACCTCATGTAAATATTGCAGATTTATTAGTGTTTCCAACTGCGCAGGCTAGTAGTACGATTGTGAAAAAGAACTTATGATTGAAAGTTTAAAAATTGAATTTAAAAGTTTAGTATCAAAATACACTAGCGATCAATCTATTATTAATTCGCTTTGGGATGAAATTGAAAAACAATATACCCAAAAAATCCGATATTATCATGGGCTGAATCATATTTATGATATGTTACTTCAAGCTAGAAAAATAAGGCCTCTTATAATAAATTATGATGCTTTTTTATTTGCTATTTGGTATCATGATATCGTATACAAACCGACAAAAAAGGACAACGAAGAGAAAAGTGCTGTTTTAGCCATAAATAGGCTGAAAACATTGAAAATCGATAAGAAATTGTTAGATATAATCGGAAAATTGATTGTTTCTACAAAAAAGCATCATGTTATTTTAACTGAAAATAACGATAATTCCTATTTATTAGATATAGATTTATCTATTTTAGGAACGCCTAGGGATCATTATAAAGCATATATTAAAAACATAAGAAAGGAATATGCAATCTATCCCAGTTTTATTTACAAAAAAGGGAGAAAGCAGGTTTTACAGTACTTCCTAGATCGAAAAACGCTATATTTTACAGAAAAGTACCGAACAGAACTTGAAATTAAAGCTAGAGAAAACTTAGCTAAAGAATTAGAAACATTATAAAAAGATTCCTGCCTTCCTAGAAAGAAAACCATGATTAACAAACGCCTCCTTATAAAACACCTTCTGGCTCATAACGATGAGAACAGTTTTTATGATAAAAAACGAAAAATAGACATTACTCATAAAGAAGGGAAAGCTAAGTTTTTAAAACATGTTTGTGCACTTTCTAATAGCAATCCAAAAAACAACTCTTATATTGTTATTGGTGTTGAAGATGAAGACAATACTATTATTGGTGTCGATTTTTTTGATGATAGCAAAATACAGAACCTTATTAATGCCTATCTAAGTCACCCGCCAATAGTGCAATATGAAAACATTCCGTTTCCGCACCTTCCCGATCATAAAGTGGTTGGTTTGGTAACCATTAGGCCTACAGGCAAAATAACATCTCTTAGAAAAAACATCTGGAAATATTATGGAGGCTCTGTGTTTTTTAGAGATGGTAGCATGAGTATGCCCAAAGTATTTGATATTGAAATAAAAGACGTTAACTCTAAAATTGTTGAGGCTATTGAGAACAATGCTCAAAACAATATAGAACATACCCTTAATGGGGTTTTTGATTTTATGAATACCCGTCAAGACTTTAATGCACAATATAAAGTTTTTAAAGAGTATTTTGTGGTATGTTGGGCAGGCCAAAAAAAGATTGTAAAAGATGAAGTTTTCTTTTCCAGAGTAGATATTGAGCTGATTAATGAACAGGTACGGTTATTTTTTTCTGCCTTAGATGAGGTTTCTATATCATTTGACGATAAAAGCTTTAAGATTATTGAATATGTAAATCTTGGGCTTCAAGATTCCAGTAAATACTATCAATTAGAAGAAACAATCATTCATTTTGAAAATAATGCAAGCTATAATATTGAAACAAAATTATTGTTTCAACCGCCTCAGTTTGACAAAAAAGTATTGCACCATATTTATAATGCCAATAATGCTATTTTAGAAAAACTTAAAAAAGGTCTTACACTTACAAAAAGGGAAGAGGTGGATTTGAAAAATTTACCTGGAACATATCTTATATGCTTTCTTAATTCATTTCAGGAAGCAAGAAACAAGCTTAATGAGTCAAGGCCTTATTTGAAAACCCATAGTAAAGCGTTGTATAGTCTTTACAAAGAAGCGTTGCGTATTCTAAGAAAAGTTAAATACAGCTAATTAACATTTGTTAATTATTTAACTATAAATTAACATATAAATTTTGATAGGCGATAAAAATCACTAATTTTGCAGCGCTATTAATCTTTTTAGATATAACCTTGTTTCTCCCGAATATTTCGGTATTGAGACAAGGTTTTTTTTGTGCTTTGATTTTAAATGAAGAGCGTCTGATATGTTGTGACTAGACAATCAATTATTTAAACGTATGAGTAAAACCATGTCATCTTATAAAAGTTAGTAAATTTCTGCGCATATTCATGTTATGTACATTCTCTTAAATTATTAAATTGCAGAACCTTTTAGACATCTCTATATGGACTGTGGGTTCTGGAAGGGTTACAGGATTTATTCAAAAAATAATAAACTAAAAAAGAGCCATATGCCTTTAAATTTTCGTAATACTTTAGCGACTACTATTTTTGTCATTTTTATTTCTAATCTAGCAAATACCCAGCCCCATAAAGGTAAATTTATTAATGCATCAATAGGCTATGGAGTAAGTGCTCCAAATGAAGACATAGAAATATACGGTTCTGGCTTCTATGCGCAGGGAGAATATGTAATTGGTTTAGCAAAATGGTTTGGTATAAGACCTTACGCAGGACTTATTTTAACGTCACCTAATAAAAATACTACGCACCAAGATCTATCTGAATATGAAACAACATCTAAAGCCTTTTTACTTGGTAGTAAGGCCAGAATTTGTGCTCCCATCCCTTGGGTTGCTCCTTATTTTGAAATAGGTATTGGTGCTTCTATCGGTTCATTTGTAACATATACGCCCTATGTTGATAAAAAAAAGAATGGACTATTAATGCATATTCCTTTCTCTGCTGGGCTGGCAATAGGTCGTAAACATAATATTGAAGTTGCTTTTACCTATTATTTTCATCCTTCTGTAGATCAGTTTAGCGGAGCTATGGCTTTTGGGCTATCTTTTCCTTTAAACTAATAACTAAATTATCATGCAACGAACACTAGCTTTAATATTAAATAAAATCTAACTGCTTAAACGATTTATTCAATATTTTTTCATCGTTCACTTCCAGCCATTTGTTTAAAACGGTTGCATAGATGGTTCTAAAATCTATTTCAAATTTCAAATCACCATTATCGTCCAAATCACTTAAACTAGCCATATTATTGTAAAGCCCTTGCTTCTTTAAGTGTGCTCCAATAACAAACACATTATTTGCCGTTCCATGATCTGTACCTAAACTGGCATTTTGTTTTACACGGCGCCCAAATTCAGAAAAGGTTAAAATTAAAGTATCTTTAAATGTGTCATTATCTTTTAAATCTTGAACGAAAGTTGCCATGCCGTCTGCATAGGTTTTTAATAACCGCTTTTGAGTATTTAATTGGTTAACGTGTGTGTCGAAACCATTTAATGATCCGTAAAATACTTTGGTGTCCATACCCGAATTGATAAACTGTGCTGTTGTTTTTAACTGTTTCCCAAAAGCATTATTTGGATACTCTTTGTTGGATGAAAATGTTTTACTGGTTTTATAAATATATTTAGCAGAAGATTCGGCAGCAATCATAGACTTGTACAAATAGCCTAAATTATGTTCACTTAAGTGCGCATCATTTTGATGGTTATAGATGTTCTTAAAATAAGGGTCTTTTGATAAGTTATAAAAAGCTTTAGGGTTTTGTGTTGCTATGGCATTCATGGTTTCTCCTTTCATAGCTAATGACAAGCTTTCATCTATTTCAATAGCGCTGTATGGGTGTTTACCATAGTTGTCCAAATAGCGTCCTAACCAGCCGCTTTGCAAATATTTATCTGAATCGGTAGCTGTTTGCCAAATATCCATGGATCTAAAATGCGATCTAACAGGGTTTGGATATCCCACGTTATTAATAATGGATAAATTGCCGTCATCATACAAACGTTTTAAAGGTGCTAGGTTTGTGTGTAATCCAATATCATCATTAAGTTTTATAATCTCACTTTTAGGAATTGCCAAAGTGGGACGTTCTTTATAATACAGATCATTTCTAAACGGGATGATAGTATTTAAACCGTCATTTCCACCAGATAATTGTATAATCACTAATCTTTTATAACCTAAGCTATTACTACTCACTTGCTCAAAAGCCTTTACGAAGCTTGGTACAAAAAATAAACTGCTCGCTAACGATGACTGTTTCAAAAATTTTCTTCTGTCCATAATTAACACATTTGATATTCTGGTAATGACATGAGTTGCACACAATGCTCCTGTTTCGATACTTTGCTTAACGATTTTAAATATGTATTTGCGGCTTTGTTCATGTTACAAGCAAGTATGTAATTTTCCAAATCGTTTATATCTACATTTTTAAACTGACTGTTAAAATAGTTCCAATGGCTTTCTGTTTTAAAGTGCTTGCCATAATGCTTTTTGAAGACCTGTTTTTTTGCTTCCATTGTCGCATCAGATGTGCCCTCTTTAGCTTTAGAGATATAGGCGTTATTTAAAATAAGTGATGGTAGCTTTAAGCGCATAACAATGGTATTGCTATCAATCCAGTTCCTGCCGCCTTTCCAGCCTGCCACATTTGGTGGGTTTAACAAAATTTGACCTAGTAATTTTTGAATGTACAGGAGTTGTTTCGGTTTTTTAAAATCTACAGGCACTACATTTTTTATGCCTACTAAAAACTCAATAGGTGATTTTATTTTATTGCCTATGTTTTTTTCATCATAAAACCAATCTGAAAGCATCATATAACGCATAACTTTCTCGATGTTGTAATCGGCATAAAACACTTCTGTCATATCATTTACATGGTTTTCGTCTATAATATCATTAACAAAATACCGATAAATTTTTCCACAGATAAACTTTGCACACTGCTTATCTTCTAGAATTATGCTAATAATATCATCTCCATTAAAATTCCCCGATTTGCCAAAAAAAGTTTTGATGCCTTCATCATGCTGACGTTTTTTAAAAACAAACTGTCCTTGTAAATTATGACTGTAGCCTGTAAATGCTCTGGCACTTTCTTTAATATCTTTTTCGGTATAATTTCCAACGCCTAAAGTAAATAGTTCCATGAGTTCACGTGCAAAATTCTCATTAGGTTTTCGTTTGCGGTTTTGCTTGGTATTTAAGTATTTGGTCATGGCCGCTTCTTTAGAAATGGCTATTACAAAATCTTTAAAATTTCCTAAAGCATGGCTTCGTAACGTATTATGAAACTGTTGACTATATACATAATTATTGTCTTTACATACAAAATGATTTGCCCAAAACAGGGTCATTTTTTCTCGTAATAATTCTTCGGTATTTGTAAGTCTATCTATCCATGCCACATTCAGTTCCTTGGTTTTTTGTCGACTCATGGTTTGAACTTTCCTGATATTCTCCTTGTTTTTTTCGTATGAACCACTCAATAAATCATCAAGTTCGGAAGTGTCCAATTTTAAAGGAGTTACTTGTTTAGAAGCATTAATAAGGTTATTAACCACAGCTTTTTTACTTTTTTTAGAAAGTTTTTTGAGTTCTATTGGTAAGATTCCAAAACCAACGCGCCAATATAAATGCTGAATATGCCTAATTTTCATATAACTCAGATTAAAGTATTATAAGGGATGTATACTTGCTTTGACTTGAATAAGTTAAAAAAGTTTAATCTTATATAGCTAAATCATAATAATTTAACATAATCTGTATTTGTGAGAGACTTGACAGGTTTTAAAAATCTGTCAGGTCGCTCACTCTATGATATTTTATCTTGATTGAACTATACAATCTCAAATTTTAACGTTAATTTGAGATACAAAAAAGAGGTCTTAAAAGTGATTAACCTTGTCATTTTGAGTACAGCTGAAAAATCTCAACATTCTGACAGACAAATGTTTAAATTTTTAAAAGATTCTTCACTACGTTCTGAATGACACTTTTTAGACAAGCTCTTTTAAACTGTATACTTTATGTTGGTTTATAAATCAAACTTAATACCTTGTGCTAAAGGTAATTCTGTAGTGTAATTAATAGTATTGGTTTGACGTCTCATATAAACTTTCCAGGCATCAGATCCAGATTCGCGACCACCACCAGTTTCTTTTTCGCCTCCAAAAGCCCCTCCAATTTCAGCTCCCGAAGTTCCTATATTCACATTGGCGATGCCACAGTCGGAACCAGCGACAGATAAGAAACGCTCAGCTTCTCTAAGGTTATTGGTCATAATAGCAGAACTTAATCCTTGTGCTACTTGATTTTGAATTTCAATGGCATTTTCAACATCTCCCGAATATTTTAGTAAATATAAAACAGGAGCAAAAGTCTCGTGCTGTACAATTTCAAAATGTGGTTGTGCTTCAGCAATAGCTGGTTTTACATAGCAACCACTTTCGTAACCGTCACCAGAAAGTACACCGCCTTCAACAATAATATTACCACCTTCTTCAACAACTTTAGCCAAGGCATTTTCATACATTTTTACAGCATCTGTATCAATTAATGGTCCTACATGATTGTTTTCGTCCAATGGGTTTCCAATACGTAATTGCTTATACGCATCAACAATCGCATTTTTAACCTGATCGTAAATGCTGTCGTGAATAATTAAACGTCGGGTTGAAGTACAGCGTTGTCCTGCAGTTCCTACGGCTCCAAAAACAGCACCAATAACTGTCATTTTAATATCGGCATCTGGCGTTACAATAATAGCGTTATTACCGCCTAACTCTAATAAGCTTTTTCCTAAGCGTGCGGCCACTTCCCGTGCTACAATTTTACCCATTCTGGTAGAGCCCGTTGCAGAAATTAATGGAATACGGGAGTCCTTAGTCATAAACTCGCCTACTTTATAATCACCATTAATTAAATTACAAATGCCTTCGGGCAGATTATTTTCTTTAAAAACTTCGGCTGCAATATTTTGACAAGCGACACCACACATCGGTGTTTTTTCAGATGGCTTCCAGATACAAACATCACCACAAACCCAGGCAAGTGCTGTATTCCATGCCCAAACGGCCACTGGGAAATTGAATGCAGAAATAATACCAACAACACCTAATGGGTGATATTGCTCGTACATTCTATGTCCTGGGCGCTCCGAATGCATGGTTAAACCATGTAGCTGGCGTGAGAGTCCAACTGCAAAATCACAGATGTCTATCATTTCCTGAACTTCACCCAATCCTTCTTGGTAAGATTTGCCCATTTCGTATGAAACCAATTTGCCTAAAGCTTCTTTCTTTTCTCTTAATTTTTCACCAAACTGACGGACAATTTCACCTCTTTGCGGGGCAGGTATCGTTCTCCATATTTTAAAAGCACTTGTTGCACTTTCCATCACCTTTTCATAATCTTCTTTTGTAGTCGTTTTCACGCTACCAATTAATTGTCCATCAACAGGTGAATAGCTTTCAATAATATCTCCATGAGAGAAATTATTGGAGCCTGTTGAACTTCCTTCATTTAAATCTTTAACATCTAACCGTGTTAAAGCATTATTTATTCCGAAATCAGCAGAAATTAAGCTCATATGTATTGATTTTTTACGAATTATTTAATTTTTTGCAAGATACTTATAAAGTTTATTTTAAATCTCAATTTTTATTATAAAATTTTCAAGTTAATAGAAATAAAAAAGCTCCTCATCTTTTTTATGAAACTTAACTGTCTGATAAGTAATATAAAGAAAAAAAAGAGCAGTAAATTTATATGGTATGCCTGTTTATTTCTTAAAGAAAAGTTGAGTGAAATAATAAATTCCTGATTCACTTTTAACAATACTAATACCTATATGAGAAAAGTTGCCTTCAATATTTTCACGATGGTCATTACTATTTAACCAAGCAGTCATAACTTGTTGGGCTGAAACCTGTTTAAACGCTACATTTTCACCTACGCTTTTAGCATTCTCTTCATCAAATAGTCGTTTTGCTCGAGAATCAAAATTTTCATGCCCAATGTTTCCTTGACTAATCATGAATATATTGTGCTCTTCAGCTAAGTCTTCGGCTAAGGTACTTGTCTCTAAAATTTGTTTTCCGATACTAGACCTATGTTCATTTACTAATCTTAGGATATCATTAGCTATATCAGTAGTCATTTCCTTTTCGGTATCGACAACCGAATCGTCTTTTGAACATCCTGTATTGCAGGTTAATATGATTAAAAATGTTAATGTAAGTCCTGTTTTTAATAAAAAGTTTTTCATGAATAATGTGATTTGGGGTATTCAAATATACGTTCTATTTAACTTTATGGTTTATATGCGACTTTAAATTTCATGGCTGGTTTAACATATAACAAAAATCCAAAATAGATCTCTGTTTTTCCTTTTTAGTACCTCAAACAGGTTCTAAAGCGCTTAGTCTGCACTAAAACCAATGGCCATTATTTATTATTGGCTATTGAATTATAATTTGTTTAAAAATGTTTCTACACGAAGTCTTTTGGGTACATCATGGTATCGTTATTAAGGGCATATTTCACTGAATACAGGGATGTAAAAATAGAACAGTGTATTTATTTTTGTTTATGAAAACTAAAATACGATAAAGAAAAGATGGTTTTAAGACAAATAACGAAAAGTTCATAATAAAACGATTAACTTTATTGCTCTTAAAAACATTAGTCCTAAATGATGAAAAAATGTATTTATTTAACTGTCGTTTTATTAATATTTAGTTCCTGTAAAAAAGAATCTAAGCTAGCAATTGAGAATGTAAAACAAAGTCAGACAAAGCAAGAATTTTCAATAATAATTCACGGAGGAGCAGGGACAATTTTAAAAGAGAATATGTCTCCTGAAAAGGAAGTGGCTTATAAAGCCAAATTAGAAGAAGCTATTAAGGTTGGATACAACATTTTAAAAAGTGGCGGATCCAGTCTAGATGCCGTACAAAAAACGATTAATGTTATGGAAGACTCTCCGCTATTTAATGCAGGCAAAGGCGCTGTTTTTACTAATGCAGGAACCAACGAGCATGATGCTTCCATTATGGACGGACAAACCTTAAATGCAGGGGCTTCGGCAGGAACAACCGTGGTAAAAAACCCCATAAACCTGGCCAGAACTATTATGAACAATTCTCCTCATGTTATGTTATCTGGAAACGGTGCTAATACCTTTGCTAAAGAGCAAGGTTTGCAAATTGTGGAACCTGAATATTTTTATACCGAAAAACGCTATAAATCACTCGAAAAAATAAAAGAATCTGAGAAACTTGAATTAGATCACGACGATAAAACGGCCTACTTCTATGATGAAGACATTAAAAACTTCAAATTTGGAACTGTTGGTTGTGCAGCACTCGATAAAAATGGAAATCTAGCAGCAGGAACATCAACAGGGGGGATGAGCAATAAACGCTGGGGACGCATTGGAGATTCGCCTATTATTGGGGCAGGTACTTATGCAAATAATAACACCTGTGCGATATCCAGTACAGGTTGGGGCGAGTATTTTATCCGTGCTATGGTAGCCCACGATATTTCAGCTCTTATGGCATATAAAAATTTATCGCTTCAGGAAGCTGCTAAAGAAGTCATTCAAAATAAACTAACAAATTTAGGAGGAACAGGAGGTATAGTTGGCATCGATAAAAAAGGGAATATGGTTGCCGAATTTAATACGGCAGGGATGTATAGAGCAACTATGAATGACAAAGGCGAATTATCAATCGGTATTTATAAAGACTAAGCTTTTAAGAACAATTTAACAATAACCTATAATCTAAAGAACAAAATTTGAACGTAATTAGTTTAACAAGAAACCACCTACGCTTCTTTTTTAAGTTTATCTAAAACCATCATTTTATGCTATCAAAAAAACTATTTGCTTTTGTAGTAATACTTATTACATTGGCAACGTCCTGTAAAAAGAAAGTCGTTGAAACGGATAATCTTTTTAAGTTTAAGGATTATATAAGCTACACATCATCTGGTTTAACCTCAGTGATGAGCCCGATTGAAATAAATTTAACAGAAGATGTTGAAGGTTGGGAAATGGGTCAGGAAATTACGGAACCTATTGTTTCTATAAGTCCGCATGTACAAGGAAAATTAATGGTAGCTAATAAACATGCTTTATTGTTTACTCCAGATGAACCGCTTCAACCAGCTACAGAATATGTTGTTACGGTTAAGCTCGACGACATTTATAAAGATATTCCTAAAGATTTTAAAACCTATACTTTTCAATTTAAAACCATTACGCCTAGTTTTAATATTGTGACAAATAACCTTCAATCATATAGTAAGAAGTGGCAATATTTAGAAGGCGTTATTAAATCGGCAGATATTATTTCTTTAGACAATGCCAAACAATTGGTAGAGGCTTCACAAAATGGAAAAAACTTGAGTATTGTATTTAACGAAGCTAATGAAAAAAGCAAGATTTTTGATTTTAAAATAGATAGTATTAATCGTTTGACAGACGATAGTAATATTCTTGTTTCCTGGAAAGGAAAAGCTATTGGTGCAGATAATGAAGGAGAAAACGAGCTTATAATCCCAGGGATAAACAACTTTACGGTTACAAAAACTGGTGTTATTCAATCACCAGAACAACATTTATTGCTCAATTTTTCAGACCCGTTAAAAAAGCAACAAAACTTTGATGGTTTAGTCGTACTTCAAAACGTGAAAAACCCTAAGTATATAGTTGATGGTAATGTACTAAAAGTATATCCAGGCACGAAGTTGGTGGGGAATATTCAAGTAGATGTCTTCCAAGGTATTAAAAATGCCGATGGTATAAAACTAAAAAAACCATTTTCAGAGATTATAGCTTTTGAAGAACTAAAACCACAGGTACGTTTAATTAGTAATGGTACTATTTTACCAAATTCTGAACAATTAAAATTCAATTTCGAAGCTGTAAATCTGAGTGCCGTAGATGTTAGGGTCATCAAAATTTTTGAAGATAATATTCTTCAATTTTTGCAAGATAATAGCATGGGCAGTAATAACAGTTACGAGATAAAAAAAGTAGGACGCCGTATTGCAAAACAAACCATTCCTTTGGTGTCCGAGGCTGAAAACACAGGAAAATGGAAAGCTTATAGTATTGATTTGTCAAAGTTTTTTAAAGCAGATCCTGGTGCTATTTACCGTGTGGAAGTTAGCTTTAATAAAAACTATTCATTGTATGATTGTGATGCTGTTGCTCATGTGAATAATGTTGAAAACGGTGATGATTATTATGAAGAGGAATACTATGAAGAAGATTATGGTAGTGAAGAAACTATTGAAGACGAAGAATTAAGGGAAGAAGCCTATTGGAATAATTTAAACTACAGATACCGAAACTATTCATATAACTGGCGCGAGCAGGAAAATCCGTGTCATAATGCCTATTATAATGAAAGCCGTATTGTATCTCAAAACCTAATAGCTTCAAACTTGGGGGTCATTGCAAAACGAGGGGCCAATAACTCGTATTATTTTGCGGTAACTAATATTTTGAATACTAACCCTGAAGCTAATGCAACAGTATCTCTTTATAATTTCCAACAACAAAAATTGGAAGAAGCAATTACTGGTAAAGATGGCCTGGCTCTTATTGATGCCGAAAAACATGCATCTTTCGCTATTGTATCTAAAGGCAATAATGTAAGTTATGTAAAACTTCATGATGGTAACTCATTATCTCTAAGTAAGTTTGATGTTTCTGGAAATAGGCTGCAACGCGGTCTTAAAGGGTACATTTATGGTGAAAGAGGTGTTTGGCGACCAGGCGATACCTTGCACTTAACCTTTATGTTGAATGATGTAGCCAATAGTCTCCCAAAACAACACCCTGTAAAGCTTGAAATTACCGACCCTAACGGGAAATTAGTTTTTAAAGAAGTTAGTAGAGATAATATCAATAATTTTTTCAAGTTTACGGTTCCTACAGCTTCAGAAGATAAAACAGGAAATTATAATGCTAAAGTCTCTGTTGGTGGTGCCACATTTCACAAAGGCTTAAAAATAGAAACCGTAAAGCCTAACCGATTAAAAATTAAAGTTGATTTTGAAAACGATGTCCTTACAAGTAAAGAACCTTTAAAAGGCACTCTTGATGTTAAATGGCTTCATGGTGCGCCAGGAAAAAACTTAAAGGCCGAAATAAAGGCAAAATTTAGTAGTACAAATTATGGTTTTAAAAAATATAAAGGTTATATATTCAATGACCCCACGCGTCAATTTAATACCGAAGAAATTAATGTTTTTGAAGGGAAAGTAAACGAGTTAGGTCAAGCTAATATCACCAATAAAATAGCAGTAGGAAAGAATGCTCCAGGGATGTTAAACGTGCAATTTTTAGTGCGTGCTTTCGAAAACGGGGGTGACTTTTCATTAGATGCTTTTACAAAAAAATATGCACCTTACGAGTCTTTTGTGGGCTTACGTTCACCAAAAGGTAATGCCTATGGTTCTTATTATACAGATGAAAACCAAAGCTTTGATCTAGTGGTTGTAGATGACAAAGGAAAGCCAGTAAAAAGAAACAACTTAGAAGTTAAAGTCTATAAAATTGAATGGCGTTGGTGGTGGAATTCGTCTTACGATAACTTATCAAGTTATGTGTCCAGTAGTTACCACAGACCTTATTTAAGTTCTAAAATAAATACAGATGCTAATGGAAAAGCAACATTAAACATAAATATTCCAGACAATGAGCGCGGTCGTTACCTTATAAGAATTAAAGATCCAGTAAGTGGTCATGCTACAGGAAGAACAGCCTATTTTTATAAAAACTGGTGGCAAAATTCATCTTCTGGTGATAAAGGTGCTGCGAAAATGCTTGTTTTTTCGGCAGATAAAGAAAAGTATAATGTAGGAGAAACGGCTAAGATCACTTTTCAGTCGGGAAGTGAAGGGCGAGCATTAGTAAGTATCGAAAACGGTACAGAAGTGTTAGATTACAAATGGGTAAAAACAAAACCAGGAGAAACGGTAGTTGATATTCCAGTAACGTCTGAAATGGCTCCTAACGTATTTATTAACATTTCATTATTACAGCCCCATGCCATTTCGGCCAACGATTTACCAATTCGTTTATTTGGTGTTATTCCTATATTGGTAGAAGATCCAAATACCAAATTAGAGCCTGTATTAAAAATGCCAGAAAAATTACGTCCGGAGCAAGAATTTGAAGTGACTGTTTCAGAAAAAAACAAAAAACCTATGACCTATACCATTGCTATGGTTGAAGAAGGTCTATTGGATTTAACCCGATTTAAAACACCTAATGCATGGAGTTCCTTTTATGCCCGCGAGGCTTTAGGTGTAAAAACCTGGGATGTTTTTGATGATGTTATTGGTGCTTATTCAGGTAGTATCGATCAAGTGTTTGCAATAGGTGGTGATGGAAGTGCTACTGGAGGGAAAAATAAAAAAGCAAACCGCTTTAAGCCTGTAGTGACTTATTTAGGCCCTTTTACTTTAGAAGCTGGTAGTCGTAAAACCCACAAGATAAAAATGCCAAATTATATTGGTGCCGTAAGAACGATGGTGGTTGCTGGAAATAATACAACCGAAGCTTATGGAAGTACAGACAAATCGGTTGAGGTTAAAAAACCATTAATGGTATTGGCATCACTTCCGCGGAAGTTAAGTCCAGGTGAAAAGGTAACACTACCAGTGACCGTTTTTGCTATGGAGCCTAAAGTGAAAAATGTAAATATTAGCTTGAAACTAAGCAATGGAATTTCTATAGTTGGCGAAAAATCAAAAACGCTCACTTTTGATAATCCAGACGAACAAATGGCATACTTTGAATTGGATGTTAGTAAAGCAAAAGGGTTTAATACTGTTGAGGTAATTGCCTCTGGGAATGGTGAAAAATCAACTTATAAAGTAGAACTGGATGTTATGAATCCAAACCCAGTAACATCAAAACCAATAGATCAACTTTTAGAAGCAAATGCATCAGAGTCGATGGCATTTTCAACATTTGGAGTTTATGGAACAAATTCGGCTACTCTAGAGTTTTCTACTATGCCTCCTATGGATTTTTCACGTAGACTGCAATACTTGATTAGATATCCACATGGATGTGTAGAACAAACAACATCTAGTGTGTTTCCGCAGTTATTTTTAAATGATATTTTTGATTTAACGCATGATAAAAAACAAAAAATCAAAGATAATATTGAAAAAGGTATCAAGCGTTTAGGTCATTTTCAAAGACCAAATGGTGGTTTAAGTTATTGGATGGGGGAGAACAATGCTAACGATTGGGGAACCAGTTATGCTGGTCATTTTATGATTGAAGCCGAAAAGAAAGGTTTTGTTTTGCCGCTCACCTTTAAAAGTAATTGGATTAAATACCAACAGCAGGCGGCTAGAGATTGGAGACCAAGTTATCGATCTTATAATTCCGATTTAGCACAAGCTTATAGGCTGTATACATTAGCCTTAGTGGGGCAAGCAGACTTAGCGGCCATGAACAGATTACGTGAATTTAGTGAAATATCGAATGAAGCTAAATGGCGACTGGCAGCAGCATATGCACTTGCTGGGCAAAAAGAGGCTAGTGAAGCTATTTCGAAATCGGCAAATATTAACTTTAAGCCTGTCCGTTATAATTATTACACATATGGATCTGTTGATAGAAATCGTGCTATGGCTTTAGAAACAATGGTGCTTACTAAAGATTCTAAAAGACGTGAATTGTCTCAATATATAGCAAAAGATTTATCAAGTAACCGTTGGATGAGTACCCAAACAACAGCTTATAGCTTATTGGCTATAGCGAAAATGGTAAATGCCAATGGAGGTAAAGCCCTTAATGTTACTTATAATATAAACGGAAAAGCAGAAACCATAAATTCTAAAAGTGCGATAGCACAGCGTGAATTAAACGTCATTGATGGAGAAAATGCCTTAACTTTTACTAATAATAAAGACAATATTGTTTACGTACGTGTTTTAAATTCTGGAAAACTACCTTTAGGCCAAGAATTGGCAGAACAACGCGGATTGAGTGTTTCTATACAATACAAGGATTTAAGAGGCAATACAATTAATGTCTCCGAACTACAGCAAGGTCAGGATTTTGTAGCTACTGTAAAAGTTAGTAACCTTAAAAATGAAGCTGTCAATGATGTGGCATTAACGCAAATCTTTCCTTCAGGTTGGGAAATTGTGAATACTCGTTTTACAGAATTTGGGAATACCACAAACAGCCAGGCAAGATTTACAGATATTAGAGACGATCGTGTTAATTTCTATTTCGATTTACAACGAAAAGGAAGACAAAGCACCAAAGCCTTTAATGTGATGCTGAATGCATCATATTTAGGTACTTACTATTTGCCAGGTGTTCAGGCTGAAGCCATGTATGATAATGAGTATTTGGTAAGAACCAAGGGGAAATGGGTGACTGTTAACAAATAACTTTTTAGAAAAGAAGCCTACCTCCTTGAAAACATAAATATTGCTTTTCAAGGAGGTTATCTTTTCAAAGTAAAATGCCCTGTGAATTTTTGGTTATCTACAATAATCACATACCAATAATCGCCAGTTGGAAGTAATTCGTTATTAAATGTACCATTCCATGAAAAAGGTGTGTTTACAGCATTTTTTAATAGTTTACCATATCTGTCAAAAATAGAAACCTGAGAACTATTAAAGTATTCTATGCCGCCTAAATGAAATGTATCGTGATAACCATCGTTATTAGGTGTGAAAAATTTAGGAATATAAAAATGTAAATGAGTCGTAAACACCACATCATTGCAATTTCTTCCTCTAACTAATATTCCGTATTGACCTCCTGGAACATCCCTAAAGACATTATTTGATTGAAAAATATTTCCATTTAAGGAATACAAAAAGTCACCAGGATTTGTGGTGTTAACTATAATGTCATTCCCATCTGAAACAACACTTTCTATAACTGGAGCTTCAATGTTTGTAACATTAAAATGTCTTGTTTCAAAAATACAGTTAGTCGAGCTACTTATTTCAACAGAGAACATCCCAGAGGAAGGCACCGTTATACCATTTGATGTTTCTCCAGTACTCCATAGATATATGGGATTTGGAATATTTGTGTTTGGTTCTAATGGTGGTGGCACACTTCCATTACAAAAAGTAACCTCTTCATTAAAGACCTGCCCAGATCTGCTTCCTGTAATGTCCCAACTGCAACTTGTATTATTAAACACAGCAGTTTCCCAACATTCTAATCCAGTTGGCATTGGAGCTTGAGTTCCCGTAACATCCCAGGTACAAGTTATTGTGTTAAATGTTGAAGTTTCCCAACAGGCTACGGTGGGTTGAGGGGGCTGCGTTCCTGTAATATCCCAAGAGCAAGTGGTACTATTAAATGTTGCTGTTTCCCAACATTCAGTTAAAGGCTGTGCAGGTGCCGGAATAATATTAATTTCAAAAATATCTGAAACCGTATTACATGAGGCATTATTGACATTAACGGCAGACTCGGCAACTTTCGATCTATAATAGGATGTCGTGTTAATTCCTGTTACCGATATGGTTGGATTGGTTTCTCCCAAGAGATCGTTCCAAACAGTTCCGTTGGTGCTTTCTTGCCATTGGTAAAAATGTGAGCTAAATACGCTATGATCTGGAACAGCGGTTAAAGTCGTTGCATAAGGCGTCTGACTACTGCATACATCGACACTATTATTATTTGAAGCATCTTCAACAGTAATACGGTCACCACAACTTTGAAAAACAATATCGTCAATAGCTAAATCGTTGCCATAGCCGCCAATACCATTATTTACCATTTTTAATATAACCGAATTCTCGCCCGCGTTTGTTTGAAAGGAAAATGCAAATTCAAGCCATTCGCCATTTTCAGAGCTTAAAGCTCCAAAAAAATCGCCCGTGTCTTCAGAACTAAGCAAAGTAGTATCAGTACTATCCCAAATTTCAAATCTAACATTACATGGGTTCGGGGTACTTCCTCCAACTAATAAATCTCTAGGTGTTAAATTCTTAATCCAGGAAGAAAATGTGTAGGTTGTATTTTCACATAGTCCAGTTACAGGTAACCTGTAAAACTCTCCAGGAGTAAAGCTTGCATTAACGACTAACATTCTACCGTTGGAATCTCCAGCAGTATGATCATCTTCATTAAACCAGTTCCACTGTTGATAGTTCATGTTAGATACGGTATATAAACCATCTGCAAATATTGCTGGAGGATTACCTAAAAAACTATATGTAGTAAACCCAGGTGCTGGTAAAGTAACATGTTGAGTAGCAGAACTTGGAGCAGTACCAAAATCCTCAGTAAATATAGGGTCTCCAGAATTCCCAGAACAGGCTCCTAACTGGGCATAAGATTCCTTTGTAAATACAAAGGCTATCAATACCAATAATATTTTATACTTAAATTTTGAATTCAAAAAATATAATTTTCAAATAGCTATATTAGTATTTTTATCTAAACAACTATTATTGATTAACTGCACAATAACTAAACAAGAAGCGTTTTATACCTAATTTGTATGGATACAAAAGAAATTTTAAAACAAGAAAAGCACAGGTCTTTTAAATATCCAAATCGAAAATGGAAATATTACCAAGAGTGGAATAAAGCTATTTTTTTGCATTGGGAAGTAAATCCTAAACTTATAGAACCTTATCTGCCTAGTGGTATTAAATTAGATGTTGTTAATGGAAAAACATGGCTAAGTTTAGTGGCGTTTGATATGAATAATATAGGGATAAAAAACCTCCCTAAGATTCCATATATCTCAGATTTTCAAGAAATCAATATTCGTGTTTATATTATTTACAATAATAAACCAAGTGTTTATTTTTTAAGTATGGAAGGCAGTAAACAAGCTTCTTGCTCTCTTTTAAAAAAGTTATCTAAATTTCCGTATCGTTTTTCGAAAATGGATAGAAATGAAACTGATTTCATGTCCCAAAACTCGGTTTTTGATGATTTTTTTCAAGTTTCATATAAGTTAGATAATAAACCAGTTCAAAAAGATGAAACCGATTTGTGGCTTACAGAACGTTATGCTGTTTTCCAGGATTATAAAAAATATATTATTGAATACGACGTTCATCATGTTGAATGGCCCATGCAAAATATAACCGTAAAAAATTTAGAAATAAATTACCCAAGGTTTAGCCATTTAATAAATAATCAACCAGATAAAATACACTATTCTAGCGGAGTGCAAGTATTAACTTGGGACAAGAGGAAATTATGATTATGAAAGAACTAAAAGTTTAAATTAAAGTTGGGAACAACTTTTACTCATAGAAAGAAAAGGTGGATTTAATTTCAATAAAGAAACCTAGAACGGAAGGGTCAAACACAAATGAACAAAATAATAACCTACATAAAGCGTCATAAAGTTAAATCGGCAATACTATTTGTATTACTAATTGCCTATTATTTCTGTTTGCCAAAACAACTCTTTAAAGACCCAACAGCAACTGTTATTACAAGTTCAAAAAATGAATTATTAGGCGCTCAAATTGCTAAAGATGGCCAATGGCGATTTCCACAGAACGATAGTATTCCCGAAAAATTTAAAACCTGTATTATTCAATTTGAGGATGAATATTTTTATAAGCATCCTGGTTTTAACCCAATATCTATATTTAAAGCCTTAAGAGACAATCTAAAATCTGGTACGGTAAAACGAGGCGGAAGTACTATTACGCAACAAGTGATTCGATTATCCCGAAAGGGGCCATCTAGAACGTATTTCGAAAAGCTAAAAGAAATTATTTTGGCAACTCGATTAGAATTTCGAGAATCAAAAAACAACATATTGTCCTACTACAGTAGCTATGCCCCTTTTGGTGGAAATGTAGTTGGATTAGATGCTGCTTCATGGCGTTATTTTAATAGAAATGCGAACCAGTTATCTTGGGCAGAAAGCGCAACACTTGCTGTTTTGCCAAATGCACCTAGTTTAATTTACCCTGGTAAAAACCAAAACCGATTATTAAAAAAGCGAGACCGCCTTTTAAAAAAACTCCTAGAAAAAACCATTATAGACTCTTTAACCTATCAGCTATCAATTGCAGAAAGGTTGCCGCAAAAACCATATCCTTTACCTCAAATAGCACCTCATTTATTACAAAAAGTATCCAAATCAAATCACGGAAAACGCATAAAAACAACGGTCGATGCTAAACTTCAGCAACGGGTAAACTACATTATAAAAAGCCATTATAACCAATTAAGTCAGAATGAAATTTATAATGCTGCGGTGTTGGTTTTAGATGTAAAAACCCGAAAAGTTTTAGCTTATGTAGGTAATACGCCAACAGATAAAGCCCATCAAAAAGATGTCGATATTGTTGATAAACCAAGAAGTACTGGGAGTATTTTAAAGCCTTTTTTATACGCCGCGATGTTAGATTCTGGAGATTTGTTGCCCAATACGTTGGTAGCCGATGTGCCTACGCAATTTGGTAGTTATAATCCTGAAAATTACGATAAAACCTATGATGGGGCTGTTCCAGCAAGTAGAGCTTTATCACGTTCTTTAAATGTTCCTGCAGTAAGAATGCTTCAAGATTTTGGCTTAGATCGATTTTATCATTATTTGAAAGCATTGCAATTAAAAGACTTAAAATATAATGCCAATCATTATGGGTTGTCACTCATTCTAGGAGGTGCAGAAAGTAACCTTTGGGATTTGTGCAAGAGTTATGCGGCACTCTCTTCAACGCTAAATCATTTTTCTGCAAACTCAAGTGAATATTTTACAAATGAATTTTGTGAACCCACCTTTTTAGCTTCAGATAAACTTGATTTCGGAGATAAAACTACAGACAAAACACTCTTTGATGCGGCATCTATTTATTTAACTTATGAAAGTTTAAAAGAGGTGAACAGGCCAGAGGGTGATGAAAGTTGGGAGTTTTTTGATGGTTCTAAACAGATTGCATGGAAAACAGGTACCAGTTTTGGATTTCGAGATGCCTGGGCTATAGGTACGACAAAAGATTATGTTGTTGGGGTTTGGGTTGGTAATGCCGACGGGGAAGGAAGGCCAGGCTTGGTAGGTGTACAAACAGCAGCACCAATTTTGTTTGATGTGTTCGACCTATTACCAAATAGTAACTGGTTTTCTCAGCCTTTTGACGAAATGCAAGAAGTAGCTATTTGTAAACAAAGTGGACACAGGGCTTCCCCAAATTGTAGTACTATTGAGCAAAAATTTATTCAAGTAAACGGCTTAAAAACAAAACCCTGCCCCTATCATATATTAATCCATGTGGATCGTAATGAATCGTTTCAAGTGAATGCCTCTTGTGAAGATTTAAGTAACATCACCCACAAATCATGGTTTGTTCTACCGCCTTTAATGGCATACTATTACAAAACTAAAAACCCGTTTTACAAATCGCTGCCTAAATATAGAAGTGATTGTTTGGGGGCACATACCGTTTCAATGGAGTTTATTTATCCAAAAGAAAATAATGCTATTTTTCTACCAAAGGATTTTGATGGAAAGACCAATGATCTTATTTTAAAAATAGCGCATTCTAAGCCAGAAAGTACATTGTTTTGGTATGTTGATAATACTTTTGTAGGGAGCACTAAAGATATC
This sequence comes from uncultured Flavobacteriaceae bacterium, assembly GCA_947501845.1. GTDB lineage: Bacteria > Bacteroidota > Bacteroidia > Flavobacteriales > Flavobacteriaceae > Flavivirga. The sequence goes on along the minus strand of CANMXP010000010.1, from coordinate 16,809 downwards.
CATGATATAGCAATTTTACCAAAGCAAGGAATTCATATGATTACTGTAGTGGATGAATTTGGGAATGAGGTGAAACGAAAAATTACAATTTCAGACTAATTCTTTTTTATAAACGTTTTCACCATGCTATGATCCGATTTAAAGGTCGCCACCTTTTCAGTTTTAAGAATGTCTAAATCTTTAGATACCCAGATATGATCTAAAGACAATAAAGGTATGTTCCAAAACCAGGTTTCTCTAAAACCGTTTCCTTTTTCTGAGAAAGCATGATTAAAATTCGTTTTAATAGTGTCTAAATACATCGACTCATAAGGCACATTAAAATCCCCAAGAATCACCGTATTATTAGTTTCTTGAATTAAAGCATTTACAAAACCTAGTTCCCATTCGCGAGGGACGTCCATACTTGCCGACACATCTACAGCGTAAAAATTAATGTCCTGAGTTTCAAAATTTATAAAGTTGGATTTGTAATTTGATGTTGTTTCATTTATAATTTTTAAAGGTGTTCTTGAAAAAATACTGATTCCTCTAATCGATCTATAAAAATTATAATCAGGGTATTTTTGTTGAAATTCTTTTACCTTAAATTTACCGTGTTCCACTAGAACAAGTACGTCTGGTATACCGTTGTTGGTATTGAAAGCGTCTTCAAAATTTCTCTCGTGTGTTGCATTCCAAAAAACGACTTCTATGTCTGTTTCTTCAATATCCTCGGCAATATGAATTCTAAAACTTCTCCCTAGCCATATAAGTAATAAAACCCCAGCTAAAATGAGATGGTACTTTCTTTTTTTTAAAAAAACAGAAAGTATTAAAACGATGAGGATAATTATAGGTAAGGGAAACGTATAGAAATATAAAGACGCTTGGTAACTGCTTTCTTTTAAAACAAAATGAATAATCAATAATGCTAATATTATTGCAACATTGATGATACTAAACAAGCACTTTAAAAATCTTAACATTTATTATCGTAAAGGAAACCCTTTTCCAGCCCACCAGGGGTGTATTTCAATTTCCAGGCGTCCAGCTTTTACCATAGGGTCTGCATTTGCCAAACTATCTGCCATTTTTAATGTGGGAACATTATAAATGGTAATGCCCCGAATAGTTCCCTCATCTCCAAAAGGACCAGAAATGTCTGCATAGCCCAGCTCGTACATTTTAGATAAATGTGCTAAATGTTCTTTTTGTAATAAAGCGGTTTCTTCTTCGTTTTGTCCTCTAATAGGCCCTGTTTTTAAAAACGCCATAAAATATTGCTGCATTAAAACCGTATCTTGTGTTTTTTCATCAACATAATCAAATACTTTAAAGCCTTTTGAAGTAAGCTCCTCCTTAATCTGCTGTGTTGTTTTTTTAATAGGCTCTTGTACAACCTCTATTATTGAATCGGTTTTTTCTTCTATGACTTCTGAAGTGTTTTCTTTAATGTCTGAAACAGATGCCTTAGCTCCTTGTTTGCAAGAGAAAAGGATAAACACTACGCATATGGGTATGATTAAATTTTTCATTATTACAGCTTTTTAAATGAATGCCAAGTTTTATATGGCTGTTTACTTAATTGAGAATTATAATATTTTATGTTTCCAGTGACTTCTTCACCTAACCAAGACGGCTTTTCAAAAGTTTCATTTTCATCTGTTAGTTCAACTTCTGCAATGACTAAACCTTCATTGATGCCGAAAAATTCATCTATTTCAAAAATATGATTTTTAATCTTTACTTCATAACGAATTTTGTCAATAACTCCTGATTCACAAATGTTTAAAAGCGATTCTGCTTCAGTTTTAGGAATTTCTTTTTCCCATTCAAATCGCGATAGTCCATCTTTTGTTGATTGCCCTTTAACCGTTATATAGCCAATATCGCCTTTTAGCCTAACACGTACCGTACGTTTTTTATGAGTATTTAAAAACCCTTGGACGATTCTGGTACTCTTGAATGCTTCGTTTTTATAAGCAGCAGATGTTACTAAAAATTTACGCTCTATTTCTATCATTACAATACCCCAAAAAGTAGGTGTCTTATTAAATTTATTCAAATCTCATCAATTGAGATTCCTGCCTTCTCAGGAATTCATAAATTTACAGTATGTCTGGCGATTTACCAATACGAAAAATAATACACGTAGATATGGATGCATTTTATGCTTCTGTTGAGCAAATGGATAACCCCGAGCTTAAGGGAAAGGCCATTGCTGTTGGTGGTGGAGGTAAACGAGGGGTGGTTAGTGCTGCTAGTTATGAAGCTAGAAAATTTGGTGTTAAAAGTGCTATGGCTGGTAATCTAGCTTCTAAATTATGTCCAGATTTAATTTTTGTAAGACCGCGTTTTGATAGATATAGCGAAATTTCTAAAAAAATTAAGCAAATTTTTTATGACTATACCGATTTGGTAGAACCGCTTTCACTGGACGAGGCTTATTTAGATGTTACCAAAAATAAAAAAGGGAACCCGAGTGCTTCCTTAATTGCTGAAGAAATTCGTGAACGTATTTTTAAGGAAGTTGGGATAACAGCTTCGGCGGGTATTTCTATTAATAAATTTATTGCGAAAGTAGCAAGCGATTATAATAAGCCTAATGGACAAAAAACGATCAACCCAGAAGAAGTCATAGCATTTTTAGAACAATTAGATATTAGAAAATTTTATGGAGTAGGGAAGGTAACTGCCGAAAAAATGTACCAAAAGGGTATTTTTACTGGATTAGATTTAAAAAAGAAATCACTGGAGTACCTTGATAAGAATTTTGGGAAGTCGGGACGTTATTATTACTATGTGGTTAGAGGGATTCATAATAGTGAGGTTAAACCTAACAGAATAAGAAAATCGTTGGCTGCCGAACGTACTTTTCGTGAAAATTTATCGAGTGAAGTATTCATGCTTGAAAAACTAGATCATATTGCCGAGGAAGTTTCACGACGTTTAAATAAGAGTCAAGTAGCAGGAAAAACTGTTACGCTAAAAATAAAATATAGCGACTTTACATTGCAAACCAGAAGCAAAACGCTACAATATTTTATAAGTGATAAGAGTGTTGTTTTAGAAACTGCTAAGGATTTGTTGTATCAGGAAAAGCTAAATAATTCGGTGCGTTTATTGGGTATTTCAATATCGAATTTAAATACCGAAACCAAAAAAAAACCTGAGCAGAAAAGTGTCAGTGTCCAATTGAAGTTTAAGTTTTAATAGAGTGGTAAATATGGTTTTTTGTGCTCGATTTTACTCAATGCAAAAAAAGTAATCAATTAATTTTTCAGTTGCACTTCTTAAAGAATAAAATCAACTTTATGTGATTTACTTAACCTCTACAGAAATAACAAAATTATAATAATTAAGGTTTTGACTTAAATAAGATATCTTATTTAAGTCAAAACGGACGTTATTTTAAATACTGTATTTTTATTAAAAATTACAAGTCTCTATTTCGGTAACACGTAGTGTATTTACCATTCCTCTATCTTTAATAGGCATGGCTGCTAAGCTAATAAGCATATCGCCTTCTTCTAGATATCCCATTTTGCAGGCAATGGTGTTTACATCTTCTATAGTTTCGTCTGTACTTACAAATTTATCGTAGTAAAAAGCACGAACACCCCAAAGTAAGCTAAGGCGTGTTAATATACGCTTATTCGATGTAAAAACTAAAATATGACAGGACGGTCTCCATGCTGAAATTTGGAATGCCGTATACCCACTATTTGTTAATGTTGAAATGGCTTTTGCGCTAATTTCATTGGCCATATTTGCAGCATGATAACAAATAGATTTTGTTATATAGCGGTTTGTACGAATATGAGGTGGTAATTGTGGTACTTTAATTAAACTTGAATTTTCTACACTTTTAAGAATGTCAGACATTTGTTTAATTACTTGTACAGGATAACTACCAACAGATGTTTCTCCAGATAACATAACGGCATCAGCACCATCCATAACCGAGTTGGCAACGTCGTTTACCTCTGCTCGTGTAGGTGTTAAGCTAGAAATCATAGTCTCCATCATTTGAGTAGCTATAATTACTGGAATTCTCGCTTTTTTAGCACGCAATACCAATTGTTTTTGGATAAGGGGAACCTCCTCGGCAGGAACCTCTACACCTAAATCGCCACGAGCTACCATAAGACCATCACAATGCGTAACAATTTTATCAATATTCTCTACAGCTTCTGGCTTTTCAATTTTAGCTATAATTGGTATTTTATAATCGCTGTGTTTATTTATTAAATCGCGTAATTGCATTAAATCTTCTGCATGACGTACAAATGACAAAGCAATCCAATCTACATTTAGGCTAATAGCAAAAATGGCATCTTCAATATCCTTTTCGGTTAGAGCAGGTTGCGAAATATTTGTATTAGGAAGATTTACCCCCTTTTTAGATTTAAGTGGGCCTCCTTGAATAACGCGGGCAACAACCTCGTCTTTTTGGTTCGTTGAGGCAACTTCAAAAATTAATTTCCCATCATCTAAAAGAATACGTTCTCCAGGTTTTGCATCTTGCGGAAACCTTTCGTATGTCATATAAACACGTTCTTTAGTGCCTTCAAAACGTTCGCCAGTAGCAAATACAATTTCATCATCAGGGTGCACAACAACTTCTTCTTTCATAACACCAACACGAAGTTTAGGACCTTGTAAATCTGCTAAAATAGCAGCGGTAAAACCAAACTCTTCATTTAGCTCTCGTATCATTTCAATACGCTGGGTAACATCGCTGTAATCGGCATGGGAAAAGTTTATTCTAAACACGTTAACGCCTTCTTCAAGCATTCCTTTTAAAACTTCTTTTGTACTTGTAGCAGGTCCTAATGTTGCTACTATCTTGGTTTTTTTTGTTGTTGACATTAGTTGAAAATTAAATTGTCTTTAGATTTTAATTGATCGATATCAATACCGTAAGCTGTGGCAATTTGAGGCACCTTTAATACATTGTTCAGAACATATTTCTCTTTACTAAAATGGATTTCATTATCTATTTTTAAAAAATAGTTGACCGTTTTATATTCTGGTATTAAATATGTTGTCCTCGTTATTTTTTCTTCAGAATCAAATAATGACACATTGCTTCTTTGCCTATAGGCTTCTGTTTTACATACATTAGATACTAAACTCCAAATGGTTTGCTGTTTGTTATCTTCCCATTCGAAAATTGAGTAGGTCGATTTTCCATTTTGATAATCTAAATCTAATGGTTTTCTAATAAGACTTATTCCTAAATATTTATTTAAAAGATATGCTAAACGATAATCTTCAAGTGTACAATGAATCGCTATTAAAGTATATAAATCTTCTTCAAAAATATTATCTAGAATAAGTTTGTGTACAGCCATAACTTATATTAATCGCGGTAAATATAATATTAAAAACAGTCAATCGGAATACGTTTAACCTATATCTTATTAAGAAAACAAACGAAAACGTTATAGTTGGGGTCTTTTAACTAAAATGAATTAAATCATTTTAGACATCTTGCTTTGAAATGCAAAAAAAGCACGTTTTGAAGCTTTTTCTTCTGCTTTTTTCTTTGATGTTGCTCGTGCTTTTGCAACAATTTTTTTATCAATAGATAATTTTACCGAAAAATGACGAACATCATCATTACCCGTATCTTCATATACATTATAGCCAAATGTTTTCTTTTCTTTTTGGCACCATTCAATAAGTAAACTTTTATAACTTATAACTTTCCCTTCTAAGGTTTCAATATCTACATAGGGAATAATAACACGTTTGTATATAAACTTCTCACAAAACTTATACCCCCTATCAAGAAAAATAGCACCAATTAAGGCTTCAAAAATATTACCATGAATATTGTCTCCAAATTGTCCAGAAGGAATTTTACTTTCTACGAGGTCTATTAAATTTAAATCTTTTCCTAGTTCGTTTAAATGTTCTCTACTTACAATTTTAGAGCGCATTTTAGTTAAATACCCTTCATCGCCACTTGGTACTTCCAAATATAAGTGTGATGCAATGACGGCACTTAATGTAGCGTCTCCCAAAAATTCTAACCGCTCATAATTAATAGCATTTCCTTTGCTATCCTTTAAATTCATAGATCGGTGAGTGAACGCCGTTTGATAAAATTTAATATGTTTAGGCTTAAACCCGAGAATTTTAGATAATTGCATAAAAAAATTCCCGTTGCGTTTAGAACGGGAATTTAGTATGTTTCGAATGCTTTTCATCTGATAATTAATAGTTTATTTTAATGTCAGATATAATAAACCATGCTTCATTTTACTGTAAAATTTAATTTATCGTTATGGTTTATTTCATTCAGGATTTTAATCTATTTTTTTGAATACTACACAAGCGTTATGTCCACCAAATCCAAATGTATTACTCATTGCTACTTTTACATCGCGCTTTTGAGCTTTGTTTAGGGTTAAATTTAATTCAGGGTCAATTTTCTCATCTACTGTAGTATGGTTAATTGTTGGAGGCACAATACCGCGTTCCATTGCCAATATAACCGAAATAGCTTCAATAGCTCCAGCAGCACCCAATAAGTGCCCTGTCATTGATTTTGTTGAATTAATATTTATATGCTTTGCATGATCTCCAAAAACTTTAGAAATAGCTTTAAGTTCTGCCACATCACCTAAAGGCGTAGACGTACCATGAGTATTTATATGGTCTACGTCTTCTGGCTTTAGGTTGGCATTTTCTAAACAATTTTTCATGACTTCAACAACACCGATACCTTCTGGGTGTGGCGCTGTCATATGATGAGCATCTGAAGATAATCCTCCTCCTGCAACTTCAGCATATATTTTGGCTCCTCTTGCTTTTGCATGCTCATATTCTTCTAATATTAAAGCCCCTGCTCCTTCACCTAAAACAAAACCATCTCTGGTTCCGTCAAATGGTCTTGAAGCTGTTTCTGGACTTTCGTTTCTAGTAGATAATGCATGCATGGCATTAAAACCACCCATTCCAGCAATAGTAACTGCAGCTTCACTTCCTCCTGTAACAACTACGTCACAATACCCTAAACGTATTGAGTTTAAAGCATCAAACATAGCATTCGCAGAAGAAGCACATGCAGAAACTGTTGTGTAATTAGGCCCCATGAACCCATGTTTTATGGAAATATTTGCAGGGGCAATATCTGCGATCATTTTCGGAATAAAGAAAGGATTAAACCTTGGAGTTCCGTCACCATTAGCAAAACCTAAAACTTCTTGCTGAAAAGTTTCTAAACCTCCAATTCCTGCTCCCCATATAACACCTACACGCAACTTATTTACCTCGTCCAGATTTAATTTAGCATCAGCAATAGCTTCATCTGAAGCTACCATTGCGTACTGCGCAAACTTATCCATCTTACGAGCTTCTTTTCTATCTAGAAAATCGGTAGCGTTAAAGTTTTTAACCTCGCAAGCGAATTTGGTTTTAAACTTTTCGGTATCATAATATGTTATAGGCGCAGCACCGCTTTTACCACTAACAAGTCCTTCCCAAAATTCATCTTTGGTATTACCTATAGGTGTTAAAGCCCCTAATCCTGTGACTACAACTCGCTTTAGTTCCATAAAGTGTAATGCTTATTTTGCTTCTTCTATATAAGAAATAGCTTGACCAACTGTCGCAATGTTTTCAGCTTGATCGTCTGGTATTTGAATATCGAATTCTTTTTCGAATTCCATTATTAATTCAACAGTATCTAATGAGTCCGCTCCTAAATCGTTTGTGAAGCTTGCTTCTGTTACAACTTCGTTCTCATCAACTCCCAATTTGTCTACGATAATCGCTTTTACTCTTGATGCAATGTCTGACATAATATTTTAATTTTAAATTTTAATTAGTTGGCAAAAATAAAAAACTTTATTTTTAAAACACATCTTTAGTATAAAAATGTGTTTGTAATTTACTAAAATTAGTTTTAAGTATTTATGTTTTACCTTCAAATTGTTAATAATTATTCTTTTTTTTGTCCGAATAATTTTAACATTATAATCTGTAAAATGAAATGAGCTTGAGAATTTTGCTGAACATTGTTGTAAATTCGATTTACAAATTGCATCTGACATTAATTTTAAAATAAAAACCAACAGATGAAACGTATCGTAATTTTTGCGTCTGGAAGTGGTACTAATGCTGAAAATTTAATTAAGTTTTTTCACAACAGCGATAATGCGTCTGTTATTCAAATACTTACTAACAATCCTCATGCCAAAGTTTTAGATCGCGCCAAAAATTTAAAGGTGAGTGCACTATCCTTTAATAAAACAGCGTTTACAAAAACAGATGATGTATTAAATATCTTAAAGGCATCCCAACCAGATTTAATTGTCCTAGCTGGGTTTTTATGGAAATTCCCAGAACCTATATTGAATGCCTTTCCTAATAAAGTTATTAATGTACATCCAGCCCTATTGCCAAAATATGGAGGCAAAGGCATGTATGGTATGCATGTGCATGAAGCCGTTGTTGCTAATAATGAAGCTGAAACTGGCATTACCATTCATTATGTAAACGAACATTATGACGAAGGAGCAATTATTTTTCAAGCTAAATGTGATGTTAGTACGTCTGATACAGCTGAAGATGTTGCCGCGAAAATTCATGAATTAGAAATGGAACATTTTCCTAAAGTTGTTGAAGGGTTGTTGGTTGAAAATAATTAGAATTTAAATTGATGAGGTTCCCATCTTCACGGGAATGACAAAAAATGTCAAAGAAAAAGAAGAAATATTATACGGTTTGGAAAGGGCATCATACGGGTGTTTTTGAATCTTGGAATGCTTGTAAAGCACAAATAAAAGATTTTCAAGGCGCACAATATAAGTCGTTTACAACATTTGAAGCTGCAAAGAAAGCTTTAAAAGGGAACTATAAAGATTATATTGGAAAAGCTTCAAAGTTTAAAAGTGAGCTTTCAAAAGAACAACTAAAAAAAATAGGGCAACCCAATTATAATTCTATTTCGGTTGATGCAGCTTCGAGTGGAAACCCAGGAAAAATGGAATATCGTGGTGTAGATACTAAAACAAAAAAGCAACTTTTTATACAAGGACCTTTTGAAGAAGGAACAAATAATATAGGTGAGTTTTTAGCTATTGTACATGGTCTGGCTTTACTTAAAAAAAACAATAGTGACCGTATTTTATATACAGATTCCAGAACAGCGATGAGTTGGGTGAAAAAGAAAAATTGTAATACTAAATTAGAACGAAATAATAAAAATGAAGCGCTTTTTGAATTAATTGATAGGGCTATTGATTGGTTAAAAAGTAACACTTACAAAACGGTTATTGTAAAATGGGAAACTAAGGCATGGGGAGAAATTCCTGCAGATTTCGGAAGAAAATAACCTGATTTTTAAACATTATCTTATAATAGAATAGACTAAGTATATTCAAAAAAAATATTCTTGAATTAGTATTTAAAAGGCTTATCTTTGCAGAAAATTATCAGGTCTCTTTTATGAGTAAATTAGTAATAGTTGGCACAGTAGCATTTGATGCTATTGAAACGCCTTTCGGTAAAACCGATAAAATTCTAGGTGGTGCCGCAACTTACATTGGTTTATCTGCTTCACAATTTAATGTAGATTCAGCAATAGTGTCAATTGCTGGAGGCGACTTTCCACAAGAATATTTAGATTTATTATCAAATAACAATATTGACATTTCAGGGATTGAAATCGTTGAAGAAGGAAAAACGTTTTTTTGGAGTGGGCGCTACCATAACGATATGAATTCGCGAGATACTTTAGTTACAGAACTAAATACGCTTGCCGACTTTAAACCTGTAGTTCCAGAAAATTATCGTGATGCTGAAATTGTTATGCTAGGAAATTTGCATCCTTTAGTACAGCAAAGTGTTTTAGATCAAATGGAAACAAAACCTAAATTGGTTGTTTTGGATACTATGAATTTTTGGATGGATTGTGCTCTGGAAGATTTGCTGAATGTTATTAAAAATGTAGATGTTATTACCATTAACGATGAAGAGGCGAGACAATTAACAGGAGAATATTCTTTGGTTGTTGCTGCTAGGAGGATTCATGACTTGGGTCCTAAGTATGTCGTTATTAAAAAAGGAGAGCATGGCGCTTTATTATTTCATAATGACAGTGTGTTTTATGCTCCTGCTTTACCTTTAGAAGAAGTTTTCGATCCAACAGGGGCTGGAGATACTTTTGCAGGAGGTTTTGCCGGGTACCTTGCAAAAATAGGAGATACCTCTTTTGAAAGTATGAAAAATGCGGTTATTTATGGTTCTACCTTAGCATCATTTTGTGTAGAGAAATTTGGAACTGAGCGCATGCAAGATTTATTAAGTGAAGAGGTGCATCAGCGTTTATTGCAGTTTAAGGAACTAACGCAGTTTGAAATAGAATTAACATAGTAAAAACGCGCTCTAAAAATAGAGCGCGTTTTTAATTAAAAATAAAACGCCAAAATAAAATTATTTTGGAATCTATAAATAGTTATGATTTCCGCGAAAGCGAAAAAAATTGTATATGAGTGATGTCTTAAAACACGAATGTGGAATAGCAGTTATTAGACTTTTAAAACCACTGGAATATTATAAGGAAAAATACGGAAGTGCATTTTATGGGGTAAATAAAATGTACCTTATGATGGAAAAGCAGCACAACCGTGGGCAAGATGGTGCTGGATTTGCAAGTATTAAATTAGATACAAAACCTGGTGAGCGTTATATTAGTAGAGTGCGTTCTGTAGCACAACAGCCTATTCAGGATATTTTTGGTCAGATAAACGAAAGAATAAATAAGGAATTAACAGAGCACCCCGAGTATGCTAATAATGTTGCTTTACAAAAGCGACATATTCCTTATATAGGAGAGCTTTTACTAGGCCATGTCCGCTACGGGACTTTCGGGAAAAATAGTGTAGAAAGTGTGCATCCATTTTTAAGACAAAATAATTGGATGCATAGAAACTTAATAATGGCAGGAAACTTTAACATGACAAATGTTAAAGAACTTTTTGCTAACCTAATTCAGTTAGGGCAGCACCCAAAAGAATATACCGATACCATAACTATTATGGAGAAAATCGGTCATTTTTTAGATGATGCAGTAAGTAAGATTTATAAAGACCTAAAAAAGGAGGGTTATAATAAAAGAGAGGCATCTCCTCTTATTGCAGAGCGATTAAAGGTTGGCAAAATATTAAGGCGTGCCGCAAAAAACTGGGATGGAGGTTATGCTATGGCTGGACTTATTGGTCATGGAGATTCTTTTGTTTTAAGAGACCCTGCAGGTATTCGTCCAGCATACTATTACAAAGATGATGAAATAGTTGTTGTAGCATCAGAACGGCCAGTTATTCAAACCGTATTTAATGTAAACTTTGAAAGTGTTAAAGAATTGGATCCAGGACAGGCCATCATTATTAAAAAATCTGGAGAAGTTCGTTTTAAACAAATATTAGAACCTTTAGAAAGGAAATCTTGTTCATTTGAACGTATTTATTTTTCTAGAGGAAGTGATGCTGAGATCTATCAAGAACGTAAAATGCTTGGTAAGCTATTAATGCCAAAAGTTCTTGATGCTATTAATAATGATACTAAGAATACGGTTTTCTCGTATATCCCAAATACAGCTGAGACTTCGTTTTTTGGAATGATTGAAACTGCTGAAGCATATATAAACAAAAAGAAGACCAGTACTATTTTAAGTGGGCAACGCTCATTGTCTGCCGAAAAAGTAACAGAAATATTATCCGAGCGTGCGCGAATTGAAAAGATTGCTATCAAAGATGTTAAGCTTAGAACATTTATTACAGAAGATAGTAGCCGCGACGATTTAGTCGCTCACGTTTATGATGTTACTTATGGTGTTATAAAACCAGAGGATAATCTTGTTATTATTGATGATAGTATAGTTAGGGGCACAACATTAAAAATGAGTATTTTAAAAATGCTCGATCGCCTAAATCCTAAAAAAATTATTGTGGTCTCTTCCGCACCACAAATTAGATATCCAGATTGTTACGGTATAGACATGGCCAACCTTGAAGGTTTGGTTGCTTTTAGAGCAGCTTTAAGTTTATTAAAGGATGCAAATAAATATCATATTGTAGAAGATGTATACAAGAAGTGTATTAGTCAAACAGATTTAGATGATAAGCATGTACAGAATTTTGTAAAAGAGATTTACGATCCTTTTACTGATGAAGAAATATCGGATAAGATTTCAGAACTATTAAGTGATGTAAGTATCAATGCAGAAGTTAAAATTATCTTTCAATCTGTAGAAAACCTGCATAAAGCGTGTCCTGACCATTTAGGTGATTGGTACTTTACAGGAAACTATCCAACTGTAGGAGGGAATAGAGTTGTAAATAGAGCATTTATTAACTTTTATGAAGGCAATAATGAGCGTGCCTATTAATTGTTGAATTATTAGATCTTTCCACTTAATCTGGGATAAAATACACTTAATCCAAAAAATACGCTGTTTATCTAAAAAATAATCAGAATATCTAAAATACACATACCTTGGTCTCACCATAACATAAGTAGGTTAAGTTCATGGTAGATTTGGGGCAAAAAAAGGTGAACAACTGTTCGCCTTTTTTTATGCAATTTAGTTTCTTTTTAAGCCCATTTTCAAAAATTGTTTTTTTCTCCCTTTTAATTTTATAATAATTTTCAAAAGACCGTTTAAGCCAATATATAAGCAGTTTAACTAAAATATTTCATCAATCTTTACAAAGAACATATATTTGAACCACCATAACATAAGTAGGTTAAGTTCATGGTAGATTTGGGGCAAAAAGGTGGACACTCGTCCACCTTTTTCATTTTTTATTTTGATCTGTTTTTTTTAATCTATTCTATAGCCATCTCCAAACTTATAATTTAAAACAAAACCATGGGTGTTGCCTAATGGAGAATTGTTATTTGTAGCATTATAGTTGTATATAAAACGTGCATTTTTAAATAGATAAATTCCCGCCAAAAAATTTAGTGAAGATTTTGTCCTATATCCAGTTCCTATTTCAAACTTGTTTTTAAAACTTATAGCTAAGTTTATATCGGCCTGCAATGGTGCTCCGCCTTCATGTTTTATAAGCAAATTGGGTTTTATCATCACTTCTTGGTAGCGGTTACTAAAAAAACGATATCCAATATAACCGTAATAGGGAGTCGCTAGATTTAAATTATCATCAGAAGCTAAAGATTCTCCCAAAATGTTTGGAGTTGAAAACCCAACATAAAATGATGCATGATTAAACAAGAAGCTAAAACCCAATGTAGGGATGGAAGCATTAATGTTTTCAGAAAAATTAGGATCATTTGTAATTCCCAGCTCTAATAGGTTATCTTGATATTGTTGTAAACCAGCGGTAATACCAAAGGAGAGTACGCCTGGGTAATAATGTTGCCAGTAAGGTCGATTATTTTCTAAATCGAAGAATATTTTATAAGAGTAAGCTCCAAAAAAATTAGTGGAGGTTGTTACACCAATTTCATCTCTAATAATGCCAGCGCCAACACCCATTTTTCCTCTATTTAAAGGAGTGTGGCCACTAAGAGAGAAGGTTTTTGGACTGCCTTCAAACTGATTAAAATGACCAGAATTACTTATAGACATTTCGGCACTCGGGCTCAGACCAGCATATGCCGAATTTATAATAAATGGATTATAATTGTATTCAGAAAATGTTGGTGTTTGCTGACCAGCACTAATGCTGCTTTTTAAAATAAAAAGTAGTATGATGATTCCCGCATAAGCGGAAAAGTTATTTTTTCTAGTCATTAGATTAGCGCTTTATTACTAAAAATCCTTTTAATTTTTTCAGGTTATGGGTTCCTGATATTTTGATATCAAAGAAATAGGTTCCGTTAGGTAATGTATTTGCTCCCATATTGTTAAGGTTGTTTGCCTCACCTCTAAATACATTAGAAGTATTATTGTAATTTGAGATTGAAAAAACTAAATCTCCCCACCTGTTATAGATGTCTACGGTATTCTGTGGACTATTTTCTATACTTCTTATCTCCCAAAAATCATTAATTCCGTCGCCATTAGGTGAAAAACCATATTTTGATTCTACTAAAGGCTCTATTATTTCTTCGGTAGTAAATGATTCCTCGGTGCAGCCCGTAGCATCCCCTTCGGCGTTGTAAGGTGTTATGGTTACATATATTGTTGTATTTTCAGGTAGATCCGATAGCAGATCTATGGTCGTGGTATCACCGATATCCTCATTATTTAAAATATCTGAGATGCCAGATGAGGTTCCCACATTGATTCTGTAGCCTGTGGCATTGGCGACAGAATTCCAACTAAGATCAGTGTCTACCGCTACATTATTAGACATATTTAAGGGACCAGCTAAGATAGTACACCCAGGTACAGTTGGGAGGGTCTCCGTGGTGAAGGATTCCTGTGTACATCCCGTGGCGTCCCCCACGGCATTGTAAGGTGTAACGGTCACGTATATGGTTGTGTTCTCTGGCAGGTTGGAGGTCGGGTCTAGGGTCGTAGCAATGCTGACGTCCTGGTCGTTTATTATTTCGGTTCCTCCCGAAGATGTCCCTACGCTGATCCTGTATCTCGTGGCACCTGCGGCTGCGTTCCAGCTGATGTCCGTTCCCACGGCCACATCGGTACCGCCGTTTAGCGGTGCTGATAGTGTTGTGCACCCAGGTACAGTTGGGAGGGTCTCCGTGGTGAAGGATTCCTGTGTGCATCCCGTGGCGTCCCCCACGGCATTGTAAGGTGTAACGGTCACGTATATCGTTCTGTTTTCTGGCAGGTTGGAGGTCGGGTCTAGGGTCGTAGCAATGCTGACGTCCTGGTCGTTTATTATTTCGGTTCCTCCCGAAGATGTCCCTACGCTGATCCTGTATCCCGTGGCACCTGCGGCTGCGTTCCAGCTGATGTCCGTTCCCACGGTCACATCGGTACCGCCGTTTAGCGGAGCTGATAGAGCCGTACAAGCTGGCACTGTTGGCAGGGTCTCCGTGGTGAAGGATTCCTGTGTACATCCCGTGGCGTCCCCCACGGTATTGTAAGGTGTAACGGTCACGTATATGGTTCTGTTTTCTGGCAGGTCTGAGGTGGGGTCTAGGGACGTGTCATTGCCTACGTCCTGGTCGTTTATTATTTCGGTCCCTCCCGAAGATGTCCCGATGCTGATCCTGTATCCCGTGGCACCTGCGGCTGCGTTCCAGCTGATGTCCGTTCCCACGGCCACATCGGTACCGCCGTTTAGCGGTGCTGATAGAGCCGTACACGCTGGCACCATTGGGAGGGTCTCCGTGGTGAAGGATTCCTGTGTGCATCCCGTGGCGTCCCCCACGGTATTGTAAGGTGTAACGGTCACGTATATCGTTCTGTTTTCTGGCAGGTTGGAGGTCGGGTCTAGGGTCGTAGCAATGCTGACGTCCTGGTCGTTTATTATTTCGGTTCCTCCCGAAGATGTCCCTACGCTGATCCTGTATCCCGTGGCACCTGCGGCTGCGTTCCAGCTGATGTCCGTTCCCACGGCCACATCGGTACCGCCGTTTAGCGGAGCTGATAGAGCCGTACAAGCTGGCACTGTTGGCAGGGTCTCCGTGGTGAAGGATTCCTGTGTGCATCCCGTGGCGTCTCCCACGGTATTGTAAGGTGTAACGGTCACGTATATGGTTCTGTTTTCTGGCAGGTCAGAGGTGGGGTCTAGGGAGGTGTCATTGCCTACGTCCTGGTCGTTTATTATTTCGGTCCCTCCCGAAGATGTCCCGATGCTGATCCTGTATCCCGTGGCACCTGCGGCTGCGTTCCAGCTGATGTCCGTTCCCACGGCCACATCGGTACCGCCGTTTAGCGGAGCTGATAGAGCCGTACACGCTGGCACTGTTGGCAGGGTCTCCGTGGTGAAGGATTCCTGTGTGCATCCCGTGGCGTCTCCCACGGTATTGTAAGGTGTAACGGTCACGTATATGGTTCTGTTTTCTGGCAGGTTGGAGGTCGGGGCTAGGGACGTGTCGTTGCCTACGTCCTGGTCGTTTATTATTTCGGTTCCTCCCGAAGATGTCCCGATGCTGATCCTGTATCCCGTGGCACCTGCGGCTGCGTTCCAGCTGATGTCCGTTCCCACGGCCACATCGGTACCGCCGTTTAGCGGTGCTGATAGTGTTGTGCACCCGGGCACTGTTGGCAGGGTCTCCGTGGTGAAGGATTCCTGTGTGCATCCCGTGGCGTCTCCCACGGTATTGTAAGGTGTAACGGTCACGTATATGGTTCTGTTTTCTGGCAGGTCTGAGGTGGGGTCTAGGGAGGTGTCATTGCCTACGTCCTGGTCGTTTATTATTTCGGTCCCTCCCGAAGATGTCCCGACGCTGATCCTGTATCCCGTGGCACCTGCGGCTGCGTTCCAGCTGAGGTCCGTCCCCACGACCACATCTGTGCTTCCGTTTATTGGTGTCGACAGAGCCGTACAGCTAGGAGAAACAGGGCAATCAAAAACATCACTAAAAATATACCAACCATAAGTGTCAATTATAGACTGTCTTTCATTCAATGCATTGCAATATGGTACCCCTCGGGCACCTAATGTAACTCTATTGATGAGTGTTTGTCCTGACCAAGCTATTAAAGTGGTATCGTAATTTTCTCTTGTTAATGCTGTACGATCTAGCATATTGCTCATATTGGTAACATTTCCAAGAGCCCAATCATTTAAAGGTTGGTTAAAATTGGTAGCACGATTAAACATGCTTGCCATATTAGTAACCGAACCCGTTTCCCAATCATTTAAAGGTTGGTTAAAATTGGTAGCACGATTAAACATGCTTGCCATATTAGTAACCGAACCCGTTTCC
>CANMXP010000009.1 GCA_947501845.1 uncultured Flavobacteriaceae bacterium | reverse complement strand
GAAGTTTATCCTGAGCGTAGTCGAAGGGAGTCCCTCCATCGGCTCTTTAAATTTTGAAAAAGGTATCAGGTAATTGGTCTAAGTTTTATTACTAAAACAAAAGTTAATAGGGACGAGAAGTTTATCCTGAGCGTAGTCGAAGGGAGTCCCTCCATCGGCTCTTTAAATTTTGAAAAAGGTATCAGGTAATTGGCCTAAGTTTTATTACTAAAACAAAAGTTAATAGGGACGAGAAGTTTATCCTGAGCGCAGTCGTAGGGAGTCCCTCCATCGGCTCTTCTTAAAAACAAAAAAGACCTTTCTAATGAAAGGTCTTTTTTGTTTGGTTAAAAAAATATTATTTTTCCGAGGTTTTTATTTTATCAATAAATAATTGCAATTCTTTACCGTATTTGGAATTTTTAACCTTTGGTGTCAAACTGTTATTTATTGTGTCTAGAAAATTAATTCTAGCATTATAAATTTCTGAAAGCGCTAAATAAGGTGCTACCTCGCTGTCCTTATTGTTTAATGCAAAGTTTACGGTAAATAAGTATTTTCTTTTTAATGAATTATTAGACTCTTTCTCTAATTCTTTGATTTTTGTTGTATCGTTGCTTTTATGAGCCTCAAAACGTTCCTTAATTATATCTAAATTCCTATGATTCATTTTAGATATCATAGTTTTATATTCTTCTAAAGTCTTCTGTTGTTCAGAACCATTAATTTTTGCATCAAAAACAAAGTTTTTTAGTGTCGTATTGATTTCTGTGATTCCTTTATCAGCAAAAAAAGTAATTCTATCTTCTTCAGAACTATTTTTATCCAAATACAAAAAGAATATTTCTGGAGATTCTAAATCAGACTGTAACTCAAATTGAGAATTACCATTTATAACTAAAGAATCTACTGTTACTAAAGTCGAATCATTAATTTTTTTAAGATAAATGGTGCCCTTTTTTAAATCTTTAATATGTCCTTTTACTATTAAATCACGCTGTTTTTCACTACAAGAGATTATTAAAAAAGCTAAAAGTAAAAATGTAATTTTTTTCATGGATAGGTTCGTTTAATATATTGGCAAATATCTTATAATTATATTTTAAATGCTAGCTGCTTATAATTATTTTATATGGTTGTGTTTTTTTGCATTTTATAGTCAATAAACCATAAAATAAATATTAAATTATTTAGTTTGGCACGGATGTTGATGTATAAAAAGTAATTATATTTAATTAAATAAGTTTATTGAGTGGTTACTTTAAACTTAAAATGTAATTCATATTTTTGGTTAGTTAGTTAGTAAAAAAGCATCCTTAAAAAAGGATGCTTTTTTTATTTCTGTTTCTATTAAATTCTCTCCTAATATAAATTCAATGTCTAGTCTGGAAATTGCTGCAATATTATTACATGAGGGTATTCATGCCGAATTACGAAGAATATATCAGGGTAATAATGTAGTAGCAGAACCTTTAGCTGCAGCACAATATAATTACTTAGCCTCGTTATGGGATTATTATAGAGGTGTATCTCCTGCAAGTTTAGTAAGTAATAACGCTTCCCATACTTTTATGGTATATAATCACGTTTTGCCGATAGCAAATGCAATTAGAGAGTTTGATAATAACACATATAATTTAGACCACTATATGTGGTTTGGTTGGGAAGGCTTGAGTTCGATTGGAAAAATAACTAATCCGCAATTATTGGATAGCTCTCAAGAAACGAATTACTTAAATTTACAACAGATACCTATAAATGATAACGTTAAACATGATTGTGATGAGTAAAATAATTAGTAATATCTTTTTTGTATTCTTTCTTTTTTTATTGTCAGGATGTAATCCAATGAACGATGTCAAATTTGAGAAAAATATTTATGAGAATCTTTTTGGAGAATTAATAGACTCTACTATGACAGATTATAGAAGGTTTACAATTCCTTCTTCATCTGATTTTGAAAGAGCAGAAAGTATAAAAAAATTAAATATACAGATAATAGATAGTGAAAAACAGCACGTAAGTCCTTTAATTGTTTATGTAAAGGATACTATTGATGATATGATTGACATTAATCACATACATAATAAAATTAAATCTCAATTGTCTAGACAAGATTATGAATCTATTGTCAGTAATTCTGTTAATCAAACGAAAGAATCTTACATTATTAAATTACAAAGTTTAAGAATTAATCCTTTAGATTACGAGTTAAGAGATCACTCTATAAGATTAAAAGATAAGAAGCTATTAAAAGGTTCAGAAAAAGATAGAATTTCTGGAACGTATTATTTATCTAGGATTCATTTTGATGAAGAAAAAACATTAGGCTTTTTTACTTTAGATTTGGTTTATGGAAAGCTAAATGCTGTTGGAGCTATAGTCATTATTAAAAAAGAAAAAGATAAGTGGGTTATTAAGAAAATAATTGAAAACTGGGTTTCTTGATCCTTGTAAATTTATTGTAGTTAAGAATACATGAAAAAGTGGAAAAGCTTAATTTAAATTATTTAAAAGATAATAAATGGATTATGTATAACAGATTTGAAGGCCATGTAAAAGAGTTAAATTCAAATTTCAACAGGGAACTTTATAATATTCCTAAATACTCAACTTTCAAAGAACTGGAAGATATTTTAAAAGAATTTTTTTTAATTTATGAAGATTTTAAACGAGAATTCATAAAACAACACTGTTAATAAATAGGCAGTTTCAATTTTGAAGCTGCCGTTTTTTTTATTAAAATTATAGTATAAATACTGTAAAATAAATCACTGAACTATTTAAAATCATTTAGAAGAAATGCATAATTACATAAAAAGAAAACGATTGTTAATACTATTAATTAGTGTCAGTATAACCATGAGTGGTTTCGGTCAACCAAAAACCAAAATAAGCTTACCAAAAGGAGGTGTAGAACGTTCATTTTATGGAACAATTGATTTTTATATAACTGAAAATCAAGAAGTATTTAGCGAAGACAAAAGACTTTTACGATATGATGATATATCGAATTTAATTATAATGAAGAATGATATTCCCTTATCAGAAAGAAGAGTTTTGTTATATGCCGATAAAAACTTAAGTTACTCTTTTATTGAGAAGATAAAAGAAGAAATTGCTCAGGTGGAAAAAGTATTGTTTTTAATGACAGATAGCATTGCTGGTACTAAAAAGGGATATTCTATTGTTTTAAACAGTCATTTAAATAGACATAAAAATATAAAAACAATACTTACTCTGGAGCAAGAAATCAAAAATCAAGAATTTAATGAAAGTGTTTTACCTCCTCCATTTCCCCCACCGAATATGTGGTATCATGACTTTGAGGATATAATATATTCTGGTAAAAAAGAAGCTATTAAAAAGGTGCTAAAAGAATACTCATATGACATAATAAGAGTTTTGCCAAATAAAGTATTAGAACATAAAGAAGTAGCAATAAGTAGCGAACAACTAAAAAGAATAATAAAAGACAATGATATTCTTTTTTTAAAATTTGATGATAAAAGTCTTTATGGAGATTATATATATGCTATCCAAGAAATAAAAAAACATCAAATAAAGCTTAAAAAAGAAAAAGAAAACAGAGCGTACCTTGTAGATATTTCGCTCAAGTTGGAAAAATTATTAATAGGTTTAATTTAATACGTTAGTAAATAGTGGAGCAAACAAAGCTAAACAATGTTATTATAAAAGGATAAGGTTCAGACTAGAATACATTAAAGAAAACATGATTATTATACTTGTTGTGGCTTTAATATCGACTAATTTCTTTTAAAAAAGTAGCATATTCTCTGGTCATAGATGTTCCCTTTCCTGTTAAATTATAATTTCTTTTTACAATTTGTTTGGTTGTTTTATCCAACCACGAACGCCGCTTAATGTGTAAATACACTATTTTTCCCCGTATAGGAAAATCTTGAATCGTAATTTCTTCGAGGAAACCAAGAGATATTAATTGGTGAGAATCTTTTTCTTTGTGAATGTTATTGCGTTCTTCAAAGTAAAGGTGAAGGACTTCATTTTTCTTTGTTTTTTTTATCAAATCAAAATGCTCTACTAACATAGAGGGAAGAGTAAGTTTTAGCAGATTTAGATAATTGTTCAAAGGTCTTTTTTGTAAAAATCTAAAACTTATTTCATTTTTCATACAACTTTAAGAAGTGATCTAATATTTCAAACTTAAACGTGTGTTTTGTCGATATTTATAGTATTTTCATCTATAAATGTTAAAATTTTATGTCTTTCATCGATTTTATATGTTTTTTGTCGTTTTAATTCATTTATAATTTTACTTTTGAAGTGTACTAAATAACACACTTTTTAGTTCAATGGATTAATTAATTAATATTTGCATTATGTTGTTGATATAGAGACCCTAAATCTAGCTTCATAATAAAAAAAGCAAATTGAAAGAAAGCCGAGTTTGAGGGAACTCGGTTTTTTTGTGCTCAATTTTTAATACTTTGATAATTTATCTACATTAGCTTATAACTAAAATTATGAGAAAATTATTTATACTTACAATCATGTTTTATTGTACGTTCTCCTTTGGGCAATTAGAAAAGGGATTTGTATATGTTCATGATATTATTCCAGATTTAGATGTAGAGCTGAGATACTATACTTCAAACAATTTTGTAGGAACTCCTATTAACGGTTATCAATCAAATAAGCTTATATTAACAAGGGAAGCTGCAAATAAATTAAAGTTGGTTCATGAAGAGCTGCAAACGCATAATTTGTGCCTGAGGGTTTATGATGGCTACAGACCACAACGATCTGTAAATCATTTTATTCTTTGGGCTAAAGATTTAAATGATACTATTAACAAGCACATATTTTACCCAGAAGTAAAAAAGAAGTATTTGTTTAAAGAACAATACATAGCTTCAAGGTCTGGACATAGTAGAGGTAGTACAGTAGATTTAACTATAATTGATGGCAATACAGGTGAAGTATTGGATATGGGAAGCCCTTATGATTTTTTTGGACAAGAATCTTGGGTGAATTATGAAAATATTACTGATAAGCAAAAGGCTAACAGACAATTGTTGCAGGCTATTATGCTTAAACATGGTTTTAGGAATTACCCAAAAGAGTGGTGGCATTTTACATTACGAGGAGAACCATTTCGTAACACTTATTTTGATTTCCCAATTAAATAAAAAGAAGCTGTTTTAAAAGTTCCTAAATTGTCATTTTGAGTACTTCGACTATGCTCAGCACAAGCTAAAACCTCAACACTCAGACAAACAGATGTTTATTTTTTAAGAGATTCTTCACTACGTTCTGAATGACACTTTTTAGACAGCCTCTTAGTCTTTTGATTGATGACAACGATACTATTCTTTATCTAGGTTTTTAGTCATATAAAAACCTACAAACAAGCCCACACCAGCCATTAAGAAAATGCTACCTACATACAGCGGTTCTTCATCTATGGTCGTATAATTCTCTAAAATAGATGCGATAAAAGTTCCTAAACCTACTCCCATTAATAAAAGGGCTAGATTTAATATCAGTACTTTCCAAATGGGCGCTGTATAATTATTTCTCCCTTTAACAAAAATAGTAGCATCTGCTCCTTTTTCTATAAGCGCTAAACGCTCTTTGTTACGTGTTGAAAAATACAAATAAAATACGCCGAAGATTGCTCCAAATATTATTGGTACTACGATTAATTCTGATCCCATAATTGTTTGTTTTTAATTGATTAATTTTAAACTATTTGTAACTTATGACGACACACTTTTAATTCAGGTTACACTTTTTTCGAAAAAAATATTTTTTTGATAAAGTGTAACCTGGGTGAATATAGAGTCGTCTTACTTTGAAAATGACCACCAACGATCAATACTATATCAATTTAATTATTAATGGCGACGCGAATGCTTTTAAAGTATTGGTGGAACGTTACAAGGATTTGGTATTCACTTTAACAGTGCGTATGCTTAAAAATAGGGAAGAAGCTGAGGAAGTAGCACAAGATACCTTTATAAAAGCATATAAATCGTTAAATAAGTTTAAAGGAGATTCTAAATTTTCAACGTGGATCTATAAAATTGCTTATAACACATGCTTAGATAGATTAAAAAAGAATAAAAAACATTTTAATGATGTAACTATTGACGAATTTACAGAGCATCAATTAAAAACTATTGATAATGCTTTAGATAATTTAGAGCGCAAAGAACGGCAACAGTCTATTCAAGATTGTATTGCTTTATTGCCGAGCGATGCTAGTTTTTTGCTAACTTTATATTATTTTGAAGAACAATCCTTGGAAGAAATATCTAAAGTAATGGGGTTAACTCCAAATAATGTAAAAGTTAAATTGTTTAGAAGTAGAAAAAAGTTGGCAACTATATTAAAAAAGCGGTTAGAGCCAGAAATAATTGAATATTATGAACGAGAACGCAGATAAATATTTAGATGATTTAGCTAAAAAAGTAATGGAAGAGATTCCTTTAGAGAGCCCATCTTTTAATTTTAAAGCTTCAGTAATGTCTCAGGTTACAGAACTGAGCAATAATAGTATTACGACGTATAAACCTCTAATATCTAAAAAGGGATGGCTGGTTATTTCGATATTATTTTTAGCGCTAATTATGTATACGCTTTTGGGTATTCAAGAAGAACCAACAAGTTGGTTTGATACTTTAGATTTAAGTGTGTTGTCTAATAATAAATTAACAAGTCTATTATCGGGATTTTCAATACCAAAAACACTGATTTATGCTATTGTGCTTTTTGGATTGATGTTTTGTATTCAAGTCCCCATATTAAAGAACCATTTTAATCAAAGGCTGCAGAATTAGAACCGAGTAAAAGTGGTAATTATATTGCGGTGTTCAGGAAATTTTGAAATAAGCATGTCTCTTTCAGGGAGCTCAAAGTCTTTAAAATCGAAACCAGGAGAAACTGTGCAACCTACTAAAGTGTAAGCGTTTTTATCAATAACCTCTGCAGCAAACCAATCTTTAGCTTTTACTACAAATTGAGGATTTTGACCTGTTTCTACATCATTCCCTATAATCGCGTAAGAGTAAATGCCAGTATCAGAAATTATATGAAGTTTTATTGGTGATCCTTTATAAAAATGCCAAATTTCATCTTGTTTAATTCTATGGAATGCAGAAAACGATTCAGAAGTTAAAAGAAAATAAATAGATGTAGCGTAGTTTCGTGGTCCAGAGAAATCTTCACCAAGGTTTTCTTCATCAATAGTTCCGCTGCTTCTGTAAACCTCTTTAAAGTAACCACCTTCGGGGTGCGATTGTAATTCTAACCGATCTATAATTTTTTGAATAGCATTCATAATTTAAAGTAATAAGGAGATATTCAACTTGTTTTTTTTGTTAATTCTCGCATCTGTTTAATAGTTAACGAGCTTCCATCATGGCTCCACCCAGGTGGGCCAAAGGCATACATGAATTTATGATATAAATTTGAACTCTTTTTCATATCATTCCAAATATCTTTGTATTCATGAGTTAATATGATCAGAGGATTGTAGGAATTAGGTGGTTTTGTAACCCCGTAAGCTATATCGATATCATCATCTAATTCTTTCCAAGTACCAAATAATTTATCAAATATATTTAAAAAGCCCCCATGATTTTTATCCATATATTCTAAGTTTTTGGCATGATGTACTTGGTGCATGGTATGGGTATTAAACACTTTTTCGATAATCCCCATTTTTGGGATATATGCTGAGTGCAATTGAAATTGCCAAAGCGCTTCTATCCCTAAGCATACTATGACCATTTCTGGAGGAAAACCTATAACTGGTAACCACATATAAAATAAGGGTTTGTATAAAATAGTAAACCAACCATTTCGAACAGCAGTTCCTAGGTTAAAGTTTTCAGAAGAGTGATGCACAATATGTGCTGCCCATAAAAAACGTACCATATGATTTTGCCTGTGAAACCAATAATAGGTAAAGTCATCTAAAAATTGACAAATTAACCAAACGGGCCAAGTGTAACCAAAGGATTGCCATCCCATAATATTTGTGCGTACACCATCAATCATTGGGTTGCACAATTCATATAAATAATTAAAAATTATAATGGCAGAAATTGTTTTTATTAAAGGAGCTAAAATTACAGACCCTATGCCCATAGCGAGGCTCGATAGCAAATCTTTCCATTTGTAAAGGTCTTTGTTTTTATGTGTTTTGCTATAGGTAAGTTCGACTAAAATAAGCCCTAAAAAACAAGGAATACCATAAACTAACGGGTTTGTAAAATTCATTTATTTAAATTGAGAGGTGTGTTATTCATAAAATAAATTATGGACTATTTATTTTGTGAAGGTATGTATTTATATAACGAAATCTCTAAGGAATTAGTACCAACGTTTCTTTTTCTTTTTGGAAGCTTCGCTTTTACGTCCTTTTTTGTATTTGCTGCCTGTTTTTTTTGATTTGTGAATGATAGGCTTTTCCTTTGGGTCTAAAGGATATGGATGGTCTTTAATAACATCTATCTGAATCTGAATAAGCTGTTGAATTGTTTTTACATAATTTTTTTCATCTGCCGAACAAAATGAGTAGGCGGCACCTGTATTTCCAGCTCTGGCTGTACGTCCTATTCTGTGCACATAAGTTTCTGGAACGTTTGGCAAATCGAAATTTATGACAGCATCTAAATTATTGATATCAATACCACGAGCTGCAACATCGGTCGCAATTAGAATATTTACATTATTTGATTTGAAATCTTTCAAAGCTGCTTGTCTTAAATTTTGACTTTTGTCACCATGAATACTATCAACTCTATAGCCATTTTTTATTAGTGTCTGCTCTAATTTTTGAACACCAAATTTTGTACGCCTAAAAATAAGAATGCTCCCTTTTATAGTATTTCTTAATACATGTAAGCACAATTCTATTTTATTACGTTTCGGTACATAATAAAGAGTTTGGTTAATGTTTTTAGATGTGGATGAGTTGGGTGCGACTTCAATACGTTCTGGTGCTTTTAAAATAGTATTTGCTAATTGTTCTACCTTATAAGGTATGGTAGCTGAGAATAATAAAATTTGCTTTTCTTTGGTACAAAGACGTTCTATCTTTTTTACATCATCAATAAAACCCATATCCAACATTAAATCGGCTTCATCCAAGACTAATGTTTCTATGTAGTCCAGATTGGCTATGTCTTGTTTATGTAAGTCGAGCAAACGACCAGGCGTTGCAATTAGTATATCAACACCTTTTTTTAAAATATCTATTTGAGGTTCCATAGAAGTACCTCCATAAATAACTGTACTTCTTAAGTTGGTATAAGTGCTATAGTTTTTAAAATTTTCTCCAATCTGTATGGCTAATTCGCGTGTAGGACTTACAATTAAGGCGCGAATTTTTTTTCCTTTTTTAGATGCATCTTGTTTATCAAAAAGTAATTGTAAAATTGGTAAAGCAAAAGAGGCTGTTTTTCCCGTGCCTGTTTGGGCAGAAACGATAACATCTTTTTTGTTTAAAACAAAAGGAATGGTTTTTTCTTGAACCAATGTAGGTTCATCATAACCTGTTTCTGCAATAGCCCTTAAAATAGGTTTGTTTAATTGTAAGTCTTTAAATGACATGTCTAAATTTTATGCCACAAAGATACGCCAAAATTAACTCTGTTTATTTTATGAACTTTTTTAGTTTTTCTCGTTTCCTCAACGGTAAAGCTTCATTTTCAATGGCTCGTTTAATTAAGCTTTCATTTTTATTTTTTGAAAATAATAGATCAAAAAATTGCCATGTGGTCAAGCTATTGTTTGCCTGTTCTATGAGTTTGATGGTGTCTCCGTTTTTTACAAATCCTTCCTTTAAAATGCGTACATAAGTTCCAGAAAAGCCATGTTCTATAAATTCTTTTAAAGCGCTTTGAGTGCCAAATTTAATACCGAATTTAAAACAGGGCTCTCGGGGTTGCGTAACTTGCACGATAACCTCGCCAATTTCATAAATATCACCAATGTAGGTTTCTTTTTCGTTTAAATTTGAAACTGTAAGGTTTTCACCAAACATGCCGTAATCCCAATCTAAATTGGGGTATCGATTTTTCCAATAAGCGTAATGTACTTCAGAAAATATGTAACAAGCCTTGAATGTACCGCCGTGTACTTTTTTATCTGATACTTCATCATTTCGTACACCTTCTTTTCCTAAGAAAATAGCTGTGTTTGTTGGTTTTTTATAAATGCCCGTGGTGAGTTCTTTTCCGTTCCAAACAATAGAAGTTGGTTTGGCGGTGTTGGTGGAAATAATTTTCATAGCTATTGCTTGTTTTGTGGCTAATTGTTTATTCAGTTAACTTCCTCATAATCCATTCCAGAGGTCCAGATTTTTTATATTTTGTCCATATTATAGCGAAAATAACACAAAGCAAGCTAAATACTAAAGCATAAACTAAAGAAAAGTTTAATGAAAACATCCCTAATTCTGTTGTACTAAATACTTGAACAAGTCCCATCCCAATAATCACATGAGCTACATAAAATGTAAGGGCAAGTTGTCCTGTTTTTGTTAAAGCAATAATTATAATGTTATTATTGAATTTGCGAGATATTAAAATACAGATAGAAATAATAAAAAGGGCTATACTGCTTCCAGATAGCATGTAGATGGGTAATGGGGGCATAGGACTAGGACCAAGAACTTGAGATAATTCATTAGCAATGCTTTCGTTGTTTTCAGATAGTAAATCGATTGATAATTTAGAAGCTAATTGTATTACTATAAAAATTGATAAGCTCCCCCAAAGTACTTTTTTTAAGAAATTATCGTTATTCAAATTTTGTTTTCCAAACCATAAGCCAATAAGCATAAATGCTAACCAAGGAATCACAGGATGAAAACCATTGTATAAAAGGTTTATAAAGAAGTCTTTTAGTCTCCAAAAATTATGATACGAGTATGTGGAAAAATCCCAATTGGTATCATAATTAAAAAAGAGCATGAGTATGGGATAAATAAAAATCAATACCAAAGCGAAGCGTAGTGCTATTTTAGGAGCTCTTTTTATAAAAAACAAAGTAGCTAGCATGTAAATCCCATAAAAATGTAAGATATCTGCGGGCCAAATAAAGATATAAGAAAGACCAATAATAAAAAGAAATAGTGCTCTTTTTAGAATTTTTATTTTTGCTCTTTTTAGTTTTAGAACATTGTTTTGTTTTATTGAAGAATTGGTCATAAATGCAAGTCCGATACCTGCTAAAACAACAAAGGTAGCAGCAGCTTTACCGTCAAAAATATTAGAAAATGTGCGAAACAGACTTTGTCCTTCATGACCAAACACCATTTTAAAATTAACAATAATCATTCCTATAACGGCGAAGGCTCTTGCTACATCAACACCTATAATTCGTTTATCCATATTTTATAAAGACCAGATATATATCTTCTATTTTATTACTTTAGGTAGGTGTCATTTATGAGCAAAAAGTTACATAAATTATGATTTATTAGTTCTGGTACGGGCAGGATCGAAAATAAGCTTGTAGGTTAAATTTTCTATCTTCAAATTTTTCTTGTAGAATTTTAAAATGTTGAATCCTGTCAACTCTAAAGGAGCGATAATCTTGTCGTAAATGGCACCATGCAATTAATATCCATTTGTGTTGTGTGGAATACATGGCATAGGGTTCTATTTTTCTGAAAGTAATATTGGTGTCGTTCGCTTTGCGGTAATTAATTTCTATAAAATCAAAGTTGGTAATAGCCAGTTGTATTTCAGAAAGGGCGTTGCTGGATATGTTTTCGTAGGTGGGGTTGAAAATGTGGATTTTACTTTGTAACAGTTCACTTTTTTCTTGGATAGAAGTTCTAAAAACCGATTTAATTTTGGTTAGAGCCTCATTAAAATCTTGAATAAATGAAACATCTTTAGATTGGTTTATTAAATGCTCTGCCGTAATCAGGGCATTGGCCTGTTTTTCGGTAAACTGTACGGGGGCCACAGCGTAACCTTCCATTAAGGAATACCCTCTACCTTCTATGGTAGTAATAGGTACACCAGCTTCTTCAAGTTTTCTAATGTCTCTGTAAACGGTTCTTATGCTAACATCAAACTTTTTGGCAAGTTCACTGGCTGTTAAAAGACGTTTCGATTTTAACAGTGTTAGAATTGATATGAGTCTTGGTAACTGAGACATAAAAGCAAAGATAGCGAACCGTATAACAATTCGCTATCCTGTCGTTTTTTGATTGTAGATTGCTTTACATAAATGAATGCAACGCTATGCGATTACCTTCTGTATCAATAAATTGAGCCATGAAACCATTTTCACCAATATCAGTTTTTGGCATAATTATTTTACCTCCAGCAGATTCTACCTTACCTAATGACTCACTTAAGTCTTCGCCTCCGTTTAAATAAATAGTAGGACCATCGGTTGTTGGTGCTTGCCCTTCTGCTTGAATAAGACCCCCGCCTATACCATTGTTGTCATTATCGTATGGAAACACACCGTATTTCACGTTTTGTTCTGGCATGTGATGATCTTTAATTTCTGAATTTGTTACCGTAGCATAAAACTTTTTGGCTCTTTCATAGTCTTTTACTGGAATTTCAAACCAGCTAATTGCATTTTTCATTTTTTAAATTGATTTTAATTATTAAACTTATATGCAAAGTTATTCGGGTTTGTGTCGTATTATGTCAGGGGTTGTTTTTTTGTTAAAATTTTTTTAGAATTGATTTCGAGTGGCTTGTTTAATGCTGTTTTTTCAACAATGCTTGTAGTTTTTTAAAATCTTCTTTGGAATGCTGAATAATTATTTCTGCATTATTTTTCTTAGCAAAATTTTCAAAATCTGTCATGCTTTTTAAAGTTTTTTCCACATCATGATTAAATGAAGGGACACCTTTGTTTTTTCGGTTTTCTTCAAAATGATATAAATCGCCAGTCAATAGAATAGGTTTTTTTAAACCGGCTTCAACATATAAAACTTGATGGCCTATAGTATGGCCAGGCATGGCCTTTATAATTACTTTTCCATCTCCAAATACATCAAAATCGCCATTTAATTTTTTAATGTTGGTTAATTCTTTTATTGAGTTATAAACATCTTCTTTTTTTAATTTTTCAGAATCGCTGGTTATAAAATTATATTCGCTTTCTTGTACCAACCAAGTGGCATTTTTAAAATAATAGGCATGCCCAATGTGATCAAAATGGCTATGAGATAAAGCAATGTATTTAAAATCTTCAATTTTTAAGTTAATGGATTTTAACTGATTTATTAATGAATCTGGTCTTTGCATTGTAAAAACTCCAGATGGATCTGTAACTGGGTTCTCTACAACTAAACTTTCTGGTAAACCAGCATCCCAAATTAAATTCCCTTTTGGGTGAACAACAACAAAATAAGGATCTGCAAGTTGTTTTGATTGCCCTGTATATGTAGTGTCTTGAGAAAAAACTTCTAATTTGTTTACTAAAATGGTGCCGCCATCCAATACATATAACTTTACTTCAGTATTTGTTTTACTATTATCTTTTTTTTCTAATTTTTTACAATTGAAAACACAAATTGTAATTGCTAATAACACTATTATTTTTTTCATCCTAATTTTAAGTTTTATATTGTTTTGTAATTTTATTGCAAAATTCAGTAAGCATTTTGTTTTGTACAATAACTAACAAAATAGTGAGCTATAAAATAAGGTGGTTATGCGTAAAAAAAATTCAACAAATTTTATAAATGAAAAATATTTACATGAAAGATGTGCATTAAATGTTGCTATTGATGTTATTGGTTCACGTTGGGTTTCTCAAATTATATTTTCAATTTCTCAAGGGGCTAATCGTTTTCATTTGATGAAGGAAGAGTTACCAAATATATCGGAACAGGTTTTAAGTAGAAAACTAAATACTTTAGAAAAGCAAAACATTATCATTAAAAGGGCTATTCCCGATACTATTCCTCTTGGTGTTCGCTATATACTTACTAGTAAGGGAGAAAGTTTACTCCCCATTTTTGAAAGTTTATGTGCATGGGGTAAAAGTTATGATTTGGGTGCTTAAAGATGTTGAGAGAATAACCATTGAGGAAAACCATCAATGGTTATTCTCCTAATACTGTTTTATTTTATGAGCTTTTCTTTTTTTAGTTTTGATATTTGTACTTTTTTCGCTTCGGATATTTCACCAGTTTCTGCATAGATTTTTAAATCGTTGAGTAGCGTTGCAACCTGTTTGGTCATTTCTTTTGTAATAATTCCTCCTAGAAAAAAGCCCATGAATTTAAATAGGCGCATAGTAACATTCATTTGTACCAAGGATTTATTGGTACTAATTTCATGTACAGTCCAATGGTTTTTGGCCAGTTTTACAAAACCAGGGGCGCCCTCGGTCATCACATAGGCGAGTTCCATGTTTTCATCATTAAACATGATGAGTTCTTCTACCAGTTTTTTGTTTTTCTGTAAACAAACCCTTTCGTTACAGGTTGTTCCTTCAAATTTAGCTTTACCAGTGCCTTCTGAATGATCTAATGCAGATGCCCAATGGCTCACTTTGTCAAATGCTCTCAGAATGGTCCAAAGCGAATCTGCCGATACATTAATGGTATCGCTTTTTAATGTTCGTTCAATTTCTTTGTAACTTTTTTTTTCTTGTCCCATAACTGCTCCGGTTAAGATTGTTAAACCAAGCCCTATTAAAATAAGGCATATTGTTTTTTTTCTTTTCATCTTATTTAATAATTAATAATAGGATAAAAGTAACAGTAAGCGCTAAGGTAGGTTTACCTGAGAGGTTTTATTGTTTGTCCGAGAAGTTCGATCGGTATTCTGAAGGCGTTACACCATATTTTGTTTTAAAAACCCTCGATAGATGTGCCAAGGTTTTAAATTGGCAATCGTAGGCAATGCTGCTAATGGTATCATTGGATTTTGGTAACAATTCAGCCACCCGTTCAACCCTTTGGTTGATAATATAATGGTTTGGGGTATCGTTGTAAATGCGTTTAAATTCTTTTTTAAAAGCAGAAATACTGTTGTTGGTTAACTGTGCGAGTTCTTCTAAAGAGACCGAAGAGTATATATGTGCTTTTATAATTTCTTTAAACTCAAAGGTCTTTTTTTCAAAGAGATTGTTCATAATCTCTAAAACTTTGGGCGCATTCTCTGTTTGTAGAAGTAAGGCAAGCAGTTCTTTGAGTTTTAGTACCAACAGGTCTTCGGCTAGTAGCTCCTGA
This sequence comes from uncultured Flavobacteriaceae bacterium, assembly GCA_947501845.1. Classification (GTDB taxonomy): domain Bacteria; phylum Bacteroidota; class Bacteroidia; order Flavobacteriales; family Flavobacteriaceae; genus Flavivirga. The sequence continues at coordinate 192,170 of CANMXP010000009.1, read as the reverse complement.
TGGTCGAAATGGTACATGATGTTTTGTATGTACTGTTCTATAAGGATGTTAGAACTAACCATAACACTATTGGTAGTGAGTGGACTGTTCGGTTTTTTTAGAAAAGGGGCGTTTGAACCATGGTATATTTTATCGAGCACGTCTTTATGAAAACGAACAGAAATAGCACTGTATGCCGTATTTCCATTTACTGGTAGAGTTTTAAATGTACTGTTTCCGCTTTTTGCCAATACGGCCTGATTTTCAGAAATTTTTAGCTCATCGGTTTCAGTATAGTTCATACAGCTTCCTTTTAAAACATAAACAAACCCTGCCTCGTTTTCGGGCATGGGCGTGGGCATTTTAATAAGTTCGGGAATAGTAACCCAGTTGAACAATGTTTTCCCGAACAGCTCTATAGACTTTATTTTCATGCCCTTGCAAGAAACACATTTTTTAGAAAACCTGTTTGCCTGAGAAGTTTTATTTTTTGCTCGATAGGTTTTTATATTTTGTTAGGACAGATATTTTGTTCATCACTAAACAACACCAGCAATATTGTTGGTTTTAATACACAGTTCTATATTAATAACAGTGGTGTTTACAGAAATGAATTCCCTATTATTAAAATACGAGATGGAGAAGATGATAAAGAACCCATTACGTTTCATAGGCACAGGTACAGGTACATCTTGCACACGAATAAGTGAGTCACGCCAAAAGACCTTTCTTTAGATTTGCTTTAAATAAAAAATAAATAAGAATGATTATGTTGAAAAAATAAGGATCAGGGAAGGCTGATAACTCATAAAATTGTTATTAATTTTGAGGGAAGAAAAAGAACTAAAAAATAAGATGATTTAAAGTAATTGTTTTATTAGTACTATCCTGAAGGGCATCGAAGATTTTTTAATGTTAACTAGAAGTGTTCGTTTAACGATTTTGGCTATAATTTCGTTGTGAAAAAAATCCGTAGAATTCAACTGCATGAATTATAGCCCGTGCTGTGTTTAGTCCTGTAAAATGTTTTTCGATATATTATTCTCTAACAAGTATTGCCTCAATATTCTCCCCACTATTGCGTATTTCTAAATGATCTCCATTTAAGGTATATTCTAAATCTCCATTTCCGAGAGATAATAATCTGTACCTTTCGCTACCCCATTGCGGTTCATAAATTTCTGTAAGCGCGTAATTATTATCTATTTTTATTGCTTTTTCAGATTCATAAGAAAATTCTCCTGTAAATTGACCGCTTAACACCTTATGAGGAACAGTTGTGTCGTCAAATTCAATTATGGCATCACCAAAAGCATCATCTGTTGGTTTTGTAAATGTTGAGTTTGTTATTAAATCATTATAGGCAACTATTTTCCATATACCTGAAATACTTTCAGTTTCATTGGAATTCTTTTCTAATGGATTATCATCATTTTTATTACAAGCTAGTAAGTTTACAATTATAAAGAAGTAAAATATTTTTTTCATGAGTTTGTTATTTTTTTATTTAGATGTAAAATAATGAAAAGGGTTGCGTTAAAATAAATACAATATTTAAAATAAATACAATATAAATATGTAATTTCTTTAAATGTGTTTAATTGTATACCAATATTGTTTGACACTTGTCCCATTCTTTTAGCTAAATTTTTAGGTTGGGTTCAAGGAGTATATCGGGTATGTCCCATTTGGCCGATTCGCTTTTTATCGACTCGGGGCTGGGAATATAAAGAATATCATTTGTCTTAAACTTATTCTCAAGAAGGCGTTTTTCAAGTTTTTTAAGCAACCTAAAAAGTGTTTTTTCATGATCCCATTTAATTTCTGTTAGGCTTTCATACTGCGTAAAAAACTCAGGACATGCCTCCCAATAAAGCCTTAATGCACTTCCCTTATCTAAATTTCTACTGGCAATAAACTTGGAGAGTTTTTTATAGCCATATTCTTCGTCTGTTTGCCAATCGTATTCATTAATTTGATCATGTATAAGGAAGTGTGGCTGGCCATTATACTTCACTTGATTAACAATATCGATATCAAATTCGTCCCGTAGTATGATAGCGACTAGATTGGCCGCTTCAGCTTTACTGCCAAGTTCTTTTTTGGTCTTGGGTTTTAATTCGTCCCAGGTATAATTTACGTCACATTCAATGGCTCCAAGGTGTCCCCACATTTGTTGATCTTCAATGGGCCAGTCGAAGTACTCGCTAACGTCCGCATATTTTTTTCTTGCAGATTCTGGCAATTTATTATAGGATTCTATACGTTCTCGGATAGAGTTTCGCATGTCATCCAACCAGTCAAGAACTTCTTTTGTCATAGGTATTTAATTTTAACGAAGGTACTTGGGATTTTTCACAAGACAAATACCTAATATTAGTGAAATTACGTTACTAAATTTAACGCTGCTAGCGCTCGTTCAATGTCATTAAGTTAAGGGTGAAATGTCGGTCTGAGCGCAGTCGAAGACAATATAAAGTCTTAGTTTTAAAAGCATTTCGACTGCGCTCAATGTGACAAAACAAAATAAATTTCCTTAACTTAATGACATTAAGCGCTCGTTTTCAACGAGTGCCTATAATTTTAACCTATAAAGCCAGTAGGATCAAAAATTTACTGTCATGTGCTTTATTCTTTTATAAAAATAATATTTAGGGATGATAGCTCTTTGATTATTTGTATTAGCACCCGACGGAGTTGAGCATTAGCGGAGTTTAATGTATTTTACACCTCTTTGTTAGATATTTTCCTTAAATATTTTCATGATAAATTTGAAGTCCAATTTTGTAATCTTCAGGTTCTTCATATCTAACAATTTTTTTTGACTCATTTAAATAATCATAGTGTAAAGACTTAGCTCCAAATACCTGGTGCCAACTATATTCTTCATCTCCATAACCATCTTTTTGATAATTTGACCAAGATGATTCTGAAGCAATTTTTAATTCATTATTCTTTTCAATTACAAAAAGCATTTGAGTTAAAAAATTAATGATGCGATCTGAATTACTGGCTGAGGTGGCATAACAAACCCAGAATTTACCATACTCTTTATGCATATGTTCACTTATTTTGAAAACCTTTCTTGGTGGGATTATTCTAGGAGTATTGTAAAACTCTTTTCCTTTCCTTCTTATTTCTATAGGTCTTCTTTTTTCTGGACGGGGCATGAAATTTATATATGGGGAGAGATAAAATGAATTAGCTTTATCTATGTTCATATTATAATCATTGAGCTCTAGCTGCCATTTTAGTATTTCTGTTTCTGCTTCTACTCTGGCAAAGTCTTCAAAAAATGCTTTTATATCTTCAATATTTTTCATTTTTAGATTTTATTATGTTAAATGCAAAGATAAAATTCCGTTCCAATGCATTTTATCGGTTGTTACCTATCTGTTGGTAGACAGGAACGAAGTTAGTTAATCGTATAACCGTCAGCTATTATTTTTCGGTTAAGTACTGTCGCACAAAATTCAGAGTAGATTTGTAGGTAGTCAGATCCCCCGTAATTGCGGTTATACAATGTTGCCCATAGTCTTTTATTTTAAAATTTCATTGACTTCCAAATATTCAAAATCTGGAGAATCGGTCAAAAATTGTTTTAGCTGATAAACGTGTCCAGTTCCATAAATTAGTAATATCCTTTCTTCTTTGTCAAAATCTGCTATATCATAAATGTTAGCAAAGATTTTCAAGTTCCTTTGATACCATCTTGCCAAATTGTCCGCTCCAATATATTTATCACCTGCTCCAGTTAATACTATGTTTGTCAAATAAGATTGGTGGTCGGTCAAAGTATGTTTTGGGTTATTTACAAAGCGATAATGTTCGATTAAGGTCTGCACAGTTTTCAATGAGTCAGACTCTCGGTAAATTTGATCAAAGTCGTAACGATGGGTTTTATCGAATTGTCCGAGCTCTTTCTCATATTCTTCGCTATTGTAATTGTCCCAATCTATGTTAGCTCCAAACCAATTTGAGCCTTTTGCGTCTGAGGCATATATCTTTTTATGTCCTAATTTTTTAGCCAGTCGAAATCCAATTTGATAAGTTTCGTTAATTGGAAGTTCATAGTCGTCCGAAAGGAATTTTTGATAGCGTTCATTTATTATACTATCTCCTTTTATTCTTGGGAACTCTACAAGAATTTTAGTTGGTTCATAGGTAGATAGTTTTTCAATTACTTGTTTAATTTCTATCTGTTTCTGTTCCGTTGACATATCAACTACAAATTGCTCTTTATAGCTATCCATTTGTGGATTACTGAAATGGAACGAACCTAAAATCATTGCTTTAGCTTTGTAATCGCCTATAAATTGAAGTCCGATTGCCTCATTTTTTTCTGGTTCCTTTGGTTTCTGCCCGTTAACTTTTCCAATTTGTTTTTGTTGACAAGATGATAAGATTAATACTAAAAATAATATCAGATTAAATAATTTCATTTTGATTGATTTGTATTCATTTTAATTAACTCTGAAGTTGAGTTCAATATTGTGGGCAACAATTATATATGCATACAGGTATTTGAAGTTGAACAAAATTAAAGAGTAATATTTTTAGCCTATTGGTTTTTAGAGTACTCGTCACAGACGAAGTGCTAGCAAATAATTAGAATTAGGTGGGATTAGCCTATACGAGCGCCAGTAGGGGTGTTGCCTTTATATTACAGGTTCTCTATCCAAATCACTATATGGATAAATTCCTTTGTCTTTTAATATTTTAAATAACTCATCACTTCCATTCTGTCTTGCATAGTCCATTTCACTTCTAAAAATTTGTATACAAAGTAACAGGTGATGTTCTCTGTTTCCGATTTTAAATTTATTTCCATCAGGTTCATATAAGTCAAAAACTAAACAAGTGTTTTCCTCATTTTCTCCATTTGGAACTTCTATTGTCTCTTTAGGATTCAAAACAGCTTGTGAAGAATACATTCCAATTGCAGTTAAAAATCCACAGGCTTTTCTTTCTATTAAATTAAAAGGTGTTTGGGTTTCCTTATTTTCGCTATAATCATATTTCGTAAACGCAACTAATTCATAAGTTCCTATTCGGTTTTTCTTAGGCCCATTTCCATCTGGATCTAATAATTCCATTGTCGCAAATCCAGTTCCTTTTATGTGATTCGGAAAGTAATACATATCGACCGCTCCTCCTATAGCAAAAGGAACTATAGCATGTCCAACAAGATTATGCATTTTTCCTAAGACATTTTCAAGACCTTCAGATTTCAATTCATAGTCTTTTTCATGCTCTTCTTCTGTAAATTCTTTTTCAATAGGTGCTTCTTTTTTGCCAAATAGTCTCTTTAAAAATCCCATATTTTATTTCAGTTCGGTTTTTTAGGTTATACACAACAGTTTGTGTATGGTTAGTTATAATTGTTACGCAACTAATTTAGCAAAAGGAAACCGAACGTAGAGAAAATTTGTAGGATTTTCTGAGTGACACCAACCCAGCCAATTAATTAGTGTTGTCGTATGTCGTTTTTATTTCAAATTTACTTGATACATTTTAAACTCTAATTTAGGGTAACATATTTCATTCTATCTCGTCTTAAATGTAAAACGTAAGATATGCTAATTAAAACAGAGATTTCTAAAATTCAATTACAAGCAAAGTACGTTGGTATTACATATGTTATAACCACAATAATTGGGTTAATCAATAACTTCATTGTCAAATCGGGTGTTTATAATCCACAAACGCTGCTTGAATCTGAATTCCAATTCAGGGCTGCTCAAATGTTGGATATCGTAATGTTTCTGTTGGTAATGTGGATGGCACTTTCCTTATATTTGGTTACGAAATCAGTCAATAAAAATCTTGCTAAACTTGCTTTTATTTTTAGGTTTGGAGAAACTATTATAGGTTTTGTTGTCGTTTTATTCACTCTTATCCCCATGGTGGTACTAAAAAGTACTAAAGCAAACATATTTAGTGATGTAGAATCGAATTGGTGGGTTACCATGTTTTTTGATATAGGAAATTTAGGTTGGGATATACATTTTATCTTGATGGGTATTGGAGCAACGATATTTTTGTATTTGCTCACATTTTCTTCATACATCCCTAAGTGGTTAGGTTATTGGGGGGTATTTACATACATATCAATGGTGTTTTGCTTTGGTCTTCGGCTATTACTTCCTAATTTTCCTGAAAACTTGATGCTGTTAATGGCACCAGGAGCATTATTTGAACTTGTTTTCGGAATATGGTTTTTAACTAAGGGGGTTAATGTGCAAGGAGTTAGTGAAAACCGAAACTAAAAATTTTATAATTTTATTCGGGCAAACTTTTAGGATTAAAATTCTTTAAAAAAAGAGCATTAGCTTGGAAAGTTAATCGGTTTATGACGTCGATAATTATACACGACGGTTTTGTGTATGAAAAGTTGTGAATTTGTTTTAGAATTTTTTCAATTTCTTATATATCTTGTTAGGTACAGTTTATTTAAATATTTCAGAGTTTTTAACCTTCTCTAATTCTACGGGTAAATTATTTTTATCTCTGAATTTTAATATTTTAGGATCGTTGTCACAATAGATAACATCAAATGATAATCTATTATTCCCATAAATTCCTCTATGAATCATATTTGCAGAAAAGATTAATAAATCAGTTCTTTTCAATTCTATTAATTTCCCTTTTTTAAGAGACTCATTTGGTTTTTTGTTATTTAGTGAATTTCTAACCTGATATTCTTCTGTAGAATCCCACTCTCTATGTGTCCCAGGTACTAATTCAATCCCAGGTTCTTTTTTAAAAGGTACTCTAAAGTGAATTACATTTTGAGTTTTTATTGCCTTTTTTTGGTCTTTTTCACTTATTCCCGTATACTGAATGTCTCTATGCCAATAGTTGTTCTGATTCAAATTATTTGGGTCGAAAAAAAGTTGAGTATTCAGAAATCTTGGATTATCAAATTCTATGAGATTTATCAGTTTGTTCGAAGATATAAAGTCAAATAATGTTTTCTTTTCTTGTTTACTCAAACTTTTTGAAGACGTAAGACTATGACTATTTATAGCTCCTTTTGAATAAGATTCTTGGTTTTCATTTAACCAAGAATTATGAAACTTAATTATTATTGACTCAATTAGAGAAAGCTCCTCTTCATTAAAGAAGTTTTGAAAATAATTAAACCCATGATTAATGTAATTTCCTGATTTCATTTTATTTTGTAATTGCGTGTTTGTTTAATACAAAGATAAAATTCCGTTTCAATGCATTTTACTAGTTGTTAAACTAAGTAAGTTGAAAATTTCACAAAACCAACAACGACATTATACAAAAAAACATTCAGCTTTTGCTAAGTGGCTTTAAGTTTGGTTGCTAAAATTAATTCTACGTATCAGCTTATTAGTTAAGCAGATACTTTTCATATACGGTGTTGCCTGCTTTTGCTATTATGCCGATTTCCATTCTCGTTTTAACTTTCAATCGTTTTTTAGATAGGAATTCAGTCCGTTTAATCTTTTTTTATTTTTCTTTCTTATTATGAAATAATTTTGGCTGTCTAATATATGAAGCAAAAATGGTCGATATAAGAATCAGAATTACGATTTCAGATGGTTTTCCTTTATACATATGAATTAATACAATAAAAGTCATATATAAAACCAACATTGATGTTCCAATCAGCATTGTTTTGTTGTACAAGAATAGAGCTGTAGCAATCAAAATAAAAATTCCAGCTGTAATCATTACAGCACTGCTTTCCACAATTTTTCCTGTCTGATTAGGGTCAAGCAATTTGTCCAAAGCATTAGGAACGTAGAAAAGTGTTATTGCTAATGAAGGTAACCAAATTAATATTCTGCTTAAGAATTTTTCTGCTTTTTGTTCAGTCATAATTTTATCAGTATGCTTTGTCTAAATGTTTGCTAATACAAAGATAAAATTCCATTTCAATGCATTTTATCGGTTGTTACCTATCTGTCGGCAGGCAGGAACGAAGTTAGTTGAAAATTTCACAAAGTCAATATCTACATTATACAAAAAACCGCTCAGCTTTTGCTAAGTGCTTTAACCTTGGTCGCTAAAATTAATTCTACACATCAACTTATTAGCTGAGCAGATATTTTGCACCACTAAACTACAGCGGCAATGCTGTTGGTTTTAACGCACAGCTCTATATTTATAACTATGGTATTTGCAGAAATGAGTTCCCTATTGTTAAAATACGCAATGGGGAAGATGGTAAAAAACCCATCGTACTCTTTTTGGTATAAAAGATGTGTGCCCGTATTGTAGCTCTTGTCTGCGTAAATAATACCCATAACCTTTAAGCCTGTTTTGCAATGTGTTTTAACATTGTTTTTTAGCTCAGATTTATCTATAAGTACAATTAATGTGGCAATAATACCGTAAAGGGGTAGTATAAAACTGTCTGGTAATACTTCTGTTTTTTCCATAGAGTATATTTTAGGTTGGTGAAACTCAATTTTGGCATGCCTTAGTTGATGGGTATTGAAACAAGTTTAACACCTGGCGCCTTATTGTATGGAAACGAAAAAGGCGTGGAACTCAACTTAAACGTTTCATAGGTACTGGTATACCTTACACACGAATAAGTGAGCTCACGCCCAAAGACGTGAGCATCTTACTTATCATCTCGTGCGTTAAAAATTACCAGTTTTATGAAACGAGATTCTAAGCGAATGCGTCTAATTTTATTAGAAGTACTTTCGCAAATTTATTTAAATAGTATCTAAATAAATAGATATTTAGTCAAATATATATAAAAATATCGGTACGTCAAAGCGTACCGATATTTTGTTTTCTAAATGGTTAATTGCGTTGATGAAAAATGAATCTACCCAGCATATTCGTTTCAAGATTGCGATTAGCTTAAATAAGCTCATAATTACAAGTAAGGACTTTGGTCAAGAAGGTGATAATATTGATGAAATCGCTAAAAGCTACAACCAAATTGCTTTAAATGCAGATATTAGAAAAGCAACAGTTTCTGATACATTTAATGCAAAATCCGTTCCCAGTACGACGACATTAATTTTAATAATAGAAGCTATGGGATATAAATTAAATGACTTCGCAAAAATATACGATTTAGTTACGGATGATGATATTGATAAGTTTATAGGGCTTAAAAAGAGCTGAAAAATAAGCGATTTAAAGTAATTGTCTTATTTTATTAACACTATCTGGAGCATCGAAGATTTTTTAATGTTAACTAGGAGTGTTCGTTTAGCAGCTCGGCTATGGTTAGTGTGGGGATTCAGAGAACTGAACTTTCGGACTGGCACTTAGCCAAAACTTTTTATTTTGTTTTATCTTTTCATTTTAAAGCCAAATCAAAAGATTTGGAGGACTTTGTTTAAAGCTCTAAACTTTGGGTTAAGCACCAAAACCCGTATTAATTACACCATTGTTAGGTGAAATTTTTTATTGTTTCAGATATTTCATTATCAATATAAATTTGAGTAGGGTAATAATTCCTTTCTGATAATGGAATTTTTATATCATTGTATATGTATGATGAGCAATCATCAAAAGTTCCATTTGCATCGTAGAGTTTAAAAAATACATTGAATCCAATTTTTAAATTAGTAATTTCTAGTAATTTAAGAAATGCCTTTTTGAAAACTAAATCTCTCTGATGCCATATATTATTTAAAAAGAAAACGATAGCTCCAGGACTTTCATCAAAGTCGGGTTTTTCTTCTATAAGTCTATTAAAAAGTACACCCCAAAAATGCTCGTCAAAGTGTTTGAAATTTTTGTTTAAAACTTCAAAATAATAGTTAGGATGTGTTGATAAACACATTAATATTGCTGTTTCATTAGGTAAGTTTTTTAACACCTTTACTTCAGGAATTCGTGGTGAAGCGCTCAAATATTTTGCTGTTAAAAATTCTTGTAATGACTTATGAGAAAATTGATAAGAATTATAACCTGTTTGAACAAAAATACCAGTATGATTTTCTAACTCAGTTACAACTTTTTTTGCTTGTGAACTTGGCAAATTATGGCTTTTATAAATTTTGTTGTAACATTTACGAATGTCATCACTACTGAACACGTTCCTACCTAAATGAAATGAGAGCCAATATGATAAATGAGCTAAAAATTCTTTTTTCTTTTCAATATAAAAGTCAGCATATTTTGATGGTCTTACAATACTTCTTTGTTGGTCCCAAGCCTCCAATAAAAGGTTTAAAACAAAATCATAAATATATCTTGGTTTTGGTGGGATAGTTTTTTTTCTCTCATAAATAGCACATAAATGAGACAAAGTAAGTGGTCTCATTGTAGTATCATAATATGGTGAATCTTTAATTTTGTCAAACAGGTCTTTGGATTTTTTTCTATTTGTAATCCATTTACCAATTAATGATTTTATTTGTCGGTCATTTAGAGGGCAAATTTCATAGGTATTTGTATTAGTTAGTTGCAACAAAAAATCATTACTTCTTGATGTCAAAATAAACTTTGAGTCAACAAGATTTAAGGATAATTCTTGAAATTCTTTTTCAATTCTAGATTTTAATTCAGTATCAGGAATTTCATCAAATCCATCCGCTATAAGAAGGACTTTACTCTCGTTAAAGAATGATATAACAGTATTTTTAAGTAAATTATAATATTCAAATCCAAAATCGTCAATATATTCAACTGGGAATTTTATATGGATTCCAAGTAAATCAACCAATATTTTGAATAGTCCAAATGATTTTTGACTGATATGATTTTCATAATCTAGTTCTCTAAACCTAATAACAAGAGGGAAGGAAAAATCGAATTCTATATGATTTATTAGATAATCGTTAAATACCTTTTTAATTAAAGTCGTTTTACCAGCACCAGCTCCTCCATAAACTATTTTGTTTTTTTGAAATTCTTTTAAGAATTTTTTGCTACTTATTTTATCCGTTTCCTCATCTGTATCAAAACGTGTTTTTAAAGGGGAAAGATATAAATCTATATCTACGAAAATATTTTTCAATTTTTTAGAAGATATAGCTGTGCTAAAGTTTATTTCATTAGACCAAGTTATAGCAGCATTTAAATTATTTTTGATATGTGTAATGACAGTAGATTCAGAAATATCAAGGTCATAATTTTCTTTGAAAAAGTTAAACTCTTCTGTTTTTAATTTCTTTTTTGCTTTAGAATTAATATTTGTTAGTTGCTTTTCAAAGAATGAGTCGACTCCTTTGATGCCTTTATCAATTAGGTTTTTAAATAAAACTTGTGTAAATATTGTTTCTATGTCAATCATTAAATTTTAGAATTGTTTGAAATTACACCTAATGCAAAGATAAAATTCCATTTCAATGAATTTTATTGTTGTTATCTACCTGTCGGCAATCAAGAACGAATTTAGTTGAAAATTTTTACAAAATCAACATTTGTGTAAGACAAAGAACCAACTTGCTTTTTTTTGTGCCAGTTGCAAACTGTTACCAGCAGGGAGCTAGCGGAGGGTATGTGTTATACGTTTAATTTTGTTTTCATTTTTTCCTTTAATTCGTTTTGAACTTGTTCTAATACTTCTTTTACAAACTCATTCCCTTTAGCAACTGAATTTGTCCCTCCCATAGCATCGTAAACTATATATGTGTTTTGAATTGCATTTGTAACTAATTCACCTGTCATGGTATTAATGTCAATTTTTCCAATGTCGTCAGATGTTGGTTTTAATTTATTGCAAAGGATAGAAGTGGCATACATGGCAACATGAAATTTTATATCTCCAATTTGGGGTCTAGATAATTTAGGACTATCATACTCTTTTAGAAGAGCTTCAACTTTCTTTTGGATAAGGATTCCTTTATGGTACATTTCTAATGATAGACTATCCTTGAAAATATTTTGATAGTCATTGTTATTTTTTATTAGTGTAGACGGTCTCGCTCTTGCATAGTCAGGTTTTTGATTATATACTCCAGTGATTATTTGTGCTAAATAAGGAATACTAATAATTTTGTTTACAGGTTTTCCTTGATTTTTATGGTAATTTTTTCTTCGATCGTAGTAGTAACCTTTTGAAAATAAGAAGTCTTCTATATCTCTATGAATAGGATCGGTTGCTCTTAATGAAGCAGGAGGAATATTAGTCTGACTATTAGTGGCTTTGATTACATTTAATCGACTTTTTTCATCTTGAACTTTAATAACTCTTAATAACACATTTCTATTTTCTATTTCAATTTTGTTATCTGTGAAATATTTATGAATTTCGAAGGATGTTTGGAGACCATTAACAATTTGTGGATCCTCTATATGAAGTTTTTTACTTGCAAAAGTTGCATCTATTGCAGTGATTGTAACTCCATTATTTAACCACCAAAAATCTTCACTCGAATTTTGATTAATTAATGTTTTTCTGATCTCTTTATTTACATCAACATTAACTTGATAATCTCTAATATTTGCATCAAAAAAATATCTTATTAGATTATCATTTTCATCTGTGATAAAATCAAAATAATTTTTTATTGGAACAATGGCAATATATCCACCATCTTGAGTTGAAATAGGGTTGTCGTTTAGTACGACATCTTTACTTCTTAACTGTTCTTTTCTTGAAAAATCAATAAGTTTTTTAGCTGTTACAAAATCAAATAATACCTCGGCTTTATCAAAATGACTTTTGATTGAACTAACTAAGACATCAACTTTTCTTTTAACATTTGGATGGATTTCTGGACCTTTTGTGACATAGAAGTAATGAAATCTAAGAATAGGGAATTTTGAAGCTAAATGGAGATACTGGTTTCTGAAAACTTTCACATTTGCCAATAAGTCAGAGTTGTATACGCTTCTTAATGAGTCAATTGATTTGTTTAAATCAAATATGTCAATGGCAGAAGAATTACATTTTTCTATTGGTGTTTCCCCAAAGCTATTTACATTTTTAGATTGTAAAATATAAACATCTATTATAGAATTTCTTTTTCCATCAATAAGTTCACTATCTCTTTGTACCAATTCTTGATTAACGAAAGTATAAATTGAATCTATACCTCCATCTCCACCGTTGTCAACAATACCTTCCTCAATCTCATCGTAAGAAAGCTCGGCATCTTTCATTACTTGCTCTGTAACAAATAAATGAAAATAATCATTAGCTGATAATTCAGGGTATAATTCTTTTCTATTTTGTTCTATTAAAGTTTGAAGTACTATTTGGTTATTATCTACCATATTTTTTGAATTAATGAAGTAAGATTTTTTAGATATGAAATCGTTTTAAAATACTTGAAATGAGTTTTTTTATAATCACTACAACAATAAAACAAAAAAGGGTGGTTAGATTACGGAAAACCTTATTGTATTAATTCCTTGATTTCAAATATTAAGCATATTAGTTAGTTTTTTTCTATAAAACTAAGCTATTATAACAAAAAACCTTGAACCTCAATTTATAAGATTAGTAGGATCAATCATAAAACAGTGTTGTCTCCCTGATAATTTCTACCAATAGAATATTTTCAGTCGATTGGAGTACTTAAAAAACCATATTCAACTGGGTTATTATGGATATAATCTATCTTTTGTTTAATTGCTTTTCCAATTTGTATTAGTACCCGACGGAGTCGAGAGCTAGCAGAGGTGGTTGAAAACTTGGCTTCTGTTATATATTATAAAAGTTAAGCAATTGTTCCACTATTACCAGCGTTAGGGAACAAAAAAGCCATTACTAATGCTGAACCTATGCTTCCCCAAGTAAAATCTGTGATTCCAATACCAAAAAGTGATTGAGTCACAATTTGGGTTATTAATGCTACGGCTATAGCCATGATAATTCTACCAACAATCTTTAAGGTTTCATAAAGCCAAATAATTAAAGATCTCATTATTTTATAAGCTCCATAAATAATTGCCATTCCGAAAAAAATAGAAAAAATGTCGTCTCCATTCATAATTTTGTGTTTTTAAAAAATTACCTATTAAGTATTGTTTATATTTAAAGTTCCATGCTATTTATTTGGTATAGACCGAAAAGTTTCAATAATCCTTTTCCTTGCATATTTTTTAATATTACTTATAAAAATATTTAAGGTATTAAGTAATATTAAAAAACTATTTTAGTCTAAGTGTTGTACAACAATTTTCTACATCCGCACTTTAGGCACTGATATGTAACTTTTAGTTTGGAATATTTCAGTATTGTATATTTTTATTTTCAAAATTTTAGTACTAATGGTTTATAGTTATTACAATAATAAGATGAAAAAGGGTGGGGAGGTTTCTATGTTTTTTTGATTAATTGTTTGTTTAACTGTCATTTTTACAAAAATTGAGCTTATAAAAAGCAAAACCACCTTGCTTTCACAAAGTGGTTTTCATATCTATATTAATATTTAAGGTAGCATCGTGAGATTGCCACGTCGCTTAAAAAAGCTCCTCGCAATGACAGTATGGTAACATAGCCCAAACTGGTAGTTGAGCGTAGTCGAAACTACTTTATCATCTCATAACTACGCTTAACAAAGTTTGTTAGCTCTTCACCTTTTAACAAGCCTTGAGACAAGCGCGCCAAGTCTAAACTCTGGTTAATTAAACGCTCCTGTTTCTTTTTGGTTTTGGTGTTTAAAATTTCGCCAACCAGCTCAGAGTTCGTATTTACTACCAAATTGTACATTTCTGGCATGTTGCCCATACCAAACATACCGCCACCTCCTGTAGCCTGCATTTCTTTCATACGGCGCATAAATTCTGGCTGTGTAATAATAAATGGCGATGCATCGCTATCCATAGCTTCCAATTGCACAGTGAATTTTTCAGCAGGGATTACTTCTTTTAATAAATCGTCCAATGCTTTTTTCTGGTCTTCGTCCAGTTTAGAAATGGTCGTGTCGTCTTTCTTGATTAAATTATCAACATGATCGCCATCTACACGTGCAAAAGAAATATTTTCTTTAGACGTTTCTAACTTTTGGATTAAATGCGATACTATAGGCGAATCTAATAAAAGCACCTCGTAACCTTTGGCTTTGGCAGAGGCAATATAACTATGCTGTGCATCTTTATCTGAGGCGTAAAGAATCACTAACTTATCATCTTTATCGGTCTGGTTTGCCTTAATCTTGTTAAACAGCTCTTCGTAAGTATAATACGTGCCATCTACAGTTGGGTATAATGCAAAGGTATCTGCTTTTTCAAAGAATTTTTCTTCAGAAAGCATCCCGTACTCAATCACAATTTTAATATCGTCCCATTTCGCTTCAAAATCTTCACGGTTGTTATTAAACAGCGATTTTAATTTATCGGCTACCTTTCTGGTAATATAAGACGAGATCTTTTTTACGGCACCATCGGCTTGTAAATAAGAACGCGATACGTTTAACGGAATATCTGGAGAATCAATAACCCCACGAAGCATGGTTAAGAATTCTGGTACGATACCTTCTACGTTATCGGTTACAAAAACCTGGTTTTGGTACAGTTGAATTTTATCCTTCTGGATTTGCATGTCGTTAGACATTTTTGGGAAGTATAAAATCCCCGTTAAATTAAACGGATAATCTACATTTAAATGAATGTTGAATAAAGGCTCTTCAAATTGCATAGGATACAATTCGCGGTAAAAATCCTTATAATTTTGTTCCTCTAATTCTGATGGCTGTTTGGTCCACGCAGGATTCGGGTTGTTAATTATTTTATCAACAGTAATTTGCTTGTGAGGTTCTGTGGTTTCTTTACCGTCTTTGTCTTTTGTCGTTTTAGGCGTAAAGTCTGGATCGTTTATTTCCTTGGTTCCAAATTTAATAGGAATTGGCATAAACTTATTATACTTTTCTAGTAAGCCATTAATACGTGCTTCTTCTAAAAACTCTGTAGAATCTTCGGCAATATGTAAAATAATTTCTGTACCTCTTTCTGCTTTGTCTGAAGCTTCTAAAGTGAACTCTGGGCTGCCGTCGCAAGTCCAATGCGCAGCAGGTTCGTCTTTAAACGATTTTGTAATAATCTCTACTTTTTCGGCTACCATAAAGGCAGAATAAAAACCAAGACCAAAATGCCCGATAATTCCAGAATCTTTAGCAGAATCTTTGTATTTATCTAAAAACTCTTCGGCACCAGAAAAAGCAACCTGGTTGATGTATTTCTCAACTTCATCGGCCGTCATACCTAAACCTTGATCAATGATATGAAGTTTTTTACCGTCTTTGTCAATCTTAACTTCAATTTGCGGATTGCCATACTCAACTTTGGCATCACCAACATTTGTTAAATGTTTTAGTTTTAAAGTAGCATCGGTTGCATTACTAATTAATTCACGTAAAAAGATTTCGTGATCACTGTATAAGAATTTTTTAATGAGAGGAAAGATATTCTCTACCGAAACATTAATATTTCCTTTTGCCATAATGAAATTGTTATTTTTTCTTTTCCGCGTAGGCGGAAAATTGTTTATATTTAGTTTTAACGTCTCTACACATTATTCAAAAAAAGTACCAAGAGTGAAAATGTGACAAACTGACACAACTTTTGCTAAAAATAAATCTCAAATCCCAAAATGTATGTTGGTCTGGGTTTTTTGTATTTAGGTTTTTATTATTGGAATTTAATAGGACTTGTTGTACTTTGTATTGACTAAAGAAAAGATATTATGTATAATTCTAAAATAATAGGTTTAGGAAAGTACCTACCAGATCATGTTGTGACGAATGATGATTTGTCTAAATTGATGGATACCAATGATGCGTGGATTCAAGAACGTACAGGTATAAAGGAACGTAGATGGATTAAAGAAGGAACCGAAGATACATCTGCAATTATGGGAGCCAAGGCAGCTAGAATGGCTATAGAGCGTTCTGGGCTAACTAAAGATGATATCGATTTTATTGTATTTGCCACTTTAAGTCCAGACTACTATTTTCCAGGTTGTGGGGTGCAAATACAGGATATGTTGGATATGCCTACCATTGGTGCTTTAGATGTGAGAAACCAATGCTCTGGATTTATTTATGCCATATCTGTTGCCGATCAATTTATTAAAACGGGCATGTATAAAAACATTCTTGTTATTGGTGCAGAATACCACAGCAACGGGTTGGATAAAACAACGAGAGGTCGGGGTGTATCTGTTATTTTTGGTGATGGGGCAGGGGCTTGTGTTTTGTCCAGAGAAGAAGATAATACCAAGGGTATTTTGTCTACACATTTACATAGCGAAGGAAAGTATGCCGATAAATTAATGGTGGCTTCACCAAGTATTGCACACTGGGTACCCGAAATTTTAGCGTCCAAGGAAGAAGATATATCCTATTTCCCTTATATGGATGGTACTTTTGTTTTTAAACATGCCGTTGTGCGCTTTAGTGAGGTGATTATAGAAGGTTTAACGAAAAATGGTCTGCAAAAAGAGGATATAGATATGCTAATCCCTCATCAAGCCAATTTACGAATTGCTCAATTTATCCAAAAGAAATTTGCTTTAAGGGACGATCAAGTATTTAACAACATTATGAAATACGGTAATACCACTGCGGCATCTGTTATTATTGCTTTAACCGAAGCTTGGGAAGAAGGTAAAATAAAGGAGGGCGACCATGTTGTATTGGCTGCTTTTGGAAGCGGATTTACCTGGGCAAGTGCTATTATTAAATGGTGATGCTGCCATCTCGGTGGGCAGGTCGTGAAATTGAAAAAATTATAGCGATAAAAAATAAAAAACCCGAAACGATTAAGTTTCGGGTTTTTCTAGCTATTAATCAACTTCAACTAACACTAATGTGAAGAATCTTAATGTGTTAGACGTATAAAGTCTTATATTATTACATACGTTTTAATACTTCGACTTTTTCTAACAGGTATAAAGAAAAAACCCGAAATAAAAATCACGAGTTTTTAATTATACAAATCTTTTGGCACGAATTTTCTGTGTATGTAGACGACTAACTCTAAATAATTACTTCGTTTTGGCTAGATTGTATGTTACGTTTAACGTTAAAGTTTTTTGTTTATTGTGCAAAAGATAAAATTTATTTAAAATATTTTTTTGAATATCCGTTTTGTGTCATATTTCATGTTTTAATATCTAAAAAAACAAACCCCCAAAGTATTTACTTTGGGGGTTCTCTATTTAATAACCTTGCATTATATAACCAACCATCAACTATTTTGCAAGGCATTAAATGTTTTTAAAGGAAGCCTCCGCCTCCAGATTTTTCATCATTGTCGCGACGTTTACGAGATTTTGCACGGTATTTTCCGCCACCAAATCGATAAGATAAACCGGCAGACACTGTATGGCTTTCCCAGTTAAAGAAAACGTCTTGCTGATAAGGTTTGGTACCAGATCCAGAAAAATGCATGGTATTAAATACGTCGTTAAAATTCAAGTTAAAAGAACCTTTGCCTTGGGCAAAGCTCACTCTAGCACCTAGGTTTACAAAATACATAGGGTCTATATCAAACTGTATATTTTGGTTCTGTCCTCGGTAAAACCCAAAGGCCGTTAAGCTTATAATTTTGCTAACTTTAAAATTGTTAAACATTTTAAGGTTCCAGGCTACGTTATCAACTTCGTCTACCTCTGTTATAATATTGTTTACGGTTGCCGTTTCAATAGGAGCATTCAAACGCTCTGCAATACCTTTTTGGGTTTGAGAATATAAATCGAAACTACCATTTATGCTCCACCATTTTGTGGGACGATAGTTTGTAGATACTTCTACACCATAAGCAAAGGTGTCATCAAAGTTATCGTTATTTAAAATAATTCTACCAGAACTAACGTCACTTCTGTCAATAAATAGTGCTCTATTAATTTCATTGGAAATAGCACGATAAAATACCCCAGCAGTAACACTTCCTTTGCGGTCTTTTAAATTTCTTGTGTAATTTAATTCTATAGAGTTTGTAAACTGAGGTCTTAAAGATTGATTACCAAAAGCAGAGACCAGCGGTGTACTCCATTCTCTAATAGGATTAACCTGACCAATACCAGGCCTGTCTACGCGACGGCTATAACTTAATTGATACGAATTCTTTTCAGAAGGCGTGTAGGTAAAGAAAGCCGAAGGGTATATCTCGAAATAATCATTATTAAATTCAATAGGTGTTGTTATGTTTGAGATAACATCTGTTTGTAAAGCTAACGCATCTACTTTAACATTTTCAGCACGAGCACCTATTTGGTAAGACCATTTGTCAAACTTTTTACTATACGTAACATAAGCTGAGTAAATATCTCTGGTGTAATCGAAGACCGTACTTGGCGTAGGAGCCAAAACTCCCGTCTCATTAAATGATTCTCCTGTAGAAGAATAATCGATATCTGTATTAAATAATCGAGCTTGAAGTCCCAGTTCTAATTTAGAGCTGTCAGACAATGGATTCACATAATCCAAATTAACCGTGGTTCTTACCCTGTCTGTTTCGTTAAAATCTTTATAATCGTCTTGGTTCCCTTGAAATATAGAATAATCAAGCGGGTTTTCTTCATCAAAAATGTTATGATCTGCTTCCAGTTCTATATGATGCCCTTCTTTCTTAAAATCCAGTTTATAGTTTAAGTTATACTGACCTGAATTATTTTCTGTATCTGCAAAAAAGCTTTGCCCTTGGTTGAAAGCACTATTGTTGTTAAAAATAGCTCTGGTTCTACTTGTTGTTCCGTTTTCGGCAATATTTTGATTGGTAAATAAAGAAAGCGTGTTTTTGTCGTTAATATAAACATCAACACCTACTTTAAATAAATGTGATTTTCTATTCGTTAAAAACACAAAAAACTGTTCAGAATTATTTTCTGGTCTTAATACATGGCCGTTATTGGCATTTTTAGCAATATTGTTACTGTAATTAGTATATACATTAAACTTGCCAGTGCGGTAATTTAAATTGATGGCACTATTAAATTTAGCTTCTTCTTCATGAGATAAGTTCATACTTATATTTCCATTAAAGCCAACCATGGTATTTTTGTGTAGCACGATATTAATAATACCACTCATACCTTCAGGGTTGTACTTAGCCGAAGGATTGGTAATCAGCTCTATCGATTTAATAGCTGTTGAAGGAATTTGTTTTAATAATTGGGCTGTAGGTATATTGGATAATTTGCCATCTACCATCACCCTTACATTTTGGTTTCCTCTAAGGCTAATATCACCTGTTTGAGTATCTACGCTTACAGACGGAATACCGACCATTAATTCTGAGGCCGTTCCAGTGGCAGCCAGGTCTTTTCCGATGGTAATAACTTTTCTGTCAACCTTTTGCTGAATAGTGGATGTTTCTGCTACAACCGTAACTGCATCGAGACCTTCTGTTTCTTCTTCCAGTAAGATGCTGCCTAAATCTACTTTGTAGTTACCTTTGCCTATGGTAACGTTTTTGCTATACGTTTTGTAGCCTATATATTGAATACTTACTACAATATTGCCAGCTACGACTTTTTCGATTTTAAAAGTACCATCGTCTGTAGAGATACCTCCAGTTAAGATGGTCCCTTTGCCGTTTTTAATGACAATATTAACATAGGGTAAGGGTTGCTTTAGTTTCGCGTCTAATACTTTTCCGAATATGGTACCAGTTTTATCAGCATTTTTCTCGGGATCTGTTGTGTGTGCTTTAGTAGATACTGTAAATAATAAAACACATACTAAAAATAGTTTGTACATTGTTGTTATGATTTTTTTGATTGATGTAATAATTAATAAGTAGACGTTTTGGTTTGATTTCTGTTACCGTATTTTTTTATCTTAACATTTTTTTAACATATGAAAAAGAAAACCCTGGTACTTGGTGCCTCTTTAAAGCCGAATAGATATTCTAATTATGCCATACAACGATTAGTGGCAAATGGATTTGAAGTGGTTGCTTTTGGTTTGAAAAAAGGCGAAATTTCTGAAGTACAGATTGACACCGAGTTGTTGCCGTATAAAGATTTGCATACGGTAACATTGTATTTAAACCCTAAGAGGCAGAAAGATTATTATGAGTATATAATATCGTTAAAACCAGAACGTGTTATTTTTAACCCTGGTACAGAGAACCATGAGTTTTATAAGATTTTAAAAGAAAACAATATTCCTTTTGAAGCTGCCTGTACTTTAGTTTTGCTTGCTACGAATCAGTATTAGTCCCAAAAACGTTATAAGCCCGTTAATTATTAGAAGTTCGTAGCCAATAATATAACCTCCAATCTGTTCGGCTGGAATTTTTCCAATGATATAAGAAAGTATTACGGACACTAATGTAACAAGCCAAACATATTTGTCTATGATTTTAAACTTGGTAAAAATTCCAAAGGCAAACAACCCAAGTAGCGGACCATACGTATAACCAGCAACTTTTAAAAGGTTGTCAATAACGTTACTGTCCAGAATATATTTAAAAGCTACGATAACAAAAATTAGAATGATGCTCATTAAGACATGAATTCGTTTTCGTAAACCTTTTTGTTTGGATTCTTCAATTTTTTCTATTCCTAAAAAATCGACACAAAAGGATGTGGTTAGTGATGTTAGGGCACTATCGGCACTACTATAAGCAGCTGCAATTAAACCTAGTAAAAACACGACGGCTAATGTTATGCTCAAGCCACCATTTAATGCTATTTCAGGGAACAGTAAATCGGTTTTTATCTTGCCGTCTAGTGTAGGAATGGCTATATTGAATTTATTGGCATAAATAAACAAAAGCGCTCCAAGTAATAGAAAGATAAAATTAACGACAACTAAAACCAAACTGAAAGAAACCATATTCTTTTGAGCGTCTTTAAGTGTTTTGCAAGTCAGGTTTTTTTGCATCATATCTTGGTCTAGCCCCGTCATACAAATAGCTATAAACATACCCCCGAGAAAAGACTTAACCAGATGGTTTTTTGCTAAAAAAGACTCGGTGAAAAAAGTTTTGTTATAGGTACTCAATTCATCTGAAGCTAAAAACTCTGAAAAGCTCCAGCCTAGTTTATCGGTAATTAGGATGATAGCTATAATAACCGCAACAAGCATAAACAAAGTTTGTAAGGTGTCTGTCCAGACTATGGTTTTAATGCCGCCTTTATAAGTATATAACCATATTAATAGAATTGAAATGGTTACGGTTCCCCAAAAAGGAAACCCGTAAGCATCAAAAACAAATTTTTGTAATACAATGGCAACTAGGTATAATCGAAAAGAAGCCCCTAAAACTCTTGAGATAAAAAAGAAGAAAGCCCCAGTTTTATAACTCACCACGCCAAAGCGTTCTTCTAAATATTGATATATTGAAATTACGTTAAGTTTGTAATATATGGGAAGCAATACATAAGCTATAACAAAATAACCCGCTAAATATCCCAGAACAACCTGCATATAGCTAAACTGAGAGGATTCTACCCAACCAGGAACAGAAATAAACGTAACACCAGAGAGTGAAGCACCTATCATTCCAAAAGCTACAACAAACCATGGCGATTGTCTTTTGGCTTTAAAAAAGGTTTCGTTAGAATCTTCTTTACCAGTTAAGTACGATATAAGAATGAGTACACCAAAATAAAGCGCTATTAGTAGTATGATTTGTGTAGCAGACATTAAAACAAATTTTAAGTGTTTAAATTACTAATATTAAATCCCAAATTCCAAATGATAAGGTGTGTAATTTAAAAGAGTTAGTGAAAATTAGTGAATTTCGAGTCTAAATAGTAAATTCGCGGAAATGGAATTTTCTTCAAAATTATTAGAACGTGCTGTAAATGAAATGTCTCAATTACCTGGAATAGGTAAGCGAACAGCTTTGCGTTTGATATTGCATATGTTAAGGCAGCCAAAAGAGCAAACAATGATGCTTTCTGAAGCTTTACAGGCTATGCGTAACGAAGTTAAATTCTGTAAGTCGTGCCACAATATAAGTGACCAGGACCTCTGTGAAATATGTGCTAGCCCGAATAGAAATGAAAGTATTATTTGTGTGGTTGAAGATATTAAAGATGTTATGGCCATAGAAAACACAAGTTCATTTAAAGGGTTGTATCATGTTTTGGGAGGCAAAATTTCACCTATGGATGGTATTGGTCCACACGATTTAAACATAGAGTCCTTGGTAAGTAAGGTGAAAGAAGGTCATGTTAAAGAACTTATTTTTGCATTAAGTTCAACGATGGAAGGAGATACCACAAATTTTTATATTTTTAAACAAATTCAAGAATATCAAATTTTTACGTCTACTATAGCGAGGGGGATTTCTGTTGGTGATGAATTAGAATATGCAGATGAAATTACTTTAGGAAGAAGTATTGTAAATAGAATACCATTTGAAAATTCTTTAAAGTTATAATTGTTATTTGAAACTTTCAATTGTTATATTAAATTATAATGTTCGCTACTTTTTAGAGCTCTGTCTTAAAAGTGTACAAGCAGCTATTTCTGATATTGATGCAGAAATTATTGTTGTCGATAATAATTCGGAAGACGATAGTTGTAAAATGGTGAAGGCATTATTTCCAGAGATTAACCTTATAGAGAATAAAACGAATTTTGGATTTTCTAAAGGTAATAACATTGGTGTTTCGCAAGCTCAGGGAGAATATATTTGTATTCTAAACCCAGACACAGTAGTTGCTGAAGATACGTTTTTAAAGCTGTTAAAGTTTTCAGATGAAAAAGAGAAATTAGGCATAGTTGGTTGCAAATTAATTAATGGAGCTGGCGTGTTTTTACCTGAAAGTAAACGTAATATTCCCTATATAAGATCAGCATTTAAAAAGTTATTGGGGAATTCTAAAGACTACTATGCAAATCACCTACATGAAAATGAAATAGGAAATGTTGATGTTCTTGTTGGGGCTTTTATGTTGTTAAAACGAAATATTTATAATGAGGTAGGAGGATTTGATGAAGATTACTTCATGTATGGCGAGGACATTGATTTGTCTTATAGGGTTTTAAAAGCTGGTTACAGGAATTATTATAATGGTACTTCTAGTGTTATTCATTATAAGGGGGAAAGTACATTAAGAGACAAGTTTTATGCGCGCCGTTTTTATGGTGCCATGCAAATATTTTATAAGAAACATTTTAAGAAAAATATATTATTCGATATGCTGGTTTGGTTAGGGCTTAGATTGGTATATGCTTTTCGAAAAATGCCTGTTAATCAGCAAAAAAATGTTGACCAATACATGTTTCTTTCAGATATAATGAATGAAAAATTAAAAACTGTTTTACCCAAGAAAGTTATTTTAAAACAGAAATTGGATACCGTTGAAAAGCATACTGAAATAATATTTGATGCAAATAGTTATAAGTATAAGGACATTATAAAAATGATTGAAGATAGTAAGGACAAAGAAATTACTTTTAAAATATGCCCCAAAAACTCTAATTTTGTCCTTGGGAGTGATAATGCAATAGTGAGAGGGGAAATTATTATTATAGAATAGTTTTATTGTAAATAATTTAAAAAAATCAATGTTTTTTGATTAATTTTGCAATCGAAATTAAAAAAACAAGCATTACGTTATTAATATGGCAAAGTTTGAACTTAAGTTACCGAAAATGGGTGAGAGTGTTGCAGAAGCGACAATAACATCTTGGTTAAAGGAGGTTGGAGATACTATTGAAATGGATGAGCCTGTTTTAGAAATAGCGACAGATAAAGTTGATAGTGAAGTACCAAGTGAGGTAGATGGCGTTTTGGTCGAGAAGCTTTTTAGTGTAGATGATGTTGTACAAGTTGATCAAGTTATCGCTGTTATTGAAATAGAAGGAAAGGAAGATTCTGAAGCTGCCGATATAAATGAAGAAGAACAGCATCAAGAAGAAGAGGCTATTGAATTGGTTGAAGAAACTATAGCCGTAGCCAAAGAAGCGGTTGCTCCTGTAGTCTCTAACGGAGAACACTTTTATTCACCGCTTGTTAGAAATATAGCGAAACAAGAAGGTATTAACCAGCAAGAGTTAGACGCTATTTCGGGAAGTGGAAAAGATGGACGTGTTACTAAGAATGATATTCTTGGTTATATAGAAAATGGAAGGGCTACTGGACAAAAGTCAATAACACCAAATACAGAAACACCAGTTGTTCGGTCTAAATCTGTAGAAAAACCACAAACAGTTTCTGCACCAGTCGTTTCTAGCGGAGAAGATGAAATTATGCAAATGACCAGAATGGGCAAGATTATAGCACATCATATGGTTGAGTCTGTACAAACATCTGCCCATGTACAAAGTTTCATTGAAGCCGATGTTACCAAGATATGGAATTGGAGAAAACAGGTTAAGGATGGGTTTATGAAGCGTGAAGGAGAGAATTTAACTTTTACACCCATTTTTCTGGAAGCTGTTGCCAAAGCGCTTCGAGATTTCCCAATGATGAATATCTCACTTCAAGGTGATACCATTGTGAAAAAGAAAAATATTAATTTGGGTATGGCTGCTGCTTTACCAGACGGTAATTTAATAGTGCCAGTTATAAAAAATGCCGATCAACTCAATTTAGTTGGTATGACCAAACAAGTTAATGATTTGGCAAATAGAGCCCGAATAAATAAATTAAAACCAGACGATATTCAAGGTGGTACATATACAGTGACTAATGTGGGAACCTTTGGTAGTATTATGGGAACCCCAATAATAAATCAACCACAAGTAGGGATATTGGCACTTGGTGCCATTAGAAAAGTACCAGCGGTAATAGAAACTCCCGAGGGTGATTTTATAGGAATTCGTTATAAAATGTTTTTATCACATTCATACGACCATCGCGTTGTAAATGGTGCGTTGGGTGGCCAGTTTGTAAAAGGCGTAAAAGACTATCTGGAAGCTTGGGATAGTGACAGGGAAATATGATTTTTAAACAATAAATATTAGAAACCAACTTTAAAACAGTTGGTTTTTTTGTTTCTACACTTTAGCAATTTAGTATATTTACAACTTATTAATATTTTAAGTTAAATGCAACTAAATCTCACCAAGCCCATTTGTTTCTTCGATCTAGAAACAACAGGTGTGAATATTTCAAAAGATCGTATCGTCGAAATCTCTATTCTTAAAGTGTTTCCCAACGGAACAGAAGAAAGTAAAACTTGGTTGGTGAATCCAGAAATGACCATTCCAAAAGAAGTTATTGAAATTCATGGTATCACTAATGAAAAAGTTGCAAATGAGCCAACATTCAAAGAGCTTTCTAAAGAAATTCATAATATGATTAAAGATTCAGATTTAGGTGGGTTTAATTCCAATAGATTTGATATCCCTTTATTGGCAGAAGAGATGTTGCGTGCAGATATTGATTTCGATATGAAAAACCGTTTAGCTATAGATGTGCAAACTATTTTCCATAAAATGGAACAGCGTACTTTAAGCGCTGCGTACAAGTTTTATTGCGATAAAAACCTTGATGGTGCCCATAGTGCAGAAGCAGATACTAATGCTACTTACGAAGTTTTAAAAGCACAAATTGAAAAATATGATGAGGTAGAAAATAATACTAAATTTTTAGCAGAGTTTAGTTCAAGAAAAAAGTTTGCAGATTTTGCAGGTTTTATAGCATATAATAAAGAAGGTGTAGAATGTTTTTCTTTTGGAAAGCATAAAGGAAAGTTGGTTACAGAGGTCTTGGAAAAAGAGCCAGGCTATTTTGGATGGTTGTTGAATGCAGATTTTCCTTTGTATACCAAAAAAGTGCTAACTAGTATAAAACTTAGAAGTTTTAATAATAAATTAGGGTAATTTTGTTATTCCTGCTTGGTCACCAAAGAGCGGAGTCGAAGTGAATCCCTAACTTTTAAGTCAAAATTCAATAATTAAAGATTCCTGTAAAGACAGGAATGATAGGGAATATGAAGCTTATTTGTATTGGTAGAAATTATACCGAACACATCAAAGAATTAGAAAATGAAAAACCCACAGATCCTGTGGTTTTTTTAAAGCCGGATACTGCAATTTTATTGAAAAAACAGCCTTTTTTTATTCCAGATTTTTCAAATGATGTCCATCATGAAGTAGAAATTTTAGTAAAGATCAATAGAGTAGGAAAGTATATAGATAGAAAGTTTGCACATAAGTATTATAAAGAAATTAGTTTAGGAATCGATTTTACTGCTCGTGATATGCAAAGCGAATTAAAAGGAAAAGGTTTGCCATGGGAAAAGTCTAAAGCTTTTGATGGATCGGCAGTAATAGGTAAGTGGTTGAATGTGAGTGATTTTGAGAATATTAATGATGTTGGCTTTTCATTACATAAAAATGAAGATATTGTTCAAAAGGGGAATACGAGTTTCATGTTATGGAAAATTGACGAACTCATAGAATATGTGTCAAAATATTTTACTTTAAAGATAGGAGATATTATCTTTACGGGCACACCAGCAGGTGTTGGCAAAGTATTTGCAAATGATAAATTAAAAGGTTTTATAGAAGACAAGGAAATGTTTTCGATAATAGTAAAATAAATGGAGCAACATTACAAATTATTTAGAGTACGAGAGTTAGCCGATAATGACGAGGATTTTATAAAAACGCTAGCGGAGACTTTTTTAGAAGAAGTCCCAGAAGATGCAGAACGATTAAAAAAAGCAGTAGCAGAAGGAGATTATTTTAATGCCTACCAAGCAGCTCATAAAATGAAACCCACAATCGATTTATTCGAATTAGGTGTGTTAGATATCCTAATTGAAGTTCAGGATTGGGGTAAATTCGAAAAGCGAGATATGGATATTACATCGCAATTAAAAATTGTTATAGACGCAGTAGATCATGCTATTGCAGAAATAAGATCAGATTTTAATTTATAATGTTAGCCGAAATAATCACTATCGGTGATGAGCTTCTCATTGGGCAAGTTATAGATACCAATTCTGCATTCATAGCAAAGCAGCTTAATAAAATTGGAGTTTCTGTATATCAAATAACATCTGTTCAAGACGATAAATCACATATTCTAAAAGCTTTAAAAGAAGCCGAAAATAATGTGGATATTGTTATTCTTACAGGAGGTTTAGGGCCTACAAAAGATGATATTACCAAAAAAACCATTGCTGGATATTTTAATGATACCCTGGTAAAAGACGATTCTGTTTTAAAAAACATAGAATACATTTGGAGAAATTACGTAGGAGGTTCTCTTTTACAAGTAAATAAAGATCAGGCTTTAGTACCATCAAAGGCAAAAGTATTAATGAACAAACTAGGCACAGCCCCTGGTATGTGGCTAGAAAAAGACGATAAAGTTTTTGTTTCACTTCCTGGTGTGCCTTATGAAATGAATGCTTTAATAGAATACCAAGTAGTTCCTAAGTTAAAAGAAAAATATAATTGCCCTTTTATTTTACATAAAACCTTATTGGTGTATGGCTTAGGAGAAAGTGCATTAGCAGATAGAATAGAAACTTGGGAAGATGCTTTACCAGAACACGTAAAATTGGCGTATTTACCAAATTTAGGACAAATGAGATTGCGCCTGTCGGCAAAAGGAGACGACGAACAACAGGTTAAAGATGATGTTCAAAAAGAAATAGACAAAGTACTGCCATTAATTAAAGATGAATTTTTTGGTTTTGAAGACGAGGAAGGTTCGGTTGAAGTGATTATTTCTAAACACCTGACCAAAATAGGAAAAACATTATCAATAGCCGAAAGTTGTACTGGAGGAACAGTAGCAGAACGTTTTACTGCGAATTCTGGAGCTTCAGCTTACTTTAATGGAGGTGTTGTGACATACTCTACCGCATCCAAAATAAATGTTTTGGGGGTCTCTAAAGAAGATATTGAGGCACATTCTGTAGTGAGTTCCCAAGTCGTAGAATCGATGGCTCAAAATGCCCTACGGTTGTTTCAATCAGACTTTGCAGTAGCAACAACAGGCAATGCGGGACCAACAAAAGGGGATTCAGATGCCGAGGTAGGAACGGTTTTTATAGGAATAGCTACAAAAACAGGTGTTTATTCAGAAAAATTTAACTTTGGAAATCATCGTGTAAAAGTGATAAATAAAGCGGTAAATAAAGCGCTGGAAATGTTGCTAAAAGAAATTTTTAAAAATTGATTAAAATTTAGGTTGCTGTAAATTAAAGAATTTGTATATTTGCACCTCGATTTTAAGCAACAAAAAAATTAAAGTTATATATCATGTCAAGAGTTTGTGAACTTACAGGAAAGAAGGCAATGGTTGGAAACAATGTTTCTCATGCATTAAACAGAACAAAACGTAAATTTAATGCGAATTTATTAAAGAAGCGTTTTTACATTCCAGAAGAAGACAGTTGGATAACTTTGAAAGTTTCTGCATCTGCTTTAAAAACTATTAATAAAATAGGTATATCTGCAGCAATTAAGGAAGCAAAATCTAAAGGGTTTTTAAAATAATAGCTGTATTTAATAAGTAAAGAAATGGCAAAGAAAGGCAACAGAATACAAGTAATTTTAGAGTGTACAGAGCACAAGGAGTCTGGTCAACCAGGAACTTCAAGATACATTACTACTAAGAATAAAAAAAATACGCCAGATAGAATGGAGATTAAAAAATTTAATCCTATTCTAAAACGTATGACAGTTCATAAAGAGATAAAATAATAAGTCATGGCAAAGAAATCAGTAGCATCATTACAAACAGGATCTAAAAGATTAACTAAAGCTATCAAAATGGTGAAATCACCAAAAACAGGAGCTTATATGTTTGTTGAATCCATTATGAGTCCAGATCAAGTAAAAGACTTTTTTAGTAAAAACTAAAACAGTAATATTTCATAATATTATAAGCTGCTTTCTTTTTAGAAAGCAGCTTTTTATGTTTATATTTGGAAGGTTTTTCTGCCATAATAGCAGTAAAAATTTATGGTGTGAAAATTGCCATAAATAATTTAAGCGTTACCGCAAGGAGAAAAGAACGCTATGATCAATAAACAATAATTGAGTAAACTTAAAATATGAGCTTTTTTAAAAAAATATTTTCTTCAGAAAAGAAAGAAACCCTAGATAAAGGTTTAGAAAAATCTAAATCCAGTTTTTTTGGGAAATTAAGTAAAGCTGTAGCGGGAAAATCTAAAGTAGACGATGATGTTTTAGATAATCTTGAAGAAGTATTAGTGTCTAGTGATGTGGGAGTCAATACAACACTTAAAATTATAGAGCGTATTGAAGCACGAGTTTCAAAAGATAAATATTTGGGAACCGACGAACTTAATGTCATACTTCGTGAAGAAATTGCAGGTTTATTAAGTGAAACAAATTTAGGAGAAGAAACAGAGTTTACCATTCCACAAGGCAAAAAACCTTATGTTATTATGGTTGTTGGTGTTAATGGTGTAGGTAAAACGACTACCATTGGTAAATTAGCCTATCAATTCAAAAAACAAGGGTTAAAGGTGGTGCTTGGTGCAGCAGATACTTTTAGAGCAGCAGCTATAGACCAGTTACAAGTGTGGGCAGATAGAGTAGATATACCTATTGTTAAACAATCTATGGGTAGTGATCCTGCATCCGTGGCATTTGATACCTTAGAAAGTGCCGTTACACAAGATGCTGATGTGGTGATTGTAGATACAGCAGGACGTTTACATAATAAAGTGAATTTAATGAATGAGCTTACTAAGGTAAAGCGTGTCATGCAGAAAGTAGTAGACGATACTCCTAATGATGTGCTATTGGTTTTAGATGGTTCTACAGGGCAAAATGCGTTTGAACAGGCAAAACAATTCACAGCAGCAACAGAAGTAACATCATTGGCAGTTACAAAACTAGATGGAACCGCAAAGGGAGGCGTTGTAATTGGTATTTCAGACCAGTTTAAAATTCCAGTAAAATATATAGGAGTAGGTGAAGGTATAGAAGATCTGCAAGTTTTCAACAAATTTGAGTTTGTAGATTCATTTTTTAAGTAAAACTCCACGTTAGCTTAGAAGCTTATCACGAGATTTATTTAGATTATTATTATATTTAAATAAATTTCAATATAAATGGCTTTTAATATTTACCATAATCTTCTAATCGAAGTTTCTCCAAAAATGGTTTTTGATGCCATTTCGTTACCAAAACATTTAGATAATTGGTGGACATTAAAAAGCTCTGGAATACCTGAGTTGGATTCAGAGTACAATTTAAATTTTACAAACTCATATAACTGGTTTTGTAAAGTGTCCGAAGTGAAAACTAATGAATCGTTTCATTTAAAAATGATAGATTCAGATAAAGATTGGAATCCAACAACATTTGGATTTGACTTAGAGACAAAGGGTTCTGGTACTTTAGTTAAATTTAGTCATGTAAATTGGTTAGAAGATAATCACCATTTTAGACATTCTTCATTTTGTTGGGCTATGTTGCTCAATGGTTTAAAAAACTATCTGGAAAAGGGAATTGTTATTCCTTTTAATGAGAGGAACTAATTAATTAATACATACCCTCTATCTATAATTATCAGTTCGATTGTTTTGTTTATTAATTCAGGTTTAAATAATAGTCATTTTTGTTAAGAAACTTTTATCAACCAGAGCATTTCTTTACATTAATCTAATATTTTGTTAATCGTAAGAATAAACTGTATTTAATTACTAGATTTATATTTAGTTACATTTTAAATATAAAAAGTATGAAATACATTTATTCTAAAAAAAGGCATGTTATAATTACAGTTGCCTTTTTATGCGCTTTAGTTGCTAATTCGCAAATCATTATTAGTGGGGTTTTTGATGGCCCTTTACCTGGAGGTCTACCCAAAGGCGTAGAGCTTTACATTACTGAGAATGTTCCAGATTTAAGTATTTATGGTATTGGATCTGCTAATAATGGAGGTGGTACCGATGGCGAAGAGTTTACTTTTCCAGCAGTAACTGCTAATTCGGGGGATTTTATTTATGTAGCTTCTGAAGCTGTAGAGTTTTTGAACTTTTTTGGTTTTTCGCCAGATTATACAAGTAGTGCAGCCAGTATAAATGGAGACGATGCTATTGAGTTGTTCAAATCGGGTGTAGTTATTGATATTTTTGGAGATATAAATACAGATGGTTCTGGACAACCATGGGAATATTTAGATGGTTGGGCATATAGAAATAATAATACGGGACCAGATGGAAGCTCTTTTGTTTTAGCTAATTGGTCTTTTAGTGGTCCCAATGCTTTAGATAGCGAAACATCCAATGCCAGTGCTACTAATGCTTTTCCAGTAGGGAGCTATGGCGGTGGAGGCACCGTAGATAATGAAGCACCTTCTGGACCTACAAATTTATCAGCTTCAAATACAACAATGACCACTACAGATTTGTCTTGGAATGCTTCAACAGATAATATTGCGGTAACATCCTACCAAGTTTTTAACGGAGTTGCTTTAATAGCTTCTTCAGCAGGGACATCACTCACTGTTATAAATTTAGTGCCAAATACTAATTATACATTTACGGTAAAAGCTGTTGATGCAGCAGGAAATGTATCATTGGCAAGTAATGAAGTAGACGTAACAACAAATGCAGGAGGCCCTCCACCTCCAGGAATATCAACAGATTTAATAATTTCGGGAGTAATAGATGGACCGCTTTCGGGTGGTGTTCCAAAAGCTATTGAGTTTTATGTTATAAATGATATAGCAGATTTAAGTCTATACGGTTTTGGGTCTGCTAATAATGGAGGCGGTACAGACGGGCAGGAATTTACATTTTCTGGTTCTGCAAATGCTGGGGATTTTATCTATGTGGCTTCTGAAGAAACTGGATTTACAAATTTCTTTGGCTTTGTGCCTAATTTTACGTCGGGAGCGGCTAACATTAATGGAGATGATGCCATAGAATTATTTTCAAATGGTGCCGTTGTAGATATTTTTGGAGATATAAATACAGATGGTTCTGGTCAGCCATGGGAATATTTAGATGGCTGGGCGTATAGAAATGATAATACAGGACCCGATGAGGCGACTTTTATAATTGGAAATTGGACATTTAGCTCGCCTAACGCTTTAGATGGAGCAACAGATAACGCTTCTGCAGCAACACCTTTCCCTTTAAGAGCTTATGGACCGGATTTAATTATAACTGGGGTTATAGACGGACCGCTTTCAGGTGGTGTTCCAAAAGCAATTGAGTTTTATGCGAAACACGATATAGCAGATCTTAGCGAATATGGTTTTGGTTCTGCTAATAACGGAGGTGGATCAGATGGTGTAGAGTTTGCTTTCTCTGGATCTGCAAATGCTGGGGATTTTATTTATGTAGCATCCGAAACAACTGGCTTTAATAGCTTTTTTGGCTTTGCGCCTAATTTTGCGTCGGGAGCGGCTAATATTAATGGCGATGATGCTGTAGAATTGTTTTTCAATGGAGAGGTTATAGATGTTTTTGGAGATATAAATACAGATGGTTCTGGTCAGCCATGGGAATATTTAGACGGCTGGGCTTACAGAAATGATGACACAGGGCCAGATGGAAGCGCTTTTTTATTGGCAAATTGGTCTTTCAGCGGTCCTAATGCTTTAGATGGGACAACCGTTAATACAACGTTTCCTATTGGAACTTATGGGGAAGGTGGTGTAAGTCAACCATCGGAACTCATATCTATATTGGAAGCTAGAGACTCAGACAAGTTGGGCGAGCAAGTAAAAATAGCTGGGGTGCTTACAGTAGCTGATGAATTTTCTGGATCGGCATATATACAAGATGCTACAGGAGCTATCGCAATTTTTGATGAATTAGTTCATGGAGATGGTGTTTTTAAAGTGGGAGATTCAATAACGGTAACAGGAATACGAAGTGTTTTTAGAGATCAAGTTCAAATAAGTCCAGTAACAGAAGTAGAAAATAACGGGATTCCAAATCAGCCAATAGAACCATTAGTTATAACTTTAGGAGAGTTGGCCAATCATCCAGCGGAATTGGTTAAGATTTTAAATCCTGCTTTTCCAAAGCCTGGAGATATTCTTTTTGGAGGGGCTAATTATATTTTAACCGATTCGAGCGGTTCGGGAGAGTTAAGAATAGATAATAATGTAGAAGCTATAGTAGGTTTAGGTCAACCAGAAACTTGTGATGAGGTTATAGGTGTTGTAGGAAAGTTTTTTGAATTATATCAATTACTTCCTAGAATGGCAGCCGATATGAGTTGTGCAGGAGCATACATACCTCCCGTGCCTCCAATAGATATCCCAAAAGAGAAAACGTTAGATGTGGTAACATGGAATATCGAATGGTTTGGAGATGAAAGTAATTCTCCTGCTGCTGGAAACCCGATGTCTGACGCTATCCAAAAAGATAGTGTAAAGGTTGTGATTAGTGAATTGAAGGCAGATGTATTGGCGGTTCAGGAAATTTCAGATGATGCATTGTTTGCGCAATTGGTAAGCGAACTTCCAGGATACGATTACATACTTTCGCCAGCTGTGTCAAGACCAAATGATCCTGGTATTAAGCAAAAGGTTGGATTTATTTATAATACAGCCACTGTAAATGTTACAGCCACTAAAGTGTTGTTAGAGTCTATTCATCCTTTATATAATGGAGGTGACGATTCTACATTGGTTAATTACCCGAGTACTACAACAGATCGTTTTTATGCGAGTGGGCGTCTACCTTTTTTAATGACCGCAGATGTTAGTATAGATGGAGAAACAGAACAATATAACTTCATTGCTTTGCATGCCAGAGCAAATAGTAGTTCAGATCCTCAGAGCAGGTATGATATGAGAGAGTACGATGTAGAAGTGCTAAAAGATAGTTTAGATGCACAATACCCTACGGGAAATATTGTATTGTTAGGGGATTATAATGATGATGTTGATGTAACTGTAGCAGATGTTGCAACTACTTTAACAAGCTATAATGAATTTGTATCAGATACTATTAATTATAATATCGTAACTAAAGCTTTAAGCGATGGCGGATTCAGATCTTTTGTATCTAGAGAAAATATGATAGATCATATAGCTATTTCTAACGAGTTGAATGATAATTATATAAATGAATCGGAACGTGTTCATTATGAGTTTTATGATAATGATTATACCAGAACAGCATCAGACCATTTTCCCGTATCTGCCAGATTACAGCTAAAACCATTAAGTGTCGATGAGATGCTTTATACAAATACAATATGTTTTGGGGCATCAAATGGTACGGCAACCATATTGGTTTCTGGTGGTATTTCGCCTTATAATTATGAATGGAATGGTGAGGAGGTATCTTCAAACACTATTAATGATTTAAATGGAGGAGACCATATGGTAACAATAACAGATGCTTTAGGGAATACCATAATTGAAGAATTTACTATTTTAGAATCTTCAGGGTTAACAGTCTCTACAACGGATGAAACGACAGTATACTTTGGTTATGAATCACAAGCTTGTACGTTATTAGAAGTAACAAATATTACAGGAGGTGTGGCACCTTATACTTATGAGTGGAGTACTGGTGAAACTGAAGAAAATATAGAGGTTTGTCCGGAAGAGACTGCAACATATAGTGTCACTGTTACCGATGCTAATGGTTGTACACAAACAACAACGACAACAGTTACTGTAAAAGATGTTGTTTGTAACTCTGGAACAAGACAATACAACTGGAGGGGGCAAAACCATATAAAACCAAAAGTACAGGTTTGTTACAGAGGTAGAACTTTATGCGTGAGTCAATATGGCGCAAAAGCTCTTTTGGCAAGAGGTGCTTATTTAGGAGTTTGTGATAATCAAGATCCTTTACCAAGAGTTAGATTTAAAGTGTCTCCAAATCCTTTTGTTGATCACACCAATGTGATATTACATAGTAATACGGAAGCCGAAGTAGAATTAAAGATTTACGATTTCTACGGACAACTTTTAAGGTCGTCATCTCACCAAATTGGTGCAGGTAAATCCAATATTAGTTTGCAATTAAGCGATTTAAGATGTGGTTTTTATTATTTAAAGACTAAGGTTAACGGAAAAAATACGAGAACTAAGGTTTTAGTAAAACGCTACCAGTGATAGTGATCTAATATTTTAGTATTGATATAAAGAAGCGGTCTGAAAAGTAAGTTAAATGTTGGTTCGAGTTAAGTCGAGAACCTTAATTTAATACTTTTTAGATCGCCTTTTTTATTTAACCAAAGCATTTATTTTCTCCCATAAATCATTGTCGAAAGTAGATAAAGCAAAATTGATGTTACCCGCAGCATTTCCCATGCGTACTATGACTAATTTCTTACTGGGAACAACATAAATTTTTTGATCATTTTTACCCAAAGCAGCATACGTGTCTGCTGGGGCATTGGGGATTAATTCACCATTAAATTCTAATTGGCTGCCAGGTAAATGATAAGTCGATTTTCCATTTAACCACCATAGGTATCCGTAAGATTTATTGATGTTTTGTGAGGTATTGGTAGCTTCGTTTAAAAAAATTTCAGGGATTATTTGAGTGTTTTCCCATTTTCCATTAGCGTAAATTAACAAACCAAAACGTGCCATACTCCTAGTATTGCTCCAATAAACATTAAAGTCATTTGAAGGTATCCATGTGCCAGTCATTCCAATTTTATCTTTTAATGCCGTATTAAAATAACTAGACCAGGTTTGGTTGCTCGCTTGGGCAACGACATCTTGCATTTTAACATAAACATTATGGTACGCCCACCTCGTACCAGCATCGGCAACATATTTCAGGTTTGCAGGAGAAACATGATCGCCTAAACCATCATCCAAGCCAGAGTTCATTGATAATAGGTGTTTACAAGTAATCAAGTCTTCTTTTTCTAAAGGAGCACTCGTCCAACCAGTTCCTAAATAGTCAGAAATTTTACTATTAATATTTATTAAACCTTCCTCTTGGGCGATCCCAGAAATAGCCGTGGTTAATGTTTTACCAGCACTTGCCCAATACCAAGGAGATGTTGCTGTATGATTGCTAAAATAGTGTTCAACTACAATTTTACCATCATGAAGGATTATAAAACTTTTTGTGTTGTTAGCTTCTAAATAATCCAATAGCGGTTGTAAAGCAGATGCATCCCAACTCAAACCTGTTAAGGTTTTGGTTTCCCAAGTATCAGAATTTATAGGAGGAAAATAGATAATGTCATTTATAGGCTCTGGGGCTATTGGAGTGTCATTTTTAGAGCAGCTGGATAAAATCATTAAAGCAAAAAAAGAGAGACAAACTAAATTTTTCATAGTTGTAGGTTTAGCAATTAAGACTCTCAAATATATAAAAGGTTTAATTAAGGTTGTATCTTTGCGCCCTAAATTGGTTATCATTATTAATTAAAAAGATTTGAACCCACTTGGGAAAACGGTATGCGTACAAAAACTCTTAAGAAAAACAAGATAAATGTTGTGACTCTTGGCTGTAGTAAAAATGTTTACGATAGTGAAGTGTTAATGGGGCAGCTCAAAGCTAGCGGTAAAGATGTGGTTCATGAAGATGAAGGTAATATTGTAGTCATTAATACCTGTGGATTTATTAATAATGCCAAGGAAGAAAGCGTGAATACCATCTTAGAATTCATGCAAAAAAAAGAAGCGGGAGAGGTTGATAAGGTATTTGTTACAGGGTGTTTAAGTGAACGTTATAAACCAGATTTACAAAAGGAAATTCCGAATGTAGACCAATATTTTGGTACTACAGAACTGCCAGGGTTGTTAAAAGCCTTAGGTGCCGATTATAAACATGAATTAATAGGAGAGCGCTTAACAACAACGCCTAAAAATTATGCCTATTTAAAAATTGCTGAAGGATGCGACAGACCTTGTAGTTTTTGTGCTATTCCTATCATGAGGGGAAAACATAGAAGCACGCCTATTGAAGATATCGTTATTGAAGCTGAAAAATTAGCAGCTAATGGGGTGAAGGAGCTTATATTAATAGCGCAAGATTTAACCTATTACGGGTTAGATTTGTATAAAAAAAGAAACTTGGCAGAGTTGCTAGAAGCTTTAGTTAAAATTGACGGTGTAGAATGGATTCGTTTGCATTATGCATTTCCCACAGGTTTTCCAATGGATGTTTTGGAAGTTATGAATCGTGAGCCTAAAATTTGTAACTATTTAGATATTCCATTACAGCATATTTCAGATGCTATTTTAAAAAGCATGCGACGCGGAACTACTAAAGAGAAAACTACCAAATTACTTAAGGAATTTAGGGTTGCTGTTCCAAATATGGCTATAAGAACAACACTTATAGTTGGTTATCCTGGCGAAACAGAAGAAGATTTTCAAACATTAAAACAATGGGTTACAGACATGCGTTTTGAGCGTTTAGGCTGTTTTACATATTCTCATGAAGAGAACACGCATGCATATAATCTGGAAGATGATGTCCCAGAAGCCATAAAGGTTGAACGTGCTAACCAGATCATGGAAACACAATCTCAGATTTCATGGGAACTCAATCAGGAAAAAATTGGTGAGACCTTTAAAGTGATTATTGATAGGAAAGAAGGGAACTATTTTATTGGACGTACCGAATATGATTCACCAGATGTTGACAATGAAGTATTGATCGATGCTACTAAAACCTATTTAAAAACAGGAGAATTCACCACCGTAAAAATTATTGAAGCAGAAGATTTCGATTTGTACGGAGAAGTTGTTGCCTAACGTCTTAATACAAATCAAAATATAAAAATAGCCCAGAACTTATCGAAGGGAGCTTGTTATAGTTGATTTTTAAGAATTGTTTAAATAAACCAATCAGTTTTCTATTTTTGAATAAACAGATTTGTATGGATTCAAACGATTTTTTAGAATTCTTAAATAATATGAGTACCAAACCTTTGCGAGTATTGGATGCGTCTATTCCTGATTCTAAGTACCTGTCTTTAGATTTATCGGAATCTAATAAAACATTGAACGCTATTGATGTATCGTCATCTTTTAAATTGAATGCATATATTGACAGCCATATAAAAAAACATGATGCTTTAGTGGCCTATGGCGGGTATTTAGAAGTCCGAAATATATACAAACGCAGTTCACATTTTAACAGACAAACAGAAGACGAACGCAATATTCATCTAGGAGTCGATTTATGGAGTCCTGCCAATACGCAAATTTATACACCTCTCGATGCTACTGTTCATAGTTTTAAAAATAATATGAATTATGGTGATTATGGACCTACTATTATTTTGAAACATATTATAGCTGACGTTATATTTTATACTCTTTATGGTCATTTAAGTTTAGCATCAATCAAGGATTTAAAAATTGGTCAGGCTTTTAAACAAGGAGAGCAAATTGCTACTTTAGGCGATACATCAGTAAATGGAGATTACCCACCACATTTACACTTTCAGGTTATAAAAAATATACAAGACTATATTGGGGATTATCCTGGTGTTTGTAATAAAAAGGATCTGGAATTTTATATGAGAAATTGTCCAGATCCCAATATTTTATTGAAGTATGCTTAATCTCCTATTAAAAGACCTATTTGTTACCTTAAAATGAACTGTGAATGGAACTCTTTCGGATATTATATTTTTAAATTGCATGTTTGTACCTAGAATAAT
The DNA here is from genome assembly GCA_947501845.1 of uncultured Flavobacteriaceae bacterium. GTDB lineage: Bacteria > Bacteroidota > Bacteroidia > Flavobacteriales > Flavobacteriaceae > Flavivirga. The sequence continues at coordinate 152,820 of CANMXP010000009.1, read as the reverse complement.
ATATTCAAATTTAAAACTCTTATTAAATAATAGCCATCATGAGATCGATTCGATTCATCATCACCTTTTCTTTGCTACTATCTTTGGTAGCATGTTCCCAAAAAAAAGAAACATTAATTTCCGAAAATTTAGATAAAACAAATAATATAGAAAAATATGAACCTACATGGGAGTCTTTAGCTAAGCACCAGGCTACTCCAGAGTGGTTACAGGATGCCAAGTTGGGAATTTATTTCCACTGGGGGGTATATACGGTACCAGCACACCATAGCGAGTGGTATCCTTTTTACATGTACCGAGAAGGGCATCCGCATGGACCAAATGTTGCTAAATGGCATAGGGAAAAATATGGGGAAGATTTTAATTATCATGATTTTGTCCCTATGTTTAAAGCAGAAAAATTTGATGCAAAAGATTGGGCTAAATTATTTAAAGATGCTGGTGCTAAATTTTCTGGTCCAGTAGCACAGCACCATGATGGTTTTGCTTTATGGGACAGTAAAGTAAATCCTTGGAATGCTAAAGCTAAGGGGCCCAAAAAAGACATTACAGGGTTGTTAGAAAAAGAAATTAAAGCGAACGGAATGAAATTCATCACAACGTTTCACCATGCCCGTAACTTGCAAAGAAATGCCAATAATCCCGAAAAATGGGGGGCTTATGATAGTCATTTTGCTTATAATCCTAATTTGGCAACTTCCTCTACAGATCCTATTATTTCAAAGTTATATGGAAATATGCCAGCAGACCAATTTCATAAATATTGGTATGAACAATTAAAAGAGGTCATAGACCAATATTCTCCAGATATAGTTTGGTTTGACTCTTGGTTAAATGCAATTCCAGAACAGTACAGGCAAGAATTTGCAGCTTATTATTTAAACGAAGCAAAAAAGAAAAATCAAGAAGTTGCGATTGTTATGAAACAGCATGATATGCCGCACAATATGAGTATGTTGGATATTGAACAAGGTGGTAAAAAAGATTTGTCTGAGTCTCCTTGGATGACAGATGTTACGATTAGTCGTGGGTCTTGGTCTCATACAGATAACTTAAAATACAAAGATGCCACATTGGTATTGCGTAATATGATAGATGTTTGGAGTAAGAACGGAACCGTTTTACTAAATGTTTCTCCTACAAATGAAGGAGTAATTCCAACTGAGCAACGAGATATTCTTTTGAAAATTGGAGGATGGCTCTCTAAATATGGAGAAGCTGTTTATAATACACGCCCATTTATAAAATATGGCTTCGGAACTTCTGTGGCTAAGGCAGGTCATTTTGGAGGGCAATCTGCAACTACAAAATATTCTGCAGATGATGTGCGTTTTACCATGTCGAAAGATAAAAAAGCACTCTATATGTTTTTCTTAGGAAGTCCAGAAAAGGGTAGGAAATTGGATTTAAAAAGTTTTGGATTGCATCGTTATCCAACCCCTAGTCCAATTAAAAATATTACTGTTTTAGGTACAGAAACCAAAGTAGTATTTGAACAAACCGAGAACCAGCTATTTTTAACTATTCCAGATGTAGATATGAATGATATAGCTACTGTGTTTAAATTTGAACTGGAATAAAACAATATATTATATCTGTTAAATCTGAAAAGGCAAATTATCTATGAAAGCCATAAAACTAGTCTTAATCCTGTCAATACTATTTGTTTCTTGTAATAATAAAAATAGAAAAACAGATAAAAATGAAAAATCAGAAGTTGATAAACAACTAATTGCTGTAGAAAAACAACTTTCCCTATTATTGGATAAAGCTTTAGAGAAAAATAGAATTCCTCGTACCACAAACAAAGATGGTAGCATTTATTGGGCGCCTCTAAAATTTGATTGGACGGAAGGTTTTTTTCCAGGGACATGCTGGTATTTATATGAAGCTACAAACGATGAAAAATGGAAAAACGGGGCAGAACAATTACAAAAATTAATTGAAAGCCATAAAACGATTACTAACAATCATGACCTTGGGTTTATTTTTAATTGCTCATATGGAAATGGCTATCGTTTAACAAAAAATAAAGACTTTAAAGACGTTTTAATTGCTTCTGGAAATTCTTTAATTACACGTTTTAATGAAAAAGTTGGTTGTATTCAAAGCTGGGATGTCGGACCAAACCATCGTTGGAAATTCCCCGTGATTATAGATAATATGATGAATTTGGAATTATTATTTGAATTAACAAAATTAACAGGAGACCCGAAATACAAAGAAATTGCTATTGCCCATGCCAATACAACTATAAAACATCATTTTAGAGAAAATTATAGTTCTTATCATGTTATCGACTACGACCCAGAAACAGGAGCTGTGCGAAATAAAAATACGGCACAAGGTTTTTCTGATGAAAGTTCTTGGGCACGTGGACAAGCTTGGGGGCTTTATGGTTATACGGTTTGTTATAGGTATACAAAAGATGAAAAATATTTGGAGCAAGCCCAAAATATTGCAAAATACATTATAAATGCAATGCCAGAAGATGGTATTCCTTATTGGGATTATAACGCACCTCATATTCCTAACGAAAAACGAGATGTTTCGGCAGCAGCTATTGCGACATCTGCTTTAATTGAATTAGATGGATATACAAAGGAGTCTTATTTGCCTTTTATCTATAAATCTATCGTTTCATTAGGGACTGATGCTTATAGTGCCAAGCTAGGTGAAAACAATAATTTTGCATTGATGCATAGTGTTGGGAGCATTCCGCATCAAGCAGAAGTAGATGTGCCTTTAAATTATGCAGATTATTATTATACAGAAGCTTTGTTAAGATTAAAAAAATAAATATGCCTATTGATCTAGTGAGAACTTTCTTCGGTAATTAAAGGCTTTGCTTGCTTGTATTTAAGTGTATAGTATAGCATGTTTAATGATTATATGGTCACAGCATTCTAATAAAAATGAAATAACATTTGTGTTTTCGAGTATTTTTCTTACATTAGTAGTAATAAAAATACTTAAAAAAATGAATGAGCAAATAATCAACAAATTCGAAGACAAAAATGTATCATCTGGTTTAGTAACTATAGCCCACACCAACTTTTTTTGTTATAATAACGTACAGGGCTCTTTAACTGCAGGTTATTTATATTCCAATATTGGTGCAACAAATTCAAACATCGAGGTATATATGAGATATCACAGTGGAGATATCACAGAATATACACTGTTGTACCAAATTGATGATGGTCCAACAGAATCTTTTACATTTACACCAGGAACAAGTGTTTTTACAAAATCAAGTTCGTTTACGAGCCTTAAATGTTGGTTAATGGTTCCGTATCAAGGCGGTAATCCTAATACTTCATGTTCAATGAGTGTATTTAAATAATAATTCCATTCACGAAATCATATGAGATCATTGAAATGTTGAAATCAATCAATATTTTAATTCTTAAAATTAGCTAAGTTTTTTTGTTAGTTTGACTATTAACCAAACTAACAAAAAAGCTTGGTTTTAACTTATCACATGTTTTAGTTTTTGGGAAGCTACACGTTAAGAGTACCTACAATTAATCTCACATAGTTAACAATTTGTAATACGGAAAAAACAAATATTAATAAAGTTACTCCTTTAGTAAATGGACTTAAAATAGGTTTGTTTTTAGGAGATACATTTTTCGATATAAATAAAAAAATAAAATATAAAAAGCCTATTGCCATTGGCAAATAATAAACAACGTTTTGTTTTTCACCAAAGAATAAGCGGAAAGTTAATGTTCCTCCAAAAAGTTTTATTACAAGCCAGTTAACTCCATAGAGCATTAATTGAAAAATAATACTTGTAGCTATACTTGAAACCCAGTTATTTTTATAGGGTTCTTCAGAGTCATCTTTTTTTAAAATAGCCAATATATAAATGGGTGAAAAAGCATGCATTATGAATAAAATCCAAAAATTGTAATTCAATATTGGTAAATTCAAATCCCATGGCGATAAAAATAAACTTCTAAAATTAGCGCCTATCAAAGCAGATGAAGCTAAGAGAAGTAAAGGGAAAAATATAAATCCCATAATATTACCTTCCATGCCTTTAAGGTAGGTAAAGAGCGTGTAACCTGTAACAACCCACGCAGAGATTGATACCCAATAGTATTTAGGAATAAACATTTCCCAAATGCTAATACCATTATTAGAGTACAGGTTCCATAGATGAGCTAGTCCTAAAACGATAGATAAGTAAATGATTAGATAAATAAAATAGGGAATAGGTTTCAACTTACTAATATTGGTGCCACTAGGTGTAAAATATCGATTTGAATTACCTGAGGCGGCAAAAAAAACAAAAAACAAAAGACAAAAAGGGGAGAGCGCTAAGTTTATTAAGGTAATCAGCATTAGTATAACTTTATAAGCAAAGTTAATGAAGTATTTTAATTATAGATTTAAATAAAATTTACACATGGATATTTTGTTGTTATAAAGGAAGTTATGTCTTATGTGTATTATTTGTCATTTTTGTTTAAATGAAAGTTTCTAACTTCTATAGAGAATGCTTTTGGAGGATTGGTACTAATCAACAATTTAAATTCTTCATCTGTAAAACCACGAGATTTCAATTCTGGATAGAGTTTTTTGAAAACATTTGTAAATGGTTTGATAGATTGGTTTTCTTTTTGAGGATCATACCAACCAGAATCATGCGAGATCAAAATCCTATCTAAGATGCCATTTCTTTTTGCAAATAATATCTTTTCAATATGTTTTTCCAATTCCCAGCCTAATCCATCAAGACTTATCCAGCACCCAATCTCTGCAGCTTTAAGATAGTTGTCATTATTGTCTTCTTCCTGGGCATGAACCCAAATAAAAGATTCTGGTGACACTCCCATTTCTTTAAGAATGCTTAATTGTGGCCATAATCCTTTTGATTTTCCCGTATGCGATGCTATAGTTAAACCTGTCTTCAAATGAGTAAGAGCTGCTGCTTTTACCAATTTTTGATGTATTGTATCTAGAGGATCGGAATTATCAACTCCAATCTTAATAAACCCAGGTTTAATAGAAGTATGATCAATGCCGTTTTTGTATTCATTTGTCCATATTTCAGCAAGATCTTTTTCTGTCATTTCCTTGGCATATTGAGGAATGAATTTATTATTGCGAGCCCCATAAAAACCTGTGTTTGTAATAATTTTAATCCCTGTTTTGTTAGCAATTTTTTCTAGAAGTAGTACATTTCTTCCAATGTAATTAGGTGTCGCATCAACAAAATAGTTTACATTAAATTCTTTAAGCTCCTCGAAATAAGGTTCTATTTCTTTAATTATCGAATCATGATTCCATGTATTGGGCTGTATACTATCTGCCCCTATAAAATCGACTAATATGTGTTCGTGTGTTAGCCATACTTTATCTGAGATTAATTTATGAGCTCCTTTTACATCTTGTATTAAGGCGTGTTTTTCTGATGATGCACATCCACAAACTATTGTTAATACTAAAATAATACGATGTATTTTAAAAACCTTATTCATGGTTTAGTACATTGAAAATTAGATGAATTGCCCATTAAATTAGTGAATTTTTGGTTATTATTAACTGGGTATAACCATTTTATTTATGAAATATAGCGTTTAAAAAGATTCTAAGATTTTGGAAAAACCTCTGTTAACTGTGTTTGTACCTCATGTAAACAACTGGCTTTTTATTTTTTCATATTTAAAAAATTCTTGGCAATATTATCTACTATATCATGGTGATTGCCCCATTTATTGTAAACTTCCATGGCCCATTTTTTAATCAAATCTTTACATTCCATCTCATTGGTAGGCTTTTCTAAGATATCAATTGTTGTAATATGTCCCCTGTTTGACACGTCTGGTGGAGTCAAATATTCATCTTGTTTATCAACTTTATATTTGTTCAGGTAATCACTTAATTTTGGTGATAACTTATAAGTCCATTTAACACCATATTTAAAAATTAAATGTAATCTTGACAAGTGAAAATGATTATTCCACCTGCCGTGAATTTCTGGGTGTTGTAATGTGTGCGTATCAACAATTAGAAATTTGTATATGTAATTTTCAATATTTGAGAAATCAATATCATAAAACCCAAAATTAAAAATTTCCAAACATTCATGAATACCTCTTTTCGTATTAGCTCCACAAAATTGACACTTTCCATGATCTAAAAGTGTAATACCATTTTTTTTTGCCAAATCAATATAATCTTGCATTGTTTTGTTTGCTATTTGTTAAGATACATAATTTATACAACAGGGTTGGTATAATAAATATAGGGCAGTTGAATACCTTTGAGATTAAAACTAAGTCAAAGATCGATAAACACAAACTCTTGCTAAGAAAAAATTGCTTTATGTTTTATACACAGTTACCTGTTTTTTATTTTCCAAGATTTTACGGCATGTAAATAGGAGCTAGATTCTGAGTAGCCTAAAATGTATGCTATATCCTTGGTTTTTAAATGTTTTTCGTTCATCAAATAATTAGAAAGTTCTTCTTTTATAGTATTCACAATGCCTCTAAAAGATATGCCCTCATCTGTTAATTTTCTTTGTACGGTACGTTTACTGTATGGGAATTGTTTTTGAACCTGGTCGAAATTCGGAATCTCTGGCGAGCACATATTTAATGTCATATTCCGAATTTGGGATGAGAATTTTTTTTCATCTTTATTGCTTTGGTTTAGCATTGCCATAAATTTTGGCAATAGAAGTTCAATTTGCTTAACTTTATCTTTATTAATCTCGGTATTTTCAATCTCTGAAGGTAACACTATTTGATAATTAGTATTATGGGTAATTTTTATTTTTAAAGTGTTGATATAGGATGTGCTATCTGAATAAGGTAATCTGATTCTTGGGATGATATGATCAGGAAGCATTAGTTTCAATTCTCTATATATAATACATAACACCATATCCAAAAGATGTTTTTTTAGGCTTAACTCTCCAACAGAGCTATCTAGTTGCACGATATGGAATTTTGAACTTTTAATTACAGAAGCCGAAACGATTGGAAATTTACTTTTAAGGAAATCTTGAAGAATGGAGACACCCTGCTCTATACTTGATGTATTTAGGGAAATTTCCAGAATCAGGCCAAGTGAATTTAAATTAAGGTAAGCCCCGATGCTTAATCCGCAACTGTCATTTTTAGAATGTGCAATTATCTCATTGAAAATGGCAAGATAATCCCTGACTTCAATCGTTTCCTCATGATTACAAAGATCAATTTCTCGATTAGATAAAAGATGTCTTAGTGTATTAGCATCTTGATTTTGATATGTTGCATATTCTAGAAGAGTATTTAAAAAAGGTGCAAATATTCTCATATCATAAAAATACAAAATTGGCGTAAAATATCAATAAAAATAATTTAGATCAATCTAATATTGTCATAGGAATAAAAAGATATTATGAATACATCAATAAAAGCAACAAGATTAAATGCCATTTCAACATTCCTTTCAGGTGTGTTTATTTTAGTCTTTCACAAACAACTTACAAATATTTTTGAAGCCACTAGCAGTTTCCCTTTTTTGGTTGTGGGAGGAGTCATTATTTTTTTTTCATTGACCATATTTGTGGAAATAAAGAAACAACGAGCATTGGCTATTTTATGGATAATCGTGCAGGATTGTTTGTTTACCCTTGGAAGTTTAGTAGCATTAATTATAAGGCCATTTGATATTACGGACATAGGTTATCTACTAATTGGGTTATTTCTAATACCAATTTTATTTTTTATTATCTATCAATCAATTGGTTTAGCCAGAATAGATTCGAAGGTGAATTCTAATACCAAACTGATGTCTTTCAAAAGAGAAATTAAAGGTGATAAATCTAAGGTTTGGAAAATAATATCGGATGTTTCTAATTACCACAAAGTCGCACCTAACATTGATAATGTTGAAATAATTTCTGGTGAAGGCGAAGGAATGGTCAGAAATTGTACCCATAAAAAAGACAGTTGGACCGAAAGATGCAGTTTATGGGAGGATGGAAAACAATATTCCTTTGTGGTAGATACTATGGCACCCGACTATCCTTACCCACTAAAAACCTTAAAAGGCAATTGGACGGTTAATAAAATAACCAATAATGAAACGGAAATTATAATGAGATTTGAATTTGAATACAAGAAACCAATACAAAACATTTTGGTACACCCCATAATGAAGCATAAGTTTACGAAGGTTTGTAAAGAGCTATTAGATAATTGGCAAAATGTAATTGAGTAAAGTTGCAGGTGACGAATCTTTCGGTTATATAATGCAATGTGGGGCAAACAAACGATGTCCTTTCTACTATATCTATATCACTTAGTTAAATCATTGGTATTTTGTATTTATTTTTTCTTACTGTAAACGCCAAATCAATGATTTGGCGGACTTCAAAAATATACATATATCTTTCAATCTAGCTTAAACCCAGATTGCATATAAGTGTTATAATGAGGCAATGTTAAAAGCTCTCTAATATCAACTTTTAAAAATTTTAAAATCTTTTTATTTATTTTCCCACATATTCAAAAATGCTATTTTGTTTTCTTCATTACCTATAAGTTGTTCGGCAATATCTTTACGTAGTTTTTCAGGCATAGAAGTAAATGGAAAAGGAATTATAGAAAAATATACCGAAGAACATATTTGAGTATCAGGAGTTATATATTGCTGTAATTTTGGGTCATTTTTTAATTTTTCGCCTACTTTTTTAAACAAAATTTCACAAAGAGAAGATTCAAGTATTTCAAAAAAAGTATTCTCATCGTCATCACAATAATTTTCTAATTCTTCTTCAGTAGGAGTCCAATCTCCTAGATCTATATTATCAAGCAAACTAAAATATCCTTCAAACTCATCGATTTCTGCTTCAATAGATTCCCAGTCTTCACTTTCCCCATTATTATCCAATCCAATTTGAAAACCATCCACCACAAAATCATTGCAATACATAGTTAGATATGAATATGGTTTTTGGATATTTGTTGCTGTTTTTGATACATATACAGGATATTTTTTAATAGCTTGTTCGAATATTTTGAAGATATAGTATTCCATAAGCTCAAACCATTTTTTTTCTATATTGAGATCAGATTGATTAACAGCTGCTACTAGTAGTTCTTTAGCCTTTTCATAGTCAAGGTTAAGAATTTTACATCCCTCTTTTAAAAATTCTCCTTCAGGTATCTTTTCTTTAATTGTAAGTGGTAGCATCCCTTTTTAAGGAGAGTTATTTTTTCTAATTCTTTGGGTAATTCCTCGAGTCCGTTAAATTCTAACAACTCCAGAATTGTGTACTTTTCAAAAATTTCGTCAAAATTTGTCATTTCCATTTTCCTTATATTATTAAATTATATGTCTTTTTACTAATTCATGTATTTGATTTTTAATTTATCTGTGTTCAATTAAAGTTGGTTGTCACACTTATTGAATTGTAATTATATAGAAATATAGTTATTAAAATTTCGAATTCACTAATTAGAATTCTTCTTCTTTCTATATTATTTTCTGGTCTTTTTTCCATGTCTAGTTCTGAAATACGGCTACAGTTTAAAATTGATTTTACGCTGATAATTTACACCATATTGTGTGTAGGCTACTGTATTAATAAATTTTGATGATAGGTTTGGTAACCTCGATAAAGTAACTTCTTCCCCAACACTTTCTGCTTTTAGATTCGCTTCTTTTTTCGGTGTTTTCACTAAGATGCCTCCATCATAAACTTTGTATTCTATATTTTTGTTAATAAACGTCAGTATATTTTCTTTTTCATCATAAATAAAAATTGTTGCTTGAGCAGGAATACTTCCTTCGGCAAATTTAACTTCGTAATCTTTGAATAAATAATGCCTAGAATTAGCTGGTTTGTCAGAATAATAGGGAAGTTCAATATGTATAAATCTCTTTTTTAATTCTTGTTTGATTTTTTCATCATTAAAAACGGGTTTACTTTTAAAGAACAGTTTTACCATTAATAATTCAGTTGGATTTTCAGGTTGTTTGACTTCCCTTTTTTCTTTCTTTTTTCTATTGAAATTAAATAATCCCATTGATAGTTCGTATGTTTTTCAAATGGTTTCTAACGGTTCATGTATGATTTGTTACATGAACATACGAAAGTATTTTCCGATAAAGAAAATCAGAAGCAAAGAATTGTACATTTTGTTATGGAGCGTTTTATTTTTTAGACGATACAAGAAGTTCTCTTACGTCTACATCCAATGCTTTAGCTACTTGAAATAAGTTTTCAATTCTAGGTTGCATATCGTTTCGACACCATTTTGAAATAGTATTGGTGTTCATATCTATCTCATCTGCCAACCATTTGTTAGTTTTCCCTTTCTCAGCTAAAACAGCTTTTATTCTATTATAAATTGGTTTTTCCATAGTAATAGCTAGGATTTGATATCAAAAATAATAAAGAAAAATAAATGCTATAAGTATTAAAATATGCTTTATTAGGAGATTTAAAAATCTTTATGTAACTCCGAAATGCTTTAAAGGGAGATAAATAAACTTTTAAAGTTTTTTTAAATTATTTTAAATAATGAAAATCAATTATCCAAAAAGCTTGCCATTAGTCAAAATGCCTAAAGAAGCAGAATTTGCCATATTCTTTATCAAAAAAGAATTAAAAAGTAGAACATTAACCAATGATTTTAATAAAATGGGTTTCGATGGTGGGGTCTGTATTTCAGATTTTAGCGACTTTATTTTCTCAATTATCGGTTTAGATGATAGGTCCGATGAATTTTATGAGTGGTATCTAGATCAGTTAGATATTTTTTGCAAAGGAGTTGATTTGTCCGATGGTACAACCTTGTCAAAACAAGCTTTTGATTTCTATATCCATTTATTGTTTAAAAAGCAAAGTTTTGGAAAAAAGAGATGATTTTGTGGATGAGCTAATGTTCCATGACGTTGTTGGCAGTAGTTTTTTTCAGTCTTCTGCTGTTCCTTTTATTGCTGGTGTTATATTCTTTGGTAAATTATCTTTAACTATTTTTAAAACCTCAATTGCAGTACCTTCTCCTAAAAACTCTGCTTTATTATTAGTAACGACATAAATCATATTGTCAAATTCAGTTTTTCCTTTGATATAATCCGTTTTCGGCAATGTCCACGAATCTAATTTAGGTGTTACGTTTGGTAGATCTTTTGTGTCATAAGGATAACCTGTGCAACGACTAAAACATAATGTGTATAAACTTGTGAATGGAAACAATTTCCCTAAAATGTCGTCCTGAATTGCAATTTTAATAAATTCTCCCAATTCAGGTTTAGATTCGTTATTTAGCAGTTGGTTCCATGTGTATTCAGTTTCATTACCTGAATCAAAAGCGTGTGCTTTATTGTTCGTTTCTACAAAGTCAAATTTCTTTGACAAATCCTTGCTAGTAATGTCATTATTAATCCAAAAATCTATGGCTCTAACCAGTTCAATTATGTTACCTGTTTTTCCATTCGCTAAACATACTCCGTCTTTCCAAAAATCTGGTAAATAGAGTTTTTCTTTAGCAGCGATATAAATTTGAGAGTATTTATTATCTCTTTGAATGACAGAATATGTCAACGGTATTTTAGACGTATTTTCATCAATAAGAACTTTTAATTTGGATTGAATTTCTGAAAATTCAATGTTTATAGCATTAGAAAGGCCACCAGCATTTGTTATTTCTGGATACATTTCTTTTCCTTTAGTCTTGCCTTTAAATATGTTCAAAAAGTTTTTCAAATGGATTTTACTCTTAAATTATACGGTGTTACCATGCGTTTTCATATTTTATCAATCTGTTTCAATACTTTGTCAAGCCTTTTTACTTGAGAATCTCTTTCGCATTCTGGCTTTCGTTCATTTATTATTTTTTTATAAATCTCTTTATTCCATTCTGTTATCGAAATAATTGATTTTTCCATATACTTAGGCAATTGTTTTATTGAGCATTTCCATAGTTGGTCAATCAACAGATTTTCTACTTTGTCCTGATATTCCGAATATTTATTAAGCTTTGCGTATATCTCAACTCCTGAATCAATCGTTATGGTGGAACCTTTATTTACCGTATCTGAAATCAAGTCTAATGATGCAAATAATTCCTTGCTTTTCAAATCTGTAATTGTCATTAAGGCAATCATTCCACCCCATACCAATCTATTATTTTTGTTTGATAATAGTTCCAAAAATTCTGAATAATAACTCGCGATCAAATCGGGTTTTATATATGCTGCTTCATAAAGTGTTTTTATACAATCAGCTTGTATTTTTTTATCCTTGTTTTTAAGATTCTGAACAAGGTCTTTAATCATATCACTATTTTCCGTTTCTACAATTTCCTTCGCTAAAGCTATATTCGCATTATTCCCTTTTTGTCCTAATGATGATGAAAGTTGAGTTATTACAGTCATAATTTTTTTATTATCTAATAATTTTAAGCAGTATTAGTCACATGGTCTTTCTCGCAAGTGCATGGTAACGGATAGTATAAGAAGCGTAGGGCAGGTAATAAGTCATAGGTTTCGGATTGGACTAAGCCAAATTATATATTTGGCGACTTTGCAAATAAACACAGACCTTAGATTAAGCAAAAAGAGCTATGATTTCTTATACATTGTTATGTAGTGGTTTTATTTTCCACATAGATTTGCTTGATTTTTTTCTAATTCCTCAAACTAACTTCTTTATAATATATAATTATTTCACAATAATTTTTTGTACACTTTTAGTATTATTTTTTGTTTCTATGTTTACAAAATAGATACCAGAGGGTAAGTTAAAATATAGTTTCTGATTGAAATTAGTATTAAAATATTGTTCCACAGGCCTACCAGATATATCATTGATAGTGACTTCTTTTATCTCTGAACTTAAATTATTTTTTATATAAAAATAATTATTAGATGGATTAGGATATAACTGAATATTTCTAATATTATCTATATCTTCTAAACTTAAACTACTTTTTGGTACTGAGGTAATTTCAACAATCCAGCCTTTATAACCAAACCCATTATCAAACTGCTCCAAAGTTTTGGGAAGATAGCTCCAAGAAGTGCTATTAGCATGAGAAAAATTAAAAGTTAAACAACCCGTATCATTGTTAGCACTAACAACAATTGGATCGTCATAGTAATTAATATCCCAATTCCTAGAAAAAATCACCTTGCTTTCATCTTTGGTATTATAATGATCAAAAATAGTAAAAGGATCTCCACCAGTATATTGAGGAATCTCTAACCTTTTTATTGTTGCCTCAATCCTGTCTTCTGTTGAATTTGGACAAATCGTGGTGTTTTCAAGTTGCCCTAATATGGTCCAGACTTTTCTTTTTCTCATTTCCCCTGAAGAATTTCCGTGATAAATTCCTGTACTAACTAAATTTGGAGTTGTTTTAACAAGTTTTGGAACGGGATAAATATTAACAAAACCGTCAGGACATATGGTTGTAATATAAAATTCGTATTCTGAATCCTCTTGTAAATTATCAAAAATCATAGAATAGTAAATTAAATTCTCATCAAAACGATTGTTTTCTGTATTGTAGGTATGATAAGGCCTACGAAGTTCTGATTCTAAAAATTGCCTATTACTATCAAATTCTTGTATAATACCCGTCCCTAAAGTGAAGCCAATAGGTCCATATTCAACTTTATACGTTATGTTTTCGTCATTTTTAGCCCAAATCAGCTCTACCTCTGTATTACTTACACGTTGAAACAAAAATTGTTTTTCATTAGTAATCTGGCAGGTAGGCTTGGGTTCACTAATCACTTTCGCTTCCCAATAAGAAGTTCCATCTATATTTTGAATAATAGATATACTACCATCTTCTTTTTCTGAAACCATTGGGTAAAATAAATTAGAATCATAATAAAAATCATAACAACTGTAATAGTTATATGATTTCAAATCATTCTTGAAATTTACCACTACTTGACTTTTATTATAGCTAGAATTACTTGACTGAAGACTGAAATTAGTGAATTCAAACCTAATCCTTTCATTAACATTATCGGGATATATCACACTAACTCCATCATTAGAAGTTAATATGGCACCACTAGAAAAATCTTTTCTTGTTTTTTGCTTATAGGCAGGCGTGTAATAATTGTAATTATCCGTACTACATTTTGAAAAAATATAGAAATCGTATTCTGTATCTGGAGACAAACCTGATATAAGAATATTTTTATCCGTTGTATTGGTTACAATTCCACTACCTTTAACAAAGCTTGCTGGACCATATTCTATTTGCCATTCTGTTACATCAATTTCAGACTCCCAAGCTAAGTTTATTTCTTGATGAGTAAATCTTGTTGTCGAAATATTAAAAGGCTCATCACAGTCTGGAATTAGCTCACTTATTACATCAGCTTCCCAACCTCTTGAATAATAATTCACATAGGATGAATTAACCATAAATTCAATTGTTAAAGCTCCATTTGGATCATCAGAATAGAATGAGGAACCTTGAGTTGTAAAATCATTTGAATTATATAATTGTACCATTGGCGGAGAATCTGTGCCAATACCGCTATATAGTTTTAGCGAACCAGTGTAGGAATTTGTCAATAAATCAATATAATCAAAATTAAGACGAATCCTTTCTCTTTCAGCTTTCGGATATAAAGTAATAATTTCCGTTTGATTTTCAGGAATATTATTTTCTGTTCCCCCATCATCAGTAAACTTATCGCCTCCAAAATAATCAGGAGTTGTTTTAAAAGTTACTGGTTTCGCGTAAACGTTATCTTGACCTCCTAATGCACAAGCAGTAGTAATATAAGCTTGGTAAATAGTTTCCTTATCTAAGTTGGATAAAATGATAAAGTTTTCATCAGTATTTAATATAATACCTGTCCCTCTTTCAAAGCCTTCCAGTCCATATTCTATAATGTAACTATCATTTACATCAAGGGTATTTATCCAGGTCAATTCACATTGATTATGTGTTAATTTAAAAGGATTAACTTTAAAATCTCCAACTTCTTCACAATTAGGAGTTGTTTCACAAGTAATATCTAAATCCCATTTTATATCAGAGTAATAACGATTAGTAACCATCTCAAAGAAAAGTACATTACTACTTCCCGAAGAAACAAATTCAACAAAATTAGTGCTGTACCCAGTCCGCCATAGACGTTTCAGCAACGGACTGTTTGAATCAGGGCCATCATACACTTTAATTTCCTCGTAATTAGGAAGAGATACATAATTAAATTTTAATCGAGCTCTTGTATTATCATGAATGTAGACATATAAATCTCTTGTCCTTTGATAGTCTGTATAGATTCCATCTTTTCCTCCTCTATCATATATTTTACCCTCACTACAATAATCAATATTAGTTTTTTTCGAGTAAGGACCTATTGATTCACCATAACGTTCACCGCATTTATTTCTAAAATAAAAGTCATATTCCTTATCACTTTCTAAGTTTCCAATAATAGCTTCTGTTGTAGAAAAATTTTCAATCATACCTTCACCAGGCGTAAAACCCTTTAATCCATATTCAACTTGCCACGATTCATTTAATTGAAAATTTACGTTATGTATTTTTATTTGATTCAATTCATATGCTTCCAACCGACCAAATGAAATATTTGGTTCACAATATGCTTTTGTAGAAAAAGAAACACGATTAATGTCACTTAAACTTAAGTCGTCACATTCTTCAGTTAAGTAAAAATCATATTCCGTTAATTCAGTTAAATTAGATATGGTTATTGTGTTTGAATACGTTTCTACTTTTATTCCAGTGCCAATTTCAAATCCTTTAGGGCCATATTCAATTAATGTACGGTTAGCTGTGCTTTTGCTCCATCTAAAAGCAATAGAATTATAGGTGATGTCTGAAGTAGAGAAAAATCTAGGCATAGTACATTTAGGCTTATCTACACATGTAATCCTTCCAATCCATCCTGGAGCACTATTTTGTGAATTATTTGATTCAAACACAGCATAGAGTTCTCCATCTGACGATTTTGAAACTATAGGCTCTGTTGGGGTTACGTTTTGATCGAAAACAGCTAAAGGCGTTCCAATACTGTAGCTACCATCCCAAATTGTTAGTGTAGCATCAGGAGATAGTTGAAAGGAATCGAAACTTAAACTTACTCTTGTATTTGTAGTGTTTGTAGCTAAACTGTAGGATTCATGATATGTTCCAACGTAATTGTTTTCAAAACCAGGATCTAAAAACAAATCACCATTACAATAATCTGCAGTAGTAGTATCACTATAAATATCAGATGTAGTAGGTGTGCTACCGCATCTATTGGTTACATAGAAATCATACGGTGTATTAGAGGCCAAATTGTTGATTTGCACAGCTATGTATGAACTATAAACTTTAGTTCCAGTTCCACGACTAAAGTTTGCAGGACCATATTCTATTTCAAAGTTACCTGTCAATGAATTGTTGCCTGAATTCCAAGTTAATGTTATTGAATTGGTTGTTTTAGTATTAGTGCTTAGTTGGTATGGCTTAGGGCATTGAGCACTTCCTGTAAAAGCAATGAGGCTTAAAAGAGAAAAGATTAATAATTTTTTTGTCATATAAATTTTTATTGAATCCAGAATAGTTTTTATCTCAATGATCTTTGATTGAAAATCTTACGACCGAAAGTAAATTATTCCTTTAACTTTTTTGTTGCAAACTGAAAAGTATATTAATTCCGATTTTCTTTGTGCTTATTGCTACATAACATTTAGTATAAGAATAGTTGCGGTTTTGTATACTAGTATTTTCCGAATGAAAACTAACGAAGCAAAATAGCAACTACCTTTATCTAAGCCTGAAATAGCAATTATTTTTATACCATGTTAGGCAACTGGCTTTATTTTTTCTTAGCTCTTAATTTTTTAACTTCTTCAATCGATAAACCTGTAATTCCAGAAATATCTTCATCCATCGTTCCCCTCCGTTTAAGTTCTTTTGCTATTTCAATTGCTTTCTTTTTTTCGGCAATTTCAGTAGCCTCTTTTTTAAACCTCTGTTCTAATACATATTTAGGAACATATTTTGTGCTTTTTTTTAATTCGTCTAAAAGTCCAGTATCAGCAAAACTCAAATAACTTTTGTCGGATATTATCAAATGGTCAAGAACCTCGGTGTCCACAATAATTCCGACTTGAATTAATCTGTCAGATACATTTTTATCTCCTTCTGATGGTTTTAGTTCTCCGCTTGGGTGATTATGACATAAAATTATTTTTACAGCCCTTTTTTGCAATGCAAAGCTAAAAACTTCCATGGGCTCCGCTAACGTTTTATTTACGGTTCCTAAACTAACGAGTTCTATAAAAAGAATGCGATTGTTGTTTGCCAATCCAATAACCCAAAAATGTTCTCTATTTTGGTCAATTTTGTTTTCTCGAAGTAGAACCTTTTGCATGATTCCGTATATGTCATCGGAATTCAAGATTTTAATTTTTTCTTCTTTTGTTAGTTTTATGTCCATGGCATAAAAATAGGGTTTTTTATTAGATTATTTAATTCAGGAAGTATTCATTAACGAGTTTTCTTTTCTAATTTTTCTAATCTTTTTTGTAATTCAAAAAGTTTTAAGTTCATAGCTTTTAAAGCTTTATTTTCTTTTTCAAGCTTTTCAATTCTAGAATTTTGTTCTTTATTATCTTTTCTGTGAGCTTTTAAACTTTTCTCTTGTTCAATCGTATAAAGAGTTAGTTCTTCAATTTTCTGTAATAATTTAGCATTCATTTCTCCTAAAAAGAAACCGTCTTTTTTTACTTCCTCCGCACTTGGAATATTTTTTAAATGACCGTAGTCTTTAATGTGTTGTTCTACTTCTTTAAGGGTTGGTAATTTATAGTCACTTTTAAAAACAAAATCTGCCCAATTAGTATAGGTGGCTACTTTTACTTCTGTTGTTGCTATTTTACCATTAACGCCTAATTTAAAGCCTTTGGTGTCAGTTGTGCCGATGCCTATATCTCCATTTCTTGAGAAAAGAGATAGGCTTCCATTAGAATTAACTTTTAAATGCCCGTAATTAGTAGTTCCTCCGTCATAAATTCTGACGCCTCCACTACCTGAACCATAAGCGTAATTTAAATAAATACTGCTAGTCCCACTATTAGAACAGAGCATTAAATTACCTGTTGTTCCCCTTCTAATGACAGCATCATTTGCTGACGGACTAATAGTTAAATAATTAGACCTAGAAACTATCTCCCCATTAACATCGAGTTTTGCTGTTGGTGAGACCGTACCAATACCTACATTGCCATTGGATTTAATGGTCATTTTTTCAGTAGAATTGTAGGGAGTTTTAAAAGCTAAATTCCCTGTATTAGGGTCAAATAAAATGTCTGCATATTTATTTGCAGAAGAAGAATTTTTAGCTTGAAACCTAATATATGATAAGTCTGAATTAGTTGAAGATTCTATCCTTATTACAGGTAAAATAGAAGTGTCTGATGAAGTGACATGCAAAGTTCCAATATCAGTTCTATTACTTGCTCCTATTGCTAAATTTCCATTGATATATTGGTCTTGGGCAAGAGATGAAAAACTGAATGCCATTAAAGCTGCTGTTAAAATTTTTGTTTTCATAATAATTTTTGTTCTATAGTTCATATTGATTTTTCTGCTTGCACATAACAATTATATATAAACAATTGTCTATATCCATATTATAAGACCAAGGTAGTAAATCTTTTATTTCTATTATTAAGTTTCTATAGGTATAAAAAAGACCGTTATTTTTAAAATAACGGTCTTTTAATCAATTCTTAAAAAATAAGAAGTGTTTATTCTTCAACCAAAACCCATTCGCCTTTGGCAATTAATGGTTCAGCTTGTTTGTATTTAAGTGTTTTATTTTCACCATTCATAACATGTTTAATCGTAACACGATCATTACGTCCAATTTTTGGCCTGTCTCTAACAATAGTTTCTACAACTTCTGGTTGACGTTGGGTATTACCAGCAGCTCTGTTTTGTGCAGAACGTTCATCTAGATTAGGGATTTCGTCTTTTTGAATATTTAATTTTTCTTGTTTACGAGTACGCGCTTCTTGTATGGTACTTTGTGTTTCTTGAGGTAATTCGCCTTTAAATAAGAAAGAAATAACATCTTTATTTACTTGGTCAATCATAGCTTTAAACAATTCAAATGACTCAAACTTATAGATAAGTAATGGATCTTTTTGCTCATGTACTGCTAATTGTACAGATTGCTTCAACTCATCCATTTTACGCAAATGCGTTTTCCATGCATCATCAATAATGGCTAGGGTAATATTCTTTTCAAAATCGGTAATTAATTGTTTCCCATTTGTTTCGTAAGCTTTTTCAAGGTCGGTAACAACATTTAAGCTTTTTATGCCATCTGTAAATGGAACAACGATACGTTTAAATTTATCACGCTGTGTTTCATATACATTTTTAATAACAGGGAATGCAATATCTGCATTGCGAGTCATTTTTTCTTTGTAATGCTCGAAAGCAGATTTGTATATTTTAGATGTGATCTCTTGTGCAGAAAGTTTACCAAATTCTTCTTCTGAAATCGGAGAATTCATTGAGAAATACCTAATTAATTCAAACTCGAAGTTTTTATAATCGTTAGCACCCTTATTGGTTTCTGCGATACCTTCTGAGGTATCATAAATCATATTTGCTAAATCTACACGAAGACGTTCTCCAAATAAGGCATGGTGGCGACGTTTGTAAACAACTTCACGTTGCGCATTCATAACATCATCATATTCTAATAAACGCTTACGAACCCCAAAGTTGTTTTCTTCTACTTTTTTCTGTGCACGTTCAATAGATTTTGAAATCATAGAATGCTGAATAACTTCACCTTCTTTGAGTCCCATTTTATCCATCATTTTGGCAATACGCTCACTTCCAAATAAGCGCATTAAGTTATCTTCTAGCGATACGTAGAACTGCGAACTTCCTGGATCTCCCTGACGACCAGCACGACCACGTAACTGTCTGTCTACACGACGTGAATCATGACGCTCTGTACCAACAATGGCTAAACCGCCAGCAGCTTTAACTTCGTCACTTAACTTAATATCGGTACCACGACCTGCCATATTGGTTGCAATGGTTACCTGCCCAGCATTTCCTGCCTCTGCAACGATATCTGCTTCTCTTTTATGTTGTTTTGCATTTAATACATTATGCGATATTTTTCTAATGCTTAACATTTTTCCCAACAACTCACTAATTTCAACGGATGTTGTACCAATAAGAACTGGGCGGCCTGCTTGCGATAATTGTGTTACTTCGTCAATAACCGCATTGTATTTTTCACGTTTTGTTTTATAAACTAAATCTTCTTTATCATTTCTAGCAATTGGCCTGTTTGTAGGGATTTCAACAACATCTAACTTATAGATTTCCCAAAATTCGCCTGCTTCTGTTACCGCAGTACCAGTCATACCAGATAATTTTCGGTACATTCTAAAATAGTTTTGCAGCGTTACCGTAGCAAATGTTTGTGTGGCATCTTCTATTTTTACATTTTCCTTAGCTTCAATCGCTTGGTGTAATCCGTCACTATAACGACGCCCATCCATAATACGACCTGTTTGCTCGTCAACAATCATTACTTTATTGTCCATGACCACATATTGTGTGTCCTTTTCAAATAAAGCGTAGGCTTTTAAAAGTTGATTTAGTGTATGGATACGTTCAGATTTTACCCCGAAATCCTTAAATAATTCTTCTTTTAAATTTGCTTCTTCTTCTGCAGAAAGGTTTTGCTTTTCAATTTTGGCAACTTCAAGACCTATTTCTGGTAGGATAAAAAAGTCTGGATTATCTTTTCCAGACAGATAATCAATCCCTTTATCGGTTAATTCAATTTGATTGTTTTTTTCTTCAATAACATAGTACAGTTCTGCATCAACCTTTGGCATTTCGCGGTTGTTATCTTGCATATAGAAGTTCTCTGTTTTTTGAAGTAGTTGTTTAACCCCTTCTTCACTTAAAAACTTAATGAGTGCTTTGTTTTTAGGAATACCACGGTATACACGAAGTAATTGAAAACCACCTTCTTTTGTATCACCTGCTTTGAGTAATTTTTTAGCCTCTGCTAAAACACCTGTTAAATATTTACGTTGTACGCTTACAATGTCGTCTACTTTGGGTTTTAACTCTGTAAATTCATGACGCTCTCCTTGAGGGATTGGTCCAGAAATAATTAATGGCGTACGGGCATCATCCACTAATACTGAATCCACCTCATCTACAATAGCATAGTTATGCGGACGTTGTACCAAGTCGTCTGGCGAATGTGCCATGTTATCACGCAAATAATCGAATCCAAACTCGTTGTTGGTACCGTAAGTGATATCTGCATTATAGGCTTTTTTACGCGCATCGGAATTTGGTTGGTGGTAATCAATACAATCGACACTTAGACCATGAAATTCGAAAATAGGAGCCATCCATGCACTATCACGTTTTGCCAGATAATCATTTACCGTAACCAAGTGAACGCCTTTTCCAGCAAGGGCATTTAAGTACACAGGAAGCGTAGCTACCAAGGTTTTACCTTCACCCGTTTGCATTTCGGCAATTTTACCTTGATGCATGGCTATACCACCTATAAGTTGCACATCGTAATGAATCATATCCCATGTGATCGCTTTTCCAGCAGCATCCCAAGAATTTGCCCAAATGGCTTTGTCATTTTCTAAAGCAACATAATCCTTGGTTCCAGATAATTCTCTATCGAAAGTATTAGCGGTAACAGCAATATTTGTATTATTTACAAAGCGCTTTGCGGTTTCTTTTACAACAGCAAAAGCTTCTGGGAGGATATCATTTAAAACTGCTTCGGTAGCGTTGTAAGCATCATCTTTTAATTTATCGATATCTTGATAAATATCTTCTCGTCTATCTATATCTTCAGTGTTTTCTGCTTCTTCTAAAAGGTTTGCTATTTGCTCGTTGATACTTTTAGTAGCATCGGCAATTTTACCTTTAAATTCATCTGTTTTACCACGCAATTCATCATGTGATAAAGCTTCTAATGCAGCTTCGAAGGTTTTTACTTGATTTACAATAGGGTAAATGGCTTTTACGTCTTGTTTGGACTTGTCACCAACAAATACTTTAAGTACAGAATTTAAAAAACTCATGTTTTTATATTTTAATTTTTACTTAGAGATTGCTCTAAAAGTAACTTTTGTTATATTTAATTTTATGGCGCTTTTACAAAGCATTCAAAGATACATTTTGTTACGATGTTTTATAAACATTAAGACAAAAAAAAAGCCTCAAATCGAGACTTTTTAACTATTCTTTATGCTTTGCTATAATTAATATTCATCTTCATTCCAGAGGTAATCTTCATCAGTAGGGTAATCAGACCAAATTTCCTCAATTGAATCATACGAATCTCCTTCGTCTTCAATTGACTGTAAATTCTCAACAACTTCTAACGGGGCTCCCGTCCTAATAGCGTAATCTATTAATTCGTCTTTTGTTGCTGGCCAAGGTGCATCACTTAAATAAGATGCTAATTCTAATGTCCAATACATTTTCTATTGTGTTTAATTTTTTGCAAAAATAATTTTTTAGTTTAAACAGACAAGAAAAAAGTGAATTATTTATTCGTTAATTTTAAGAACGTATCTTTATTTGTAATCTAAACAGTTGAAATTATTAGTGCTTTGTTAATATTATAAGCTGTTTTTTTGTTAAGATTCTTTTTCGGGAATCCACTTAATTTCATTTGCTTGTAAATCGTAAGACAACTTTCGTGCCAATACAAAAAGGTAGTCAGAAAGGCGGTTTAAGTACATTAAAGCACTAGGTTCGATTTCTTCCATGTCATTAAGAGCTGTAGTTAAACGTTCGGCTCTACGGCATACGCAACGCGCTATATGACAGAATGACACGGTTTGATGGCCTCCAGGAAGTACAAAATGCGTCATGGGAGGAAGTTCGGCATTCATCGTGTCCATTTCTTTTTCTAAACGCTCAATGTCTTCATCAGAAATTTTGGGGATGTTTAAACGTTCTTTTCCGTTTTTTAAAATAGCTTTTTCTGGATCGGTTGCTAAAATGGCGCCAACCGTGAAAAGTCTGTCTTGAATATGAATTAGTAAATCTTTGTATTGCTGATTAATCTCTTGATCTCGAATTAACCCTAGGTGTGAATTTAGTTCGTCAATGGTACCGTAACTTTCAATACGAATATGATGTTTGGGCACACGCGTACCTCCAAATAATGCTGTGGTACCTTTGTCGCCTGTTTTTGTGTAGATTTTCATTTTTTATGAAGGCTATGAAGGCGCTAAGACGCCAAGTTTTTCAAATTTAACAGAAATCTTGCTTTTAAACTAATAAATCTAAAGATGTCCCAAAATAACCTTAATATCACTACCTAGGATTGTTTTTATTTCATTTAAAAAGTCAGTAGTAAATTCGGACCAATTCCAAAAAGTGAATCCAATATTAGAACAGGCAAGTGTTTTACCTAAATTATAATCATCAATTTTAGATTCGGCTTCACAATGTGGGCAGGTTAAATACGTTTCTTTGCCTTTTGACCAATTTTCAAAAGCAAGATGAACAGCATTAAAATTTTCTTGTTCTTCTTTTGTTAAATTTTCAGAATAAAAATCTTCAGGAGATATACCATCAAACCTATTTTTTTTAAATCTAGGACAAAAACAATCTGTGAAGGCGGTAAAGGACATGCCGTTAAATACTTCTAGTTCTGTTTTAACTTCTAGACCACAAGTGTTTAAGCGTAGTATGTCTTCTTCATAGCTTAAAACGTTTTTATGTTTTTTCCTGGCCTATAAGCTTGTCCTTCTAAGCTCATAATGCAGTTAGATAGTTCTTTTTCTATTATTTCTTTAGATTGAAGCCACTCAATAAATTTATTGGCAAGTTTTTTTGGGTTTTCAACTTCCTTGACTGTGCAGATGGTTATATAGTTATCGCTTATTTATTTAATTTGAAAAGTCATTAATCCGAGGTTGGCACGATGGGGTTTCCCATTTTTTAATGGTTTTATGAAATATTCTGGCATTAGGGAAACAATAGCATTTACTTGTTTTATAATCGGATTCTCAGGATTTGTTGAGCTTATTTTGTCAATTTTAGCTATTTTGTTAATCTGTATGCTACCACCAGATGTAACATATGCCCAAACCTTTAGATGAGGTCCTTTAACTGGCATATAGCCTTTTGTTAGTTTATGTTTATTGTTTTTAGAATTAAACTTGGCAATGATATAGTTTTGAATTTGACGAATATTAAATTCATCTATGCTTTTTGAGTTATTACATGAGGTACATTTTTGATAACTTCCAACAGAAAGCCATTCCAGTTCTTTATCACATAAAACTTGTTTTTTGCCCTTAAATTTTCTTATGATTCCCAAAGCATATATTCTGTTTATAGATTTATTTAAATTTAAAGCGTTGATAGGATATTTTTTGAAAGCCTTAATAAGGGTTTTCTTTAGTTTTTCATTAGTTGTATTTGTCCAAACGCTATATAGATCACCTTTTTTGTTAAAACTAAAAAATACTTTAACAGCAGGTTTTGAAGGACCTATAATTGCCGATTCAATATCTTTGGCTTTTAAATTCTCCTTAAAAAAACTTGTAAAAGAATTGTTTTTTAGACTTAAAAACTCCTCGTTTGTAAAACTTTCACTTATGAACAATGGCAAGGACATATTTACCGATGTCTCTAGAGGTACTCCATTGCGATTAGCTGGTTGTACGACTGTTGTTCCAAACAATTGAACGATTCTATTTATTTCGGCATCAAATGTTGAGCTAATTGAGTAGCAATTTACATCTGTAATGAGGCCCTTTTTGTTGATTTTGAAACTAATATTAGTTTTTAGCTCACCAGTAACTTTTTCTTTTTTTATTAGTTCTTGATTTAGGTTTTTGATTATAAAGTTTTCTAAATTCTTTTTAAAGCAACCATAAGCATCATCAAATGAAATATTTTGACATTTACCTGATATAGGAAAACGTTTAAATACATCTGATGTGTATAGGGGTGGGGTGTCAAATGTAGTTGTGCTGACTTTCTTTTTTAGTGAAGTTTTTGCTTCTTTAGAGATATTGCCATCTGCGTAAAAAACATTTTCACTATTAGATTGAGAGAGATTGTCTACGTATGAAAACACAGGAGGAAAAGTACTTACTATAATAGAACTGGCATTTATTATGTTTTTATTTCCTTCTTTTGAAAACAATTGAATTTTGTTTATAGATTCATGTAGTTCTGAAAGGTTAGAGACTTCATTTTGCAGAAATTCCCTTAAAAGTTTTTCTAATTTTTTATTAAGATCTCTGTTACCGGTATAAATCCTAAAGTTCCATGGTCTGCCATTAGCGCTCACTTGGAACTGTGCTCTAATACTTTGGTGTGAATTTGGAGGGGTTTTATAGCTGAGGTTTCTTATTTCATCATCGCTAAGGTGCATTTTTAAATACTTAGAAAGCTTATTTTCTGTTAAAGGTCTGTGAAGCATTCTAAACGATTTCTCTTCCAATTGGCTATCCATTATTCTAAATTGAGAAAAACCGTGTAAGCTAAAAAGTAGTAGGAGTAATAATAATTTATGCATTCTTGAATTTTTATAAGATAATTTATAAAAATATTAAATTCTAATAATAAAATGTTCTTTAACCTGTTCTTTTCTAAAAAAAACAAAGCCCCAGAAAAAAGTATCAATTGTTACGGAAACTTTAGGGTGCTGCTTGATTATCTCCCAAGCTTGTGTCATTTCTTTGGACCAATAAATATCATCGAAGATAAATACAGAATCATTATTGATGGTCTGTAAAAATGTTTCAAAATAACTTAAAGTTGCTTCTTTTTGATGATTGCCGTCAAAAAAAACTAAATCGTAATTATTGGTTTGTAGTTGGCTTGTCACTTTATTAAAATCACCAGTTTTTACATCAATGTTATTTAAGTGATATCTTTTAAAATTTGCTTTCGAAAATTCCGAAATATTTGAACAGCCTTCAATAGTGGTTATTTTAGTTTCTTGGTTTGCTAAACTCATGGCATGTGTTGCAATACCAAGAGAGGTACCCAGTTCTAAAATGATTTTGGAATTGAAGTAGTTTACTAATCGGTATAAAAGTTTTGCCCTTTTATTTGTTGAACCTGCATTTTTAGCCATGGATGAAATAATACGTTCATTCTGTTTCATCATCTGCGAACCAGCACCTAAATCGGTGACTTTAATGCCTGTCTTGTTTTTTAAAAGTGCGTTTTTGTAATTTAAAATGTGTTTGTAGGCAGTATATTCAGTTTTGTCATAAAAACACTTTGTAATTAAATTGTAAACAAACGGGGAATGTACACCGTGTTGATTGGTGCTTTTTAATAGGAACTTTATGTATTGGAGGAGTTGATACATCTCAGTATTCAGTATTCAGTATTCAGTGTTCAGTATTCAGTTGGCAGTTTCAGTATTCGGTTGTTTAGATTTAAATTATAAATGCATAGTTCCTTTTCCATCTTTGCGTGAATAAAATTAAAACGCTGCGTAATAGTTGAAAATCAATCTTCAAGTTTAGCAGATAATTCAAACCAACGCTCTTCTTTAGCTTCAATAGTATCTATTATTTTTTGTAATTCATCCGATAGCTTGTTAATGTCATCTTGGGTAAGCTCTGGATTATTGAATTTGTTTTCTAGCTCTTTTTTATCAAATGCCAAAGAATTTAATTTACTTTCAATGTTTTTAAGTTCCTTTTCCTCGTTATAAGACAATTTATTGGTATCATTTTTCTTCCAGGCATTTTTGTCTTTTTTATCTTCTTGGCTTTTGGGGATTACAGGTTGGCTATCTTCATAAACACGGTAGTCGGTATAATTACCAGGGAAATCCTCTATAATACCTTCCCCTCTAAACACAAAAAGATGATCGATAACCTTATCCATAAAATAACGATCGTGAGATACTACAATAACACAGCCAGGGAAATCTAGTAAGAAACTTTCAAGGACATTGAGTGTTACGATGTCTAAATCGTTAGTGGGCTCATCGAGAATTAAAAAGTTGGGATTCTGAATTAAAACAGTACATAAATACAGGCGTTTGCGCTCGCCACCACTTAATTTCTCAACAAAATCATATTGTTTTTTTCTACTGAATAAAAAACGTTCTAAAAGTTGTTGCGCGCTTATTTGTCTACCTTTTTTTAATGGGATATAGTCTCCAAATTCACGAATAACATCAATAACTTTTTGTTCGGGTTTTATGGTAATACCATTTTGGGTGTAATACCCAAATTTCACCGTATCTCCTTTAACAACTTTACCAGAGTCTGGTTGTGCAGTTTGGGTTAATATATTTAAAAAGGTGGTTTTGCCCGTGCCATTTTTACCTATAATACCAGCACGTTCTCCTTTTTGAAATGTGTAATCAAATTTATCAAGTATCGTTTTGTCTTTAAAGGCTTTTGATACTTTGTGGAATTCTAAAATTTTGCTACCAAGACGTTCCATATTTAGTTCGAGCTGAACTTCATGATCGTTCCTTCGTTGATGCGCACGATGTTTTATGTCTTGAAAATCATCAATTCGTGATTTCGATTTAGTTGTTCTAGCTTTAGGTTGGCGGCGCATCCAGGCAAGTTCTTTTTTGAACAGTTGCTTTGCTTTGCCAACTTCAACAGATTCTTGCTCGATTCTAGCTTCCCGTTTTTCCAGATAATATGAGTAATTACCCTTATAGCTATATAGTTTTCCTTCATCTAATTCAATAATTTCATTGCAAACACGCTCTAAAAAATAGCGATCGTGTGTGACCATAAATAATGTCATGTTCTCTTTAGCAAAAAAAGCTTCCAGCCACTCAATCATTTCTAAATCTAAATGATTGGTCGGTTCATCAAGAATTAATAAATCAGGTTTGTTTATTAACGCATTAGCAAGAGATAATCGTTTTTTTTGGCCACCAGAAAGGGTACTCACTTTTTGATTTAAATTGTCCAGTTTTAATTTAAAAAGGATTTGTTTGTAAAGTGTCTCAAAGTCCCAAGCCTGATGTTGTTCCATTTGCTCGAAAGCAATTTGATAGGCTTCAGAATCTTCAGGATTTAAAAGGGCTTTTTCGTAATTAGCTATGATTTTTAAAATGGGATTATCACTAGCAAAAATAGTTTCTTCTACAGTTAAACTATCATCAAAATTGGGATCTTGAGAGAGAAAGGATACTGCTAGACCTTTTCTATAAGTTACATTTCCTGAGTCTGCTTCATCATCACCAGAAATAATGTTTAAAATAGAGGTTTTTCCAGTCCCGTTTTTTGCCACGAAAGCAATTTTCTGGTCTTTATGTACACTAAAAGAAATATTTTCAAAAAGCGTTAACTCACCATAGGATTTTGATATGTTTTCAACTGTTAGATAATTCAAAAGGATATTTTTTTGCAAATAACGGATAAAAAACCAAAAAATCTGCCATAAGTTTTATTGTTCAAGACGAAAACTTATATTTGTGATAAATCAATGTGCCCTTTATGAAGAAATGTTTTGTTATTGCTGTAATAGTTATAAATGCAGTATTTGTGTCTTGTATTCCGTACAAGGATACACTTTATCTTCAAAATAAAAATAATGCTACAGATTCTACACAGGTTATTGTTGAAAAACAAAAACCTTATCGTGTTCAAATTAATGATATTTTGAATATTAGAATTAAAGCTGCTAAACAAGAAACGGTAACCATTTTTAATCCTATTGGAGATGGTACGAGTTTGAATGCTGGTAGTTTGGAACGTGCTTACTTCGATGGTTTTACTGTAGATTTACATGGAAATATACTGATGCCTAAATTAGGCAAGGTGAACGTTCTTGGATTCACTACCGATGAAATAAAGCAGATTATTGAGAAAAAGTTGTTGGAAACAGAATATAAAGCAGCCAATGATATTTTTGTTACAGTAAAGTTGACAGGGTTACAATACACAACAACAGGAGAGATAGGTAGTCCAGGTACGCAAACTATTTTTAAAGAACGTGTAAATATTTTTGAAGCGATTGCGAATTCTGGAGATATTCCAGATACGGGTGATAAAAAGGATGTTTTGATTGTTAGGCAATTCCCCCAGGGCCAGAAAATATTTCATTTAGATTTAACAGATATAAATGTTATGAATTCTCCATATTATTACATTCAACCTAATGATATGATTTATGTAAAACCTTTAAAGCAAAAATCATGGGGAACTGGAACAACAGCAATACAAAATATAGGTGCTGTAGCTACCGTTTTATCTTTAATAACTACAACGATTTTACTCTTAAATAGAATATAGCTTATGTCTTATGATGAAATAGAAGAAGATTTTGATTTAGAATCTAAAAGGACTAGTTTTGATATTAAAGGGTTTTTATTTAAGGTATTAAAATTCTGGAAATTATTTGTTTTAACTATTGCGGCTGGTTTTATAATAGCCTATTCTGTAAATGATAGAAAGCAAAACATATATAGGCTAAACTCGCTTATATCTCTTGAAAACGATCAAAACCCTTTTTTTACTTCAAATACCAGTATCTCATTTAATTGGGGTGGCGTATCTGGTAAGGTTGGTAGGACCATGATTTCGTTAGTAACAAGAAATCATAATGAAAAAGTAGTGGACTCATTACAATATTTCATTCAATACCTAAAGCAAGGTAAATATAATAAAGTCGATGCTTACAAAAGAACACCTTTTACTATTGAAATTGATAAATCTAAAAATCATGTTTTAGGTAAACTTATAAAAATACGTTTTTTAAATAAATCTCAATATGAAGTTTTTACAAACTTTGAAAGTGAGCAGGGAAATTCACAAAATTATAATGATAAATCCAAGAAAAATATTTCTTTGCCAATAGGAGAATATCGTAAAATATTTACTGTTGAAGAAAGAGTAGAACTCCCATTCACAACTTTTACATTACATATAAATAAAGGTGCTAATATTGTACCAGACTCCGAGTTTTATATCCGGTTTTTAAATTTTGACAGTGTTGTTAACAGTTATAAAAAAGGGGTGTCTGTTAAACCTTATTCAAAGACTTCTCAATCAATATTGACTTTATCTTTAACTGGGAATAATAAAGCCAAAATTGTTGATTATTTAAATACGACAACAAAAATACTTAGTAATACAGAACTAGAGCGGAAAAACCTTTATGCTACGAACACTATAAAATTTATAGATAGTAGTCTAGGGGCTGTAAATGCTAATTTAAAAGCGGTTACAGATACGATGAATGCGTTTAGAAAACAGAATAAAGTATTTGATGTAGATCAGGAGCTTTTGCAGGTATCTGAAAAAATAAGTGCATTTCAATTGAAAAAAGAGCAAGCAGAATCAAAGCTCCAATATATTGATATTCTTGAAAATTACTTGAGGACTAAAACTGATTATACTAAGATTGCTGCTCCAACTTCAGTAGGTATTGAAGAAGCCAACATTGTTTCCAGTGTAAGTAAAATAACAAGTTTGGCTATACAACGTCAAGAATTAGAACAGCTTGTACAGGAAGGCTCATCATCACTTAAAGAACTAGATGGGAGGATAGATGCAGAAAAAAATGTTCTTTTAGAGATTATTGCTTCAACAAAAAGAACCATATCTATACAGTTAGGGACCATCAATTCTCAAAAAGCGAAATTACAGGAGAGATTAAATGCTCTGCCAGCAGATCAACAGGAGTTTTTGAAAATTCAGAGAAAATTAGACTTAAGCCAAGAAGCCTTTAATGTATATATGGCAAAGCGTAGTGAAGCAGCTATCGTAAAAGCTGCAAATGTGTCTGATATATCTGTTATTGAGGCAGCTAAAGATATAGGGGGAGGGTTAATAGGCCCGAATAAGAACTTAAATTACATTACGGCACTTATAGTTGGTTTTTTTGGACCATTGATACTCATATTTATTTTGTTTTTATTGGATAATACAATACATAATACTGAAGATATCAAGCGTTTGTCAAAAATACCAATTTTAGGTCTTGTGGGTAAATATAACCATGACAATAATTTAGTTGTTTTTGAAAAGCCAAAATCTGTTGTATCAGAATCTTTCAGGGCTATTCGCTCCAGTTTGCAGTTTTTCTATAAAAAAATTGATGTAACTGGTGGAAGAACTATTATGGTAACCTCTTCGGTTAGTGGGGAAGGTAAAACATTTTGCTCTATTAATATAGCCAGTGCTTATGCATTATCAGGAAAGAAGACTATTCTTTTAGGTTTAGATTTACGTAAACCTAAAATTTTTGATGATTTTGATATAGATAATAGCATAGGCGTTGTTAACTATTTTATTGGAGATAAGAGTCTGGAGGAGGTTACATTTAAGAGCCGTATTGATAATTTAGATATAATTACGTCTGGACCTATTCCACCAAATCCTTCAGAATTGTTAATGAGCGAGGCTATGCCTAAGCTTATGAAAGAATTAAGAAACAATTATGACATGATCGTATTGGATTCGCCACCATTAGGGTTGGTATCGGATGCTCTGGAATTATCTCAGTATACAGATGCATCTTTATTTATAATACGTTTAAACTATACGAAAAAAGGGATGTTAGAGCTTATTAATGCTAAACATAAAACTGGAGAATTGAAAAATATCAGTTATGTTCTCAATTTTTATAAATACAATAAAAGTCATGGCTATGGTTATGGCTACGGTTATGGCTACGGTTATGGTATATACGGAAGTGCTTATCATGAAAATGATAAAAAAGAAAATATAATAGATAAACTTAAAAAGCTATTAAAAAAAGGATAGTGATAGTGCCCTGTATTAATAATATTGTTGATAATTTAAATACTCCTTAATTTGAATACATATAGTAAAGAACAATGGCTATTTACGATTTCTTCAAAAAGACGGTTCATTGAACTTAATTTTAAAGAGATTGTAAGATATAAAGATTTGTTGTTTTTATTTGTTAAACGCGATGTAATTGTAAAATATAAACAAACATTATTAGGGCCTCTTTGGTATTTCATTCAACCACTTTTCACATCTGTTATTTTTACGTTGATTTTTAATAATATTGCCGATATTTCAGCTGGTGATGGCGTGCCGCCTTTTTTATTTAATTTGGCAGGTATCACAGCATGGAATTATTTCAAAGAATGTTTAACAGGTACTAGTGATACATTTAAGAAAAATCAGAATATTTTTGGTAAGGTATATTTTCCAAGGGTTATTATGCCTATGTCTATAGTAATTTCAAATTTAATCAAGTTTGGTATTCAATTGTTGGTATTTTTTGGTTTTTACCTGTATTTTATCATGTTTACAGAAAAAGCATCAAACGTGTCTCCGCAAATTACTTTATTACTTTTGCCTGTTTTGATATTGGTTATGGGGACTTTAGGCTTAGGATTTGGGATGATTATTTCATCGATGACCACAAAGTATAGAGACTTGACTTTTCTGGTTGCTTTTGGTATTCAACTCCTTATGTATGCTTCGGCTGTTATGTATCCTTTAGAACTAATAAAATCTAAAGTAGTAGATGGGAGTATTCCAAAAATAGCGGGTATTCTAGTAGAATATAACCCTATGACTTCGATTATAGAAACGTTTAGAATTATAACCCTTGGAGTTGGAGATATTGATTATTCCATGTTAATTTATATAATTATTGTAAGTACCATAATATTTTTATTTGGATTGATTATTTTTAATAAAACTGAGAAAAGTTTTATAGATACAGTATAATGAAAGAAGTAAAAGCTGAAAGTGTTGATAATATTAGTAAGAATAAAGACTTTTATAATAAAAGGTATAAAGACGTTAATATTGAAGGACTTATATATACTTTAAATAATTTAGATGCATTTTTAGCAGATGCTACTACTACGGATATTAGTTGGGTAGGGATGTATGTAAATAATTTTAAAGAAACGATTAAAGGTAAAAAAGTTTTAGAATTAGGTTGTGGCAATTGTGCAAATGCTGCAGTCATGGCGGCTTTGGGAGCAGAGGTCATTGCTAATGATATTTCAGATTATAGCGGTGATATTATTGAGGCACTAAACTTAAAGTTTAAATTTGAACACAAAATTGTTTTTAAGAAAGGTGATTTTATCACTCATGATATACCTAATGATTCATTGGATATTGTTATAGGAAAGGCTTTTTTGCACCATTTAACTTTGGATCATGAAAAAGCCGTTTTAAAGAAAATAAGCGATGTTTTGAAGAAAGATGGTGAAGCTCGGTTTTTTGAACCAGCTGTTAATAGTAAATTTCTTGATGAATTAAGATGGGCTGTGCCCATGAATAGTCGACCTTCTAAGCTCTTCAACCCGAAAAGGTTTAAAGCTTGGGAAGCATCAGACCCACACCCACATCGTGATAATAGCTCCAAACATTTTAGAACACAAGGGAATCAGCTTTTCAATGCAACAGAAATTATTCCTATGGGTATGCTGGAACGTTTTTATCGTATATTACCTTTTCCAACCAAAACATTAAGAAGGTATAGGAGGGTAGCGTTAAGATTAGAAAAATATACACCAAGTTTTATTCAACTTCTAGGAGCCCGGAGTCAGACAATTATTTTTAAATCACCAAAGTCAAATGCCCATGTCTGATATTATTTTAAAAGTTGAAAATATTTCTAAGCAATACCGTTTGGGACTTATTAGTTCAGGAACTCTAAGTCACGATTTAAAACGATGGTGGTACAAAATAAAGGGAAAAGATGACCCGTTTTTAAAAGTCGGAGAGGCAAACGATAGAAGTACAAAGGGAAATTCAGACTATGTTTGGGCTTTACAGGACATTACTTTTGAATTAAAACGAGGTGAAGTTTTAGGCATTATAGGAAAAAATGGTGCGGGGAAGTCTACACTTTTAAAAATACTTTCAAGAGTTACAAGTCCATCAACAGGAGCAATAAAAACTAAAGGGCGTATCGCTTCATTATTAGAAGTAGGCACAGGGTTTCATCCAGAAATGACAGGATTAGAAAATATTTACCTCAATGGAGCTATTTTAGGAATGACTAAAAAAGAAATAAAACTCAAGGAAGATGAAATTATAGACTTTAGTGGTTGCCGGCGTTACATCGATACTCCTGTAAAACGATATTCTTCTGGTATGAGAGTAAGATTAGCCTTTGCCGTTGCAGCTCATTTAGAACCGGATATTTTGGTTGTTGATGAGGTTTTGGCTGTGGGCGATGCCGAATTTCAAAAGAAAGCAATTGGTAAAATGCAAGATATAAGTAGAGAAGATGGAAGAACAGTACTGTTTGTAAGTCATAATATGGGTTCTATATTGAATTTATGTAACCGAGCCTTAGTTTTAGAGAATGGTACCATTGTGTTTGATGGAAACGAAAAAGAAGCTGTTAATTTTTATATTATGGCGAAAAAGGATAAGGAGCAAATAGATTTAAAACATAGGAAAGATCGAATAGGCAATGGTCAGTTTTTAATAAGTTATATTACGCTCATGGATTCTAATCACAATCCAATAAGTGAGGTTTTATCAGGTAAGGATTTAATTATTCGTGTTGAAATTGATAAAAAAGAAGCGATTGATTATTCCAAATTAATTGTTTCAGTTGCATTTCAAGATTCTAATGAAAATACGGTTTTGTTGTTTTCTAGTGATGAATTGAAAAGTGATTTTGCCAACCTTAATAGTAGTAATAATTTCTTTTTAAAAATACCGAAACTTCCTTTAAGAGGAAGTATCTATTCGCTAAGACTTGTTACAACTTATAAAACAACAAGAATTGAAGATTTTATAGATACTATAGATAATGCTTTTCAAGTTAATGTTATTGAAAATGACTTTTTAAATACTGGAAAAAAACTCAGACGATTAAATCAAGTATTTTTGGAAGGTGAGTTTATGGCATAATATGAAAAATTCTAAAAAAGAAATTGTTTTTGTTTTAGGAAGTTATCCACATGACTCAGAAACATTTATTACCAATCAAATTATTTATGCTATAGACGCTGGCTATGATGTTAAAATATCTGTAACTGAATTAAATCCTATTAAAGGTAGCTCACAAGAACATCTTATAAAGACATATAACCTTTTAAGCTTAATTCATATCCGTTCTGTAAAAATTCCTAAGTCTTACATCTTTAGAATTCTTAAATGTTTAGTTTTAATATTGTTTAATTTAGATAGTTTTAAGATAATTCTAAAAATATTAACTAATAAAAGGAAAGACAAAATAAAAAAATGTTTTCAGGTATTAAATTTTAAACCATTAATAAAAATGGATGTTTTTCACATTCAATTTGCAAATAATGGTTTCTTTTTAGTCGATTATAAAAAGCAAGGGTTTTTAAAAAAAGATTCAAATCTACTAGTTACTTTTCATGGCTGTGATGCACACTTTAATTCTGATAATGTGGAGTTTTTGAAAACGAAGTATAAAGATTTATTTGAAAATGTCAATGCTGTTATTTTAAGTACGAACTATCTCCAAGAAAAATTAATTACCTTAGGGTGTGATAATGACAAAATTAGTATTATACCTATTGGATTAGATGTAAATACTTTTCCTTATAAAGAAAAACAAATTAAAACCCCTATTTCGTTGCTTTCAGTGGGTAGGGTAGTACCACTTAAGGGGCATATTTTTGGAGTGAAGGTTATTGAGAAGTTGGTGTCGAAAGGGCTAAACATAAATTACACGATAATTGGAGATGGTGATTTTAAAAAAGAACTTAAAACTTATGTAGATTCTACTTTAGTTAAAGAAAGTATTAATTTGGTAGGTACTAAAACGCAAACCGAGATTATTGATTATTTACATAGAAGTGATTTGTTTTTAATGACATCGGTTCAAGACGAAGATGGACGATCTGAAGCATTTGGTTTAGTTACAATCGAAGCACAGTCAACAGGTACTCCTGTAATTGCTTTTGACACTGGGGGAGTTAAAGAAACAATCAAAGAGGGTTTTTCGGGGTATCTGGTTGAAGAGAAAGATGTAGAAGCTATGGCTGAAAAAGTGCTTTTATTAGTTAATAATACCTCTCTTTTTAGTGAACTAAGTAAAAATGCAAGAACTTTTGTAGAAGAAAATTTTAATAAAGATTTGATATTCGAAAAACATGAAGCGCTTTATAGTAAAGTGGATATGTAATTTGTATTCAATTGTTAATTGTGCCTTTAGATAATTTAACTTAATGAAATTGATAGTATTTAATATAAAAAAACAAGTGAAAAAAGTGTTGTTTTCACGTCGTAAAAAGAGTTCTAAGAAACCTTTCAGGGGTAGTAAATTTTACTGGGAAAATAGATATATTACAAATGGTAATTCAGGACCAGGAAGTTATGGAAGGTTAGCTGTTTTTAAGGCTAAAATATTGAATGAATTTGTTCAGAAAAACAGGGTAAACACAGTGATTGAATTAGGATGTGGTGATGGTAATCAATTAGAATTAGCAAAATACCCGAGCTATATTGGATTAGATGTTTCTGAAAAGGCTATAAGTATCTGTGAGAATAAATTTCAAGAAGATGAGTCAAAATCCTTTAAGCTATATAGCAAGAATTATGTTAAGGAACACGAAATGATTAAGGGAGATCTTGCCATGTCTCTAGATGTCATATATCATTTGGTTGAAGACGATGTTTTTTTTGATCATATGGAAAACTTATTCAGTGCTTCCTCTAAATATGTCATTATATATTCAAGCAATTACAATGACGATACTATGTCTTCACACGTTAGATGTAGAAAATTTTCTGACTGGATTGATGAAAACCTTAACCATGATTGGGTTTTAATAGATAAAATTGAGAACGATTATGTTTTTAATCCTGATCAACCTAAAGAAACGTCAATGTCTGATTTTTACATTTATGAGAAAAAAGCTTAATATTAATCTTGAAAAGTAATGTTTAATTATAGTTGATTTTTCTATTTTGTTATTTATGTAATGCACGAGGATAAAAGAGAACATAAAGAGATTTTTTTTAATGTATTAACGCGAACGGCCAACCGTCCGAAGGGATTTTATAATTGTCATCAATCAGTTGTTAATCAGACATATAAAAATGTTAGACATATTGTTTCTTATGAAAATGAAAAAGATTTAAATTACATTGAAAACCATGATTTAGTTAAAGTAAAAGTTAACAAAACAAACTCTGATGTCTTAATAAATGCTAATAATGAAGCCTTTGCCCCATACAATTTGTTTTGTAATGACTTACTGGATAAGGTAGATAGTGGCTGGGTTTTATTTTTAGATGATGATGATAATTTTTTTCACAATAAAGTATTAGAAGAATTGGCTAGTAAAATTGTAAAGGCAGATGAAGATACACTTTTTATTTGGCAAATGCGATATCCAAATGGTAAGGTTTTGCCCCTAAATAAACATTTTAAAAATAAAGAAATTGAAATAAATAATATAGGGAGCCCATGTATAGCATTTCATTCTAACTATAAAGACTCAGTAAGGTGGGATACATGGAAAAGATCTGATTTTAGATTTATAAATAAATTATTTAATAAATTAGCTAAAAAAGTATGGATAAAAGAAATCTACATACAAATTAATAACCATGGAGATTTCGGGAGAAAAAACGATATTTCTCTCAAGCCTAAATTGCCTTATCTGTTTAAAAAAACATTCGTTTGGTCATTCATTCCAAAATACCATTGGGCGTTTTGGAATATTTATTTGTTTCATAATAAGACATATCGAAGTTTATTCAAAAAAATAAAAATGAAGTTGTCTTCCTAATACCTTTAATTTATATAGTTGGAAAATATTTATTCTATAATTGTAACTTATAATGCTATGCCCTGGATAGAGCATTGTCTTAATTCCATTGGTAAACAAAGTAAAATTATTTTAATAGATAATAATTCTACCGATGATACAGTGAATTTTGTTAAGTCTAACTTTCCCAGTGTTGATTTGTATCCTCAAAAGATAAATTTAGGCTTTGGAAAAGCCAATAACATTGGTATTGCAGAAGCTTTAAAGTTGGGAGCGTCTCATGTTTTTCTGGTTAATCAGGATGTTTACATAAATGAAAATACTATTTCGGAACTTGTTTCTTTTAGTAATCAAAACCCTCAGTATGGTATTATAAGCCCTATACACTATAACGGAAAAGGAGCAGCACTAGATACCCTATTTGCTAAATATTTAATGAGAAGCAATATTAATTTGGAACGTTT
This sequence comes from uncultured Flavobacteriaceae bacterium, assembly GCA_947501845.1. Lineage (GTDB taxonomy): Bacteria > Bacteroidota > Bacteroidia > Flavobacteriales > Flavobacteriaceae > Flavivirga. The sequence goes on along the minus strand of CANMXP010000009.1, from coordinate 114,649 downwards.
TTTAGAACAAGAAACCGAGAATTGTATTCGGGATGTAGACTTCGTTAATGCAGCTGCTTGGCTAATTCCTAAAGCCTGTATTATTGATGTTGGAGGTTTTGATCCATTATTTTTTCATTATGGAGAAGATGAAAATTATTGCCAAAGAGTTTTATTTCATTCGTTTAAAATAGGCGTTGTGAATTCAACATCTATCAAACATGATAGAGAAGACAGACCTATGTTAAAAAAAGATATGTTTACTCAAAAATATTATACTGCTTATAAAAAATGTTTGGGTGTTAGGTATGCCAATGTCAATTTAAAATTTCCTAAGAAAGAATATAGAAAAGAATATGAAAGAACAATAAAAGACATCGTTAAATCTTTGATGAAGTTTAATCTGGCGGAAGTAAGCGGTTTTTTTAAACAGCTTAGTTTAGTAAAAAAAACAGAAAATGAAATACTTAAAAGCAGAGCTCTAAATAGTACTAAAGGCGCACACTATATTTTATGAGTTTTTTAATTTCAATAATTATTCCAACGTATAATAGAGCGTATCTTATTCTAGATACTCTCAAAAGTGTTCAAAAACAAACATATACAAATTTTGAATGCATCATTGTAGATGATCATTCACAAGATGATACAGAACAGGTAGTTAAAGCTTTTTGCGAGAGTGACGATAGATTTAGCTTTTTGAAAAGACCAGCTCACCGGCTTAAGGGAGCCAATGCTTGTAGGAATTTTGGATTAGAAAATAGTAAGGGAATTTATGTAAACTGGTTAGATAGTGATGATTTAATAACAGAAGACCATTTAGAGAAGCATGTTAGAGTTCACAAAATAAATCAAGATATTCAAGCTTCTATTTCTGCTGTTGGTACGTTTTTTAATAAAATTGGCGATCATGACGAATTATGGTTAAAAGCCCAACCTACAGGGGATTTAATTAAAGACATGTTAACTATAAAGGTAAGTTGGGCAACACCTTCTGTATCATGGAAGAGGAATGAACTCCCTATGACACCTTTTAGAGAAGATTTATCTAGTTCTCAAGAATGGACGTTTCATTTATTGCAAGTTATTAATGGGTTAAAGTATTCAAAATTTGATTCAATAACAGTTTATGTAAGGCGTCATGAGGAACGTGTTGGTAAAGATACTTCGGAAAAAAAATATAGAGCGACTTTTCATTCTCGCTATATAATCTTGAAAGAGCTTTATAAACAACAACAGCTAAAAAAATCATATCAAAAAGCCTTGTTAAATAGAATGCTACAAGCAATGAAAAAAGCGATATACTACAAATATGATCGTGTTCTTTTCGGGCAAGTGATAAAGTTATTTTCTATTATTCATTTTGTAAAATATAAAAAAGAGCTGTTAAAAGTTCTTTTCATTTATATTCCCGTTTATAGAATATTAAGGCGTGGCGAAACACTATTTAAAGTATGAGTAAAGCATTATTAAAGATATTAATCGTTGTAGAATCTTTAGATGTAAATGATAGTAGTGCTACCAAAGGGCGTGTTGCACTTATCATGAATTTAAAACAATGTGGATACGTATTAAAAGTCTTTCACTATACTCGAAGAAAAATAACGCTTTCTGGAATAGAATGTGTTGCTATTCCAGAAAAAAAATGGACAGTGTGGTATTGGCTTAGTAAAGCCCAATTAATAATTAAGAGATGGTTTAAAATTAATTTAAACAATCACTTTGAAGAAAAGCTTGGGTTTTCTTTTGCTTTTTTTAACGACGTTAAGAGTATAAAAGATAGTTTAAGTAAAGAAAACAGTTTTAACCCAGATTGGATATTGACCCTAAGTAAAGCAGCTAGCTTTAGACCACACATGGCAGTTTTAAAGCTGCCTAAGTTACATGAAAAATGGCTGGCCTATGTGCATGATCCGTACCCGATGCATTGTTATCCAGAGCCTTTTAACTGGTTTCAGCCAGGATATAGACAAAAAGAAGTTTTTTTTAAAGAAGTTTCAAAGAAGGCTTCATATACTATCTTTCCCAGTCTTTTGCTTAATAAATGGATGGGGCAGTACTTTCCTAAATTTTTGGATAAAGGCATTGTTATACCGCACCAAGCTTCTGAAATGGTTAGTGAAGAAGTGCTACATCCCGACTGGTTTAGAGGTGAAAATTTCACCATTTTGCATGCTGGTAGTTTAATGAAACCACGAAACCCTAAAGGACTTGTTGAAGGATATCAGTTATTTTTAAAAAGAAATCCTAATGCAGAGGATAATTCACAATTACTATTGTTGGGACAAAAGAGCTATTTTCAAGCATATCTCAATGAAAAAGAGAATGAGGTAAATTCCCTTTATTTAAGTGTAGGTTATGTAGATTTTAACACCGTATTGGCATTGCAAAATAGTGTTTCAGTAAATGTGATATTGGAAGCTAAATCTAATATTAGTCCTTTCTTGCCTGGTAAGTTTCCTCATTGCGTTATGGCAAATAAGCCTATAATTCATTTAGGTCCCGAAAAAAGTGAGGCATATCGTTTGTTAGGAAAACAATACAAGTACCATGCGGAAATCGACGATATTGAAAACATTGCGACAATCATTGAATCTTTATATCAAACATGGTTAAAAAATAATAACACATTACAACTAAATAGACAAGATTTAGAAGATTATGTTTCAGTTTCCAATTTAAAGCAAACCTTCTCTAAAATAATAAAAAGCTAATGAAGGAGGTTACTATTCTCATTACAACAAGAAATCGATTGGACGATTTAAAGTATACACTTCTAATGAATGAAGTTGTATTGAATGATTCTAATATAGAATATATTATTTACGATGACGGTTCTAATGATGGTACTTATGAATTTATATCTTCTAATTATCCTGAAATCAAATTACTGAGAAATAAAACTTCCAGAGGTTTAATTTATTGCCGTAACCATATGATGAATTTGGTTGAAACGAAGTATGCGATATCCATTGACGACGACCTACATTTTATAACAAATAATCCAATTCATAGTATTAAAACTTATTTTGAAGCACATAGTAAATGTGCAATTCTTAGTTTTAGAATATTTTGGGGTAAAGAAGCGCCCGCCTTGACTTATAGTGATGAAATACCGTATAGAACCAAAAGTTATGCAGGAGGTGCTCATGTGTTTAGAATGAGTGCTTGGAAGTCTATTCCAGGATACCCCAATTGGTTTATATTTTATGGAGAAGAAGATTATGCTTCGTACCACCTGTTCAAGAAAGATTGGGAAATACACTATTTTCCCAAAGTATTGGTGCATCATAGAGTTGATTTAAAAGCGAGAAAACAGAAAAAAGATTATAGAGTGAGAACAAGACGGGCGTTGCGGTCTGGATGGTTTTTATATCTCTTGTTTTACCCATTAGGTCTTGTGCCTAAAAAGATTTTGTATTCTTTGTGGATGCAATTTAAAACAAAGGTGTTTAAAGGAGATTTTAAAGCATTTATTGCTATATTACAAGCCTTAGGCGATCTCATTTTAAACCTGCCACGTTTAATAAAAAATTCCGATCGTTTATCAAAAGAGCAGTTTGTGAAGTATTCAAAACTTCCTGCAACTAAATTGTATTGGAAACCAAAAGATTTGTAATTTTATTAGATTTTTATTGATTAAAACTTTTTATAATTGAGCACAGAGCCTAAAATATATAGTAATAGAGGTGTTTTTGCAAAAAAAATGTTGCAAAAGCACAAGCCAAATAAATCAAAAATTGTTGTCAGTGACATTGGGGCTGGATTTGGTCACATGGAGGATACGGTACTCGAACTTGGGGCTCAATGGCAGCCCTTTGATATTATTAAAAAAATAAGTAAATCGACTATCTGGGATTTAAATAATCAGGCTCCAGAAGGAGCAAAAAAAGCAAACCTGGTTATATGCCTTGAAGTTTTAGAACATTTGGATAATCCTCTTTTAGGACTACAGAATATAGCAAATCACATGCAAAAAGAAGGAGTATTGGTGCTTACTACACCCAATCCACAATCAAGTAAAAATACTTTAAGTTTGTTTTTGCGAGGAGCATTGTATGCTTTTCAGGAAAAACATATCGAAGAAAATCATGTGTTTACACCCTGGAAGCACATCGTAATTGACTTTTTAAAAAGATGTGGTTTTGAAGTTTTAGAATATGCAATCGTTGATATTGAGTATAAAAAGAGACGTGTTTCTTCATTTAAGGGCTGGATAAAATATAGAGTAGAGGCCTTTATTGAATCTAGAAACCCAATGGCCCAGGGAATGAGTTATGGTATTGTTGCTAAAAAAATTAAGGAATGAGTGTTAAGATAATTGCAGAAATTGGACAGGCTCATAACGGTAGTTTAGGAATGGCTCATGCATACATTGATGCTTTGTCACAAACAGAGGTTGATACCGTAAAATTTCAGACCCATATTGCAGAAGCTGAAAGTAGTATCTATGAACCTTTTAGAGTTCAGTTTTCCAAGCAGGATGCTACTCGGTATGATTATTGGAAACGTATGGAATTTACCATTGAGCAATGGGAAGGATTAAAACAGCATTGTGATGAAAAGGGGATAGAATTCATGAGTTCTCCTTTTAGTAATGCTGCTGTGGATTTATTGGAGAAACTCGACGTAAATTGCTTTAAAGTAGGCTCAGGTGAGGTTACTAATTTCTTATTATTAGAACGTTTAGCACAAACATCTAAACCGCTTGTTATATCATCTGGAATGAGCTCCTTCGAAGAATTAGACAAAACAGTAGATTTTTTAAAATCTAGAGATGCTGAATTTTCCATACTACAATGTACGACATCTTATCCAACAAGACCAGAACAATATGGTTTAAATATGATCACTGAATTAAAGGCTAGATATAATGTTCCCATTGGGTTTTCTGATCATTCATCAAATATAGAAACAAGTATTGCAGCAGTTACACTTGGAGCAGAAATAATAGAATTTCATGCCATCTTTAATAAAGAGATGTTCGGGCCGGATGTAAGTTCATCTTTAACTATTGAAGAAATAAAAGTCTTAACTAAAGCGATACGCAATATTGAAAAAGCGAATGCAAATCCAGTAAATAAAAATGATAATTCATCATTTAAAAAGCTTAAGGCTATTTTTGAAAAGTCTCTGGCCGTAAACAAAGATTTGAATGCTGGACATATTATAGCGTTTTCAGATTTGGAGGCAAAAAAACCAGCTAATAAAGGAATATCTGCAACTAATTTTAAAGACGTTATAGGTAAAACTATTTCTAGAGATATGAAGAAATGGGAATTCCTAACCAAACAAGATTTTAAATGAGTAAAAGGAAAATATGTGTTGTTATAACTGCGAGACCATCATATAGTAGAATTAAAACAGCATTATCGGCAATAAGTAAGCATTCAAACCTTCAGTTGCAGCTTGTTGTAGCTGGTTCTGCATTATTAGATCGTTATGGAAACGCAGTAGATTATATAGAAAATGATGGGTTCAAGATCGATGCCAAAGTTTTTATGGTATTAGAAGGAGAGAACAAGACTTCTATGGCTAAGACGACAGGGTTAGGTGTAATGGAATTGGCAAATACATTTTATAACCTGAAACCAGATGCAGTAGTAACTATAGCCGATCGTTTTGAAACTTTGGCAACATCCATTGCAGCTTCTTACCAAAATATTCCTTTAATACATATACAGGGTGGAGAAGTTACTGGAAATATTGACGAAAAGGTTAGGCATGCTAACACCAAATTAGCCGACCTTCATTTAGTAGCCTCAGAAGAAGCAAGAGAAAGAGTTATAAAAATGGGTGAAGACGAACGTTACGTTTTTAATACAGGTTGCCCTTCAATAGATATAGCCAGAAACGTTAATGAGACGCCAGAATTAAATTTTGACCCTATTGAAAAATATGGAGGCGTTGGGAATGAAATTGATTGGAAAAAAGGCTATCTGGTGGTTTTACAACACCCAGTTACAACCGAATACAATCAAGCAAAGGAAAACATATTGAGTACTCTCAAGGTCGTTCACAAGTTAGATATACCTACATTTTGGTTTTGGCCCAATGTAGATGCTGGAGCAGATGGTACGTCAAACGGAATTCGTTCTTACAGAGAGATTTATAAACCAAGAAATATTCATTTTTTTAAAAATATGGATCCCGAAGATTTTTTGCGATTATTGATTAACTCCAAAAGCCTCATAGGAAATTCAAGTGTTGGGATTAGAGAATGTGCATACTTAGGTGTTCCTGTAGTAAATATAGGAACTCGGCAACATGGAAGAGCTAGAGGGCTTAATGTTATTGATGTTTCCTACGAAGAAAACAGTATAATGAATGGTATTTTAGATAGAATTCAACAAAATAGATTGGCTACAAGTGATGGTATTTATGGTGTTGGTCATTCAGGTGAAAAAATAGCGAGTATTATAGCCAATGTAGACTTAAGATTTCACAAAACAATTATGTATTAATGAGAATTTTAGGAATTATACCAGCACGAGGAGGTTCTAAAACTGTTCCAGGGAAGAACATAAAGAAGCTTAATAACAAGCCGTTGCTTCAATACACCTTTAATGTTGCAAATAAAGCTAATGGTCTCAGCGATGTAATATTAAGTACAGATGACGAAGCTATTATGGAGGTTGCAAAGCAAATAGGGTTGAAAGTTCCTTTTAAGCGACCCGTCGATTTGGCTTTAGATAGCTCACCCACATTACCCGTTATTCAACATGCCCTTAAATTTTTTATGAATAAAGGGACTCATTATGATGCCGTTTGTTTACTTCAGGTCACAACACCATTTAAAACGTCTGAGTTCATTGATAAAGCGATAAATAAATTCATAAATACTAGGGCCGATGCCTTAATATCGGTTCAAAAAGTACCGCATAAGTATAACCCACATTGGATTTTTAAAGAAAATGGAGAAGGGAATTTGGAATTATTTACTAATGAAAAAGAGATCGTGACACGTCGACAAGATTTACCATCAGATTATTATTTTAGAGATGGATGTATTTACATTACTAAAACAGAAGTTTTGTTGGAGCAAAACTCATTATACGGTTCAAAAATAAGTTATATAGAATCTCCTGAAGAAGCTGCAATTAATATTGATACGATGTCTGATTGGAAAATGGCAGAAGACTATCTGAAATCTCAGGGTAACTAATTTTTTAAGTAACATGCCTAAAAAGAAAGTTGAAAATTGGATCATTTATATTATTAAGGCTATTGTACCTGATCATTTTATAAATAAAATAAGAAGAAATCGTCAGAGAAATAATTTTGCCCGATTTAAAGCGTCTTTAAGAGATAATATATTAACTTATTATGAAGCTAATAATGATGATGAAATCAAAGAAGTTGTAAACTATTTACAGAATAATTCAGTATCGGTTTTCCCATATAATTTTGTTAAGAAATACAAAAAAGAAAATATTGAAGTTTATTTCGATCAATCAAAAGGGTTGAGGTATGTCGTACACCAAAATAAAAGACTTTATTTTAAAAGAAATATGACTGATAAAGCAGTAAAGAATCTGTATTATGGACTATTACTCGATCAGGATAAAAGCTCTCCTCACTTATATTTAACCGATACTTTTAACTTGGATGAAAATGATGTTGTTGCAGACATTGGAGCAGCCGAAGGAAATTTTTCTTTGTCTGTTATAGAAAGCGTGAAAAAAATTTATTTGTTTGAACCTAACGAGGAATGGATCGCTCCATTAAGAGCAACGTTTGAACCATGGAAAGATAAAGTGGTAATTATAAATAAGTTTGTGACCGATTTTGAAAGCGAATCCACGATTTCTATGAATAACTTTTACAAAGCGAATCCTGATATTACTTTCTTTAAAGTAGATATTGAAGGAGAAGAACAGAATTTTTTGAATTCATGCGAAAGTATTTTGCAACAGAATATAGATTTAAAAATAGCTATATGCACGTATCACAAACAAGGTGACGAAAAGGCCTTTATAAAACAATTAAAATCTCATGGCTTTACTACACAAATCTCCAAAGGTTATATGATTTATATTTACGATAAAAATCTCGATGTACCTTATTTACGAAGAGGGCTAATAAGAGCACAAAAAACGTATTAAATATGGAGGTTTCTAATACAGCTATTCTTACTACCGTTGCCAATTTTGAATTGTATAATAAGACGTCAATATTATTTCCTGAAGGTGTTCAGAAATATATTATTGATGGGAGAGACGGTATGCACGGTATTCACAGTATTGTTTATATGATGCATAAGCTTAAAAATAAGGGCATTCATTGGCTTATTATGGCTGATGAAGATGTTGTTTTTACAGATAATAAACTTGTTTTTTCTCTTATTGATAAAATGAATAACAATAGCATTACAGTTTGTGGTGTGAGAGACGGAGGTGCGGTCTTACATAGAAAAAAGAATCCCTTTGCGATAAATACCTTTTTCTCAATCATTAATCTGAAAGATGTATTCGATATTTGGAATAAAAAAGAAGTGTTAAAGAATCAGTACATAAAGGAAGGAGAGTTTCATGATGACCTTTCTGAGTTAAAAGGGGATTTTGATTCCAAAAGTTTATACGAACCCTACTATTGTTTTTATTTTTGGTTAAGGCGTCAGGGGAAAAAGTTTCTTTTTCTAGAATCTAAGATGTGTGACGATATGATTGCAAATGAAGTATATTGTGAGAATAAAAAATTGCTTTGCCATACTTGGTATGCAAGAAGTTATGGTGTGAATAAAAAACATACAGATCGAATCAATATTATTTTAAATGCCAATGGTGTTGAAAATAATATTGAAGCAAATTTGAAGGATGTCATTCTCTTTAAGAAGCAATGGTTTTTCATCCAAAAACGAATAAAGAAATATTACAAATATTTAATAATGAAGTTGAATAAATGAAGACACTAGGTTTGGTTATAACTGATGGGGTAGGGTTTAGGAATTACGTTTTAAGCAATTTTTTAAGTGAAGCACAAAACCACTTTGATAAAGTCATAATTTTTTCGGGGTTGCCAAAATCAAGTTTCGATGATTTTCAAACGCCAAACAGTTATGTTGAAGAACTAGAAGACTTTAGAGAAAAGCCTGCTGTCTGGTTTTTTAGAAAGCTTAAAGAAGTTGCCCATTTGCAAAATCATAAGAAAAATAATTTTGGAATTCAAAGTAATTTGAAAATACACTATCCAAGAACTTTTAGCAGGAGAGCCATTTTTACAAGGTTAATTTTTCTTTGGACTTACTTTTTTCATTCAGAAAAATGGATTTCCATATATTATAGCCTACAACGCCGCAGTTTCAAAAAAAATAAAATAACACGCTCGTACATAGATTTGTTAAAAATCCATAAACCTGATAAATTATTTTTTACCCATCAACGTCCACCATACATTGCGCCTTTAATAATGGCTGCAAACGCTTTAAAAATAAAGACTATAACATTTATTTTTAGTTGGGATAATTTGGCTTCGAAAGGAAGAATGAGTGGAGATTTCGATAATTATTTTGTTTGGAGTGACTTAATGAAGAAAGAGCTTCTGGAGTTTTATTCAAGAGTAAAGGAATCTCAAATCCAAGTAGTAGGCACACCACAGTTTGAATCTTATGTGTTGGAAAAATACAAAGTAAGTAAAGATACCTTTTACGATAAATTCAATTTAGATAAAAACAAACGAGTTATCTGCTATAGCTGTGCTGATAGTTCTATAGGAAAGAATGATGAGGTTCATATAAGAGCTGTTTTAAGTTACATAAATTCGCAAAAAGGTTTGCAACTTTTGGTGAGGACGTCTCCAGCTGAAGACGGTAAACGTTTTAAGAATTTAATGAATGAATTTCCTGATGTTAGATGGAATATGCCAAAGTGGATTCAAACCAGGAAGACACACTCAGAAGTGTGGTCGCAACGATTACCAACTGTTGAGGACGTATTAGATTTAAAATCGGTTCTGTCTTTTTCAGATGTCAACATAAATATGCTCTCCACAATGAGTTTAGATTTTATGATATTTGGAAAACCAGTGATCAATGTTGCATTTGGTAATCTTGAAAATGGTCTGTATAACGATCAAAAATTTTTAAAATATACGCACTATAAGTATGTCATTGATAGTGGAGCCGTTGCAATTGCTAAAAATGAATTAGAATTACATAAACATTTAAGGGAAGCTTTAGAGTATCCTGAGAGAAGGAAAGAGTATAGACAAAAAATACTTGATTTTGAGATTGGAAAACCCATTTTAGGAACAAGTAAGCGTATTATAGAAGCTTTAAAAAAGTGAAACCTAAAACAAAAAACATAGCAATAGTTTGCAATTATATTTTGCATCCAAGTAGAATTGGAGGTATGGATCGCTTTTTTATAGCCTTTGATAAAAAAGTAAAGGAAAAAGGCTATCATATCGATTGGTTTTTTTCGAAGTATAAAGCTTTTGAGTTTTATAAAGATTTAAATATTCATACTGATAATGAAAGTTCAGTAGAGCATGTCTTTATGAAATATTGTAAACAGTATGACATAAAATATGACATAGTTATCACACATTTTACAGAACTTTGCTCACCTTTTTATAAGTGGGTAAAACTAAAACATGGGGGATATATTGTAGCGGTTGATCATAACCCTAGACCAATAAAGGGCTTTCCAATTAAAAAAAGGATAAAAAATCGGATTAAGGGAATTTTCTACTCAAAATATATAGATCGATTTATAGCTGTTTCAGAATATACAAAGAAGCATATTCTTAACGATTATGGACATTTCTTAACGCCCAAGATTTGTGTTGTTTACAATGGTATAGCACGACATGTATTTAAAAAAAGAACAACAGATCGGTCAAATAAGTTTATTGTAGCCTCACATTTAAGACCTTCAAAAGGTATACAAGATTTAATAAAAGCAGTGTCAATATTAAGTGAAAATGTGAAAAAAGAAATACGTATTGATATCTATGGAGAAGGGCCCTACGAAAGTGAGTTGAAGGCATTAAATACGTCTTTGAATTTAGATGCTTACATCCAGTTTAAAGGGAGCTCCCCGTTGCTTTCAGAACTTTTTTGTAACTATAATTTTATGTTGCAACCTACCTATATGGAATGTTTTAGTTTGTCAATTTTAGAGAGTTTATCAGCTAATGTTCCAGTTGTAACCACTCAGGTAGGAGGGAATCTGGAGGTCATTACGCATACCGAGAACGGTTATATATATCCTGCTGGAAATGTTGAAGGTCTTGCAGGAATAATCAATAATATTGTATTAAAAAATTATGCTATCAAGCAAGATGTGAGTAAGTTAGTGGAAGAGCAATACTATCTGGAAAAAATGGTGAAAGACCATATAAATTTACTACCATGCACATAGCCTTTATAAGCCCAGAATACCCTCATACCAGCTTGAATAAAGCAGCAGGTTTGGGAACTAGTATTAAAAACCTGGCTTTAGAATTGATGCGGAACAATCATAAAGTAACGGTTTTTGTTTATGGGCAGAAAAAAAACGAAACATTATTAAATGAAGGGATTACAATTCATGCCATTAAACACAGGAAGTATTTAATTTTAGGCTGGTATTTGTATAGGAAATATTTAGAAAAAAGCATTAATTCAACAGTTCTTGAAAAGTGTATCGATCTACTTGAGGCTCCAGATTGGACAGGCGTAACAGCTTTTATGAGTTTTAAATGCCCTTTGGTAATTAGGCTTCATGGTTCCGATGGGTATTTTTGTCATTTAGCAGGAAGAAAGCAAAAATGGAAAAATTATTTCTTCGAAAAAAATGCTTTAAAAAAGGCAAAGAATATTGTTTCTGTTAGTGCTTTTACAGCAGATAAAACGAAAGAAGTTTTCAATTTAAAAACAAACATTCAAGTCGTTCATAATGGGATCAATATTTCCACTTTTAAGCCAGAAGGAAATGAAATTGTCAAAAACGAGATATTGTACTTTGGATCTATAATTAGAAAAAAGGGAGTTTTGGAGCTTGCCATGGCTTTTAATATATTAGTCGAAGGAAAAAAAGATGTGACTTTAACACTTTTGGGGAAAGATACCATAGATGTTTATGAAAAAAGATCGACACTTGAATTGTTTTTTGACCTTCTTTCCGAGAAAGCGAAAACTAAAGTTAAGTATGTAAAGGAAGTTCCTTATAACGAAGTGGTTCAAATAATTAATAAAGCCAGTTTAGTAACACTTCCTAGTTTTGCAGAAGCATTTCCTATGACTTGGTTGGAGGCTATGGCTATGGAAAAAGCACTAGTAACTTCAAACATTGGTTGGTCAAGCGAAATTATGGTAAATAACAAGACAGGTTATACTGTAAACCCCAAAGATCATGAACTTTATGCTAGAAAAATGAAGCGGTTATTAGACGATAAAGAACTGGCGCATACTTTCGGAAAAAATGCAAGAGCATTAATTCAGGAAAAGTTTGAAGCCAGTATTATAGCTCAACAAAATATAGAATTATATAAAAAACTTACCAACTTTCGTAAATGATATTAAAACCATACACAACTCCTGATGGGATTGAACTTCTTTATAGTGGACAACCTAATTTTGATGTATTAAACAACCTAGTCAATGGTTTAGGTGATATGTGGCATAGCTCTTTTGAACAAGGGCTTAAAAATGTATTTCCTGATATTTTGTATCAAACAGCCGTCTTTTTTTGGTACGGTCATGATTTCGATAATTTAGATACCTGTGTGAGTTGGCGATTAAACCCCAATAGCTTTGCCATAAGAAAGTCTGTTTGGGAGTCTTTAAATGGCTTTGATGATGATTACCATAATATTTATATGGGAGCATTGGATTTTGCATACAATGCCTTGAGGAATAACGGAGCCATACCACTTTATGTGAAGGGGCTTTTTTCAAATGACAAACAAGAGCCTCTAACTATTTCTACAGTAGATAGGTATATATTTTATCGAAAGAATTTTAGAACAGCTCAGACACTGTATATGTTATGGCGTAAAGGTTTTTGGAAATACAAAGAGTTAAAGGCCTTCAATTTTGCTTTTAAGAAATATAAAAAAAGAGAAAAGAAGTTATTAATTACTCCAAGAGATTTGAGTACTATCAAAGGAAGTCCTAAGGTTAGCTATATAATACCAACCATGTTGCGGCAAGATTATACTCTGAGATTACTGGAAGACCTGAGAAATCAATCGTATCCAGTGAGCCAAGTAATTGTAGTCGATGCAACACCAATAGGTAAGCGAAATGAATCTTTATACAAGAAAGAGCAATATCCGTTCGAAGTTATTTTTAAATGGCAAACCACAAAAGGAAGTTGTAGGGCTAGAAATGAAGCCATAAATATGTGTAAAGGAGACTATATCATTTTCGGAGATGATGATATTAGAATTCCCTCTAATTTCATTGAAAGCCATATTAGATTACTTCAAACGTATAATGCGGGTGCTTGCAATGGGCTTGACCTCAGAGCAGATAATGAGCATCAGACCTTAGAAGATCTAAGTGTTAAATTGAAGGAGATAGATGAGATTAGATGGAAGGTCGGTGTGACTCAATCCTTTTCTAATGCAAATTCTTGCGTAAAAAGAGAATATGTTGAGGTATTAAAAGGGAATGATGTTAACTATGATGGTGGTTATGGAGAAGATAGTGACTTTGGTATTTCACTCACAAAAATAGGAGTACCTGTATTACATAATCCGTTTGCAGCAAATTTACATTTAAAACCTCCTCAAGGAGGATACCGATTTTGGGGAACACAGGCTAAAATTATTGGGAAGAAACGGAAAGCCCAACCTTGGGAATTAAATGTTCCTGTTAAAACCATAACACCAAAGCCTAGTCCAACCATTATGTATCAGTTGTATAAGCAGTTTTCAGAGGCACAGCGAAAAGAATATAAATATAAATATTTCATTAGGTATTTGTTTAAAGGTTCAAAATTATATTTCCTTTTTAGATTGATAAAATTACCTTATCGTATGTTACAATATAGAAAGTCAATTTTTTATGCTAAAAACTTAATGAAGTTGGGTGTTAGAACTAAATAAGTTATTATAGAATGAATTTATTGAATCAAACATCATAAGTAAGCTGTTTTTATAGGTGATCATATTGTTTAAGAACCGTATTATTTGGTAGACCTTTTAGAAACATATTCCAAATGCTCCGAAACTTTCCTAAATAGTTTTATTATTGACAAATAACCTACTGAGATTGTAGCTAACCATATAAATGAAGAAAATAGATACAATCATTAATTATTAAAAAGACGAAAGAACCTAAATATGTTTTTTAATTCCATTGCTTTTTTATTATTTCTCCCATCAATATTTATATTTTATTGGTTTTTGTTAAAAAGAAATTTAAAAGCACAGAATATACTTTTATTAGCAGCCAGTTATTTTTTTTATGGTTGGTGGGATTATCGTTTTCTGACTCTTATAGCATTAAGTACTATTTTAGATTATTTTATAGGTTTGGCAATAAGTAAAACAGATATAAAAAGAAAAAGAAAACAGCTGTTAGTTTTAAGTTTAGTATTTAATATAGGTGTTTTAGGCTTTTTTAAATATTATAATTTTTTTATTGATAGTTGGATACAGATGTGGGAAATTATAGGTATAACGATACAACCGTGGTCGTTGAAAATTATTCTTCCAGTAGGAATTTCTTTTTATACTTTCCAAACACTTAGTTATACGATAGATGTTTACCGTTACAAATTAAAACCCACAAAAAACTTTGTGAATTTTGCAGCTTTTGTATCGTTCTTTCCGCAATTGGTTGCTGGCCCAATAGAAAGAGCAACCAATTTATTACCTCAATTTTTTAGAAAAAGAGTTTTTAATTTAGATAAAGCAAAATCTGGAATACATTTAATTATTTGGGGTTTGTTTAAAAAGTTAGTAATAGCAGATAGTTGTGCTATCTACGTAAATACAATTTTTGAGAACTATGAGGAATTAAATTCATTAACGCTCATTATTGGAGCTGTATATTTTGCATTTCAGATTTATGGCGATTTTTCTGGTTATAGTGATATTGCTATTGGTACGGCAAGGCTTTTTGGTTTCGAATTAATGAAAAACTTTAATTACCCTTATTTCTCCAGAGATGTTGCGGAATTTTGGAGAAGGTGGCATATTTCCTTATCTACTTGGTTTAGAGATTATATTTATATTCCTTTGGGAGGTTCTCGAGTGAATAAGGAAAAACAAATTAGGAACGTCTTTATCATTTTTTTGGTAAGTGGGTTTTGGCATGGTGCGAACTGGACATTTATTGTTTGGGGAGCTTTGCACGCAACTTTTTTTATACCGTTGTTATTAATGAATAGACATAGAAACAATATTAACCAGATTTCAGAACATAGAATACTACCTGCATTTCGAGAGCTGATTCACATAATAATTACTTTTATTATAGTAACATTAGCGTGGGTGTTTTTTAGAGCAGATAATTTATCTTTAGCATTTAGTTATCTCAAAAGATTATTCACAAATTTGCATTTTAATATCCAATATTTAAGTTTAGAAGGGTATAGTGTTGAAATGTTACTACTTATAAGTGTTTTTATTTTGTTAGAGTGGTTCAATAGATATTATGAACATCCTTTTTCAGGGAGGTTTAAACGACTTAAGATGCTATTTGTTTTATTTATGATTTTAACACTAGGAGTGTATTCTGATCACCAAGAATTTATTTATTTTCAATTTTAGATGAAGCAATTTTTTATTTACATATTTAAAATTATTATAGTTACTATCTTGATAATGTATATATGTGATGCATTATACTCATACACATTTAGGAATAACGCACCAAAAAATAAAATTCACAAAATACTTCAACTAAAAAAGGGACATTATGATTTGGCTTTTCTTGGATCTTCAAGAACAGAAAACCATATTGATTGTGAACTGGTTGAAAAATTAACAGGTAAATCATGTGTCAATTTAGGTATATCTGGAGGAACTATAGGAGATATGCTAATTCTATTAGCACTTGCTGAATCTAAAGGAATTACTATTGATACTGTTATATTACAAATTGACTATAGTTTTAATAAAAAGGGACTTTCAAAAAACTTTAAAGCTAACTTGGTACCATTTTTAAACAATCCTTTGGTTAAAAATGAATTAAAGAAAGATAAAGATAACTTTTACTATAGTTATATACCTTTTTATCGTTATATGAAATATGATAAAGTTGTTGGGTTTAGACAGTTTTTTACAGCTCTAATTAACAAAAAACCTAAAAGAGAAATTAATTTTGGGTTTAATCCTAAAAAAGGACATAGTTTAGAAATTTCAGGAAAATTACCAAAACGATTTAATAATATAAATCATGATCTTGAAGGTATAAAGAAAATAACAGAAAGAACCAGATCAAAACTGATACTTTTTACAGCTCCATTTTGTAAGTACATTGAAAATAGAGATCAGTTAAAAACTTTAAAATTATCAATACCCTCAATATTAGATTATGTTAGTATTTTTGACGATCGAGAGGAGTTTTTTTTTAATTGCGGACATTTAAATATTGATGGAGCAAG
Organism: uncultured Flavobacteriaceae bacterium; assembly: GCA_947501845.1. Classification (GTDB taxonomy): domain Bacteria; phylum Bacteroidota; class Bacteroidia; order Flavobacteriales; family Flavobacteriaceae; genus Flavivirga. The sequence continues at coordinate 98,129 of CANMXP010000009.1, read as the reverse complement.
GACGTTTACAAAAATTTTAATTGAAGATATAAACCTAATTAAAAAGGACGAATGAAAATTATCTTTATATTTTTGGAATGTATGATATTGTTATTTGGTTTTAAGTGATTTTAACACAATCAGAAATTTGTTAAGTTTTAAAAAGTTATGAGATTTTCGTTAATAGTATGTACTTATATGAGACCAGAGCCTTTGCTAAAATTACTTAATTCTGTAAAAACGCAAACTCATTATCCTCCAGAAATACTGATTATAGACGCTTCTCATAACAAAGAGACTGAAAATATGTTGAAGGAAGAGATATTTGAAAATTTAAAGTATTACATGGTTCTCAATCAACATAGAGGTCTCACAAAACAAAGAAACTATGGCATAAATTTGGTAAGTAAAACATCAGAAATAATCTGTTTTTTAGATGATGATATTGTATTGGAACCAAACTATTTCGAAGAACTCTTAAAAACATACAATAAACATCCTGAAGCCTTAGCCGTTGGCGGGTATATAAAGAATAATACAAAATGGGAAAAAGTAACTTCTAACTATAAACCTTTAATAAATGAATTTGCGTTCGATAGCTATAAGCGAAAAGACGGGAGCAGATTTATTCTTAGGAAAAAACTTGGGTTAGATAGTAACGAGCTCCCAGGATTTTTACCAGATTTTTCTCACGGACGAAGTGTTGGGTTTTTACCACCATCAGGTGAAATTTATGAAGTAGAACAAATTATGGGAGGAGCTTCTTCATTTAGAAAGAATATTTTTGAGAGTATGAGGTTTTCAGAATATTTTGTAGGTTATGGGTTGTATGAAGATGTTGATTTTTCACTTCGTTTAGCGAAAAAAGGAAAACTATATGTTAATACAAAAGCACAATTATTTCATTATCATGATGCTTCTGGACGCCCGAACAAATACAAATATGGGAAAATGGTTATTCGGAACGGGTGGTACGTTTGGCGTATTAAATATCCCAGGCCTGACTTTAAGGCTAAAGTAAAATGGAATGTAACCTCCTTTTTGTTAACCTGTATTCGATTCACTAACGTATTAAATACGAATAAAAAACAGGAAGCATTTACCGAAAGTATAGGTCGATGTGCTGGTTGGCTTTCATTAATTTTTAATAAGCCGAAAATACAATCATGAGATTTTTAATAATTTCGCATACCCCACACAAAGTACAAGGTACAGCACTTTTAGCTTATGAACCGTATATTCGAGAAATGAATTTATGGTTGAAAAATGTCGGTGAAGTCGAGGTGATAGCCCCGTTAGTTCAGGAAAAAATAACTAATTTGGATAAAAAATATGATAGGACTGATATTGTTTTTAATAAAATTCCGTCAATTGCATTTACCAATCTAAAAAAAAGTTTAATATCAATAGTTAAAATACCTTATATCTTTGTTAAAATATGCAGATCAATTGTAAGAGCAGATCATGTTCATTTAAGATGTCCGGGAAATATTGGTTTATTAGGTAGTGTGATACAGGTTTTTTTTCCTAGTAAAACTAAAACTGTTAAGTATGCTGGAAATTGGGATCCCAATAGTAGGCAACCACTTAGTTATCGTTTTCAGAAATCAATTATCAGAAATACATTCTTGAGTAGAAATATTAAGGTTTTGGTATATGGTCAATGGAAAGAACAATCCAAAAATATTAAACCATTTTTTACGGCAACTTTTAAAGATAAGGATAGGCTCAAACCCATAGAAAGGAATTATAATATCAGGCTAGAGTTCCTTTTTATTGGTAGTTTAGTAGAAGGTAAAAAACCTTTTTTAGCAATCAAGATTATTGAGGCTTTAAAGAGAGCAGGGGTCGAGGTTCAGTTAAAACTATTTGGAGAAGGTGTATTAATGAATAAACTAAATGCTTACGTTGAGGAAAATGATTTGAAAAAAAATGTTCAAATAGAAGGAGGCCAAAAGTTAGGAGTTATTCAAGAAGCTCTAAGAACAGCTCATTTTTTAATATTACCTTCTAAATCTGAAGGTTGGCCTAAAGCTATTGCGGAGGCTATGTTTTTTGGTACGATTCCAATCGCTACAAAAATATCTTGTATTCCATATATGTTAGGTTTTGGAAAAAGAGGTTTGTTAATAGATCCTGAAATTGAGGCAGCTTCCAGTATGATTAAAGAAGGTTTACAAAATAAAGATAAACTTAGAAGTATGTCGTTGTTAGCTTGTGAATGGGCTCAAAATTATACTTTAGAGACATTTGAAACAGAAATCGTTAAATTACTGGAATAGTATGCGGGTACTTCAATTAATAGATTCTTTACAAATTGGAGGCGCCGAGCGTACAGCGGTTAATTATGCCAACTGCTTGGTTGATGAAATTGAAGGTTCGTACATTGGTGTCTCTAGAAAAGAAGGTTCTTTAAAACAAGATATAAAGCACGAGGTAGGCTATTTATTTTTGAATAAAAAAAAGACTTTTGACTTCAAGGCAGTAAATAAGTTAAACAGTTTTATAAAAAAGAACCAGATCGACATAGTGCATGCACATACTACGTCTTACTTTTTTGCTTTTCTTTTAAAATTAATAAATCGAAATATATCAGTAATTTGGCATGATCATAACGGTAATAGAGTGCTTTCTAATAAATCGAAGAATCGAGCATTAATATATTGTTCATATTTTTTTTCAAAAATAATAGCAGTCAATAATGACCTAAAAAACTGGGCTAGGATAAATACACATTGTAACAAGGTGTATTATTTACCTAACTTTTCGGTTTTGAAAAAAGGAGAAAAACAGGTTACACATTTGGAAGGCATAGCAGGAAAGCGATTAATTTGTGTCGCTAATCTTAGGCACCCAAAGAATCACATATTTTTACTTCAAGCATTTAAAGAAGTGAGTAAATCGATTGATGAATGGAGCTTACATCTGATAGGTAAAGATTTTTGTGATGCTTATTCCAACGAATTAAAAACCTACATAAAAACACATAATTTGAAGAATGTCTTTTTCTATGGGCAAATAGAAGATATTCAGTATGTTTTAAGTCAAAGCGATATTGGAGTATTGACATCATCTTCTGAAGGTTTTCCTTTAACTTTATTAGAATATGGATTGACAAAATTACCTGTTATTGCAACAAATGTGGGATTTTGTAATCATATTATAAGGAATGAAAGTGAAGGAACTTTAGTTGAGGGCAATATTCAGGAATTTTCAAAAGCCTTATTAAATTATATTAATAATTATGATTTAAGAAAAGGTCATGGGGAAATGTTGTATAAACATGTCACAACAAATTATAACGCAAGAAATAACATAAAGGCTTTGATTTCAATTTATGAGAAGTAATATTTTTAATAATTATATTAATCTTGTTTTATTACATGCTAGTATAGGCTTTGGTATTTTCATTTTTAAACCATTGTCAAGCTTCTATTTTCTAGCTATTGTAGGTATTTCATTGTTTAAAATTTTACAGGTTTCATACGCTAAAAGGCCAATATATATATTGATTTCTTGTGCTTATGTTGCAGGTTCTGAGGTTTTTTTAAGAATGACAGGTGGTAATTTTTTTTATGAATCATCAAAGTATTTAGTTATACTTTTTATTGTAATGGGCTTGCTTTTAGGTGATAATGTTGGAAAAAAGTCTTATGTATATATTATCTATTTATTAATACTAATTCCAGGGATTATTGTTGGACTTTTTACGCTTGATTACGATACTAATGTACGAACAGCTATTACATTTAATTTAAGTGGCCCTGTATGTTTAGGTGTAGTCTCTTTATATTGCTATAATAGAAGAATACATATGAAAAGCCTACAGAGTATATTGTTGGCAGCCTTACTTCCTCTAATATCGATTACTGTATACTTGTTTTTTTATAGCCCTAGTATCAAAGATATTTTATCAGGAACTCAATCTAATTTTGAAGCATCTGGAGGATTTGGTCCAAATCAGGTATCTACTGTTTTGGGTTTAGGTGTTTTTCTATTGACTGGTAGATTGTTTTTTCAATCAAAACCTATGTTTTTAAAGGTTATAAATATTTCTATTTTAATATTAATGGCGTATCGAACTATAATAACTTTTAGTAGAGGAGGTGTGTTAGTTGCAATCATTATTATTTTAATATTTATTGTGATTTTTTACATAAAGGCTAATAATAAGCTTAAATCTAAAGTAATTTTTTCTTTGTTTATTTTTGGAATTGGTATGTTGTTGACTTGGTTTTTTAGTTCTATAAGTACTGAAGGCTTAATTGATAAACGTTATAGTAATCAAGATGCATTAGGTCGAACCAAGAATGATGTCACAACAGGAAGAGCAGTTTTATTGACTAACGAACTCAATGAATTTTTTGAAAACCCATTTTTTGGAGTGGGGGTAGGAAAGCTTAAAGAATTAAGATTTAAAAAAGAGGGTATTAAAGCAGCATCTCATAACGAAATGAGTAGAATTGTAGGAGAACATGGTATTTTTGGAGTAATAGCTTTTTTTATACTGTTAATTATACCACTTCTTTTTAGATTTCAAAATAGAAGAAATATATACTTTTATTCATTTTACTTTTTCTGGTTTTTAACAATAAATCATTCGTCTATGAGAATTGCAGCTCCAGCTTTTATTTATGGACTTTGTTTATTAAATGTACAATATGGCAGACCTCCTTTACATAGGAAACAAATTATCAAATAAGGGTAAAAATAAAACCTCGATTGAAACTTTAGGTAAGTTATTAGAGATTGAAGGGTTTACTGTTAAAGCATCTTCGAGTAAATCCAATAAATTACTTAGGATGTTCGATATGATATATCATGTTGTTAAATTTAGAAATCAAACCGATTTTGTGTTAATAGACACTTATAGTACAGTTAATTTTTATTATGCATTGGTTGTAAGTCAACTGTGTCGATTTTTTAAATTAAAATACATACCCATTTTACGTGGAGGAAATTTACCAGATCGGTTAAAAAGATCTCCAAGGCTAGCTAAGGCAATATTCAATTATGCTCATAAAAATATAGCTCCATCGGAGTATATTCATTCAAATTTTAAAGCTTTGGGGTACCATAATATAATTTGTATTCCAAATTCAATAGAACTTGACAATTATGTGTTTCAAGAAAGACTTTTTGATAAAGTAAAGCTGTTATGGGTGCGTTCGTTTTCAAAAATATATAACCCATTATTGGCTATTGAGCTTTTAAAAGGCTTAAAAGATATTAGTATAGATGCAGAACTCTGTATGGTGGGGCCAGATAATGATGGTAGTATGCAGGAAGCTATTGATTATGCAAATAAGTTAGGGATAGAAGTGACTTTTTCTGGAAAATTATCAAAACAAGAATGGATAGAACTATCAAAAAGCTATAACGTTTTTATTAATACCACTAATTTTGATAATATGCCCGTTAGTGTTATTGAAGCTATGGCTTTGGGTTTACCAGTTGTCTCTACTAATGTTGGAGGTATGCCTTTTTTAATAGAAGATGGGCTTACAGGTGTTTTAGTAGAACCAAATTCAGCAGAAGTATTTATTGAAGTGATTCGGAAGGTATTAGATAATCCCAGAGATTTAAATGTTGTTGCTACGAATGCCCGAAAGTTTGTAGAACAGTTAGATTGGAATATTGTTAAAAAACAATGGTATAAAGTCTTAAAATAATTTAGCTTTGTTGAATATACTTATTATCTTTATAATCCCTCTTTTTATTAGTAAAGATGTCTAACCGAAGCATTCATTTTAACATTTCCGAACGTAAAGTGCTGCTACGCATTTTCGATATCATTTCAATATTGGTTGTGCTATATTTTGTTAGTAACACATTTGATTTTGATTATTTTACTATAACTAAGGAAAATTGGACCTGGGTTTTTATCCTTGTTTTATATGTTTCTATTTTTGGAACTATTTTTGAGCTTTATGATTTACAAAAATCTAGCAAAATTGAAAAAATTTCTGCTAGCCTTGTTTTTACAGTTTCAATTACAGTTTTGTTTTACTTCTTAACACCTTTTTTCACACCTATATTACCCGATAACCGTTTGCAAATACTCTACTTTTATTTTGCAATTCTGTTTGCTTTATTTATTTGGAGGTTAGCGTATACAAACTTTATTGTATCCCCAAGGTTTTATAAAAAAGTATTAATTATTGGAGAAACTTCTAATATTGAGACTATAGTCGAAGCTTTTAATAATTCAGATCCTAATTATAAAATTGCTGGTTTTATTAATTGTGAATTAAATAGTTTTGAAGCCGTCAGGTTTAATGCTATTGCAGAGTATAAACCAAATGAAATACGTCAGGTAATTAAGGATGAAAATATATCTGAAATTGTTATAGCTAGTTATAATTCAGAATCTATTACTTCAGAAATTTATTATTCGCTTATTTCACTTTTAGAGGAAGGGTTTTCAATAAAAGAGTATACACAAGTATATGAAGAGTTGGCCCAGCGCATACCTGTGCAGTTTGTAGGAAAAGATTTTTACAAATACTTTCCATTTAGTAGGAGTAATCAAAATAAATTATACTTATTTTTCCGTCGATTTTTTGATATTCTTATTTCTATAATTGGAATTGTTATGGGCTTCATATTTTTACCAATTATTTTATTAGGAAATATTATAGCTAATCGTGGGCCTCTTTTTTATTCTCAAGAAAGAATAGGAAAAAATGGAAAACCTTTTAATATATTGAAGTATAGAACCATGATTAAGAATGCCGAAAAAACAGGGGCAGTTTGGGCCAAGAAAGGCGATACAAGAATCACACTTTTTGGTAAGTTTTTAAGACATTCTAGACTGGATGAAATGCCTCAATTTATTAACATATTAAGAGGGGATATGAGTTTGATTGGCCCTAGGCCAGAACGTCCATTTTTTGTTAAAGAACTATCGCAAATGTTACCTTTTTACGAGACACGACATATTGTTAAGCCTGGTCTTACTGGTTGGGCTCAGGTTAAAACCAGATACGGGGCTTCTGTTGACGATAGTTTATTGAAGTTACAATATGATTTATATTATATTAAGCATAAAAGCTTTTTTCTAGATATAAATATTTTGATTAAGACTATTAGCACCATGATTTTCTTTAGAGGACAGTAATTCCGTTTACAGTTGCAGTATATGGTCTTTAACTTTATCTTAAGGTTGATGTAAATAAATAGTTTGAAATAATAAAACTATCCGTTATTGTAGTAAGAAATTAAATAAAGGTACCTAAATAACAAAGCTATTAATAGGGGTATTAATCCAATAGCAAATACTTGTATGCCAATAATCCAATGCAATGTCAATAAGCATAATAGAATTATTAAAAACTTCAAATATTTAATAAACCAAGTGCTTACTTTTTTTCTAAATAGCTGTTGGATAATAAAAATGTTGAGCGCACAGGCCCAAAGTAAGTTATAATTCTGATGTGTGCCTTTATGATCTGTTGCAAACCAAAGCAATAGCAGTAAGACACCTATAATTCCCGTAATGCTAAAAATGAAAGTATCTAACCAAACACTTTGCTTTTTCTTTTGGGAATCTTGATACGTAATAAAAAGAATTAAAACTCCAATAATTCCTAAGATAAATAGTGGACTTGTAAAAAAGGTATTTGATTTAAGTATTTCCTTTTGAGCATATAAAACGCGACTTTCTTTAACTAACTGTTTCTCGCTATTTTTAATTAATGCATTATCAAAAAACTTATAGATGTTTTCGGGTAAAAACATATGCTCTTCGGCAGTAGTATTTTTGTCTATTACTGAGCCTAAACAAATATCTATACCTAAACTTCCCCAAGAGTTTCTATTAAGGTTATTTTGAATTAAAGTTCTAAAAGTAGCTTCTTTATACTCTTTGGGAGTATTAAAGTTTATAGTGTTGTTTAAACTAATATTAGCAACATCCTTTATTTTTGTAGCGCAATTATCAAAAAAGAAATCGTATAAATAACCTCTGTTTTCTGGCTTGTAATTGTTAATTAAAAAGTCATAAAGTTTTTGTTTTTCTTCGTACGAAAGGTTTATGACTTGTTCTTTAACAGTTCTATTTTGTCTAACATAAAAACTTAAAAAATCATAGTAATTACTTGTGCCTAATGAATAGTTTAATTTTCCTCTGGCAAAATTTAAATAAAAATTTGGAGCTTCGAAATCAAAGCGTCCATAATCAAATGTTTTGTCCAGATTATTTAATGGATCTTTTACTCTGAAAGCATTATGCCCAAAAGCGTCATTTAAAGATGCCCCTGGAGCAATAGTTAACACACTAATTTCTGCTTCTGGAGATAATATATTCTCTTGAGCGGGGCTAGTTTCAACAAATAAAAAAAGGAATAAAAAGAGTAGTGTTTTGTACATCTAAATAAATATTATCTAAAGATACTAAAATCGAGTTTTAAAGAAAATACATTTGAATATAAAGCGACACTTTGGTCTCCAATATCGGTAAAAGCATAATCTATTTGAACGCCGTTGTATTTAAAACCAACACCAAAACTAGGTTGAAAGCTTAGCTGTTCGGTATTATCGAATTGTTTCTCATTTTGAAAATTCCCCATACCCGCACGTAAATAGACCATATCTATATAGCCGAATTCGAAACCTAAGGCAGGGTTTATACTAGCAAAAGACGATGAAATAATATCATTGTTTTCTTCAAATCGAACATTTAAATTCACAGCTGTTAACAGTGTATAGTCAAAATTAAAATCGATAAGCTTTGAAATTCCAATTTGTAATTTCGGAATGGTAATTTCAGTTGTTTCTGGTAATTCTTGATTTTGTCCAGCTACTGCATTTTGAATTTTAGCAAATTCATTTTCATCAATAGCCCAAGCGTTAAAAGTGGTTGAAATATCACGAGCCATAACGCCAAATTTCCAGTTGTTATCCGTTTCAAACTGAACGCCTAAATCTAAACCAAAACCCCACGAGGAAGCAAAATCACCAATAATACGTCGTATTACTTTAGCATTTACACCATAATTTAAACCTTGTATAGGAAGCTGTCTTGCGTAAGAAAATGTTAACCCGTAATCTGCAGTAGAAAATAAACTAATCCTATCGTAATTAATATTTCCCTGCTCATCTATAAGTTGAGTTGTGTTTAAAATATCATCAACAGCAAAGCGAATTAAAGATATCCCCATAGCACTTTGTTTGTCTAAAGGCATGGCAAAAGCGGCATAATCGTAATTAGCAATATTGGCAAAGTAACTAGAATGCATTAAAGCTAATTGATTGTCTTCAAGTTTTAATAAACCAGCTGGATTCCAGTAGCCAGAATTAACATCGGCAGAATGAGATGTTACAGCACTACTCATACCCAAAGCCGCAGCGTCCACACCAATATTCATAAACTCATTAGAATATTTTCTAACAGTCTGACTAAATATTGATACAGATAGTGTACAAAACAACACGGTTATGTAATTCTTCAATCGCAATTTTTTTACAAAGATGCACATAATACCAATTTAATCATAAAATATCAGATTTAAACTTGTCCATTTTTCATTATTATTTAATTGCTTATTACTTCAATAACTTATGCTATACGAATTAATTAGGGTATAACTAAATAAAAAAACGGCAAGTAAATGAGTATAATTTATCAATCTATTAAACTTGAAATTATAATAGATATTGTTTAATACTTGTTTTGCACAATAATTGTTTGTTATTTTTACAAAAACAATTTTCAAAATATGAAATCGCTAAAGGGGATAATATCTTAATGAATACTTAGTGATTGTACCTGCTGTCGGAGAGACAAACATATAATTAACAGTAAAAAATATATGAAACAACATATTCCTAATGTGCTTACGCTTTTAAACTTATTATGTGGAAGCATTGCGGTTATTCTTGTTATGGATAATAATTTTATTGCAGCTTCTTTATTTGTTTTCTTAGGCGTGTTTTTTGACTTTTTTGATGGTTTCGCTGCCAGAAAGCTAAATGTTCAAAGTGAATTAGGTTTACAGTTGGATTCGCTTGCAGATATGGTAACCAGTGGGGTCGTTCCTGGTATTGTTATGTATAAGTTGTTATCATTAACGGTTAACACTTCTAAGGAGGGTGGTGATTGGTCTTCAACTACAGATTGGCTAGATTTTAATTTGCCTATGCTGCCTCTTTTAGGACTGTTCATAACATTGGCTTCGGCTTATCGTTTAGCAAATTTTAATATAGATACTGAACAACAAAGTTTCTTTAAAGGCTTGCCTACGCCAGCAAATACACTATTGATAGTGTCTTTGCCGTTAATAATGGAATTTCAGAATAACGATTTTATTAATGCCGTTATCCTTAATAAATGGTTTTTAATAGGAATAACACTTTTAAGTTGTTATCTACTAAATTCAAACATAAAACTATTTGCACTAAAGTTTAAAGATTGGGATTTTAAAACAAATGCTACACGATATATTTTTATAATACTTTGTATTGTTCTACTAATTGTGTTACAGTTTGTTGCGATACCTCTCATTATTTTACTTTATATAATCATGTCTTTAATAGACAATTTAACATCCAAATAATTAAGAATGGCTTCAGGATTTTTTGCACTATTAGATGATATAGCAGCTTTAATGGACGATGTGGTAGTAATGAGTAAGATTACTACAAAAAAAACAGCTGGTATTTTAGGTGATGATTTAGCGGTAAACGCCGAAAAAGCAACAGGGTTTGTCTCTTCAAGAGAGTTGCCAGTTTTATGGGCGATTACAAAAGGTTCTGCGCTTAACAAATTGATTATTTTACCTATTGCCTTTTTATTAAGTGCTTTTGCTCCCTGGGCCGTTACGCTGTCGTTAGTTTTAGGAGGTGTTTATTTGGCTTTTGAGGGTGCAGAGAAAATATATGAGTTTTTTGTACCACATAAGCATGCTAAAGCCGGGGCTGATAATTCAGAAATGTCAAAGGAAGAACAGGCGATTGCTGAAAAAAAGAAAATAAAATCGGCTATTTTTACCGATTTTATTTTATCGGTTGAGATCGTAATTATAGCCTTAGGTACTGTTTTAGGAAAACCTATTTTATTTCAAATATTGGTTGTTAGTATTGTTGCTTTAATAGCAACTGTAGGAGTTTATGGGATAGTGGCACTTATTGTTAGAATGGACGATTTAGGTTACAGACTTATTCGTTTTAGCAGTAAAGAAAAAAGTATTTCTAAATTTATAGGAAACTTTTTGGTTAAAGCACTTCCTGTAGTTATTAAAAGTTTATCTATTATTGGTACTATTGCTCTAATTTTAGTAGCAGGAGGTATATTTGTTCATAATATTGAACTTTTTCATCACTTCTTGGAGGTGTTACCTTCTTTTATAAAAGATTTTATAGTTGGTTTGTTGGTAGGTTTTGCAGCGCTTTTAGTGGTTAAGCTATTTAAAGTTGTAAAAAAGAAGTTTTCGAAGAAGTAGAAAACAGCAGGCAAAGAAAGTTAAGGCATTTAATTGCCTTCTTTTGAATCCTTATTTTTAGGATTGCGTTTAGCCTTTTTTAAACTTTCATTTAACATCCATTCAATTTGACCATTAGTGCTGCGGAATTCATCCGCAGCCCATTTTTCAATAGCTTTCAGCATATCTTCATTTATTCGTAATGCAAAAGCTTTCTTTTTAGCCATTTGAGGTATTAATTTTGTAGATAAACTTAAAATATCTTGAACTCGATGTGAATTTTAATAGATAAATAGTAATCATATTACTTATAGATTGTGCTTTGTCATGTCGACTGAACGTAATATGAGTCTTTCGACTACGCTCAAGATAAATTTGAGTATCTCCACGAAGATGAGATTCCTCCTCGTTTTTCGTTCGGAATGACATAGTTTTTTTATTAAAATAATTAAATAATTGATTTATCAATTTATAAATATCGAGTTAAAATACAAATGTATTGTTTATTGATTTAAAGTACCAGTATTTAATACGGGAGAAGCATCTTTATCACCGCAAAGAATAACCATAAGGTTGCTAACCATGGCAGCTTTACGTTCTTCATCTAAATCTACAATACTTTTCTTTCCTAATTCTTCAAGAGCCATTTCAACCATACTTACGGCTCCTTCTACAATTTTATGTCTTGCGGCAACTATAGCGGTTGCTTGTTGACGTTTTAGCATCGCATTGGCAATTTCTTGAGCATAAGCTAAATAGCCAATTCTAGCCTCTAGTACTTCAATACCAGCTATAGATAGACGCTCATGTATTTCTTTTTCTAAGGCTTCACTAACTTCGTTTACACTAGACCGTAAAGTAATATCTTCAGTATGTCCTTCATCCGCAAAGTTGTCATAAGGATACATACTTGCTAGCTTACGAACAGCTGCATCAGTTTGAACTCGAACAAAGTTTTCATAATTATCTACATCAAAAGCAGCTTTGTAGGTGTCTTGAACGCGCCAAACTAAAATTGTGCTAATCATAATGGGATTGCCAAGTTTATCATTCACTTTTAAACGTTCACTATCAAAGTTACTAGCACGTAAGGATATTTTCTTTTTTGTATAAAAAGGAATTACCCAATAGAAACCATTTGTATTAATAGTACCAACATATTTTCCAAAAAGTAATAACACTCTAGAATTGTTTGGTTGTACCATTATAAAGCCAGGTGCAATAAAAATCGCAATAATTATTAAGCTAATAAAAATGAGATTTTTTGTTATAACAATTGCAGCTATACCACCAATAAGTACAATAAAAAAAGTGAATAACATAAGATATCCATTAGCTGGTGTAATGATTTTTTCTTCTTTCATAATTTGTATTTTGATTTAAAATGATATTATTTTGATATCATAAAGATATAAATAAATTTTAATCTATCTAAATTATGGACACAATTATTTTTATATGTTTATTTTACTGTTAATTAGTATTTAAATTAATTAAAGCGAAGTGTAAAGCAAGGAGAAATGAAATATAAAAAAGACCTGTATTAGAGGTGTTCTATATATTTAGATATATAAGATGCAGAAAGTAGTTCCTATATATAGAGTTTAAAATTCTTGGTAGGAATGATAAACAACGTGGAGAAAGTGGGAAAAATCAAATAACGCTTAGCGTCTAATCTCGAATTTTCTTTTTACGAAGTTCAAAGTTTTGGCCTAAGTAAACCTTACGTACCATTTCGTCATTGGCAAGTTCCTCAGGCTTACCAGCTTTAAGAATACTACCTTCAAACATTAAATATGTTCTGTCGGTAATAGCTAATGTTTCTTGTACATTGTGATCGGTAATTAAAATACCAATATTTTTTTTGGTGAGTTGTGCTACAATACGCTGTATATCTTCAACAGCCACAGGATCTACACCAGCAAATGGTTCGTCTAATAAAATAAAACTAGGATCGGTTGCCAAGGCACGGGCTATTTCAGTACGACGACGTTCCCCTCCCGATAATAAATCGCCACGACTTTTACGAATGTGGCCCAAACCAAACTCTTCAATAAGCGATTCCATTTTATGTTGTTGTTCCTTTTTGCTGAGCTTAGTAAGTTGTAAAACACTTAAAATGTTATCTTCAATACTTAATTTTCTAAAAACAGAGGCTTCTTGCGCTAAATAACCAATACCATTTTGAGCACGTTTGTACATAGGATACTTAGTAATTTCGGTATTATCTAAAAAGATATGCCCCCCATTGGGTTTTATTAAGCCAACAATCATATAAAAAGATGTAGTTTTCCCAGCACCATTAGGTCCTAAAAGACCAACTATTTCACCTTGGTTTACCTCCAGAGAAACATCCTTAACCACTTTTCGTCCACTATAGGACTTCATTAAATTTTCGGCTTTTAAAATCATAAGTTATATACTGAACGCTAAAAATAGTAAAATCATATACACTATTATAGCAGATGTTTGAATTTTATCCTGTTTGTTGTTTTTGTTTCAAATATCTATTTATTTCTGAGTTTCTAGGGCATCCCAAAACTCATAGGCGCGACGTAAATGAGGAATAACAATTGTACCTCCAACTAATGTGGCTATGCTTAAGGCTTCAACCACTTCTTCCTTTTTTAAACCAATTTTATAGCTGGTTTCCATGTGGTATTTTATACAATCGTCACAACGTAAAACAGTAGAAGCTACCAATCCTAAAAGTTCTTTGGTCTTAACATCTAAAGCGCCTTCCGCATAAGCGTTAGTATCTAGGTTAAAGATGCGTTTTATTACTTTATTGTTATCTGCTAAAATTTTATCGTTCATTTTAGAACGATATGCATTAAACTCGTTAACGATATCAGACATGTTGTTTTTCTTTTCTTTTTTGATTTCTAATAACAATTTTAGAAATATAAATACTTATTTGGTACAGAATAATAATTGGTATAGCTACAATAACCTGACTGGCAATATCTGGTGGTGTAATAATTGCAGACAAAATTAATACAATGACCAGAGCATATTTTCTATATTTCTTTAAGAATTCTGGAGTAACTAGTCCTATTTTGGTTAAAAAGTAAATAATGATAGGAAGTTCGAAAATTAAGCCAGAAGCTAGGGCTGAAGCTCTAACCAAACCAATGTAAGAACTAATATCAATTTGGTTGTCAACCTTTACAGAAATACTATAATTTGCTAAAAAGTTAATTGACAAAGGTGTTACTATATAATAACCAAATAATACACCTATAAAGAATAGGAAAGATGAAATAACAATAAAACCTCTGGAATGTTTGCGTTCATTAGAGTGCAATCCTGGGCTAATAAATTTCCATAATTGATAAATAACATATGGAAAAGAAATAACGAAACCTCCTAAAATAGCAGTCCATATATCTGCCGAAAATTGCCCAGCCATGGTTCTGTTTTGTAAGATTAGAGGAACCTCGTCATTACAAAAAGTGGTATCTAAATTTATAAAGGTTGCCGTTTTGCATAAAAAATCATAAGTTGGAAAACTCATATCTAATGGAGCAAAAATAATAGTGTCGAAAATAAAACGACTAAAAATAAACGCTAAAGTAGCGACTATGATTACTGCTAAACAGATTCTAATTAAATGCCACCTTAAATCTTCGAGATGATCTAGAAAAGACATCTCATTTATATCTTTTTTTGCCATTATAAAATACCTTCTTTTATTAGGTCGTGTAAATGAATCACTCCGGCATAGTTACCATTCTCTTCGACAAGTAATTGGGAAATGCCGTTTGTTTCCATAACTTCTAAAGCTTCTACAGCCATGGCTTCGGCATTAATACGTTTTGGATTGGCACTCATAATATCCTTAGCAGTTAGCAAAGAGAAATCATCTACTTTGCTTAGCATCCTACGTAAATCACCATCTGTAATAATACCAGCAATTTTATCATTTTCGACAACAGCCGTGACACCTAGCATTTTTTCAGTAATCTCTATGATAATATCTTTTATGTTTGTTGTTGGAACCACTTTAGGTTTTTCGTTTACTGATGATATATCTTGAACCCGTAAATATAATTTTTTTCCTAAGGCGCCTCCAGGGTGGTATTTTGCAAAATCATTACTAGAAAAGCCGCGCAACTCTAATAAACAGATAGCTAAAGCATCACCAACAACCAACTGGGCAGTTGTGCTTGTAGTGGGGGCTAAGTTATTTGGGCAAGCTTCTTTTTCAACATATGCGTTTAGAATATAATCTGCTTGTTGCCCTAAAAAGGAGTCTTTATTTCCCGTTATAGCAATCATTTTATTGTTAGCACTTTTTATTAGAGGTACTAAAACTTTAATTTCAGGAGTATTTCCGCTTTTAGAAATACAAATAACAACATCATCTTTAAGAATAAGCCCTAAATCACCATGAATAGCATCGGCCGCATGCATGAAAACCGCTGGTGTTCCAGTAGAATTTAATGTAGCTACAATTTTGTTGGCAATAATGGCACTTTTTCCAATTCCTGTAATAATAACACGGCCTTTAGAGTGGTAAATAAGTTGCACAGTCTCAGCAAAATCATCGGTTATTAAGCCTGCCAAATTTGAAATTGCCCGACTCTCCGCTTCAATAGTTAGTTTTGCGGTTTGTATAATTGAATTTTTACTATTCAAAATTTATATCTTTTTAGTTGATGCTTTTAAAGATTTTCTTATCTTTAATGGTAATCAAATTAAATTTTGTTGTAATTTGGATTTTCGTTACAAAACTAACGAAAAAAAAACTGAGGGGATCTCTAAATACACTATTAAATTAATAAGCGAAGTTTTGATATTTTAGTGTGTGATAATAGTAAATAAATTTTTATATAATTCATGTTATTAGCTAAAAGTGACTTGCACTCAGCTCTTAAAAAATATTTTGGATTTAACCAATTCAAGGGCTTGCAAGAAGATGTTGTCGAAAGTGTTTTATCAAAAAATCATACGTTTGTAATTATGCCAACAGGCGGCGGAAAGTCGTTGTGTTATCAATTGCCAGCGTTGATGCAAGAAGGTACAGCTATTGTGGTATCACCATTAATAGCTTTAATGAAAAATCAAGTAGATGCCATTCGAGGTATTTCTAATGAAGAAGGTGTTGCTCATGTGTTAAATTCTTCATTAAATAAAACAGAAGTAAAGCGTGTTAAAGAAGATATTGTGAATGGTGTTACAAAATTGCTATATGTTGCACCAGAATCTTTAACTAAAGAGGAAAATGTTGAGTTTTTACGTTCTGTCAAGATATCATTTATGGCGATTGATGAAGCACACTGTATTAGTGAATGGGGACATGATTTTAGACCAGAATACAGAAACCTGCGCCATATTATTGCCAGAATAGGAGATAGTATTCCTATTATTGGCTTAACAGCAACGGCAACACCAAAAGTTCAGGAAGATATTATAAAGAATTTGGGCATTAATAATGCGAAAACCTTTAAAGCTTCTTTTAACAGACCCAATTTATATTACGAGGTTAGACCAAAGACAAAGAACGTAGATGCGGATATTATTCGATTTATAAAACAGAATGAAGGTAAATCAGGTATTGTATATTGTTTAAGTAGAAAACGTGTTGAAGAACTTGCTCAAGTATTACAAGTAAACGGTATTAAAGCGGTACCATATCATGCTGGGTTAGATGCAAAATCGAGATCTAGCTATCAAGATAAGTTCTTGATGGAAGATGTGGATGTGGTTGTAGCTACAATTGCTTTTGGTATGGGAATAGACAAACCCGATGTGCGTTTTGTAATTCATCATGATATTCCAAAGAGTATAGAAAGCTATTATCAGGAAACGGGTAGGGCAGGTCGTGATGGTGGCGAAGGCCATTGTTTAGCATATTATGCTTATAAAGATATTGAAAAATTGGAAAAATTCATGTCTGGTAAGCCCGTAGCAGAACAGGAAATAGGGCAAGCATTATTACAAGAGGTGATTGCGTTTGCAGAAACATCGATTTCTAGAAGAAAATTTATTTTGCATTATTTTGGAGAAGAGTTTGATAATGCAACTGGTGAAGGTGGTGATATGGATGACAATGTTAGGCATCCAAAAAAGAAACATGAGGCTAAAGAAGATGCTATAGTATTATTAGAAACCATAGATAAAACTAACGAAAAATATAAATCTAAAGATTTGGTAAATGTTATCGTTGGTAAAGAGAATGCCTTAATCAATTCTCATAAAACGAATGAACAACCGTTTTTTGGAAAAGGTAAAGGTAAAGACAACAAATATTGGATGGCTTTATTGAGACAGGTTTTGGTTGCGGGTTTCCTTAGAAAGGATATTGAAACTTATGGTGTTATAAAATTAAGTGAATTAGGCAAGTCTTTTATAAAGAGCCCGACATCGTTTATGATGACCGAAGATCATATATTTGAAGGAGAACAAGAGGATGGAACTATTATTACTGCTGCTAAAAGTGGTGGTGCTGTAGCAGATGAAATATTGATGGGCATGCTTAAAGATTTGCGTAAAAAGAATGCAAAAAAGATTGGCGTTCCTCCATTTGTTATTTTTCAGGATCCTTCGCTAGAAGATATGGCTCTAAAATACCCGGTTAACTTAACAGAGCTATCAAATGTTCATGGTGTTGGGGAAGGCAAAGCTAAAAAATACGGTAAAGATTTTGTTGAATTAATATCTAGGTATGTTGAAGAAAATGATATTGTTCGTCCAGACGATTTGGTGGTAAAATCAACTGGGACTAATTCAGCTAATAAGTTGTATATTATTCAAAACATAGACAGGAAATTACCTTTAGATGATATTGCATCGTCAAAAGGGATGTCTATGGAAGATTTCATTAAAGAAATGGAAGTTATAGTCTATTCTGGGACTAAGCTGAATATCAGTTACTGGATTGATGATGTTTTGGATGAAGATCAACAAGAAGAAATCCATGAGTATTTTATGGAATCTGAATCTGATAATATAGATGCCGCTATTGAAGAGTTTGATGGTGATTATGATGATGAAGAGCTGCGTTTGTACCGTATTAAGTTTATTAGTGAAGTTGCTAATTAGTTTACAGCTACAGTTTTCAGTATTCAGTCAAAGATTTAATATACCCGTTTAGGATTTTTTGTCTTATCTATAAATAAAAATCATTATTTTCTCTCATAGTAGTTCCAAATAAAAATCAGTATAGTATTAAATACTCATTCCCTATCAAAACTTAAAAAATCATAATTCATAATTCTTAATTCGTAAAACCTAGTTATCTTTGCACTTTCTTAAAAATTAGAACAATGCAAGACGGTTTATACGCAAAATTTAATACAACTAAAGGAGAAATACTTGTTGCTTTAGAATATCAAAAAACACCAGGAACAGTAGGTAACTTTGTAGCTTTAGCAGAAGGTAACCTTGAAAATAAAGTAAAGCCTCAAGGAACACCATATTATGATGGATTAAAGTTCCATAGAGTTATTCCAGACTTTATGATACAGGGAGGCTGCCCACAAGGTTCAGGTTCTGGAAATCCAGGTTATCAATTTGATGATGAGTTTCATCCAGATCTAAAACATGATGGACCAGGCGTTTTATCTATGGCAAATGCAGGACCAGGAACTAATGGAAGCCAGTTTTTTATTACTCATATTGAAACACCATGGTTAGATAATAATCATACGGTTTTTGGTAAAGTAACAGAAGGGCAAAATGTTGTTGATGCTATAGCGCAAGGAGATTCTATTGATAGTTTAGAAATTATTCGTGTAGGAAAGGATGCAGAAGCTTATAATGCTGTGGAGGCTTTTAGAACTTTCGAGGGGTCTAGAGAAAAAAGATTGGCAGAAGCAAAACAAGAAGCAGAAGCAGAATTGGACAAAATAGCAACTGGTTTTAATAAAACAGAGAGCGGATTACGTTACCAAATAATTCAAGAAGGTAGCGGCGCTAATGCAGAGACAGGTAAAACGGTATCGGTTCATTATAAAGGACAATTAGCAGATGGCACTGTTTTCGATTCTTCATATAAACGTAACGAACCAATTGATTTTCCATTAGGTGTTGGTCAAGTTATTCCTGGTTGGGATGAAGGTATTGGTTTATTAAAAATAGGTGATAAAGCACGCTTTGTAATACCAAGCCATTTAGGATATGGAAGTAGAGGAGCTGGCGGTGTTATACCACCAGATGCGACGCTTATTTTTGATGTTGAATTGATGGATGTTAAATAAGCAGAGAATAATTTAATGAATTACTTGCCCTGAGTATAGCCGAAAGGGTAAAATATAAAAAAGCATCTAACATTATTTAGATGCTTTTTTTATGGAATTTAAAATTACTGACCTTGTTTACAGCAATAAACCCAATAAGAGATGATTAATTAAATATTGATTAGCAATTTTTTATATTTGTTTTATGACAGAACAACAATTAGAAGCACTTAAATATCCCATAGGGCAGTTTGAATGTCCGCCTCATGTTACTGAACAAGATATTAAAAATTGGATTTCCATTTTAGAACATTTTCCAAACCGTTTAGAAAAACTTGTTGAAAATTTAACAGACAATCAATTAGATACCGTGTACAGACCTGATGGTTGGACCATAAGGCAGGTGGTGCATCATGTATCCGATAGTCATCATCATAGTTATACTAGATTTAAATGGGCATTAACGGAGGACAAACCTCTTATAAAAGCTTATTTCGAAGATAGATGGGCAGTGCTTGTTGATTCTAAAACAGCTCCAATAAACATGTCTATAAATCATATAAAGGCGATACATTTTAAACTTGTTTATTTGTTAAAAACATTGTCTCAAGATGATTTAAATAAGTCTTTTATACACCCAGAAACTAAATCAGAAGTATTATTAAGTTATAACATTGGAAATTATGCTTGGCATAGTAATCACCATTATGCCCATATAGAGAGTTTATTAAAACGGAATCATTGGATTTAAATAAATTATGATTAGACCTTTAAACTTAAACGATACAGAAGCACTTTTAGATATTTATAATTATTATGTATTAAATTCTATAGTTACTTTTGATGACGAGGTTCTATCTCTGAAGACCTTTAAAGATAAAATTACACGTATAAGTGCCGATTATCCGTTTATTGTTTTTGAAGAACATAATGAAATCTTAGGATATGCATACGGAAGTAGATGGCGTCCCAAACCTGCGTATAAATGCACAGTAGAATCAACAGTATATGTAAAACATGATGTACTAGGAAAACAAGTTGGTACTAAGCTTTATAAAGCATTATTATCTCAATTAAAGGAGCAAAACTATCACATTGTTTTAGGGGGCTTAACTCTGCCAAATGATGCAAGTGTTAAGCTTCATGAAAAATTTGGATTTAAGCAAGTGGCACATTTTAAAGAAGTAGGACAAAAATTTGATAAGTGGCTTGATGTTGGTTTTTGGCAATTACGTTTTTAGTTGTTTTTCCATTTAATATTGCAGCCAATACTGGGTTTTTGTTGAGCCGTGTTGTCCTTATTTTCAATTAAACAATCTAAAGCATTTTTTAAGTCATTCCCAGTAACAGGAATACCATTATCAGGGCGAGAGTCGTCCAATTGTCCTCTGTAAGTTAGTTTTAGATTGGCATCAAAAACATAAAAATCGGGAGTACACGCAGCATCATAAGCCTTTGCTACATTTTGAGTCTCGTCATATAAATAAGGAAACGGATAACCTTCATTTTTTGCATGCATAGTCATGTTTTCAGGACTGTCCTGTGGATAATTTATAACATCGTTGCTAGAAATAGCGATAAAGCGAATGCCTTTTTCTGAATATGACTTTGCAATTGAAACTATTTCAGGGTTTACATGAATAACAAAAGGGCAATGATTACATATAAACATGATTACAGTAGCCTGAGTACCTTTTAATTGAGTTAGTGATAAATGCGTGCCAGATACTGTATCAAATAAATTAAATACAGGAGCCTGAGTTCCTAAAGGAAGCATGTTAGATGGTGTTCTAGCCATGAAAATATAAGTTTTCTCAAAGTTCGTAATTTAATACCAATTAAACTTTAAAATGATTACAGAAATTGTTTTTTTTGTTCATCAATTTCAAAATCTATTTAGCAAATTGTATTTTTGAAAAATGAACGATACAATAACTTTTGAAGATTTTACAAAAGTAGATTTGCGAATAGGAACGATTATTGAAGTTAATGATTTTCCTGAAGCAAGAAACCCAGCATATCAACTTACTATCGATTTTGGGGATTTGGGAATCAAAAAATCGTCTGCACAGATTACAACACTATATAAAAAAGAAGATTTACTAAAAAGACAAATAGTGGCGGTTGTAAATTTTCCTAGAAAACAAATTGCAAAATTTATGAGCGAATGTTTGGTGTTGGGAGCGGTAAATGGTAAAAATGTGATACTTCTAAATCCAGAAAACCAAGTGAAAAATGGCACGCCTGTAGCCTGATTAAAGAAATAAACACAAAAAAACCGTAACAATATTGTTACGGTTTTCATGATGACTCAATTTGTTTAGTTTAGTTTATATGTCATCGAAATCTACATCAGTAAAACTTTCAGCAGATTTGTGAGAGTCATCATTAGTTGATGATGCTTCTGTATTTTCAACTTCGTAGCTCTTTTTAAAATCTTTTTGATGACGTTCGCTAATAACTTCGTCACCTTTCTTTTCTATAATGTAATCAGTCATTTCTGCTAATATATCTTTAAACTCAGAAAAGTCTTCTTTGTAAATATATATTTTGTGCTTCTTGTAGTGAAATGATCCATCATCGTTTGTGAACTTTTTACTCTCAGTAATAGTTAAGTAATAATCGTCCGCTTTAGTCGCCCTTACATCAAAGAAGTAGGTACGCCTCCCTGCTCTTAATACTTTCGAAAAAATCTCTTCTCTCTCCATCATATCATTATTGTTCATAGTGTATAGAAATTTGTTTAGTTATCGTTATTGATTACCAAAAATCTAAAAAAAACCGATACTAACCAACAAATTAGGAAGTTTCTTTTTTAAATGTTGTATTTATTGCATTAAATAAAAAAGAACGAAAAGCTATTAGATTGGGGTTTAATTAGTTCAAGATTCATTTGAAGCCGTTTCGCTCAATTGTTTTAAGTACAGGTGTTTGTAGTATCCATCTATATTTATAAGCGTATCATGTGTCCCTTCTTGAACAATTTCGCCATCATCCAATACAATAATTTTATCGGCATTTTTGGCAGAAGAAACTCTATGACTAACAATAATTGTTGTTTTGCCTTTTGAAATTTTATTAAGGTTCTTCAATATTTTTTCTTCGGTCTCCGTATCAACAGCAGAAAGACAATCATCAAAAAGTAGTATTTTTGGAGACTTTATAATGGCTCTTGCTATAGATACTCTTTGCTTTTGTCCTCCAGAAAGGGTAATACCACGTTCTCCTAATACCGTGTCGTAACCACTATTGAATTTAACAATGTTTTTGTGTACTTGCGCATTTTTTGCTGCTTGAATAACATCGTCATCTGTAGCATTCTCTTTTCCAAACTTAATATTATTCTTTATGGAGTCAGAGAATAAAAAAGCATCTTGAGGTACGTAACCAATGCTATCTCTTAAATTGTTCAAATTAAGCTTGTCTATTTGTGTTTCATTAATAATAATAGACCCCTCGTTAATATCGTAAAGTCTACCAATCAAGTCTAAAATTGTAGATTTTCCAGACCCTGTTTTGCCAATAATAGCCAGTGTTTCTCCCGCTTTTATACTAAAACTAATATCTTTTAAAGCTTGAATATTTGTATCATCATAAGTGAAGGAAACATTATTGAAACGAATATCCCCAGTAATTTCTGTATTCGTATCGATAGTATTTTTAATTTCAGGTTCAATTTTTAAAAATTCATTGATTCGTTTTTGGGATGCTTCAGCCTGCTGTACAATTGAGGTAACCCAACCTACTGTAGCTACTGGCCAAGTAAGCATATTTACATAGATAATGAACTCTGCTATAGTACCAATGCTTTCTATTTCACCATTAATATATTGCATACCACCAATATAAATTACTAATAAATTACTTGTGCCAATAAGTAAAATCATCATAGGGAAAAACCAAGCTTGTACCTTGGCTAAGCTTATTTGTTTTTCTTTGCTTTCGGAAGCAAGTGAATTAAAATTCATTGATGTTTGTGCTTCAATACCATAAGCTTTAATTACAGAGATACCACTAAAAGATTCTTGGGTGAATGTAGAAAGTTTAGATAAGTATTCTTGAACGATAGTACTACGTTTGTGTATTTCCTTACTAAGCTTATATATAATAACAGAGAGGATGGGCAATGGTAGAACTGTATATAACGTTAATTTTGGAGAGGCGTTAACCATATAAATAATAACAACAACAAACAGGGCAAACGTATTAATACTATACATGATGGCAGGTCCTGCATACATACGCACCCTACCCACATCTTCAGTAATACGATTCATTAAATCTCCTGTTCTGTTCTTTTTATAAAAGTTTAAAGAAAGCTTTTGGTACTGATCGTAAATTTCATTTTTTAGATCGAATTCAATATAACGTGATACGTTAATAATTGTTTGGCGCATAAAAAAGGTAAGTATACTTCCAATTATAGCAGCACCAATAATATAAAGAATAGCTTCTAATAACTCTGCTTTAAAAACCTCTTCGGTAATCACCCCATCTAAAGCTTTTTCAACGACTATGAAAATCTGTTTTACATAACGAGGCGTAAAAAGTAGAAAAATTCTAGCTACAACAGTAATGACCATACCTATTAATAGGTGTGTTTTATATTTTAAGAAGTATTTATTTAGGTGTTGTAATTCTTTCATTTACCTTGTTGTATCAAGAGAGCAAATATAATGTATTAATAAGAATAAAATAGAAGTATGTATTACAGGTAATTGTTAAATATAGTTTAAAATATTATTCAAATAATAAAAAGAAAATATGGAGTTACTTTTCAAAATAATATTATTTTTGCAGCGGAAAAAACAATGAAACACTTTCATATTTTTTAATTTAAGTTCTTTGTAATTATGCTAAATAGAAGACATATTCGTGTTAAAGTAATGCAAACTCTGTATGCCTATAAAGGAGGAGAGAGTGACGATTTTACTAAAGATCAGAAATTCTTATTATTTAGTATAGATAATATGTACAACTTGTACCTCTTATTAATCTCGTTATTGCTTGAAGTTCAAAAAAGGGCTGAAGACGATTTACAAAAAAAACAAAAAAAGCATTTAGCTACAAAAGAAGACAAAGATCCCAACAAAAAGTTTGTAAATAACCAATTGCTTAAATCTTTAAGGGAGAATTTACAATTGAAAGATCAATTAGACTCCCATAAAATAACTAACTGGGAATTGGATGGCGAGTATATAGACATTATTTTTAGAGCAATTACTAAAAGTGATTTGTATAAAGATTATATGCAAACCAGGGTTTCCGACTTTAAAGAGGATAAAGAATTTATTGTTGATGTGTTTAAGGACATCATTGCTCCTAACGAAAAACTTTATGAGTATTTAGAGGATAAAAACCTAACATGGTTAGATGACCTTCCCACGGTAAATACGACTATTTTAAAATTGTTGAGAAAGGTTAAAATGACTTCGTCTGAGAATTATTTTACGCCTAAATTATATAAAGATTCAGATGATCAGAAGTTTGCTATTGATTTGTTCAAAAAAACACTTTTAAATAGATCGTTAATAAACAAGGAGATTGAAAAGAAAACCAAAAATTGGGACTCAGACCGTATTGCTAATGTCGATTATGTATTGTTACAAATGGCTATTAGTGAATTAAAAAACTTTTCGTCTATACCAGTAAAAGTAACCATTAATGAATATTTAGAAATAGCCAAAGAATATTCTACACCAAAAAGTAGCATATTTATAAATGGGATATTAGATAAATTGGTTAAAGAATACGATGCAGAAGGGAAATTAAACAAAATAGGCAGAGGGCTCATGTAATCTTCTGTTAAGAAGTTAATAAAAGTTTTTAATAGATTAAATTATTACTATTTTTACATCACTAATGACAAAAAATTTAACAATGAAAAAAATAATATTAGGATTAGGTGCATTGTGCTTAATCGCATTTACTTCTTGTAAAGAAAATGCAGCTAATAAAATTGATGACAAGAATGTCGCTGAAGCAGCAGTAAGAGATGCAAGCTCGTCTAAGTTTCCAGTAATTGAGTTTGATAAAAAAGAACATGATTTTGGTGAAATAGAGGCTAAAACAAAAGTTACCACGGTTTTTAATTATAAAAACACAGGAGATGCTCCTTTAGTTATTACAGATATTAAAAGTACTTGTGGTTGCACCGTACCCCAAGATTGGAGTAGAGAACCTTTAGCACCAGGAGAAGCAGGTAAGTTTTCTGTTCAATTTAATGGAAGTGGTACCAATAAAGTTTCTAAAACAATAACGGTTACGGCTAATACAGAAAAAGGTACTGAAATTGTAAAGATTTCAGCTTTTGTAAAGCCAGACCCTAATGCGGCAAAGAAGCCGACAACACTAACACCAACAATTCAAGCAAAATAAGATGGGAGAAGGAGGAATAGGCGCATTTATGCCATTTATATTAATGTTTGTAGTTGTATATTTCTTTATGATTGCACCACAAATGAAACGTGCAAAAAAAGAAAAGAAATTTGCAGCCGAACTAAAAAGAGGAGATAGAGTCATTACTAAAAGTGGACTACATGGTAAAGTTTTAGAACTAAATGATAAAGATGGAAGCTGTGTTATAGAGACAATGTCTGGTAAAATGAAGTATGAACGCTCTGCTATTTCTATGGAAATGAGCTCAAAATTAAATGCACCAGCAAAAAAGTAAAATACTTTTTTTGAGTATATAAAAATAAAGAGCTTCCATATTGGAAGCTCTTTATTTTTATAACAGATCTATATTATTTTATTTTGCTAATGGGCTAATAATTTCTACATTTTGAAATGCAATGGCACCTCTAATTACACCAGATATAACATCTTGTAATGCCTCTATAATTTGCATTTTTAATTCACTTTTATGATAAATAATACTCACTTCTCTAGCAGGTGTGGGTTCATTAAAATGATGCAGGTTTTCTTTTTCTTTATCATTAATATCCAAAGTATGTAAATAAGGTAAGAGAGTCATGCCCAATCCTTCATTAGAAAGTTTTATAAGCGTTTCTATACTGCCACTTTCTAGTTGAAATTGATCATCTGTTTGGTTTTTAAATGCTTTACAGAGATTAATAACACCATCTCTAAAGCAGTGGCCATCTTCAAGTAAAAGCATATCATCAATATCTAAATCTGATATGTCTATTTTTTTGTGATTATGTAACCTGTGGTTTTTTGGAATATAACTTACAAATGGCTCAAAATAGAGTACACGCTCTTTTATATTTTCCTCTTCTAATGGGGTAGCAGCTATAGCGGCATCTATGTGACCATCGTTAATTTTAGAAATTATTTCTTCTGTTGACAGCTCTTCTATTTTAAGCTTAACTTTTGGATGTTTTTTTATGAAATTCTTTAAAAACATTGGGAGAAGTGTAGGCATAACAGTTGGTATAATACCAAGCTTAAATTCACCACCTATAAAGCCTTTTTGTTGATCTACAATGTCTTGAATTCTATAGGATTCATTGACAATATTTCTTGCCTGATTAACAATTTTTTTACCAACATCGGTTAATTCAATAGGTTTTTTGGTACGATCAAAAATCAATATATCTAATTGATCTTCAAGTTTTTGAATTTGCATGCTTAATGTCGGTTGGGTGACAAAACATTTTTCTGCGGCTTTAGTGAAATTTTGGTTTTCGGCAACAGCTAAAACATAGTATAATTGGGTAATCGTCATAGTCATCTATATTAGACTGCAAAAATAGAAAAACTATCAATAAAATTTATAGAAACAGTGTTAATTATAAATTAAATTTGTGGTAAATAGGAAGAAGTGATTTATATGACTACAAAAGTGGGCTCATTTTATTTAAGTATATAACAATATCTTAAAGTAATCCTCTCGCTTTAATTTCTAAATACTTGTTGATGGTATCAATGGTAAGGTTTTCTGGTGTCGTTAAGATGGAATAAATGCCATATTTTTTTAACTCATTAACGATAAGGCGTTTTTCAAATGCAAATTTTTCGGCAATTACTTTATCGTAAACTTGCTGTACTGTTTCTGCCTTTTCGCTGATTAAAGTAGTAAGTTCTGTGTTTTTAAAGAAAATAACGACTAATAGGTGGCTTTTAGAAATGGCCTTTAAATATGGTAATTGCCTATTTAAGCCATCAAGCGTTTCAAAATTAGTGTACATTAAGATAAGGCTTCTATGCGTAATATGGCGCTTTATACTTCCGTATAATCGGCTAAAATCACTTTCAAAGAAATCAGTATTAACATTATAGAGGGATTCTAAAATAAGCTGCATTTGCGAGCTTCTTCGTTCTGCAACAACAACATTGTCTATGTGTTTTGAAAATGAAAACATACCAGCCTTGTCATGCTTTTTTAGAACGACATTGCTTATTACTAGAGCAGCATTAATGGCATAATCCAAAAGGCTTAAACCATTAAAAGGCATTTTCATGATACGTCCTTTATCAATAATAGAATAAACAGGTTGCGATTTTTCATCTTGAAACTGATTTACCATTAACTGATTTTTCTTTGCAGTAGCTTTCCAGTTTATAGTGCGTAAATCATCTCCTAAAACATAATCCTTAATTTGCTCAAACTCCATAGAATGTCCAAGTCTCCTTACTTTTTTAAGTCCGTACTCCAGCGAATTTTGATTAATATTTAAAAGTTCAAACTTTTTTAATTGCTTAAAACTTGGGTAGGTTGGTACCATGGCACCATGATTAAAAGTAAAACGTTTAGCGACTAATCCCAAAATGGAAGATATGTATACGTTTAAGTACCCAAAATGATACTCACCACGTTCGGTTGGTTTTAAATGATATTGAATTGATTTTGATTTACGAGACGCAATATATTCTCTAATTTTAAAATCTCTAACTTGAAATTGTTCGGGGATTTCATCAATAATTTCTAAATAAACCGAAATAGTGTAGTTGTTGTTAAAATTTAATTTTACCAGGTTTTTGTCACCGTTAGAAAATTTATCGGGCAGGACTCTAGTGGCTTCAAGTTTATTTTTTCCAATAAAAACAATTAGAAAATCTAAAAAGAATAAGAGAATGAGAACTAATATAGAAAGTTGAGCAATATTGAATAACAAAGGAATGAAATAGCTTAAAGCAAACAATACAACAATGCCAATGCCTGCATAGAAAAAACGGGGTTGTATGTAGAATGGTTTAAATAATTTCAAGTTTGTTAAAATTTAAAATGAGATTCTTCACTTCGTTCAGAATGACATTGATTTCTTATCTTGCTCACTGCTCACTGCTCACTGCTCACTGCTCACTGCTCACTGCTCACTGCTCACTGCTCACTGCTCACTAACGAGGTACCTCGACAGTTTCAATAATTTGTTTTATAATTTGCTTGCTGGAAACTCCTTCCATTTCACGCTCTGGTGTTACAATAACTCTATGGTGTAAAACAGGAATAGCGGCACGTTTTATATCCTCTGGAGTCACAAAATCACGGCCAGACATAGCAGCAAATGCTTTGCTGGATTTTAATATGGCAATAGATGCTCTTGGAGACGCTCCTAAATATAAAAATTGATTATTACGTGTAGCAACAATGAGTTCTGCGATGTATTTAAGCAAATGTTTTTCTACTAGAACCTGACTCACCAAATTTTGATATTTTACTATTTGATCGCTTGTTAGAAATGAAGTAAGCACGTCTGTTTTTGATTTGTCTTTTAATTCATGCTCTCTGGAAAGTATTTCTATTTCTTCTTCTAGATTAGGATAATTAACATCAATTTTAAATAAGAAACGGTCTAATTGAGCTTCTGGTAATCTATAGGTACCTTCTTGCTCTACAGGGTTTTGAGTTGCCAAAACCATAAAAGGTGCATCTAGTTTAAATTTATTACCGTCAATTGTAATTT
Source organism: uncultured Flavobacteriaceae bacterium (assembly GCA_947501845.1). Lineage (GTDB taxonomy): Bacteria > Bacteroidota > Bacteroidia > Flavobacteriales > Flavobacteriaceae > Flavivirga. The sequence continues at coordinate 68,678 of CANMXP010000009.1, read as the reverse complement.
GTTGTTCTTCCATAACTTCAAATAAAGCAGCTTGTGTTTTGGCAGGTGCTCTATTGATTTCATCAATTAAAATCATATTTGAGAAAATAGGGCCTTTTTTAAATTCGAATTCCGATTTTTTTAAATTAAAAACCGAGGTTCCTAGAATATCACTGGGCATTAAATCTGGTGTAAATTGAATACGACTAAAGCCAACACTTAAAGATTTTGCCAATAGTTTTGCTGTGATGGTTTTTGCAACCCCAGGAACACCTTCTATAAGAGAGTGCCCTTTAGCCAAAAGTGATGCAATAAGCATATCTACCATATCCTTTTGCCCAACAATAATTTTACCTACTTCTTGTTTTATTTTATTGACACTTTGTTGAAGTTCGGATAAATCCAAACGGTTTTGAAATTGTAAATTATTGGTGTCTTCCAATGCACTGTTATCAATTGATGATATAGTGTCAGATTTTGGTAAAAAATCCTGATGACCTTGAGATTCTCTATTTTCGTCCATAATTATGTGGTATAAAAAGCTTCAATGTGTTTATTTAGTTTGATTAGGTTTTCTTCAAAAAATTCATTTTTTGATCTTAACCAGTTAATATAATTGATTAATTTTTTAACATCATCTTTTTTCTTGCCAGTTTTTGCTGCCAGTCTCTCTATAAATTCATCGTTTAATGCTGATGTATCTAAATTAAAATCGGTTCTTATTTTTTCTAAAAAATACGTTATTTTTTTGTCAATTAAGTTTTTATGATCCTGAGTGTCTAAATATAAATTAGATACCGTTTTAACAAATGCTATGGTAGTGTTTTGTAGTGGCTTTATAATTTTTATAATACGTTGTCTGCGTTTTGCATTAAATATCATAAATAGAATACCAAAAATAACGGCGGTATACCATGCCCACCTAAACGATAACTGTTCTAGAAACCAACTTAAATTCGATTCTTTTTCAACATCGCCATCGTAACCTGTTTGTATTTTGGCATACGAATCAAAATACACGTCATTTTCGGGTAAATAAGAAATTAATCTTTCCACATATTTGTAACGCTCTTCTTTTAAAAGATTATAGTTTGTAAAAGCTTTTGGCTCGAGATGTAAGTATATGTTCCCTTCTCCAAAAGGGACTTGAATAAAATTAACATGTTTGTAATCAATTTTAGAATGCCCGAGTACATGGTAGTTTATGGTATCGAAATGTGCAAAATAATAGTCCCCTTCATTTTTATCAATACGGGTGCTTTCTATATCAATATGTTTAAGCGATTGATATGAGATACTGTCTTTTTCATTTAAAATATAGTCAATATCAATATCTAAGGTGTCATGGATTTTTAGTGGAAAATAATAATCGGATATAAATAATGTATTCCCTGCATCAACAAAATTTAATAATTCATCTACCGAATCGTTTTGCAAATAATCAGAATTGCCAATAATGATAAAGCTTCCTTTGGCAACATGCTCACCATAGCTGTCTTCAGAATTAGCTCTTAAATAACTAGCAGGTTGATGGAAAACTGTTCTAACCTTATAATCTTTAAAAAGGTTCGGGAGTTCTTTATAAAATACACTAATGCCGTAGGGCTTATTACTTTTTTCATTAAAAGATTCTTCCCAATCAACTGTTTTTGTTCTCTTAATTCCAATAGCTACAGATGCTGTAATAACTAATGCAACAATAATTATAAGGATAGGTAAAATTTTCTTCATTATTTTACCTGATTTAAAAGTGTTAGAAAATGGCCCTTGGCCTTTGTGTATTGCTCTACATCTACTGTAAATTTACCATACCAGATATAATTGTATAAATACGATGTATATGCGAACTTTTCACTGAATGGTTTCTCGCTTATTTCATTTAAATATTCACTATTGGTTTTGTCGTCTTCAAATTTTATATGTTTTTTTAGGCTAAGTGTTTTTAAGACCAATAGGTAATAATATCTAATGGCAAGTCTATAATTATTATCGTTTTCGGCATTTTTTATTAAAGCATGTATATCGGCATGTTCAATATTCTCTGCTGTAATTTCATCATAATCATTAAGCGTTTTATTATTCCTTGAAGAAAACAGTCCAGTGCCCCCTTCATTTAGTAAAATATAAACTAAATAAATAACAGCAATTGCTATAGCAAGATAAAATAACCAACCTAGAGGTCCTAAATTTATAGTTATACCATCTTGATTGTTTTTTTCTTTTAGTTTTGGCTTTCCACTTTTATAATCTTCGTAATTGCCAGAACCTTGAGGTGTTTTAGTAACTACTTTTTTTCCTTCGTAATTGTACTTGCTGCCAGAATATCGCCTTTTAAAACCCTCATCAAATTCCCTTATTTGTTCAGGTTCTTGTACGCTGTTAAAGCTTGAAGTTGTTTGGTAACAACAAAACATTAAAAAACAAAAAAATATGATATGTAATCTCGTTATTTTCAACTAAAAGGGAGGGCTTATAATTTGAGGTTGGGTGATTTTTCTCTGAAGTTTGTATGGGTAGATTAAATAATAATAACTAATAATACTTAGCGTAATTAATATAATACTAGTAGATAGCCAATTAGGCATGATATTAGAATATCGTGTAATAAAACCTTCTAAGAATCCAGCAGAAAAGGTAAAAGGAAACGTACTTATTAAAATTTTAATACCAGTTTTCGCTCCTTGTTTAAATGAGGTGTATCTGGAATGTGTAGCAGGAAATAAAATACTGGCACCTAAAATAAGTCCAGCAGCAGCTTCAATAACTATGGCAAAAATTTCCATAGCGCCATGTATCCAAATGCCACGGACACTTTCCCATAAAACGCCTTTTTCGTAAAAGAAATATTGAAAAGACCCTAGCATGATACAGTTTTTAAACATGATATAAAGTGTTCCAATTCCTAAAAAAACACCAAAAACAAAAGCAATAATGCCTACACGTAGATTATTTATGGTAATACCTATAAAACTCCCCCAATTACTGCCACTTTTATAAACAGCAACAGGGTCACCAGCTTCTATGTTTTCTATAGACATGTCTACATAATTGTCCCCCAATACAGAACGTACAAATTCCCCATCATTGGCAGCCGAAATGGCACCAATAAAAGTAAATGCAAAAAATATAATAAAAGCGATGTAGATAAATTTGCGGTATTGATAACAGATGAGAGGCACTTCGGTTTTCCAAAAACTAAAAATTCTATTTGTGTCTTCTCGTTTTGTCTTGTAAATTTTTTGAAAAGCTTTAGCAGCTAACTGATTCAGATATACAATGACCTTACTTTTAGGGTAGTAGGTTTGTGCATACGCTAAATCGTTTATTAAGTGAATGTATTGTGAGGCAAGTTCGTCGGGGTCTTCAAAATCATTATTAAAGACAGCTTTTTCAAAACTTAACCATTTTTCCTTATTTTGCCTGATAAATGAAACTTCCCTCATATATTTGATAAATTAAAATATAAAATGTCAGAGTTACAAATTAACACGACCCAAAATGTAAAAATAAAGTTCAATGCTGCAGGTGGTGGAGAAAGATTGTTAGCATTTATTATAGATGGGGCTATTAAAATAGGTTATTACCTTATTTTGAATAAAATATTTGGGGCTTTTGAGGGTATGGACGAATGGTCCCAAATAGGCATCAATACAATACTTAGTTTTCCTGTAATGTTCTACACTTTGGCTTTAGAGTCTTTTTTTCAAGGACAAACCATTGGTAAACGTGCTCTTAAAATTAGGGTTGTTAAGATTGATGGGTATCAAGCCTCTTTATCTGATTATGTAGTACGTTGGTTTTTTAGAATTGTAGATGTTTATATTTTTGGACTAGGCTTTTTTGTTATGCTATTTAGTAAAAAAACACAACGGTTAGGGGATATGGCAGCAGGAACAGCCGTTATTACGTTAAAAGATCAAGTAAATATTAGCCACACTATTTTAGAGAATTTAAGGCAAGATTATAAACCTACATATCCTAATGTCATTAAATTGTCTGATAATGATGCCCGAATTATAAAAGATACGTTTACTACGGCAAGACTCTCAAAAGATTATGAGACCTTAATAAAGTTAAGGACTAAAATAATAGAAGTTGTAGGTATTAAGGAAGTAAAGCAAGGTACTGATATACAGTTTATTGATGTTATTCTAAAAGATTATAATTTTTATACCCAAGATATGTAAGCAGAGAACCACTTTTCCTTTTTAGGAAAAGTGTGTGAATCGCTTACCCAGAGCCTTTCGACTAGGTATCTTAATTGTTAAATTAGAGTTAAAAGATGTTTTTTAAGAGTGAAATTTTCTCGGAGAACGATCAATTATATTCTCATTAGAGTTATCATAATTAAAAAACATATGGAAAAAATAAAATTAACAAATAATGAAACATACTATCTAAGATTATTGGTTCATAATTTTGATGATGATCATATTTCAGATTTTCTTAAAATAAATAAAGAAAACCTAACTTATATTAAAAAAAGGCTAAAGTCTAAATTCAAAACAAAAAATTGGGTTACCATAATAGAAAAGGCCTTTGAACTTAAAATTTTGGATAAACAAGATTTTGTAGACCCAGTAATAAAGGAAATAGCATTACGATATACATCAAAAATTGTAAATGATTTTAAAAATAATCCTGATACATATAGCTTAGAGCAAGAACTTTTATTGGATTTTGATGAATCCTGTAATACCCTTTTATCAGAAACAACTAAAATTAATTTAAAATAATGGAATACTATATCCTAAAATTGTTTAGTAATAAAGAACTAGAGTATTTGCGTTTGAAATATCAAGGGGTAAATGAAGAAGATATAGCTAAGGAAATGAAGTTTAAATACAAAAGAGATCATTCAAAAATGGAGACTCTAATTTTGAATAAACTTTCTGTTAATAATTGGTATAATGCCTTTAGGAAAGCTTTTAATTTACAATTGCTTAATAGAAAAGATTTTCTTTCCATAGATATAAAAGAAGAGGTCTCTGCTTTTTCTACAAAAATTGTTGATGCATTATCATCTAAAGAACTAAACGAAAAAGAAAAAGAACTTAAAGTTTATCTCATGTTACTGTCTTTTTACAGTAAGATTGAATACAACTGCTTGTTAAAAAATTAGAATAAATTATAGGTGGTAAGTTTCTAAAGTATTTATGAGGTCCAAAATAAAATGTACAGAGATTTACTATCTATAATTTTAACTGAGTTTTTTCAAAACAATAAAAAGAATATCTAGTTAGTTTATAAAATCTATATTTTCTAAAAAGAATAAACAATACATCAACAAAGACAATAAAAGCAATTAAAGAAGATTAATCAATAATTTTAATGTCTTTTAAATTAATTGAGTATTGATGGTTAAAAAACTACAAAAAAGAATAATTTACCACCCAAATTAATACCAAAAGCCCCCCTTTGAATTATTAAAAAACATAGAACTTGTCATAAATTATTTCTTAGGTCTATACGTATGTTTTTAACTCATTTTGCCAACTTCAAAAGAATATTTTTATTGGTGTTTTTATTAACTGCTGTATCTGGGGGAGGTGCCCAAAACACACTTCCAGAATATTCAACAGCAGGTTTTTTTGAAGTGAAAAATTCAGGGAGAAAGGCGTATAACTTTAATGTAGGTTGGCGGTTTATTAAAGGTGATGTAGAATATGCCCAAGAGATGAATTTTGATGACGCTTCTTGGGAAGTGGTTAATGCACCTCACGGATTGGAAGTCTTACCTGTTGAAGCCAGTGGAGGAATTAATTATCAAGGGCCAGGATGGTATCGTAAGCATTTCAATGCTAAACCAGAAATGAAAGGTAAAAAGATGGTTTTGCATTTTGAAGGTATTATGGGGAAATCTCGTATTTATTTAAATGGAAAACTTGTTAAAGAACATTTTGGCGGATTCTTACCAATAATTATAGATGTTACAGACATTATAAAATTTAAAGAAAAAAATGTACTGGCTATTAGAACAGATAATTCAGATGATCCTATATACCCACCAGGAAAATCGCAAAATACATTGGATTTTACATATTTTGGTGGTATTTATCGAGATGTCTGGCTAATAGAAACCAATAAAGTTTATATAACAGATGCTAATTTTGAGGATAAAGTGGCAGATGGTGGTGTATTTATAAGATATGAAAACCTAAGTAAACAGCATGCTGATGTTGTTATCAGAACCCATATAGCAAATCAATATAAAAATAAACAAGACCTGACCCTCATTGCCGAAATTAGGGATAAGGCAAATAAAATAGTATCTAGAGCAACAAAAAGTTTAGCAATAGCAAAAGGTAAAAACAAAGCCGTATTGCAACGAATTAAAATAACTACTCCAAATTTATGGACACCAGACACACCTTATTTGTACAATCTCATACTGACCATAAAAAATAAAAAAGGAGAAATTGTTGATGGCTATCGAAAACGAATTGGTATTAGAACCATTCATTTTGATGATGAAAAAGGTTTTTTTCTCAATGGTAAACATTATCCGCATAAATTATTGGGAGCCAACAGGCATCAGGACTTTGCCATAATTGGTAATGCATTGCCAAACGCACTACATTGGCGTGATGTTAAAAAGTTACGAGATGCAGGATTCCGTATTATAAGAAATGCCCATTATCCGCAAGACCCTGCATTTATGGATGCTTGTGATGAATTGGGTATGTTCGTTATTGATGCGACTCCAGGTTGGCAATTTTGGAACGAAGCACCTATTTTTGAACAAAGGGTCTATAGCGATATCAGACAAATGGTACGTCGAGATAGAAATCACCCGTCTGTAATTATGTGGGAACCCATTTTAAATGAAACTCACTACCCAGACCATTTTGCAAAAAAGGTACACGATATTGTTCATGAAGAATATCCGTATCCTGGAGCATTTACAGCTTGTGACTACAGTGCCAAAGGAAGCGAGCATTTTGATATTGTGTATCGAGGTGCGCCAAAATATGATAAAGAAACAGGAGAATTACAAAGTTTTAATTACACAGGTTATTGGGAAAAAATGAAGGAAGAGCTTCCCAAACAAGCCTTTTTTACCAGAGAATGGGGTGATAATGTAGATGATTGGTCGTCGCATAATTCCCCAAGCAGAGCGAGTCGCAATTGGGGTGAACATCCGCAGATAGTACAGGCATTACATTACGCCAAACCTATAGACTACGATTTTTATAATCTGGAGCGTCTGTATTTCCCTTTACCAAAATATATTGGCGGTACCATTTGGCACTCCTTCGACCACCAGCGTGGATATAATCCAGTACCCTTCTATGGAGGTATCATGGATGCGTTCAGGCAACCAAAATATGCGTACCATATGTTTACGAGTCAAAGAGATCCAGATCTTAAATTAAACCAAGCTAATAGTGGATCTTACATTTATTTAGCACATGAACTCACGCCCTTTTCATCTCCAGATGTTGTCGTTTTTAGCAACTGTGATACCGTAAGGCTGACTTTTTGTGGAGAAGAGCCAATCACTTTAAAAGCAGATAAAAACAAGGTTCAAATTCCGCATCCGTATTACATTTTCGAAGATGCTTATAATTTTATGACACTCAAGAAATTGCATCGTAAAAAACGCTTTTCTGAAGCATATATGTTGGTAGAAGGTCTAAAAGATGGAAAGGTAATTGTATCGCATAAAAGACAGCCTTCAAAAAAAGCGACTAAACTCATTTTACACGTAGACAATGAAAATATACAGTTAATAGCTAACGGTAGTGATGTTGTTACTGTGGTGGCTTCCATAGCAGACGATGATGGTATTATAAAGCGATTGAATAATGAATATGTTCAATTTGAAATTGAAGGGGAAGGACGCATCATTGGTGAAAACGATTTTAGCATCAATCCGAGTAAAGTAGAATGGGGGACAGCTCCTATATTGGTGCAAACAACCAATAAAGCAGGCAAAATAAAAGTGAAGGCAAAACTGGTCTTTGAAGGTTTCAATAAAGCTGTGGGTGGTGAAATTGAATTTGAAAGCGTTGAAAATAAAGAAGATATGATTTACATAGAATTACCTTCAAAAAAAATGATCGAAAAAAAAGAAACCCTTACAAACAATAAAACAATTGAAGTCTTGAGAGAAAAACTGCGAAAAACCGAAAAGCAGCTGCGAGACGTGCAATTGAAAGAGGTAGAAAAGCAACAATCTGAAATAGAGGAAAAACGCATTGGAAAAGACGATTAAGCAAGCGTTCCTTTAAAATAAAATTTGATAATGTTAGAAATAACCAACACTAAAAAAATGATTTCAAGAATACTACCTATCACATTGTTTTTAATAGTATTAACCATTAACGCACAAACACAGTCAACAATTTATAATGAGTACGTTGAAGAACCTGAAAAATCACCGCTCATAGACTTTTCAAAAGCAGGTTATGCTTTTGGCGAACAAGATTTTCAATATCCCGAAAATGTTATTAACGTTACCAGTAAAGGCATAAAACCAAATACAGGGGAAGACCTTACCCAAAAAGTACAAGCCCTTTTAGATGAAACGGGAAAAAAAGGAGGCGGTGTACTGTATTTTCCGAAAGGGAAGTACCTTTTTAATACCAATCCCAAAAAAGTAGAGTTTCTAAAAATTGATTATGATAATGTCGTTATTAGAGGAGAAGGACAAGGAGAAGATGGAACCGTTTTTTTTAATAGTACAAGCTTATTGCAATCCGAACCTAACCCATGGCTATCTCCAGCTTTAATACGCACTGGCTTTAAAATACAAGGTACCGATTACTTCTGGGGAGCCGCTCCGCTTACATACCAGGCAAACAAATATGGAAAGAAAAGTGACCAAAGAATTTATGACGCTCCAACGGTTACCCATATAACACACCGAGCTGCTAAAGGAAGCAAAAATTTAAGAATAAATGATGCATCATTATTAAAGGCAGGCGATGTGGTTTTATTGGCAATGTACAATACTAATGGTAATAATAAGCTCATTAAAAAAATACTAAATTATACCGATGCAGAATTAACCCCCGATTTAAAATCGGCAAACAGAGCGGGAAAAGAAGGTGTAGCATCATTTCAAGTATTGGTAGAAATAGAACGTATAATCTCTAGTGATCAAGTTTTATTACGTCAGCCGTTACTTATGGATATTGATGTGGAATTTCAGCCCACCTTGTTGGAAGCTCCAATGATTCGTAATGTGGGTATTGAAAACCTTCGATTTGCATCGGCATGGGATGGAAACTATAAACACCATGCCACTAGGGAAGTAGACTACGGCTGGAATGCAGTTAATTTCTGTAGAGTGGTACACGGTTGGATGAAAAATATAACTATAGACAATTATACCAACCCTATCTATTTACAGGACAGTAAAAATGTGACTTTAGATGCTATAAATATTACAGGTCATCACGGACATTCGGGTATTAAAGCATATGCTCATGCGACCGATAACCTCATTCAAAATGTAAATATTCAAATGAATTTTTCGCACGCATTAGGAGGAGAAGGTAATGCCAGTGGAAATGTATTTAGAAAAATAACAATGAATAAGCAGATGGAGGGAGAAGGCGATTATGACTTTCATGGATTTGCGCACTATACCTACGGACCTGCATCCCATAACCTATTTGAAGACATTACAGGCTTAAGGTTCATTTATGGAGGTGGAGCACCATTTAATTTCCCCCATACCAGTATAGGTAATGTATGGTGGAATATAGAGTCTACCGATGTAAAAGGTACCAAAGAGCTCTTTAAACACTGGCCATGGAATAAAACAGACAGGACAGATCACCATCTAGCCTACCCATCAAGTGTTATTGCAGGAGTTCGTGCCAACGATGGAAAATTTGTAATCAATGGTATGGAAAACAATCGATCAGAACCGTTGATAACTGTAGAATCCTTAAACGGACAAGTAGTCCCAAAATCGCTTTACGAAGCACAGAAAAAGGCTAATTCGGGATTTAAAAACCCGATAATTCCAGGGTTTTATCCAGATCCAAGCATATGCAGAGTGGGCGAAGACTATTATTTGGCCACAAGTTCTTTTGAATATTTTCCTGGGGTACCAATTTTTCATAGTCACGATTTAATCAATTGGAAAAAGATAGGATATGCTTTAACCCGTAAATCGCAGGTAGATTTAGAAGGTTGTAAAGCATCGGGAGGCATTTATGCACCTACATTAAGATATCATGACGGATTCTTTTACATGGTTACCACAAACGTTACAGGAGATGGCAATTTTCTAGTTTACACTGATGATCCGACAGGCGAATGGTCAGAACCCGTTTGGCTAGAAATAAAAGGATACGATCCCTCGTTATATTGGGAAGATGGAAAATGCCATGTAACCACTACCAATGGGAGTGCTTTAATTATGGCTGAGGTAAATCTGAAAACAGGAGAAAATCTTTCAGAAGTTAGAAATGTCTGGGAAGGCACTGGTGGACGTTTTCCAGAAGCACCACATGTATATAAAAAAGATGGTTGGTACTATATGGTGGCAGCTGAAGGTGGAACACAGTATGGGCACAAAGTAACCATTGCTAGAAGTAGAAATCTTTATGGTCCCTATACCTCAAATCCAGCTAACCCTATTTTAACACATGCCGATGAAGCAACGAAGAGAAACCCGATACAAGGTACAGGACATGCCGATTTTGTACAGGCACATGATGGCTCTTGGTGGGCGGTAATTCTAGGTTTTAGACCTGTCGTTTATAGGCATCATGTTATGGGGCGAGAAACTTGTTTAACCCCTGTAAGTTGGGAGAAAAATACATGGCCCGTAATTAATGGTACAGGTAGCATAGGTATAGAAATGAAGACGCCAACCTTACCGCTAAAGCCATTTCCAAAAGAACCAACTAAAGATGACTTTAACGGCCCATTGGATTTAGATTGGAATTTTATAAGAAACCCAAAAGAAACCAACTATTCCCTTTCAGCAAGAAAAGGTTATTTAAGGTTAAAAGGAACTAAAGTTAAATTGGGGGATATAGATTCGCCTACATTCATTGGGCAACGGCAAACTAATTCAGAATCTTCCTTTACCACTCTACTTGAATTGGATGGCTCTAAAAAGGATCTTAGTACAGGCTTAAGTGTTTTTATGAACAACCTACACCATTACGATGTATTACTAAAACGTTCAAAAGGGCAACAAAAACTAATTCTGCGTTCTACATTAGGCAATCTTGTTTTTAATAAATCAGAAATGGATTTTTATCAAAAGAAAGTATACCTAAAAGTTGAAACCTCTGCAAAGTATTACCGTTTTTCATATTCGGCAGATGGTATTAATTATAAAGCTTTAGGAGAGTTAGACACTAGATATTTAAGTTCAGAAACAGCAGGAGGCTTTACAGGTGTTTATATAGGGCTGTTTGCAGAATCTGATAAAGGAGCTTATGCAGATTTTGACTGGATAGAAATAAAACCCTAGCATATGAAAAAGTGATTTTATAAAAGTTACTTTAAGAGTTTTGGTTATCTAATTTTATGACATATTTAGGATTATAATAGCAGTTAAAGGCATTAGTTAATGATTTCAACATTTTTGATATAAATGTTTTTATCGGGCCAGTCACCATCATCGGTTTCAACAGCCGCAATTTTATCTATGACATCCATGCCTTTTATTACCTTGCCGAAAATTGTATAGTCCCCATCTAAAAAATGGGCACCCCCTTTTTGTTGCACAATAAAAAACTCAAATGGAGATGCTAACTTATAAGGATTGTTAATTTCGCTACTTGGCATCGACACAGCACCTCTATCATGTTTAAAACCACGTTTTGTATCTGGTGGCAATAGGTACCTTCCAATATGAGCACGTTTTCTGGCGGTTTTTTTATCATCACTATTACCAGCTTGTACAATATAATTATTGATAACTCTGTAAAATTGCGTATCGTTAAAATACTTCTGTTTAGTCAAGAAAATGAAGTTTGAACGATGAAATTTTGTTTCGTTATATAGTAAAATATCAATGGTTCCAAAACCTGTAGTAATGCGTACTTTATTTTCCTTATGATGCTTATCATATTCCAGAAAAAAGGCCATGGCACTTTTCGAATTTAATTTGGAAAATTCTCTTTCTGGCTCTATGACAGTATCTTTTACGGCCGCTTTTTTCTCCTTTTTTGTTACTGTAGTTTTAGGAGTAACTTTCTTTTTAGTTTGTTTATCTTCACAATTCAGAAGTAGAAAAAATAGACACAAAAAAAATACAAGCCGCATAGATATGAATTTTGATGAATTTTTAAAATTAACTTCAAAAGTAAAGAATATAAAGCTTCCAGCCGAATCGGCACACTTTAAAATGGTTCCGCCTTTTCGAAGAGACCTTATAAAAAAACAAAAAGAAGCTATCAAAAAAGCAAAAAGAGCGGGGGTATTGGCATTATTTTACCCAAATATTAATAAGCAGACGGAGCTCGTCCTTATTTTAAGAAAAACATACGAAGGGGTGCACTCGGCACAGGTAGCATTCCCTGGAGGGAAGCTAGAAAAACAAGATGTCTCGTTAGAAGCAGCTGCATTAAGAGAAACATTTGAAGAAGTAGGCGTGCCAATAGCTACTATAGAAATTATTCGAAAATTATCTCAGGTTTATATCCCTCCTAGTAATTTTTATGTACAGCCTTTCTTGGGGGTTGCTAAACGCACACCAATTTTTAAGAAACAAGATGATGAGGTAGAATCTATTATTAAAGTAAATCTGCAACATTTCTTAGATGATAGTATTTTGATAACTAAAAAGATATCAACGTCTTATAGTGCTGATGTTGAGGTCCCTGCATTTAAATTAAACGGTCATATTGTTTGGGGAGCAACAGCGATGATGCTAAGCGAAATTAAAGACTTGTTAAAACCATACATCTAGTTTAATAGTTTTGTTACTTTTGCAAAACCAACCAATTTGACGTATGATTTATGGGATTGTTTAAGAGAAATCCATTTGGACACATATTATTTTTAAAAAAATGGCTTATCAGAATTTTGGGAGCGCTTACACATAGGCGCTTTAGGGGGTTTAATGAGTTACAGATAGAAGGTTCTGAAATTATTAAAAATTTGCCAGATACTAATGTATTATTTATTTCGAATCATCAAACCTACTTTGCCGATGTTGTCTCTATGTTTCATGTTTTTAATGCTAGTTTAAGCGGTCGGGTAGACTCTATAAAAAATGTTGGGTATCTGTGGAACCCTAAGTTGAATATTTATTATGTAGCAGCCAAAGAAACAATGAAGGCGGGGCTCTTACCAAAAATATTAGCTTATGTAGGTTCTGTTAGTATAGAACGAACTTGGAGGTCTGAAGGGCAAGATGTTAACAGACAAGTTAAAATGAGTGATATCTCTAATATTGGTAAAGCGTTAGACGATGGTTGGGTTATTACATTTCCTCAAGGAACAACAACACCTTTTAAACCCATAAGAAAAGGTACAGCTCATATTATAAAGCGTTACAAACCAATTGTAGTGCCTATCGTTATTGATGGCTTTAGGCGTTCTTTCGATAAAAAAGGATTACGTATTAAAAAGAAGAATATTTTACAATCTTTTGAAATTAAAGAGCCTTTAGAAATTGATTACGATAATGAAACTACTGATGAGGTTGTAAAAAAGATTGAATACGCTATCGAGCAACACCCATCTTTTTTAAAAGTGATCCCTCAAAAAGAATTGGAAGCGCTCGAAGAACTTAATAAAAAGCGTGAGTGGTAAATATTTTGTTTCTACATAAAAAACGAGCAGCTTTTAGTATGGTTATAAGCTACTCGTTTTTAATAGTCAATTAATTCCAAATTGAACTACTGTCAGAAATATTTTTATCTAATAAATAATTGTACACGATCTGTTGCTGAAAACTCAGCAGGGATGCCCGAGTACCAATCATTATTATGACCTATTGAAAAATACGAATAAAACCAGCCAATACTACCACCCAAATAGTTTGTACTTCCAGACAGCTCAAGACCTCCCCATCCGCCATTAGGCATATCAATATGAATTGGGGTATATCTTGGAACAGGATTGGTTCCAGATCGTCCACTTCTAGGGTCGAATGATTGCGACCAGTGATTAGTAAGTCCTAAAGTTGGGTAATGTAATCGGAATTCATAATCCATATTATTTTTTATTTCATCCAGTCTGCTTAATATCGAATATTTATTTGTTGTTAAACCAGGAGAGCCTGCATTGTGCTCATGGGCTTCCAGGTCGTTAACCCAATATCCTCCAGCAAGATTATGATTAAAAACAAGTGTCCAACCACCACCATCATTAGTCATATCACAATAACAATCGTATGCTGAGTTACCTCCTGCACCATCTGGATCAATGGTATAAATACCGTCTGTTGTGAATCCAGCATTTAAGTAATCCAGGCAATTTGCAAAATTTTGAGCTACTGTAATATTGATATTGCAAGTTGTACCTGTCCCTGTAAAATTTAAAGTAAATGTGTCTGTTTGGTTTGCTGTTGGAGTGCCAGAGCCAATTAATGTTATGGTATTAATTCCTAAAGAAGAAAATATTCCAGAAGCAGAAAAACTATAACCATTAACAGTATTGGTGATTATGTTATATGTGTCGATAGAATTTACCAAAATATCTACAGTTATTGTATTTGAATTAGTTAATGGATTGCCGGCGATATAACTTCCGTTGCTGTTAACCGAACCACAATCCAGCCTATTGGTACTGGTTGCTCCCAAGCAACTAGACCAGCTAGTCCCAGTGTAAAATTGAAAACATCCACTATCCAGATTGTATATAAGCAATCCTTCAGCGGGAGACACTATAGCATTTCTTTGATTGGTAGTCATTCTAGGGAGTAAGAGTCCTTGCGTTGTAGAATTAAGTTCTAAAATTGCAGAATTGTCAGGGGTTGTTGTTCCAATACCTACCTGACCGAAACCATAATACATACTAAACCATAGTAGTATTATGACATAAGGGGTTTTTGTCATTTTTGAAAAGGGGCTTTCTCGTTTATTTCGGCCGAAAATAAAAAAAATAATTGAAGTTTTTGTCTTTAAATTAATAATTACGATGAAAAAAAATTCTTCATTTTTTTGTCGATAATTTTGTGTTTTACTGTAAAAAAATTGTACGACTTGTCGTTAATAACTCCTAATAACTCCACTTCAAAAAATACTTCAAAATTCCTATTTTGCAAACGATAAATCAATAAGAAAAAAGAAATTAAGTTGAAAGTCTGTATTGCCGAAAAACCAAGCGTAGCACGAGAGATTGCCTCTGTTTTAGGAGCGAATTCTAAACGTGATGGCTATTATGAAGGCAATGGCTATGCTGTAACTTATACCTTTGGACATTTATGTACATTAAAGGAACCCAACGATTACAAACCGTATTGGAAAAGTTGGGACTTAAATAACCTCCCGATGCTCCCCGAAAAATTTGAAACTAAGGTGGTTTCTAATTCTGGAATTGAAAAACAATTTAAGATTGTAAAAAGTCTGTTCGATAAAGCAGATGTGGTTATAAACTGCGGGGATGCTGGGCAAGAAGGAGAATTGATCCAGCGTTGGGTAATGAACGAAGCCAATTATAAAGGGGAAGTAAAGCGTTTATGGATTTCCTCATTAACTACAGAAGCTATTAAAGAAGGTTTTGAAAACTTAAAACCGGCTTCAGATTACGATAATCTATATTATGCAGGCTTTTCCAGAGCTATTGGCGACTGGCTGCTAGGCATGAATGCTACCAGACTATATACAGTAAAGCATGGTGGTTATAAGCAAGTATTATCTGTTGGCCGTGTGCAAACACCAACATTAGCCATGGTTGTTAATCGATTTAAGGAGATTGAAAACTTTAAGCCCCAACCATATTGGGAGTTACAAACATTGTACCGTGATACGTTATTTAGTTATGAAGAAGGTCGTTTTTTAAAAAAGGAAGATGGAGAAGCATTGGCTAATAAAGTAAAGGAAAGCGATTTTGAAATAGAATCCATTTCCAAGAAAAAAGGTAAGGAATATGCACCAAAGCTTTTTGACTTAACAGGACTACAAGTATATTGTAATACTAAGTTTGGATTTTCGGCAGACGAAACACTTAAAATCGTTCAGAAATTATATGAGCAAAAAGTAGTAACTTATCCTAGAGTAGATACCACTTTTTTGCCAACCGATATATATCCTAAAGTAACAGGGATTCTTCAAAAATTGACTAACTATTCCAAATTAACACAGTCGTTATTAGGAAAGAAAATAAGAAAATCTGCCAAAGTTTTCAATGATAAAAAGGTAACAGACCACCATGCTATTATACCAACAGGTATTCAGATTAATTTGCAATATAACCAGCAACAAGTTTACGATATTATAGTAAGACGTTTTATAGCTGTTTTTTATGATGATTGTTTGGTAGCAAATACAACTGTTGTTGGCAAGGCTGTTGATGTATCTTTTAAAACTAAAGGAAAAGAGATTTTAGAGAAAGGGTGGCGTATTGTTTTTGAAACTTCAACAGCACCCAGTACAACCAATAAGGATAAACTGTTACCTGTATTTACAAAAGGTGAAAAAGGGCCGCACGAACCTTCGTTTTTGGAAAAAGAAACCAAGCCACCTAACCAATTTACTGAGGCTTCTTTATTGCGTGCCATGGAAACCGCAGGTAAACAGGTAGATGATGAAGATTTGCGTGAATTAATGAAAGAAAATGGTATTGGAAGACCATCAACGCGTGCCAATATTATTGAAACACTTTTTAAAAGAAAATACATAAAACGTAATAAAAAACAGGTATTGCCTACCATTACAGGAATACAACTTGTAGATACTATCCAAAACGATTTATTAAAATCGGCAGAGCTTACAGGGTCTTGGGAAAAGCAATTAAAAGATATTGAAAAAGGAGACTACAGTGCTGGAGCTTTTATAAAAAATATGAAGCGTATGGTAGATGCTTTGGTGTATGAGGTGAGGAGCGAAACAAAGCGCGCCAATATATCTCATGCAACTACTATAAAGAACCGTGACGCTAAAGCAGTTAAAAAAGCAGCAGCAGGTATTACAGCAGAAACCTGTCCGAAGTGTAAGCAGGGACGTATTTTAAAGGGAAAAGCAGGTTATGGATGTAGTGCTTATAAGTCGGGTTGTAATTTTGTGTTGCCCTTTAGCTACGCCAATAAAAAGATTTCTGAAAAACAGTATATTAGGTTGCTTCAAAAAGGGTCTACAGTTAATTTAAAAGGTTTTAAAACCG
The DNA here is from genome assembly GCA_947501845.1 of uncultured Flavobacteriaceae bacterium. GTDB lineage: Bacteria > Bacteroidota > Bacteroidia > Flavobacteriales > Flavobacteriaceae > Flavivirga. The sequence goes on along the minus strand of CANMXP010000009.1, from coordinate 51,449 downwards.
ATGCTGGTACCATAGAAGGCTTGCTACGTTTAGATGATGCATTCCATTTAAAATTAGAGCCTAAGAAAGCATCTACGTCTGCCTTACCGAAAGCTAAGAAAACAAAAGCAAACGAGTTAATGTGCCCGAAATGCAAAAATGGAACGGTTATAAAAGGAAGTGCCGCATATGGATGCAGTGATTACAAATCTGGATGCGATTTTAAAGTGACTTTTGATACTGTAAGAACCAAAATGAATGGACAAACACCTACCAAAGAACTCGTTTATAGTATTTTAAATGGAAGTATCTAAAAATATACACCAACATTTTGTGATCTATAAACCATATGGTTATTTAAGTCAGTTTAAAAGTCATGATTCCAAACAACAATCCAAAAAGTTTTTAGGAACACTTCATAATTTTCCCGAAGGCATTATGGCTATTGGTAGATTAGACGAAAAATCTGAAGGCTTGCTGCTGCTAACCACCGATGGAAAAATGAGTGATTATATGAATAGTCGAAAAGTTGAAAAAGAATACTATGCACAGGTAGATGGTGCTATTTCAGAGGAGGCAATTAATTTATTAAAAACAGGGGTAGAAATAGGTTTTGATGGTAAAAAATATATAACAAAGCCATGTAAAGCTTTTAAGTTAGATACAGTACCAGATTTACCAGTACGATCACGAAAAATTAGAGATGACAGGCATGGACCAACATCGTGGGTGTCTATAACTCTAAACGAAGGGAAGTTTAGGCAAGTACGAAAAATGACCTCGGCGGTTGGTTTTCCAACATTACGCTTGGTACGTGTTAGAGTAGGTCATATTCACCTTAATGCAATGGAAGTTGGGGATGTTATTGAAATTAGTAGCTTTTTTTAAAATTCCAGTCTCTTTAATTCCTTATAATTTCGATTAAGGCGTTTTAATAAAAGACCATAAATCAACCAGTAAAATAATAACAAGAAAGCAATGGTGATTGCTAAAAACAAAATGGTGATTCCAATAAATACAGCATAGAATTTAAAAACTTCTCCATTTGCTGCAGCTGCTTCTATTTTGTCTATGATAAGCTGATCTTGATCTATCTCAATATATATAATGGCAATAGAAGTGATGACTAAATATATTAAATTAAAAGCCACATATTGTCTTACTGTTTTTCTTGTTTTAAGAATATTTTCCATAAGGATCTTGGCATTATCTGTAGTCGAAATTTTTCTATAGTTTCTAAAAAACAGATAAAAGAAAAAAGCTAAAATAATATAGCCAAGAACTATTAAGGGAACAAAAATAGGGTCAGTATTTAACTGGTCAAAGCGTTTCATGCTCTCGTTATCTTTTAATAAAAAAGAAATAATGATCCAAAAGGCAAACTCTAATAAGCTAATTATAAAAATCCATTTTACAATAGATGACGATTTTTTTAAAATCATCTTGTATATTTCGTTATAAGTTAGTTTAGGATATGTATTATCATCCTTATTCCAGTCTTTTTTTAATAAATCTAATTCATCCATATTCTTATGGGTTTAATATGGTTTTAAGCTTCGTTTTTATTCTATTCATCTTCACACGTGCATTCACTTCGCTAATTCCTAAAGTTTCACTAATTTCTCTATAATCTTTATCTTCTAAGTATAAAAAAACAAGCGCTTTTTCAATATCATTTAATTGATGTACAGCCTTATAAAGTATTTTTAATTGCTGTTCTTCTGTATCATCGTAATTCTCAGCTTTTATTTTAAATTCAACACCGTTAAAATCTTGCGTATTAATAGTTCGCTTCGATTTTCTGTAAAGCGTAATGGCAGTATTTAAGCCTACTCTGTACATCCATGTACTAAATTTGGCATCCCCTCTAAATTTCGGGTATGCTTTCCAAAGCTGAATGGTTATTTCTTGAAATAAATCGTTGTGCGCATCATAATTATTAGTATACAAACGACATACTTTGTGTACAATATTTTGATGCTTTTCAAGCAATTCAACAAAATTATGTTCTAATTCTTTATTCAATGTGATGGTTTGGTTACAGTATAAGTAGCTTAAAATTTTAAAATGTTACACTTATGTAAAAATAATATTTTAAATAGCTTAAAACATGTCTAAATAGTATCTTTGTAGCATATTTTATTTTACTATGAATATCCCCCAAACTAGTTTCCCCAGAGTTGTTATTATAGGTGGTGGTTTTGCAGGAATTAATTTTGCCAGAAAGATTGCAAATAAAGATATACAGGTTGTTTTAATTGATAAACGAAATTATCACACCTTCCAACCATTATTGTATCAAGTTTCTTCGGCAGGGTTGGAGCCCGACTCTATTGCATATCCACTTCGTAAAATATTAAAGAATCATAAAAACACCTTTTTTCGTTTAGCGGAAGTTGAGTCTATCAATTCGGAAAAAAACGAGTTAATAACAAGTATTGGCCATATAAGTTATAACTATTTGGTAATAGCTACAGGAACCAAAACAAATTATTTTGGAAATAAATCCATTGAAACACATGGTATGCCTATGAAAAAGGTACCTCAGGCATTAAACATTCGTAGTTTAATACTGCAAAATTTTGAACAGGCAGCCATTACTCATGATAAAGAATTACGAAAAGCTTTGTTGAATTTTGTTATTGTTGGAGGCGGTCCTACAGGCGTAGAGCTAGCAGGTGCTATAGCCGAACTTAAAAATCATATTTTGCCTAGGGATTATCGTGATTTGATTCCTGAAGATATGCAAATATACTTATTAGAAGGAAGCCCAAGGGTTTTGCCAACCATGAGTGAGCATGCATCTAAAAAAGCAGCAAAATTCCTTTCTAAACTAGGAGTTTTGGTTCATTGCGATACGTTTGTTAAAAATTATGATGGGAAAAAGGTAAAGACTAATTCAGATTTAGAGCTGCAGTCGGAAACTTTAATTTGGGCAGCAGGTGTTACAGGAAATCCAGTTGAGGGATTACAGGCAGATGTATTAATTGACCGAGCTAATAGATACAAAGTAAATGAGTACAGCCAAGTTGAAGGTTATGATAATATTTTTGCTTTAGGAGATATTAGTTTCATGCAAACAGATGATTACCCCAACGGACATCCACAGGTAGCACAACCCGCAATTCAACAAGGAGAACTTTTAGGAAAAAATCTAATAAAGTTGATTTCGGGAAAGCCAATGAAAAAGTTTAAGTATAAAGACAAAGGGTCTATGGCTACCGTAGGTAGAAATAAAGCTGTAGTTGATTTAAAACGTTTTAGGTTTGCAGGTTTCTTTGCCTGGTTTGTTTGGATGTTTGTACACCTTATGGCATTGGTAGGTTTTAGAAATAGAGTTATTGTTTTTTTCAATTGGGGCTATAACTATATCAATTTTGATAAAGCAGCCCGACTTATTATACGTCCATTTAACAAGTTAAACTAATTGTTTATATGTTTTTTTGATTAAATATTGATTGGCAATATCAATAAATAATAAAAACATCTAGATCAGATTACTTGAACAATTCTTCAAAAAAATGGTATAGAATTCAATTCATCATCAAAAATTTACAGTTCGGTTATATTGAATTTATTTAGTTATAGTTCTGTTGCAAATTTGCAACATCAATTAAAAATGAACAGCAGAACAATTACTCATGAAAAATATTTTAACCATCATTTTGGTATTCATATCCATTCAAATAAATGCTCAAAAGACTATTAATGGGACTGTTTTTAATTCAAAAAATATTCCAATAGCAGGTGCTAATATTTATCTAGAAGGTACTTACGATGGTAGTACTACAGATGAAAATGGCAAGTTTTCATTTACGACGTCCGAGCAAGGAACACAAACTTTAACGATATCCTATTTATCTTACGAAACATTTACCATGGTTGGCGATGTGTCTTATATGAAAGACCTTGTCGTTAAACTTCGAGATGATGTAAATACCCTGGATGCTGTGGTTTTATCTGCGGGCACTTTCTCTGCAGGCGATAATAGCAAAGTTAATGTATTAAAACCGCTGGATATTGTTACTACCGCAAGTGCTTTGGGCGATTTTGTTGGTGCTTTACAAACATTACCAGGAACAACTACAGTAGCAGAGGATGGAAGATTGTTTGTGCGCGGTGGTGATGCTAACGAAACACAGATTTTTATTGATGGTATCCGTGTATTTACACCTTATACGCCAACAACAAACAATGCACCAACTCGCGGACGATATTCACCATTTTTATTTGATGGAATTACATTTTCTACAGGTGGTTACTCGGCAGAGTTTGGTCAGGCCCTATCGAGTGTATTATTGTTAAATACTGTTGACGAGCCCGATCAGGAAAAAACAGATATAGGGATTATGAGTGTTGGGGCGACACTTGGTAATACTCAGAAGTGGAAAAACAGTTCGTTGAGTGTGAACGCATCTTACATAAACCTAGCACCTTATAATGCCATATTTCCAAATAGGAATGATTGGATAAAACCTTATGAAACGGCTTCGGGTGAGGCTGTTTTTAGAAAAAAAACTAATACAGGCTTATTTAAACTTTATGGAGCCTTTGATGCTACCAATTTTGAATTAATACAAGAAGATATTAATAATAGTGAAGGCGCATATTTTAAATTGAATAACAATAACGTTTATGTTAATGGTTCATATAAAGGGGCTTTAAGTGACACTTGGACATTGTTTGGAGGTGTAAGTTATACACATGCAAAAAACAATTTGAATATTATTGAAAGTATCATTAAAGACACTGAAAATTCAATACATGCCAAATTGAAATTTAAAAATAGAGTTAGTAACCGATTGAAGCTTTATTTTGGAGGAGAATACTTTGCAACCGATTTTACAGAGAACTATTCAGATAATACAATTAGTCGTGCAAAATATGGTTATAATAATAATATAGCCGCAGTTTATGCTGAAGCCGATATTTTTATATCTAAAAAGTTAGCATTTAAATCAGGATTAAGAGGCGAGTATAGCGAGATTTTTAAAGATTTGACTTTAGCCCCGAGATTATCTTTAGCTTATAAAACATCTAATAAGAGCCAAATATCTTTGGCGTATGGTAATTTCTATCAAAACCCATCAAGCAATATTTTAAAGTTTAGCCAAGATTTGAAAACTCAAAATACATCCCATTATATTTTTAATTATCAATATAATGCAGATAGAAGATTGTTTAGAGCAGAAGCCTATTATAAAAGGTATGATAATTTAGTGAAATATGATACCGATTTTACTAATTTCGATAGTAATTATAATAATGAAGGGACTGGTTTTGCTAAGGGAATCGATTTCTTTTGGAGAGATAGTAAAAGTATTAAAAATTTTGATTATTGGTTGAGTTATTCTCTGTTGGATACTAAGAGAGATTATAACAATTATCTAACCAAATCGCAACCAAATTTTGCGAATACACATAATTTATCGGTTGTTGGAAAGTATTGGATTGACGATTGGAGAAGTCAAGTAGGAGTTAGTTATGCATTAGCATCTGGTAGAACTTATACAAACCCAAATGAAGTGGGATTTTTAAACAATAAAACAAAGCCTTATAACAGTTTAAGTATTAATTGGGCGTATTTAATTAGTCCACAAAAAATACTATATGCTTCTGTGAATAATGTTTTAGGATTTAAGAACATTAATGGGTACCAATATGCTAATACGCCAGATTTAAATGGCGTTTTTAATAGACGTGCTTTACGACCAGCAACAGATCAATTCTTTTTTGTAGGTTTCTTTTGGACTATTAGTGAGGATAAGAAAAGCAACCAATTGGATAACCTCTAAGAAAATGGTTTGATTTTAACCTACAGTCTGTATAATTACAAATGGTTTATACATGTTCTATTCGAAATTAAACGTTTCTTTTATAGTTTTTGAAGAAAGCAAATTCTTTATAGACTTTAACTTGTCTGGGCTTTGTAAAAAAGGATGTTCTTGAAATAATTTTTGATATTCGGATATTATTTCCCCTTTATAAGTTTCCAACTTATTATCAATCATGTTATTGATTTTAGCAATGGTATTTTTCTGAAAGTGTAAATTTATTGGATCAACATATCCCATTTTTATAAACCCCGCTGTTTTTCTGGCACAACGACAAGGATTATTTTTATTTATAAGGCCACATTTGCTGTCCATGAAATTATAAAGCTGCTTTTTTGCTCTGTGGAGCTTAACTCTAAAATTTTCTTTTGAAATGTCCATGATCTCACTACCTATGGTATCTGTGAATTCGAACAATTCTCCAATAATATAAATCATGCGTTGTTCCCTATCAAGACATAGCAACATGCCTCTCATACAACTAATTTTAGCCTCTTCTACTAAAACATGATTTTCTGCTTCATAAGAATAGTTGGAAAGCGATTCGTTAGGTAATTGGTCAAGCCCATGTCCAAATGCTTCAAATGTTAGAGGGACAGTTTCATTTTTGCCTCTTTTCATATTCAAAAAATGGTTCTTAACAATACGGTATGCCCAAGTTTTAAAACTGCTTTTTTGTTTAAATGAATCTAATTTTGTGACGATTTTTATTAAAACTTCCTGTGTTAAATCAGCTGCCTCATCTTTGTCACCCACAAATGTTAAGGCAACATTATAAATCCAATCTTGATGTTTTTTAATAAGGTTTTCCAAAGCTTCCTTATGACCTGCTAGAGATTGCTCTATTAAAATAGTATCTGAGGTTTTTATATCAAATGATTTTTTATCCATTTTTATTTTAAAAATATAACATTTTGTCTTTACATCTGCAAAGACAAAATGTTTATTAGAATGTTGTTATTTATTCATTAAGAATTGACCGTGGGGATTGTCCAATATCATTAGCCATTGACCATTTTTTTGTTTTCTTAATACAGCTACAGACAGCCCGCTTTGTTTTATTTCGGTTCCGTCTGGAGCTTTTGCTGTCATTTGCCATGGGGCTATATGCGTAGCGATGTTTCCCGTTATAAAAACTTCATGTCCACTATAACTAAACACAGGATTAGCCATAGACATTTCTGTAAACATTTCTTTCAGAACATTTGTATCAAATATAGGCGTTTCGGGTTCAAATACTACTACTGCATTGGGTTCATAGCAAGACATAACGCCATTAATATTTTTTTCTTGAAAATTGCCTGTCATTTTTTCAATGGTACTTAATACATTTTTCTGTTCTTGTGTCATCTTTTTTGGTTTTTTTATTTGAGCATTGGTAATAATTGAAGTCATACAAAATAGTGTGACTACTAGTAATTTTAAGTGTGTTTTGTAAATCATAAAGCATCTCTTTTTTGTTAATAACTATACTTGCTTTATAATTTAGACACAGCAGATAAATGACCGTTACAGTAAACAGATTCTTTTTTTGTTAAACAGAAATTAATGATGAGAAGAAGAAAAACAGTTTAAAATGAATAACCTATATGTAGTGTTGCGAACATGGCTATGGGTGCAATATCATACTCAGAAGTGTCTAAAGTATTGCTGCCTGTTATTTTTGATGTATAACCTACACCAGCCCAAGGTTTGATATATAGATTGTTCTTAAACGGCTTCAAGGTGTAACCAAAATAGGCCATAGCAAGGATGTTAGTGACTTTTTCGTTGCCATTAATATTACTATTTTGAATTTTAAACTCTTGGATTCCGATTTGACTTCCTATAAACCATTTATGGTTTACTTCTGTAAAATGATGCTCTCCAAAAAAACTATATCCTTGATTTAATCTAATATCCCACCCTTTATCTTTATTCTTGTTATTTAAATCTACTAAAAGACCTGGCATGTCCATAGCATAAGTTCCAAAACCAATTAATAGATGTTCACAATAACCGTAAGTGAAGGCTATAACCCTTAAATACAAATGTTGCCGGGTCTATTTCAATACTGATTTTTGTTTTACTTTTAGTTTCTTGAGCAGATGAATAAAGATTGATGCAAAGTATCAAAAATAATAGCTGTAGTTCCTGTTTTTAAATGTTTCATTTTTATTTGATTTTAATTGTTATAAAGTATATTTATTATATTTAGTTAAGATTAAAAAAATATTAATTACTCATTTCAATTAATACTTCTTCTATCGTCTTTTGATTCAATATATTTTTCATTTGTTTTTCAGCATTTTCTAATAAGCTTGAAATTGATTTTTGTGCATTATTTGGTCTTTTGCCTTCAGCCATAATATTGAATGACGTTTGAAATAACGGTTTACCCGTTTCCATAGCATTTAAAATGTCAAGTATTGTAATTTGAGAAGGCTTTTTCATTAATCTAATACCGCCTTGTTTACCTTCTTTAGTTTCAATAATTCCTGCAACTGAAAGGTTTTGTAAAATTTTTACTAAAGTAGGTTTCGGGATATTCAATATTTCAGAAATAGTTTTTGTAGATAAAAAGTCATATTGTCCTTGTCGTATTTTATCAGAGATAAAGATAACAACGAGAACTGCTTTTGAAAATGACAATGAATAACTCATACTATATATACTTAATATTCAGTATGCAAATATGTGTAACATTTTTAAACATGCAAATATTTCTACAAAAGTAATCTTAAAAATGAAAGTTGAGGGGTAGGTAAGTGCCAGGTGGAAGTATAGATTAGTAAGTTGATTTATTTTTAGTTATGTGTATAGCGTTTGCAGAAAAAACTCTTGTTTTCGAAAAAATCATAATTCAAATTTTATGTGCCCCATCTAAATTTTTGTAAAACATTAAACTATACGGTAACAGCTACAGGTGTTTTAATTAGTTTTTTGTACGATTGTATAAACATTTCCAATTCATCATCAGTTTTGGTATCTATAATTTCACCTTCTTTACTCACTTTTCCTTTAACGCCTTGTATTAGTAATGTGGTATCTTTTGTAAAATTGGTTTGAATAGCTTCCATGATCAATTTTAGTTCAGCATGTGCTTTAACTCCACTTGCAGAAGCCGTTATAAGACCAATTTTTTTGTCAGAAAAGATTGTTGTTGAAACACACCACTCAATAGCATTTTTTAACCCACTAGGAATACTGAAAACGTACTCAGGAGTACAAATTATTATGCCGTCAGCTTTTCTTATTAGATCCCAAAACACCCTTATTTTAGATGGAATGTTTTCGTTTGTTAGCTCAGTTTTGAAATGTGGTAATTCTGCTAGGTTGTCCAAAATAGTCAAGTCAAAGTCAGACCATCCTATTTCTGCTATTCTTTTTAGAATTGCAAGGTTTGAAGAGTTACTACTTGCGCTTCCGTTGATTCCTAAAATATTTAGTTTTCTATTCATTGGTTGTTGAGGTTATGGATTAATGTCTTTAATATTTTATTCAATTTCTATCTTATTATAAATTTGTCCTTTCCAAAATAGGGGACTACCAGAATTTAAAGTGTTTTTAAATTTGAAATCAAATACAGCCTTTATAATTCCTTTTTCAAATAATATTTTATCTATTTTAATTGTGCCTCTTTCTAGAGGAAAAATATTTTTTCTTAAATCTTTAATGCTATTAAAGTCAACCCAAGCCGAGCAAGAATCTTCTTGAAGTTCTATAATAAGACGACTATGTGTTGAAACATTATTTGACGATTTTCCTTTTATGATACCGTTTTTCAGTTTCTTAAACTCAATAAAATTAGTTCCTGCATTTTCATATATGTTATTTTCAGATTTTAAAGAATGGAATATGCGCGTGGTATCAACAATTTTGTAAAATGCCTGTAATGAGTCTCCATATATTTTACCTGACGCATCTTTCATCAAATCAATTTCAATTGGGCAATCTCCATCACAACTTAGTTGTCCGAATCTGTTCCTATATACAAATTCAGGATAACTCCATTTTTCTTTAAATGAAAAGTTTTCTTTAAAATTGTTACCCCACTCAATCTTTACTTTGCTAGTAGTAATGGTTTCGCTTTTGATTATGTTCAATGAAAATCCAATTAATCCTAATAACAATATGGCCACAATTTTTATTTTCACATGTAAGTTTATTTAACACACTGCGTATATATATATACGTTAATAATGCGTGTGGAGTTTACGAATTAAAAATAAATTTTTATATGCACTTATAAGGCATTTCTTATATTAAAAAAAAGTAAAAATATAAGGCTTAAATTTATCTATCGATATTTTATTCTATTATTTTTTGTAATTAGTGAACTAATCAATAAAAAACTTACTTTAATTTCTCTTAATGAAAACCATTATTTAAAGTGATAGATTAATTAGGTTGTATACATTTACTAGCTAAAAAAGTAATAATCTACGTATGTCTTATCAATCACAAACAATTCCAGATTTTATAGACCGTATTATAAGTGAGGCACAAGGGATTAATTAACTCCCATATATTTTCTTAGTAGAAGAATTGTTGAAACAAAATATAACATGTCTCGTTTTAAAAAACTGTAAAGGTTGTTTAAAACGAGACAATTTTTTTATACACTAACCCATAAATTGGAAGAATAGGTATTCTAATTTATTGTTTTTTTATCTGCAGTTTCTTTTCGAATAGTGAAGCTTCTTATTATTGTTTTCTAATCATTTTTAATTCAAAATGTTTGTATTTATATGAAAATTGTTTTGTTTACATGATTAATTAAATATGATATAATCAAAATATTGTAATTTTTTTAAGATATGATAAATGTCATAGTTGTTTTTGTGATAATATGATAATTTTAAGCTAGTAATTAATGATAGGATTAACTATCAATAAATATTAGGGTCATGGAAGCTAAAAAGAATCCAAAATTAGAAATAAGTAGAAATAGTAGCATATATTTTGCTATAGGACTTAACATCATGTTGCTTTTTTCTTGGCAAGCTTTAGAATACAAAACTTACGAAAAAGATGATGTAATTATAGATCTTTTAGATGTAGAAGCTGAGTTAGAGGAGGATATTCCTATTGTTAATGTGAATACACCACCACCGCCACCGCCGCCAGTAGCTGTTCAGCAATCTATTCAAATTGTTGATGATGTTGAAGAGGTAGAAGAAACTGTTATAGAAAGTACTGAAACATCGCAAGAAGAAGCTATTCGAGATGTTGTTGAGGTTAGCGATATTGAGGTAGAAGAAGTAGAGGAAGACGTACAGGTCGCTTTTGCAATTATTGAAAATGTACCTGTTTTCCCAGGATGTGAAGGGCTTCCTAAGAAAAAAATGAAAGATTGTTTTCAACAAAAAATGCAGGAGCATGTGGTCAACAATTTTGAATATCCACAAGAAGCTCTAGATTTAGGTATACAGGGACGAGTATCAGTTATGTTTATCATAGATTCTAAAGGGCATATTACAGGCATAAGATCTAGAGGTCCAGACAAAATTTTAGAAAAAGAAGCAGAACGCATTATAGAGTCATTGCCCAAAATGAAACCAGGAACCCAGCGAGGTAAACCAGTAAAAGTAGCTTACGCATTACCAATATTCTTTAAGTTTAATGAGGGATAAGGTGTGAAATAGTGATTATGAATAAGGTTTGAAGAAGTATTAAAAATCAAAACACTAAGAGTTTTCAACTGCGCTCGAACAGACATTTAAGTACTTTTTCAAATCTTGTTTTTTGTAGATTTAAAGGATGGTAAGCCCATTATAATTATTGCATCTTTAATCGATCTAACTTTTCTTGAGAGTAGTCATTGCCCCCATTTGTCTCCATAGCCTTAGTATAGGCATCAATTGCTTTTTTATTTTCGTTTTGTGCAACATAATAATCGCCTAAAGAATCATAAACGTTCGAGCTATTTGGGAAATTCTCAATATTTAATTTAAAAAAGGCTAAAGCCTTGTCATTTTTTTCTTGATTCATAAATCCATAGCCTAATTGATTTACTAAATCTTCACTAGGAGGCACAGCATAGCCAAACTTTTCAGATATCGTTTTATAATGTTTATTAAGGATTTTTAGAGCTGTTTTTGTCGATGTTTTTTCATTAATTATGATGTTAAATTTATCTCCAATGTTATACCATGAAAAAAGAAAATGAAAGGCATCATACTCCGTAATTAATGGGACACTGCCATGAGTATCATTATCATAATATTTATAGTCAAAATTTAATTTGCTTTTAGATTCGGGAACCACGGCCTTGCAGAATTTTAAAATAGCGCGAATATGATTTGTTCTTTTACCTGTATCATTTTCAACAGTGTTAATTGAATAGTCTGTATTCATTATGGTATTGGCAATTCCAATAAAAAGTGATTTGTTTTCCAATGATTTTGAACTTAAGATATTAGAAGCTTCGTTTAAAACATGACGATTGTCCCACCATAAACTAGGGTCTATAGCTATAAAATTGTTAAAAAGATATGGTCGTTTAAGGAGTATGTTAATAGCAGTTAAACCACCCAGAGAATGCCCAATAAGTGTACGGTATTGATTTGTTGGATATTTACTATTTACATATGGAATGAGTTCGTTTTCCAAAAAACTCATAAACTTTTTACCCCCACCAGAAGTATTAGCACGTTTGCCATCTTCAACATGTGTAGGCGTTAAATCACGCATTCTATCTGTATTGGGAATAGCCACTATAATCATTTTTGGAACTTTAGTAGTGCCATTTATAGCACTCATCTGTCGAAGCATACCAGTAACAGAAACAAAATGTGCATCGCCGTCTAATAAATAAACCACGGGATATTTTTCTTTTGACCCTTTTTGGGTATTGGGTACATGAATCCAAATTTTACGTTGTTCGTTAAGTATGGTAGATTGTAAACTATCTATGGAGCCTATAACAATTTTATTTTCAAGGGTTACGACTTGGGCATTACTTGTATTCAAAAAGCTCCCAAATATTAGCATTAGTAGAAGAAAGATTGATTTTTTCATGCCAGGTTTTTTAGTATATACCTACTAATTTAATAACTTTTAAGTATGAATAGTTAGAGTTTAACATTTCATCTGGAAAAAATAACAGTTCGGTAAGTCGGTTTTTTAAAATAGGAAGTAGGATGGGATATTTGCTTCATAATTAATATAAATACAAATACATGAAACATCTAATTATCATTACAGCACTATTAGTTTCAGGATTTATGCATTCTCAAACTAATTATGAAAAAGGCATGGAAAAAGCTTTTCAACTTTGGGGAAGCAATAACTCGGCAGAAGCATCAAACATGTTTGAACGCATAGCAAAGGCAGAACCAGATAATTGGTTGCCACCTTATTATGCTGCTCAGATTAATATTACTAACAGTTTTGGAGAAAAGGATGAAAAGAAACTAACCGCGCAACTAAAAAAAGCTCAGGATTTAATTAATGATGCTACAGCTATCTCAAAAGATAATCCAGAAATTTTAGTGATGCAAGCATTATTGCACACGGCATGGGTAGCTTTTGACGGTGCTACATATGGAGCAACTTTATCTGGAAAGGTCGCTGAACTCTATGCAAAAGCATCACAAATTGCACCAAAAAACCCAAGAGTAGTTTATTGTAAGGCAGAATGGGATATGGGAAGTGCACGCTATTTTGGGCAAGACACCACACCATTTTGTAAAGACCTGGAAAGAGCCATAGAACTTTTTGCTAACTTTAAGCCAGAAACGCCATTCCATCCTAATTGGGGTAAAGAACGTACAACTCAAATATTAGGGTCTTGCGGAAAGTAAATTAAATAGTACAAAAAGGGTTATGAGAGAATCAGTTAAAAGTATCTTTATCATATTTGGTATTGGATGTATCGTCTTTGTAATAAGTAATTTCATTTCAGATGGATTTCATTTCAATAGCATTAATGATTTTTTAATTGAATTTGTTTTTAATCAATTATACTCTTTTGTATTAGGGTTTTCCAATATGTACTTTTTCAATTATTTTAATGGGCTTAATTGGAAAAAAGAAGAAACAGTAAAACGTATTATTATTGGAATTGTAGGATCTACTGTTGTTACATTAATAGGCTTGTTTTTATTGAGAATGCTTACGGCTTTAAGCCTTCAAGGGAAGTCTCTTTACGAGTTTATTACAAATGAAACATTTAAATCGTATCAATTTGGATTATGGATAACCTTAACGCTTGTTATCATTTTTCATGCTTTTTACATCTATAATAAGTACCAGCAAAATAGAATAAAAGAACAAAAGGTTATAGCTGGAACTGCAAGTGCCAAATTTGATGCCCTAAAAAATCAGTTAGATCCACATTTTTTATTTAATAGTCTAAATGTGCTAACCAGTTTAATAGAAGAAAACCCAGATAATGCACAAAAGTTTACCACCTCTTTATCCAAAGTATACCGTTACGTTTTAGAACAAAAAGATAAAGAGTTGGTAACCGTTGATGAAGAATTGCAATTTGCAAAAACGTATATGTCTTTAGTTAAAATGCGTTTTGAAGAGAGTATCGTTTTCAATATGCCAGAAAAAGCATCCAATCCAGAAAGTAAAGTTGTGCCATTATCTCTGCAATTACTTTTAGAAAATGCGGTGAAACATAATATGGTAACACCTAGCAAACCATTGCACATAAAGATTTATGAATACAGGGACAATCTAGTTATCGAAAACAATTTACAACCCAAACAAATAGTAAAAAAGAGTAGTGGCGTAGGCCTTAGTAATATCAAACAACGTTATGATTTATTAACTAATAGAAAAGTACACATTAACAAAGAAGCAGATAGTTTTGCAGTAGCTATACCTATGCTTACAAAACAAATTATAGTCATGAGACCACAATCAACACCAGAAATGGACGATAGTTATGTGCGTGCACGTAACCATGTAGAAGAACTTAAAGGCTTTTATTACAGCTTAATATCATATTGTTTAGTCATTCCGTTTTTAATATTTATTAACTATCGAACGTCGTGGGGCTTTCAATGGTTTTGGTTTCCAATGTTTGGTTGGGGCATAGGTTTGGTCATTCAAGCTTTTAGGGTTTTTGTAAATGACGGTGCTTTTGGTAGAAACTGGGAAAAACGCAAAATTGAAAAATATATGCGTGAAGAAGAAGATAATAGACATTGGAATTAAAAAAGTAGAAAATCATGAAAAAATTACCAGATTCAGAAATAAACACTAAATATTTAAGAGCACGTAAAAAAGTAGAAGACATTAAAGGCTTTTACTATAATTTAATAGCGTATTGCTTGGTCATCCCTTTTTTAGCTTTTGTTAATTATAAAACAAGTTGGGAATATCAATGGTTTTGGTTTCCTATGGCAGGTTGGGGAGTAGGTTTAGGTTTTCATGCATATCATGTATTTGTAGATACAGGTATTTTAGGGCGCAAATGGGAAGAAAGAAAAATACAAGAGTTCATGGAAGAGGAAGAAGAAAAAATGCGTTGGAACTAAATTTTTAAAAATGAAAAAGAGAGATTATAATAATACATCGGAAGAATATAAAAGGGAAGATGCTTATCTAAGAGCCCAAAAAAGGCTTAAAGAAATAAAGGGATTTTATTGGCACGCATTCTGGTATGTGGCAGTAAATATTTTTATTTTTGTAATGATTGTTATAAAATCTGATAATGGCTTTTGGCATTTTGGAACATTTTCCACGCCACTTTTTTGGGGAATTGGCTTAGCCTTTCATGCTTTGAATGTATTTGGAAAAAACTTATTCTTTGGTAAAAAGTGGGAACAGCGCAAGATAAATGAGTTTTTAGATAAAGACAAAAAACGCTGGGAATGATATACTCTTCATCTTCTTATTTCAATAACTAAACAATAATAAAATAAATTCATATATAGAAATGAATGTAATCATTATCGAAGACGAGAAACCATCAGCAAGACGTTTACAACGTATGTTGAAAGCATTAAATATGGAAGCTCAAACCATGTTGCATTCTGTACAAGAATCGATAGAATGGTTTCAAAATAATGAGCATCCCGATTTGATTTTCCTCGATATTCAATTAAGTGATGGTCTATCATTCGAAATTTTCGAATCCATAGAGATTAAAAGCGCTGTTATTTTCACCACAGCTTATGATGAGTATGCTCTGCAAGCCTTTAAATTAAATAGTATAGATTATTTGTTAAAACCTATTGATGAAGATGATTTAGCAATAGCAGTAAAAAAATACCAAGAGCGTTCTCCTCTAAAACAAGCAGTGACTTTAGATTTTAATGATATTAAAAAGCTTTTGGTGAATCCGATAGATCGAGAGTATAAGAAACGCTTTTCAGTAAAAGTAGGGCAGCATTTAAAGCTTATTAATATTGATGATATAGAGTGTTTTTATAGTGAAAATAAAGGCACATATTTATATACCACCGAGGGAAGAAACTACCTGTTGGATATCACGTTAGAGCATTTAGAAAATGAATTAGAGCCTCAAACTTTTTTTCGTATTAATCGAAAATTCTTTGTAAACATTAATGCCATAAATGATATGGTAAGCTATACCAACTCACGTTTACAAATAAAACTAAGCACGTATCATGAACAGGAGGTTATTGTGGCTCGAGAACGTGTTAAAGATTTTAAGGCTTGGTTGGAGTAGTTGGGGTAATAAAAATAAAATGAGTTACCAATCTATGGTTTGACTACAGTATTCTCGAATTCGACTACAAATTAATTTTTGCTTTTGCTAAAATTTGCAGAAACAAAAATTATTAAAAATGAAAAAAAATAAAATCGCATTGGTAACAGGCGGAAGTAGAGGTTTAGGGAGAGATATGGCAATAAATCTATCTAAAAAGGGCGTTGATATTATTATTACTTATAATACTAATGAAGAATCTGCTCATGAAGTGATTCGCCATATTGAAAAAAATGGTCAAAAAGCAAAGGCATTTCAGTTAGACACAAGTCAAATAAAGGGATTTGAAGACTTTTTTAATCAAGTCTCCTCTTACCTTGCCAGTACATATGGCAGCCCTAATTTTGATTTTCTTATAAACAACGCAGGGACAGGTCTTGATCAAATCATTGCCAAAACTACCGAAGCACAATTTGATGACATGTTAAATGTTCATTTTAAAGGTGTATATTTCTTAACGCAAACAGCCTTATCTTATATAAATGACAAGGGGCGTATTATTAATATATCGTCAGGATTAACAAGGTTTTCTTTTCCTGGATCATCTGCTTATGCCTGTATGAAAGGAGCCATTGAAGTTTTTAGTAGGTATTTGGCTAAAGAGCTGGGAGATAGAGGGATAATCTCTAATGTTATCACTCCTGGGGCTATTGCTACCGATTTTGGAGGAGGCAACAATAGGGATAATCAAGAAAAAAGAGAAATTATTGCTAAAATCACTGCACTGGGAAGGGTTGGAGAAGCTGAAGATATTGGTAGTGTTGTCGCTTTTCTTTGTACGGAAGAGGCGCAATGGATTAATGGTCAGCGTATCGAAGTTTCTGGCGGTATGTTGTTATAAATTCAAAAAAATGAAGAATCGTATTCGTAAGATTGAAACTATAAGTGAGTTTCATAAGATTAGAGGGGTGTCTAGTCCATTACACCCTTTAGTGAGCTTGGTTGACTATGGTGCCACAAAAATATTTTCAGAACATATTGGTGAGCATTGGAATTTTGATTTTTATTCTATTGGAGTAAAAAGAAATGTTGGAAAAATAAGATATGGTCAACAAAAATATGATTTTGATGAAGGGTTGATGTCTTTTATAGCGCCTGGACAAATACTTAGTGTAGAACCAAATACTAAAAACAATTTGAAACCTTCAGGTTGGCTACTGCTTATCCACCCAGATTTTCTTTGGAATTCTTCGCTTTCGAAAACAATCAAGCAATACGATTTTTTTGATTATTCAATAAATGAAGCACTCTTTATGTCTGGGAAAGAAGAAAGCGTTATTGAAGGGGTTTTTCAAAATATTAAACAAGAAATAGAAAATAATATTGATAACTTCAGTCAGAGTATCATCATAGCGCAGATAGAATTACTGCTCAACTATGCCCAACGGTTTTATCAACGTCAATTCATTACGAGAAAGAAAGTTGGGCATTATAAATTAAATCAGGTTGAAGCATTGCTCAACGATTATTTTGATAGCGAAGCTATTATAAATAAAGGGTTACCAACGGTTCAATATGTTGCTAACACCCTAAATATGTCTTCGGGATATTTAAGTAGTTTGCTTAAAAGTTTAACAGGACAAACAACACAACAACATATACACGATAAACTCATAGAAAAGGCAAAAGAAAAGCTATCAACAACAGATTTATCGGTTGGTGAAATTGCTTATGAGTTGGGATTTGAGCATTCGCAATCGTTTAGTAAATTATTTAAAACAAAAACCAATCTTTCTCCTTTGAAATTTCGAGCGTCATTTAATTGATTAGGTGTATGAAACGCCTATTAAGGAACATTTTTATCTAACTATTATAGTCTACAACCTCTTTTGGATAAATAGTCTCTTGTGTATTCAAAGTAACACCCAAACTGAAAATTAATAAAGCGTTATTAAGAGTAAGTGAGGACAAACAAATGTTTATTACTTTACTAAAAGTTTGTGAGTCTCTTTATCTAAAGTTATAAAATAATATCCTCTTTCTAAGTGCTTAATAGAAATGATATTTCCTTCAATATTTCCTTGACGAATTAATTTTCCTGAAACATCAAATAATTTGTACTTTTTATTAGCTAAATAATTTAAGTTAGCAATATATATATTATCCTTTATAGGGTTAGGGTAGAGAAATACTTTTTTATTACCTGAATTGTTTTCATTGATGGATAGGATATTGCTAAAATAGGTGTCTAAATATGTTAGCCTGTTTTCAAGCCAATTTAACATATAAGATAGATCTTGTCCACTAAACGAATAATTAGGGTAAACTAAAGATTCTCTTTCATAGATTTTATTATTTAAAAGAAATTCATATTGGCTTTCAATTGCTTCAATTAGAGCAGTGTTTTCAAAAATATTTCCTCTATATTCAAACCATTTGTTCGAAATGTTTGTGGATGAATTATTTGGGTTTAATTCTATAACTCTATTGATTAATCCATTACTTAATATATCATTTGAGATATTTTGATTGTTACCATTCCATATAGTTCCAAAACAACCGTCTAAATCCCAAGGAACGTAAAAATAAGGTGAATCAGATTGGTATTTAGCGAGGTAAATATTTTTCCCTGTATTATCTGTAGCTCTTAATAAATTGAGAAATATGAAGTAATCAGAATAATTGTCAAAATCAAATTTATCCCAGATACTATCAATAAACTGGGTATTAGAAGAATTTATTACAAAATCTGTAAACTGATATAAATTATTCCAGTCAGTAATATCGTCTTCTTTGGGATATTTTATTTCGTAACCACTCCAAGTTCTATTCGCATTATTATAAGAAGGCAAGCTTGTAAAGGTTGAAGCGCCCCAAGATATTCCTTTATATAATTCTCCTCGAATATCACCATCTTTAAAACTTTTAAGTTTTAATTGTTTTTTGTCAACTTGTTCAGAGAGGTTATAAATACCATTATAGAGACCGTTTAAAAACATCTCTACATATTTAACATTTGCACCAGATTTAGCCTTCGACTCATCTTCTAGGTAATTCGGGGTATGTATATCAAGCCATAACTTATTTGCAATATAACTTCTTAATCTCAGGGGTTCATTATATAAAGCATCTAGAATCCAATCATCATCAGATCTTAAGTTCCCGAATTCTACGTTATGGGTATCTTCCCCATTATCACCTTCCCAAAATTCTAAATCGTAAGTTTTTTTAGGGAAACTTTGTGAAAAACCACCTCTTAGCTCTATTCCTATTTTCGATATTAAAACCTGTTCATTGTCAGCGTAAATAAAGTTAGCAAGTGTTTTAGGTTCATCTAAAATTGTGTTAGAGCTTTCTATTGAAACAATTGGTAGTTGTGTGAAATATAGAGTGTATTGATTAGTGGTATTTGTTTCAGTAACTAAATAAGAATTTGAGTACTCTAAAGTACTTGGTATCGCATTGAAATTATAATCACTTAGATTTAAAGATATGACCATTTCACTATAATCAGTAATGTTATTATAAGTTTCAATATTTTCAATATGAGAAACTATCAAGGAATTTGTTTGATCTATTTTAAAATGATTTTCGGGAATATTAATGGTTAATGATTGTGATAATCCTAAAATTGAATTTAATATCACAGGAAGTGTTAAAAAGAAATTTTTCATTTTATAATATTTTTCAGTCTATATCATTAAGAACTTAAAGCAGAAAGAAAGTATTTCGTTACAACTTATAGATGTGACCAATTTACATATTTTACTTTTATCTTTCTATCAAATATTTTAATTGTTCAATAAATGAGACACTCTATATGTCTGAGGAAGAAGATTTCAGTTAGAATATAATCATAGCACAGATAGAATTATTGCTCAACTATCCTCAACGGTTTTATCAACACCAATTCATTACTAGAAAGAAAGTTGGTCATTATAAATTAAAACAAAACGAACTTTTCTGCTTTGAAATTTCGAGCTCCATTAAATTGATAAGTGAATTATTTGGTAGGATATTACCATTTTTTTAGGTTTGGCTCAATAGTTTTTATGAGTTGTTTTTTAAGGCGGTAAGCTTTCTGGCTTTCACAAAAGATAATACAGAACGGCTTACATCTGCTTTGGTTGTTGCCCATGAACAAACGCTTATTCTAATAACTTTTTTATCGAACCATTGAGAGCCTCCACACCAACACACCCTTAATTCCTGTATGTTTTTAAGAGTCTCTTCGGTTTCAGAATCGTTATCACAGGCAACTAAAACTTGATTAAATACAACATCGTTTAGTATATTGAACCCATGTTCGGAAAGTTCTTTAGCAAATTGTGTGGCTCTTTGATGTAATCCATAAACTAATTCATCTATGCCCTGTCTACCTAAATATTTCATCGTCGCCCAAAGTTCTACAGCTCTTGCTCTTCTAGACATTTCGGGGGTGTAAAGCATACCATCTCTTTGTTCTCCATATACAACATAAGAACCAGTTGTTTGAAGTGCTGAAACCAAAGCCTCTCTGTCTTTACATAAAACAATGCCGCTATCGTATGGTGTGTTTAGTGTTTTATGCCCATCAACAGACCATGAATCTGCTTTTTCAATGCCAGTGGTTAAATGTTTGAGTTTTTCTGAACCAGCAGCCCATAATCCGAATGCCCCATCAATATGAATCCAAGCATTGGCTTTTTTTGCCAGATCGCATATGTCATTAAAAGCATCAAATGAACCTGAATTAACGTTGCCTGCTTGAAGAATCAATATCGTATTTTCGTCTAGTTTTGGGATTTTTTCAAAAATTATTCTCCCTTGTGTGTCAACATCCACCCATTCTATATTGTCTTTTCCAAAACCTAGTAGGGCAACAGCTTTTAAAACGGTTCCGTGTGCATGTTTTCCAGCAACAACCCTAATCTTAGGGGCATTATTAAATCCTTTAGAATTAATATCCCAGTTAAGTCTTTGAAAAATTTTAAATCGTGCAGCTGCAAGTCCGCATAAAATAGCCATAGAAGAACCACTTACAAAACCAGCAACTGTAGTTTTGGGCAGATTAAAAAGTTGTATCAACCACTTTTCGACCACCGCCTCAAGTTTTGATGTTATGGGAGAAGTTACATATAAAGGCGTATTTTGATCCCAGAAATCATTTAACCATTTTGCTGCTAAAGCCACTGGAATAATACCACCATTCACTAATCCAAAGTACCTACCTCCAATTTGAGAAACAGTTGCAGGTGAGCCAAATTTATGAAGTGATTCTAAGATTTCTTTTGAATTGCCTGTTGTGTTTGGAATGGTTTCATCGAATATTTTTAAATTTTCAATGGCATTCTCGGTTGGATAAACATGTCTTTCTAACGATTTATCGGCATAATCAAATGCATAAGCTTTAATTTGATTGAATATGTCTTTATCAATCATTTCATCATGCATTTGTTTTTGCAAATTAGTTTTTGTCATTTTTTGAGCTGGAGTTCAAGTTTATAAACCTATTTTGCATTTATAAGTGTGATAATTATGTAGCTAAAACTTTGGCACATAATTTACCTATATCATATATTACTCGAATATATAAAAATCACCTAATAATTTAAAAAGTATTCGAAAGAATAAAAACTACTTTTTTGCAAGTTTTCGCATAACTACCCATTGCTTTAACATATCTCTTGCATCTTGTGCAGGGTAGCCCAAAACAGTTTCTCCAGCTTTTACATTATTCATAACACCAGAACCAGCACCTACCGTAGCACCAGATTCTATAGTTGTGTGGTCTTTTATAGAAGCACTTCCTCCAATAATAACACCATCGCCTAAGGTTACAGAGCCAGCCAGTCCACTATGCCCAGCCATAATACAAAAGCGT
The DNA here is from genome assembly GCA_947501845.1 of uncultured Flavobacteriaceae bacterium. Taxonomy (GTDB): domain Bacteria; phylum Bacteroidota; class Bacteroidia; order Flavobacteriales; family Flavobacteriaceae; genus Flavivirga. The sequence continues at coordinate 29,161 of CANMXP010000009.1, read as the reverse complement.
CCCATAATACTATTATGGGCAATTTGTACTAGGTTATCTATTTTACAGCCATCACCAACAATGGTTGCGCTAAATTTAGCACGGTCTACACAAGAGTTTGCACCAATTTCAACATAATGTCCAATAATAACATTGCCAATTTGTGGTATTTTAACAAGCCCACGCCCATCGTCGCTTGGGCGATATCCAAAACCATCTGCACCAATGCTTACATTGGTATGGAAAATACAATGGCTTCCAATAATACAACGTTCTCGAATAACTGTTCCAGACCAAACAATGGTATTGTTACCAATAGTTGTTTCGTCAAAAATACAGACGTTAGCATATAAAATAACATCATTACCAAGTTCTACATTTTTGCCCACATAACAATTGGCGCCAATTTTGCAACCATTTCCAATTTTTGCAGTTTTATGAATTACAGCTGTGGGATGAATATCGGTTTCGAATTCTGGGGTAGACGGATTATAAAGTTCTAAAATTTTTGCCATGGCCAAATCAGCATTTTTTACTTTAATTAATGCTCGATTATCACCAGGTTCTACATTTAAATTATCATTTACTACAGCTGCACAGGCTTTTGAGTTTGCCCAATGTTTGATATATTTCGTACTTCCTATGAAAGTTATATGATTAATACTGGCATTTTGTAGTTGCTCTGGCCCATTAATGGATTGCAATGTATGGCCTATTAATTCGCCTTTTAGAATATCATTAATTTCATTTATAGTGTACGATATCATTTTTAGTGTTTTTGGTTAGAGGTTAGTTACCCGTAAATCTAACGGAAATAAAATAGAATCCACCCTTTTTTGAAATCTTATCCTTGTAAAAACGAAAATATCCGGCAAAAGATAATATTTGTATTACCTTTTGCTGGATATTGTGCTAATAATAGCATGCTTGTCGTGTAACTATTTTTTGCTTAAAATAGTATCTATTTCAAAATATTTTTCTTTCATGAGGCTTAAAGCAAAGGCTGCGGTGGAAGCTGATAATACAGAATAATCAAGAACCCCTTTAACTCCTGTTGAAAAGCTCATTGCTAAAGCAAAAATTAATAATAAATAGCCACTTAGTTTTGCAAATAATTCAGTTTTATAACCTATTATTAGGCCTAAAGCAAAAACAATTTCTGCTACTGTGGCTGTCATTCCCAAAAAAGGAATTAAAGACTTTGGTACTAAAGGATTGATAAGCTGTGTGTAATCTAAAAAAGATTGCCAGTTACCCCAAGCAGATACATTTTGTTGCCAGAATCCTAATCTATCAGCTACGGCTGAAATAAAGCCTATACTAATGGATAGTCTTAAAAATAATTTAATGATATTTTGATTCATAACTCATGTTCTATTTTGTAGTTTCCAGGGGTAAATTGAAATACTTTCATAAGTCTGTTCCATGTGTTTATTTGGGTTATGGCCAGAGATAAGTAACATATTTCATCCTTATTAAAATGTTCTAATAAAGGCAAGTAATCTGATTCTGGTATTGGTGCACTACTTATTTTTGTAACGGTTTCTGCAAATTTTAAAGCAATTCTTTCTTTATCTGAAAAATAAGGGGTCTCTTCCCAAACACATAAAGACGATAAGCGTAATTCTGTTTCGCCTGTATGTTTTAATTCTTTATAATGCATATCTACACAATAAGCACATCCGTTCTTTTGGGAAACTCTAAGTTTTATAAGTTCTAAGAGTTTATGGTCCAGTGGAGAATTGGTTAATGAGTCTTCTATAACTCTCAAGTTTTCAAACATGCCCTCTGGGACATCGGTATAAGAAATTCGTTCCATAATGTAGTATTGTTTTTTTATTATGAAACAAAGTTAGGGTGGAGAAAATCAGTAGAAATTAAGATGTCTTAAGAAATAAAGGTTATTTGTTTTTTTTAAGCTCACTCAAATATTCAGGAGTAATATCAAGGTAAGAAGCTATCATGTATTGGGGCACCCTTTGAGAAAATGCTTTAAGTTCATTTATAAATACGTGATACCGTTCTTTACTGTTCATTTTAACATAATGTTCATTTTTACGTTCTATGGCAATAAACATTTTTTCGGTAATAATTCTAAACACTCGTTCTAGTTTTGGTATGGCTGTATAAGCTTTTTCTAAATTGGCTTTACTAATGGTAAGCATGGTTGTGTCTTCAAGAGCTTGTATATATAAAAGTGACGGTTGTTGGTTGATAAAGCTTTCCATATTGGTCATCCACCAATTTTCTATACCAAAGTGGATGATATTTTCATTGCCTTTGTCGTTAATCTTAAAAGTACGTATAAGTCCTTTTGTGATGAAGAATTTGATTTTACAAACTTCTCCTTCTTTTAAAATAAACTCTTTTTTTTGAAATGTTTGTATTGTTAGATAACTATAAAATGAATTTATTTCTTCTTCAGAAAAAGGAACATAGCGATTTAAATACAGATGAAGCTGTTCTTTCATAATTAATCATCTATTCGATTGTCATCAAAGGCAGAAGGCAATAATTTTGGAATAAATTTAATAACTAGTGGTAGCAATAATGCACCCCCAGGAAGTATAAAAATAGCAAGACTTGGTATGGATTTAAAAATGTCTATTAGCTGTTCCTGCACTTTTTTTTGTTCTTCACTATTTAAATCTCGAATTGTAGATTGTGTTAACAAGACCATAAGCTCTTTACTATCTTTAAGTTCTTGGTACAAACGCTTGCTATTTCTCGTTATTAACTTGTTTACCATTTTACTGGAATTGTCGTAAAAGCTTTGCACAATATTTTTAGAACTTAAAAGTGCTATGTTGTCTTTATTGGTGTTGTAAAAATCATTTACTGAATCGATAGATTGGTTTACACGCGATGTGTCAAGACTCAAGTCACTGCCTAACTGAATTAAAAACATCTGTTCATTATCATCTATGGTTCTATCGCCCCAAGTTGCCATACAAGCTAGGTCCAAAACATAGTATTTCTCTTGTTTTGTTTTTATAATTTCAGTAGCTTTTTTATAATTTATATGGATGTTATCTTTAAAACGTAGTGAAGATTCGAAGAGTTTTATTAAACTTTCATCATATTGATTTTTTGTGGTTTTGGAGTTTAAAACATCTAAAGATATGGCCTCAATAGCAGCCTCAAGATTCTTTATATAATCGATTGAGATGGTATTGCTTTTTAAAAATTCCTGATAAGCCAGAACATCTATAAATAGTAACGCATTTATAATAAAATAATTGAAGTTTTTAGTAAGTACGTTGGCATCTATTTGTACACGTTTGTGAATTATTTTTTCAAGTTGTTCACTAGATTTTTTACCGCCTAGTAATTCCTGAAAGAAAGATACTTTAAGCTCGTTTATGTCTGTGTAAAAGTTTATAACGCTGTCAATAAATGGTATGTTGGAATTAGATTTATTGTGAGTATATATTAAGGCTAAAAATAAATTTGTTTTGCAAAGCTCGTCTTCAGTAAGATCTTTTTTGTCAATAATACCTTCTACAATATCTAAGTTGCTTCCATATATAAAGCCACATCCTCTTAAGGCGTTGTAAAACCTTTCTTCATTAAAATTAAAGAAAGCATCCTTTTTTTCAATTTCCTTTAATAGCTTTTTTATCCAACCTTGTGCAGACGGATTCATAGTGTCAATTTTTATATGGTGTAAATGTAATGCTTTAAGCTTTTAATTTACAAATTTTCATTTTAACATAGTTTTAACAAAAAATAACGATTTCCTTTTCAGCAGGATTTAAAGGCGATTCACTTTTAAATAAGCTGTTAAGATGATAATTTGGTTATGTAAAATGAGCTTTATGGGGCATATATAGGAGATAAAGTATCCTTATTGAATAGAACGAACAATTTGGCTACGTTTGGGAGGTACAGCTTAAAACACTTTTTACACATACTTTTTAATCTTCCAAGACATCTATATAAAAACCATGTGTTTTAACCATATCAATAATATCGGTTTCTGTTATGTTACTTGTTGCTTCAATTCTGAGAACATTGTCTACATCTTCCAAATCTATGGACCATTTTAAAATATCATCATGTTTACTAAATGTAGGTTTTAAGGACTTTACTTTTTTCTCTGATTTGATATCTGTTTCAAATATTAGTAGGTGCATAATAGAATATTTAAAAAAATAATTAAATCTAATGTTATTCCAATTCTTTATTATCTGGTAAGTTTGGACTTGTTTTTCGTTCGACGTATTGTTTATAAAGTTCGTCACCTTGTTCTTCCCAAAACTCGTCGTAATGTTTCCATTTTGAAAAATCACTTTTTGAATGATTGCTATGTTTTCGATCTGAACTTTTCGATGATTTTCCACCACTACCACAACCTCCAAGTAATAATTTAAAGAATATGAACAGCCCAACAGCTTGCCAATAACTAAGTGTAGTTAGTCCAAAAATTTCTGGCATAAGCCAATTCCATAACCACATAATAACAAAGCCGAATAAAATGGCTAACCCTGTAATGGCTATAGCACCAAAGATGATCATTACCGCAATTTCTATTGGGGATTTTCCTCTGAATTTATGGGTGAAATAATTTTTCATAATATGTCAATTTTTCTGTTTGTTAATTTCCGATTCTAATTTTTTATATAATATGCCAATGGCTCTATGTCTTCTAGACATTAATGTTCCTTCTGGAATGCCTGTTTCTCTAGAAATTTCTTTATAGGTATAGCCATCAAAGTCTACTGCTATAATAATATCTCTATACCCAGGTTTAAGCTGTTTTATGCTTTTTTTTAAAAGCGGAATCATGTCTTCTGAAGTATGGTCGTTTGTCGATTGGTGTAACATTTCTGCCAAATCCGAAAACTCGCCATCAATTTCTACTTGTTCCGTTTGTTTGGTTGTTCGCATAATATCAATTATTTTGTTTTTAATTGATCTGTATACAAAACCAGCAACATTGTTGATGGGAGCATACCTATCTGCTCCTGTAAATAATTTTAAAGCTACATCTTGAATAATATCTTCAGCATTTCGGCTGGCAGTATCCTTTATTCTATTATTCACATAAATCTTCAGAGACCGATATTCTCTACCAAAAAAATCATTAAGCTTTTTACTGTTTTCAGATTCCGAATTCATTTAAAACCATTTATAAAGGGTCTTTGATTAAAAAGACGATACTTTTTTAATCTATTGCATTTTATTTAAAAAAATGCATTTAAATTTATTACAGTAGAGGGAAAAATTATATAGATTCTTCTAAAGATAAAAAGAATTTAAAGGTTATGCACACTTCTTATTGTTAGTGCCTTAAGGATAATCTTAAAATTAAAAGAGGTTGTCTAAAAGTATTAATAATTTAAATTTATTTTTAAACTTATATATTGTAAAAATACTTTCTACTTCTTTAAAGCTGTTAATTCTGCAATCTTACAAATCACTTCTGTGGCTTTAATCATGCTTTCTACAGGGACATATTCATAGCGCCCGTGAAAATTATGTCCTCCAGCAAATATATTCGGGCAGGGTAAGCCCATATAACTTAATTGCGACCCATCTGTACCACCACGAATGGCTTTAATAAGTGGCGTAATGCCAAGTTGTTTCATGGCTTTTTCGGCAATGTCTACAATATGCATTACAGGTTCTACCTTCTCTTTCATGTTGTAATATTGGTCTTTAATATCGGTAGTAATGACCTCTCGACCATATTGAGAATTTAGTTCGTTGGTCAACTTTTGCATCATGTCTTTACGCGCTTCAAAATGACCTTTATCATGATCGCGGATAATATATTCTAAAACAGTTTCTTCTACATCCCCTTTCATATTGTGCAAATGGAAAAAACCCTGATAACCTTCAGTATGTTCTGGAGTTTCCAACCTTGGCAAAGAATTAATAAACTCTTGTGCGATATACATGGAATTTATCATTTTACCTTTTGCATATCCTGGATGTACAATTTTGCCTTTAATTTTTACTACGGCACCAGCTGCGTTAAAGTTTTCGTATTCTAACTCGCCTATTTGACTTCCATCCATGGTATAGGCCCAATCTGCACCAAATTTTTCGACATCAAATTTATGTGCGCCTCTGCCAATTTCTTCATCGGGCGTAAAACCAACCCTTATTTTTCCATGCTTAATTTCTGGGTGTTTGATTAGATGTTCCATGGCTGAAACAATCTCACAAATACCAGCTTTGTCGTCGGCACCTAAAAGTGTGGTGCCATCTGTAGTTATTAAAGTTTGGCCTTTATATAATAGTAAATCTTCAAAATAGTTTGGAGATAATACAATATCTTCAGAAGCATTTAAAATAATATCACGCCCATCATATTTTTCAATAATTTGAGGTTTTACATGTGCTCCCGTAAAATCTGGAGAAGTATCAAAATGAGAAATAAATCCAATGGTTGGTACATCATGTTCAATATTGCTGGGCAATGTAGCCATAATGTATGCATGCTCATCAATACTAACATTTTGCATGCCAATATTTTTAAGTTCTTCAGCTAGTTTATTTGCCAAATCCCACTGTTTTTTTGTGCTAGGTGTTGTATTTGAGGATGGATCGGATTCAGTATCAATAGTAACGTAACTTACAAATCGTTTTATGATGTTTTCTTTCGATATCATTTTAATAGAATTTAGCAGGGTTAAGTAACATAGCTTAATGCTTATTATTGGGTTTAAAAATACGATTATTAATTTTTTTTGCTTTTGAATTGTTCAATTTTTTATTTAGAAGTATTTTTGCATAAATAATACTGAATGTACAAATTACTACTTCGCCCTCTATTTTTTTTATTCGATCCTGAAAAGATTCACCATTTTACATTTTCGTTAATAAAGTTCACCTCTAAAATCCTTGGTTTCTCAGCGATCTTTAGAAGCTTGTATATGGTTAAGAATCCTAAATTAGAACGGGAGTTGTTCGGATTAACATTTAAAAATCCTGTAGGTTTAGCGGCAGGTTTTGATAAAAATGCGGTATTGTATAACGAGCTGGCAAATTTTGGTTTTGGCTTCATTGAAATTGGTACGGTAACACCCAAAGGACAGGAAGGCAACCCTAAAAAAAGATTATTCAGGCTTAAAGACGATCAGGGTATAATCAACCGAATGGGCTTTAATAATGAAGGTTTGGAAGGTGCTATTTCTCAGTTGAAAAAAAATAAAGGCAGATTGATTATTGGTGGGAATATTGGGAAAAACACCAGTACAAAACCCGAAGATTATACCAAGGATTACTTAGAATGTTTCAACGCTTTACATCCCTATGTTGACTATTTTGTACTTAATGTTAGTTGTCCTAATGTTGGGAGTCATGCCAAATTAAATGATAAGGATTATTTAGAGGAACTTATTGGAGCTGTGCAAAAAGCAAATACAACATTTGAAAGCGGTCATACAGAGCGCAGTCGAATTGCAAAACCAATTCTTCTTAAAATTGCTCCCGATTTAAATGATGGGCAATTAGATGAAATTGTAGAACTTGTAGCCACAACAAAACTAGATGGTGTTATTGCTAGTAACACATCTATGGATAGAAGCCATTTAAAGGCTTCAAAAGATGTACTTGAAAGCATAGGCAATGGTGGTTTAAGTGGACAGCCTATAAAAGATAAAAGTACAAGGGTTATAAAGTACTTATCGGATAAAAGCAAAAAATCCTTTCCAATAATAGGAGTAGGAGGAATACATTCTGCAAAAGATGCTCTTGAAAAAATTGATGCTGGAGCAGATTTAGTACAAATTTACACAGGGTTTATTTATGAAGGCCCTAGTCTTATAAAGCAAATTAATAAGGCTTTATTAAAAAGGGAGCTATAAGAAAGTTATTTAACACGATTTTGTTTGTCAATTAGTCACGATCAAGACTAAATTCTAAAAGCGAAGCGGTCTTCAATCTTTTTTATTCGATATTAAGAGTTCGTTATTTAAGAATCTTTTTAACAATCTTAGAATGCTTGTTGTAAATGGTTAAGAAATAAGTTCCTGAAGATAAACTACTCACATTAATAGGATGATCTGATAAGGTTCCCGATAAGAAGACCTGTCCAACTAAATTAGAAATTTGATAATTTAGAATGGTTTCGGTATTTATAGATTTTATATAAAGTGTTGCATCTGTAATTGGATTTGGATACACTTTTATACCCAATGTATTGGAAATATTTTGTGTTTCTTCTGTATTTTTAATTAGAATGTTGTCTATAGCAATATCACCATCCCAACCAGCACCTCTTACAGCTCTAAACCTAACTTTTATGGTTTGGTTTTTATAAGGAGATAAATCGACGGTTTTCTTTAAAAAGGCATCATTTTGATTGGCTTGCTGATTTCCATAAAGCGCAGGAATAATATCATTAATATAACCGCTCTCTGTTTTAATATCTACATGTAATGCTCCTATATTTTTACCAAACATATGGTATGAAAACTCCAAATTGGTGTTAGATGTTTTTAAGTTAATGCATGGTGAAATAAATTCGGCAACATCTCCTAATGTAGCTCCCGATGCTTCAGCATAAATATAGGTTCCAGTAGTGCCATTCGGTGTGTCATCGTTTAGAGGACCAGTACCATCGGTTGTTGTTTTTCCTGTATTGATATACCAGTTATACCCATTTTTAGAAGCATCTATTGTAGACCATCCGTGATCTCCAGCTATTTCAAAGTCCTCAAAATTTTCTAGTAAAGGATCAATTTCTGTCCCAACTTTTATAAATTTCGAAAATGTTTTCTTAATGGTTTTAGATTTGTTGGAAACAGTAAGTGTAACATCATATATACCTGTACTGTAGGTATGCGTAGGATTCTGGTTGGTATAATCAACGATGCCATCAGAATCGATATCCCATTGCCACTCTGTGATATTTGAGCAATTGTTTTTAAAATTCACGGTTAAGGTTTCCTCACAGGTCACGCTGGTATCTGCAGAAAAATTAGCATTAAATGTAGGGCAGGCTAAATAGTTTTTAGTCGTTTGATAAAAAGCGTACATTCTAGCTAATTGCTGGTCTGTGAAATGATTTCTACACGACTTTCTGGAATAAGACATGATATTGCCCGTATCTGGATAAAATGTTTGTCCGTTAGCATCTGTTTCAATACTCGTAAACTCACAAAAATTATTAATGTTGCTGTTAGAGAGCATGGGGTCGGCAGGGGTATCGCAAATACCATCACCATCTGTGTCACAGTTGCTACCATCAACTAATTCGGTAGTCATTTTGCTATTGTCTGGTCCGTGTGTATGTACTAAAGAGAAAAAATGACCCAATTCGTGGGCTAAAGAAGAGTTATTGGTCGCACAGCTGTTTTTCATTACGACGATATCATTATGTCTTCCAACATTATTACTATATCCACAGATACTTTCCTTAGAAGTATTCTCTAAATAATCGGTAAAATAAATATTTATTAATCCCGCAGTATAATTCGATTCCTTTAAGTTACTTTCATATCCTTTATTAAAATGACAAAGCGCATCATCATCAATATAATTAATACCATCGCACAAGAAAAACTCCATATAGGCGCCTGCATAAATAGCATTAAGATTTTTTATAGCATTGTTGAGATCTAAAACGCTGAGCCCTCCAGTACCATTTGAAGCTCTAATAATATGCGCTTTAATAGGAATGGAATTAACGAGTTTGAGTGTATTATTTTTTGCAGATTTGCTAAAGGCAAAGGTTTGTTCGTGTTTCCTAATTTGTGGTTTTATACTATTGATATACTCAAGAGATTCAGGAGTTGTTATAGTACCACAATCAAATTCTAGTTTGTTCTGTCCAGAGATAAGAAATGACGCCGATAAAAATATCGAAAGGAGTAAGACGTTAGGTTTTTTGTTAAAAATATGCATCGGGACAAAACATTTTTTTTCAAATGTATCCCTAAATGAAAAAGATGAATAATAAAAACGTTTAACCGTTAATTTTATCGGTTACCTTTCAATTATATGCTTAATTTTTAGTTGATTACTAGCTTTTGAGATCTGCTTTCACCATCAGTAGTTTTTAAATTTAAGAGGTAAATGCCTTTATTTAGATCTGTTAAATTGGTGTTTAATTTGGATAAACTTTTTTCAATGTCTATCTGTTTAACCAGACGGCCTAATACATTATAAATTTCAATTGAATTTAATTCAATACCTTGGATATTAGAGATTGTAATAGGCCCTTTTGTAGGGTTAGGGAATATTTTTATAGTATCAATCGTGTTTAAGGTTCCAGTACTTAAGGTTGAAGAGTTATATGTAAAAGTAAGCGTTCCTACTTTCTTTTCGTTAAAGGGTGTTATGTTTGACCGGCTTGTTATAACGCCAATAGGATTACTAACGGGATTACTTAATGAATAAGTGGTTCCATCTTCAGTCCCGGCATCATAAGGAAACAAATCTATTGTAAACGTATCTTTCCAACCATTATTGACGCTATTATTCCCAGATCTCAAATTTATACTGTTAACCGCTATAAACCAATCAGGGCTAGGAGCTATCATTGAAGCTAAGGTTATTAGCGGATAATTTTCATTAACCTCTAAGCTGTTTATAGTAATGGTGCCTTTGGCACTACTAAGTCCGTTACCTTCAATAAATTTATCGGCATCGCTATTATTATTGACTTCGGTTCGAAACGTACTAAATGCTCCAGTTTCTGCAACAGATTCAATCCCAGGTGAAACTGCTGCTCCCATCATTAAAAACGTATTGGCAGTTTGATGCGTTGCTCCAACCAAGGCAGACCAATGTGCATTGCTAGGCAGACCAATAGAGCTTTGACCATCAGTTGGGTTATCTGCAACAGTTTCCCAAATGCTTTCAAATACAACAGTATAATTAGCTGAACTTTGGCTAAAAGAAGCCAAAGACATTAAAAAAATAAACGAGAAAGTAATGTTTTTCATGACATGGTTATTTAGAAGTTAAAAATAAGGTCGTCACATTAGACAAAAACTTACAGGTTATATAAAAAATCTTTATTTTATTGTTAATAGCTTAACTAAATTAATAGTATTTTTATCCTTCTATTTTTTAACTAAATGCAGAACAAAGTAAAGATTATTGAATGCCCACGGGATGCCATGCAGGGCATTAAAGACTTTATTCCAACAGAGAATAAGGTACAATACATCCAATCGTTACTTCGTGTTGGTTTTGATACTATTGATTTTGGTAGTTTTGTATCCCCAAAGGCTATTCCTCAAATGGTTGATACTGCTGAGGTTTTATCTAAACTCGATTTATCTAAAACCACAAGCAAATTGCTTGCCATTATAGCGAATACCAGAGGAGCTGAGGATGCATGTAAACATCCAGAAATAGATTATTTAGGCTATCCGTTTTCAATTTCTGAAAATTTTCAAATGCGTAATACGCATAAAACAATAGCCCAATCTGTTGTAACGCTTTTAAATATATTAGACATTGCCAATAAGTCAGGAAAAGAAGTGGTCGTTTATATATCTATGGGGTTTGGTAATCCTTATGGAGACCCTTGGAATGTTGATATTGTAGGAGAGTGGACCGAAAAACTTTCTAAGATGGGCGTGAAGATTTTATCTTTAAGTGATACCATTGGTAGTTCTAATGCTGAAAGTATTAGCTATTTATTTTCAAATTTAATCCCTCTATATCCAAGCATTGAATTTGGAGCCCATTTACATACCACACCAAGTACCTGGTTTGAAAAAGTAGATGCTGCTTATAGAGCAGGGTGCACACGATTTGATGGTGCCATTCAAGGGTTTGGAGGCTGCCCTATGGCCAAAGACGAATTAACAGGTAATATGCCTACCGAAAAACTGTTGTCTTACTTCACTACAAATAAAAATAACAGTTTAAACGCGCTTAGTTTTGAAAGCGCATATAACGAAGCTTCAAAGATTTTTAGTTTTTATCATTAACTTTTTTATTAGTATAATCATTTGATTTTAAGTATTTTACATTCTAATGTTAAAGTTTATTTAAATTTAATCTAAATAAACTTTGTATAAGTAATTATGAGTTTTATATTTGCAACTTCAAAACAACTATTATTTATAATTAGTCTAAATAAGGATAATAATTTAATCTCAAAATGAAAAAACTAACTTTACTATTTACAATTTTAATAGCATCGATTACTTATGCCCAAACAGCCCAAGATTCTATTACATTTAACCCACAAAAACAATTAAATGCAGCTCAGCGTATACTGTCTGGTAATTATGGAGAAGCTGTAACAGTAGGTGCTTATGGAGAATTAACATATAACCAACCTGAAGGTGATAATGGGGAATTAGATGTTCAACGTTTGGTTTTGCTTTTCGGATATAAGTTTAACGATAAAACACAATTTGTAACAGAGGTAGAATTCGAGCATGTAGAGGAAGTATTTGTAGAACAAGCGTTTGTAAACTATGCCGTAGCTCCTAATGTAAGCTTACGTGGTGGTTTAATGCTAGTACCTATGGGAATTGTAAATGAGTTTCATGAGCCAACAACATTTAATGGTGTAGAGAGACCAGCTGTAGATAATGCTATTGTACCAACAACGTGGCGTGAAATAGGTGTTGGTGTTACTGGTAGGTTTAATGAAATTTCTCTAGGATACCAAGCTTATATTTTTAATGGATTTCAATCGGTTAATGAAACTAAAGTACTAGGAGGAAGTAGCGGATTAAGAAACGGAAGACAAAAAGGAATCAAATCTACCATAAACTCGCCTACTTTTTCAGCTAAATTAGATTATTATGGACTTCCTGGATTGCGTTTAGGTCTGTCTGGTTATTTTGGTCGTACTCAGGCTGAAGATGACGTGGATATGATAGATGGGTCAGATGTAGGAATTTCTATGATTGGTGTAGATGCACGTTATGCTTACCAACGTTTTACTGCTCGTGGACAATTTATTCACGCAAGTATTAGTGATACTGAAGCATATAATGATTTATATTATGATTTAGCTACAGATCCAAGTAAAGGTTTAGGAAGTGCATTGCAAGGCTGGTACCTAGAGGCAGCTTATAATTTATTGCCGCCAAATAAATCACAACGCTTATTTGCCTTTGCAAGATATGAGCAATATGATACGCATGCAGATACAGCAGGGGCTTTAATAGAAAACGATGCTTATAACAGAAATGATTTAACCACGGGCTTAAGTTACCACATTGCTCCTGGTGTCGTTATAAAAGGAGATTATCAGTTTAGAGATAATGCACTATCTGGTGCAGACGTAGATAATAGACTTAATTTCGGAATTGGTGTTTGGTTCTAAATTAATTTGAGAGTTATGCTTAGTATGGATAGGACTTTATTATTGTATTAAAAAATAAAGAATCCCAAATACCGTAGCCAAGTGCCCGATAGCTAATTGAGAAATAATATTTCTGATTAGCTATTTGGCATTTAAGTTGTAAGTAACACTAAAAAAACAATACTTTTGCAATATGAATTTTAAGTACATATCATTCTTGTCAGTAATATTACTATTAATGTCTTTTGGTCTTCCAAAAAATATTCAAAAGAAAGTAGATAAAGAAATTAAAAGTATCTTTAGCGTTGAAACGTTTAAATTCACAGGAGTTACAATTTCTTCTGATATTACAAAAGATTTACCTTCTAAATTTGAAGAAAATAATCTATTTAAAATAGAAGCGAACAATAGTCTTCTCGGTTATGCCTACCTGTCTCAAGCTCCTAGTAAAACAGCACAATTTGATTATCTGGTGTTGCTTGATAAAGACTTGATTGTTTTAAAATCTAAAGTATTAATGTATCGAGAAGAATATGGTGGAGAAATAGGAAGTAAGCGTTGGCTAAAACAATTTATAGGTAAAAAAGGTGGTGATACATTAAAGTGCGGCGATAATATAATAGCTATTTCTGGAGCAACTATTTCGGTTCGATCCATGACAAAAGCCATGAACAACCTATTAGAATCATTAAAAATACTTCATTCAAAAAATATTCTGTAAATGCAGCTAAACGGTTTAATATTTACGCTTCCCAAAGAAATTAAACTGTTAATAGGTACATTTATAATTGTATTAAGTATAGGTTTTTATACCGGGCTGTTATTTGTTGGTGAAACCTCTTCTGCTAATCCAAATGGTATTGAAGAGCACTATTTGGGAAATGAGGATGATGAAAATGCTGAGGTGATGCGCTTTAAAAAAAGCGATAAGGAAATGCTTACTTTGGTTCATAATCATATCTTATCTATGTCTATTATTTTCTTTTTGGTAGGTCTGATAGTTTCTGTAACCAAGCTTAACAAAAAATTAAAATTGTTTTTAATAGTTGAGCCATTTATATCTGTCATACTCACATTTGGAGGCTTGTACATGCTTTGGACAGGAATACTTTGGATGAAATATATTGTTATGTTTTCGGGTGTTTTAATGACGCTCACTTTTACGGTTTCTGTACTTATAATCTTAAAGCAGTTAATTTCAAAAAAGTAACATCAATATAATTTCTCGTACTTTTATATACTTATGCGATGGATTGTATTTTTCTTCATACTCACTTTCTATAACACCTTATCGGCTAAGGAGTGGAAAAGCCTTAGACTTTATAAAAAGGTAACCCAACAAGATGTATTACCGTCTTCTGATTGGTTAAAATGCGATAGAAAAAGAAATACTTCGACCTGGCAAAAAGCCAATGCATTTAATCTTAAAAACAATTTACCACAAGAATACGAAAACATCTCACAGCGACGCGATTTTTATAAATGGTTTTTTAATGAGTTAGATAAAAAAAAGCATGAGGTTATTTGGGTAAAAATGGCACATTTTATTTCGAAAAAAATGCACCTAACAGAAGTGTTTCCTTATTCAATATTTTCAAAAAAGGCAATAAAATCCTATGCAAGGCAGGGGAGCGAAACTGTTTTTAATAATGTGTTTGTTGAACTACAAAAACTTTATAATTCCCAAGCGATATTAAAAACAGAAAAAGCTTTAGAGTGGGATAAAAAAATACTAAAAAAGGAACAATACGAATGGATAGAAAATATTTATAAAACCATGGACCCTAAGAGCTTGAAAACCTTGGGGCGTATAGCGAAAGGCCAATTTCTATATGGTATATTAGTGCCCAAGGCTATCCGGTTTAAAGGCGATCTTTCACAGGCAGAAATGCGCTATAATTATGCTATTGAAGCACTTAAGACATATTGCGAAAACAGATATAAATAATACGTATTATCTTAGAATTTAGTTGTATATTTGCATGCAATTATAACGTAATTGCATCATGACTGCACATCAAAATAAAATTGTCGGAGAGGGATTAACCTACGATGACGTCCTTTTAGTTCCAGCATTTTCTGAAGTTCTTCCACGCGAAGTTAATATTCAAACAAAATTTACTCGTAATATCACTATCAACGTGCCAATTATTTCGGCAGCGATGGATACGGTTACCGAGAGCAAAATGGCCATAGCTATGGCGCAAGAAGGCGGTATTGGTGTTTTGCATAAAAATATGACTATTGAAGCTCAGGCTTTAAAAGTTAGAAAAGTAAAACGTGCAGAAAGTGGAATGATTATAGACCCAGTTACCTTACCGCTTACTTCTAAAGTAAAAGATGCCAAGCAAAATATGGCAGAGCATGGTATTGGAGGGATTCCTATTGTTGATAATGAGGGGACCTTAAAAGGTATCGTGACCAATCGTGATTTGCGTTTCGAGCACGACAATTCAAGGCCTATTGTAGAAGTTATGACAGGCGAAAACCTTGTAACTGCTGCTGTTGGTACTTCTTTAAAAGATGCCGAAAAAATCCTTCAAGAGCATAAAATTGAAAAGTTGCTTATTGTTGATGATAATTATAAATTATCTGGTTTAATTACCTTTAGAGATATCACAAAACTTAGTCAAAAGCCAATAGCTAACAAAGATCAATACGGACGTTTACGTGTCGCTGCAGCTATTGGAGTTACTGGTGATGCTGTAGACAGAGCCGAAGCACTAGTAAATGCAGGTGTTGATGCGGTTGTTATTGATACAGCACATGGTCATACTAAAGGTGTGGTTAGTGTACTAAAAGAAATTAAGTCTAAATTCCCAGACCTAGAAGTTATAGTTGGTAATATAGCAACTGGTGCGGCAGCCAAATATTTAGTGGAAGCTGGAGCCGATGCCGTAAAAGTAGGTATTGGACCAGGGTCTATATGTACCACACGTGTTGTTGCTGGGGTAGGTTTTCCACAGTTTTCAGCAGTTTTAGAAGTAGCTGCCGCTATAAAAGGAACTGGTGTGCCCGTAATTGCAGATGGCGGTATTCGTTATACTGGTGATATTCCTAAAGCAATTGCAGCTGGAGCAGATACAGTGATGTTAGGGTCGCTATTAGCTGGAACAAAAGAATCTCCAGGAGAAACGATTATTTACGAAGGAAGAAAATTTAAATCGTATCGTGGTATGGGGTCTGTGGAAGCTATGAAACAAGGTAGTAAAGACCGTTATTTTCAGGATGTTGAAGACGATATTAAAAAATTAGTGCCAGAAGGTATAGTGGGACGTGTACCTTATAAAGGTGATTTATACGAAAGTATTCATCAGTTTATAGGTGGTTTACGAGCTGGTATGGGGTACTGTGGAGCCAAAGATATTGAGACCTTAAAAGAAACTGGACAGTTTGTGAAAATTACAGCAAGTGGTATTAATGAGAGCCACCCGCATGATGTAACGATTACTAAAGAATCACCTAATTATTCGAGGTAGTTTTTGTTTTACTACTCAGAGCTATTAATCCAAATATAGGACCTATAGCGAGTACTGCATAAATACTATTCGAATCTGTATAATTTCTTATACTATTTATAATTTGAATACTGATTATGGTTATTGCAAACCCTATGCAATTGACTATGGTTAGTGCGGTGCCTTTTATTTCAGGAGGTGCATTTTGTGCTACTAATGTAGAAAAAAGAGGGGAGTCGGCGATAACGACCATACCCCAAAAAATAAGGAAAATAATAAATAAACTTTCAGATTCTGTTGTAAATATTAATGGTGAGATGAGGCAGCATCCACATGATAACAGTAATGCCATAAAAGCTGTTTTTTTTATACCTATTTTTTGAGAAAGGTAGCCCCCTAATATACAAGCCAGACCTCCAATGCCAATAATAAGGAAAGATAAAACAGGAATGTTAAATGAGACTGCGGGATGTAAATCGTTATAAACTTTCAGTATAACAGGTATAAATGCCCAAAAAGCATAGAGTTCCCACATATGTCCAAAATAACCAAAGGCCGAAGATCGAAATTTATGATTTCTAAAAACACTAAAAAAAGCTAAAAGGTTAAGTTTCTGACTGGGTTTTCTATAAGGTCCATTGGGAACCATAATCAACATAAGTACACCCCCAATTATTGAAAGACATGTTGTTATAAGTATTACAGATTTCCAGGGAAGCGTATTGGTTATGCCTTTCAGTAAATGGGGTAATGCTGTACCCAATACCAATGCGCCAACCAAAAAGCCAAGTGATTTTCCAAGACCTTCTTTATAATAATCGGCAGCTATTTTCATCCCTACAGGATAAATACCAGCAAGAAAAAAACCAGTAAAAAAACGAAGTAACAATAAACTAATCAAATGATTGCCTTCCCATAAAACCCCCATATTAAATAGGGCAGATAATAAAGCACTTATAAAAAACACTTTTGAAGGTGAATAACGATCGGCTATAGTTAAAATGGCAAAGGTTAATGTTCCTGAAATAAAGCCAAATTGCACAGACGATGTTAAATGCCCTAAAGCATTATCATTAAGGTGAAAATTCACTATAAGGTCGTTAATAACACCATTGCTGGCAAACCAAAGTGATGTACACAAGAATTGAGAAATTACAATAACTTTAAGTATGATGCTTTGGTGTTTCAAAATTATCTCAAGCTTTCAAGTATTTGTTTGTAATTAGCATTATTTGGTGCTAGTTGAATAAGTTCAGAACAAGTTTTGTAGGCATCTATATGCTGTTTTAGATTCATTTCACCAATCAATTTGACATATAGTAAGTTTTCGTTTTGAGGAAAAATAGCTAATGCTTTATTAATAGTTTCTATCGATTTCTGATTTAAATTTTCTGCTTGAAGTTTTAAGGCATAATTATAGAAGGCACGAATATTTACAGGCTTTTTATCACAGGCTTTAGCAAGATATTTTAAAGCCTTTTTGGTGTCTCCAATTTCGTTAAATAATAAACCTAACATATAGTACGAGTTACTATAATCTGGTTCTATCTCAATAACTTTAAGATAAAGCTCTTTTGCTTCCTGTATATTGCCTTGCTTATAAAGTAATAATGCCAAATTCATTCTGGATACATTATAACGATTATCGATTTCTAATGATCTTTTATAGGCTTCAATAGCTAAATCTGTACGGCCTTTTATTTCGTTATAAACAGCAATTTGATGTTGACCAGAAGCAAAATCTGCACTCATTTCCAATGCTTCTAAATATTCTTTTTCGGCTTTATCGAAGTTGCTATTACCATTCATATTGGCACCTGTACTATTAAAATACTTAACGGCAGCAATTCTAACTAATCGAATAGAATCTTTGAGCAAAGGTTCAATATCGGCATGGTAATTTTGATCACGAATCTTTTCAAAAGAACGCACTGCTTCATTTCTTACAAGAATAGAGGAATCTTTTAAGAACTTTCTAATATCATTAACCTCCTTATGTGATAACGGGTTGTTTGAGTATTGGTATAAAGCCGTTGCTCTTGCAATTTCTGGAAATTTATTTTGAGATACTAAAGTGTACAATGCTTCATGGTTGCCATTATATCCTTCTAAAAGATAATTAGAAAAATGGTCTGGGCGTTCGGTACCATATTTAGAATCAATAAATTTACTGGCCCATTCGGCAGATTTGTCTTTATGGCACTCATTACAGGCATTAGGGGTGCCGTATTTTACAGTTTGGTCTGGTCTGGGAACCCTGAAACTATGATCGCGCCTAAAATCATTGCCCATGTATATTTTACCAGTCATATGACAACTAATGCATTGGGCTCCTGCTGTATTGACTTTATGATAGTGATGGGATTCACTATTATATTTAGGTTCATGACAACTTAAACAAAGATCGTTACCTGTTTTTTTAAGTTTTAATGAATGTACATCATGGCAATCAACACAAGTCACATTGTTTTGATACATTTTACTTTGCATAAAAGAACCATAAACATAATCCTCATCCTTTATTTGACCATCTAGTTCGTAAATAGGATCAATAAGTAAGCTGGGACTATAATGATCTAAAAAATGCCCTTTGTAATCAAATTTTTTCGTAATCTGGGATCGTCTCGAATGACATCTAGCACATTTTTCAATAAGACCTTTTGAAGCTAGAGATTTCCCCATATATAATTTTTGAGGCACAGAGTCTTTACCGCTATTCTTATAAAATGCTACGTGATTACTGGCAGGTCCATGGCAGGCTTCACAACTTACATTAATTTCACTATAGGTCGTATTGAAAGTCTTTGTATTTGAATCAAAATTTTTGTCAAGATTAGTAGAATGACAGTCGGCACAAGCTGTGTTCCACCGCATGGCACCACCAGTCCAGTTTATCCATTCATCGTGAGCTAATTCTAAATTGGGTTGTAAATGAAACCATTTGTTCTTTTCGGTATCCCAAGCAGTTATTAAGCATTGGTAAGCCCCATCAGGGAATTTAACAATGTATTGCTGTAAAGGGGTCACTCCAAAAGTGTACGCTATTTTATAATCGCGATAGTCACCATTCTTATCCGTAGTATTTACGTAAAAATCATTGCTCCGTTTAAAAAAAGTACTTTTGACACCTTTGTGCGTAAAGGTCTTATTATTGAAATCACCTAAAATAGTTGTAGAATCGGCAATTTTCATGGCTTGCTGGTGATGCGAATGATTCCAGCTGTCATATTCAGATTTATGACATTCTATACAAGCCTCTTTACCAACAAACTTTGCATGTTCGGTTTTATGGGGATTATCATTTTTTGGCTGGTATTCATGCTTCTCTTTACAGGCACAAATTAGAAGGCATATTACAATGGGAAGACATATTTTTTTTAGACGATAGCTAACTTTTGGGTAATTTATAATTTTAAAAACGCTCATTATGTATTTTTTAGTTGCTATAAACTTGTCCGCGATGTGGTTTTAAAGCATCTCTTACAGGTTTCATTTTATCTTCATCAACAACTAAAAAGGCTATAGTATGTGCCTCGTTTAAGTTTTCAATGCCAGTAATGGAAATATTTAGGTTTTCTAATTGGATGTATTCTTTTAAATGAATTTCATGATGCTGGGCTATTTTACTAGCATCGGGGCCATGGAAATCCCAAATAAGTTTTAATTTACGCATGAAAAAGAAAGTAATTAATTGTGATTCAAATATAATCTAAAAAGCGTAATAATAGCCTTTTTTAATCGTTAGTAAAACAACTTGTAATATAGGTTTATATTACTATTTTTGTAAACTATTGAATAATTTTTTCACTCCCATGCAATTAAAATATTTATTTACTTTAATATTAATGACATTAATATTAAACGTTAAGGCGCAATCTGCTCAAAAAGATGTTCTTTTTTTTGTTGATGATGATCCCGTTTATACATCAGAATTTTTAAGAGTTTATAATAAAAATCTAGATCTGGTTCAAGACGAATCTCAAAAAGATGTAAATGAGTATTTAACACTTTTTACCAATTACAAATTAAAACTCAAGGAAGCCAGAGCCTTGGGGCTTCATGATAAGCCATCATATAAAAGAGAATTATCTAATTATAGAAAGCAATTAACAAAAAGTTTTATGACAGATGCAAAGGTCTCAGATGCTATGGTGGCAGAAGCTTATGAGCGCATTTCTTATGATGTCAATGCAAACCATATTTTAATAAAAGTTTCAGAAAATGCAAGTCCAGAAGATACATTGGTTGCCTATAATAATATTTTAAAGCTTCGAAATAGAGCTCTAAAAGAAGGTTTTGAAACCGTTAGAAAAGAAGTACACAATGGGAAAACTGTTTTTGGTGAAGAACTGGGGTATTTTTCTGGTTTTAGAATGGTTTATAAGTTTGAGACCGCCGCTTTTAATACTAATGTTGGAGAAATATCGAATCCTTTTAGAACACGTTTTGGATACCATATCGTTAATGTTCTAGATAAACGTAAATCTAGAGGTGAGTGTACCGTAGCACATATTATGTTGGTTGAAAAAAAGGGAGATTCCTTAGCCGAAAAACCAGAAGTTAGAATACAAGATATTTATAAAAAAATTAATCAAGGAGAAGCTTTTGATGTTTTGGCCAAACAATTCTCTGATGATAGAAATTCAGCATCTAAGGGAGGTGAACTAAAACCTTTTTCCAGTGGCCAATTAGGAGCACCAGAATTTGAAGACGTAGCCTTTGGTTTAAAAGAAGTAAATGATGTCTCCGAACCTTTTAAAACTAAATATGGATGGCATATTGTTAAGCTTATCGCAAAAAAGCCAATACCGTCGTTTGAAGCGATCAGACCAGAATTGGAAGAGAAAGTAAAACGCGATGATCGCTCTAAATTAATAGATGAAGCTTTATATGCATCATTGAAAACTAAGTATAAAATTGCAAAAGAGCAACCAGCATTAGCATATTTTGAGTCTATACTTAATGAGAACTATTATAAAAGAACATGGCAATTACCAGAAGACTTTAGTGGAGATAAATCATTGGTTAAAATTGGCAACAAACAGTTTTTGTATAAAGATTTTGGAAAGTATTTAGCAAGAGCACAACGCAGAGGAGGACAAAAAGCATCATTCAAGATCATTGTTTCAAAGCAGTATAAAGACTTTTTAAATAGTAATTTAGTTAAGTATCAAGAAGACAATTTAGAAACCGAAAATGAGGAATTCGCTCATATTGTTAATGAGTATCGAGATGGCCTTTTATTATTTGATTTAATGGAAACGACCATTTGGAATACAGCTAAAACAGACTCTGTTGGAATTCAGGATTTTTATAGTACACATAAAAATAAGTATGTATTGCCCGAACGTATTGATGCCGTTATAGCTACTTCTTCAAAGCAAAAAACTTTAAAAAAGGTCGTGAAATTACTAAATAAAGGTATGGCATTAGACCAAATAAAAACCCTTGTAAACAGTAAAGATAAGATAGAGGTGATGTTCACATCGGATATCATGGATGCAGAACATCAAGCACTTCCTAAGGCTTTTCAGTTTAAAAAAGGGATCTCAAAAATTTACAATCACAATGGTACTTTTGTAGTTGTTCAGGTAAAAGAAGTACTAGAAAAACAACAACGAACTCTTGAAGACGCTAAAGGTGTTGTTATAAGCGATTATCAAGTTTTTAAAGAGGAAAATTGGCTAAAAGATTTAAGCCAGAAGTATAAGATAAAGATTAATCAAGAAGTTTTAAATAATATAAAAACTCGAATTAAAAAGTAGGTAAATAAGTGGGGGATAAAATCATCATATTTTTTTTATTGTTAACAGTATTGTCATGTAATTTTTTTAAAACAACAGATGAGCAAGTTCCTATCGCCAGAGTAAATGAAACCTACTTGTATTACAATGATATTAAAGACTTAGTGTCTGAAGATACATCAAAAGAGGACAGTACTCTGGTTGTTCAGAATTTTATTAACCGTTGGGCAACACAGCAGTTACTTGTAGATGGCGCTATATTTAATTTAAGTGAAGAAAAGCAAGAAACGTTTAATAAACTGGTAGTACAGTATAAAAATGATTTGTATACCAAAGCGTATATAGAAGCTTTAGTTAAAAAAAATATAGATACTGTGGTTAATAGAAAAGAAGCACAGGATTACTATAACAGTAATAAGGAAGTCTTTAAATTAAATGAAGAACTTCTTAGGTTTCGTTATATACACGTAGACGAAAACATTATTGATTTTGAAAACATTAAAGAAAAGTTTAAACGTTATAATAACGATGATAAAAGGGAATTAGATTCCATATCTATACAGTTTAAATCATACTCATTAAATGATTCAATTTGGGTGAAATTGAACCAAATAATTGAAAAAATCCCAGCAGTTACCCCCGAAAATAAAAATCAATTGTTAAAAAAATCTAATTTTATACAACTCAAAGATTCATTAGGAGTATATTTGATGCAAATTAATGATGTTTTATTGAGAAATGATAATGCTCCGCTTGAGTATGTTAAACCTACCATAGATCAAATAGTTATTAATAATAGAAAGCTAGAGCTTATTAGAGAATTAGAAAAAGACATTACAAAAGATGCCATTAAAAATAAACAATTTGAAATTTACGATTAATTTGAAACACATATCGGTTTTATGCATAGCCTTACTAGTAGTAAATGTTATGTCTGCGCAGGAAATTATTGAAGAGGAAGTAAAAAAAGAAGTCGTTAAGAAAGTAGATTCAACATTAGCCAAAAATGCTAAAAAAGTTGATGGCGTTGCAGCTGTTGTAGGTGATTATATTATTTTAGATTCTGATGTGCCTAGAGAAAAAGAGCA
The DNA here is from genome assembly GCA_947501845.1 of uncultured Flavobacteriaceae bacterium. Lineage (GTDB taxonomy): Bacteria > Bacteroidota > Bacteroidia > Flavobacteriales > Flavobacteriaceae > Flavivirga. The sequence goes on along the minus strand of CANMXP010000009.1, from coordinate 5,658 downwards.
AATCATAGCAGCAGGCGGCTCTGTAGAAGGTATTACAGATTGTCAATTACTAGGAAAATTATTAGAGAATAAATTATATGCACATCATGCCATTCAAGATAGTATCCAAGTATCTGATGCAGAGATTAGACAAGAGGTCGACTATACCATTCAGCAGTTTTTACAACAAAAGCCAGATATAAACGAACTGGTTAAGTTTTATAAGCAAGAAGATGAAAAGGGCCTAAGAGATTATATCTTTGAAATTATAAAAGGAAATAAGCTTTCCAATAAAATGCAGGCTAAAATTGTTGAAGAGATTGAAGTAACCCCAGAAGAAGTTCGTACGTTTTTTGATAAAATACCAGAAGATGAACTTCCTTTTTTTGGTACCGAGCTTAAAGTAGCGCAAATTGTTGCCAAGCCAAAGGTTTCTGAAGAAGAAAAACAAAAGGTTATAGACCGTTTAAAACAATTTAAGGCCGATGTGGTTGAAAATGGTGCCAGTTTTCGTTCTAAGGTCGTGCTTTATGGAGAAGATCCAGGAATGAAGCAGTCGGGCTATATTTATACATTGAACCGAAAAAAACCTAAAATGGTAAAAGAGTTTAGGCAAGTGGCTTTTTCGCTTCAGGAAGGTGAGGTGTCCGATCCTTTTGAGACAGAGTTTGGTTATCATATTATCCATTGCGAAAAAATTAGAGGTCAGGAATACGATGTAAGTCACGTTTTGCTATTTCCAAAAGTTTCAAGCGAGGCTATAAAAGAAGCCAAAGAACGTTTGGAAAAAGTACGCCAAAGCATTGTTGATGGCGATATTACGTTTGCAGATGCAGCAAGAGCATCCAGTGATGAAAAAGAAACTAGAGGCGATGGAGGTCAGCTTATAAATCCACGAACTCAAGATTACAATTTTGATTTAACGAAAATGGGTCCCGAACAATATGCTCAAATTCAGAATTTAAAAGATAATGAAGTAAGTCAGGTTTTAACAGAGCAAGATCGCAAAGGAAATCTTTCATATAAAATCATGAAGGTGACAGACAGAATTGATGAGCATAAAGCTAGCTATGCAAGAGATTATTTGAAAATTAAAGAATTAGCACTAAAAGAAAAGCAAATTAAAGCCATTGAAAAATGGCAAGAAGAAAAAATATTAGACACCTATATAAAAATAAGCGGAAAATTTAGAGATTGCGAATTTTCTGGTAATTGGTTAAAAAAGTAAATATATGTCCGATGTAGCTGCTATTGAGCAATTTGTAAAACAGTATAAAGATTTAAAAACTGAAATTGCAAAGGTTATTATAGGTCAAGATACCGTTGTAAATCAGATTTTAATTTCGATTTTTTCAGGAGGACATTCCTTGCTTATAGGTGTTCCTGGTTTAGCAAAAACCTTAATGGTTAATACTATTGCACAAGCACTGGGATTAGATTTTAAACGTATTCAATTTACGCCAGATTTAATGCCAAGCGATATATTGGGGAGTGAGATTTTAGATGAAGACCGTCATTTTAAATTCATAAAAGGCCCTATTTTTTCAAATATTATTTTAGCCGACGAAATTAATAGAACACCTCCCAAAACACAGGCAGCTCTTTTAGAAGCTATGCAAGAAAGAGCAGTCACCGTTGCTGGGCATCATTATAAGTTAAGTTTACCATATTTTGTTTTAGCAACACAAAACCCTATTGAGCAAGAAGGAACGTACCCATTGCCCGAAGCCCAATTAGACCGTTTTATGTTTGCAATCAATCTAGATTATCCTTCTTTTAAAGAAGAAGTAGAGGTTGTTAAAGCAACGACTTCAGATAATCAAGTAAAGGTGAATTCTTTGTTCTCTGCACAACAAATAATAGATTTCCAACATCTTATCCGCCGTATTCCTGTAGCAGATAATGTTATTGAGTATGCCGTTGCTATGGTGGGCAAAACCAGACCTAACGGAGATGAAGCTACAGACTTGGTAAAAACTTATATCGATTGGGGAGCAGGCCCAAGAGCATCACAGAACTTAATTTTGGCAGCAAAAACCCATGCAGCTATTAATGGGAAATTTTCTCCAGATATTGAAAATGTTCAAGCTGTTGCCAATAGTATTTTAAGGCATAGAATCATTAAAAACTATAAAGCAGAGGCAGAAAGCATTTCAGAAGAAGACATCATCAAGAGTTTGTTTTAGTGAAATTAAAGCAATTTATACTTCCTCTGATAATTTTTCTAGTAGGCTTAGCAGTTACCTATATTGGAGCTTTACTGAAAATTATACATTTTGAAATAGGTATATTAACTGGGAATTTATTTATTACATTAGCAACTTTTATCAAGGTTTTGGCAATAATAATTGCAATAATTAAATTGATTATCATTTATAAAGGCAAGTAATTTGTTAAATCTTTAATTTATTACAGTTTTTCTATTAAAATAGTAATCATTTTATTTTTAAATACTACTATAACAATTTCATATAATAGGTTCATGTATTCTCATCATTATTTTTAAATCTTTGCATTAAATTCGTATTTTGCGCTGCTTTTTAAATAAAATTTAATATTACTTTTTGTGGCGTTTTGACATTGATGTTTTGAAAGTGGAAAGCATTTCATTTTAGCCTTATTGTCAAGCCATTTTAACATTGAAACACATATATTTTATGAACTATAACGATTACATCAAGGAAATCGAAGAAAGAAAAGCTCAGGGATTGAACCCTAAGCCAATTGATGGTGCTGAATTATTAAGCGAAATTATTTCGCAAATTAAGGATTCAAATAATGCACATCGCGAAGATTCTCTTAAATTCTTTATCTATAATACGCTTCCTGGTACTACAAGTGCCGCAGGTGTAAAGGCAAAATTTTTAAAGGAAATTATTCTTGGTGAATCTGTTTTAGAAGAAATTACACCAGCTTTTGCATTTGAGCAATTATCTCATATGAAAGGAGGTCCTTCAATTGAAGTATTATTAGACTTAGCTTTAGGAAATGATGCAGGCATTGCTGTAAAGGCTGCTAAAGTTTTAAAAACTCAGGTATTCCTTTATGAAGCTGATACGGATCGTTTAGAGGGCGCCATGAAAGCAGGAAGTGCTATTGCTAAAGAAATTATAGAGAGTTATGCGCAAGCAGATTTTTTCACCAAACTACCAGAAGTAGATGAAGAAATTGAAATAGTAACCTATATTGCTGGAGTTGGAGATATTTCTACAGATTTATTATCGCCAGGTGCGGATGCACACTCAAGATCGGATAGAGAGTTGCATGGACAATGTATTTTTGAGCACAACAAAGACATGCAAAAAGAAGTGTTAGCTTTAAAAGAGCAACATCCTGATAAACGTGTGATGTTAATTGCAGAAAAAGGAACCATGGGTGTGGGGTCTTCTAGAATGTCTGGTGTAAATAATGTGGCATTATGGACAGGTGTTCCATTTAGCAAATATGTTCCATTTATTAATTATGCTCCAGTAATTGCAGGTACAAACGGTATTGCACCAATTTTCTTAACTACGGTTGGAGTAACAGGTGGTATTGGAATTGACTTAAAAAACTGGGTAACTAAAAAAGATGAAAACGGTAAAACCGTTTATGATGCAGATGGAGAACCAGTTTTAGAGCAAGTATATTCTGTAGAAACAGGTACTGTTCTTACCATTAATACAAAAGAGAAAAAATTATATAAAGACGGTAAAGCCGTTAAAGATATTTCTACGGCATTAACACCTCCAAAAATGGAGTTTATTAAAGCTGGTGGATCATACGCCGTTGTTTTCGGTAAAAAATTACAAACCTTTGCTTGTAAAGCTTTAGGAATTGATGTTCCTCAAGTGTACGCGCCTTCAAAAGAAGTTTCAATAGAAGGACAAGGTTTAACAGCCGTTGAAAAAATCTTCAACAAAAACGCTGTAGGAACTACACCAGGAAAAACGTTACATGCAGGATCTAATGTTCGTGTTGAAGTTAATATTGTAGGTTCTCAAGATACTACAGGATTAATGACCTCTCAAGAGTTAGAAATGATGGCTGCAACAGTGATTTCTCCGATTGTTGATGGGGCATACCAATCAGGGTGTCATACAGCGTCTGTTTGGGATGATAAGTCTAAGGCTAATATCCCAAGGTTAATGAGTTTTATGAATGACTTTGGTTTAATCACAGGCCGTGATCCAAAAGGAAAATACTTTCCAATGACCGATGTGATTCACAAAGTATTAAACGATATTACAGTAGGTGACTGGGATATTATTATTGGAGGAGATTCACACACGCGTATGTCTAAAGGTGTTGCTTTTGGGGCAGATTCAGGAACCGTAGCATTAGCTTTAGCAACTGGTGAAGCAACTATGCCAATTCCACAATCTGTAAAAGTTACTTTTAAAGGTGATATGAAAAGTTACATGGACTTCCGTGATGTGGTACATGCTACACAACAACAAATGTTAAAACAATTTGGTGGAGAAAATGTATTCCAAGGTAGAATTATTGAGGTTCATATAGGTACTTTAACATCAGATCAAGCCTTTACATTTACAGACTGGACAGCAGAAATGAAAGCAAAAGCATCAATCTGTATTTCAGAAGATGACACGTTAATAGAATCATTAGAAATTGCTAGAGACCGTATCCAAATCATGATAGATAAAGGTATGGATAACGAAAAGCAAGTACTTAAAGGTTTGGTTCATAAAGCAAATACTAGAATTACTGAGTTAAAAACTGGTATTAAACCAGCATTAAGACCGGATGCTAATGCAGAATATTATGCTAAGGTTGTTATTGATTTAGATGAGATTGCTGAACCAATGATTGCAGATCCAGATGTAAACAACGACGATGTTTCTAAACGTTATACGCATGATACTATTCGTCCGTTATCTTACTACGGAGGTACTAAAAAAGTAGACTTAGGTTTTGTAGGATCTTGTATGGTTCATAAAGGCGATATGAAAATTTTAGCGCAAATGTTAAAGAACATTGAAGCACAACAAGGCAAGGTAGTATTTAATGCGCCTTTAGTAGTTGCGCCTCCAACATATAACATTGTTGATGAGTTGAAAGAAGAAGGCGATTGGGAAGTATTACAGAAGTACTCAGGTTTTGAGTTTGATGATAGTGCACCAAAAGGATTAGCGCGTACTAAATATGAAAATATGCTGTACCTAGAGCGTCCCGGGTGTAACCTTTGTATGGGTAACCAAGAAAAGGCAGAACCAGGAGATACAGTAATGGCAACGTCTACACGTTTATTCCAAGGAAGAGTTGTAAAAGATGCTGGCGAGAAAAAAGGAGAATCTTTATTATCATCAACGCCTGTAGTAGTTTTATCAACCATTTTAGGTAGAACACCTACTATGAAAGAATATGAAGCTGCTGTAGAAGGTATTGTATTAACTAAGTTCAAACCTTCGCAGAAAGAGTTAGTAATCTAATAATCTTAGATTTCAATTATAAGTAAAGCCTGAGTTTTAACTCGGGCTTTTTTATTGAGTCACTTCGAGTGATTCCGAAGTATGAGGAATTGTACTTGTACTGAGCGGAGTCGAAGTATCGAGAAGTTGGGCGTTATCCTCCTTAGGTCGTGTCGGGCTTGGAGTTTATCCTGATTTCTATGACACAACCAAACGATTTTGATAAAAAGTTTGGTTTCTAATTACGGCAAAAATACGATGGATGATT
>CANMXP010000008.1 GCA_947501845.1 uncultured Flavobacteriaceae bacterium | reverse complement strand
TAACATCTAACATCTAACATCTAACATCTAACATCTAACATCTAACATCTAACATCTAACATCTAACATCTAACATCTAACATCATAACTCCTTAATATCCTTCCGTAGTTTTTCCAAAGCACCATAAATACGTTTTTCAACGGCTTTGGTAGAAATATTTAAAAGCGCAGCAATTTCTTTAAAACGTTTTCCTTCTACACGATTCATCATAAAAGCAACGCGTTGGGCTTCCGTTAAATTTGCCAATGCTTTTAGTAATTTATCATGATACTCACTTTCCTGCATTAAAAACTCAGGGCTCTCGTTAGTATACATTTTAGGTTTGGTTTGCTGATGCTTTAAAACAACCTTTTGGTGTGCTGTTTCATTCAGCATTAAATTATTGGCAGTAGTAAACACGAAACTTTTTGCTTTATCTGGAGAAATCTTAGCACAGTTTTCCCAGAGTTTAACAAAAGCTTCCTGTACTTTATCTTTTGGGTTTAGTAATTCACCAAACTTATAGTATAAAAAATTGTGTAAATCTTTAGAGTGTTTATTAAATATAGACGAAAACATATGTTCCTCACAAATGTTTTCATGGAGTTGTTTACTCATTTGTTATTGGTGATTAGCAGTGCTAAATTAAAAAAAAAGAAAACACAGGGTAGGAATTTTTAAAGTTATCCTGTTTTATAATCAAAAAGCTATGTTTAACCCAAAATTAAAAATCATGAAATCTAAAATGAGAATATTATTATTAATACCTTTTTTTGCTCTTTTATTCTTCACTTCATGTCAGGAAGAGACCGTAGAAATTACACCTCCTGCTGAAAGTGAAGCGCTTGTTGCCAATTCTACGCTAACAAGTTTTATTAGCTCCACGTCTGCCAAGGACGGATCTGCAGATAACATTATTGACAAAGCAAGTTGTTTGTCTGTAGAACTACCCGTTACTGTTGTTGTTAATGGTCTTGAAATCATTGTTGACTCTACTGAAGATTATAAAGTTATCGAGGCTATCTTTAATAAATTTGAAGATGACGAAGACAAGTTAGACATTGTTTTTCCTATTACTATTATTTTAGCAGATCACACAGAGATTGTTCTTAATAATCGTACCGATTTAGAAAAATTAATTGAGGAGTGTAGAGATGAAAATGAACCAGATGATGATATTGAATGTATCGATTTTCAGTACCCGATATCTTTTTCAGTTTACGATACAGAATTTCAGGTTATAGATGTTATAACAGTTGAGAATGATAGGGAATTACACCGTTTTGTTAAGCGTGTTGCAAATGCAGAAGTTTTAGCAAGCCTTAATTTTCCAGTAACCATGCTTTTAGCAGATGGCTCTACAGTTGTTGTAAACAATAATGAAGAATTAGAAAGTACTATTAATGAAGCAAAAGATGCTTGTGATGAAGATGATGATAATGATTATGGTGATGACGATTTTACTAAAGAACGTTTAGACGAGTATTTAAAAATTTGTCCTTGGGTTGTTTACGAATTTAAAAGAGACAATCAAGATAATACGGCTCAATATAAAGAATATGCCTTAAACTTTAAAGAGGATAATATTGTTGTAATGCGTGCAAGAGGCGGGGATGTTTTAACAGGTACTTGGAGTACTCGTGTAACCGATAGAGGGGCACTTTTAAAGTTAGAATTTGAGAATCTGGCAGACTTTACTTTAGAGTGGATTGTTTATGATATTGAATATGGAAAAATTAAGCTTTATGAAGTTGGAGGCAACAGAATTATCATGAAGAAAAATTGTGATGTTGTTATTGATATTACTAAAGAAAGAATTAAAAACTATTTACAAGAATGTTTATGGCGAGTAGCACGTTTAAGTGTTGATGGGACCGATAATGAAAAAGATTATATAGGAACACCGTTAAAATTCTTTGAAAACGATGTTGTGAAAATTAGAGTAAATGGAGAATTAGTTGAAGGTACTTATGAAATAGGCGTAAGAAATACTGGTTTTGTTTTAAAAATTAATTTAGAAGGAAGACCAGATTTAAAACTAGAATGGTTAATTACTTTCTTAGAGCCAGGTTTAATCAAACTTGAAAATGAGAACAACAAAATGATATTGAAAAGACATTGTCCAGAAGGTGATGAAGATGTAAACTACATTGATGATGTTCTTGTTGCGGGTATATGGGAAGTTGCTTCTTACATCACAGACGGAAATGTAAATAACACTGAAGAGTTTATTGGGTATACTATAGATTTCCTTGAAAGTGGTTATATAAAAGTAGTAGATCCGAATGACGGTATTATAGATGGCTCTTGGTTAGCTTATAGGAATGATGGTTTGTTCCTTGGAATGCATTTCGGAATTGAAGCACCATTTGATGATCTTAACCACAGATGGGTTATAAAATCCATTACAGAAAATAGAATTGAATTAAAAGATTACGATGCCAATGGTGCCGTAGAAAGAATTCTTGTTCTTGAACAAGCGGAATGGTAATATAAATCTGTTTTTGACTAAAAAAGGATAAGCTTATCTTTTCGGTTTATGGTTAGTTAGTTAAGTCTCCTTTATAAGGCTGTCAAGTTATAATTTGACAGCCTTTTTTTATTATGTTTTTTTATAATAAGCCACTTCATTAATACGCTTCAAATCATTAACTTTGCGATTCTTAAAATTAAAAGTAAATTATGTTTAATAATTTAAGCGATAAATTAGATAAAGCCTTACACGTTTTAAAAGGACACGGAAGCATTACAGAGGTTAATGTAGCTGAGACTTTAAAGGAAGTACGACGTGCATTACTTGATGCCGATATTAACTTTAAAATAGCTAAGGAATTTACAAATAGAGTTAAAGAAAAAGCCCTTGGTCAAAATGTTTTAACAACATTACAGCCTGGACAGTTAATGGTTAAAATCGTAAAAGATGAGTTGACTGAGCTTATGGGAGGCGATGCAGAAGGGATTAACCTTTCGGCTACACCAAGTGTTATTTTAATGTCTGGTTTGCAAGGTTCTGGTAAGACTACTTTTTCTGGTAAACTCGCTAATTATCTTAAAAATAAGAAAACTAAAAAACCATTATTGGTAGCCTGTGATGTGTATCGTCCAGCTGCAATAGATCAATTACATGTTGTTGGAGATCAAATAGGCGTTGAGGTTTTTAGTGATAGAGGTAATAATGATCCTGTTGCCATTTCTAAGGCTGGTATTGCTCATGCAAAAGCTAACGGCCATAATGTGGTGATTATTGATACCGCAGGTCGTTTAGCGGTTGATGAGGTGATGATGACCGAGATATCAAACATTCACAAGGCTATCCAGCCACAAGAAACGTTATTTGTTGTAGATTCTATGACAGGTCAGGATGCTGTTAATACAGCAAAAGCCTTTAATGATGTCTTGAATTTTGATGGTGTCATCCTAACAAAATTAGATGGTGATACACGTGGTGGTGCGGCAATTTCTATAAAATCTGTAGTCAATAAACCAATCAAGTTTATCGGTACAGGTGAAAAAATGGAGGCCATTGATGTGTTCTATCCATCACGTATGGCAGATCGTATTCTTGGGATGGGTGATGTTGTTTCTTTAGTTGAAAGAGCCCAAGAACAATTTGATGAAGAAGAAGCACGTAAACTTCAGAAGAAAATAGCTAAAAACCAATTTGGATTCGATGATTTCTTAAAACAAATTCAGCAGATCAAGAAAATGGGGAACATGAAAGACCTTATGGGCATGATTCCTGGTGCTGGAAAAATGATGAAGGATATAGATATTGATGATGATGCTTTTAAAGGTATTGAAGCGATCATTCATTCTATGACACCTAAAGAAAGAAGCAATCCATCTATTATCAATTCAAGTAGAAAAATACGTATAGGAAAAGGTTCAGGAACTTCTGTTCAGGAAATAAATCAATTGTTGAAGCAGTTTAACCAAATGAGTAAGATGATGAAAATGATGCAAGGAGGCGGAGGCAAAAAAATGATGCAAATGATGAAGGGAATGCGTTAGTCTAGCATCCAGTTTGCAGGCTCAGTTTTCAGTCAAATATTATGGATTTTAAGCAGTTAATAGCATATAAAAAAGCGTTTGATTTATCTATGAGTATTTTCAATACTTCGAAGTCTTTTCCAAAAGAGGAAATATATTCATTGGCAGACCCAATAAGAAGAAGTTCCCGATCGGTATGCGCTAATATTGCTGAAGCTTATAGAAAAAGAAGATACCCTAAACATTTTATAAGTAAACTTACTGATGCTGATGGAGAGAACTCAGAGACAAATACATGGTTAGATCTTGCATTGGCTTGTGAATATATTTCTCCTGTAGACCCAAGGTTTTCAGAGCAAGGTAGAGAGATAGGAAAGCTAATAAATTATATGATTAATAATCCAGGAAAATTTGGAGTCAATCTTGAATAATCCATATTAAAACTAATTACAACACGTAGGTTTAGGGCAGTAGAGTATAGGCTGCGACTGAGACTGCGACTGAAAAACTATATATAATGACAATCTTAGACGGGAAAAAAATAAGCAATGATATTAAAAATGAAATTGCAGCCGAAGTTCAAAAAATAAAAGACAAAGGAGAGAAAGTACCTCATTTAGCAGCAATTATTGTTGGGAATGATGGCGCTAGTTTAACCTATGTTGGTAGTAAGGTAAAAGCTTGTGAACGTGTAGGTTTCGAGTCTACCTTAGTACAGATGTCTAATACAACGAGTGAAGTTGAATTATTAGAAAAAATAAAAGAACTTAACGAAAACCCTGAGATTGATGGTTTTATAGTTCAGTTGCCGTTACCTCCGCAAATTAATGAACAACAAGTATTGTTAGCTGTAAACCCAGATAAAGATGTTGATGGTTTCCATCCTACTAATTTTGGAAAAATGGCTTTAGATATGTCTACTTTTATTCCAGCAACACCGTTTGGTATCCTAGAATTACTAGACCGTTATGGTGTGGAAACAAAAGGAAAACATACGGTTGTTATAGGGCGTTCTCATATTGTAGGTAGACCTATGAGTATTTTAATGGGGCGTAAAGGATTCCCAGGAAATTCTACAGTAACTCTAACCCATAGTCATACCAAAAACATCACTCAAATTACATCACAAGCAGATATTATTATTTCTGCATTGGGAGTTCCTAATTTCTTAAAAGCTGAAATGGTGAAAGATGATGTTGTTATTATAGACGTTGGAATTACCAGGGTCACCGATGAAACAAAACCAAGAGGTTATAGAATAGTGGGAGATGTAGATTTTGCTAATGTTAGTCAGAAAGCAAGTTATATAACGCCTGTACCAGGAGGTGTGGGGCCTATGACAATAGCTATGCTGCTTAAAAATACATTGCTAGCTCGAGAGCGACATAATATATAAAAACAGCAAAAGTATTTTGTTAGTTATGCTATTCCTCCTGAGAAAGGCATCTTTTTAATTGAAACTATAAATTTTTAATGAGTTTCAGTCTTCACAGAAATATTATAGATGAATGTTTGTGAAGCTGTTAAGTTTTTAGAAATGGTTATTCAGTCCTAAACGTTATACCTTGACATTATTTTAATCACAATGAATAATATTAATAACTAATTTTAGTTATAATATATAACTATCTGTAATTATATACTTATGAGTAAAATGACAAATTTGCCTAAAGAAAGTAAATCTGTATTTGAAGAAATTGATAGACTAAAAAAAACGAATGATTTTCTAGTCTTCCTCCTTATTTGCCTTTTTGGACTCTTGTTTGCGGTGGTGTATTTTTGTAAATAAATTAATTGCTTAGCGAACAATTGTCCTATTATCCTTAAAAGATTTAAGACCCAATACAACTAATTGATGACCAAAAAAGTTTAAATCCACACCAAGAGCCATTCATTAGTATATCTAACTTCATTGCAGATAACTCGGTAGAATCTCTATAAAAAGCTGTGCACTTCTAAAGGTGCCCCAAATGGAAATGTGATATTGAGTTCTATTTGATCTGCAATTTATCTTTTTATTCTTTTTGGTGCTTTCTGGTATTCTTTGGTAGAATCACTAATTAATCTATTAAGTTCGTCAAGTTCTTCCCCTGTTAGTTCTCTATATTCACCAATGGGCATATCTATTTTAACATTCATTATTCTAACACGTTTTAGTGTTTGTACCTCATAGTTTAGATACTCGCACATACGACGAATTTGTCTGTTTAGGCCTTGGGTTAAGATTATTCTAAATTGGTAAGTACTTAGTTTTTCAACTTTACATTTTTTAGTTACCTGGTTTAATTCTGCCAGAGGGATGCCTCCAGACATACGTGCTATAAACGTTTGCGATATGGGCTTGTCTACTGTTACAATATACTCCTTCTCATGATTGTTGCTAGCACGTAGAATCTTGTTTACAATATCACCATCATCTGTTAATAGAATCAATCCTTCACTAGGCTTATCTAACCTTCCAATTGGAAAAATACGTTTCGGGTAATTTATAAAGTCAATAATATTGTCTTTCTCAACAGAAGTATCTGTTGTACAAACAATGCCAACGGGCTTATTGAAAGCTAAATAAACAAAACTTTCCTTATTGTTTTTAATTTCTTTGCCATCAACGTGTACAATATCTCCTGGGGCAATTTTTGTGCCCATTTCTGGAATAATGCCATTAATAGTAACCCGTCCAGCATCAATAAGTTTATCGGCTTCACGACGAGAACAATACCCAACTTCGCTTAAAAATTTATTAATGCGTTTTAATTGTACTTCCATGCTTCAAAAGTACAACATTTTCCGCGTTTAAGAAGTCGATAATATGATTGTAAACAGTGTTGTTTTTTAAGCCATGACCAAAACCTTTTGTGCCAATAAATTGTACCTTTTCGTAGTTTTTTTTGAACTTTAAACCATCTGTGTAAGGTATAATTCTATCTTTCTTGTCGTGAATAACTAATATTTTTGCTTCGATTTCTTTTACGAAATTTGGAGCAGAATAGTATTCAGGTAAATGGTTGAATTCTTTTAATACATACTGGGCCATTGCTTTGGAAACTTTTTTATTGTAGCCCATCATGGTTTCATAGCGTTTAAAAACATCAACAAAATCTGCAGGAGCACCTAATGAAACTATTTTTTTTATGGATGCCAATTGCTTTTTATATTGAGAAAAAATAGTTGCAGTACCTCCAACGGAATGGCCTATTAAAATATCTACTTTAAATTTTTTAGCAACCGCATGTATGCATTCCGAGTAAAGAAGCGCATTGAATAATTTACCACTGGAATTACCATGTGCAGGAGCATCGAGAGCAATAATGGTGTAATCTAAAGCAGTTAAAGTTTCAATGAGGCTTTTCCACCTAAAAGCATTGCTCTCCCAACCATGAGCTAGTAAAATAGTTTCTTTCTTGCCTTGCCAGTAATAGGTTTTTATTGAAATATTTTCATGAATAATATCTTCTTGGATAGCAGAAGAAAGGTATTGGTTTTGAGCTTCGTTAAGCCGCCCTTTTTGAGGTGTTGAAAATAATTTGATTGCTAATTTTGCAGCATATTTTGAAGAAATATAGCTTATTAGATTTATATAGAACCCAATAAATTTTATAAAATGTGCTTTCATTTAGTTTCTCTGTTTACCAAGTCTATAGAAAATGCAGGCGTACAAATAGCTATGTATTCACACATTTCAGCAAAAGGATTGGAATATTGAACTCGGGTGTTCTTTTCAATTTTAATAGATTGGCCAGCTTCTAAAATAACGGTTTCATCTTCAATAATAAATTGCTTCTTGCCTTTTATAATAAAGGTGAATTCATCAAATTCGGGTGTCTGAAAAGGTTCACTCCATCCAGAAGGTGCTTTCATATGGGCAATACTAATTTGTGAATTACCATCAGTAGCTATTCCAAAATGTTCTTTTATTATTTTACCATCTGTAGTAGGTACAACAAACGGATTGTTTTGAATAATATATTTCTTTTGTATCACGAGTTTTAATTTTGCTTACTTCATAGGCTTTTTCTTTATCATACCACCTTTTAAATCTTTAACAATCCCCATGATAATAAACGCATTTCTATCAATTTTATCAATCTCGGTTTGCAATTTGGCAAGTTCTAAACGTGTTACCACGGTATAAATAATATCTTTATCATAACTTTTTCCTTGTGTCCCAAAACCACCTTTTCCTGCATAAATAGTACAGGCGCGACGCAGTTTTTCGGTTAGCATGATTCTTAAATCTTCATGTTTGTTAGATATTATTGTGACTCCTACATATTCTTCAACACCATCAACAACAAAATCTACTGTTTTTGCTGCAGCCAAGTAAGTAAGAATGGCATAAAGAGCTATTTCAATAGAAAGTATATAAGCGCCTACAGAAAATATTATGATGTTGATTAATAATAAGACATCACCTATAGTCAATGATAATTTTCTGCTTAAAAATATAGCTAAAACTTCTGTGCCGTCAATAACACTTCCACCACGCATAGACATCCCTATTCCTAATCCCAAAAAGAAACCGCCAAAAACAGCGATTAATAATTTGTCTTCTGTAACCGTAGGATAATCTACAAAATGTACAACGATAGCTAGTAGTGCTATAGCAGCAATACTTTTTAGTGCAAATTTGGGGTTAATGGTCCTAGATGCAAGAATTAAAAAGGGAAGGTTAACTAAAACTAATAATAATCCCAGTTTTAAAGTGGTAACATTTTCTAATAATAAAGAAATACCTGTAGCACCTCCATCAATAAACTTATTTGGTAGTAAAAAACCTTTTAAGCCAAATCCAGCCGAAAAAACACCAAGTATTATAAAAATATATTCTTTAACGGCATGCGATAATTCAACTTGAAACTTTCTTACCAGAGGAACTATTTGCTTTTTGCTTACAGGCTTGTTTGCTTGTTTTTTTTCAAGCCTTTTGCGGGCTAAATCTATTAATAGTTTCGATAAGAATGGATTCATTTATTTTGTTTGCTAATGCATATTCCAGTTTAAGAAAAAGTATTTTATTTTAGCGTTATCTGGGATGTGTGTTGCTTCTATTTTAACATCCATATTAAATCTAAGATTCGCAGGAAGTTCTTCTTTATCTATAACAAAACTTGCGTTAAGTTCATTAATAATAATATGAACTGAGTTTATGAGGTTATTTATTTTTGATATTTTGTAAGTACTTGAAACCTCTTTAAAAGTACTTAGAGTTGTAATGCCTTTAGTGGTCTTAAATCGAGGATCTAAAATTTGGACACTTTCAATGGTCGATGTTGAGTCTAAAGCTTGTTTAGGAGTTAGGGTTAAGAGTTTTTTGCCACCTTTTTCAAATATCTCTATATTGTTTCCAGTTCCAGCAAATTCATCACCACTAATAAAATTTACTAAAGAATCTTTAGCAAAAATATTTTTAAGGTCTTTAACCTGCGTTGAGTTTGTTAATAGCCCAAGGTGCTGTTTTCCAATTTCAAAAGGGTCTTGTTCTTTTTTACAGCTGGAAAATAAAAGACTAAGTATAATAAGACTTAAGAATGGTTTGTACATTATTTAAAGATGATTTACAAGTTGGTTTATAATTAATTATTTCGCTTATTTTTTTAGTACTTTGGTTAAAATACCAAAAACACTTCTTATAAATGTGGCACTGGTAAGTACTTTAACAATAGGATTCATTCGAGTACTTCTCCTTCTGGAACTAGTTGTTGTACGTTTTTTGGATTCAGCTTTTTTAAGGGCTTCTCTTTCTTGTTTCGCTTTTTCTTTTGCTTCTTCGGCTTCTGCTCGTTCTATTTTTTCATTAAGCATTTCATAAGCACTTTCTCGATCAATATCCTCATTGTATTTTTTTACCAGTTTTGATTTAGAAAGTAATGTACTTAATTCGACACTGGATAGAACATCCATTCTACTCATTGGAGCACGCATCATAGTAGCTGCCAATGGGGTGGGTCTTCCTTTTTCATCTAAAGCAGATACAAGAGCTTCACCAATACCAAGGGAGGTTAATACTTCGGTGGTATCGTAATATTCTGAATCTGGGTAATTTTGAGCTGTAAGCTTTATCGCTTTTCTGTCTTTAGCAGTAAAAGCCCTAAGAGCGTGTTGTACTTTTAAGCCCAGTTGACCTAAAACGGCCTCTGGAACATCTGTAGGATTTTGAGTTACAAAATACAAGCCTACGCCTTTACTTCTTATTAGCTTTACAATGCTTTCAATTTGATTTAATAGGGCTTTTGATGCTTCATTAAAAATTAAATGTGCTTCATCAATGAATAGAATTAATTCAGGTCTATCACTATCGCCCTGCTCGGGGAATGTTGAGTAAATTTCTGCTAATAAGCTTAGCATGAATGTTGAGAACAACTTGGGTCTGTCTTGAATATCTGTTAATCTAATAATATTGATATATCCGCGTCCGTTCTCGTCAATTCTTAATAAATCTTGAGTATCAAATGAGGTTTCTCCAAAAAACAGATCGGCACCTTGCTGTTCCAACTCAACGACTTTTCTTAAAATAGCACCAGTTGAAGCTGTTGAAATCCTGCCATAAGCCTCGGTGAATTCTGCCTTTCCTTCCTGAGTGGCGTATTGTAATATTTTTTTGAAATCTTTTATGTCTAGAATAGGAAGCTTATTGTCATCACAATATTGAAATATAACAGCAACTACTCCAGATTGTGTTTCCGATAAATCCAAAATCCTAGAGAGTAATACAGGACCAAATTCGGTAACGGTCGCTCTCAAGCGTACGCCATCTTGTTCAGAGAGTGTTAATATTTCTACTGGAAAGCTTTTGGCTTCAAAAGGAAGTCCTATTTTTTCATGGCGCTCATCAATTTTTGGATGTCCGGGACTTGGTTGTGCCAATCCACTTAGATCCCCTTTAATATCCATAAGTAACACAGGAATCCCTTTATCACTTAAATTTTCAGCTAGTACTTGTAAAGATTTTGTTTTTCCTGTACCAGTTGCACCAGCTATTAAGCCATGACGGTTCATGGTTTTTAAAGGTATTTTTACATGGGCTCCTGTAATTGTTTCACCATCTAACATGGCAGCACCTATAGGAATAAAATCACCCTTTGTACTATTGCCTTCGGTTATGTGTTTTAAAAAAGTTTCTTTGCTCCCCATTTACTGTAATTTTGCATAAAAATACAGGAAAAATGAAGAAGAAAAAAATAAGGTTTTGTTATAGAGATAATACCTAATCTATTGACGCCATTTAACCCAAATAATAGCAGCAGGATCGTTTACAGCAGAACCGTTAGCTCTAGCTTTTAGCATAATATAGTCTCCGGCACTAAAATCTATATTGTAATCGGTATAACTATATGCCCCAGATGAAAGACTAAATCTACCATCTATAGAAGGATTAGCATTGTCATCAGGAACAGGAGTTCCGCTAATTTCAATATCAAAGCTTTTTGAACTATTTCCTCCAGAAGACTCCACAGCAATATAAACTATAGTGCCATCGAAAGGCATTTTAGCACCTGTAGCATTTTCTGTTGTATTATCCAGACCAATATCTCCACCAAAAAAGAGCACTTGATTATCCGCGCCAAAGGCATAGCCATATTGAAGTGCAGTTGTTTCCACACTTAACCATTTTGATCTGGTAGCATCATACATATATAATTTGTCTCCTATAACGGCTAATTGGCCAGTTACAGAGCCTGTAGGTGCAGACTGTGGATTTAATTCTAATGCAGGGATACCTGTGTTGGTGGTTTCAATTTCTAATTCTGCGGTTGGAGATGTTGTTCCAATACCTACTTGGGAAAAACTGTAATAATGCACGCAGGAAAGCAGCATTAAAGAATAAGCTATTTTTTTCATTTTAGAGAGAGGTTAAAAGCTATTACTTATTAGTTAATTTGTTAACGAGATTATAATACTTTAGCCAAGGCTAAGGATGCGATTTATAATTCGTTAAAATCTGAAATATTGTAATTTTTGTCATATAATTATTAGTTTAGTTTAGTGATGCCGATATTGATGAATTGCGCTTCTAAAGCTGTGCCTCCATTGTTTACAACATACCTTATTTTTACCTCATCATTAGCACTAATAGGGTACATAATATTTCCACTAGTACCCCAATAATCTGTCCCTGTTAAGGTTGCAAAACCTCTACTAAGATAGCCTACTAGCGTACCATTTATAGTTATAGCAATAATGTATTTAGTGCTGCCTGATGGCATATTTCTTATAGATAGAGATGCGCTAAACATATAGTTTCCTGGCTCTAGGATTGTTATGGTGCCACTAGAAGTTATGTCGTATACCTGCGAGTTTGTAACTTGAATATGGCCGGCATCAATAGGAAAATCATAGTATGTATTCGTGTTGGTTGATATGAGTGAATTTCCACCTGCACCAGTTCTATTCATTATTAAAGTTGAATTAGTAAGGCTATCCCAAGAACTATTTTTGTATATATAATAAGAGTTTTTAGTCGTGTTAAATACTAAAGCGCCATCTAATGGCGTTGTAATAGATGTCATTTGGGTATTGGTCATTCTTGGAGGGACAAAGGCTCCTGTGGTGCTATCTATTTGCAAAGCAGAGCCATCATCTGGAGTAGTGGTGCCAATCCCAACTTGGGCAGTACCATAATAATACATACAGCAAAGCAGCACTAGAGAGCAAACTATTTTTTTCATTGTTAGAGAGAGGTTGTAAGCAATTTACTTTACTAAAGATATAAATAAAATACTTAGGTTGTGCGATTATTTTTTATTTAACAAAAATAGAGGTGCAAGTTTGTGCCTAATATAAATTCTACAAAATAATTTCCAGCATTTTTGTAATACCGAAATTTTGTTCTGTTGTCAGTTCGTGCCAATGTAGCATTTTTACTTACTAGAGCATCGTCTGTATGTATTCTATTTGCATAATCGGATGCAGAAGTAAACATAAAAGCACGAGTATCATTGAAGGATTTTTCAACAATATCCCTAGCGCTTTCTAATTTCATTGGAAATACATCAGTTTCTGTGACAATGTCAGTTCCATAATTAGAAAGTCCAATTGTAAGGTCAGTAGAATCGAGCTGATTTAGCGGATTTGTAGTATCCATACCAGCTTGAGAGAAAGTGTAATAACTGCTTAGTAATAGCACTATTACAAGGTGTGTAGTTTT
Source organism: uncultured Flavobacteriaceae bacterium (assembly GCA_947501845.1). Lineage (GTDB taxonomy): Bacteria > Bacteroidota > Bacteroidia > Flavobacteriales > Flavobacteriaceae > Flavivirga. The sequence goes on along the minus strand of CANMXP010000008.1, from coordinate 195,666 downwards.
TTTCATATAAGATAGATTTATTGAGGGGCTTCAAATTTAATCGATCGCAGACAAATCTATAAAAATAGAATTGAAAATCAAAATATAATACTAAAAGTAATGGAATTATGTATCTTTGCAAACTATGAAAAAAGAGGTTCAAACACTGGTAGATAAAGGGAAATTATTACCCTTAATGGAAGAGTTTTATACCATACAAGGAGAAGGATACCATAAAGGTACTGCGGCCTATTTTATTCGTATAGGAGGTTGTGATGTAGGATGCCATTGGTGTGATGTTAAAGAAAGTTGGAATGCCGACTTACATCCTCCTACAGAAACGGCTAATATTGTTGAAAATGCTAAAAGGTATAGTGATACTATTGTTGTAACTGGAGGAGAGCCTTTAATGTGGGATATGACCATTTTAACAACTCAATTAAAAGAAAAAGGGCTTCAAACACATATAGAAACATCTGGAGCCTATAAATTAACAGGTATTTGGGATTGGATTTGCTTATCTCCAAAAAAAATGAAACTGCCTACTGAGGAAGTTTATAATAATGCAGATGAACTTAAAGTCATTGTATACAATAAAGATGATTTTCGCTTTGCTGAAGAACAAGCTGCTAAGGTTAACAAAAATTGTATTTTGTATTTACAACCCGAATGGAGTAAGCGCGATAAGGTTGTTCCAGGCATTGTTGATTATGTCATGGCAAATCCTAAATGGAAAATATCTCTTCAAACGCATAAGTACTTGAATATACCTTAGGTTTTAGTATTCAGTGTACAGTATGCAGTATGCAGTATGCAGTGTTCGGTGTCCTGTATTCAGTGTTCAGGAGTATGGTGTTTAATAAATAAAAATGCTCCAATAGTTAAAACTATTGGAGCATTTTTATTGTGTCAATATCTAAGTTTGATATTTTACTTGGTAAACGGCACGGCAACTCTTGTCGTTCCCCAGCCTAAATGCATGTTTACGCTTCCATTGGCCTCTTCAAAAGCAATAGAGAATGCTTCTAAAGCTTCATTTCCAGATGTTACAGGTACAGATAAACGAGCGACATCATTTGCTTCATTATAGAAATAAGATCCCCAAACGTTTAGGTCTTTGCTAATAATAGCTGTCCACTCTTTATCTCCTGGGATCGCATAGAAGGTGTAAGTTCCTGCTTTTACAGAGGTACCTCCTAATTTCATGTCTTTATAAAGTGTTAACTCGGCTGCTTCATTAGCTCCAAGTCTCCAAATTTTTCCATTGGGAGCTAGTTTGCTAAGAGCTCTTGCTTTAAGTTGAGGTCTGCTATAAACTATTTTAATAAGCTTATTAGGGGCTTTGTAACTGCTTGGAAAGGCAGCAGCATCCATTGGACTTTTGTCCAGTTTAGAGAACTTTTGTGCGTCTACATTTGTAGATAATAACATGATAAATGCAAAAGCAAAAGTTGCTAAAAATGTTGATTTTTTCATAATGATTTTTTTAGATTAGATATGGCTTAAAGATAAATACTGTTAAGGTTCTTATAAAAGTTGACAACGGATGTTAAAGTTTATTTTTGGTATTAATAAAAAGAGGCCGTTTGAATACTTTTCAAACGGCCTCTTTTAAATAATTTGAAGAATATAAACCTATTTTTTCATCACTTTTACATTCATTTCTTCAATCTTTTTGTCTGATAATACAGATGGAGCTCCAAATAATAAATCTTCGCTGGTTCCTGTTTTAGGGAATGCCATGACTTCTCGAATAGAGGCTTTTTTCTCTAATATCATCATCAACCTGTCAATACCCCAGGCAATACCACCGTGAGGAGGAGCGCCATAATGGAAGGATTTATACATGGTACCAACACTTTTAAGCATATCTGCCTTATTGTACCCCATATTTTTATAGGTAGCTTCTAAAATCTCAGGTTTATGGGCACGAACAGAGCCGCCGCCTATTTCGTAGCCGTTTAAGATGAGGTCGTATTGTTGTGCAATAATGCTTCCTATTTCTTCTTCCTTGCCATTCATATGCTTCTCGATATCGTAAATTGCTGGCATTGAGAATGGATTATGGGTAAACGTCCAACGTCCTTCATCTGTTTTTTCAAACATAGGGAAATCTATAACCCAAGCAGGACGCAATTCCTTCGGGTTGATTAAGCGTAGCATACTACCAAGTTCTTGACGAACAGCATCTAGTGCTTTATTTGCAGTTGCATAATCGGCAGCAGAGAAAAATACGACATCACCCAACTTTGCGTTGGTAGCCTTAATAATACCAGACGCAATATCTTCACCTAAAAACTTAATGATTGGCGATTGTAAATCGTTTTCATTAACAATAATATACGCTAAACCTCCTAAGCCATGCTGTTGTGCAATAGCTGTTAGCTTTTCTATTTGTCCTTTAGATAAACGCTTTTTTCCTTGTTCTTCAGCAGATACTTTAATGCACTTTACAATACCGCCTTCGTCAATAGGCTTGCTAAATACCTGAAAAGTGGTGTCTTTTACAATATCCGTTATGTCTTGTAATGGCAAGCCAAAACGTAAATCGGGTCTGTCACAACCATATTGGTCCATGGCCTCTTTGTAGGTAAGCACCTCAAAGGGATGTAAAATCCATTTTTTACCGTATATTTTCTTAACGATATCATTGAACATATTGGTATTCAAATCTATAATTTGTTGCATGCTGGCATAAGCCATTTCTATGTCCAACTGTGTGAATTCTGGTTGGCGATCGCCACGGGAATCTTCGTCTCTAAAACAACGGGCAATTTGGAAATACTTTTCATAACCACTCACCATCAACATTTGTTTAAATTGCTGAGGCGCTTGAGGTAATGTGTAGAATGCGCCAGCTTGTTTACGAGTTGGAACTATGAATTCTCTGGCGCCTTCATCTGTTCCTGCACTTAAAATAGGTGTTTCTATTTCTAAGAAATTTTGTTCATCTAAAATATCGCGCATCATCTTAATCACTTTGTGACGGTTCACAATAACCCTGCGAACATCATCGTTCCTGTGATCTAAATATTTATATTGAAAACGTGTGGTTTCATTTGTTTTTGTTGCTCTTTTTATTTCAAAGGGAAGTGTTCTAGAAAGATTTAAAATCTCTAGAGAAGCTGTTTCTAGTTCTATTTTACCAGTTCTTAAAGCAGCGTTGTAATCATCTTCTTTACGCTGTACAAGCGTTCCTGTAACTGTAATAACCGATTCTGGTTTTAATTTTACCAACTCGTCCAAATTAGGGAATGATTCTCTGCTTAAACGTACTTGAAAAACCTCATTGCTGGAATCTCGTAAATCGATAAAAATAAGTTCGCCATGATCGCGAACACTCGATACCCATCCTGAAAAAGTAACTTCTTCAGAAATGTTTTCTTCAGAAATATCAGAAATTAAATGCGTTCTGTATTCATCTTTTATAACAATAGGAATCTCAGGCAATACCTCTTCTTGCGCTTTCGCTGTAGGGTCTTGGTTATTGGTTGTTGGCTCTTCTTTTTGTGTTGTTGAGTCACTTTGAGCCTCTAATCCAGAACCTTGTAACTGACTAAGAACGCCTTCGCGAATTACTTTTCCAGAGGCGCCTTTACCAATAATGGCGATGACTTTACCAACAAGAATACCTGCTTTGCCTTGGTTTCCAGCTTTAATGTCGTTCGCAATAGCTTCATTTTCAGAAATTACTTTTGAAATAGCATCTTGAATTTGAGATTCTGAAATGGTGTTATCTTCAAAATACTTATTATAATCAAAATCTCGGTCTTTTAGATAGGACGTAATGGCATTTTGAACCAATACAGATGTTATTTTTTCATCTTTAAATAGCTGAAAAATCTCAATAAGATGTTCTATTCGATGTATCTCTGCATACTCGTCTGCCCCAATATTATTTACCAATGTTTTGGCGACAAAAGAAGGGTCTTTAAGCACATTGTTTATAGTAATAAAGGTCTTGGAACGCAATGAGTCTGCTGTGAAAAACTTAGCATCCTGCGGTAATACACCGCCTTTAATTAAAATAGATTCTACGGCATAAGGAAGCGTGCTGGTATCTACCTGAATAGCATCTACAACGTCTTTAATTGAAACAAAAGGCAAATCTGGTTCTGAGATGAAGCGATAATCGGCTTCAAACTCTTTTTTACGCATCGTTTTAGTTTGCTTTAGCTCGGCATCCCATAAAACGGTGGTTTGTTCTGGTCGGAACTCCTTATGTTCGATATAATAGTTGAATTGTTTTTCAACCTCTTCTTTTAAAGCCTCTACCATAAACTTAAATGAGTTTAAGTTTTTTATTTCGGTACGCGGATTTAAATTATAGCTGTGTTTTTTACGAAGCGATACAGAAACATCCGATTTGAACTCACCCTTTTCAAGATTTGCTTCAGATATTTTTAAATTCTGTACAATACGCTGAATGTATTGCGCATAAATTGAAGCGTCTTCAATATGGCGAATACATGGCTCTGTTACAATTTCAATAAGTGGTACACCAGCTTTATTAAAATCGACCAGAGATACTGCTTTTTCATGAACTAATTTAGCAGCATCTTCCTCAATATGCACTTGGGTTAAGTTAACCGTAAATTGAGACCCGTCATTTCGGAAACACGAAACTTGCCCATCTGGTATGATTGGGTTATGAAATTGCGTAATTTGAATGTTCTTAGGGTTATCTGGGTACTCATAATGTTTTCTGTCCCAGGAAATCACTTCGTTTTCAAAAGATGATTTTACAGCTTTTCCAAAATAAATGGCTTTATTGATAGCTTCTTTATTAATGGCAGGCAGTACCCCCATTTGCCCTGTGCAAACAGAACATATATTTTCGTTTGGTGTTTCCATTTCTTGATTAGGACAAGAACAAAACAACTTGGTTTTGGTATTTAATCGTACGTGTGTTTCCAGTCCGATTACCAATTCTAATTCGTGGGCTTTTAATGCCGCGTCTAATTGATCAAGTTCCATTATATCGTGTCTTTTAAGAAGTTAGCAAACTTCAAAACGAGTTCGTCATTATTTTTTGCTGCTGTAACCTGTAAACCTGTTTCTGTGCCTTGAGGAACGGTTAAAGTTGGTAGTTGTCCTAGACTAAAACCTACCGTGTAAGCATCAGATAAATACATGGTTAAAGGATCTTTTAAGCTGTCTCCAATTTTAGGAGGCGTGTTTGGTGTAACTGGCGATAAGATAATATCAACATCTCCAAAATCTTTTTCAAAATTTTCAGAAATGGCATCCCTTAAGGCCAGACCTTTTAAATATATTTCATCGGAAAATCCTTGGGATAATACCTGATTACCACCAACTATTCTGCGTTTGGTTTCTTCCGAGAATTTTTCAGATCGTGTCACGGCATAAGATTCTTTTAAATCCTTATCATCAACACGGTCGCCATAATTGGTGCCATCTAAACGTGATAGGTTTGATGCAGTTTCGGCCATTGCTAAGGTGTAATATGTAGAAACTAGGATGTCAGATTTAAAGAAATCCAGTTCTTTTACTTGAATACCTTTGGCTTTTATTTTTTCAATCGATGCTAGAAAATCACTTTTAATAGTGGCGTCTATCGCTTCGCTTTCAATAAAGTTTTTAAAATAACCAACAGTTTTAATGTTTACGGTGTTTAAAATGCTGTCTTGGCTTATAGCTTCTGAACTGTAAGTTGTTTGGTCTTTTGGATCTTTTCCACTCATTGTATTCAGAACAATGCGTATATCTTCAGGAGATTTAGCTATAGGGCCAACGCAGTCTGTTGATGATGCATAGGCCATTAAACCGTAACGGGAAATACGTCCGTAAGTTGGTTTTAAACCATATACATTATTATAACCAGCAGGTTGTCGTACAGACCCCCCAGTGTCGCCACCAATAGAAAAAACGGTATGGTCTTTAGCAACGTTCACAGCAGACCCTCCACTAGAGCCCCCTCCAACTAATTCTGGATTTATAGCGTTTTTAACAGCACCAAATATGGTGTTTTCGCTAGACGACCCATGACCAAAACTGTCGCAGTTTTCTTTTACAATAGGTATGGCGCCTGCATCCAATAGTTTTTGAATGGCTGTGGCCGTATATGCCGATTTATACTTTTTAAGTAAGTCTGAGCTAGCTGTTGCATAAGTACCTTGAAGCATATATACATCTTTAATCCCAAACGGAACGCCTTCAAGCAAACCAATAGTATCTCCATTTGCAATTTTTGCATCTACTTTGGCTGCCTTTTCTAAAGCTAATTCGGTTAATAAAGTGTTTACCGTGTTGTAAGTGTTCTCTTTGAGTGCACTTAGTTTTTCTTGAATTAAATCGACACAAGAAATTTCTTTGTCCACCAACTGCCGATGAATTTGTTGTATTTGAGATTCCATAACCTATGCATCTATAACTTTAGAAACCACTAAATAGCCATTTTTCTCTTTAGGGAAATTGTCTTTAATGATCTGTTTTTCTAGTGCAGAACTTTCAATGACTTCATCCGCTCTCAAATGATTTAAAGACACACAATTATTATGATTATTACTAGGGGTATTATTTGTTGTTTGTGCATTTTTAATCACATCAAATAATTTACTTACAGCCTCAGAGGGCTGTGCTCCTTTAATACTCGACAATACATCGACTGTCATAATTTTACTCATGTCTTAATTTTTAAATTAACAAAAAAAGCCTTCCGAATTCGGAAGGCTTTACATATTTTTAAACAATAACCTTCCGATCCTAAACATTAGGATTATTGAAATTATTATTGTTGTTATTTTTTGTCATAATACTTTATCTGTTGTCAAAGATATGTAGAATAAATTTAGTAAACATCATTTTTTCCTTGCCTACAATTTTTATTGTCAAATTAATAAAAAACCTAAAATTAATTTATTGGTTTTACAACAATTATTGGTTTAGGGTAAATTCTAAGCAGAATGTTTTGTTATTGTAAGTTAGAAAGAATGGTGTTTTTGTCTGCTTTACAATTAGGCTTTAACTAAAAATATTTATGGAGTTGGAAAGGTAGTTGGTTTGAAAAATTCATGGGTTTGTAGCATTTTGGATAAGCACTAAAATTAATTACATTATTTATGTTCTTGATACAGGAGAATTGAAAGTTTTATGAAATTACCTATTTAAATGTTAAATGTAGTTTATTGGTATCTCCATTTGCACCAATTAAGCATATATCAATTTTGAGGGATTTTTTAACAGATAGTCCATAGATAAAACCCAAAGTAAATTCTGCATCAGAAAAACGTAAAATTGACAAATGACCAATTTGTGATTTCGGTTGATCGGTTTGTGATATTTTGTGGTTTGCTAAAACAGATTATAAGGTTTAATTGACTGATTTGTGATGAAAATTGATCTAAAATTGATTGTAAAAAGTAATTAATTGCACCCTGTAATTTTAAAACCAAATCATTATGAACAAACAATTACTTTTTGTATTTGCCACCTTTTTATGTGGCATGTTGTCTTATGGGCAAACTTTTGAGTCTAACGGTATTAATTATACGGTCACTGATGCTGTGGCAAAAACCGTAGAGGTTGCTGTAAATGCGGATTATACAGGCGATGCTGTTATTCCTGCTACGGTAATTGATAATAGAGTGACCTATCAAGTGACGGGTATTGGGGTTGGTGCATTTAGAGATTGTAGAGGGTTAACTTCGGTGAGTATTGCTAATTCGGTTATAAGTATTGGGTCTACAGCATTTTCTAATTGTACAGGGATAACGTCGTTGGATATTCCCAATTCTATTACAAGCATTGAAGCTGCTGTGTTTTCTGGTTGTAGAAGCTTAACATCAATAAGTGTCCCAGATTCTGTTACTAGTATTGGAAATTCTGCATTTAATCAATGCGTAAGTTTGACATCATTAGATATTCCAGATTCTGTTACCAGTATTGGACCTGCTGCGTTTAGAAGCTGTACGCTTCTGACATCCATAACTATTCCTGATTCTGTAACTGATATTGCTGATCTTGTATTTTCTAATTGTGTAAGTTTAACATCAATAAATCTTCCAGATTCAGTTACAGGTATAGGGGGATCTGTGTTTAGAGGTTGTGCAGGTTTAACATCAATAGTTATACCAGATTCGGTTCCAAGTATTGGAATACGCACGTTTTTTGGTTGTACAAATTTAACATCAATACGTATTCCAGACTCTGTTATCAATATTGGAAATTATGCGTTTGCTGGCTGTATAAGATTAACATCGGTAACTGTTGCTCATGCATCTCCTTTGGTAATTGATAGCAATGTTTTTGATAATGTGAATACCGCAGGTGCCATTTTGAATGTACCAGCAGGCAGTGCATCCGCTTACAGAACAGCAGATGTATGGAAAGATTTTGGAACGGTATTACATACGGAGGAGCTACAAAAAAATGCAGAAGCGTTTAATATGTTCCCCATTCCCAACAACGGGATTTTAAATATAAAGTCCAGAGCATATGATGCATTCCAAATCATAAACCAATACGGTCAAGAAGTGAAGCGTTTTGAAGTAACGCCTGGAGTTACTACAAAATTAAACACGGGGTTTTTAAGCGACGGGGTTTATTATGTTAAAGCAGTCCAAGCCCAGGGCATTGGTGCAAAAAAGCTAATTGTTAAGAGGTAAGGTTTTCTAGAAGCGTATTATAAGTCTAAAGATGCTGTCTAAAAGTGTTGTTCAAAACGACACTTTTAGACAGTTTTTTAATTAAAAAAGCTTATATTTTTCTAAATTCTCAATAAAAAAATAATAATGTTAATTTAAAAGATTGCTTCTGTGGAGTTTTGTGTTTTTTTCTGAAATTCAAAAAGAATAAAAAAAGCTAAAATCTATTTTAAGGTTGTTTTTAGACGATTTAAGCCGTTTTTAAGAAATTAACAATTGTTGATAATTATTGTATAAAGTCTCGGAGATGCTTTTTAAAGGGATGATGTTTTTGTATATTTGTTAGTAACCAAAAAATGATGCATTAGCGTCATTTTTTTATGACCTAAAATCATATATAAAAGACAAAAATTTTATGAGCGAAGAAAACAAAAATCAATACTCGGCAGATAGTATTCAGGCCTTAGAGGGTATGGAGCATGTACGTATGCGACCATCGATGTATATTGGAGATGTTGGTGTGCGTGGTTTACATCATTTAGTGTATGAAGTAGTCGATAATTCTATTGATGAAGCATTGGCTGGTCATTGTGATAATATTACGGTAACCATTAACGAGGACAACTCCATAACCACCGAAGATGATGGTCGAGGTATTCCAGTAGATCTACATAAAAAAGAAGGTGTTTCTGCACTTGAGGTTGTTATGACTAAAATTGGAGCTGGTGGGAAATTTGATAAGGATTCCTATAAAGTATCTGGTGGACTGCACGGTGTTGGTGTAAGTTGTGTCAATGCACTGTCTGAACATTTAAAAGCTACGGTATACAGAGGTGGTAAAATTTACGAACAGGAGTATGAACGTGGAAAAACCTTGTACCCTGTAAAATCAATTGGAGATACAGATAAAAGAGGAACCACGGTTACCTTTAAGCCCGACTCTACTATTTTTACACAGACTTTAGAGTATAACTACGATACTCTGGCAAGTCGTTTGCGCGAGTTGGCTTATCTAAATAAAGGGATAACAATCCATTTGGTAGATAGAAGAAATAAGAAGGATGATGGTGAATTTGAAGGAGAAACATTCCATTCTAATGAAGGATTAAAAGAATTTATTCAGTATCTGGATGCTACTCGTGAACCTTTAATGAAAGATGTTATTGCTTTTGAAGGAGAAAAGAATGGCGTACCCGTAGAGGTTGCTATGGTGTATAACACCTCGTATGCTGAAAATTTGCACTCATACGTAAATAACATCAATACCCATGAAGGTGGAACGCATTTATCTGGTTTTCGTCGTGGATTAACGCACACATTAAAAAAGTATGCGGATGAATCTGGGATGTTGGATAAATTGAAATTTGATATTTCGGGTGACGATTTCCGTGAAGGATTAACAGCTATTGTTTCTGTAAAAGTCGCAGAACCACAATTTGAAGGGCAAACTAAAACGAAACTAGGTAACAGAGAAGTTTCGGCATGTGTAAGTCAGGCGGTATCAGAAATGTTAACAGACTATCTGGAAGAACATCCAGAAGATGCTAAGATCATTGTGCAAAAAGTAATTTTGGCGGCTCAGGCGCGTCATGCAGCACAAAAAGCACGTGAAATGGTGCAGCGTAAAACGGTCATGTCTATTGGAGGATTACCTGGTAAATTATCAGATTGCTCAGAACAAGACCCAGCAAAATGTGAAGTTTTTCTTGTTGAGGGAGATTCGGCAGGTGGGACAGCTAAACAAGGTCGTGATAGAGCATTTCAAGCCATTCTTCCACTTCGTGGTAAGATTTTGAATGTTGAAAAAGCCATGCAACATAAGGTGTTCGAAAATGAAGAAATCAAGAATATTTTTACAGCACTAGGTGTTACTATAGGAACAGAAGAAGATAGTAAAGCATTAAACCTTTCCAAGTTGCGTTACCATAAAATTGTTATTATGTGTGATGCCGATATTGATGGTAGCCATATTGCAACTTTAATCTTAACATTCTTCTTTAGATATATGAAGGAGTTGATAGAGAATGGTCATGTTTATATTGCCACACCGCCTTTATATTTAGTTAAAAAAGGAGCTAAAAAACAATATGCTTGGTCTGATAAAGAGCGAGACGAGATTATTGGACAATTTGGAGATGGTTCCAAGATTCAACGTTACAAAGGTCTTGGAGAGATGAATGCTGAGCAACTTTGGGACACTACTATGAATCCAGAATTTAGAACCATGCGTTTAGTACAAATCGATAATGGTACTGAAGCTGATAGAATTTTTTCTATGCTCATGGGAGATGAAGTGCCACCTCGTAGAGATTTTATTGAAAAGAATGCTGTTTATGCAAATATTGATGCTTAAATAACGTAAATAATACGTCTTTATAAAACCCTGATATTATTAATGTCAGGGTTTCTTTTTGTTTTAAAACATCGTTGAAATGCATTTTTTTTCGATAAAAAGTTGGTTTTAGTAGTTTTTTTTATACTTTTGTTCTAACCAAATTGACAAAAGAATGAAAAAATTAATCTTATTATGTTTACTATTATTAGTAACACATGTGTCTCGTTCGCAAGAATTAGAAAGTATTTTATTGGCGTCTAGAGAAGATGCTACCAAATTAACAAATAGCTATATTAACCCTGCGATGACAGGATTAATTTACGGTATGAATAGTGGTTGGTACCATACAGCCAAAGTTCATAAAAAACTAGGCTTTGATGTAACGATTGCCATGAATGCTTCTATGGTTCCATCTAAAGATGAATTCTTTGATATTGCAAACTTGGGTTTAACTAGTATCTCTGCTTCGGGGTCTTCTGTAACTCCAACAGTAGCTGGTTCAGGTAATGGAGCTATGTTGGATGTAAATGCCACTGTAGAAGGTCAAACTGTAACAGCTTCATTCGAAATGCCATCAGGTATCAATGACGATTTACCTTTAGGGGCGGTGCCAACACCAGCTATACAATTAGGCGTAGGATTACCTTATAAATTTGACGTGATGTTACGTTTAGTTCCAGAAGTAGGAAGTGACGATGTAAAAGGGAAGTTATTTGGAGCAGGTCTTAAAAAAGAAATAACAAGCATTTTTGGACCAGTAGATAAGTTGCCATTACATGTTTCTGTATTAGCGGCTTATACTTCTATGGATGTGAATTATAACATTGATGGTAATGCCATACCAGGTCAAAATCAGAGAGCAGAATTTAAATTAAATGCATATACGGTTCAAGCCATTGGATCGTTAAATTTTCCAATCATTAATATTTATGGTGGTTTGGGATATACAGGAGGTAATTCAAAGCTTAAAATGTTAGGTACTTATGAATTACAATATGATAACATTCCAGTTGCTATACCAGTTACAGACCCTCTAAACTTGAGTTTTAATGCAAGCGGTTTTAGAACAACGCTAGGTATAAGACTAAGTTTAGGTTTCTTTAAGCTTTTTGGAGATTATACATTACAAGAGTATAATACATTATCCGCAGGAATGGCATTTAGTTTTAGATAAAAGTTGAAAAAAAAGTCATTTAGTTAAGTTAGTTTATATTTCATTAATTAGTTTTTAAAAGTACAGGATTTAATCCTGTACTTTTTTTATTTAGAGTATATTAATTCGTAGTTTTGCATGACTAAAATCATATAATTTAGGCTTTTAAATTATGAGATTTGTTCCAATAAAATTTCACTAAAAAGTGAAATAGTCGAAGAACTACAAATAACAATAAAAATAATAATACATGAAAGTAACAGTTGTAGGAGCAGGAGCAGTAGGCGCAAGTTGCGCTGAGTATATTGCTATTAAAGATTTTGCTTCAGAAGTCGTTTTGTTAGACATTAAAGAAGGTTATGCAGAAGGAAAGGCCATGGATTTAATGCAAACAGCATCATTGAATGGTTTTGATACTAAAATAACTGGTATTACAAACGATTACAGTAAAACTGCAAATAGTGATATTTGTGTGATTACTTCTGGGATTCCTCGTAAACCAGGCATGACACGTGAAGAATTAATAGGTATTAATGCAGGTATTGTAAAATCGGTATCATCAAGTTTAATAGAGCATTCTCCAAATACAATTCTTATCGTGGTTAGTAATCCAATGGATACTATGACGTATCTAGCACATAAATCAACTAACTTACCTAAAAATAGAATTATTGGTATGGGTGGTGCATTAGATTCTGCTCGTTTTAAATATAGATTAGCAGAAGCTTTGGGAGCACCTATTAGTGATGTTGACGGTATGGTAATTGGAGGTCACAGTGATACTGGTATGGTGCCATTAACAAGCCATGCGACTAGAAATAGTATTAAAGTATCTGAGTTTTTAAGTGAAGACAGATTAAACCAAGTAAAAGAAGATACTAAGGTTGGTGGTGCGACATTAACTAAGTTATTAGGAACTTCTGCTTGGTATGCACCAGGAGCAGCAGTAAGTGCTTTGGTTCAAGCGATAGCTTGCGATCAGAAAAAAATGTTCCCTTGTTCTACATTTTTAGAAGGAGAGTATGGTTTAAACGATATATGTATTGGGGTACCTGTTATTTTAGGTAGAAACGGTATTGAAAGTATTGTTGATGTACCACTAAGCGATGCTGAAAAAACACATATGCAAGCTAGTGCGGAAGGTGTTAAAAAAACAAACGGCTTATTAGAATTATAGTATTCAATACTATAAAATAGATATTTATATAAAGACTGTAGAAATACAGTCTTTATTTTTTATATTTGGGGATTGAAACATTCATAACAATGCCTTTAATATTTGAAGAGCCTATTTGATGGATGTTGTATGACCACTTAAAAACGATAGATATACACGCATGAAAGCGAAATGGTACTTTAGTACTTTAATCATTGCCCTCACTTTATTAGGTGTTTGCCAGAAGCAAATTTCTGTACCAAATCAGGAAATTGTTATGGAATTCGTCTATGATGAGGTGAGTTCAGATGAGGTTAAAGATGCCATTGCAGTTGTAAAGAAACAATTGCAGACTTTAGGTGTAGATAATATACAAGTAGGAGAGAAAGAAGATGGAAGGCTAAGAATCACATACTACAGTGATGTTAATGTAGCCAGTATTAAAAAAATATTTTCCGAAGAAAAAAAAATAGAACTTGATTACGCTCCGTTTAGTCAAGATAAAGAAGATACTGAGTTTCCTACTGGAGAAAACAAAAATGGCTATAGCTTAGATGTATATGAAATCCAAAAAGGAACAGATGGAACATCTGACTTAAATGGAACATACGTCGCAGAGTTAAAACATGAATACGATCGATTTTCTAATCCTAATCTATACATAGGTAAAATAGATAGTAGTGATAGGGATAAGATTGTTGAAGTAGCCTATAAAGTACGTAGACATATTACAATTTCAATAGATGATATGTCGCATAGTGTTCCTGATGTAAGAGCAGGACCAACTTCTTAAAGGGAAAATCTTTCCCTAAATTACTTAAATGCTTTTTTCTTTTAAACAAGAGGTATGACAATATCCTAGGAAAAGAAACATAACACTAAAAAGCATGTCTCAAAAAAACATAAGGCTGTTTTATCATTTATTTGAAAACAATAACAAGGAGTCACCTTATATAAATCACAAAAAATAATTGTCAAAATATTGAGTAAACTATACATTTGCTCGTTTTAAAAAATTGACCAAAAAAATAATATAAAAATGCAAAATAAAGGATTAGTAAAACTATTTGCAGTTTTGTTCGGATTGGTAAGTATCTACCAATTATCATTTACATTCAAAGCAAATCAAATAGAAAGTAATGCCGAGGAGTTGGCTATCAATAAAATTCCTGAAACAGACGCTGATTATCGAGCTAAGAGAAGCCAGGAAGAAGTTAGTTATTTAGAATCTATAGCAACCGATACTGTTTTCAATCTAGGTATCTCCAAATTCACTTATAACCAAGTAAAAGAAAAAGCCATGCCATTAGGTCTGGATCTTAAGGGTGGAGTTAGTGTGACTTTACAAATATCTGTAAGAGATATTTTGGAGGGCTTGGCTAATAAAAGTAAAGACCCTGCATTTAATAAAGCTTTAGATGATGCGGAAGAGCTTCAGAAAGATGCTCAAGAGTCTTATTTAGAATCTTTTTTCAGAGCTTTTGATGCTATAAAAGGTGACACAAAATTAGCATCACCAGATATTTTTTACACAAAAGATCTAGATGGCGAAATTAATAGTAACATGTCTGATGACGAGGTTAAACAAGTTATAGGGCAAAAAGTAGATGAATCCATAGTATCGGCTTTTGAAGTATTACGTAAGCGTATTGATGAGTTTGGTGTAACACAGCCTACCATTCAGCGTCTTGGTAATTCAGGTCGTATTTTGGTTGAATTACCTGGTGTTAAAGATAAAGAACGTGCTATAAGATTACTACAAAATACAGCACAACTAGAGTTTTGGGATGCCTATAAAGGCGAGCAATTTTTTGGCTTTTTGGCACAGGCGAATGAAATTTTAAAAGAATCTGTTAAACCTGAATCAATAGAAGAAGAAGCACAAGAACCACAAGATGGAGAAAGTGCAGAAGATGATACCATTGACGATCTTTTAGGGGATGCAACAACAGACTCTACAGCTGTTGAATCTGAAAACAATCCTATTCTTGATTTATATAGAGGGCCAGGCTATCAAGGAGGTCCTATTCTTGGAAGGTTCGAAATTAAAGATAAAGAAATACTTCTTGATTATTTAAACAGACCAGAGGTAAGAGCTTTACTTCCTGCGGAGCAACGTTATGCTAAATTTGTTTTTGGGAAACCAGAAAAAGATAGTGAAATAGTAGATTTATATGCTTTAGTTGGGAATAGAGATAATACCCCTCAATTAAGCGGAGCCGTTATTGTAGATGCCCGTAATCAATTTGGACCGTCAGGTAAGTCAGAAGTTTCTATGCAAATGAATGCAAAAGGCGCTAAGATCTGGGAAGAAATGACAGGTAAGGCTTATAATCAACAAAGCCAAATAGCTATCGTTTTAGATGATATTGTATATTCGGCACCAGGGGTTACAACAGGGCCTATAGCAGGTGGGAATTCTTCAATTTCTGGAAGTTTCACATTAAATGAGGCAGTCGATTTAGCAAATGTATTACGTGCAGGTAAATTACCGGCATCTGCAGATATTATTCAAAGTGAAGTCGTTGGACCATCTCTTGGTCAAGAGTCTATTGATAGTGGTACAACATCATTCTTAATTGCATTGACATTAGTGTTAATCTGGATGGTATTTTATTATGGTAAAGCAGGTGGTTTTGCCGATGTTGCGATGTTATTAAACATATTGTTAATCTTTGGTATTTTATCAGGATTAGGCGCTGTGTTAACTTTACCAGGTATTGCAGGTATCGTATTAACCATAGGGATGTCTGTAGATGCAAACGTGCTTATTTTTGAGCGTATTCGAGAAGAGTTAACAAAAGGAAAAGGACAAAAAGAAGCTATTAAAGATGGATTTAGTAATGCCTTATCATCTATCCTAGATGCGAACATTACAACGGGATTAACAGCATTAATTTTATTTATGTTTGGTTCTGGACCAATTAAAGGATTTGCAACTACTTTATTAATAGGTATTGGAACTTCTTTGTTTACAGCAATATTTATTACTAGATTGTTAATTGATTGGTATGCTAATAAAGGTGGGCAATTAGATTTTTCTACAGCTGTTACAAAAAAACTTTTCAGAAATATAAGCATCGAATTTTTGCAGAAACGTAAAATAGCTTATATCATTTCAGGAGCCTTTATTGTATTGAGTTTAGGATCGTTATTTACTAATAGTTTAGATCAAGGTGTCGATTTTGTTGGAGGAAGAACATACCAGGTGCGTTTTGCTCAAGATGTTAGCGCTTCAGAAATCACAAATATTTTATCAAAACCAGAAGTTTTTGCTAGTGCAGATGCTAAAACTTTTGGAGATGCCAATCAATTAAAAATTACAACAAAATATAAAGTTAATGAGACAGGAGCAGAGGTTGATGAAGCGATTAGAAAGTCGTTATTTGAAGCATTACAATCGCATTTAGATGGTATGTCTTATGAAGATTTTATTAGCGATTCAGATACTAAAACTGTTGGTTTAATGAAATACTATAAAGTAAGCCCAACTATTGCAGATGATATTAAAAAAGATTCTGTTTGGGCGATCTTAGGATCTTTAATAGTAGTATTCCTTTATATTTTAATTCGTTTTAAAAGATGGCAATTCTCTTTGGGAGCGGTTGCAGCAGTATTCCATGATGTGTTAATTGTATTAGGGATATTCTCTTTAACTTATAAGTTTATGCCATTTAACATGGAAATAGATCAAGCATTTATTGCAGCTATTTTAACGGTTATTGGTTATTCGTTAAATGATACCGTGGTTGTGTTTGATAGAATTCGTGAGTTCTTTAATGACCATGCTAACTGGGAGTTTAATCGTGTTGTAAATGTATCACTTAGTAGTACATTAAGTAGAACGTTAAATACGTCTTTAACGACTTTAGTGGTGTTATTAGCAATCTTTATTTTTGGTGGAGACTCTATTAGAGGCTTTATGTTTGCCTTAATTGTAGGTGTTATAGTAGGTACCTATTCATCTTTATTTATTGCAACACCAATCATGTATGATACCGTTCAAAAACTAGAAGATAAGAAGAAGAAATAAAAACTAACTTAAATTATTTTTCTTCAAGAAAGCCTGTCAACATTTGTTGATGGGCTTTTTATTTGCTGTTTAAAAATACTGTTTTATGATTCTTGCGCTTGTGCCGAATTTGTTTCGGTAAAGTAGAAATCTACTTATGAAAGTAATAAGTTAACGTGAGTTTCTATATAAGTTCAGTTTTATTTAAATGAAAATCAGTTACTTGTATTTAAATGTCAGGTTGAGCGCAGTCAAAACTTAATTAAAACAACTTAATTTTTAAGACCTTTCGATTGCGCTCAAGGTGACAAGCTTTATTTTATTGAAATTTTATCTATTTTTTATAAATTTTATGAGGTTCTCAATGAAGGTCAGAATATAGTTTTACTCCCTATACAAAAAATAGCTATTCACCAAGTCTATATACAGGCGTTTAGCTTGGTCTTCGCTAATGTCTTTGGCTTGAAATAGCGCATTAGTTTTAAAGGCATTGATTATAGGTTTTTTGCTTTTAGGCCTGCCGTAGTCATTGGTAGCTTTTTTGTAGTAAGCATAAAGCTTTAATAGCGTATCTGCAGGAAAAGGTTTGGTATGCGCATTTACTCTGCTAACAGCATTTTGAAACTCTATATCTAAATCTTTATCGGTCATTAAACTTCTGCAATAACACTTTCGCCACCACGAACTTTTTGGTTAAGCTGGACTTTAATATTTGTGTCTAAAGGTAAATATAAATCGACTCTAGAGCCAAATTTTATAAAACCAGAATCTCCACCTTGCACAGCCTTATCGTTTAGTTTGGCATAGTTTACTATGCGTTTTGCCAAGGCACCTGCAATTTGCCTATACAGTACTTTGCCATAAGTCTCATTTTCAACCACAACCGTAGTACGTTCATTTTCTTCGCTTGCTTTGGGGTGCCATGCCACTAAATATTTGCCTGGATGGTATTTACTAAAAATAACATTACCTCCAATTGGATAACGTGTTACATGAACATTTATTGGAGACATAAATACGCTAACTTGCAACCGTTTTTCTTTAAAGTATTCTTTTTCGAAAACTTCTTCAATAACAACGACCTTACCATCAACAGGTGAAACTACTTGTTTGTTGTTAAGTGATGTGTTGCGTTTCGGGTTTCTAAAAAACTGAAGTATAAGTATTAAAAACACCAATAAAGTGATCAGAATAAGGGTTCTTAACCATTGAATTCCAATAAAATTGTCAACCAATAGAAAAGATGCAATAATAATTACAAAAGTTATAAGTATAATTTTATGGCCTTCTTTATGAAACATATTGTATAATTCTTAAAAATAAATATATAAATGGTGCTGCAAAAATAATGCTGTCTAACCGATCTAATAATCCACCATGACCAGGCATGATAACGCCACTATCTTTAACATTAGCTTGCCTTTTAAATTTAGATTCTATCAAGTCTCCTAAAGTTCCAAATACACTAATAATAATACTTAAAATTAGCCAACTTGTAAAGCCTAATAGCTCTGTAAAGGTAGCAATAAAATAGCTTGCCACACACGAAAAAAATAATCCACCAAGAAAACCTTCTACTGTTTTTTTAGGTGATATTTTTTCAAAAAGCTTTTGTTTTCCAAAATTTTTACCAACTAAATAGGCGAATGAATCATTTACCCAAACCAAAATAAAAGACCCCAATAATATATTCGGATCGTAGTTCTCATGATAATTAGCTATTAAAATTAAGAATACAAAAGCACTCGATAAATAAAAAGTAGTGAGAATAAAACGCTTTGAAGCAAAGAGTGGGATTGTTTTTTCTGAAAATAAATCTTTTATTAAAAATAACTCAACAAAAATGGTAAGTACCATAAGTATTTGAGTAGCTTCATCTAATCCTGCATCAGTGTTTAATACCGATTGCCAATACCCAAAAACAGCATAAAGAGCAATAAAGATAAAGTAGGGTATATAACTTTTAAGTTGGATAAGTTTTTTAAATTCTCCCAAACAAATCAAACCAAAAATAAAGAAAAGCGCTATTAATAACTGTTCGTAATTTAGGCACAAAATTAGTAGCAAGACGTAGAGTAGCCCAGAAAGTGATCGAATAAGGATTTCTTTCATTCTATAAATCTTCTAAAAGTAGTAGGTAAAGATTTTTTGCACTACTACCATAACTCAGAAAATCTTTTTCGTCGTTGGATTTAAAATGTTTTATGGTTGTAATATTAGTCGGGATTTTTTGCCTGTTTTTAGATTTTATACCACGTAAACCTTCCCCAATATTTTCAACAATCTGACTTGTTGTAGCAAATACAATAAAATTTACAGGTAATTCAGGAAGTTTTTTTTCGAAAATTTGCTTTGAAGAAATAAGTAATGATCCGTCGTTTGCAATAAGATTTTCGCAGGTAGTTAGCAAAAAAGTTGATTCATTTATCTTATTTGTACCTTTAAGGTTAGAGTTTTTAAATTTATTTTTTAAATTCTCGTCAAGCAATAAAGCCTTTTTTTCTTTCCAATTATTTTCTTCAAGAATATGATCTAGGTTAGAAAATATTTCGTTTAAATTCTCACAATACAAGAACTTACCGCCATTAGCTTTGAAGTTTATGGTAAACCTTTCATCTATTGGTAGTTTTATCTCAGGCATATATTTGCCTCTATCGTCAGATTTTAATTCTTCCCCTGAACGCTCAGACTTAGAACCAAAAATTTTTCTAAAAAGACTCATTTAAGTGGGTTGCTATTAACAGAATTCTTTTTGAGGTTTATCAAATATAAAAAATCTTAAATTAACCATACGATTAATTTAAGATTTTTGCTAAAAGCTTAACAAAATATATGCTTATCGAGTTATTTATCTAAGTTTTCACGTACTTCCTTTTCAAATTCACGCTTCCCGAATATCTTTTCAAGATTATCTTTAAAGATAACTTCTTTTTCAAGAAGAACTTCAGCAAGTTCGGTTAACTTATCTTTATTGTCTTGAAGCAATTTGATTGCTCGTTGATATTGTTTTTCAATAATATCAGAAATTTCTTTATCAATCAATTCTGCAGTTTGCTCACTATAAGGTTTTGTGAAACCATATTCGCTTTGCCCAGAATCGTAATAAGTTAAATTTCCAATTTTATCACTTAGTCCATAAATAGTAACCATGGCTCTGGCTTGTTTGGTTACCTTTTCTAAATCACTAAGCGCTCCTGTAGATATTTTATCGAAAATGACCTTCTCTGCAGCACGACCACCAAGTGCAGCACACATTTCATCCAACATTTGCTCTGGTCTAACAATTAAACGTTCTTCAGGTAGATACCATGCAGCACCTAATGAACGACCACGAGGAACTATAGTTACTTTTACCAATGGTGCAGCATGTTCAAGCATCCAGCTTACAGTGGCGTGACCAGCTTCGTGATAGGCAACAGCTTTTTTCTCGCTTGGCGTAATTATTTTATTTTTCTTTTCTAATCCACCAATAATTCTATCTACAGCATCAAGAAAATCTTGTTTATCAACGGCTTTCTTACCATTTCTAGCAGCAATTAAAGCAGCTTCATTACAAACGTTGGCTATATCTGCTCCAGAGAATCCTGGTGTTTGTTTTGAAAGGAAATCGGTATCTAAATCTTTAGCCTTTTTTAATGGCCTTAAATGCACTTCAAAAATTTCTTTACGTTCACGAATATCTGGCAGGTCGACAAAAATTTGTCTATCAAAACGCCCAGCACGCATTAATGCTTTATCTAAGATATCTGCTCTGTTGGTAGCAGCAATTACAATAACATTGGTATTTGTGCCAAAACCATCCATTTCGGTCAATAATTGGTTCAATGTATTTTCACGCTCATCATTACTTCCAGACATCGCATTTTTTCCTCTAGCGCGACCAATAGCATCTATTTCGTCTATAAAAATGATAGATGGCGACTTTTCTTTGGCTTGTTTAAACAGGTCTCGAACACGAGATGCCCCAACACCAACAAACATTTCGACAAAATCTGAGCCAGATAAAGAAAAGAAAGGTACTTTAGCCTCACCTGCAACAGCTCTGGCCAATAAGGTTTTTCCAGTTCCTGGAGGTCCTACTAATAAAGCACCTTTTGGAATTTTTCCACCAAGCGTTGTATATTTTTCTGGGAATTTAAGGAAGTCTACAATTTCCTGAACTTCTTCTTTGGCACCTTCTAAACCAGCTACATCTTTAAACGTTGTTTTTACTTCGGTATTCTGGTCAAAAAGTTTCGCTTTAGACTTTCCTATATTAAAAATCTGTCCGCCAGCTCCGCCACCAGCACCTCCAGACATACGTCGCATAATAAAAATCCAAACTCCTATAAGTAAAATAAAAGGAAGTATTCCCATTAAAAGATTACCCCAATCATTGGTTTCTGTATCAAATGTTATTACAGGCTTAACGGTTAAATCTTTAGTAAGCTCATTTAAACGATTCTCAAAATTTTGAAGATCACCAAATTCAAATTTATAGTTTGGTAATTTTGTTGAAGAAGGAATAAGCGTAGTTGGTTTTGAGTTTTTATGAACCTCTTTCGCTTCTGCATCTTTGGTTAAATAAACTCTAGCTAAACGTGTATTCTTTACAATGTCAACTTTTTCAACATCGCCATCTTCCAAAAATCTAAAAAAGTCTGAAGGCGTTGTTTGGTTGCCATCTTGATAGCTTCCATTGCTAAATAATTGAAAGCCTAAGAAAACAGCTATTAATATGCCATAAATCCAATATGGGCTAAATTTTGGTTTTTTGTCTTTTGTGTTTTTTTTGTCGTTTGCCATCTGAATTTTTTAGTAACTATTTTCTATAACTGTTGTTTTTGCGTCCCCCCAAAGACTCTCAATATCGTAATATTCTCTTATGTGTTTTTGAAATACATGTACTACAACATTTACATAATCTATTAATACCCATTCAGCGTTATCTACTCCTTCTGTATGCCAAGGATTATCTTTAAGTTCTTTACTGACTTTTTTTTGAATTGAATTAACTATGGCGTTTACTTGTGTGTTTGAAGTTCCTTCACAAATTATAAAGTAATCACAAACCGTATTTTCAATCTCTCTTAAATCTAGAATATTTACTTTATTGCCTTTAACATCTTCAATGCCATTTATTATTACAGAAATTAGTTGGTCTGTGCTTATATTTTCTTTTGCCATTAAATTTATTTAATTTATGCAAAGTTATTATTTTTTTAGTTCTTTATACTTTAAAATAGTCATAAGATTTTATACTGTCACAATAACTCCTATATGCTTATAGTCAAACTTAATGCCATCGATTCTACAAATAGCTATTTGAGAAAGCTTAGTGCTGAAGAAATTGTACAGGATTATACAACAGTTATCGCAAAAGAGCAAACACAGGGACGTGGACAAATGGGAACAGTATGGAGCTCTCAAGTATCTAAAAATCTTACATTCAGCGTGTTTAAGGATTTGTCTCAACTTTATTTAGAACATCCTTTTTACATAAGTGTTGCAACCTCATTAGCTTTATTAAAGACATTGCAATTTTTTTCAATTTCCCGATTGAGTGTAAAATGGCCAAACGACATTTTGTCAGAAGACAAGAAAATTTGTGGCATTTTAATAGAAAATGTCATAAAACAAAATAATATCAATGCCTCTATTATTGGTATTGGTTTAAATGTAAATCAAACTGAATTTAAGAATTTACCTAAAGCTTCGTCGTTAAAAATTATATCTGGAAAAGTTTTTGACTTGGATGAAGTCGTTCACGTTATTCTAAAAAATTTAAAACATTATTTTCTTCTTTTGGAAAAAGGACATTGTAATGTTTTAAAAAACGATTATGAGACGTACTTGTTTAGAAAAAATAAACCTTCAACATTTGAAGATGAGGAAGGCTTTGTTTTTTCGGGTTTTATAAAAGGGATTTCCCAATCAGGGAACCTTCAAGTATTGTTGGAGGATGATGTTACAAAGGAGTTTGATTTAAAAGCGATTAAACTTTTATACTAAATAGCATTGGGAATACTGGTAGCCAGTGTTTCAATAAATTTGCTAATAGGTCCTTTTATCATCATGGCCATCATTGGGTTAAACTCTCCAGTAAATTCTAATTGAACGTCACTAGAAGTTTCATTAACTTCAACAATATTGCCAGTAAGTGAAAAATCTAGTTTCCCACCAGCAGCTCCCAAAACTATTTTATTTGGAGCTATTGCTTCTTTCTTTTTTAGAATAATTTCTGGCATACCTTTTAAAGCAAACAAAAATTTGTCATTTTCTAAAACTTCAAACTTACTAATGTTTTCAGGCATTAAAGATTCAAAATTTTTAACATCAGATAAAAAATCGAATACCTCTTGAGGTGATTTGCTAACGTTAATTTTTGGAGATTCTAATTTCATGAATTTTTATTTTAGTAATGATATATCAATTAGCGTTCCATTCTGAAGGGTTACTATTCCATTCAGACAATGTCTTTAATTCTTTTTCAGAAATATAATTAGTATCTAAAGCTTGTTCCAATAAACTTTCGTAGTTACTAAGCGTTAGCAGCTCTATATGCTCTTTATTGAAGTTTTCTGAAGCAATATCAAAACCATAAGTAAAAATAGCAATCATGCCTTTTACGTTTACATGGGCTTCTTTTAAAGCTTTTACAGCATTTAAGCTACTTTTTCCCGTACTGATTAAATCTTCAACAACAACAACATTTTGACCACCTTCAATAAAACCCTCTATTTGGTTTTTTCTACCATGCCCTTTAGCATCTGGTCTTACATAAATAAATGGGAGTCCTAAGTAATCTGCAACAAGCATACCTATGCCAATAGCTCCAGTTGCTACACCAGCAATGGCATCTGGTTTTCCGTATTGACTTTCAATTTGTTTGCCCATGGTTTCGCTAATATAATTACGAATTAGTGGAAACGATAATACAATACGGTTATCACAATAAATTGGAGATTTCCATCCCGATGCCCAAGTAAAAGGATCATTTGGGCTGAGTTTTATCGCGTTGACTTGCAATAATACTTCGGCTGTTTTTTTTGCGGTTTCTTTATTAAAAATCATGAAAGCAAAATTACATATAAATTTAGTTTTACCTAAAGCTTACTTTACGAATAAAAATATTTTTTTCAACAATGAGTAGATTATTGCTAAAAATGATATTTTTACCATGTAATAATTGTTAGTTGCAAAGTATGCATAAAGTTTTTGTTGGGGACAAACCTATTATATTAACAACTAAAGTTGAGCAAGAAGCTGGCTTTAAAAATTATTTGCTGGATACTGTAAATATTGGGAAAGTTATAAAGGAACTTAATACAACGTCTTTAGAGGAGGTTCGCCTCATCCATAAAAATGAAGATAAACTTCTGAAAAAATTCTTAAAAAAACTTCCTAATGTTATAGCTGGTGGTGGTAAAGTATATAATGAAAACAACGATATTTTATTTATATATAGAAATGACAAATGGGATTTGCCTAAAGGGAAGGTAGAAGGCAATGAAACCATTGAAAAAACGGCAATTCGTGAAGTGTCTGAAGAAACTGGTGTTGGAGGATTAAAAATTATAAAGCCTTTAAATACTACGTACCATATTTTTAAACGTAATGGACGTCATAAAATAAAAATCACTTATTGGTTTGAAATGAAAACAAATTTCAATGGCAATTTATATGCTCAAGAAGAAGAGGGGATCACTAAAGTTGAATGGTTGAATAAAAACCAAGCAAAAAATGCCCTTGGGAACTCTTATGCTAATATTAAGTTGTTGGTTTAATCATTTTAATTCACTCTGTATATAGGATATTGCATATGAGCCGTTTCATAATATTTGCTTTGCTTGTGTATCCAATCCAATTGAGCGTACCAGTCATTATTAAAAGTAGTTGAATCTTTTTTACGATGCTCGAATGCTGCTTTTAGTTTAGGGTTATTATTTAGCAACTCTAAAGCTTTGTCTTCCCAAACATAAGGTGAGAATCCTTCCTTTTGTTGCAAAATGGTGTCGAAGAAATTCCAGTTAAAAAAAGAATCTGGAGCTTGTGGTTCTAAAGTTTCTAATAAATACCTAAATGCATTCTGGTTTGTGGAAATAATATAATCACCTTTTATAAAGTTGACTTTCTTTTCTGTTTTGATAACATTAGTGTTGTAGTGTTGATAATGACCTTCGTATGGTGTTTTTCGAGTGTCGTAATTACTAATTTTATAGGATTCAACCTCGATTATAGAATCTTCTTTTAACGGCACCATCTCTACTTGGTTCAATTTTAAAAGTTCAATAATATTATGCCAGCCTTGAGGAATGATATAAGCCTTAGGAATTTTGACTTCCACGTTAGGTTTAAAATAATTTTGATAGCTAACTTCTTTGGTAAATGGCCTATTTCTATTATAGCTTAAACGTTTGGCTCCAGTTATTTCGCTTGTAATTAATTCACCTTCAAAACCTTTAAAATTTAAAATTGAGCTTTTTGTTGTATCAATTTTCCAGCTAAGCGCATAGGTTTCAGTGTTAACATGAAAGCTTTCTTTGGATTGCTTTCTTTTTTGTTTTATTGAAATGCAATCTTCCTCTATAATTTCGATCATGCTTTTCATAAGTTCATAAGTACCTTCAACACGCTGTTTATAAGGTTTTAGCATATGTGTTTCTACCATCATACCAAGTGTATTGAACAAGGTTGTGTAACCCGTTGAATATCTTGGAGAATCCATAAATTGTGTAAATCCTTTCTCGGGAACTTCATTAAACACATTCACATAAGGAGTAATATCCCAGTCTTTCAAAGCTAGTTTTTGTTCTAATTTTGGCATCATATCATTATGGATATATTTGCCTAAATCACCGCCAAGCTTATTATGCTGTGTGAATAAATGTGTAAGGGTGTATTGATAATCTGCACCATTACTTACATGATTATCGATAAAAATATCTGGTTTTACTAAATGAAAGATTTGAGCAAAGGTCTTTGCATTTTTAGTATCACATTTAATAAAATCACGATTTAAATCGTAATTTCTCGAATTGCCTCTAAAGCCATAGTCTTTTGGTCCGTTTTGATTAGTACGCGTGGTGGAATTTCTATTAAAACTCCCACCAATGTTGTAAATAGGAATGGTTACTAAAACGGTTTTTTCTGGCATTTTAATTTTGCCTTGAACAATATCTCTAAAAAGCATCATGGTAGCATCAATACCATCGCTTTCCCCAGGGTGGATACCATTGTTTATGAGTAATATTCCTTTTTCATTTTCGTGAATTTTAGAAAAATTAAATACCCTATTAGGATTAAGGGTTACTATATGCAATGGAACACCAGCATCTGTTTCTCCTATGGATTGTATCGAAAT
Organism: uncultured Flavobacteriaceae bacterium; assembly: GCA_947501845.1. Classification (GTDB taxonomy): domain Bacteria; phylum Bacteroidota; class Bacteroidia; order Flavobacteriales; family Flavobacteriaceae; genus Flavivirga. Next base: position 169,082 of record CANMXP010000008.1, on the reverse strand, counting down.
TTCGGAATAAACTTGGGCTAATTTTGTGTGAAATTGAATGGTTTGCTGATAAGTTGCAGTCTCTAATCCTTTCGATTTTTCAAAATGTGTTTCAAAATCGTATGTTGGTTTTTTATCTGAATTGGTGCAAGAAAAGCATAAAATCAAGGAGATAAAAATGAGCCTCATGTTTTAGTAAATTTGGAGTTATTTTATAAAAGTATTCTTAAAAAATATAAAATTAAAAAAAATTAGTTAACTTAGATTTGTAAGTAATATCTTCTAAATTGCTATAAGGGTAGTTTTTTCTGAAGTTTTTAATAACCTCTCAAAAAAAGAATTTATATGAAAACCTATAAATTATCGTTTGGCACCATTAATATCATTGATAACAAACTAGCCGAAGTTATTGTTGATGAAGGTATTGAAATAGACAACATTATGGTTGGCGAATACCATGATTTTTTATTCAGTAATTTAGACCCACCATTTTCTCTACTCATAAATAGAAAACACTCGTATGCTTATACTTTTGAAGCTCAACAAAAGATAGCGCATTTAGAAGAAATAAAATCAATAGCTGTGGTTGTCAATACTAGTGGAGGTTTAATGTCGACAAAAACCTTAATTAACGTTAATGGAAATGCCCAACTTAACATTAAAATATTTCGAGAAAGGGAGAGTGCTTTGCTATGGTTAAATGGGGTGTAATAGATTGATTTTTAATATATTGTTCAATCGTTTTAGTATGATTTCTCATCAAAATAAAGATTACTTGTTGTTTCTCTTTATTTTAAGTGTAAATTTGCAGCTTCAAAAAATAAACCATGACAGAATTTATTAGAAAGCGTACAGCGAATGCCAAAAACGATATTTTAAGCGGAATAACAGTAGCGTTAGCTTTAGTACCAGAGGCTGTAGCTTTTGCTTTTGTTGCAGGTGTAGATCCCTTAGTAGGGTTGTATGCTGCTTTTATGATTGGTTTAATCACAGCTATTTTTGGTGGGCGTCCAGGTATGATTAGTGGAGCAACTGGTGCTTTGGCAGTTGTTATGGTTAGTTTGGTTGCAGAAGGGAATGCCTTTGGAGCTGAAGGTGAGAACCTTGGGCTTTATTATTTGTTTGCTACCGTTATTTTAATGGGGTTTATACAAATGCTTGCGGGTATTTTAAAGCTCGGAAAATTTGTAAGATTGATTCCGCATCCTGTTATGATGGGATTTGTAAACGGATTGGCTATCGTGATTTTCTTGGCACAATTAAAGATGTTTAAGGATGTTAATGGTGATTGGTTTAGTGGATCTCAAATGTGGATCATGCTAGGTCTTGTAGCTTTAACTATGGGAATTATGTTTGGCTTGCCTAAACTGACCAAAAAATTGCCAGAAGCCTTAATTGCTATTTTAGTGGTTTCTGCGATTGCCATTTTTGGTAATTTTGATGTAGCTACAGTAGGTAGCTTTATTCGTGATGGAGGAGGAGAAGGTTTAAAAGGCGGATTGCCTCAATTTCAAATAGATATTTTTACTAAAGTGCCATTTAACTGGCAGACTATTAAATTTATTGGTCCTTATGCTTTAATATTGGCTGCCATTGGTTTAATTGAATCTTTAATGACATTAAACCTTGTTGACGAACTAACAGATACCAGAGGAAATACCAATAGAGAATGTATGGCGCAAGGAGGTGCAAACATTATCACTGGGCTATTTGGTGGTATGGGAGGTTGTGCTATGATAGGACAATCACTTATTAATATTAAAGGTGGTGGTCGTGGCAGATTGTCTGGTATTGTTGCCGCATTAATGTTATTGGTTTTTATTTTGTTTGCTTCTGGGCTTATTGAACAAGTGCCAATAGCTGCTCTTGTAGGAGTTATGTTTATGGTTGTAATAGGGACATTTGCTTGGAGTAGTTTTAGAATTTTAAATAAAATTCCAGTAACAGATGTTATTGTTTTAATAGCTGTATCTGCATTAACTGTTATTTTCGATTTGGCTATAGCGGTAATTGCTGGTGTTATTATAAGTGCTTTGGTTTTTTCTTGGGAAAATGCAAAACGCATTAGAGCTAGAAAACGTATGAGAGAAGATGGCACTAAGGTATATGAAATTTGGGGCCCTTTATTTTTTGGTTCTATTATAGCTTTTAATGAAAAATTTGATATTAAAAACGATCCGCAAGAGGTAGAAGTGGACTTTGTTGAATCGAGAGTGAGTGATCACTCTGCTATTGAGGCAATTTTTAATCTAGTTAATAAATACGAAGCAGAAGGAAAAACAATAAGATTAAAACATTTAAGCGAAGATTGTAAAATCTTACTGTACAAATCTAGTCCGAAGTTTAGAGAAGTTATTATTGAAGATATAGACGATCCACGTTATCATTTAGCCGAAAACCCTGAGGCGTTTACCAAAGGGCTTTCAGAATATAAGTTGTAATTTTGTTAGATGTTAGATGTTAGATGTTAGATGTTAGATGTTAGATGTTTTCTTTCTTTCTTTCTTTATTAAGAACTAAGAACTAAGAACTAAGAACTAAGAACTACCTCATAGGTCTTTTAAGCTGTTCTTTTACGCGGTCAAAAGATTTTTTGCTAGCACGTTCCCATCTATAAATTTTATACTTTTTACCCTTATTGGCTTCAAATTTAGCATCTTTTTCGCGCCTATCTTTAACCCAATTAAATCGCTTTTTTATAATCGCAGCTCCTAATTCATCATTGCAACCTAGCATTTCAAGAGCATTTAAAGCAGCAATAGATACATTTTGTACGTTGTCGTTTATAGCTTTAAAAAGTATTGGAATGGATGATTTGTAACCAGTTTCACCAAGGGCTTCTGCAGCTAGCTTTCTGGTTTTATAATTACCATGTTCTAAAACATACTCTACTCTTTTAACCCGTTCCGTTAGTATCCATATTCGAATATCTCTTTCAGAAGGTTGAATGAGTTTTAGTTTAATGAGGATATATTTTATTCCTTGTAGCATAAACTGTTAGAAGTAATTATTTACTTATTAGTATATAAAAAGCAAGATTTGTTACTAATAAACAACAGTTTTTAATCTTTCTGCTAGTTTAGGCTTCTCGATTGGCCATTTAAGAATTTCCAGCCATCTTTACGTTTAATCAATGTCCCAGACTCAATTATTTTAAAGGTTTTAGGGTTGTGTGCCGTGTCAACTTGCACGCATTTTACAACGCCCGAATAGGTCGCTATTTCATTTGTTAAGGGAACTATTTTGATACTTTCCCAAGAAAACTCAATGAAATTGACCGTTTTCGAGTTTTTAACTAAAATATTTTTTACAGTATCAAAATCTAATGCTTTTTTGTAACCTGGCGGTACCCAAAAAAAATCTGATGAGTCATCTAAATATTTAAATTCACTCATTAAGCCATTTTTTGTAATGTCTTTATGAAAGTCTTTAAACATTTGTTTAATCTCAAGAGAGATGGCTTCTTTGTGCTCACTGTTTAGGGCTTGTTGACCATAACTATTAAAAATAACTATGAAGAACAAACTAGTGATCCAGATTCGTTTCATTTAATTTTTACGCTTTTAGGTACAAGTTTTGTGTAATCTCCATTATTTCTTATAACATCTCTTACAATGGATGATGCTATATATGAGGTGTCTGCCGATGTTAAAAGGAATACCGTTTCAATGGGAGCTAAGTCACGGTTTGTATGAGCAATAGCTTTTTCAAATTCAAAATCTGCAGGATTACGAAGTCCACGTAATATAAACTCTATGCCTATTTCTTGACAAAAATCTACTGTTAACCCTTTGTAAGTAACAACTTTTATTTTAGGTTCATCAGCAAAAGCTTCCTCAATAAATTGTTTTCGTTCCTCTAAAGAGAACATATACTTTTTGTCAGCATTTACACCTATTGCCACAATCACTTCATCAAAAAGGGTTACACCACGTTTTATAATATCATAATGCCCCAATGTTATAGGATCGAAAGATCCAGGGAATATGGCTTGTTTCATGTTCTTAAAGTTACAAATTTTATTTAATTTTTAAAACTTATTATTTTTCTGACTAAATAAGTCTTAATTTGTTGATTTTGTTGTGATTATGGTTTAATTGAAGCCTCTTCAATAGCATTGCTAAATAAATCTACTAGCGAAATACCAGCAGCAGCGGCTTGCTGTGGTAAAATACTTTCTTTTGTTAGCCCAGGCACTGTATTCATTTCCAATATATGAGGTTCACCGTCTTTAAAAATAAATTCGGTACGAGAGAAGCCTTTCATTTTTAAAACTTCATATACTTTTTTGGCAAGTACGTTTACTTTGTTTTCTTGTTCTTTACTTAATCTAGCAGGCGTTATCTCTTGAGATTTACCTAAATATTTAGCTTCATAATCAAAAAAATCATTTTCACTTACAATTTCAGTGATAGGTAATACTTTGGTTTCTCCTTGATACGTAATAACACCAACAGAAACTTCGGTGCCATCTAAAAAAGACTCGATAATAATTTCATCATCTTCTTTAAAAGCAATAGCAATAGCGTTTTGTAAATCTTCTTTTTTATGCACCTTAGTGACTCCAAAACTACTTCCTGCCTTATTGGCTTTAACAAAACAAGGCAGACCTACTTTATCGATGATGTTGTCTTCATTAATAGTGTCTCCCAGATTTATATAAAAAGAAACTGCTGTTTTAATACCATAAGGCTTTAAAACACTTAGGCAGTCACGTTTATTAAATGTTAAGGCAGCTTGATACATTCCACAGCTTGTATGCGGTATGTTTAGCAACTCAAAATAGCCTTGCATAAATCCATCTTCACCAGGAGATCCGTGTATAGCATTAAAAACACAGTCGAAAGTAATAACACGATTGGCAACTCGCACAGAAAAATCATCCTTATTAACAGGGAATTCAGCATTGTTAGCATCTACGTATACCCATTTGTCTTTAAATATATGAATGCGATATCCGTTATATTTTGTAGCATCCAGAGTTTCATAAACGACGTTTCCGCTTTTTAGAGAGATTTCATATTCACTAGAAAACCCTCCCATGATTATAGCAATATTTTTTTTTGTAAGCATATTTTTTTTATTTCCGCAAAGACGAAAACCTTTTCAATTATAATTTGTATCCATCTAAGAATAGATGATAAAACGTATCTATTTATAAGTTAATATAAGTCAAGCTAAAATATCATATATATTGCAAAAGAAAAAACAGTTCTGTTTTTATATATTTGCCTTATCGAAAAATTTATAAATGAGCCTATTTAAATTCCTTACTAGTAAAATATTTTTAAAACAAATAGCATTAGCGTTAGTTGCTGTATTTATTTTGTGTTTTATTATGCTTAAATGGTTAAAGTCTTCAACAAATCACGGTGATTTTGAAATGGTTCCAGACTTAACAGGTAAATCCATTAGCGTTGCAGACTTGGAATTAAAAGAGAATAATTTGGTGATGCAAATTCAAGATTCTGCTAACTTTAATCCAAAGTATCCTAAGTTTTCGGTTATCGAACAGGAACCGCCAGCAGGAACAAAAGTTAAGGAGAATAGAAAAATATATTTAACACTTAACCCGTCTGGATACAGAAAGATACAAGTTCCAAACTTAAAAGAACGTACCTTTAGGCAAGCAAAACCTATGTTAGAAGCTTTAGGCTTTCAGGTAGGTAAAGTTACTTACGAAAATAATATAGGTAAAGACCTTGTATTAAAAATGCGTTACAAAGGAAAAGCTATTAAAGAAGGGGATAAGTTAGCAAAAACTTCAAAAATAGATTTGGTTTTAGGGAATGGTAAAAGACCTTAAAATTAAGCGGTCTATTAATATCTAATTTTAATAAAAATGGACGATTATACACCGCAATTGCCAGACGAAGATAATCTTTACGAACATTATGCTTTTACGGTCGACAAAGGGCAAACACCTTTGCGCATAGATAAATATTTAATGAATTTTGTTGAAAATGCCACTCGAAACAAAATTCAGGCAGCTGCAAAAAGCGGTAGTATTTTTGTTAATGATGAGGCTGTAAAATCCAGCTATAAAGTAAAACCTTTAGACAAAATACGTGTATTATTTACACACCCACCACATGAAAATTTATTAGTAGGTGAAGACATTCCTATTGATGTGGTTTACGAAGATGATGAGCTTCTCGTAGTCAATAAACCAGCAGGTATGGTAGTCCACCCCGGTCATGGTAATTATTCGGGGACACTTATAAATGCTTTAATTCATCGGTTTAATAATTTACCAAATAATTCTAGTGAGCGTCCTGGATTGGTGCACAGAATAGATAAGGATACCAGCGGACTTTTAGTGGTTGCAAAAACCGAAAAGGCGATGGCACATTTATCGTTACAGTTTGTTAAAAAAACGAGCGAGCGCGAATATGTCGCACTTGTTTGGGGACATATAGAAGAAGATGAAGGCCGTATTGAAGGTCATATTGGCCGTCACCCTAAAAATCGATTACAAAACACCGTGTTTTTAGAAGATGAAGCTTATAAAGGTAAGCCTGCTGTAACCCATTATAAAGTTTTAGAACGTTTGGGTTATGTCACGTTGGTATCTTGCAAGTTAGAAACGGGACGTACACACCAAATACGTGTGCACATGAAGCACATTGGGCATACGCTTTTTAATGATGCTCGCTATGGAGGTGAAAGAATACTAAAGGGGACTACTTTTACGAAGTACAAACAGTTTGTAGAAAATTGTTTTAAAGTATTGCCACGTCAGGCATTACATGCTAAAACTTTAGGGTTTATGCATCCAAAAACAGGCGAGTTTATGCGATTTGATACGCCCATTCCAGATGATATGCAGCAGTGTATTGAAAAATGGAAGACTTATACTAAGAATCAGGAATTGGATTAGGTTTTCGTATTCTAGGCTTAAATAAACAGCCTTAATATTATTCTCAATAATCACAATTGAATAACTCACGATAATCTATGTTACAGATAATACTTTGTTGTAACTATATATATTTATGTAAATCGATAGTTCGATGTTCTGGATTTATGCCTTCATTTCTGCATTTTATATAATAAAGCCATCGTTCAGTTAATGCACCGAAGAATTCAATGTATGCTGCTTGCCCCGCTTCCATAAATACATCGATAAAAATTTCTATAGAACCTGATAATTTAGATTTAACCGAAGCGATAAAGTCAAAGCTTCTGTTATCATCCCGAATACTAGAGACCGTTACGCAAATATTCTTGTTACTTTTTAATTTCCTATTGTTTAATTTAGATAAAACGATTTGACTATTACTATGATTATGAGAAATGAAAGCATGTATGTTATCGATGTCGGTACTGTTCATGGTCGTTAATAATTCTTCGAAATCGAGAACACTATGGAATCTATGGATTTTGAAATTATATTCAAGATGCCGTAGGTGTGTTTTCATAATCTCACAATATATTCTATCCCAATAAGGGGTTCCACAAATAATTATGTTCATGGGAGCCTTTTTTAGCTTATCAATAGTGTCTATAGAGGAAATGTCTACTTCATTAAACATGATGACCAATTTTTTTATTTACATGCAAATCAATGCTTTTAAATAAATTATTTAGTTCATCCTTTGCTATCTGGCGTAAATCCTGATGCTCTTTATTCAATTCGTCTAAAATATTCAATAATAAGGTTTTCTTTTCCTTATCTTTTATTTTTAGAAATTCTACCGTAATTTCTGTACTTTCAATGATTAAGTTTTTTAAATAGTGGGCTTTTTTCTGAGTGCTTTCTGAAATACTTAATTGCGATTTTGAATATAAATCAATAATAGTATGCTGGCGTTCTAATAATGCTTCTTTGGTTGTATTAGGCGAATATTCATCTGGATATTTAATAATATCTCTTAGGTATTCTTTGTGCAGTTGTAGTTCTTTTAAATAACTTTTTAAAAAATTTAGTTCATCCTGAAAATTGTCGAAAAACGAATCTGCATAGGCTTTAATTAGCTCTTCACTATAGGTTTTCGAAATATCTAATTTACTTTTTAATGTTTCAATTTTAACAGCGTTTTTTCTAGTTATTATTAATTGTACAATGGCTGTGGTAAGAGCAAAAACAGCAGTTATTATGGCAATGTAAAACTTATCTTCCATATAATATTAACTTTTATTAGTTGTTTTAATATTGAAAAACTTAGCGTAGGTAGATTTATATTCAATGCTTAACGAAGTTCGATAATTTTTCTGACAAAGCCAAGAAAATCGCACCGAGTCACAGTGTTTTTGTTTATGAAATGTATTTGTAATGAGTAGGTTAAGTCTTTTTTTTGCTTTTGTTTAGAGCTAGATGTTTTAAAGTTAGCGTGCAAAAAAGGCCTTCTTTTTGAGAAGACCTTTTGTTTAGAACCTAAATGGTTTTGTTTTTTGCTTAGAATTTAGTCTCTTTCAGCTAAATAATTATTACATGGTTTATATAAATTAAGAATGATAATTTATCATTCTGTAGTCACAAAAACAGTGGCCTTTATGTTTATTTTTATAGGGTTATAAACCATAAAATTTAGATTTTCTAGGCCTCCAAAATTATTACTTACATTGGGAGTTGCAAAAGAGTTAAGCATTGTGTTGAAGGTCGCATCTACTTCGTAACTTCCAAAACCATCATTGTTTCCTATAAAACTAAGTGGGAAATTAAGTTGAATATATAGTTTTCCTTTTTCACCTGTATTGATAGTGTCGTCGTTGTCAGCAGGATTATCTTCTCTTAAACGAACGTTAGTATAATAATTTGCAGGATCCTTTGCGGGTGTTTTTGTAATCTCTATATCTGGATTAGATAAGTCAGATGTTATAGGATAATTACCTTCATAGGTGAAGCCAATAACATTATCATAGGTATTGAAACCGCTTGTTGGATTGCCGTTATTTATAGTAACACTTTCTTCACCAAAATCAATAATTTTTTTAAAATCGACAAGTATGCGATACTCACGATACCTTGTTTCATCACTATTGTAAAGTCTAAAAGCAATAATATTAGGAAATTTAAAGTCAACGGCACTGTCTTCGGTATAATTTGTAAAATCTGCATGGTTTCTGTAATGTTCTGTGGTAAATTTGATAGAGCGTCCTTCATAATCTAATGTTGGTATTAAATTAGAAAGATTAGTTTCATTTGGTACAATAACCATTACTGTTCCATGGTAGCTTTGGCCTGTATGTTCTCTCACTTCAATACTTGTTATATCTTGACTAAGATCTGGGTTATTGGCCTTCAAAAAGCTAAAGCCGTTAAGTTTAAGTTTTTGTAATGCAGGGTGGACATCTTTTATAATCACCAATACATCATACTCTAAAGAAATATCAGTTTCTTTTTTTGAAGTTATTTTATAAGTTATAGTTTTTCCAGGAATAACACTCTGTTCTCCAATTGCTGGAGAAATGGTAAAATCTGAAACGTTAAAATCAACTTTCTTTAAACTAAATTTCTTTATATCATTGTTCTCTAATTCTATGGTTATTTTTCCTTTTTCTTGAGGGATTCCGTTTTTTAGCTTAGGCTGTTGGATGGAAACTTTATCGGCTTTTAAATCTGTATCGATTTCAGATAAAGGGAACTTTAGGAGTAGCGCTTTTTCGTAGTCTATGGAATTACTGGTTTCTCCATTAGGGTCGTGGTCGGGATCTAAAACGGAATCATCTTTAGAGTCACAACCTATATTGATTAGACATAAAGTAATTAATAATAAAATTGAGCAGAAGTTTGTTTTCATGTTGAAAATTATAATTTGAGGTTTAAAAAAAAAATTAAACGCGAAATTAGTTGTTTTCGTCTATTGATTATAGCTTTATTCGTACTTTATTAATGTATGTAATAGAGGTTGATTAGCAATGATCTTGTAATAAGTAAGTTATGTTTTTATTGGTAACTTAACTCGTTTTTGTGCTTAAGGAAATGATGAAGGTTTATTTATTTTAGTAAATAACCCTGTGAAAAAATGGCATCCCACCCAAGAGGAAGCCTTTGCTTCAAATTTTATTATTAAAGGTGATTATAACTTTAGTTTTGAAAATGGAGAAATAAAAGAATTATTGTAATTTAGTTAACTAAAAAATAGCTTTAATGAAATTAGTCCTATCACCAGCAAAGTCCCTCAATTTTGAAAGTCAATTACCAACAAGTAGAAATACAGAGGCGCAGTTTTTAAAACAGTCTGAGCGCTTAAATAAATTACTTAAAAAGAAATCTGCCAAAAGCTTATCAAAACTCATGAGTATCTCTGATACCTTGGGTCGGTTAAACTATGAACGTAATCAAGATTGGCAATTGCCTTTTACGGCAGATAATGCTCGACCTGCAGTTTATGCTTTTAGTGGTGATGTCTACAGAGGGTTGGACGCTTACTCGATTGCTGAGGAAAAGATTGATACGTTGCAAAATACGGTTCGTATCATTTCAGGTTTATATGGCATATTAAGACCAACAGATTTAATTCAACCTTATCGCTTGGAAATGGGAACTAAATTCCCCGTTGGAAAAAATAAGAACCTTTATGAGTTTTGGAAAAAGCAAATTACCAAGGCTTTAAATGAAGAATTAGAAGATGGTGAATTGTTTTTAAACCTAGCCAGTAACGAATATTTTAAAGCCATCGATACCAAAACGCTAAAAGTCCCAGTGGTTACTGCAAACTTTAAAGATTTAAAAAATGGTGAATATAAAACGATTATGACTTTTGCCAAGCTGGCTAGAGGCTATATGACACGTTATATTATTGATACCAATGCTAATACTTTAGATGATGTAAAAGGTTTTAATTATGAAGGCTATAATTTTAGCGAGCCTATGTCTACAGAAACCGATTTAGTTTTTATTAGATAATATGGCGTTTTACTTAATTATTGCTTTTCAGGCTTTTTGCTTGTATCACCTTTATAAAAACAGAAATCCCTACTATTGGGCCTTTTTAATATTTTTTATTCCAGTTATAGGCTGTATTATTTATTTGATTACGCAGGTTTATAACAAACGTGATGCAGAAAAGATTACAAATGAAATCACACACATTATAAATCCAACCAAAAAAGTAAGGGATTTAGAAAAACAGCTTCAATTTTCTGAGTCGTATCAAAACAGAATGAATTTGGCTGATGCTTATCTAGAAATTAAGGATTATAATAATGCAATTCCTCACTATTTGGAAGCTTTGGAAGATAGTTCGCAAAATGATTTTTATGTTATTAAACAATTAATAGAGGCTTATTTTAACATTGAAGATTGTGAACATGTTATTTTGTACGTAGAAAGAATAAAAGACCATCCAGAATTTAAAAAATCCAGAACACAATTTTTATATGGATTGGCTTTAGAAAGGGTTGGGAAATTAGAAGAAGCCGAAGAAAATTTGAAACAAATAGATATTCGATACTCTTTTTATGATGAACGTTTGATTTATGCGAAATTTTTATTGAGTAAAGATAAAAAAGAAGCAGCTAAAGAGGTGCTTGAAGATGTGTCTACAGAGTCTCAGCACATGACAAAACCTAATAAACGTATTTATAGAGCGACTATATTAGAGGTTGAAAAGCTATTGGCTGATTTTTAAATGTTTTTATTGACATCCAATAATAGGAAGACATAGCATTGGGGGTAATCCACCTAGTACCGATATTCCGACTTTTTGAGACTTCAAAGTAAAATACAAAACATTATTTTCAATTTTTTTTGGCAATTCGTTGGGGCTGCCCATTAGATAAATGATAGCTCTGTCCAATGTATCATTTAAAAAAGCTATATAGCTTGCTCCTCTTGGTGATGGCATTTCTCCAATTCCAATAATTTTAAAATTTGTAATTACATGATAAGATGCTTGTTTGTCTAAATCATTTAGTTTTCCTAAATAAGTGATTTCGGTTTTTTTGTGCTCTTCAATTAAAATTTGCTTCTCATTAATTTTGTTGTCGAAAATAAATCGTTTGTAGAATTGTAATTCGTCTAAACCTAAAGCATACTTTTTTTCTAAAAGCTCTCCATCCATATCTTGATTAAAAACCAAAGTATCTAGTAATATATGTTGTTCGTTTCTTTCTGCATTTAATTTTGCAAATTTCTCATTAGATTTTAACTCTGGTGCATTCAAAGTGCTTTTCTGTTGAGAATAGCATTCAAAAATTAACATACTGGCAAGTACAAATAATATTTTATTCATTTTTGAGGGGGATGAGTATATTTGACTAAAAATCAACTGTTTTTACTCATTTAATGTTAGCAATAATGTTGATTATTTCTTTTTTTACTTCATCAAAATCCATGTCATCTATAATTTCATTAAAGTCATGGGTGTGATATTCGTTAGAGAATAATGCTCCACAAGTTTTTAGTATTTTTAAACATGCTTCTTTGTCTCCCAATCTTAAAGTTGTTTTTGCCAAACCATAATAGGGATGTGTGTAAAAATCTTTTCCTAAAATGCGACTGTCTTCAAACTGTTTTTTTGCTTCTAATAAGGTGTTTCTGTTAGAGAAGTTTTCCAAATATTTTGAATAATCATAGAGATAATCCCCGTGATAAACACTTAGCTGAAAATCATTGATCTTTTTTTGGGCATCTTCAAAAATTTGGAGCCCTTGCTTAAATAGCTTAACCGATTCGTTATGCGCCTTATTTTTAAGATGGATAAAAGCCATCATCCGAAGCGCATTACTAGCATAATAGGGATTCGACCACGTTTCACCATTTATTTCTAAAGCTTTAGAATAATAATTATATGAAACTTCGTAGTATGAATAACTGGTTTCTTTTTGGGCTACCTTATCAAAAAGATGTCCTATGCTGGTTAAAAAATGCTCATCGCTAGATTGTATATTTGTAGCTTGGCTTAATACTACTTTAATTTCTTTCCAGATATCATTAACAACTTCTTGAGATATCCTGCATGTTTCTATTTTAGGATAATCTACCCAAGTAGTAATTCTAAATAATGTTTCTGCCCAATGGTAATAAATAGAAGGATCTTGTTCTGTATAAGGAGTAATTGCTTTTTTAAAAGCTGCGATAAACTCATTATAAATAGTCGTACTATTATTAAATGCCAATGCCAAAAATTCATAAGATATGTTTAAAAATCCACTAATAGCAGAACCGTTAAAACCAAAAAAGGTTGACTGATGTTCTTCTTTTCTTTCTAAATGAAGAGCCTTTAAGAATAGTGATTTTATGTCATCAAATATTTGTGTTTGGTAATCCTGTGTCAATCTACAAGACCTAAAAAGGTTTTGAGCTAAATCAATAAGCAATGAAACATCTTCGTCGTTAATCTCTTGTTGTTTTCTCAAGTGATCTATACACAGATTATTAAACTTAATTTTGTCTTCTTGTTCTTTGCTTATGCTTGATAGCATTTCATAGACATGCCCTCTGTAGAAGTTGGATTGATTAAAATCTGGGCTTAATAGTTCTATTTTCTCTATCCAGTCCATCATGTCCCATATCCACTCAAGTTCATTTAGCTTGCCACACATGTAATCATAGTGACATTGACCAAACTCCGAGATGTAAGTGTCGGCTACCAGTTCTTTCTCTTGAGTTGTACCATGGATCGATACATGATCGAAAAGATCATCTAAAGTAGGAACATCCTTTCCGTTGGTATACTTGTCTACTAATTCTTGTATGGTTTGCATATTGATAGTTTCATTTCTACTTTTGAGTTACTATATCTATAAGCTTAGCGGAGTCAAATATCGACATTTACTTTTTTGTAATTTACCCTGCTTTCAGGGAAATTTCACATCCGTTTTATTACTTTTAAGGAATGGTTTAGCTGAACACTATGGGAGTATTGAATACGATAAAAGAAATAGAAGCTTGATGTGAAATCTGTTAAATTTAAATTGAGTAAAAATTAGAAGGATTCTTGCCTTGGTTTATCTTGAGTGCATACGAGGCAAGACTTAATTATGTTTAAACACACCCATCCATATAAACCGTTTATACAAAGCGATACAACAAAATTGATTGTGGGTACCTTGCCGCCGCCTAGGTTTTCAACAGGAGAGCTTTTAGAAAAAGATGTAGATTTTTGTTACGGAAGTTATTATAATTCACTTTGGTTGTTTATCGATAAAATTCATAGTTTAAATTTAAGGTACGATAATTCACAAGCGGCAATAGAACAACGCAAACAGTTTTTAATTAAAAATAAAATTGGTGTTTGTGATATTGTTGAAAGTGCCGAACGCGAAAAAATTGATGCGTCCGATTTGGGCATGCAAAACATAAAATTACGTGATGTTATTGGCTATTTGAAGCAATATCCATCAATAGATACCTTATTGTTTACAGGCGGAAATAGTAAAAATGGACCTGAATATTTCTTTAGAAAACACATTCGAGATTATAAAATGAAGTTAGAGATGGTTTCAAATGAAATCCCTCGAATTCATCAATTTAAACTGTCTGTGAGGTTGAACGCAGCCGAAACCTCGTCAAGAATTATTAAAACGGTATCTTTAACCTCTGGGTCTGGTGCTGCTAATATTTCAATAAGTAGAATTCCTTTATATAAACAATTAAAAGCTAAAAACCCTAAATTCAATACGTTTGATTTTAGGGTGATGCAGTATCGTGAGTTTTTTTGAATAATTTATTTGTTAGTAAACTATCATTCAGAGCAACCTGTACTGGACATAGTCAAAGTAAGCGATAAACCTCTTCATTTTGTTTCAAAAGAAATTAAAATGTCATTAACAGTTTTGTTTTTTTTAGATTCTTCAGTCGTTCCTCCTTCTGAATGACATACTTGCTTAGTATTTTTACACTATAAGAAAATATTAATCCTGCTTAAAACCCAATAAATCATCAATGGTATTAGTTGTAACCGAATGGTAATTCGCTCTTGCTTTTTTGTAAATAGCCAAAGCTACATCCGTTTTGTTATGCCTTTTAAAAGCTTTGTAAATGGTAGAAACATACCAGCGTCTACCTACTTGAATTAGAAACTCTTCAATTTTAACATCGATATTATTTCCATGATAATCATGATTGATGGCCTGTTCATACCAGACCATAGCAATGTATGAATTGTTGGAGTTGGTTAAGTTGAAAACTTCGTCGATCATAGCCAAATGTTCTGTTTTGATATCATTAGGGAAATTTCGAACAAAATGTACCCATTCCTGAGTTGTCCAGTCTATAGTAAGTGCTTTATCTATTGAATTGCTTTTAACATACTGCTGAATTGTTTTTTCAACCGTTTCGAATTTATCGGAAGAAATGATAGCTTGGTTGTCTGGGATTCCAGCATTATAAACCCATGCTTCGGTATTAAATACTATATCGTGTTTTTCTAATAAGTTTTCATTTAAGAAAGCAATAAATTTTTCGGTATTGATTGTTGAAAAGGCGTGTGTTTGAAAATAGTTTTTTAAAAAGATATCAAATTTTTCACGACCAGCCTTTTCTTCTAATGTTCTTAAAAAGAGATAGCCTTTATCATACGCAATACTATTCATGCCATCATCTGGGTTACGACCTTTTAAATTTAGTTTAAGTTTTGTGTCATCAGGCGTATCTTTAAAGCCTTCTATTTCTTCCTCCAGATCTTGTCGTCCAATACGAGCTAGCATATTAGCTCTGTCCTTGCCGTAAAGAGCTTCCATAATACGCATTTCAAAATATACAGTGAACCCTTCATTGAGCCAAAAATCATCCCATGAGGCATTGGTTACTAAATTTCCAGACCAGGAGTGTGCTAATTCGTGAGCAATGAGTGATGTTAAACTTTTATCACCAGCAATAACTGTTGGTGTAGCAAAGGTTAGACGCGGGTTTTCCATGCCTCCAAAAGGGAAACTAGGAGGCAAAACAATAACATCAAATTGTTCCCAAGCATATTTTCCGTATAAAGCTTCGGCAGAAGCAACCATGTTTTCCATATCTGAAAACTCATAATGTGCTTTTTCTACCATCGATTTTTCGGCATAAACCCCAGTTCGGTCACTAATAGCTTTATATTCAATATCACCAACAGCAAGCGCAATTAAGTAAGGGGAAATGGGCTGGGCCATTTTAAAAGTATAATGACCATTTGATGTTTTTTCTTTGGGGTTTTCAGCACTCATAACCGCCATTAGTTGAGATGGAACGTGTACTTTAGCATTGTATGTAATTCTTATTTGTGGACTGTCCTGAATAGGAATCCAAGTTCTCGTTAATATAGCTTGCCCTTGTGTGAATAAAAAAGGAAACTTTTTATCTGTAGTTTGCTGAGGTTTTAACCATTGCAAAGCTTCTGTTTGATCTGTGGTTTTATAGAAAACGGTGATGCGTTTCGTATTCTTGTTTATATCTATTTTTAAAGGGTTTCCCAGTTGTTCGTCAAAATCACCTAAAGAAAATGTGGTGTCCTTACCGTCTGCCTGTACATGTTCTATGGTTAAAAATTTTGAATCGAGAATAATTTGCGAAGCCTCGTTGTTTTTGATTAAGTATGAGGCTTTACCTTGTATAATTTCGTTATCAAAATCTACATTAATATCCAAATCCATGTGGGTAATAACAGCTTCGTTTGGTAAGGAAAAAGAGTGTGGTTCCTCAATATAATTTAATATAGGTTTATTTTGTTTTTTAGAACAATTTGAAATTAAGAGCGTTAATAAGCCTAATGCAAATACGATTTTCTTCATATTGAATTTTAATAGTTTTAAGCGAAAACGAAGTTAGTTGTTTTTCTTTTAAAATAGATAATTAAAAAGGTCATGGAGAAAATTAGCTGTACATTTGCGCCTTAATTAAGGAGGTGGTGTTTAATTTATAAGTTGTCATCTCGATCCCCAAAAGGGTTACCAAACAATTTATATGTCATTTAATTCATTAGGCCTCTCTCAAGCCTTGTTAAAAGCAATTAGCAAAAAGGGATACACAACACCATCACCTATTCAGCAAAAAGCAATTCCACCTGTTTTAGAAAGAAAAGATGTTTTGGCATCTGCCCAAACAGGTACAGGAAAAACAGCAGGTTTTACATTACCACTTCTGCATATACTTTCTGAAAACCCGAAAGAGAAATACAGACCAATTCGTGCTTTAATTTTAACCCCAACAAGAGAATTAGCAGCACAGGTATATACTAATGTTAAAGAGTACAGTGAGTTTTTGAATCTGCGAAGCGCAGTTATTTTTGGTGGTGTAAACCAGAAACCACAAATTGCTAGGATTCGTCAAGGCATTGATGTTTTAGTGGCAACTCCAGGGCGTTTATTAGATTTGGAAAGCCAAGGGGTACTGTCGCTAAAAAGAATTGAAATTTTTGTTTTAGATGAAGCAGACCGTATGTTGGACATGGGGTTTTTAAGAGATATTGAACGCGTTATAAAAATGATGCCTACACAAAGACAAAACTTGATGTTTTCGGCAACGTTTTCAAAAGATATAAAGAAGTTGGCACATGGTATTTTAAATAACCCTGTACAAGTGGAAGCCACACCAGAGAATACAACTGTCGAGGCTATTAGTCAGAAAGTTTATCGAGTAGCTAAAGGGTTAAAAACAGGATTAATCATTAAATTAATTTCTGACGGTTATTGGAAACAAGTCCTTGTCTTTACACGGACTAAACATGGAGCAAATAGGCTTTGTAAAAAGATGATAAGTGCTAATATTAGTGCTGCTGCAATACATGGGAATAAAAGTCAGAGTGCAAGAACAAAAGCCCTAGCAGGTTTTAAAAATGGAAGTATTCGTGTTTTAGTTGCAACTGATATTGCTGCCAGAGGATTGGATATTCCACTATTGCCACATGTAATAAATTTTGAGTTGCCTAATATTTCTGAAGATTATGTACATAGAATAGGTAGAACGGGACGGGCAGGAGCTAAGGGGCAAGCGTTGTCGTTAGTTAGCGCCGATGAAACTACTTATTTAAGAGATATTGAAAAGTTGATAAACATGAAACTTCCTGTGGAAATTGTTGAAGGCTTTGAACCTGACCCAAATGCTTCAACAGAACCAGAAAAAAGACAACAACGCGGAGGGGGAAACAGGTCCAGAAGAAACTCAGGTTCTGGGCATTCGAAGTCTGGCGAACATAAAAATAATAATTCCAGACGACGCCCTAAAAGAAATAACGACAGGCGTAATTAGTGATAAAAGGCATTCAAAACAATATGCAGAAAATTTTAAAAGATAAAATTATTGAGGTTTGTAATAAAAAGATAAAGGAAAAAGGTTCCAATGTTGGAGTTTCTTTTTATGCTTTCTTTGCAAATAAAAATGATAATCCTGAGTTGCTTATGGAAGCGGCGACTTGGTGGATTATGGAGCATAAGCTTGATCATTTTGAAAAAGCTGTAAAAATTAAAAGTTTAGTAGAATAATTTAAATAGTAAGGATCGACCGCACTCCTTATATAAAAAATGGAACAACCCAATAACCCATTACACGGTGTAAAACTAGAACAAATCATTAACGATTTGGTTGCTCATTATGGTTGGGAGTATATGGGTTATACCATTAAAATTAGATGCTTTACAGATAATCCTTCAGTAAAATCAAGTTTAAAGTTTTTACGCCGTACACCTTGGGCACGGACTAAAGTGGAAGCGATGTATTTGCATATGTTGAAGCAAAAAAAGCTGTAATTTATTTAAGTTCGTTATAGTTGTTGACTTTTATTTTCTGTAGTAGATAATACTGTGATATCATATTATGGGTTTGTCCATTAAATTCAATTGGAGCTTCGTTTAGAGACTTTTTTTCTACAATTTTGAAATTGGCTTTATGAATTATAGACTCTACTTCTTCGGTTTTATATTCTGTAAACCCATACTCAGAGAAATTAAGTGATTGACCTTCAATATAAGGTCTAAAGGAGATCATAAATAGTCCATCTTTACTTAGTACTCTGTAAACTCTTTCTAAAGCTTTAGCAGGGTTTTTCCAGAAATAGATGGTGTTAATTGTACATATTTTGTTAAAGGATTCTTCTAAAAAAGGCATTTTTTCTATGTCTGCAAGGATTAAATTCACAAATCCAGTTCTAATGAATTTATCGTTCAGTTTCTTTGCCTCTGTTATCATTGTATGGGAAATATCAATACCTGTATAGGAAATATTATTTCCACAATTAAGTATGTTTTGTATAAATTTACCGTTTCCTAGTCCAATTTCTAATACCTTATCAGAATCGCTTATTTGTAACAAATCATAAGTGTTTTTGTTTATAAATTCATTTAAATGATTCATCCCTAATACTACTTCAACTCCAAATGTACCTGTAGGATGTGCTAGCTGTTTTGCTACTTTTTCAAAATCCATTGGATTATTCATCTGGTGTTTCCGAAAATGTTAAAATAAAACCATTGATATCCATTATTGCAAACTCATTGGTACCATAAAAAGTTGTATTCATAGGTTTGATAATGGTCACTTTGTTTTCTAATTTTTTATATAGTTTATTAATATTTTTGATTCTAATATAAAGGGTTAATGCACCTCCAATATTTAGTGTCTTTAATTCTTGATATTCATTTTTTAATGATTTTTCTTCTTGAAACATAATTCCAACATGGTCTAACATTACAAAGCCCCATTCAAATTCTCCAGATTCAGGATTTGTGTCGATTATATTAAAACCAAGTATTTTTGTATAATAATCTAGGGTTTTGTTAACATTTTTTACCATTATATTTGGTGTAAGTGATTCTAATTTCATGGGTGTTATATCTTTTTTTGTTTGAGAAATAGTGACAGAAGAAATAGCAATAAATATTAAGGATAAAGCAAGTTTTTCCATCTGTTCATTTTTTTGTTTTCGCAAAAGTAGTTTCAGAACAGGTTTTTTCTTTTGTAAAAAAACGACAATGTTAAATTTGGGACGGATTTATACCAGCCATCTTGTAAATATCTTTTGTTAGATGTGCATGATCAAAATAACCGTTGTCAAATGCTGTATGTAACAAGCTTTTTTTGGGATTTTGAGAGATGCTTTCAATTGTTTTGCTGAACCTGACTATTGAGTGGTATTCTTTCATGGTAACTCCAACAGCTATTTTAAAACGTCTTTCTAATTGCCTTAAGCTTATATGATGTTTCTGAGCTATGTGTACTAAGTTAATTGTTTGGAAAGAAGCATTTACAGAGGCGCAGACGGATAATATCAAGTTGTTTGCATTTGACCAATTCAGTTGATTCATTAAAAATCTGTCAATAACCTGAATTTTGTCAGATTGGCTTTTTTTGTCAGTTAATTCGTCTAGTAAAGTATAATTGAAATTGGGTAGTATTTCTGAAGCATTTATTACTTTATTTTTTATTTCTGAGATCGGAAAAGAGGATATTGCATTAAACTGCCCAGCTTTAAAACGAATACCAAAAGTTTCCGAATTTTGTTTGCATATAACATGTCTGAATTTTGTCATCATCCCAGAAATTCGAATATTATTATTGGAATAATTATTTGATTCTTCATTTATATCAAAAACAATATCAATGTAGCCATCTGGAAGAATTTTGGACTCTGCTGGATGATCATAGTTTTTTGACACCCAATATTTATCAATATAGCACCCTAATGAAGTAGAGGGAGTATATTCTTGATATAGCATCTTAATTGCTGACAATGTTTAGGTATCTGAATTCCGTTTTAATACGTTATTATACTTTGGCTACGCTCAGTAGATGAGTTTGGTTCAATTTATATAAAACGTTAAACGAAGTTAGTTAATTTCTTTTTACAAAATCAAGCTAATTAATTCATATGTTTTAAACCTTCATAAACGACGATGCTAACCGCATTTGCTAGATTTAAACTCCTAACATGTTCACTATATAATGGAATTTTAAAGAGTTTGTTTTGATTTGATTCAATAATAGATTTGTCTAATCCAACTGACTCTTTACCAAAAACTAAAAACAGATTGTCTTCAAAAGGAATATCCCAATGATTTTTAGTTCCATGACTAGAAAGAAAAACCATTTTTTGATCTTTGTTTTTCATGAAAAAATCATCAACACTATCGTAATAAGTAACCGATAAGTGCTGCCAATAGTCTAAACCTGCACGTTTTAATCGTGTATCATCAATTTCAAAACCAAAGGGTTTTACCAGGTGCAAATGAGAACCAGACCCCAAAGCTAAACGCCCTATATTACCAGTGTTATTAGGGATTTCGGGTTCTATTAAAACAATGTTTAAAGGCATAGCTAATTATCTAACAAAGGTTTTCCAATTTCATCAATTTCATCATAATCGTTATTGGCTTTTGGATCAGGACCATATATGTTTGATCCATGGTCACCATCGGTACACATTAAAATGAGATACCAAATTCTTCCAACTATAGGGATTAAATTTACAAAAAGATAGCCTCCGCTTTTTCCAGTATCATGTAATCGCCTTACGTTAACTGCTAACCAAGGAATTAGAGTACCTAATAAGTAGACAATTATAAGGATACTAAATGATGAGGTTTCAAAAAAATCTTCTATCGCAACAGATAAAAAACCTAATAAAAAAAACAGAACAATTTGAAACAAAACAAATATCCAGTACTCTTGCCGCCTAGCTCTACCAGAAAAATTAGCATAATTATCTATTAAAACAGCTAGATACCATTTAAAAAAACCATGTCTTTCAATTTTCAACTTATTCATGGTTTAATATTGAACTAATAAAGTGGTTAATATTACTAATACCTTCGTTTGTAACATGTTTTACAAAAGCACTGCCAATAATAGCGCCTTTAGCGTATTGTGTGGCTTGCGTAAAAGTTTGATTATTGCTAATACCAAATCCGACAATTTGAGGGTTCTTAAGGTTCATATTACCTATGCGCTCAAAATATTGGGTTTGTTCTTCTCCAAAACCAACTTTGGCACCAGTTGTACTAGCACTACTAACCATATAAATAAAACCATTTGAAATAGAGTCTATATAATGAATGCGTTCATCACTAGTCTGTGGTGTGATTAAAAACACATTAATTAAACCATGCTTCTCAAAGATGGTTTGGTATTTTTCATGATATACGTCTACGGGTAAATCTGGAATTATTAAGCCATCTATACCAATTTCTTGACATTTTTTACAAAAAGCGTCTACACCATATTGAAACATTGGATTAAAATACCCCATAATGATTAAAGGAATACTAACTGATTTCCTAATGTCCTTTAATTGTTCAAAAAGAACCTCGGTGGTCATGCCATTTTTTAAAGCTTGTGTAGAACTTGCTTGGATGGTTGGTCCATCGGCTAGAGGATCACTAAATGGCAAGCCTATTTCAATCATATCGACACCGTTTTTTTCTAAATCTTGAATGATTGTAGCCGTATCGTTGATGTTAGGGTAACCTGCTGTGAAGTATATAGAAAGTAACTTCTTATCTTCTTGTAGTTTTTGATTTATTCTGTTCATTTTTTTGTCATTCCTGCGAAGGCAGGAATCCATTTTTTAGTTATGTTTTTCTCTTTATTCATTTTTTGCTTGTCCAAAAAACGAACCAAAAAAAGACATCCAATCCAAGGGATTTTTCAGTTAAAAAACTGAAAACCGATTTGAAAACTCCGCGTCGAACTGCGTTCTCCTATTTTTCGGAGCTTTTCTTCATCTATTCTTCGCCTTGGCAGGTCAATTCTGCGAATTGATTTGGGATTTGAATATCTAAGTGTCCTGTTTTTAATTTCAAGTTCTGGCTTCATTTTGAGTTGTTATATCTTAAAATACTCAATATAATTCTCCAAATCTTTATCACCTCGACCAGACAAACTCACTACCACGACATCGTTGGGTTTAAAACTTTTTTGTTCGAAAATAGCAAGTGCATGGGAGCTTTCTATAGCAGGGATTATGCCTTCTAGTTCGCATAATTTTAACCCAGCTTTCATTGCTTCATCATCTGTAATAGCCATAAATTCTGCACGTCCTGTTTTACACAAATGGGCGTGCATAGGACCAACACCAGGGTAGTCCAAACCTGCCGAAATAGAATAAGGTTCTGTTATTTGGCCATCGTTTGTTTGCATTAATAAGGTTTTGCAACCATGTATAATGCCTTCTTTCCCTAAAACAGATGTTGCTGCACTTTCACCAGAATCGACTCCTAAGCCAGCAGCTTCAACGGCAATAATATTAACGTCAGGTTCATGTAAAAAATGATAATAGGTTCCAGCGGCGTTACTTCCACCACCTATACAAGCAACCACATAATCAGGATTTTCTCTTCCTTCATGCTCGTTTAATTGCCATTTAATTTCTTCTGAAATAACAGATTGAAACTTGGTCACCATATCTGGATAAGGGTGTGGGCCGATAGCTGAACCTATAATATAATGGGTGTCTACGGGATTATTGATCCAATCTCGAATAGCTTCGTTGGTGGCATCTTTTAAGGTACGGCTTCCAGAAAGAGCAGGTACTACAGTAGCTCCTAACATTTTCATTCTGGCAACGTTTGGTGCTTGTCTTTTTATATCGATTTCTCCCATATAAACAATACACTCCAAGCCCATCAATGCACAAACGGTAGCAGTGGCAACACCATGTTGTCCTGCACCAGTTTCAGCAATAATTCTGTGCTTTCCTAAGCGTTTTGCCATGAGTATTTGACCAATGGTATTATTTATTTTATGGGCTCCCGTATGGTTAAGGTCTTCACGTTTTAAATAAATTTTGGCGTTATATTTTTCTGAGAGGCGTTTTGCAAAGTAAAGTGGAGAAGGACGTCCTACATAATCTTTTAAAAGTTGATCGAACTCTTTTTGAAACTCAGGTTCGGCCATCACTTTAAGATAGTTTTGGCGTAACTCTTCTACGTTGGGATATAGCATCTCTGGAATATATGCGCCTCCAAATTCTCCATAATAGCCTTTTTCGTTTACGTTGTAATTCATAATTTCTGTCATTCCTGTTTTGTCAGGAATCTGTTTGATTTTTTATTTAATTTATTATGGATTCCGCATCAAGTGCGGAATGACAAGTCTTGTTTAAATGTTTTTAATTTTTCAATATTTTTTAATCCAGGTTCTATTTCGAATTTACTGTTTATATCTAGGGCATAACAATATTTTGAAGCTTCACTTTGTTTGAACTTTTTAATAGCTTCAACTTGATCTAAGCCAATACCACCGCTAAGAAAAAAAGGTTTGGTAGATGGATAATTATTCAACACGCTCCAATCAAACGTGTAGCCGTTACCTCCAGGTAATTTTCCTTTGGTATCGAATAAAAAGTAATCACAGACGTCTTCGTAAGGTTTTAGAACCTCAAAATTGAACTCGTTTTTAATGGAGAAAACTTTTATTATTTCAATCTGAATTGGTTTCAGATTCTTTTTGTGGGATACAGAAACGAGTTCCGTATGGCGTAAAGCTTCGCAGTATTCGGGCGATTCTTTTCCATGTAGTTGAACTGCTTGAAGTTGATGCTTGTTTATTAGTTTGGCAACATGCTCTAAACTTTCATCTACAAAAACCCCTGCTTTTTTTATGGATTCTGGTAATTTGGGGATATTGCTGTTAAAATGTCTTGCAGATTTTTTGTAAAATATAAATCCTAGATAGTCAGGTTGTAAATTTGCAACTTGAGTGATATTCTCTTCATATTTCATTCCGCAAACTTTTAGCCTCATTCCAATCCTCTCTGAAGATGAAGGCGTATTGTTAGCTTTTGATATGTTTTTTATTTCTTTTTTCATTCGAGTACATATTCTCCTTCCTTGGAGGAGTTAGATGAGGCTCTTTATAAATTGTTTGGCGCTTGCCCCAGCATTCTCTGTTTTCATAAAGTTTTCACCAATTAAAAATCCTTGATAACCATAAGGTTTCAATTCTTTAATAGCTTCAATATTGCTAATGCCGCTTTCTGAAACTTTTACAAAATCATCAGGAATAAGCTTACTTAATGTTTTGCTTGTCTCTAAGCTAACATCAAAGGTTTTTAAATTTCTATTGTTCACACCTAACATGTCTAATGATGGCATGACAGACTTATGGAGTTCTTCTTCATTATGAACCTCTAATAAAACATCCAAATTCAAACGTTTTGCAAATTCCGAAAACTGCTTAATTTCCCCTCTGGTTAAAATGGCTGCGATCAATAAAATAACATCTGCTCCATGTGCCTTAGCTTCTAGTATTTGATACTCATCTATGATAAATTCTTTACGAAGTAACGGCAAATTGCAGCTAGCCCTGGCAGTTAATAAATCGTCTAGTGAGCCTCCAAAATACTTTCCGTCGGTTAACACCGACATCCCACAAACACCAGCATCTTCATAACCTTTTGCAACATCTTGAACGTTCAAGCTTTGATTTATTACTGCTTTTGAAGGCGAACGTCTTTTATGTTCTGCAATAATCCCCGATTCACTATGTTTTAAGTTATTTGAAAGAGAAACAATTTCTCTTTCAAATAAAACAGATTGCTCTAATTGCGTTACTGGAATTAAACTTTTCCGAAGGTCGACTTCCTTACGTTTATCTTTGACTATTTTATCTAGTATGGTCATTTTAGTATTTAGTATTCAGTATTCAGTATTCAGTATTCAGTATTCAGTATTCAGTGTTCAGTGTTCAGTGAGTAAAACGGTTTGCTGTTATAGCCTACTGCAAACTATTTTTTACTTAATTCAATTAATGTGTCTAAACTCGCTTTTGCTTTTCCTGAAAGCAATGATTCTTTTGCTTGCTCAAATCCTTCTTTGTGACTAATTTGCTTGGTTGTTGCTATGGCTAAACCTGCATTGGCACAAACCACATGGTTTTGAGGTTCGGTGCCTTTTCCTTCAATAACGTTTACAAATATTTTAGCCGCATCTTCTACAGTATTTCCTCCAAAAATTGATTCTTGAGTGATTGTTGAAATACCTAAATCTTCTGGTGAAAACATGGTTTCGGAATTATTAGAAATGACTTTTGTGTTTCCAGTTAAAGAAATTTCATCATAACCATCTAATGCATGAACAATACTGTAATTTTTATCTGTATTTTGATATAGGTAGCCGTATAAACGTAGCAATTCTAGATTAAAAACGCCTACCATTTGATTTTTAGGAAATGATGGGTTTACCATAGGCCCTAACATATTAAAGAATGTTTTTACACCCAGTTCGCGACGAATAGGTGCTACATTTTTCATAGCAGGGTGGAATAATGGTGCGTGTAGAACACAGATTCCTGCCTTGTCGATAGATTTTTTTAGGAAATCTTCATCATTAGAAAATTTAATACCTAAATATTCCATAACATTTGAAGATCCACAAGCAGAAGATACGCCATAGTTACCATGTTTGGCCACTTTAATACCAGCCCCAGCAGATACAAATGATGACAGGGTTGAGATATTAAAGGTGTCTTTACCATCACCACCAGTTCCGCATAAATCGATAGCATTAAAGTCTTTTAAGTCGATGGCTATGCATAATTCTAAAAGGGCGTCTCTAAAACCGCGTAATTCTTCCAAGGTAATGCTTCGCATCATAAAAACAGTAAGAAAAGATGCAATTTGACTTTGGTTATACATACCATTAGAGATGTTTACCAATACTTGTTTTGCTTCTTCGCTTGTAATGCTTTCGTGATTTATAAGCCTGTTTAATAAGTCTTTCATTTTTTGTCATTCCTGTCTTTCGTCCTTTATTCAAGATGAGCTAAAACAGGATTCTTTTAGGTTTTACTTTCTATTTTTGCTTTAGTTCATTTTGTCTTGATACAAAACGAACCAAAAATCATATCAAAGTTAGGAAATTGCTAATGCATCATTCACTTTCGTAATTATGTACTTGAAGCTAGCTATGCTTCGCATCTCCATTCCTTCTTTCATTATTTCTGAATTTTGATGATTCCGACTATTTCTGAAATTCAAGTTCAATTCAATTTTTAATTATAGCTTTTTTCAGCTGAGTAAGCACTGCTAACTGCAACTAAATACTACTAACTATTCAACCAGTTTTCTAATATTTTCTTTCCGTTTGGTGTTAATACCGATTCCGGGTGGTATTGAACGCCTTTTACATCGTAGACTTTATGTCGTAACGACATGACTTGTCCGTTTTCATCAAACGAAGTAGCTTCTAAACTATCGGGTAAATCTGGATTAACTACCCAAGAATGATACCTACCAACTTCTATATTTTTATTTAAACCTTCAAAAATAGGTTCGTCATCTACACTAATGGTGACATTTGTTGAAACACCATGGTATACTTCGTCTAAATTAATGAGAGATCCACCAAATACTTCACCAATTGCTTGTTGTCCTAAACAAACGCCCAAAATACTTTTAGTAGCTGCAAATCTTTCAATTATTGGTTTTAATAAGCCAGCTTCATCTGGAATACCAGGTCCTGGAGATAAAACAATTTTATCGAAAGGCTCTACATCATCTAAAACCAATTTATCATTCCTAACAACGGTTACGTCACAATTTAAATCTTCTAGATAGTGAACTAGATTGTATGTGAAACTGTCGTAATTATCTATAACTAATACTTTCGTCATTTTTTTGTCATTCCTGCGAAGGCAGGAATCTGTTTTTAGTTAAATTTTTTATTTTCTTTATTCATTTTGTCTGGATACACAAGCTTATTTCTATCTTCATGCCTCAAGTTACTTCTCATATTTCTTCAGCTAATTCAATAGCCTTAGTTAATGCTCCTAATTTATTATATACTTCTTGCAATTCGTTTTCTGAATTAGATTTTGAAACTAACCCTGCACCAGCTTGCCAATGTAATTTGTGGTTTTTGCTCAAGAAGGTTCTAATCATAATGGCATGATTAAAGTTGCCTTCAAAATCCATAAAACCTATGGCACCACCGTAAAAAGAACGACTTGTTTTTTCGTATTGTTCGATAAGTTGCATCGCTCGGTGTTTTGGCGCACCACTCAATGTTCCAGCAGGAAATGTATCGGCAACCACTTGCATGGTGGATGTTTCTTTATGTTTTTGACCAGTAACCTTACTTACTAGGTGAATAACGTGAGAGAAAAATTGAACCTCCCTATAAGTTTCAACATTAACTAGGCTTCCGTGACGGCTTAGATCGTTTCTTGCTAAATCTACCAGCATAACATGCTCGGCATTTTCTTTATCGTCTTTAACCAATTTTTTAGCTAATTCTGCATCTTGAGAATCATTTCCAGTACGCTTGAACGTTCCCGCAATAGGGTGAATTTCGGCCTTTCCATTGCTTACAATAAGTTGTGCTTCTGGCGAACTACCAAAAATCTTAAAGTTACCGTAATCAAAATAAAATAAATAGGGTGAAGGGTTTATACTGCGTAAAGCACGATATACATTAAACTCATCACCTTTAAATTCTTGTGCAAAGCTTTTAGATAAAACCAACTGAAATACATCACCTCTCGCACAGTGTTTTTTTGCTAACTCCACATGTGTTTTATATTCATCGTCTGTTAGATTTGAGGTAATATTTCCTTTTGGATAGAAGTTGTAAGAAGCAAAGTTTTTAACCTTGATGAGATGGTCTATTTCATCAATATTATTTTCTGTATCATGGCAGTGTGCAAAGATATAGGCTTCGTTTTTATGATGATTTATAGCAATGATGTTCTGATAGACGGCATAATATACATCAGGAATGTGTATTGAATCATCTTTTTTAGAAATATCGATATCTTCAAAATACCGAACAGCATCATAGGCTATATAACCAAAAATACCATTGTTTATAAATTTAAATTCGGTATCCGAATTAATATTAAATCGTTTCGTGAATTGGTGTATCTCTTCAGAGACATCAATATCATTAGTTATTGGTTTTTCTAGAGTACTTCCGTCTGGAAATGTTTGGTTAATAATCTCATTTTCAACCTTGATTGAGGCTATTGGATTGAAACAGATATAAGAAAAACTATTGTCATTTGCATGGTAATCACTACTTTCTAGTAAAATACTGTTAGGATACTTATCTCTAATTTTCAAATAGATGCTAACAGGAGTGATCGTATCTGCGAGAATTTTTTTGTAATGTGTGTATAAATTATATGTTGTCATATTATTTCTTATGTCTTTTCCGAGTTTCACTCTGAACTGGTCTGAGAGCGGAAATTTATTATTAATCTTTTGTCGTTAAAAATATGTATTAAAAAAGGCCTGTCGTGAATGACAAGCCTTTTTTGATATTTTAAGTTTTAAATATACTAGGTTTTCTTCACGAACGTAAGTTTCTGAAGCTCCACCACCAAGTATTATTTAAAATTGTGTTCATTTTTGATTTTTCTTGGTTCAAATATAGAAATGAAAATATAAATACACAATAGTTTAAAACATTTTTTATATAAAAGTTTGTTAAACTATAATATAAACAGTGAAGTATTAATTAAATTTAAGGCTATGAAATTAAAACTGTTAATTGTTGCAATATTAATAATAACAAGTTGCAAGCATGCGCATAAAACTGCCACAAAAAGTATAGATATTGCTAGTAAAGAAGCTGGTAAAACCATTAGTTCTAAAGATATTAAATTAGAGGTATATGATTATAATGGCTTTAAAAAGTTCCTAAATAAAAAGGACGGCAAAGTGTATATCATTAATTTTTGGGCAACTTGGTGTGTGCCTTGTGTAAAGGAATTGCCATATTTTGAAAAAATAAATGAGCAATACAGTAATAAAAATGTAGAAGTTGTTTTGGTTAGTTTGGATTTTCCTCATTTATACGAATCGAAACTTAAACCTTTTATCAAGAAGAAAAATTTAAAATCTAAAGTCATTGCTTTAGATGATGCTGATATGAATTCATGGATACCTAAAGTTAATAAAGACTGGTCTGGAGCTATACCAGCAACCATTATATACAAAAATGATGATAGTAAGTTTTTTGAGGGATCATTTACTTATGAGGCATTAGAGACAGAGGTTAAACATTTTTTAAACTAAATATATATGAAAAAGGGAGTTAAGATAATATCGGTGGCATTTATTGTGCTTTTTATAAGTGCATTCACAATGTATAACACAGCCCCAATAGGGGAGGGTTATAAAATAGGCGATATAGCCGAAGACTTTTCGCTAGAGAATATAGATGGTAATATGGTATCGTTATCAGATTATAAAGATGCCAAAGGTTTCATAGTAACCTTTACTTGTAACACTTGTCCTTATGCTGTTATGTACGAGGATAGAATTAACGATTTAAACAAAAAGTACGCATCTAAAGGTTTTCCTGTGATAGCTATTATGCCAAACAATACAGATGTTAAGCCTGGCGATAACATGGAGGCTATGAAAGCACGTGCAAAAAGTAAAGGGTTTACTTTTCCGTATTTGTTAGATAAGGGGCAAAAGGTATATCCTAAATTCGGTGCTACTAAAACGCCTCATATATTTTTATTGCAAAAAACAGCTAAGGGACATGTGGTAAAATACATTGGTGCTATAGATGATAATTATAAAAGTGCTTCGGCAGTAAAAACAAAATATGTCGAAAATGCTGTTGATGCCCTTTTAGAAGGAAAGGAAATTAAAAAAACGGAAACCAAAGCTATTGGTTGTTCTATAAAGGTTTAAAATAATTTTTATAAGAACATTTCCATAACGGATTTTTGTTAATGTATAAAATCTAAAAAAAGTAGCTAAATATTTACAACAACCTGAAGTGTAATATTTCAGGTTTTTTTTCGTCTATAATTTTAGATGTACTAATTTTGTACTTATATAATTAAATTTTTAAAATAATGGAAGATTTAACACAAGATGAATGGACATCGCAACTCTCTGATGATAATAACGCAGTTGTATTAGATGTAAGAACAGATGAAGAAGTTGCCGAAGGTATTATAGCTAATGCGATACATATAGATATATATAGGGGGCAAGAGTTTATTTCAGAAGTCGAAGACTTAGATAAAGACAAAAACTATTATGTTTATTGTCGTTCGGGTAATAGAAGTGGACAAGCTTGTGCTATTATGGAAGAATTAGGTTTCGAAAACACGTATAATCTTGAAGGTGGTATTTTAGAATGGGGAGGCGACTTAGTTGATTTAGACTAATAGCCAAATGAAGCGCTTCATTCTATTTTTATGTTCCCTGCTGGGCATAGGTATTACTAGTTGTAAAGAATTACCATCTAAAGGGATTATAAAAGTACTTCCTCCAAAAGAGGCACAAACATTTTTGAAGGAAGATTTTATGCAATTTATTGATGTTAGAACCTCCAAAGAGTTTAAAAAAGAACATATTATAGGTGCGCAAAATATAGATTACTTATCGATTAATTTTGATTCAGAGATTCAAAAATTAGATAAAACTAAGCCTGTTATTTTGTACTGTAGATCGGGAAAGCGTAGTGCAAAAAGCAGTAAAAAATTATTGAAAGCTGGTTTTACCGAAATATACGATTTAGAAGGAGGCATAATGAATTGGAAAAAGGAAGGTTTCAAATTAAATTTAAGCGAACGCTATTGAATTTGTGAAACACTTGTTATTAATTTGAGAACCATCTATCGACCACGTTTTTAATTTCAAGTTTAGCATTGCCTAAAATAGCATCTAATTGATCTCTATTTTGGTCAACCCCAAAAGCAGAGATTTGTTCTGAAGAGACGCCAATAAAATTAAGATTTTGTTTTATAGTAGGTGATGCATATTCTTTTACATTGCTAGAATTGCTGTAGTCAAATCCACTAACAATAATTGATACTGCTTTTTTATCATTACAGAGTCCTATAAAACCAGTTTCTGGGTTAAAAGAAAAAGTTTTATTACTAACAACAATAGCATCTATCCATGCCTTTACGGTCGCAGGCATGGTAAAATTATATATTGGAAAAGCCAAAACAATATTATCTGTTTCAAGAATTTGTTCAGTAAGTTTATGGTGATTAGATAAAATAGACTGTTCTGACTCCGAAAAATCTCTTTTACCTTTATTCCATTCCATTGTCATATTTAGATTTTCATACAATAATAAATCTGGTGGTGTTTTGCATAAATCCAGATAAGTAATTTCTGTTTTTTCTTTTGCTAATTTTGTGAATTCATTAACTAAGACTTTTGTGTATGAACCCTTTCTAGGCGTATATGTTATTATTAATGTTTTTGACATAATTTTATTTTTTTCAAAAGTAAATACAACTGATTGATAATTTTAATTATTTTTGTTTTCTTATTTATAACTATTGTTATGATTAATTTGGAATGGTTGAGAACATTTGGTACTATTTACGAATGCTGTAATATTACCGAAGCTTCAAAAAAATTAAATATGACTCAACCAGGAGTTAGTAAACACTTATCTGCGCTTGAAAATCATATTGGTAAAAAATTATTTGAAAGAACTACACGAAAACTAGCACCTACCGAGTATGGTAAGTTTTTATACACCCAAATTAATAACCCACTGCAAGAATTAGAGAAAGTAGAACATTACTCAAATAGAAGATCAAAAAAAGCGCGTTTTGCTATAGCTATTGGATGTACATCTGATTTTTTCAAAAAAGAACTCATTCAAAAAATTTATGCTTTTGACATGTATATTGTGACCCATTTTGGAAATGAAAGAGAACTGGTTGAAGCTCTTGAAACAGATAAAATACAGTTACTTGTTGGAATAAAAAAGCACGTTTTATATGACCATGAGTTTGCTTTTTTTAAAAATGAAGATTTGGTGTTGATAAGCTCAAAAAGTATGGGTATTCCAGAAGATTTAGAAAAAGATGAAAAACAACTCATTAAATGGTTGCAGAAGCAAACGTGGTTTACATATGATAATGATCAAGGAGAAATAAAAGAATTTTGGGAAGCTAATTTCAACACTAATCCTAAAATAATACCCAGATATATTTTGCCTTCTTATTTAGATATTATTGAAGCTATAAAGAACAATGAAGGTTTAAGTATTGTTCCTAAACATTTATGCGAAATAGAATTAGAGAATAATTTAATTATTTCACCTTTTAAATCGTTAAAAGCTGTAGATCAAAAAAGATTTTATTCATATAAACTAAAGAATAAAAATTTGAAAGAAATCAATTTCTTTAAAGAGAAAATGGATTAGTTCTTAAACAATTTAAGGGTTAAAGGAAGTATATGCCGTATTCATACCAAATCAATAAAAATGACACAATACAAAATTAAGACAAGTGCTAATATAATTATTGTGCGGTTTTAATTAGAATTACATGGGCCTGTTTTCTGCTAAATAGCTCGTTCAACTACTTTTTGGGTACTTTACCTTTTTTATTTTTAAAAGAGAAACCATTTTCTCTATCTTTATATAAAAGTTCGCTATTTTATACTTAAGTAGCTTCTTTTTAAGGCTTTAACTTTATTATTATTTAAAATAAGATGGAAAACGGTTACATAATATTAGGCATTATTGCGTTACTATTTTTAAGTATGTATGGTTACTCGTATATGTCGGTAGCCATGGAAAAAATTAGACTTAATAGAGCAAAAAAAAGAGATGCTCAGAAAGAAGAATTAAGACGTCAGCAGCGTCTTAAAAATCAAGAGATTAGAGAAGAGAAGTTTCGTAAGTTTAATAAACGAAAAGAAGAAATTAAACATGAGCTTATGTTGTTGGAAAAAATGAAAGAAAAACAAAGAGTCAGTTAATTAAAAATTAAAATAATCCCTTTCTAATTGAAGAACCCTTTTGAATACATGTATTCAAAAGGGTTCTTTTTTGAGCGATAGTTATAATTATTACCAAAATAATAACTTCAGTATTCATCGAACTCATATAAATTATCATCCTGTAAAATAGCTAAGTACACCAATCACTAATAAAACAAGAACGACCGATAAGACTACATCTATGCGATCATAACTATTTTTATTAGCAGTTCTCTGTTCATCTGTAAGCGTGCCAAATGAAAGCCCTTTAATAAGACTATAGTCTGGTGCTGTAGTTGCTAAACTTACCGAAATACAAAGTATTACAGAAAAGATAAACATGAAAATGGCCATATGAGCAAAATTAATGGTTGCAAAACTATAAATAAAACTATCTATATGCTCTCCAGCAATTATTTGAGGTTGGTAATAAATTTCGGAAGCCAGTCGTATAATTAATAATCCTAATCCAGCAAGTAATGTCGTAATTGCTGCTGAAGCATTTACACGTTTCCATATAATACCAAGTAAAAAGACTGCTGTTACTGGTGGTGCTATATACGATTGTACATTTTGAAGGTATTGATACATCACGCCGCCTCCAATTTTTTCCATAATAGGAATCCAAATAATGCCTAATATTACAATAAATCCTGTTGCAACCTTACCTGTAATAAGTAAAGACTTTTCAGATTTATGAGGTTTTAATTTTTTATAAATATCAATAGTAAATATGGTAGAACAAGAGTTAAATACAGAAGCCAAAGAACTCATTAATGCGGCCATTAAACCACCAGCTACCAATCCTTTTAAACCGACAGGCAACAGCGTTTTTACAAGCATAGGGAATGCCCTATCTGCTTTTTCAACAGAAAAAACTTCTGGGTTTTGTATGGATAAAGCAAAGGCAATTATACCAGGTACTAAAAAGATTAGAATAGGCAATAATTTCAAATAGGCACCAAAAATAGCACCTCTTCGTCCTATCTTAATATTGTTCGCAGCTAATGTTCTTTGTACGATATATTGATCTGTACACCAATACCAAATACCCACAATGGTTCCTCCTATTAACAATCCAGTCCATGGAAAATTAGGATCACTCATGGGTCTCCACATATTAAAGTGGTCTGGACTTACTGCTGTAACTGTTTCTCTAAGTTGAGACCATCCTCCAACTTCTTGCAATCCTAAATAAGTGATAATTATAGACCCTAATATTAAGATAACGGTTTGTAATGTTTCTGTATATATTACTGCCTTCATACCACCAATAACGGTATAAATCCCTGTAAAGACTACAATGCCTATAGCGCCATACCAAAACGGAATTCCTAGTAATTCTGAAACAACAATACCACCTGCATATATTGTAACAGATACCTTAGTAAGTACATATGCAACTAATGAGAATAAAGATAAAAACCATCTGGATCGCGAATCGAAACGTTTTTCTAAGAATTCGGGCATTGTAAAGGCACCACTTCTAATATAAAATGGTAAAAATAGCCAGCCTAATAATAATACAATCCAAGCATGAAGCTCGTAATGTGCCATAGGGGTTCCAGATTCAAAACCTGTTCCAGCAAGACCTACGACATGCTCAGATCCAATATTGGAAGCAAAAATTGAAGCTCCAATAACAAACCAGCCTACGTTTCGCCCTGCTAAAAAATAATCCTCGGTATTCTTGTTTTTTTGCAATACCACCCATACGGCTACTGCAACAAGAGCTAGAAAATAAATGCCTAGCACGACCCAGTCTAAATTTTCCAGTACCGATTGTGCAGCTAAAAAATTATTCTTCATAGTTTATAATTTTGTTGATTAGATATATTGATTAATAATGTTCTCAAACAATTCTTGTTTTCCACTTTTTAGAGATAATTCGCCATTTTCTTGAGCTATTTTATATAGATCTTCTAAATTCAAGTTTCCTTTTTCAAATTCTAATCCTTTTCCTGAATCGAAGGAGCTGTAACGTTCTGTCCTTAGTTTTTCATAAGGTGAAGATGTTATAATTTTATCGGCAATTAATAGCGCTCTGGCAAAAGTGTCTGCACCACCAATATGCGCATGGAAAACATCTTCTAAATCTGTTGAATTTCTTCTAATTTTTGCATCAAAATTAACACCGCCGCCTTGTAAACCTCCTGCTTTTAAAAACACCAACATGGCTTCAGTGGTTTCTTGGATATTGTTTGGAAATTGATCTGTATCCCATCCGTTTTGGTAATCACCTCGGTTAGCATCTAAGCTTCCTAACATGCCTGCTTTTGCAGCAACTTCTAACTCATGTTGAAAAGTATGCTGCGCTAAAGTAGCGTGGTTCACTTCGATATTAATTTTAAAATCTGTATCTAACCCGTACTCTTTTAAGAACCCTATAGAGGTAGCAGAATCAAAATCATATTGGTGTTTAGAAGGTTCCATAGGCTTAGGCTCTATAAAAAAGTTTCCTTTAAACCCTTGTGCACGTGCATAATCTCTACACATATTTAAGAAGCGTCCCATATGATCTAATTCACGTCCCATGTCTGTATTTAATAAAGACATATAACCTTCTCGTCCTCCCCAAAATACATAGTTTTCACCACCTAGGGCAATTGTTGCATCCAGGGCCAATTTAATTTGACCACCAGCTCTGGCTACCACATCGAAATCGGGATTTGTAGCAGCTCCGTTCATATAACGGGGATTAGAAAAACAATTAGCCGTACCCCAAAGTAACTTAGCGCCTGAAGCAGCTTGTTTTTCTTTAAGATAATCAGTAATTGTTAATAATCGTTTTTCAGATTCGGCAAAAGAGGGCCCCTCTTGAATTAAATCATAGTCGTGGAAACAGTAGTAGCCAAATCCCATTTTAGTAATGAATTCAAAAGCAGCATCTGCTTTGTCTTTGGCAGCTTGTAGAGGATCTGTAGCTTGATCCCACTCGAAATTTTGTGTTCCAGGACCAAAAGGATCAGACCCTTGTCCGCAGAATGTATGCCAGTAAGCTACAGAAAATTTAAAATGCTCTCGCATCGTTTTTCCTGCAACAACTTGATCTGGGTTGTAGTATTTGAATGCTAACGGGTTGTCGGATTCTTTTCCTTCAAATTTAATTTCGCCTATACCTTTGTAGTATTCTTTGTTACCTATAGTTGTCATATTACTCTAAAATATTTTATTTATTGTTTAATATAATTTCTAATTCTTTTTTCCAATTTTGATAAGCTTCTACATAAGGGGCCTTATTTTTAATAGGTACAAAAGTCATTACATGATCATTTTTAGTAATGTTTGCACCAAATTTTTCAAAATCACCATCTGTTAAACCAGCAGCCCTTGCAGCTCCTACAGAACCTGTGGTGTTGTAAATTTCTATCTCATGTCCAATTAGAGTTGCCACTGTATTCGAAAAGATTTCAGAACGAAACAAATTGTCATTTCCAGCTCTAATCACATTAATAGTGGCATTATCATTTTTCAAAATATCCATACCATAGACGAAAGAAAAAGCGATGCCTTCAAGCGCTGCACGATATAAATGCCCGTCATTATGTTTGTTGAAATTTAAATTGCAATAATGTGCCCCTATGTTTTTATTGTCTAGCATTCTTTCTGCACCATTTCCAAAAGGAATAACACAAACACCATTCGAACCTATAGGAACTTCATTTGCTTTGTTGTTCATTTCTTCATATGAATTGCAGGCTAAATTATCTTTTAGCCAACGGTATTGAATTCCAGCACCATTGATACATAATAATTTCCCCAGAGTAGGACTTTCTTTTGTATAGTTTACATGTGCAAAGTGGTTAATTCTAGAGGCTTCTTTTGATTTCAAGGTGTTTGTAACCGCATAGACAACACCTGAAGTACCTCCAGTAGCTGCAACTTCACCATGGTTAAAAACATTTAGGGAAAGTGCATTGTTGGGCTGGTCACCAGCTCTGTAGTTTACAGGGATTCCTAGTGGTAACCCTGTTTCGGTAGCTCCTTTTTCATTAACAGTTCCTTGATTTGTAAAGTTTTCTACAATATCTGGGGTTAATGAAGGAGCGATTCCATAATGCTCCAATAAGAAACCGGCTAACGAGTCATCTTTATAGTCCCAAAGAATGCCTTCAGATAAACCATTCTTTGTGGTATTTATAATACCCGTTAATTTGAAGGCTATAAAATCGCCGGGCAGCATATACTTGTATATTTTTGTATATAATTCTGGTTCATTATCAAGAACCCATTTTAATTTCGAAGCTGTAAAGTTTCCTGGTGAGTTTAATAGCTTGGTAGTACAAACATCATGCTCTAATTTATTGAATGCCTCGTTTCCAATGTCAATAGCTCTACTGTCACACCAAATAATAGAATGGCGTACAGGTTCACCTTGTTTGTCAATAACAACCAATCCGTGCATTTGGTAAGAAATTCCAATTCCAGAAATTAGGGAAGCATCAATGTTAGCTTCCTTAATGGCTCTTTTTGTAGCAATACAGACATATTCCCACCATAAATTTGGATCTTGTTCTGCCCAATCTGAATGGATGGCAATAATTTCCATTTCATTTTGTGGTTCGTGTAGTGCGGCTAATTTTTCTCCTGTTTTTGCATTTACAATGGCAACTTTCACAGAAGAACTTCCTAAATCATATCCTATATAGTACATAGTTTACAACGATTCTCTTAATATTAGGTTTGTGGGTATAAATACTTGAATGGGTTCATCTTTATAAATAAATTCAGCTGCTTTCTCACCCAAAGCTTTAAAATTGGTTGAAATAACAGAGATTCCTTTATATATAAATTTTTTCATTGGTGTTTCATTGTATGATAAAAAGCCAACGTCTACACCAGGTTCTAAATCATTACTTCGACATTGCTCCAAAAATGTTCCCAAAAAACGATCACTAACACTTATATAGGCTACATTTTTTTCAATATTGAAATCCTTTAGATTAGTGACTACCTTGTATTTAAACTGAAAGTCATTACAATATCTTTCGAAATGTGAAATAGCTTCTATTGGATGATATGTGAATTTTGGATAAACAAAATGGATTTCTTTATATTTTTTGAATGATTCCCTTGCGTCTTTCAACGCATTAAAAAATGAATCACCAAAATCTTGGCAAACGTAATTGCTATCTTTTTTAGAATGTATATTCCAATCTATTAAAAGTAGTTTTTCATTCCTAAAACTATCTAAAACAGAAGGGATAGCATCGTTATCAAAGCCCATAACAACATATTTATAATATTTTCCTTTACTGTTGTTTAATATGGTTTTGAAGTTTTCAATATTATAGTGATGGAATTGTACGTCTGTTATAATATTTTCTGGAAGATTGTTTATAAAAGAATGGTACAAAACTTCTTTATATGCCTTAAATGTATCTAATACTAAAAGCACTTTTCTAGTAACATTTGCAACGTAATACCCTTTGTTAGGAACAGAATCTATTACCTTCTGTTCTTTTAATATGGTATATGATTTAAAAACGGTATCTCTTGAAAGTTTGTATTCTTTGCAAATACTATTCACAGAAGGGAGCATGTCTCCAACAAGCATTGTATTATTAGCTAAAGCATCATTAATAGCGTTAACTAATTGCTGATATTTCGGGATATCGCTGTTGAGATTAATATTGAAAATAAATTTATTTTTCATTTTTAAATCTGTCCTGTTCTGTTCTGGTTTGTAAATATAAAAAAACTGTTTTTAATTTGATATATTTAATAAGTGTTTTTAAAGAAGGTTAGCCGATGGATAAAAAAATAGAGCTAGCAAGTAGCTCTATTTTAATATCAATCATTCAAAAAATTGATTAGCTATTAATCATTCTAGGTAAAGTTGCCAAATTTCTTGGTATTTCTTGGTACTTAAAATGTTCTAAATAGGTCGGTATAACGTTCTAAACAGCACAAATGATTGAATTGACTTGTTAAAATATAAATATTTAAAGTTTTGCTTATATGATTGAAGACAATGACCTATCTCTTCCTTTTTAATATTTAAGTAGGTTCCTGCTGAAGTTTATCTTATGAGAAAGCAAAAGACAAGAGTGGTAAAAATAAATAAAAACTATAGCAGTTGTTTAGGACGAGACAACAATAGGGAATAAAAAAAGAGTTACCAATTAGTAACTCTTTCTTATCGTCAACTTTTTTTATTTAAAAAATATTATTCTCCTAATTTAAATACCTTATCTAAAGCAATCCATTTTTCACCATCTTTAGCCCAAGGTAATTCTTGTTGGTAATTCCACATCAAGTTTTCCCACTCTTGTACTTTAGGGTTGCTGGCATCCATTTTAGCTTTTTTTACAGGATCAAAAGTGTCGTCAACTTCCATAATCATAAACATTCTGTTTCCTGTTAAGTAAATTTCCATATCAACAATACCAGCATCTTTAATGCTTTTAGTTATTTCTGGCCATGCATTGCCAGCGGCATGGTATGCTTTGTATTCGGCAATTAGTTTAGAATCATCTTTTAAATCGCATGAAAAGCAATGTCTTGTAGTATTCATATTTTGATATTATTATTTAAGAGCAACTTTTTTGTTCACTTTATATGCGTAAATTCCATAAAATGCTACAAAAATGAGACATATCATTGGTAGAATAAATGAAAAGTGGATTTCTGTAATCCCACCAGTTATAACATCTCCAAAAACTTCTTCATTGTTTATTGTATCTCCAAAGTCCATTATAGCAGCTTGTATTTTAGGTAGAAAAGCACCTCCCACAATAGCCATTATTAATCCAGACGAAGCTAATTTTACTTCCTCACCCATATCTTTAAGCGCCAGTCCATAAATTGTAGGGAACATAATTGACATAAAAACGGAAACTAGGACTAAACAAACTAAACTTGTTATACCAGTAGTTGTTATCACTCCAGCACATAGAGCAGCAGCAGCGATAGCAAAGAAGGTAAGCATTCTTGCTGGACTTATTTTTTTCATTAAAGCAGTTCCTATGAACCTTGTTGAAACGAATAATATCATGGCGGCAATGTTCCAAAAAGTACCATCTACTTTGTCTGCGTCGCTCAGGCTTTCATTAATATACTCAACTAATTGAAAAATAGCGGTCCAACACATAATCTGTGCACCAACGTAAAACATTTGAGCTATTACTCCAAACAAATAAGTTTTATTCTTAAAGATTCTATTAACAGATTCTTTAATAGACAAATGTTCTCCCATAGCCATTGATGGGATTTTAGTTTTCAAAATAATAAAGAAAACAACCGCAACAAATAGACCTACGGCTATATAAGGTGTACTAATAATATCTAAATCATGAGCTTTTATTTCTGCAGCCTTTTCGGCACCAAGAGCAACAATTTCAGAACTGTCATCATAATCTGCAGATAAAATTCTATCAAGCACAACAAACTTTGCAATCATCATTCCTGTTAGGGATCCTATTGGATTAAATGATTGAGCAAGATTTAATCGTTGAGTAGCTGTTGAGGGATCTCCCATTGATAAAATTAAGGGGTTAGATGTTGTCTCAAGAAACCCAAGTCCACATGTAATAACGAATAGTGAAATTAAAAAATAAGCATAGCTACCTTCAAGTGCTGCGGGGTAAAAAAGGACAGCACCAATAGCATATAATGCAAGGCCAAGCAAAATACCTGATTTATAACTAAACTTTCTAATAAAAAGAGCGGCTGGAATGGCCATAACACCGTAGCCAAAATAAAATGCAAATTGTACGTTATAAGCTTCTTTATTAGAGAGTACCATGACTTTCTTAAAAGCGGCTACCATTGGATTAGTTAAATCGTTTGCAAAACCCCATAGCGCAAAAATTGATGTTGCAGCAATAAATGGCACCAGTAAATTTTTTGGAACGACAGGTATATTTTTTAGTTTGCTCATAATGTAATGTGTTTTGTTTAGTTGATAAATATATTCTTTAGTTTAATCAAAAGTCGGTTGCTTTGTTCAAAAGAAGAGAACAAATGATTTATTATTCGGTTAATAGAGATCGATCTAAGTGCACATAGCCGCCATCGCAGAATATAAACTGTCCTGTGGTATGTGATGATCTATCTGATATGGTGAAAAGGCAAGTGTTTGCAATTTCTTCTGGCGTTGTCATTCTGTTTTCTAAAGGAATTTTCTTTACAATGGATTTTAATTTCTCTTCACCATTTTCAAGTGT
This sequence comes from uncultured Flavobacteriaceae bacterium, assembly GCA_947501845.1. Taxonomy (GTDB): domain Bacteria; phylum Bacteroidota; class Bacteroidia; order Flavobacteriales; family Flavobacteriaceae; genus Flavivirga. Next base: position 127,384 of record CANMXP010000008.1, on the reverse strand, counting down.
TTTTATCCAATTGTCGTAGGCTGGTGTCCAGCTTTCAGCTATAATGATGGCATTAACTCGAATCTGGTCTTTAATTAAATCTACGGCCCATTCGCGTGTTAGTCCTAGTACGCCACCTTTTGATGCAGCATAGCCTGAAGTCCCTCCTTGGCCAGTTAAACCTACTTTAGAGCCTATGTTAAGGATATTTCCTTTTGATTTTTTTAATAGAGGTAATGCATGTTTGACAACTAAAAAATAACTGATCATGTTGAGTTTTAATGAGTTCATAAAATCTTCATATGAAGCATCTAAACCAGCACCATCATTCACGCCAACATTATTAATAACAACATCTATTCTGCCGTATTTCTTCGAAATAGTTTCAACTGCATTTTTTATTTGTTCAGGGTCTGTAACATCGGTCTGACAAAATATGGCGTCAATACCTCTTTGTTGCAATTTTTCAACATAACCAAAACCCCTGGCATTCCTATCGATTACAGCTGGTGTAGCTCCTTCATCTGCCAATTTTTGTAAAATGGTTTCTCCTATGCTGCCTTCAATTCCTGCAGCTCCAGTTATAACAACTACTTTTCCTTTTAATCCTAAATCCATTCTTAAATATTTTATTATTTTAAACTGTAAAATTTAATAGCATTACTCCCCATAATGGCCGTTTGTTCTGTAGTCCCCATTTTTGCTATAAATCCTGTTACTAATTCTTTTACTTTTTTATAATTGCCTGCAACCAAACAAACGGGCCAATCTGACCCGAACATGATTCTTTCTGATCCAAAAGCTTCTAGGATTAGATTCATATACGGATGTATTTGTGCTGATGTCCATGTATTAAAATCAGCTTCTGTTATCATTCCAGATAATTTGCAATATACATTTTCATATTTTCCAATTTCTTTCATCAAAACAGCCCATCCTTCATAAAAACCATCTTTTATGTAGGGTTTAGCAATGTGATCGATTACAAATCTTTGGTTTGGAAATTGTTTTACAAATTCTAAAACCGCTCCTAATTGATGCGGGAACACCAAAATATCGTATGTATAATTGTGTTTTTCTAAAATAGAGATTCCTTTCAAAAAGTTGGGGCGCAGTAAAAAATTAGAATCTTCTTCGCCTTGTACAACATGTCGAAAGCCTTTTAGTTTTTCATTTTCTTTATAAATTTCTAAAACCGCTTCAAGATTATAAACTCTTAAATCTACCCAACCGACAACACCTTTAATGAAATCATTTTTAGAAGCTAAATCTAATAAGAAATCTGTCTCAGCAAGTGTTTGGTCTGCTTGCACAGCTACACAACCATCAATACCATTCTCAGTGTATACCTTTTTTAAATCAGCGGGTAAAAAATCTTTGCGAATCGCAGACATGCTATCGTCAATCCATTCATGTTTTACTGGTTCATAATTCCAAAAATGCTGATGAGAATCTATGATCATTTTTATGCAGATATTTCTATTTTAATTACTGTGGCCATTTCATCTACTACTTTTGAGGGAAGTTTTACTTTTAAACCTTCTTTTGTATCGATAGACCATTCTATTTTTTCATCACTTCCTAGTATAGAAACAGACTCTATTTTTACATTGTCTTTTATATTCTTTTTTGCAAAAGCCGTTAATAAGATTTCTTTATTTGGTACGATGTCTCCCATAACAATACCATAGATATTATAATCTTTCGTTGTGTAACGAATATCTTTGTTGCTGTATTTTATTTTATGGAAGGCTTTATGGTTTCCAAAATGCCCCTCAGGTTCTTTTGTTGGTCCTTCACCAAAAGTATACCAGGCCTCAGTTCCATAAATAGCCTCTCCATATTTTTCTAGCCAAGCCCCCATTTCTAGTAGGCATTTTTCTTGGTTTTCTGGAATAACTCCGCTTGCCATTGGAGAAACATTTAGAAGTAAAACACCATTCTTGCTTACTATATCTATAAGCATATGTAAAACATCTGTTGACGATTTTACTCCTAAATCCTCTTTATAAGACCAGCTTCCATTACTAATGGTGGCATCTGTCATCCAAGCTTTAGTTCCAATAACATTTTTTCGGGACTGCTCTAAATCCATGACACTCATAGACAAAGGTAGATCGTGTTGTTTCCTAACAATAACCACTTCTTTATCTAATTTTTCTGCTTCGTTTAAATAATAAGCAGCAAACTCTTTTCTATAATTTTCTGGAATGGCATCCAGAACAAAATCAAACCAAATAATATCGGGTTGGTAATTATCAATAACTTCTTTTAACTTTCCTAACCAAACTTCTTTGTGCCATTTTTCGGCTGGAATGTTACCGTATAAATATGCTAATGTAGAATCTTTAGAAGTAGGAGGCATACCTTCCATATATGGGTAATGACTCAGCCAATTAGTGCCATTCAATTCTGTGTTTCTTTGCAAATTTCTGGCATGATGAAAAGCAGTAATAAATTTCATGCCTTTTGATGTAAAGGCTTTTTTTAATTCACCAGTCACATCACGTTTAGGACCTTTGTCCATGGCATTCCAAGGTGTGATTTCGCTATCCCACATAGCGAACCCATCATGATGTTCTGCTACTGGACCTGCAAATTTAGCACCTGCTTTTTTGAATAATGTAGCCCATTTTTCTGGATCGAATTGTTCTGCTTTGAACATGGGTACAAAGTCATGGTATCCAAACTCAGAGGGATGTCCGTATGTCTCGACATGATGTTTGTAAACCCTATGGTTCTCTAAATGCATATAGCGTGGGTACCACTCGTCATGAAATGCAGGTACAGAATAGATGCCCCAATGAAAATAGATTCCTAATTTTGCCTCTTTAAACCAATCTGGAGACTCGTTATGTTTTCCCAGTGAAGCCCAATCTTTTTCGTATATATCTTTTACATCTTCCTTTACCGGGACCTCTTTGTTTTTTTCTTCTTTATGAGCACAGCTACCTAGAGAAATTAGAAAAAGAAACACTAAAAATTTTGAATAAGAGACTTTCATTTTTTTTGATTTTAAAATACTATTTAATTTCACAAAGCTTTTAATGCTTGTTTCATACCATTTACAACGATATTTTCTAATTGATAGGTTACAAGGTCTAAAAGACCATCAAATTCTGTTAAATCGACTCCCCAGAAATCGGTGTTAGATAATGTTGCTTTTGCTATAGCAGGCAAGTCTTCTGTAGCCCACTGCGCTGCAAAAAAGTCTAATGCAGACTGATCATCTTTTAAAGCAATCGCTTCACCATTTCTATTTCCCTTATAGAAGACAATTAAAGAAGCTAATGAAAACAATAATCTATTTGGTAATTCATTTTTTCTCTTGATATATTCCAATACTGATGGCAATACTCTTGTTTTGTATTTTGAAGTTGAATTTAACGAAATACTAATCAATGCATGCTCTAAATACGGATTTCTAAAACGATCCAATACATCATTAGAAAACTGATCTAATTCTTCTTTAGAAAGATTTAGAGTCGGGCAAATTTCATTAAAAATAGCATCTTTTAAAAAACCGCCAACAACATTATCTTCTAAAGACTCACGTACTTTGTCTATGCCGTATAAATACCCAACAGGAACTAAGGTTGTATGCGCACCATTTAAGATTCTTACTTTACGTGTTCTGTACGGTTCCATATTGTCTGTAAATACAATATTTAATCCACATGCCTCAGCAGGAATTTCTTCTTTTACAGAAGCAGGTCCTTCAATAACCCATAAATGAAATTGCTCGCCTTCAACAACCAGATTGTCTTTATAACCCAATTCTTCTGTAATAGCATCCATTTTATCTCTTGGATATCCTGGAACAATTCTGTCTACTAAAGTATTACAAAAAATATTATCTTCATGAATCCACTCAACAAAGGCATCTCCCAAATTCCAGTCGGCAGCATATTGTAGAACAATTTTCTTCAAATGGTCTCCATTTTTATCAATCAATTCGCAAGGAATTACTATCATGCCTTTATTTGAGGCACCTCCAAAAGTTTGAAACCTTTTGTATAATAAAGCGGTTAATTTTCCTGGAAAGCTAGATTGTGGCGTGTCTTCTAATTTGTCATCAACATTATAAGCTATTCCAGCTTCAGTTGTATTAGAAATGACAAAGCGTAAATCTGGGTTTTCGGCATTTGCTAAATAATCTGTATAGTTTTCGTAAGGGTTGATTCCTCTTTGAATACAATCGATAATTTCATGTTCACTAATAGCCTGTCCATTTTTAATACCGTTTAGATATAATGTATATAAGCCATCCTGATCATTCAACATTTTAATTAAACCTTGATCGATAGGTTGTATGGCTACAACACCAGCATCAAAATTTGCTTTTTTATTCATTTCATGAATCATCCAATTGGCAAAGGCTCTTAAAAAGTTCCCTTCTCCAAATTGAATAATGCGTTCTGTATATGTATTCGTTTTAGCCGTCTTTCTATTTAATGAATTCATTTTGTTAGCTTTTAGCTATTAATTTTTAACTTTTTTAATTGTAATTCCAAAATTAGAAGTCTACAATGAAACCCCTCTTTTCCAAGGGATAAAATCGTTGTTTCCGTGTAATACTGCTTTTGAGGCAACTTCGCCACTAGCAACTTTAATAATATGGTCCAATATTTTTTCGCCCATAGATTCAATGGTATCTTCTCCACTAATTACGGTACCTGCATTTATATCGATAATGTCATTCATTCTTTCATACAAATGGGTATTGCTGGACATTTTTAGAACAGGTGATACAGGGTTTCCTGTAGGGGTTCCTAAACCAGTTGTAAATACGACAATATTGCATCCAGATCCCACTAAGCCAGTAGTGGACTCTACATCGTTTCCAGGGGTGCATAATAAGTTTAAGCCTGGTTTTGTTACTTGCTCGGTATAATCTAAAACCTGAGTCACTGGAGATGTACCCCCTTTTTTAGCGGCTCCAGCAGATTTCATAGCGTCTGTAATTAAACCATCTTTTATATTTCCAGGAGAAGGGTTGTTTTCAAACCCAGATCCTACAGCTACTGCTGCGGCAGAATAAGCGCGCATTAAATCATAGAATTTCTTAGAGTCCTCTTCTGTTTCACAGCGATTAATAATTTCTTGCTCTACACCATTCAATTCTGGAAATTCTGATAGAACAGGGCTTCCCCCAAGTGCTACTAATAAATCGGATGCATAGCCTAAAGCTGGATTTGCAGAAATTCCTGAAAACCCATCAGAACCACCACACTCTAAGCCTAATACCAATTTACTTAAAGGTGCTGGTTGTCTTGTTATTTTATTAGCTTCAATTAACCCTAAAAATGTATGCTTAACAGCCTCTTCAATTAATTTTCGTTCACTTTCACTTCGTTGTTGCTCTAAATAATGAACGGGTTTGTCTAAGTTTGGGCTAATGGCATCTAAGGCATCTTGAAGCATGTCTATCTGTGCATTTTGGCACCCTAAACTGAAAATAGTAGCTCCAGCAACGTTAGGGTTCGAAATATAGCCCGCCAATAGTTTGCAAAGTGTTTCAGAATCTTGACGAATACCACCGCAACCACCATCATGTTTTAAAAATTTAATACCATCAACATTAGGGAAGGTTCGATTTTTAGTCATTTCTTCCTTAGTTGTAATGATAGGGGTGTTTAAAATAGTATCTTTTGAGGCTCCTGCTTTATATTGATTGACCAAGGCTTCTGTATCTACAGCAAAGTCTTTTTTTGTTTCGTATCCTAATTTTTCAGAAAGTGCCCCTTCTAAAACATCAACATTTCTATTTTCACAAAAGGTTAATGGAATAACTAACCAATAGTTTCCCGTGCCTACTTTGCCATCTTTTCTGTGATACCCATTAAATGTTCTACCCTCAAATTTTGAAGCATCGGGAGCTTTCCAGGTAAATTTTTCTTTTGAATCTTGAAATTCGGCAGAGGCATGTTTTACATTATTAATGGTGATTGCACACCCTGCTTGAATGGGTTCTATGGCTTTGCCGATTAGTACTCCGTACATAAAAATTTCATCACCTACAGCAAAATCATGCAAAGCAAACTTGTGCTTTTGTTTTATATTTTCTTTTAGGATAATATCGACACCTTGAATTGTTGTAACGGTTCCTTTTTCAAGAGGTGTGATAGCTACAATAATATTGTCTTTGGGATCTATCTGAACGTAATTCTTAGACATTTATATTCTTAATTAAAATTTACAGTCGCTTTAATCACACCAGTTTCTGGGTTTAGCCAACTATCAAAATTTTCTATCATTTCTGTAAAAGGGACATTGTGTGTAATGAAAGAATCTGTAGGGAATTGATCTAGAACACTTATTACATGTTCAAAATCTTCTGTGGTGGCATTTCTGCTGCACATCAATGTCATTTCCTTAGAATGAACTACTGGATGGTTGTAAGTTAATTCTCCTTTTGAGAGACCTACTAATATAAATCTGCCACCATGTGACATATAATTTGGTCCAGTTTCTAAAGCACCTTTATGTCCAGATGCATCAAATACAGCAGTTGCCATATCACCATTAGTGATTTCTGTGATTTGTTCTACAGGATCTTTACTAACATTTACGGTATAATCAACACCTATTTTGTCTTTTGCATATTGTAAACGATCTTCGTTTAGGTCTAAAGCAATAACTTTAGCTCCAGCTATCTGCGCTAATTTCATGATGCCAATTCCTATGGGGCCACAACCTATAACAACTACAAACTCACCTTTTTTAATATCGGCTCTTCTAACAGCATGAGCTCCAATTGCTAAAGGCTCTACGATGGCCATCTCATCATTAGACAGGTTGTTCGCGGGAAGTAAAATATTAGTAGGAACAGTTATTTGTTCTTGCATACCGCCATCACCATGTACTCCAAGTACTGTAATATTGGTGCAGCAATTTGTTTTACTATTTCTACATGCAATACATTTTCCACAGCTAACATAAGGCATGACAACTACTTTATCGCCAGCTTTTATACCCTGTGGATTTTCTCCTATTTCTAAAACTTCTGAAGCCAATTCATGTCCTAAAATTCTAGGGTAAGTAAAAAAAGCTTGATTTCCAGAGTAGGCATGTAGATCCGTTCCACATATACCAACTTTATTTATTTGTAATAAAGCTTCATTTTCTTTTCTAATTGGAGCATCTTTTTCCTTTAAAAGAAACTCTCCTGGCTTTTCGCAAACAATGTATTTCATAAAAAAATTAATATTAAGAATACAAAATTAGACCGATTATCAGGTCAAATCTACCTCACAGAGGACATTTTTTGATACTTTAATTGCATTAAAAAAAATATTTAGGTTATAATTGCATTATAAGATCAATAAATAATACGCATATGAAGCTTCATTTTATAGATAGAAGCGATTTAAAGAACAATACTTTTACTGTGACACATCACAGTTACCCATATTTTTTAAAAATTTGGCATCATCATAGGGAACTAGAATTGGTTTTGTCTATTAAAAGTAAAGGAACTCGATTTGTTGGTGATAGTATTCTTAAATTCGACGAAGGAGATTTGGTACTTATAGGTAAAGATTTGCCACATATGTGGTTAAACGATGACGAATATTTTGAAGCATCATCGAATTTAAAGGCTGAGGCGATCGCCATTCATTTTAAGCAAGATTTTCTTGGAGGCGATTTTTTTAACATTAATGAAATGAAGCCTATTTCAGACCTGATAGAAAGGGCTAAATATGGTATTAAATTCTTGAATATTGGCTCGGAATTAGTAGGTAAAATAAAGACACTTTCGGGACTTAACGGATTTCATAGAATGATGAGTTTTATTGATGTTTTAAATGATTTGGCCCATTGTGAAACGTATCAACTTTTGGCAAGTAAAGGATTTATAAATTCGTTTAATAAAGGGAGTCATAGAAATTTAGACAAAGCCTACGAGTATATATTTAATAATTTTAAAGAGCAAATAACACTTGTCGATGTTGCCAAAATAGCTTGTATGAATCCATCTTCGTTTAGCAGACTTTTTAAAAAGGTAAATGGTAAATCATTTTCGGAATACTTAAATGAGGTTAGAATTGGGTATGCATGCAAGCTTTTAATGGAAAGGAATAAAAATATTTCTAAAGTATGTTATGAATCTGGTTTTAACAATATTTCTAATTTTAATAGGAGGTTTAAGGCACTTATGTTAATGTCCCCTAAAGTTTATGTTCAGCATTATAAAAAAGTAAAATATTTATAGTGTTTTTTAAAATAAACCTAAATAGAATACTAAAAAGGTATTTCATGAATTATTTTGATTTAACAAGAAAAGGGGTGCATTTTTAGTGCACCCTCTTTTTACTAAACAAACAAAAAACTAAATGATTATAAGGTTAATTACATAGTATTTCAAGTACAAATGCATGATCACAAGGTTTCTCATGAGGCATCTCAACAGTTAGACTATTATCGTCTTGAGACCATTTTATTTCTGCGTCACTTCCAAGCATTTTAATCTTGGAAACAGGATCATCACTCTTTTTAATTGATTTGATGGTAACTTTATTGTTCTCAGGCCAGGCCATCATAATGGCATATAATTTTCCGTCTTTTTGTGTGAAACGAATATCTTGTCCTGTAAATTCTTTATTGTCACCTTCAGAGTGATGTCCTTTACTCACTTCTGTTGGACCTTCACCAAATACTTTCCAATATTTTGTATCATATATAGCAGCTCCGTTAATTGATAACCAATGACCTATTTCCAGTAAGATGTCTTTTTGATCATTTGGTATCGTACCATCAGCTTTGGGACCAACATTTAACAATAGGTTCCCGTTTTTAGATACAATGTCTACTAAGTCGTCAATTAATTGATTTGCGGTTTTAGATTCCCAGTTTGAAACATGACTCCAAGAGTTCTTGCCTATTGAGGTATCTGTTTGCCAAGGCAACTTTCTAATACCAGGCAGTTTACCTCTTTCTAGATCATAAATAACAGTGCCTTCAGGAAATGCATCATGATCGAAATTCTTGTCTTGAAGAACAACTTCTTTACCCCATTCAATACCTTTATTGTAATAATAAGCAGCAATTTTAGGACGCATATCTTTATAGTCGGGAATATCTAAATAAAAATCGAACCAAAGAATATCTGGTTGGTAATTATCAATCAAATCTACCGTTCTATCCCACCATTTTTTCTTAAACTCATCAGAAACAGGTTCTGTTAAATCTTTTCCTTTTGGAGAGTATAAATCTGCATATTCAGGATCTGTCGTGTCAAAATGATCTTTTTTATTGTAAAAAGACCAATTAAAAGCATAATGAGAAGAAGCTCCCATAATTAAACCTTTACTTCGACCTTCTTTAAAGAGTTCCCCTATAATGTCTCTTTTTGGCCCCATATCTACAGCATTCCAACGTGTGGTATTCGATTTGTACATGGCAAACCCATCATGATGATCCGCCACAGGGACAACATATTTAGCTCCTGATTTTTTAAATAAATCGATCCATTCCGCCGCATTAAATTTTTCGCCTTTGAACATGGGCACAAAATCTTTATAACCGAACTTTTTTTGATCTCCCCATGTTTTTTTATGATGAAGATAAGCAGCATTAGGACCTGCTTTTCCTGGATCTAATTGGGCACTGAATGTTGCAGTATCCATATACATACGGCGTGGATACCATTCTGATCCAAAAGCAGGAACTGAATAAACACCCCAATGTATGAATATTCCAAATTTTTGATTGTTGAACCACTCTGGGTCTTTGTAATGTTTTTTAATAGATTCCCAATTAGGTTGAAAAACCTGAAGAGAATCTTTTGCAACTACTTCTGCTAGTTTTTTATCATTTTTTGATCCACAAGAAACCAAAAAAACGAGAAGAAGTATTAATGATAAATGTTTTTGCTTAAAAGCCATAAGGTATTTTATTTAATATGATTTATGGTTAGAGTTTATTTAAATACACTCATAATTTCTGCTGCTAAAGTCTAATTTTATTGGGTTTTATGACGTGTCGAATGTTGAAAACTATATAACAAATGGGTTTTTATTCTTTTAGGACTGTTAAAATGTATTGGCTATGATGTTGAATAACAATACTTTTTTGTTTAAATGATTTACTAAATAAAAAATATGATAAAAAAGGACTTTGAGTAGATAAGATCATGTTTGCCAAATTTTCTATGAAAACGAGTCGTTCCATAACTTCCCCCATTTCTTTTAGTCAATTCAATTGTTTTCGAAGGTCTAAATTTTTGGTGAGTATATGAATTTTTTTTCCTAGATTTAAACTCAACATTTCAAGCGAAGTATTGTCGTTAATGATGTTGAAGCAATTTTTGCCGTTTTCGTCTTCTAAAATTGCTTTTAGAGTATCTTCAAAATTAATTTTAATGTATGATCTAGACCAATATATTTCTGAAGTATATTGACTCTGTTTTGACTATTTTTCCTTCGTATACTATGTTTTTTATTTGTATGATTTATTGAAATAAAATTATTATTGACTACATAAGTTTTAAAGTTTATAATGAGCAATTAATATGATTGTACCATAATGTATGCCAAATGGTACTAAAAAAGACATTTGATATACATTAAAGCGCATATTAAATAAACATTAAAGACGATATTACGTAGTTTTATTTTTTATATTGAGAGCTTAACATTTATAAAATTAAAAGTATGTTTAAAAGGAACAGGATTTTAATATTATTGCTTTTCTTTATTTTGTCTTGTAAGGGATATAAAGAAGTCGATTCCAAACACCAGAAAACATGGCATCTAGTTGTAGCATCTGATGCTTCTGTACCTATAGCAAGGCATGAAGCAGCTTTTGTAAATATAGGGGATAAGTTTTATTTATTAGGAGGAAGAGGTATAAGGCCTATTAGTATTTTTGATACAAAAACTCAAAAATGGACTTCAGGTAAACAACCTCCTATTGAATTTCATCATTTCCAACCCATCGTATTTAAAGATAGCATATATATAATAGGTGCACTAACTGGGAAGTATCCTGCCGAGACCCCTGTTGAGCATGTTTATATATACAATACAACAACAGATAGTTGGGTAAAGGGAGACTCAATTCCTAAAGACAGGTTAAGAGGTTCTACGGGGAATATTATTAAAGATGGTGTCGTTTATTTATCATGTGGTATTAGCAATGGACATATAAGCGGACATAAAAAATGGTTAGATAGCTATAATCTTAAAACTGGGGAATGGAAAATACTTCCAGATGCTCCAAGAGCAAGAGACCATTTTCAAGCTGTAGAAAATGATAATAAGATTTATGTGTTGGCAGGGCGATTATCTAAAGCACCGCATGCAACATTTAAGGAAACCGTAGCAGAGGTTGATGTATATGACATAAAGAAAAATACATGGATAACATTAGAAAAAGAAATTCCTACTCAACGTGCGGGTAATATAGCACTGTTATATAATGATGACGTATTGGTAATTGGAGGCGAGTCTGCTAACCAAACAACAGCACATAATGATGTAGAAGCCTTAAATACCAGAGATTATACATGGCGTACTTATCCTTCTTTATTACAGGGAAGGCATGGTACTGGGGCCCTATTATTCAATAAACACATATATATTGCTTCTGGTTGTGGTAATAGAGGCGGTTCTCCGGAATTAAATACCATGGAAAAATATTAATATAAAGCATACTTTAATGAAAAAGTCCATTAAAATAGTGATCATATTCATCGTTTTGAGTTTTACAAGTTGTAAAACAAAAAATGAAGAGGTAATAAAGAAAACTAAAAAACCTAATGTGATTTTAGTCATTACAGACGATCAAGGTTATGGAGACATTGGAGTACATGGAAACCAAATTATTAAAACACCAAATATTGATGCATTTTATAATGAAAGTTATCATTTAACAGATTTTCATGTTAATCCCACCTGTGCACCAACGCGTTCGGCTTTGATGACGGGAAGATTTGCCAATAGTACAGGAGTATGGCATACCGTTGGAGGGAGGTCGCTATTAAGAGAAGATGAAAAGACGATGGCAGATATGTTTACAGAAAATGGTTATGCAACAGCCGCTTTTGGAAAATGGCATATGGGAGATAATTACCCGTTTAGAGCTCATGATCGTGGATTTCAGGAAACAGTCATGCACTATGGAGGTGGTGTACAACAAACACCAGATTATTGGGGGAATGATTATTTTGATGATACATATTTTAAAAATGGAAAACCTGTTAAGTATGATGGCTATTGCACAGATGTATTTTTCGAGGAAGCAATCAAGTTTATAGAATCGAATAAAGAAACGCCTTTTTTTTGTTACATATCAACAAATGCACCTCATGGGCCTTACAATGTTCCTGTACATTATTATAATATGTATAAGGATTTGAGTGATGCTATTTTAGCAGATACTCAAAAACGTTTTTACGGAATGATTACTAATGTTGATGACAATTTTGGAAAATTAAGAAGTACTTTGAAGGCATTGGATATTGCTGATAATACGATTTTAATTTTCATGACAGATAATGGTACATCTTCGGGGTATTATAATAGAAATGGAAAAACGACAGGGTTTAATGCAGAAATGAGAGGTGTAAAAGGTAGTGAATATGAAGGTGGCCATAGAGTCCCATTTTTTATTCATTGGAAGAATGGAAATATTAACATCTCAAAAGACATTAACGAGCTAACAGCCCAAATAGATATTTTACCAACGTTGGCCGAGTTGTGCGACTTAAAATTAGCTAAAAATCATTTAGAGATTCATGGACAAAGTCTAGTCTCCATGTTTTCAGATTCCACAGGTACAAATAATAGAATGTTGGTTACAGATTCACAACGCTTAGAAGTTCCAAAAAAGTGGAAAAATTCTTCGGTCATGCAAAATAAATGGCGATTGATTAATGGAACAGAACTTTACAATATTGAGAATGATAAGGGGCAAGCAAATGATGTGGCATCCAAATATCCAGAAAGAGTAGCGGATATGCGGAATTTCTACGAAAAATGGTGGACCCGTATATCTGGTAAATTTAATGAGCAAATCTTCTTTAAAATTGGGGTTGAGGAAGAAAATCCTGTAATCTTAACAGCTCATGATGTGCATTCCGCTAAAGAAGATTATCCTTGGAACCAAATTCAGATAAGAAAAGGAAAAATAGGATCGGGGTATTGGAGTATTGATGTAAAGCATGAAGGCGATTATGAGATTTCTCTAAGAAGATACCCTGAAGAATCAGATTTATTAATAAATACATCTGTATCTAAAGTAGCTACAGAGGAGCTTCCAGGGTTAGAGTTTGATATCCCTGAAGGAGCTAATTTAAATTTTGTAAAGGCATCTATAACGATAGGAGATCAAATAAACGAAACTATTCAGGTTGCAAGCACCGATAAATCAGCAGATTTTAAAGTGCATTTAAAATCTGGAAAAACTAAATTCACAGCTAATTTCACAAATTCTAAAGGAGAAGAAAATGTAGCTTATTATGCTTATGTCAAAAGAATATAAACCAAGAAAAATGATATTTAAAAAAACGCCCTTTCTACTTTTTAGTTGCACTTTTTTAACACTTATTTTATGTAGTGCCTGTAAAAATGATACCAAAATAGCCGATACCCCAGTTGTAATAGAAAAAACAAGCATGAATCGCGATTTGTTTTATCATTATTCCATATGGTACGCTTTTGTGAATAAAGTTTTTGAAGGAGATTTAACCGTGTCTAAATTAAAGACAAAAGGAGATATTGGGTTAGGGTCTTACACAAAGCTTGACGGCGAGTTAATCATGCTTGATGGGATTCCTTATAAGGCTACTGAAGATGGTCGTGTTAGTGTTGCAAAAGATGACGATAAGATTGTATACGTAAACACAACTTTTTTTGATGAAGATCTATCGTTTAAAATTACCAATGCCATAAATTACGATTCATTAAGAGTTGAAATAAACAAACAACTCCCTTCAAAAAATATGTTTTATGGATTTAAAATTCATGGGACATTTAAAAATATAAAGTGTGGGGGTTTAAGCAAACAAGAGCCTCCCTTTAAAGAAGGTTTAGATGTATTGATTCCGAATAGGCCTATTTTCAAGGCGGAAGAAATAGAAGGTACGATGGTAGGCTTTTATTGTCCTAAATTTATTGGAGATATAAACGTTGCAGGCTATCATTTGCATTTTATTTCGGACGACAAAAAATTTGGAGGTCACGTTATGGAATTTAATGCTGAATCGTTAAATATTTCTATTGACGAAATGCATGAGTACCAGTTCGTTTTGCCTAATACAGATGCCTATAGACAAGTTGGTTTCGATAAACAATTTCAATACAAAAAGAATTAATTGAAAAAAGACAGTCTAGGAAGTCATTAATTGTCATTGGTACCTCTATTACATTTGGTACAGGATTTGTCGAAACGCCGAAACCGACAATTAAATATTAGTTAGTTGAGAAAACATTTCGACAAACTTAATGTGACTTGGTACTTATTTTTTAAATTTCACAGAGTTTCAAGAGGCCGTTTTGAATCAATACCAAAAGTTGTTTGTGAAAAGAAATAATATTTAACAAAACAAGTTTAAGGACATAACAGTCGCATCAATAAGATTTCAATGTTAAACTAAAACTATAGCTAAATCATAGTAATTTAACATAATCTGCATTTGTGTTTAAGAGAGACCTGACAGGTTTTAAAACCTGTCAGGTCTGCTCATTGTATAATATTTTATCTTAATTCAACTATATAATATTAAAGTTTAAGTTCGTATTTGAAAATACAAATCGGACTTGTTCCTCACTTTTAAAAGGGAGGATAATTTCGATAAAATCGAAATTTAGGAGGGTTAAATTAAACAAGGCCACTATGATGGACAAAAAGAGCCAAATACTAATCTGCTCCCAGCTAAAATTGACTAGGGATTTTGCTTAAACATAACTTTTGAGCATGATCCGTCATTTTATTTTTTACTAGAGCCTTTTTCTTCCTCGTAAGTCTTGATGTTTCTGGCAAAATCAACTTCTTTTTTTATGGTTTCAAGTTGTTTTTCCCAATCAAAGGTTCTTAAACGAGCAAAGTTTTGCCTTTCATATCTGGGGACATTAATATTTGTATATTTTTCCCAGCTAGTCACGGCATTTTTTAGATGGTCAATAGCTTTTTCTTTGTGGGAGGCCTCACCGTTATTTTTAAAAAATTCTAATGCTACAGCTGCATTGATTTTATGAGCATAATATTCGCCTAAAAAACTCATAGATTTAATGTCTAACAATGTTTGTTTTAATTCTTCAGAAGTTTCCCCTGCTAATAATTTATCGGCATTTTTAATTGAATTACTTGAATAAGTGGTTAAATTGCTTACAACATCAAGAGGTGTTATTGACTTTATGTCTTCATCGCTTAAAATGGCTTTAACATAGTCTGAAGCATTTAAAATACCACTGCCTTCCATAGTAGGATTGGTTCTGAATTTATCAACCGATTTTAAATCATTCCATATCTCCATACATGCTTCTGGTTGCCAATGGAAATCCCAATCTCCCCAAACAAACCTTGTAACTTGTGGTATTATTTTAGAGGCTTCTGCCCAAGTACTCATTAATAGTTCGGCATCGGTTTCTGGGTATTTTGAAGCTAAGATTTGTTGAAATCTATCTTCTGGAATATCGGGGTTGTATCCTAGCCTTCCCCAAAGCATAAAATTGTACCAATGTTTATCAATTTCTAATTGTCTTGGAGTAGCAGGTTGTTTACTAATAAATTCCCTGCCCCAAACATAGCCGTCCGATCCCATGTGGTAACCAGCAGTTTGGTTAAAAGGTAAATGTTTAATAAAATCACTGGCAAATTGTGGATCTCCCCACCGATGAATAAAGATGTCATCATTTCTAAGATTCCACCAGGACTTTAAATTTTCTGTTTTCATCCATTCGGCAAATGGTTTGTAAAAAGGTGGGTCTACGGCAGAATACATATGGGCTTTAGCATATTTAAAACTCATCTCAAAAGGATCTGGGTAGTTATCCCAGTATTTATTTACTATTTTCATGTCTGTCCACCAAAAACGATGGATAAAATTTACTGTTCTATCAGGTTGTAATTCTTTGGCATCTAAAATGCCTAAACCATAAGTTTCCCAGAGCCATTTTTCCTTGTCATCATCATTCATAGGAGTCCGCATGTTTTCACCAGCAGTAACTCCAATACCTGTAACGTCTGGATAATTTAAAAGAAACTGTTTTACAGATTTTCGCAAATAATCTTTACTGATGTCATTTTTATAATCGTTTGTAATACCATATTTTCCAACCTGACCTTCATTTTCCCAATTAGGACCTGGTGGCGAAGCACCATTTAAACAAATATTCCAGGTAATAAAATAAACAGCGATACCTCTGTTTTTTGCATGTTTCATAACCTTTTGCCAAAACATAATCTTTTCGTCAATGGTCATTTTTGTGAGTACTTTTAAATTGGCAATAATTTTGGTACTCGGCATTTCGGGAACATTCCAATAGTTACCATTTTCTTGAGGTTTGATCGTTGTCCCACAAACATCTTGTAATGCTACATCAGGATAATCGTCTAGTTTAACCATAGAAGAGAAAGGATGTGCATTCCAGTAAGAAATCGTATTGTAACGGTGTCGTGCCATGTTATCAAAAAACTGTTCCCAGAATTCCAGATTCCACATGTCGGCAATATTATTTTGGGCAGCATCTCCAGAATCATCAAAGCTTGAGGTTCTCACATCTAAGGGAATATTAAATTTAATTCCTCGTTTCTCTATATAAGGCTTATCTTCTACTTTAGTAATTGAATTTATATTTTTCCCAATATTAATAAGTTCGGTAAGCTCCAAACCACCATACATTAAACCGTTTATATCACTAGATTTTATAAGGATTTCAGAATTGGATACTTTTTCAATTTTAAAGCCTTGTGGAGCGCTACTATTTGCTTCTAGTTCGAATTTGATGGTTAAATTGCCATTTTGGACTATTTTATAAGATTTTAATTGTAGTGCTTTTGTTAAATCTGTTACAGCAAAACCAATTTGAGGTATAGAAGTATCGTATTCTATTTTAACTGTTTTTTCATTGGAGCATGAAATTAATGTTAGTAGGCAGACAATTAGTATTGTAATGTGTTTCATTTATGGAAGTAATGATTGATAGTTTATAAATTTAAATAATTATAAGATACCATATGAGTTAAGTTCTGTTTATTGAACATTTGTTATAGGAAATAGAACATATTTTGTTTTTATTTTACAGATAATCGGAATACTGGTTTATTACTTATGAAAAGTACCCTACCAAATTTATTATTAACTACTTATAAATACTTTTTACAATTTCTTTTTTAATCCATTTTATTTGCAACCCATTGATTCTTTAATTGTCAATAGGGGTATCAATCATTAACTTAAAAAATCAAGATTATGAAATTACCTATTTTGAAGAAAAAGAAAGTCTTAAAAACAATAACGAGGTCTTCTTTATGCCTTTTATTACTTTATTGTTTTGCTTGTAAATCAGATAATGATGGAATATATATACCGCCTTCTGAGGGTTCAATAAATGGATTTTGGCTCATAGCAGAAAAGGGGTATATTCTAGAGCTTACAGACGATAAAAATATGATCTATAATAGATCCTCAGCAGGATGTTCTATTTTAAATAATGATTTTAATCTGGAAGAATCAGGTTTTAAAGTACAGATGGTTAATCCAAATAAACTCATTGTAACTTCTCAACAATCACTTTCTAAACTTAAGCTTACCCGTTTGCCTAATTTGGAGAATAGTTGTCTTCCTGAACATATTTCAAATACAGATGATCCAAAGGTTAATTTCGATCATTTTTGGGCTTTTTTTAATGATTACTACGCCTTTTTTGAGTTAAGAGAGGTCAACTGGACAGACTATAAAAACTTTGGTAACCAGATTACAGAAGATAATTTTTATGATGTTTTAGAAGATTTGGTACTCTTGTTTAAAGATGGACATGTAAGTATTAATGATGAAAAAAACGATATTGAGATTGAAGCTGGTTTACCAAGTTTGATTGAACGATTGAACACTAATTTAAGTGGCGAATTTACCATAGAAAATGAGGATGATTTGTATACAATTTTGGAACAAAAATCAAGAGTCATTATAGATAAATATTTAGACGGAACATTTCAACAAGACAGTGAAGAAAATATGTGGTGGGGCTTCATAAATGGAGATATAGCATATTTGAATATTTTTGGAATGGCTGGATATGGTTCTGATTTAAGTAATGAATTAACCACATTAAATTCATTATTGGACAATATTATGAATGATATTAAAAAATCGGGAGTGTCTAAGATGATAATAGATGTCCGTTTTAATCAAGGGGGCTTTGATAAAGTTTCATCAGATATTGCATCGCGTTTCACGAACCAAGAACATATAGCTTTTTCAAAAAAGGCAAGGTTAGGTGATAGCTTTACAGAAGATCAAATAATCTCGTTAAGTCCAAAAGGCGATTTTCAATTTAATCAAGATATCGTTTTGCTTACTAGTCCTTTGACAGCAAGTGCTGCTGAAATCTTTGCTTTATATTTAAAAGATTTACCTTATGTAACTATAGTAGGGGAGAATACCAACGGTGGATTTTCAGATATATTAACACATGCGCTGCCCAATGGAGCGATAATAGGTCTGTCTAATGAAATATATAGCGATATGAATGGTGTTGTATATGAAGGCATCGGGGTTGGGCCTGTAGCTGAAAATAGAGTACCTTTCTTATTTAATGATGATTTTAGTAAAAATATTGATGGAGGTATTGAAAAGGCAATCAAGATACTTAACAACTAAAATGAAAGAACTTTAATTAAGGTGTGTTTTTAATATGGGATTTATCTACTAAAATTATTTGATTTGATTAAGTTCAAAGCTTAATAACGTTTCAGAGATATGGTTTAATTCATCAAAACTTCCAGAGAAATGATAAACTCTATGAAAATGTTCTATGGTTTCATTAGGTTGTAATTCTTTCATTGCCGAAGTTGATTCTAATTCAAAAAAGCTGATTTCATTTGTAGCAGAATAATCCATAGTACCATTATTGTAAATAGGAATAACTTCACCTTGATATGGTTTTTTTTGAACAAAAGCATTCGAATTAAAGTAAAGGCTGTCATTTGTTTTTCGATATTGAATAATAGTTAACCGTTGTAGGTCTTTAGAGTAGCAGCCGTAAATTTCTGGAGCAAATTTATGTGGAATCCCAATTTTACTTCTGTACTTGCCATCCGTTTTATAAAGCAATGTTTTGTTTTTTGTATATAGCCTTTTGGCATCTAGAGGTCCCATGTATTTGTATATATCGGCTATGGATCCGTTATTTTTTAAAGGAATAATAACCGTAGTGTTATCACTACCTTTAAACATACCAGCACTCCATATAGACGCTAAACCTGTTTCTTTTTTCCAGCTAACAGAATCTATATTTTTAAGAGTATGAGAACTATCGTAAGCAACAAAATCAATAGCAGGATTTAATTTAAACTTTAGGTTTTCTTCAATATTGTTTTTGTCTAAAATGAAAATATCACGTTTAATGTTTAAGTTTAAAGTTCTACCTGAAAAGTTGGTTAATCGTAAGGTGTTTTCCAATGATACATGAGTATTGGTCTTGGACAGCTCATTAAAGACCATATTTTCTAAAGTAGCTGGAACCTGCCAATTCTTTTCATCCAATGGTTTAATTTGCTGGTTGTAAAAAGAAAATTGTCCACCTAACGGGCCAATCCAGACTCTATCTTCACCCCCGAGTCCTTTTCCAGATAGATTTTCTTTATTTATAGCGCTTCTATTTAGCCATCCGTTACTTTTTCCATTTATGCCACCGTAGGTACTCGTCATAATTTTTCCTTGATATTTTGGACAAACTATAAGTCTGGATTTACCATCATTGGTGGTAAGCTCAATAAAATTGGTGTGTTCCTTTATTAGTTCCAGGTCATTTTTATAACTACTTGTGTCGGTTTTATTGCAACTACCAAAAATGCACATAATTATAAGTAACCTTAACATTTTAAAACGAACAGTAAATAAAAACTTTTGCATCTAATCTATTGTTTTTGTTTCCAAGCCCTAAAATACTTAACATGATATTCACCATCTAAACGATTATCATCTGGAAGCGCACCGAACCATTTATTAGATTCGCAATTAAAATTCACTTCCAAAGGTTGGTGCCAATGCGTGTTTTTGGCTTCTCTAAACAGGATGCCATCAATATAGAAGCGAATAAACTCGGGTGTCCACTCTAAACCCCAAACATGATAATCTGCTTGTAGTTCTTTAGGGAAAAAATATTTTTTTGTTCTTGAAAAATGCTTTTTAATATTTCCTTTGTTTTTTGGAGTCCTAAAAACATGAATGTTAGAATTTAAATCATGTCTATTATAATGTAAACCAGGTGCATTTTCACAAATATCAATTTCAGTCCACCAATCCTTACTTACATTGGTCATCCAAAAACCTGATACCCATGGGGCATCCATTAATTTTACTTCAGCTTCAAAATAACCATATAAAAATTGCTGCTTACTTTTAATAAATCCAGTGGTATGTGTAAATTTAGCAGGTAATTTTTCATTACCGTGTTTGTTGACTCTAATGACTAATTCGCCATTTTCTAAACTCACATTAGATCCGTGAAAGTAAGTAGGTGGTCTCCCTTTCCATTTAGGGTTATTAGGATACCATCTTTTTTTATCTATCTTTTTACCATCAAATTCATCAGAATATTTTTTTAATAACTCCCATTGCTTAGAATTGTCTTGATCTGATAGTGGGAATTTATTGTTGCTTCTAATAATAGCATTTTCTATGTTAACAGAATCTACGTAATTTTTTGGAGGAATAGTTAGGTCTTGCGAATATGTCAAAAATGTAGTTAACAAGAGGTAAGCAAATATTAATTTGAATTTCATAATAATGAATTTAAAATTTAAATAAAATTAGCTCATTGAACAGCCCTCAAATGCTACAAGTGTCTTTAATTAGGTTACAGATGTTTTTTATTGTGAAAAATATAAAGTTTGTTAAGCTAAGGATTAACCTTCAAGTAAGATTTTTTAAATACCAATGGCGAGCAATTCATAAATTTTTGAAATTGCTTGTAGAAGAAAGGCAAGCTTTCATAACCGCATTCGTAAGCAATTTGTCTTACTTGCTTGTTCGTTTCAGAAAGTAATTTGCAAGCTAAGTTTATTCGGTATTCATTTATAAAGGTAAAAAAAGATTTGTTGAATGATTTTTTAAAGAAACGACAAAAAGCTTCATCACTCATAGAAACCAAGTTTGATACATCGTTTAGTTTTATTTTTTTATCGTAATTGTGTCTTACAAAATGATAAACAGTTTCAATTCTAGTGGTTGCTTTTCTATTTAATATAGGGGTGAAGTTTGGAGAACATAGGAGCTCATATTCTTTAATATGGCTTAGTTCCTCCAGAAATTCTAAAAAACGAATCATTTTTTTAAATGGAGGTTGTTCTAATATGTTTTTTAGCCTATCTAAATGCTTTTCTGCAGTCTTTGGATGAAATTTTATGCCCTTGGACGCTTTGTGCAAGAGTTTTTTAATTTCGGAAAATTCACGTTTTAAAATCCAATCGTTGCCTAAAAAGTTTTCGTCCCATTGAAAAATAATAGATTCTACAAGGCCTTCATTGGTTTCTGTGTTTTTCCAACAATGAGGTAGGTTGGATCCAATTAAAATAAAATCACCTTCTTCAAATTTTTGAATATTATTGCCAACATACCGTATGCCTTTTCCTTTTACAATATAGGTGAGTTCAAATTCAGGGTGAAAATGCCATGGCGCATCAAATCTTTTGTCTTTATAAATAAAAGATTTAAAGGAACTCTCTAAAGGAGCTGCTATTTTTTCAAACTGCGCTTTCATCGCTTTTTACAAATATGATGTTCAATTCTAACTCAAATTATGAATTAAAAGGCAAAAATAGTCAAAATACATTACTATTAGGTTAGGATACGTACTTTTTTAAAAATAGGGAATCTCTAATTTTGTAAATTATTAGTAAAAAGACAAAAAGGTATGAGTCTATTATGCAAAGCAGCCATTTCTCATGGAGATGGCACATTTTCCATTGAAACAATTGAAGTTCAAAATCCTAAAAGCGATGAGGTTTTAGTTGCAGTAAAAGCAGCTGGATTGTGCCATACAGATCATGATTCGTTAAATTGGGGAAAGCCTATAATTATGGGGCATGAAGGTGCTGGTATCGTTAAGGCTGTTGGTTCAAATGTGACAAGCGTCAAAATTGGAGATGCTGTTATTTTAAATTGGGCGACACCTTGTGGTACATGTTTTCAATGCGAAAATGAGAATGAACATATTTGTGAAAATAATTCACCAGTAGTAGCAGGGGCCAATGGTTATACAGATGGTCATGCGCATATAGAAGGCGCTACTTTAAACGGTACTCCTATTGAGCGTTCTTTTAATATAGGCACGCTTTCAGAATATACTTTGGTAAAAGAATCAGCAGTTGTTAAAAACCCCATTCAAGATATGTCCTTTAGTGCTGCAAGTATTGTGAGTTGTGGTGTTATGACAGGTTTTGGATCTGCCGTAAATACAGCACAGGTAGCTGAAAATACTTCAGCCGTAGTTTTAGGAACAGGAGGTGTTGGTTTAAATGTTATTCAAGGTATTAAAGTGTCTAAGGCATCTAAAATTATAGCCATTGATATCAATCAAACACGATTGGACATGGCTGTCGAATTTGGAGCAACCCACACTATTTTAGCAGATAAAGACGATAAAGGCTTATTAAAAGCAGCCGAAAAAGTAAAAGAAATGACTGAAGGAAGGGGAGCAGACTATGCTTTCGAGTGTACAGCGATTCCAGAACTTGGGGCAGCACCATTAGCAATGGTTAGAAATGCAGGAACCGCGGTTCAAGTAAGTGGTATTGAACAAGAAGTACTAATTAATATGGAACTGTTCGAATGGGATAAAAAATACATCAATCCTTTATATGGAAAATGTAATCCTCAAAAGGACTTTCCAAAAATAATTGAGCACTATAAAAACGGGGATATCAAATTAGATGAGATGATTACCAGAACGTATTCGTTAGATAATTTGCAACAGGCATTTGATGATATGCTATCTGGGAAAAATGCCAAAGGAGTTATCGTATTCGAATAAAAAGATAAAATTCATGTCAAAATTTAAGACAACCGAAATATCAGACCCTCGTTTTGAAGCCAATCATTTGCGGCACATTACTGTAAAAAGTAAACATTTAAAAAATCGAGGCGATATAACGGTTTTTGTTCCGCCAGGAGACGATTTAACCGATTTGCCTATTGTCATTTTATTGCATGGTGTATACGGAAGTCACTGGATTTGGTCTCAAAAAACAGGGATTCATTTAAAAATGGAATCATGGATAGAAAATGGTGATATAGCTCCTATGATTATAGCTATGCCCTCAGATGGCTTATGGGGAGATGGTAGTGCTTACCTTCCTCATAAAAATTCCGATTTCGAAAAGTGGATTGTTGAAGATGTGCCTAATGCCGTTGCAGAATTAATTCCTCAGGCGAGTAACCAATCTAAATTATTTATTGCGGGTTTGTCTATGGGAGGTTTCGGAGCCTTGCGTTTAGGAATCAAATACCATAATAAATTTTCAGGTGTGTCTGGGTTGTCATCTATCACAGTTGTTGATGAGATGGCGTTATTTGTTGAGGAACCACTTGATGTTTACAGTCAGGAAGAAGCAGAAAACGAATCTGTTTATGCTACGGTATTAAAACATAAAAATAGCTTGCCACCTTTTAGATTCGATTGTGGTGAAGAAGACGAACTCATTGAAGGAAATAGAAAGCTTCATCAACAATTAAGTGATTTGAATATAGCCCATACTTACAAAGAAAATCCAGGAAAACATGAGTGGATTTACTGGGAAACACATATTAAGGAAACCATTGCGTTTTTTAATGGAATTTTAAAATAATAAATATAAACACATGAAAAAGAGTGCACTTCCAGATCCGTTTGAAGAAGCCAGAGTTAATAAAGGATATGGCGAAATGGATGACCAAAATGATCCAGTTACAATGATCTTAGGTTTAAAAGATTTACGTAAATGTGCACATAACTGGA
Source organism: uncultured Flavobacteriaceae bacterium (assembly GCA_947501845.1). Lineage (GTDB taxonomy): Bacteria > Bacteroidota > Bacteroidia > Flavobacteriales > Flavobacteriaceae > Flavivirga. The sequence goes on along the minus strand of CANMXP010000008.1, from coordinate 103,241 downwards.
AAACATTTCAATCTGGAGCAGCTCCAGGACGTATTGTCATACCTTCGGAAGTTAATATTCGTGATACACGTCAAATACCATTTGAAGTAGACCCACCAGAACACAAAGATTTTCGTGCCTTGGTAGAGCCTTGGTTTAAACGCCCATTAGAAGCAGATTATAAAGCAGTTTTAACCCAACAAATTAATGATATTGTTGATGAGGTGCTTACTGAAGATTCTGTTGAGGTTGTAGAAGGGTTTTCATTGCGTTTACAATCACGTGCATTAACCTTATTATTAAATACACCTTACGAGGAGTCTGAAACCTGGATTTCCTGGGGAACCCATGTATTTAGAAGTGAAGGCGAAGCATTGGATGGAGACAAGGCTAATATTCTTTATGATTATATAGATGAAAGAATAACTAAGGCAATTGAAAGTCCTGGTAACGATTTATATTCCATGCTTTTAGCGGCAACGGTAAACGGTAAAAAGTTAACACGTGAAGAAGTTAAGGGCGTGATGATTTTAACCTTTGCAGGTGGTCGTGATACAGTTATTAATGCGGTTACAAATTCTATAGCATACTTTGCCGAACATCCAGAATCGTTAGATAGGTTGCTAAACGAACCAGATATTACAGGTAAGGCTGTTGAAGAATTGATTCGTTATTTTTCGCCATTAACACAGATGGGGCGTGTGGTAACAGAAGACACTCAAGTGTGTGAGCATGCTATAAAAGAAGATACCCGCATTTCATTATGTTGGGCATCGGCCAATCGAGATGCCAAAGTGTTCGAAAACCCAAATGATATTGTTATAGATCGAAAAATCAATCCACATGTAGCTTTTGGCTTTAGTCACCATAACTGTTTGGGAGCAACACATGCCCGTCAGATTATGAATATTCTATTAACAACATTGGCTAAAAAAGTTAAATCGATCAATATTGTAGATTACAAAGAAAACATTGAAGAACTAGGTGAATTTAAACGTAAGGTTGGTTATGACAATCTAACCGTTAAATTTAATGGCAGGTAATCCGCTTAAAAAACCTTATTTTACAGAACACATTTAAAATTAAAATTATGGCAAAAATAACTTTCATAACAACAGATGATAAAACAATAACATTAGAAGGTACTTCAGGTTCAGTCATGCAATTAGCAGTAGATAATAGTGTGCCAGGAATTGATGGTGATTGCGGAGGGGTTTGCTCGTGTGCAACGTGTCATGTACATGTAGCACCAGAGCATATTGAAAAAACAGGTGCAGCTAGTGAAATAGAAGAAGATATGCTGGATTTAAACGATTATTCAAATGAGCGTAGTCGTTTGTGCTGCCAGCTTGAGATTAGTGAAGCGCTTGATGGTTTAGTACTACAGGTAGCAGAATCAGACTAGATCCGTTAAAGTATATTTAATGTCAAATAATCATACTAAAGAGCGTGTTTGTGCCGTCATTGGTGCAAGTCATGCGGGTGTAAACTTTGCATTTTCATTACGCAAAGAAGGTTGGGAAGGTGATATCGTTCTTTTTGACAAAGATCCTGTACTCCCTTATCATAGGCCACCACTTTCAAAAGCATATTTGACCAGTGAAGATGGTATTGAAAAAAACTTATTGAAATCTGCCGAAAGCTACGAAAAAGAGAACATAAGTTTAAATTTAGGTGTTTCAATTAGTTCAATAAACCGAGAAGATAAAATACTTTATTTAAGTGATGGTAGAGTTCAGAACTACGATAAACTAGTTATTGCTACTGGGGCACGTCCTATTATACCGCCAATTCCAGGAATAGATACAGCCGCTAATACATATCCTTTACGTACGGCAGGAGATGTTGAGAATATTCGTCATGCATTTCATGCGAGTTCGAATAAGCGCATTATAATTATAGGAGGTGGTTATATTGGTTTAGAAACAGCCGCTTCTTTAAAAAAACTGGGAGGTACTGTAACTGTTTTAGAACGAGAAGAACGTATTTTAGCACGTGTTACTGCTCCAGAAATGTCAAACTTCTTTATGCAACTGCATACTCAAAATGGAGTAGATGTGCTAACTAACAAAAATGTTGTTGCCATAAATAATACTGCTGGCGTCAATATAGTTACTTGCGAAGATGGTTCTAAATTTGAAGCAGATATTATTGTAGTGGGTGTTGGTATTCGAGTTAATTTAGAATTAGCTAAAGATGCAGGCTTGCATATAGAAAACGGTATTGCTGTGGATGAGACGGCTTGTACAAATGATAAAGATATTTACGCTATAGGTGACTGTACATTTCACTATAATCCGCATTACAAACGCCACGTACGATTAGAATCTGTGCAAAATGCTGTAGATCAGGCTAAAGTGGCCGCTGCTGCAATTTGCGAAAAGCATCCTGTTTATAACACCATGCCTTGGTTTTGGTCAGATCAATATGATATTAAACTACAAATGGTTGGTCTGTCAGAAGGTTATAATAATATCTTAATCAGAGAAGAAGAAAGTGAAGGTGTTAAATTTTCCATATGGTACTTTAAAGATGATACTTTGCTGGCAGTAGATGCCATTAATAATGCAAAGGCTTATGTTTTAGGAACAAAGTTTATAAAAGGCAATAATAAAATTGATAAATCGAAATTAGCAGATCCTTCAGTGCTTTTTAAACCAGCTAATTTACTTGCGGAGTAGTTAGTGTAGTAACTTAATAGTTGTATTCATATCATTCATTAAAAATAAAATTATGAGAATTGTTGGCTTTTTTCTTTTCATGTTAATACTGGCTTCATGTCACAAATCGGTCGATTCTGTTCGAGAGATTGAAGATTTTAATTATGGTTGGAAATTTCATTTAGTGGATGATGACTCTGCCTCAAAATCTGATTTTGATGATTCTGATTGGAGAAAAATTAATGTGCCTCACGATTGGAGTATCGAAGCAGGCTATCAAAAGGAAAAAGGAGCAGCAAGTACAGGGTTTGCCATAGGAGGCATAGGTTGGTACAGAAAAGCTTTTACGCTTTCCAAAGCAGATGAAACCAAAATGATTCGTATTACATTTGATGGTGTTTATAATAATTCAAGTGTTTGGATAAATGGTCATTTTTTAGGAAAACGACCCTATGGTTATAGCACATTTTCTTATGATTTATCTGAGCATTTAAAATTTGACGGATCGGAAAATATCATTGCCGTAAAAGTTGACAGAACAGCCTATGTAGATTCTCGTTGGTATACGGGGTCTGGAATTTATAGAAAAGTACAGTTAGTAAAAACCAATCCCATACATATTAAACAATGGGGTATACAGATTACGACGCCAAAGGTGTCTTCAAAAATTGCCGAGGTTCATGTTACTGCAAAAGTTGAAAATACAGATACAGAATCCATTGAAAACGGATCGGTAAAATATGCTATTCTGGATGCAAGTGGGAGTCTTGTGGTAGAAAAAGTTGTCGCTATAGATATGGGAGCGTCTAATAAGGCGATATTATCAATAGAAACCCCTAAATTATGGGGTGTAGATACTCCCAATCTGTATACTTTAAAAACCCAATTATTTCTAGGAGATAAACTTATTGATAATGTATCGGAAGTATTTGGAATTCGCACATTTAATTTTGATGCCAATAATGGATTCTCCTTAAACGGTAAAAACTTTAAAATAAAAGGCGTGAATTTGCACCATGATGCGGGAGCAGTTGGGGCAGCTGTTCCGAAGGCTATTTGGGAATATCGTATCAACCAGTTAAAGTCGATTGGTGTAAACGCTGTGCGTATGGCTCATAACCCTCATGCTATTGAGTTGTTAGAGGTTTGTGACGAGAAGGGAATCTTGGTCATGAATGAGGCTTTCGACGAGTGGAATCGTCCAAAAGGAAAAAGTTTTATCTATTTAGGAGACAATGCGGCACCTAAAGAAGCTTCGAAAGCATACCCTGAAGCGTTTGATACATGGGCAGAAAGGGATTTAAAAGATTTGATTCTACGTGATTTTAATCACCCTTCAGTAATTATGTGGAGTATTGGCAATGAAATAGAATGGACATTTCCGCATTATTCAAAAACATTTAACGATGTTAATATAGAGTCTGATGCAGGGGGCTATGATTTTGCTCCCAATTATGATCCAGTAACCATAAAAGAGGCTTTTAACAAAAATGTAGAAGGATTAGACCCACTAGCAACTACCGCTAGGCAATTGGTTGATTGGGTGAAGGAAGTTGATACGACTCGTCCAACTGTTTGTGGCAGCGTGCTTCCTTCGGTTTCAATGGCTAGTGGTTATGGAAAGGCTGTGGATATCTTAGGCTTTAATTATAGATTGGCAGATTACGATGTTGCGCATAAGCAATATCCCGATTTAAAAATATTAGGCTCAGAGAATTGGGGTGCTTATAAGGAATGGAAAGCATGCAAAGATCGAGATTTTATTGCAGGTATTTTTGCTTGGACAGGTTTTGCATATCTTGGAGAAGCAGGACCCTGGCCTAGAAAAGGATTGGAGATTTCATTTTTTGACTATGCAGGTTTTAAAACACCTAGAGGTCACTTTTTTGAATGTTTATGGAAAACAGACCCTAAAGTGTATATGGTTACAACATCTGCGACTGATTCTGAATTTTCATTTACAGATAAAGATGGCTGGAAATTCGATATACAATTAACACCACCACCAGTGTGGAACAAGTTACGTTTATGGGAGTGGTATAAAGTAAATCCGAAGTGGCATTATAATGAATCCGAATCTATTGTCGTTCAGTCTTATACCAACTGTGAAGAAGCCGAATTATTTTTAAATGGCACCTCATTAGGGAAACAAAAGCGTTCAGATTTTGTAGAAGACAATATTATTAAATGGTTGGTTCCGTACGAAGCAGGAACACTTAAAGTTGTAGGCTATAATAATGGTGAGCAGGCCGACGAATACGTTTTAAATACTCCAGGAAAACTTTCAAAAATAGGCATAAGGTCTAACAAAAAGAAAGTAAAGGCAGATGATTATGATGTAGCGGTTATTACTATTGAGTTGTTAGATAATGATGGAGCGTTAATAACAGATGCAGAAGAAACAATTACTTTTAGTATTGAAGGTGAAGCAAAAAACCTAGGCGTGGACAATGGATGGGAAAAAAATGTATCATCTCATAAAGATAATACGGTAACCACTCATCTTGGAAAAGCAGTAATTTTTGTTCAATCTACCAAGAAAAAAGGTGATGTTGTAATAAAAGCATCAAATAATAAAGGGGTATTTAAAAGTCTGGTTTTAAAAATGAATTAAACCCTTAGCCGATAAGTTTTTATTATTAAGATTAAATTGCAAAAAGAGGATTCGTTATAAATTAAAATGAATCCTCTTTTGTGGGTAAGAGTAGTAGTGTTAGGGTTTTTGTTCTGTAAGCTTAAAAGAATCTATAGCATGAAAATCTGATCTTGCTGCAATCTCAACAGTGTATTTTTTTGCCTCATTAAAAGTGGCATAAATTTGATGCGCATTATGGTCTGACGTACTACTAACCATTGACCATTTATCAATATCATTCATATATATTTTAAAAAAGCCATTTCCATTTTCACCAGCAGGATTTGGTGATTTGCCAGATCCTTTGGGGTAAAGAGTGCTTTCATCACGTTTCGCAAAAAAATTATCGGCATCAGGAAATTTAAGCCAGGTGTCGTTATGTTCTGCCCATGGATCTTTATCTGCCTTTTTCGCTATATAAGACCGCCATTGAAAAAGATAAGTTCCTGCTTTAGGAACATCAATAGTATACGTTAATTTTCCAACTTCTCCTATGTTGCCTTTCCAGGTTTGTCCAGGGCCTTCCCAAACAATATAACTTTCCCCAGTATAATCAGCTATAGAGGTTCGTTTTTTCCAATCACCAGTTAAAGTGACAACAGAAGCATCTACCTCGATTACAGTAGCAACAAACGCTTCACATTCGCAGGTATCTGTATTTAAAATGAAATTACCATCACAAGTTTTAGTACAGGCCTCTTTTTCACATTCACAGGTATCCGTATTAAGTATAAATCCTGTTAGGCAGATTTTGCTACAATCTTCGGATTTTGGGTCAGGTTGAGAGTCACTGCCTGAGCACGAAAAGAGCAAAAAGAGACCTGATAAAATTATTGTTGATAATAATACTTTTGGTGTTTTCATTTTATAATTTTGATTTGAGGTTTAAACAACAAGATACTTTTTAAATAAAAAGCATTGAACATTCAAAAAATAAAGTTAAAGAAGAGTTAACGTTATGGGAGTAACATTTGTTTTAAATAGAAGAGCATATGGTTTTTAAGAAAATAAATTAAGGTCAGCTTCCAATTAACTGATTTATTTCAAGTTGCGCTTTTTTAAGAGCATCAATTATAGTGTCAATATTTGCCTCCTCTTCTAAACTAGAAGAAAACAGAGAAAGCGCTAATACGGCATTTATATTAGAGTTTTTAGAGCCTAATGGAACAGCAATATCGGTAACACCACCAGTTAATTTACTTTTAGAGCATCGATAGCCCTCTTTTTCTATGTCTTCAATAGTCGATAAAAGCGCCTCTTTTTGTTTTTTGTTCCATGTTTTAAAATGTTTGTCTCTCGACAAAACCGACAGCCTCTTTTCTTTAGAAAACATGGATAGTAATATGCTGCCAGAAGTAGTCATTGATAATGGGAAATGCGTGCCTTCTTCAATAGATAGTGATACTGGGCTAGGACTCCTCATTTGATAGATTATCAATAATTGATCATTATTCATAATGCTTAAATGACAGGACTGTCTGGTAATTTCAGATAAATGTTGCATAGGATATCGAGCGACACGTTTCAACTCATCAAAAGGAGTATGCGTATGCGATAGGTTATACATTTTTAATGACAATCTATATTTACCTGCATTTGCCCCTCTTATTAAATAACCGCGTTCCTCCAAACATATTAGCATTCTGTATATTTCACTAGGGGTCCTATCTATACCTTGTGCAATTTCAGCTTGGGTTAAGGGAATCCCTTCTTGAGACAAATACTCAATAATATCAAGTCCCTTGTCTAATGCAGGAGCGTTATACTTTGTAGAGGTTGTTTTGGTCATTTACTAAAACTATCTATAATGCAATATTAATAAAAACTATTTGGTTGTTGTGTATTTCATATATAAAATATATTTTTGTATATGAAATTTTTAAATTAATCTGTAACTAAATAATTATGGCAAATCCATTAATAGGAACTCTAATTCATGCAATTGGAGGTGTAGCTGCATCGACCTGTTATGTACCTTTTCAAAAAGTAAAAAAATGGTCTTGGGATTCCTATTGGATCGTGCAAGCTTCTTTTGCCTGGTTTATTTTCCCTTTTTTAATAGGTTTCCTAACGGTACCTAATCTCATGAGCGTTTTCACGGATGCATCATCTGAAGTTTTAATAAATGCAACATTATTGGGAGCTGTATATGGTTTTGGAGGGATGTGTTTTGGGTTTGCAATTAAACATATAGGATATTCCTTAACCTATACCATATCTATCGGCATCTCGGCAATTTTGGGAACCATTGTCCCTTTACTAATGCACGGTGAATTATTGCAAAAGTTTAATGCTCCTGGAGGGTATGTTATTTTTTTTGGAATGGGTTTGGCGCTTGTTGGTATTATAATATGTGGTGTCGCAGGTTATAGGAAAGAAAAGGACTTAAAAAATAATAATATTAATGGAGACGAGCCTTTAACTTTTAATATGAAAAAGGGCTTGACCCTTACTTTAATTGCTGGTGTTTTGTCTGCCGTTTTTGGAATTTCATTAGAAGTTGGAGCACCAGTTGCAGAAATAGCTGGAAGAACATATGGTGCAGGTAATTTTGAAGGTAATGCTAATTTAATATTATCTACTGGAGGTGCCTTTATTACTAACTTTATTTGGTTTACCGTTGTAGGGATAAAAAATAATACACTAAAGGAAATTGTTGATGTTAAAGGTGTAGGTAAAAAGAGCTTAGTTCTAAACTTTGGTATGTCGATTCTTAGTGGTGCCTTGTGGTACGGTCAATTTTTCTTCTACGGTATAGGACATGTACAAATGGGAGCCTACAAGTTTGCAAGTTGGGTATTGCATATGTCTATGCTTATATTTTTTAGCTATATCGTTGGTATTGTTATGAAAGAATGGAAACAAGTAACAAAACGCACGTATTTTACCTTAGTACTTGCACTTATAGTGTTGGTTGTTTCATTTATAATTATGGCGTATGGAAGTAAACTAGGAACAGACATCGCAACAGGTCATTAAATAAAATCATTATATCATATAGAATGAGTACAAAAAGAGTACAATTAAAAGGCATTACGTGGAATCATAGTAGAGGTTTTACTTCTGTGGTAGCCACAGCACAACGTTTTTCAGAATTACACCCAAACGTTGATATTACATGGGAAAAAAGGTCGTTACAAGCTTTTGCAGACGAGCCGATAAACGAATTAGCAAAAAGGTATGATCTGCTTATTATTGATCATCCGTGGGCGGGTTTTGCAGGTAAAAATAACGTGATTCTGCCACTAGACGAGTATTTACCTGAATCATTTATGGACGATTTAGCCGAAAATACCGTTGGACGTTCTCATGAAAGCTATTCTTCAAGTGGTCATCAGTGGGCGTTAGCTGTTGATGCTGCTACACCAGTAGCTTCAAGCAGACCAGATATTCTTGCAGATAAAGGAATCGACCTTCCAGAAACATATGATGATTTATTAGCTTTAGCTAAAAAAGGATTGGTAATCATGCCTGGAATCCCGCAAGATACATTGATGAATTTTTATATGATGTGTTGTACTATAGGAGAAGATGTATGTGTATCGCAAGATCATGTTGTAAGTGAGGCAATAGGTATAAAAGCATTGCAATTATTACGAGCATTGGCCGTTGAAATGGATCCTAAAATTTACGATTGGAATCCTATTCAGGTATATGAAGCCATGACACTTACAGATAAATATGCTTATTGTCCATGGGCTTACGGTTATACAAACTATAGTAGACAAGGTTATGCGCGCAAGCTGTTACATTTTCATGATATGGTAGATATTAAAGGTTTTGGAAAAGCAATTACGACTTTGGGAGGCACTGGGTTAGCTGTTTCAGCAGAAGTAAAAGAAATAGAAACTGTTATGAAATATGTTGAGTATGTAGGCTCGGAAGCTTGCCAAAAAACAGTATTCTTTGATGGAGGCGGGCAGCCAGGGCATAGAAAAGCATGGATAGATGCCTATACTAATAATTTGACCTCAAATTTCTTTAAGAATACATTGCCTGGTTTGGATCGTGCATTTTTACGTCCACGTTATAATGGACACATATACTTTCAAGATAGGGCTGGAGCACCAATTAGAGACTACTTAATGCACGGAGGTGATGAAAAAGTATTGCTTGATCAAATGAATGTTCTATATAAAAAATCGCTAGATATTTAAAATATGACACTTACTTATTGGTAGGTAGGTCTGATTGAATCAATAAAATAAATATAAACAGATGAAACCATTAGAGGGGATATTAGTTTTAGAATTTGCACAGTTTATGGCTGGTCCGTCTGCAGGATTAAAATTAGCAGATTTAGGAGCCAGAGTTATAAAAATTGAAAGACCAGGTCATGGAGAAGCTGGCAGGCAAATAGCCTTGAAGAATTTATTTTTAGACGGAAGCAGTTTGGTTTTTCATACTGTAAATAGAAATAAAGATTCTTATGCGGCGAATTTAAAAGATGCGGATGATTTAGCACGTGTCAAAAAGTTAATTGGTCAAGCAGATGTAATGACTCATAATTTCCGACCAGGAGTTATGGAAAAAATAGGCTTAGATTATCAAACAGTTCAAGAAATTAACCCTCAATTAGTTTATGCAACTGTTACAGGATATGGAACAGAAGGCCCTTGGGCCAAAAAACCAGGACAAGATTTGTTGATTCAGTCTATGTCTGGTTTTGCAAATTTAACGGGAAATAAAAATGACGCCCCAGTACCTGTTGGGGCAGCAGTTTCAGATATTATAACAGGGACACATTTGGCCCATGGTATTTTGGCAAGCCTTTTAAAACGGATAAAAACAAATAAAGGATCATTGGTGGAAGTTAGTTTGTTAGAATCTACTCTAGATTTTCAGTTTGAAGTTATTACAACGTATTTAAATGATGGCAATAAAAAACCTGTAAGAGCAAAACAGGGAGCAGCCCATGCTTACTTAGGAGCACCATATGGTGTGTATAAAACACAAGGTGGTTACATCTCAATTGCCATGGGATCATTATTAAAACTAGGCAAAGTTATTGGTTGTGAAGCATTGGATATATTTACAGATTCAGAATCCTGGTTTAGTCAACGAGATGAAATCATGGATATTTTAAGGGATTTCTTAATTCATAAGAGCACCAATGATTGGTTAGCAATACTTGAACCTGCGGGTATTTGGTGTTCCGATGTTTTTGATTATAAAACATTATTAAATCACGAAGCATATAACGTCTTAAAAATGGATCAAAAATTACCATTACTTTCAGGTGAAGAAGTTCATACAACGCGTTGTCCAATACGACTAAATGATGAACGGTTATTTGCTTCTAAACCTGCTCCAAGAGTTGGTCAACATACAGAAGATCTTATTAAGGAATTTAATCTATAGAACAACAAGGAAATTATGCCAGAAAAAACACCTATAGAGCAGCACAAAAATATTCCTGTCTATAACACGGAAAACTGGATGTATGAAGATTTTAAAATTGGACAAAAGGATCGTTCTATTAGAAGAACAATTTCAGAAGGAGAAGCCATGATGTTCAATGGTTTAGTACTTGATATGCATCCCTATGTTGGTGACCAAGTTTTTGCTGAAGAAGATGGTCTGTTCGGAAAGCGTCTGGTTGCAGGAGCCATGGTCTTTAGTTTGGGGCTAGGCTTGATGGCTAACAATAATGTAAATACATTTAGTTATGGCTATGATAAGCTTCGATTTATAAAACCAGTATTTATAGGAGACACAATTTATACAGTGCGAACCCATTTAAATAAAACTCCAAAATATAATGAAATGGGTTTGATTACTGTAAGTTATGAAGTCTATAAACATCCAGGAGAATTAGTATTGTATTGTGAACACTTGCAGACAGTTAAATACCGAGACCCTGAAAATTATAAAAAATGAGGTTTTAGAAGCATTTTATATGTTACAAATGAGAACAAAAATAATAGAATCGGTAGTGTTCGTTTTACCTACCATTGTGTGTAGAAATAAACAAAAGAATAAAGATACCGATGAGGTAAAAGCAAAAATAGGCATAGGAGCGAGATCTCTGAACGAGCTACGGATCGATTTTTTAAAGTTGATAGACAATAACATAGTTCAAAGGCATAAAGAACCTAGCGAATTATATTCCTTAATTCACAATTAGTTGAAATGAAACCATTAGAAGATATATTAGTTATAGATTTAAGCCAGTTTTTATCAGCACCATCTGCAACTTTACGCTTGGCAGATTTAGGAGCGAGAGTTATTAAGGTTGAAAGACCGTTAACAGGAGATATTTGTCGTCAGTTGTACGTTTCAAATGTAAATATAAATGGAGAGTCCTCTATTTTTAGGGCTATAAATAGAAATAAAGAAAGTTTTCAAGCCGATTTAAAAAATACCATCGATAAACAACGTGTTTTAAAATTAATAGAAAAAGCAGATGTTTTGGTTCACAATTTTAGACCAGGTGTAATTGAGCGATTGGGGTTTGATTACGATACCATTAAAAAAATAAATCCAAGTATTGTTTACGGAGATATTTCAGGATATGGGTCAGAAGGTCCTTGGAGAAGTAAACCAGGGCAAGACCTATTGGTACAGTCGTTATCTGGTTTAACCTGGTTAAATGGCATCGAAGGAAATGGTCCAACACCAGTTGGATTGGCAATTGTAGATATTTTATCTGGAGCCCATTTGGTACAAGGCATTTTAGCGGCCTTGGTTAAAAAAGCCAAAACAGGCCAAGGGACCAAAGTTTCAGTAAGCATGTTAGAGTCTATCATAGATTTTCAATTTGAATCTATTACAACTTTTTATCAAGACGGGGGGCAACCAACAGTTCGTCCTGCAAGTAACAGTGCTCATGCCTATTTAGGAGCACCTTATGGTGTATATAAAACTCAAAATGGCTACTTAGCCTTGGCCATGGGGGCCATTCCTTTTATTGGTGAGTTGTTAGGCTGTGATGCACTTCTGGAGTATAAAGAAGTAGCAAGTTGGTTTGATGATAGGGATGCTATTAAGAAGATATTGGCGGATCATTTAAGTACAAGTACTACTGAAAAATGGTTGTCATTATTAGAGCCTGCAGATATCTGGTGTGCCAATATCATGGATTGGGAAACCTTATTTGCTACAGATGGATTTAAGGTGTTAGATATGATTCAAAGAGTGCAAATGAGTGATGGTTTTGAGTACGATACCACACGTTGTCCTATTAAAATTGATGGTGAATATTTAACGTCGCCCATAGGATGTCCTGCATTGGGAGAGCACACAAATTCAATAGTCAATGAGCTAATTGAAGACTGATGAAATCAAATAAATTTAGAATTGCTGTTCGTAAATTTGATGCGTTTGAATCATCAATAAATAAAATATGGGAATCTTTTTGTGCGAAGACAGGTTGTGGTCTGGAGTTGGAAGCGATTCCTTTAGATTTGCACCCGTTATACGATACTATTTTAAAAGAAAATGGCTTAGCAAAAGGAGCTTGGGATGTGTCTTTAATAAATACAGATTGGATTACCGAAGCTTATACTGCCAACGCTATTGAAGATTTAACACCATATATTAATAAAGATGCTCCTAGTGATTTTCCCGATGGATGGTCAAGGTCTTTACTTTATAAACAAGAATTTGATAAAAAAATAGTAGGGTTACCATTTCATGACGGACCAGAATGTTTAATTTATAGAAAAGACCTGTTTGAATCGGTTGAAGAAAGTGTTGCTTTCTATAAAAAACATGGAAAGTCATTAGAGATTCCGAAAACTTGGGATGATTTAATTGAAGTTGCAGAGTTTTTTAATAGACCTGAAGATCATTTGTATGGAACTACTTTTGCAGCGTATCCAGATGGTCATAATACAGTGTTTGACTTTTGCTTGCAATTATGGACTCGTGGCGGAGAATTATTTGATGATGACAAAAAAATCAGATTAAATTCAGAAGAAGCTATTAAAGGCATGGTATTTTACAGAAAGGCGCTTCAAAATTCAAAAGCAATTCATCCAGAATCAAGAGATTTTGATTCTATAAAATCGGGTATGGCGTTTGCTAATGGTCACTTAGCGATGATGGTAAACTGGTTTGGATTCGCTTCTATGTGTGAGTTTATAGAAGGCTCGAAAGTTAAAGGAAAAGTCGATATTGCCAATATACCTGCAGGACCAAATGGTGAAGGCGTCTCTTTAAATGCCTATTGGATGTATGTTATTGGAAGTGGTAGTCAACATAAAGATTTAGCATATGAATTTATTAAGTATGCAGTGAATAAAGAAAATGATAAGTTACTAACGCTAGAAGGCGCTATTGGTTGTCGTAAATCTACCTGGCATGATACCGATGTGAATAATAAAGTTCCTTATTATCACAAATTGGAAGCTTTACATAAAGACACACGATCACTTCCCAGAAAAAGTAACTGGTCGGAAATAGCTAATGTTATTGATCAATTGGTTTTAGAGGTTATTAATACCTCAAAAGATATTAAATCAATTTTAGACCGTGCTCAAAAAGAAGTAGATCATATTGAAAATAATTAATTATGGAATTAGCCTATAAACCAGAATTACCAAAAGAAAAACGGCCAATATATATTATTGGATCAGGGGGTATTGTTCGCGATGCCCATTTGCCAGCATATAAAAATGTAGGTTTTGTAGTTGAAGGTATTACTAACAGAACAAAACAAAGAGCCGTAGATTTAGCTAAAACATTTCATATTCCTAATGTTTATAACAATGTAAAGGAAATGGTAGCCGTGACTCCCAAAAATGCAGTTTTCGATTTAACATTAATGCCAAACCAATTTGTGGCTACATTAGAGTTGTTGCCAGACGAATCAGCAGTATTGATTCAAAAACCTATGGGCGATAATTATGAGCAGACTTTAGAGATTTTAGAAGTTTGCAGAAGAAAAAAATTGAAAGCAGCTATCAATTGTCAAATGCGTTTTGCTCCGTATGTTATGGCAGCAAAATATTTAATTGAACAAGGCGTTATAGGTGAGTTATACGATTTTGAAGTCCGTTTAACAACCTATACTCCATGGGAGTATTTTCCCAATGTCGTGAACCACCCACGCTTGGAAATTCAACAACATAGTATACATTACATTGATTTGATTCGTTCGTTTTTAGGAAACCCAAAGAAAGTGTATTCAAAAACATTGAGAAATCCTGCAAAACAGATGTCTTCAACACGAACCACAACCATCATGGATTATAACGATGCTATGCGTGCCATTATCAACACGAACCATGATCACAATTTTGGAGAGAAGAACCAAGAAAGTTTTGTGAAATGGGAAGGCACTAAAGGTGCTATTAAGGCTAGAATAGGGTTATTGTTGGATTACCCTAATGGAAAACCAGATTTATTTCAATATTGTATTGTGAAAGATGGTGAGAATCCAAAATGGGTTGAGGTTGAATTAGAAGGATCTTGGTTTCCTGATGCTTTTGTAGGAACTATGGCATCTTTAATGCGTTATGTTGAAGGTTCTACAGATAAGCTTCCAACAAGTGTTGAAGATGTCGTGCATTCTATGGCTATCGTTGAATCTGCTTATCAATCTAATAATGGTGGAGGTGTTACTCCAAACTATAATTTATGAGAAGAAGTTTCTAATCTAATAAAAAAAGGAATCAATTAAATTGGTAGTAGCAATATTTTAAAATTTTTGAAAGCAAATTTTCACTGAATTCAGGGAGATGTAAAAAGGTAGTTGTACTTATTTTTATGTATTCTTTATTATGTTTTATTTCAAAAACGAGATTGAATATCGTTTGGGAATGAATAAACTATAAAAAATAAAATGAAAGAACTGCGAAAAATTTTTGAAGACCTACCGAATAGATATAAAACATACTTGACAAACTTAGAGAAAGAGAAAGCGATGTATTTATACAGTGCTTATGGTTTTTTTAGTTTAGAACCATTTCATTCTGAGAGGGCTAATATACCATTGGATAAATTAAAGTTCGAAACGTCTCTTGAGTCGCTAGAAGGACAAGACCAGTATCTGTGCATGCTCAAAGATCGAAAATTAATTTTTTCTCGATTGTTTTGTGGAGGAGAAACTTACTATGACAGCTTTTATAAAACAGAAGAAAATCTCTCATGGCGCTATGAGATATATAGCAATCCAAATACTAAGAAGGCTGTGCATGTGGAATATTTAGAAAAATTAGATTCAGGTGCTCCAAAATGTTTTAAAAAATTCGGGATGTATGGCGGGGAACAACATAATTTTATTTATGTATCGGAGGTAGAAATACATGTTACTATTCAGTATTTTGATTCAAAATGTAATGCTTCGTATTCTGAGCAGCGTAAAATATACTTAAAAGCTGATCAATCTGGAGTGGATAAAATTGTTTCTGTTGTCGAAGGAATAGACGTTGACATTTTTGACGCAAATTTAGCTCAAGAATCAGTTGATTCTTTGTTGGAGAAGTGTAAGCAATCAATTTTTGAAGTTATAAAAGAAGGTATTGTATCTAATCCACCAAAAGAAAAGGATATTTGTTTGTCTCTAATGGAATATAATATGCAATTCCCTTTTCCTCCAACTTTTGCTATGGCAACGGTTCAGGAAAAGGAATCTATATTGGAGGAGTATGGTGATGGACCTTTAATTTGGATTAATGCTCCAGATCTTCTTTTGTTTAGTGAAGATGGTGTTTTTTCGATTGATTTTAATAAAGACGATGCATTGTATTCTAGAACAAATGCCTTAATCGAAGACCTTCCTTTTGAAGAAGTAGAGACCAAAGTTATAGATGCTTATGTTGAAATATCCAAAGCCCTAAAAAATGACACAATGTTTAATGAAAGCATTGATCAGACCAAAGATTATTTTGTTTTAGCAAGGGATTATAGTGCTTGTAATGAAGAAATGTTTATGGAAAAAACACTTCCCAAAAAAGTCTGGGCTAAGTGGGAAAAAGAAATAAATGAAAGAGAACAAAGCGTGCAAAGCACGTTTGATCAAGATGAAGAAATTATTGAAGTAAAACAAATTCTTCAAGAACAAATAGATCGTTACCCTCATCTTTTAGAACAAAATAAAAAACGAGAAGGGGAAAATTTTTATAGTACATCTCAAGAGTATTATAGTGAGCCTTTTTGTAGGGAACTAACAAAATATAGACCTTCTTCTGCTTGGATGGAAAGATTGCAGACAAATGTTCCAGATGCTAAATCTTATTTTCATTATAAAATAAAAGACGGGAAACCTTATATGATTAAAGAATTTTATGATGGAAGTTTATTGAGAATTGATTTTTTAGAACATCAGAAAAATATATTACATCACCATAATTTTCATGTTAAGGAAGAACCTAGTTTGGAAGAGTATAGCATAATCCAATATCATAAAGGTTTGCCTGTTGAGTGTCTAAAATACTCAGATTTAAGATTTGAATCAATAAACTATGTAGTTGAAGAAAAGAAAATAGTAAGAGCTAATGTTTCTCACACCATGTATTTTTCACCATATAAAAACGAAACAAAGCATGCTTATGAATATATGTATAGGGATGAGAACCTGTATCGAATTGACATGATAAATATAGGTAATAGATCGGTGAGATTTTGTGTAGATGATTCCTATATGTATGAAATAATAGATAATATGGTTGATCTTTTAAGTAAGCTTATCGTACCCGTTATTGAAAAGGAAAATTTAGCATCACTTAAAGGAATAGTTTTAGAGTATGAAGACCGAATGACTTTTCCGCCAAAAGTGTACTTGGTGCAACAAGATAATTTTACAGAAGTTGATATTCCTAATATTTGGAATAGTGAGATTGATGATGTAATGACCAATTTTAGGGTATATACTTTTATCGGTCATACGAGTGAAGAACTTAGGTTTGAGCCAGGGATATGTCTACAATTTATCAATTTAGCGTATAAAAAACTTTGCAAGGCAATTAATAGTCTTCTAAAAGAAGTGAATGCGATTGATATTAAGGTGGTGTATAAGGAGCAATATCAGTCAACAGAAGAGGTTTTAAAAGAACTGAGCTAAAGATCAAGTGTTTTTAAGCTAATTTGAAAATAAAACTCTCATCTACCATTTGTAATTATAAAAAGGGGGGCAAATGTTTCCTACAACTACTAACTGCTAGGTACATCCCAAGAAATAACAATTTTCACTGAAAACGGGGTGTTTTAAACTGTCTGAACAGGGTATTTTCGCTTCTATTAATTAGAAACAATATACCCATGATTAACAAGAAAGAACATTTAAACATACTTAAAAACAAATTTGATAAAATCAAATGGGAAAACCCGAATGCCGTAAGGAAATCTTATTTCGATTTTATCGAATCAGAAACTATTCCAGCTATAAAAATTGAAGGAATAGTTTTAAAAAAATCAACCTTAGGAATATCGAAAATAGGAGGTACTCCTCATTTGTCACCTAACCTAAAATGGCCAGAATATGAAGGTGCTCCTATGGTGTTTTTTGCACAACTGAATTTATCTGAAATAGCATCGTATCACGCTCAAGATCATTTACCTAAAAATGGCATTTTATACTTCTTTGCACATTATGAAGAACCAATAAACAAATATGGAGCAGAGTTTGATTTTATAGAGCCTAAAGAAAAATACCAGGTGCTTTTTTATGAAGGAGAAGATACCGCTCAATTAAAAAATACGCCTTTCCCAGAAACACTCCCCCTTTGTTATCAATTTAAAGAATCGGAAATGAGTTTTGAACCTTTTTTTGAGGTTCCAAATGATATTTATAACTATACAGAATTTGAGGAAGATCTTTCTAACAATGATTATAATCGTATCATCGAATTTCACGAAACAATATCAAAAGATTTAGATGCAAGTCAAATATTAGGAGTGCCTGCTGCGCTTCAGGATGATGTGGCTAACGATTGGGTCTGTGCATATATGGAAGAAGAGGAATGTGATGAGGATGAAGATGAATTAGCTGAAGAATTTGTTAACATATTATCCATGCCTATTTTTAGTAATATTGGTGATGCACAAGGGTATTTTGGAATTCGAAAGGATGATTTAGCCGACAAAAATTTTGAGGCATGCATTTTTGTTATGCAAGGCACATAGAAGCATTTGTTAATTGGTTGAAAAAAAATAAAATATAAAAGCTTTGACTAAGTGCTTGATTAAAAGTGATAAATTTTTAATCAAGCACTAGTCTTGTCCCAAATGTTATTAGGCTTAAAGGACTTCTTGTTTTCTCACATTAAACGTAATTAAATGAAAATAATATGCTTTTTTTTGATACTGCATGGTATAATTTATAATTCCTATCAAAAAAAATATGGTTGCAATGATATAACCTATGCAGGTGGTTATTTCTATGAAATAAAATCGGGGAATTTAGCAAATGGTGAGCTTGATTGTTTAGAAGATGGCTATAGTTACGGATATTCTTATAGGTCTTATGCTAATTATAAAGACGGGATCAAGGTCGGGAAATGGTTGTATACAGAAAACAATGATACGATACAACATGGAGAAATAATTGTAAATACAAAATTGAACAAGTTGCTTTCTAAAAAGTTTAGGGCTAAACATTTAGGTCTTAAAATATCCAATGAAAGCGATATTGTTGAATTTTATTTACAGATTTATGAGCCTAAAAAGGTACTTGATTCAATTAAAATTCAGAGTATGGTAAATACCGATCTAAGAGCGTTTATGGTTAGAAATCAAGTGAATAAGGTTTGTGTTGTTGCTTTAAATAGTGATGGAATTTGGAGTGACAAAGATTCTTATGAATTATTAGAGTAAAATGTCCAACAAGATAAGATCGGAGCGGTGGTAAAACTTCAAGTTGAATTTTGAAAAACGGTCACTAGAAGTGTATAAAATCAATTATAGGAGAATTTAATAAAACGAAACCCTCATCTACTATTTGTAATCATAAAAAAGGAGTGTTTAACAGATTTTTCCTAAACAAACTAACTGTTTGGTATGTTCTAAGAAATAACAATTTTCACTGGAAACAGGGTGTTTTAGATAATTAAAACAAGATATTTTTGTCCCTATAATCGATATCCATTATCGACAAGAAAGAACATTTAGGCATACTTAAAAAGTCAAGTCTATACGAATTAGAAGAATTGTTTGAAGAACCTTGGGGCAATCACATACATCGCTTCAGAGATTAAAAGATACTGCGAATCAATATTTTTATAACTAAAGCGAATTATTAACACAAAAGTAAAAGACATCAAAGCAGCTTATAATTCAGTCTACGATGCCTATTTCAGAAAATTAGAATAGATAATATAAATAACATAGAATCATGAAAAGAATATCTTTAGCAAGTTTGTTGTTCATAGTGATGTTACTTGCTTCTTGTAACAAGAGTAAAAAATCTAACAACATAAAAGAGGAGATTGGTATGGTGGATCATTCTGGGACTTTAAAAGAAAACTTAAATTTAAACGAACCAGAATTTTACTGCGAAATAGAACTAGAGAGCATGAAACAACAGGCGTTAAGTTATGACCTTAGAAGTTTCAATGCATTGAAAAAAGGAGCTGTCACTACTACTTTTAGTATTGGTTTGAATGAAGACATGTATAATCAAAACCCTTTGGAAATTGAACTTATAATGATTCGAGAATCAAATTCGCCAAAGCTAATTACGGGAACTTATGCTATAAAGTCTTTAATGGAGTCTGAAAAAGGATTAGTGCGTTATTTTGATTTTGTAGGTAATGTTATTGGTATGGAGACATATCAGAAAGCCATTGCTGCTGACCTTTTGGAAGATATAGGGGAGGATTTTGTGTTTTTGTCTGAGGAAACAAACAAATTGATCATAGAATCAGTGGAGGATATTAATACTGAAGAAGAAGAGAATGAATTATATGAGTCTGGAAGGCAATTATTAACGGGAAGTTTTCAGGTTTTCTTATTAAAAGTATCCAATAAGGAAAAAATTGAGCTGAAGGTTGATTTTAAGGTTAATCATGATTGGATGTTGGCAAATATTAATAATAAAAAATAACTGTCTACCATAGAACTTTAAAAATAAGAATTACCAAATACTAGTCCAAGCCATGCAGCTAATAAATTAAATAAAAAGGAACTAAGAGGTATAAGCCTTATTTACTATATTTTGTGAAAGACTTGTAGTTGTAAATGATGGAATAAAATTATTTCCAAAGGCATATTAACGAATATATGGGACTTCTCTAGAAGGGGGTAAAAAAGTTACAATATTTCTAATTATAATAGCCAAATTACCGCTGTTAACGCAAAACAAAAAGTATGAAACAATTTTTTATATGAATCGTTAGCAAATAGCTGAAAATTAGGTTTAATATACTTGTTTCGTTAAGTTATCAATATCTTCTTGTTTGCCCTCTGTTACTGAATAAAATTCAATAAAATCGTTTGTATTTAAGATAGCGTTATTAGCGCTTTCTGTAAGAGAAGAAAGTGCTATTTCGGAGCCAGATTTTGAGGAACTTTATTTAACTTCGCCGCGAATAAAACTTTAGTCTAAAAAGCAAAAAAATAATAAATAAAAATTGTATAATGAGTATTTTGAACAAATTTAGTTTAGAAGGCAAAACAGCTTTAGTAACAGGATGTAAAAGAGGTATAGGAAAGGCTATGGCGGTAGGTTTAGCTGAGGCTGGGGCTAATATTATTGGGGTGTCGGCTTCGTTAGAATTAGAAGGTAGTGATGTAGAAAAAGAAGTTCAAGCTCTAGGTAAAAGTTTTAAAGCTTATCAATGTGATTTTTCAGATAGAAAAAACTTGTATACTTTTATAGCAGAAGTTAAAAAGGATAACCCGATCATAGATATTTTAGTAAACAATGCGGGGACTATTTTAAGAGCACCAGCTGTGGAGCATTCTGATGATTTGTGGGATAAAGTGATTGAAGTAAACCAAAATGCTCAGTTTATTTTAACTAGAGAGATTGGTAAAGATATGGTGTCAAGAGGTTCTGGAAAAGTAATATTTACGGCATCACTATTAACGTTTCAAGGAGGAATAACAGTTCCTGGGTATGCTGCAAGTAAAGGTGCTATAGGGCAATTAACAATGGCTTTTTCTAACGAATGGGCAGGAAAAGGCGTTAATGTAAATGCTATTGCTCCTGGTTATATTTCAACAGATAATACAGAAGCTTTACGAAACGATCAGGCTAGAGCTAATTCTATTTTGTCTCGTATTCCAGCTGGAAGATGGGGAAAAGCTGAAGATTTTGCTGGACCAACAGTATTTTTAGCTTCAGAAGCAGCAGCTTACATGAATGGAACTATTGTACTCGTTGACGGAGGATGGATGGGCAGGTAATTTTAATCACAAAAAATATCAAGACATGCATATAGTATCAAGGTTTTATGAGGATTACGAATTAGGTAGTAAAAGAGAGACTTTAGGAAGAACGATTACTGAAACAGATTTTGTTGTTCATGCTGGACATACAGGTGATTATTTTCCACACCATATGGATGCCGAGTGGTGCAAAACACAGCCTTTTAAGCAACGAATTGCTCATGGAACACTTACATTTAGTGTAGGTATTGGTATGACAGCAACAGAGATAAATCCTGAGGCTTTTTCTAAAGGATATGACCGATTGCGCTTTATAAAACCAGTATATATTGGTGATACAATTCGAGTAGTTGTTACTATTAGTGAAAAGAAAGAATCTAAACGTCCAGAATTAGGACATGTTAATGAGCATGTTGAAATATTTAATCAGCGAGATGAATTGGTTTTAGTTTGTGATCATATCTTACTAGCAAAGAAAAAAGAACTTGAAGCTTAAGATTTTGTATATTCCCTCTTTTCAAATAATCTAAAAGTATGAAGAATTTAGTGACATTAAAACTTTCGATAACCTTGGGGTTGTTATTTTGCGGATTGTTATTCGCTTCTTGTGGACAAGCTGAAAAAAAAGCGACTAAAAAACAAAAGCCAAATATTATCTACATTATGACAGACGATCATGCAGCTGGAGCTACAGGTATGTATGGAGGCCGTTTGGCAAGCTTAAACCCGACACCAAATTTGGATAAGTTAGGAAGTGAAGGGATGGTTTTTGATAATTGTTTCGTTACAAATTCTATTTGCACACCAAGCAGGGCATCTATTATGACTGGGCAATACAGCCAAGCAAATGGAGTTTTAGATTTGTGGCATGAGTTAGATGCAGAAAGGCAATACCTTCCGCAGGAAATGAAAAAATTGGGGTACAAAACCGCCATGATTGGAAAATGGCATTTACACTCGGAACCAAAAGCTTTTGATTACTACAAAGTTTTGCCAAAACAAGGAAAATATTTTGATCCAGTTTTTAGAGTACAAGGAGAAAAAGAATGGCCAAATAATACTGTTGAATATAAAGGACATTGCACAGATGTTATCACAGATCAAGTATTAGATTGGTTTGAAAATGTAAAGGGAAATGAAGAAGAGCCTTTCTTCCTAATGTATCATTTTAAGGCGCCACATGATATGTTTGAATTCAACCCTAAATATGCTGATTATTTACAAAATGAATTCATCCCCGAGCCAGAAAGCTTATACAATCAGCCACTTTGGGGCTCAGAAGCAACTCGTGGTAAAAATGACAGCTTAATAAATACAATAGGATCTTCTATTTCTAAAAGACACCCACACCGTAGTTATGTTGATGTTTACAAAACGGGTGATAGACCTACGGAAAAAGAAGCAACCAGTGCTGCCTATCAGGAGTATTTAAAAAGATATTTGAGATGTGTAAAAGGTGTGGATGATAATTTAGGCCGTTTTTTTGATTATTTAAAAAAGAAAGGTTTATGGGAGAATACCATTATAGTATATACATCGGATCAAGGAATGATGTTAGGAGAACATGATTTTGAAGATAAAAGATGGATGTATGAAGAATCAATTCATATGCCGTTAATTGTTCGTTATCCAGAAATGATAAAGAAAGATTCTAGAACAGATTTAATGGTAAATAATACAGACTTCGCACCTACTTTAATAGAATTGGCTGGCGGTAAAAAGCCAGAGTACATGCAAGGAGAGAGTACGGTGGAAATTTTAAAAGGAAATACACCCAGCGATTGGAGAACAAGTACCTATTATCGTTATTGGATGCAAATGATCCATCATGATATTCCAGCTCATTTTGGGATAAGAAGTCAAGACCATAAATTAATTTTCTTTTACGGAAGGCATTATGATCTAGAAAAAGAAGGGACACTTACCATGTATTGGAATGATGAAGCACATTCTAATAAAGTTGAGGTAACACCAGCAGCTTGGGAATTTTATGATATAAAGAATGATCCTGGTGAGTTAGTGAACCAATACAATAATCCAGCATACAAAGATATTATTGATAAGATGAAGGCTGAACTGAAAACGACTAGAAAAGAGTTAAATGAAGAAGATCATGATTACCCGCATTTAAAAGAAATCATTGACAAACACTGGGATGATTAATTCTTTTTATTAAAAAAAATATTTTTAATAAAAAGAGGCAGTCTAAAAAGCTCATAAATTTTCATTTTAAGTGTTTCAACTACGCTCAGCATAAACTAAAGTCGAAAAATCTTAATATTCTGAGAGATAAATGTTTAGTTTTTAAGAGATTCTTCACCACGTTCTGAATGACACTTTTAAGACGGCCTCTTTGTTTTTTATAGGTTGTATATTAAGATACGCCAGTTGATGAAATACTATTTGCCTATTAAAATTCACATCAAGTTTACTGTTAATTTAGATTATTAGTTACTTTCTAATTCTACAACTAAAGGGTTGTTGATTTTTAATGAAAATTGATTCAAATAATCTTCCCATTCCTTTTTTGTTTCAAATTGTCCACTTTTTTTCCAACCAAATCCAGCATAATATTCAACTTTGTTATTTAAAACATTCAAGCTGGCAAATGCGTTACTTAAGTCTTTTTTATCAGTATCATACTTTTCTGAATTTATAAAATATTTTTTTGCAGATACGATAGCAGTTCCTAGTTCAGAATCGCCATGTGGTTGCCAATAGCTTACCCAATAATTGTCATCATTGCTTACAACTTCACCATCTTTTTCGTGTAAGGTTAAGCCAGCCGAAATTGAATCAGACCCCAATAAGGATATTTCGAATTTCGATAAGTTGCTCCCTAAATCTAGACTAATAACTCTGGATTCTTTTATGGTATTCTCATTGGCATCCCAATCTTCATATTTTAAATAAAAACTAGTTCTAAGGGGGCCAGTTGTAATGGTTTTCCAATGTGTGAAATTTTTAGATAGATAAAAGGAGTCTTTCTGTTTTATAGTAATTCCTCCAACCCCTCTACTTATTCCAACATGGAAATTATCCAGGCCTTCTCCAGTATCTTCATGATAAGATCCGCCTTCTGCATTTTTTTTATACCATTTGTTTATAATAGGATAGTTAACTCTTTTTAACCATGCATCAACACCACTAGATAATGTACCTCCTGGAATGCTATCCTCAACCATTTTTTGAGCAGTTGGTCCAAAAACCCGAAATCCTACTTTGTCATTTTCCCATGTGTAATCATCAGTGCGTTCTGGGACAAATCGAGAAAAACAAATAGCCTCAGCCTCAGGTTTTGATTCTTTAGAAATAGTGACTATTTCATATTTCTTTTCTGAATTAGCAGATACTTTAGGTTGAAATAGCAAAACATCGTAAATACCATCATCATTGTTGTCAACAAGTTGTGATACCATTAATGTATTGGAATCTGTGTCCTTAACTCCTAAGTGTGTTAAAGAATCACTTTTTAAGAACTCTTTTGTTAGTTCTACAGTTTCAAATGTTCTTTCAATATCCAATGTGTTTTTAATGAGGACTATTTTTCGAGCTTCTTTAGTGCAAGCAGTAAAAATTAGTACGGAAAAACAGAAGATGCCTAGTTTTTTAATGACCATAGCTAGAGGTTTAATATTATCTTAATTCGTTTATTTTACAAGTATCCATATCACTATAATCTAAGTTCTCGCCAGCCATTCCCCAAATAAATGTATAGCTACTAGTCCCAGATCCTGAGTGAATAGACCATGGTGGAGAAATTACGGCTTGATTATTAGCCATCCAGATATGTCTTGTTTCGTTAGGTTGTCCCATAAAATGGCAAACAGCTTGATCTTCTGGAACTTCAATGTAAAAATAAATTTCCATCCTTCTATCATGTACATGTGCAGGCATGGTATTCCAAACGCTTCCTTGCTTTAGGGTTGTCATTCCCATTTGTAATTGACAAACATCAACAACACTGTTTACAATATATTTTCTTAAAGTACGTGAATTTGCCGTTTCAGGAGCGCCTAGTTCTACTACTTCAACATCATTTATCCCTATTTTTTTATTTGGAAATGCTTTATGGGCTGGTGTTGAGTTTAAATAAAACTGTGCAGGATTATTATTGGATTTACTTGAAAAAACAACTTTTTTATTTCCTTGGCCCAGATATAACGCTTCCTTGTGCTCAAGCGTGTATTCTGTTCCATCTACAGTCACCACTCCAGTATCTCCAATGTTTATGATGCCAAGTTCTCTTCTGTCTAAAAAATTTTCAGATTTTAAAGGATCAACAGATTCAAGTTCAACAGATTTATTAACAGGAACAACGCCACTAATCATATATCTATCATAATG
The DNA here is from genome assembly GCA_947501845.1 of uncultured Flavobacteriaceae bacterium. Taxonomy (GTDB): domain Bacteria; phylum Bacteroidota; class Bacteroidia; order Flavobacteriales; family Flavobacteriaceae; genus Flavivirga. The sequence goes on along the minus strand of CANMXP010000008.1, from coordinate 77,348 downwards.
AGAATATACCCATTTCAATGCATCTTGGGTCATAACATTTTCTACTAAAAACTCATCACGTAATGCCTTAGTATCATATTGTTTTACAGCTTCAGGGCTTGAAGCATATCTAACTTCATAGTTGTTGTTCATTTCTATTTTTGTTTAAAATTCATTAATTATGATTCATTAAGTTTTGCTAAAATACTATAAAGACCACTTAATTAATTGTAGATTAATCAATTCTGTTAATTATGAACTATATGTGCACGTATTTAGAACTATATGTGCCCCTGTAAGGAGTTGCTGATCGTTGTCCTGCAACTGGTTTTTAAGTTTTAATTAAGGTGCAATTAATTTATTTAGTGATGTAGGTTATGATTAGATATATGTGGTGAATAATGTTTGCATATGCTAGATAATGTTTTTATGTTATAAAAATAGCCCCTGTTTTGTCTAAGAATTAAATCAAGTGTTTTTTTTTATATAACAAATGTGTTTTTTAAGAAAATTATGTCTGTTATTTTTTATTAGGATATGAGTATAAATTATATTTACTATAAGCATATTTATATAATCTAAAAAACGGCGATATATGAAAATTTTTAAATGGGTTTGTTCAACGGTTTTATTGGTGGTTTCAGTTTCTTTTTTTTCTTGTGATACTCCAAAAAAATCAACTTCAATAGAAGATCAGAACTTTAATAAAGATTGGCTTTTTTCTAAAGGCTCTTTTGAGGAAGGTGCTACATTTGGTTTCAATGATTCAAATTGGAGAAAATTAACCCTACCGCATGATTGGGCTATAGAAGGACCTTTTGATAGTATATACAATGCCAGAACGGGAGGGCTTCCTGTTCATGGTGAAGGCTGGTATAGGAAACATTTTACCATAGCTAAAGAAAATATAAATAAGCATATATCTATTGAATTTGATGGCGCCATGAACGAAGCCAAAGTTTGGCTTAATGGGCATTATGTTGGAGAACGCCCATATGGTTATATTGGTTTTGAATTAGATTTAACAAAACATATAAAATTTGGCGGAGATAACGTCATAGCCGTACAATTAACACCAAAAGATTTAGCTGCCCGTTGGTATTCTGGTGCTGGAATCTATAGAAATGTTCGATTAAAAATTAATGAAGCAATTCATATTCCACAATACGGAGCTTTTATAACAACTCCAGAAGTTTCCAAAGAAAAAGCATTAGTGAATATTGAAACTAAAATCGCTAATTTTAGTGGAACAGCTTCAGATGTGTTTTTAAAAACCGAGATTAAAAATGCAAATGGAGATATAGTTGCAGAAGAGAACTTAGCGATTAAAGTTGATAAAGAATCAATCGAGAATATTGAGCTAACTGTGAATAACCCAGAATTATGGGATATTACAAACCCCACGCTTTATGAAGCTATAAGTACTATAACTGTAGACGGGAATGTTGTTGATCGATACATTACTAATTTTGGAATTAGAACGATAGAATTTGATAGAAACAAAGGGTTTTTACTTAATGGGAATTCGGTTGAAATGAATGGTGTTTGTATGCATCATGACCAAGGGCCTTTGGGAGCAGCAATTAACTTTAGGGCAAAACAGCGCCAAATGCAGATTATGAAAAGCATGGGGGTAAATGCATTGCGGACAAGTCATAATCCACCTTCTCCTGAAATATTAAAAGCTTGTGATGAATTAGGAATTGTTGTTATTGTTGAAGCTTTTGACGAATGGAAAATAGGGAAAGTAAAAAATGGCTATAATAAGTATTTTGATGAATGGCATGAAACAGATTTGCGGGATATGATTAAACGAGACCGAAATCATCCATCCGTAATCATGTGGAGCATTGGAAACGAAATTTTAGAACAAGCGAGAGAAGATGGATGGAAATTGACGAAACATTTAAATGATATTTGCCATGATGAAGATAATACAAGGCCAACTACAATAGGGTTTAACCATTTCCCCGCCCCATTTACAAATAAATTAGCCGAGCAAGTAGATATAGTTGGTATGAACTATTGGCCAGAGCAGTATAAAGGAATTCTTGAAAATAATCCAGATATGATTATTTATGGCTCCGAAACTTCATCTTTAACAAGCAGTCGAGGGGTCTACCATTTGCCTATTGAATTTACTCAAAAGCACGAAACCACCCATGTAAGTAGTTACGATGTTATTGTTGGGCCGCCGTGGGCTTATGCACCAGATGTTGAATTTGATGCTCAGGCTAAAGAACCAAGGTCATTGGGAGAGTTTATCTGGACAGGTTTTGATTACTTAGGCGAACCTACACCTTATGGTGGTCGAGACAATTCAACAAATGGTTATTGGAATGACGATTGGCCAGCACGCTCATCGTATTTCGCCCCAGTTGATTTATGCGGTTTCCCAAAAGATAGATACTATTTATATCAAAGTCAATGGACTGCAGAACCCATGGTACATGTATTACCACATTGGAATTGGGAAGGCAAAGAAGGAGAAAAGATTCCTGTATTTGCTTATACCAATGCTGAAGAAGTAGAACTATTTGTAAACGGAAAATCATACGGAAAAAAAGTAAAAGGAAAAGATCTCACAGAAATTCCATCAGAATATCATGATTTTGAAAGAGGCATGTATAAATCTAAGTATCGCCTTTCTTGGGATGTGCCCTATCAACCAGGATCGCTTAAGGTTATAGCTTATAAAGAAGGAAAAGAAGTAGCTATTAAAGAACTAAAAACAGCAGGTGTACCAGCAAAAGTAAAACTAATAGCCGATAGAACTGAAATTGATGCTGATGGAAACGATTTGTCATTTATTACTGTTCGTATAGAAGATAGAGATGGCAACCTTTGTCCTTTGGCAGACAATCTTGTAAACTTTGACATCAAGGGAGAAGGTACGTTAGCTGCTGTAGGCAATGGAGATCAAACATCATTAGCTTCTTTTCAGATAAACAACAGAAAGGCATTCAATGGTTTATGTATGCTTGTTGTAAAATCTACAGAAACAGTTGGGGAAATTAGTATTACCGCTTCTTCTGATAAATTAAAACCTGAATCTATTACGGTTCAAACAAAATAATTTTTTTATGAACTATCAGTCAAAAACAATATTATTTGCTTTTCTATGCATTTCAATGCTTAATCAATTGTATGCTCAAGAGCAACCTAATATAATCCTTATTCTAACTGATGATCAAGGGTGGGCTGATGTAGGTTTTAATGGAAGTACCGATATTCCAACGCCTAGCCTTGATAAATTGGCTTCAGAAGGCGTTATTTTTTCAAATGGTTATGTATCTCATCCTTACTGTAGCCCGTCTAGAGCAGGGTTATTAACAGGTAGATATCAGGCACGTTTTGGGCATGATTGCAATATGCCATATGAAGGTGAAAATGATGCATCTATAGGAACGCCGTTATCAGAAAAAATGATTTCTGAAGCTCTGAAAGAACAAGGTTATAGAACTAGTGCGATAGGAAAGTGGCATGTAGGAGATCATCCAGATTTGCACCCTCCTGCACAAGGGTTTGACCATTGGTTTGGATTTCCTGGTGGTAATATGAACTATTGGGGATATCCTGCTAATCCATTACAAACCATATATCGTAACGGAGAAGAAGTTTCCCAAAGTGAATTATCATATTTAACAGATGATTTTACCGACGAAGCCATTAGCTTTATCACAAAAAAAGAGGATAAGCCTTTCTTTATCTATTTAGCTTATAATGCCCCCCACTCACCAGATCATACGACTAAAAAGCACCTTGAAAAAACAAAACATATCGAATACAGTGGTAGAAATATTTATGCATCCATGGTCAATGCAGTTGATACTGGAATAGGAAAAATTGACTCTACATTAGTTGCAAATAATATAAAAGACAATACCATTATTGTATTTTTAAGTGATAACGGAGGAAGAATAGAACATGCCGATAATAGACCATATCGCGGACATAAGGGCATGTTGTTCGAAGGAGGTATTAAAGTACCATTCTTTATAAATTGGCCTGAAAAAATTATAGGAAATCAAGTATATGATAAGCCTGTTATTTCCTTAGATCTATACCCAACCTTTTTACAAGCTGCAAATATTGATACTACAAAAGAATCGAATTTAGACGGTAAAAGCTTATTGCCTTATATCTCTAACAAAAATAAAGGGGCTCCACATGATATTTTATTTTGGCGCTCTGTAGGCGGATTTGAATATGCAGTAAGAAAAGGGGATTATAAATTGTATAAAAGTGCTTATAAGAATAAAACCTTATTGTTTAATTTAAAAAATGATAGTTATGAGCGTTATGATATCTCAGATGAAAACCCTGAAATCATTATAAAACTTGAAGCAGCTTATAAAAAATGGGATTCAAAAAACATAGCACCTGGTTGGGTAGATCCACATCCAAAAAATGTCATTCTTGAAGAAAAAAGATTACAAGAAACCCTTAAAAAATCAACTAAAGGTAAGTAATGTAAAAGACATTCAGTGGTTTAAGAATGATTATTATAAAATTTTAAAATGAAATATAATATTCTAGTATTAACATTTTTCTGTTACTTCATAATAAATGGATTAACAGCTCAAGAACGACCCAATATCATTTTCATTTTAACAGACGATCAATCTTATGGATTATTAGGCTGTACAGGTAATGAGATTGTAAAAACGCCACAGATAGATAAATTGGCAGACCAAGGAATTTTGTTTACAAATGCTCATATAACAAGTGCCATATGTACACCAAGTAGAATTTCTATTTTATTAAGTCAATTTGAACGCAAACACGGTGTGAATTTTAATTCAGGAACTAGCGTCTCTGCTGAAGCTTGGGGACAGTCCTATCCCGTTTTGATGCGAAAAGCTGGTTATTATACAGGTTGGATTGGTAAAAACCACGCACCTATTGGTAAAGGTGGTTATCAAAGTGGTCTTATGGAAAAAAGCTTTGATTATTGGTACGCAGGTCATGGGCACTTGGGCTTTTATCCAAAAGACAGACATAAAATATTTAATGATGCGATAGCCCATACGCAACCTGAAATTATTACCGAAGGTGTTCATTCTTTTTTAGATAGTAATGAGCGAAGATTAAAAGGTGCTATTGAGTTTTTGGAAAAGCGCCCGGAGGATAAACCTTTTCTTCTCTCGATAAATTTAAATTTACCGCATGGAGCTGGTACTGGTTCGATGCAATTAAAGCCAGAAGACGATACTATTTACAAAACGCTTTATCGAGGAGATATCGAAATTCCACTTCCAGATAATTATGTGGCAAAGGAAGCGGTTAAAAACCCAAAATTACCTAAAGACTTACTTCGTACTGAAGATAGGCAGAAAGGCTATAATTATGTAAATACCCCAGAAGCAACAAAAGAGCGCTATATACGCCAGTTGCAGGCTATGACTGGTATTGATCGTATGGTTGGGGACTTAGTAAAGAAGCTTAAAGCGTTAAGGTTAAATAAAAATACGGTCATAATCTTTACATCAGATCATGGTTTGTTTATGGGAGAACAAGGTTTGGGAGGTAAGGCATTATGCTATGAAAAAGTAACCCATGTTCCTTTAATCATTATGGACCCTAGGGTAAAAAAGAAACATAAAGGTATTAAAAGTGATGCTTTGGTTCAGAGCATCGACATAGCTCCGACAATACTTTCTTTGGGAAAAGTATCCATCCCATCAGAATTTCAAGGAAAAGATATTTCAGGACTTACTAAAGGGGGTATTCGTGAACCCCGTAATTATGTGTTTACCGAAAATTTATGGTCAACCCAATTTGGTAACCCGCGTTGTGAAGCCGTTCAAAATAAAGAATGGAAATACATTAGATATTATAAGAACAACACTTTTTCGGCTAGCAAAAAAATAGCTATTGCAAAACAGCTAGGAGTCAATGAGAACAAAATGTTATATGCCGTGCATGATACGGATATCGCGATTTACCGAGATTATATAGAAGCGTCTTTAAATGGCGAACAACCAGTTTATGAAGAACTATATAATTTAAGAAATGACCTAGCAGAACTGAATAATCTTGTACATAAGACAGAACACGAAAATGTTCTGAAGGCATTGCAATCCGTTTGGAGAAAGAAAATGGAGTTTGCTTATGGAAAAGGAGCCCCTAAAGTTAATCGGTATACCATCGATAGCCAGTTAGAATCGAATAAAAAAGTACACTTAGAATGAAAAAAGTTATATGTATATTACTATTTAGTTTAACAATTAGTATTGCTAATGCGCAAAACCACCCTAATATTGTATTTATAGAATCCGACGATCAAAGCAACCAGGCAGTGGGTGCTTATGGCAACCCATCTATGGTAACTCCAAATATGGACACACTTGCAAAAGAAGGCGTTTCGTTTACCTCGGCTTATAATATGGGCTGTTGGTCTCCCGCAGTATGTATACCAAGTAGAACCATGCTTTTTTATGGACAGTACTTATGGGATTCACAAAAAATCAACAAAAAAAATGCTCCAATTTCTTTACCCGAAATCTTAAAAGAACAGGGATACAATACGTACATGACTGGGAAATGGCATGCTATGGGGAATCATCCCAACGATATTTTTGATCAAACAGGAGCCATACTTGCTGGGCAACTTAAAACGTATTACACAGATAAGGGCCATGCAACAGATATTGTTGGTAAAGAAGCTGCGCAATACATAAAGGATTATAGTAGTGATAAACCTTTCTTTGTTTATGCTGCTTTTAACGCACCGCATGTGCCTAGGCAAACTGAACAAAAATATTATGATTTATATCCTACCAACAAGGTCAAATTTCCTCCAAGTGTTATAGATAGCGGTCCTTTAAATCCGAATATAAAATATAATTATACCAAAGCGCCATTAAAAGCTAAAACCATGAAGTCAAGAGTACAGCAAAATAACGCGATGGTTACTCATATGGACGAACGTATAGGCGATATATTAAGTGCTTTAAAAGAAAAAGGGATCTACGATAATACTATTATTGTTTTTATGTCAGACCATGGCATTAGTTTTGGTGAAAATGGAGTGGCTGGTAAAGTATGTTTGTATGAACCGAGTGTTACAGCACCGCTTATTATAAAAGCACCAAGTATTGCTGCCAATAAAAAAATTAAAGATAGAGTGTATCTTCAGGATATACTCCCAACATTGTTAGAATTAGCCGATGTTAAAACTGTAACCGATTTTGATTTTCAAAGTCTAACACCGCTTATTAATAAAACAGATAAAGCTAGGGAGTCTATTTATTTGGCTATGTTTGATGACCAAAGAGGTGTCATTTCTAATAATCAGAAGTTAATAGTTTATCCAAAATCGGGAAATATTGAGCTATATGATTTAGAAAAAGATCCTTGGGAAACAACAAACCTCAAAGACACTAAAAAAGGAAAAAAAGAGTTTAAAAAACTCCATGAAAAACTAATGGTTTGGCAAGAAAAAGTTGGGGATACGGTAAACCTAAAGTCTATAAAACCCTAAAAATTTTTATTATGAAAAAATGTCTTCTGTTTTTACTTATTAGCACATCTATTTATGCTAAAGATTTTGATGTAAGAGATTTTGGAGCAAAAGCAGATGGAGTAAGTTTAGATACCCAAGCCGTGCAAGCAGCCATAGATGCATGCACTAAAAATGGTGGTGGCAAGGTTGTTATTCCTGCTGGGAAAACAGTGCTTATTGGAACCATATATTTAAAGGATTATGTAACCTTGTATATTGAAAATGGGGCAACGTTATTGGGTAGTTCTGATATAAATAATTACGCTACGGATACGCATAAAAATATGTACAAAAACGAGCCTCATATGGACCGTTGTTTAATTTTTGCAAAGGGAGCGACATCTTTTGCTATTGAAGGTTATGGAACTATAGATGGCAATGGTTATTTTAAAAACTTTACCAGAGAAACAGGAAGACCTATGCTCATACGGTTTATCAATAGTAACAATATTCATATAAAGGATGTGACTATTAAAAATCCCGCAGCCTGGACTTCAGCTTGGCTATATTGTAATGAGATTGTTGTGGAGGGTATTAAAATCCACAGTAGGGCAAATAACAATGGAGATGGGTTAGATTTTGACGGTTGTACTAATGTTCGCGTATCTAACAGTTCTTTTGATACGAGTGATGATTCTATTTGTATTCAAGCTTCGTTACAAGATAAACCCAGTAAAAATATTGTTATTACCAATTGCACTTTTACAAGTAAATGGGCAGGTCTGCGTATCGGGTTGCTTTCTAGAGGCGATATAGAATCTGTTACGGTTAGCAATTGTACGTTCAATGATATTGATGATTCAGGCTTGAAAATTCAGTTAAATGAAGGTGGGGAAATGAAGAATATGATTTTTTCTAATCTGGTAATGAAAAATGTGCCACGACCTATTTTTATGACCTTTGCACAGCAAAAAGCATGTGTGGATGCTCCCGAGGTTATGTATCCTATGAAAGCGATGCATCATTTTATATTTGATGGAATTATAGCAGATAATAGTGACCTTGATAAGAATTCAGCTATTTTTATTACTGGCATGCCCGATCATTATATTACAGATATTCAATTAAATAATATTCAGATGACTGTTTCTGGTGGAGGCACTCAAAAAGATGCCGAAAAAACGGCTTTTAAGGAATATACTTTAGATGTTTTAAATGGTTGGTGGCCAGAGTTTCATTTGGTGGGAACACTTCCTGCTTATGGTATATTTGCCCGTCATGTTAAAGGAATTTCTATTAATAATGTTCAAGTTAATACCATGAAAGAAGACCAAAGGTCGCCTATAGTTTTTGATGATGTTATAAATGGTAATATTCAAAATACGAAAGCCAATAATTTTTTAGTAAATAAAGCAAAATACATAAATCAATGACATATTTTAAATCCTTTATAATAGGGTTATCAATTTTTATACTCGCTGCCTGTAATCATAAAAAAACAACATATAATATTATAGATTACGGAGCAAAAGGAGATAGTCTCACTGTAAATACTAATTTCATTCAAAAAGCAATAGACGATTGTTCCCAAAATGGCGGTGGTACCGTTTTTATTGAAAACGGTATTTACGTAAGTGGCACAGTTCTCTTAAAAAATAATGTAACCCTTCATATTTCAGAAGGCACTAAATTGGTAGGAAGTTCTAATCCCCAAGATTATCAAAGTATCGATACTTTTGTGGACGCTACGGGCCAAGAACGAGGAAATTGCTTAATTGGTGCCACTGATGCTTCCAACATTGGTATTTCAGGTAAAGGAATTATTGATGGTAACGGGAAAGCTTTTTTGCATAAAAATATTCAACAAAAAATAAAAGCATTAGGCATTGATAAAATCAAACAGAAAAAGTTTGGTGCCAATCGTCCTTTTTTACTTCGTTTTGTGCGTTCAAGTTCTATAAGCTTAAAAAATATAAATTTAAGACAACCAGCAGCATGGACCTGCCATTTCTATCAATCTAAAAATATTAAAGTTGATAGTATTAGCATATACAGTCATGCACACCATAACAATGATGGCATAGATTTGGATTCAAGTCACGATGTGATAATAACCAATAGCCTTATTGATGCAGGTGACGATGCTATTTGTATAAAAGCGACTTCTCCATTACCAACTCACCATGTAAAAGTGAGCGGTTGTAAACTAAAAAGTGATTGGGGAGCTCTTAAATTTGGAACAGAATCTATGGGCGATTTTTATGCTATTTCAATTAAAGATTGTGAAATTTATAATACTAAAGGAGGTGGGATAAAACTTTTAAGTGTTGATGGTGCTAACATTTATGACATAGAAATCGATAATATTAAAATGGATAAAGTTGATATGCCAATTTTTATTCGATTAGGAGAACGCTTACGCACTTATAGAAATGCAGAAAAACAGTCAGTAGGTTCTATTAAAAATGTCCATATAAAAAATATTACAGCAATAACTCAGGATTTAGGAAACTCGAGAGTGTCCCCACCTTCGGGTATTTTTATAACAGGGACCCCTAATCATAAAATTGGTTCTGTTTTTTTAGAAAATATTTCAGTGACACTTCCAGGAAGTGAAGAAAATTTAGTGTTAAAAGACGTTGAAGAACAAGAAACGGCTTATCCAGAATTTAGTTTTTTTAAAACATTGCCAGCCTACGGAATGTATGGTAGACATATAGATACGCTTCAGTTTTCAAAAATGATTTTTAAGTTAAAAGCTGAAGATATTAGAGAAAAAGAAGTCTTTGAAGACGTTAATGCCATATTAGATATGGATAATAAAATAGACTAAAATCTAAATTGTTGTATATGAAATTATTAAAGTTGGTTTTTGCATTTATGTTTTGTTTAATAGCAATGCAAACTAATGCCCAAAAGAGAAAAAATATAAAACCCAATGTATTGGTTATTTATACTGATGATCATCGCTTTTCTGGAATACATGCTTTAGGAGGTATGGAAGTGAAAACGCCAAATATAGACCGTTTAGTAGATGATGGTGTTGCTTTTACAAATACATATTTAATGGGGGCTTTTACAGGAGCGACTTGTATTGCTAGTAGAGCTATGTTGCTTTCTGGACGAGATCTTTTCAAGCTAGAAGGTCAAGGGCGTGTCATTCCTAGCGAACATGCAACCATGGGTGAAACTTTTAAAAAAGCAGGATATAATACGCATATTGTTGGCAAATGGCACAATGATAATAAGTCCTTGGTGCGTTCGTTCGATTCTGGTGATAAAATTATGGGGCGTGGCGTGTATTTAGTAGACCACTTTAGAATGCCGTTTTGGGATTGGGATAAATCTGGTGCATTTAAAAAAGAAGATGCCTATCTATTAACTTATGATGATAACGGAAAAGAAATTCGAAGAGCATTAACAAAAGAGGATAAAAGAGGACCTATTGGTACAGAATTGGATGGACCACATACTTCGGAGGTTTTTGCGAGACATGCGGTTCAATACATAAAAAAGAAAAAAGGTAAAAAGCCTTTTTTTATGTATGTCGCATTTCATGCGCCTCACGACCCTAGGCAGGCGCCTAAAGAGTATCGGGATATGTATAACCCAGAAACCACAAACCTGCCACCTTCATACATGCCTCAACATCCTTTTGATAATGGCCATATGTTTTTAAGAGATGAAGAATTAGCACCCTGGCCGCGAACAACAGGAGTCGCTAGACAGCATTTAGCCGATTATTATGCTATAATTTCACATTTAGATCATCAAATTGGGAAAATAATTTCTGCTTTAAAAGAAAGTGGTGCTTATGAAAATACATTAATCGTTTTTGCAGGCGATAGTGGTTTAGCCGTTGGAAACCATGGGCTAATTGGTAAACAAAATATTTACGATGAAGACGGTATTCATGTGCCTTTTGTGCTTTCAGGAAATCTTATTAAAGATAAAGGGAGGAAAATAGATGCTCTTAGTTACATACATGATATTTTTCCAACAGTTTGTGACATCACGAATATTGATACTCCTATTTCGGTTAATGGTAAAAGCCTAGCGCCAGTGATTGAGAATGAAACAGCTCAAGTAAGACATGAAACATATCATGCGTATAAGCAATTTCAAAGGGCTTACAGAAAAGGTGATTATAAGCTGATTGAATATGTTAGGGCAAACGATTTACATTGGAAATATGGAGAGCAAATTACGGGTTCTAGAGTCACTCAGCTTTTCAACATAAAAAAAGATCCTTGGGAGACTCAGGATCTCTCCTTTTTTCCAGAAAATAAAGAGTTGCTCCTCAAAATGCGAAATGAAATGAAAGAGAAAGCATTAGAACTAGGAGACAAAAAAGAAAATATTGAAGGTGAAAAATATGATTTTTGGAACTTTTTCTATTAAAAGAATCTTAAGAACCGTGTTTTTTACTAATAGAGGCTATCTAAACATGTCTTCCTAGGTTTTTAACTTCTATATCTTGTAAAATCCATTTTCCAGCTAAAGTTTCATCAGGAGATTCTTTTTTGCTAGGGCGTCTTCATGATAATCCGTTTTTTCGGATATTTTATTGAATACAGATTAACTTATGGCTGAAGTGACACAAACGGCAGAAGTAATATCGTAGCTATGGTATCGTTCTAATAATTCTCCAGTTGATGTTATTTCATATACAATAACTTCATCTGAATCTTGCAAGCAGGCTACGAGCCACTTACCATTTTCAATAATATTAAATGCTCTTAATGTTTTTCCTTTTGTAGTTTGAAATGACAATAATTCTAAGTCATCACCATGAATTTTGAATATAGTAATAGCATCTAAAGTTCTATTTCCAGCATATAAATAGTTGCCGTTTGGGTGTATTCTAATGGCAGAACCACTTGGCGTTTCTTTAAAAGAAGTAGGTAGGGATTTAACAGATTTTACAAAAATAAATGCATCCTCTTTTTGTTTTAAAATAGATATATCTCCAGTTAGTTCATTCATTAAGTACCCCAAATCTCCTTTTTTATTAAAGACCATATGTCTAGGACCGCCCCCTTTTTCAACAGGAATATCATTACTTTTAATATCGCTTAAAGTATCGTTGTAAAATCTATAGGCCTTTATTAAATCAATACCTAAATCTGGCACAAAAACATCTTTTCCATTGGGGTGAATAACTGTTTGATGTGCATGGGGGGCTTCTTGTCTTGCTAAATTTATACTACTTCCTTTATGCTGAAAATTTTGAGTACTTGGTAGCACTTTACCATTGTGTTTTAAAGGGAATAACATCATGTTGCCAGACCCATAGCAGGCAATTAAAAGACTATTGTTGGCATAGGTAATATGGCATGGTAAATCACCATCAATAATTTGCTCATTTATAAGTTTTAACGAATAATCTTCTTGTATCTTAAATGCTTTTATTTTTGGATTTTCGTTAATAGAAACTTCAGTAATGGCATATAAATATTGGTTGTTGTCACTTAATGCCAAATATGCTGGATTTATTATAGGGAATGTATGTGTCACTCTAATTTTTCCAGTATTATTATTTATTTCAATGGTATATATTCCATCGCCCTTGCCTCCAAAATCTTTGGTGAGCATTTTCGTGTAACATCCAATATAAAAAATAGAATTCATTGCAATTTAACTTTATCAATTTGATTTTTTTTATACTACAGTTTTGGCTGTATTGTACAAATAAAATAATTTATTATTGAATATCTGCAAATTTATAAATATATGATTGTACAAACATTTTAATACTGTTTTGTTAGTTTTAGAGGTGTTTTTGAATTTATAGAAGTAATGAATTATCTCATTTTTTGTTTCTTTGAACATTAGTTATATCGATTAATTCATTTGTTATAACAAATGTCATTTAATTAGATGATATTTGATTTTATATTATTAAAAAGTTTAAAAAGAATGAGTAAATTTTATACGATTATCCTAGCATTTTTGTTTTGTTCATGTAATACTAAAAAAGAAGAAAGCAAAATAGCAAAATCTGATGAGGCAAAACCCAACATTGTCTTTATTTTTACAGACGATCAAACATACACATCTATAAATGCTTTGGGTAATGATGAGATTATAACACCTTCTTTAGATAAATTAGTACATGAAGGCACGACATTTACCCATGCTTACAATATGGGGTCTTGGAGTGGTGCAGTTTGTGCAGCATCTAGAGCTATGATGGTTTCAGGTAGATTTGTGTGGCGTGCAAATGAATTTAGACAAAATTGGGTGAAGCACGATTCGAGTAGTTTTCAAAAAAGTTGGCCTAAATTATTAGAATCTCAAGGTTATAAAACATACATGACAGGTAAATGGCACGTAGATGCTCCTGCAAATAAGTTGTTTAATAATACAATTCATATCCGTCCAGGAATGCCAGGCGATGCATGGGATCATGCTAAGATGGTCGCAAAATTTGATTCTTTATCAAAAATAAAGCAAGCAAATACAGAAGTTATTATGCCGAATGGTTACAATCGGCCGCAGAGTGTGAACGATACATCATGGTCTCCTACAGATACCTCAAAAGGCGGTTTTTGGAAAGGCGGAAAACATTGGAGTGAAGTTGTAAAAGATGATGCTTTAAACTTTATTGCGGATGCAAAAAATAACGAAGACCCATTTTTTATGTATTTAGCATTTAATGCACCTCATGACCCTAGACAAGCACCCCAAGAGTTTGTAGATATGTATCCATTAGAGAATATTTCAATTCCTGAAAGTTTTTTACCAGAATATCCATTTAGAAACAATATCGCAAATGGTAATAATTTAAGAGACGAAGCTTTAGCGCCATTTCCTAGAACAGAATATGCAATAAAAGTTCATAAACAAGAATATTATGCTAGTATTACGCACTTAGATAAGCAAATAGGTCTGATTATAGATGCTTTAAAGAAATCTGGCAAAGCAGATAATACATATATCTTTTTAACTTCAGATCATGGATTGGCTATGGGTAGACATGGTTTGTTAGGAAAACAGAGTTTGTTTGATCATAGCATTCGCCCACCACTTGTTATAATTGGTCCAGATATTCCTAAAGATAAAAAAGTAGATTCAGATGTTTATTTACAGGATGTTATGGCTACTTCTCTTGAAATAGCAGGTGTTAAAAAACCAAATTATGTCGAGTTTAATAGTTTCTTAGATATCGCTAAAGGCAAAACTAATAAAAGTAATTATAAATCAATATATGGTGCCTATTTAAATGTACAGCGTATGATAAGAAAAGATAACTTTAAGTTATTAGTGTATCCTGAAATTGAAAAAACACTTTTATTCGATTTAAATAAAGACCCAGAAGAGATGAACGATATTGCTGGAGTTCCAGCTAATAAAGAAAAAGTGAAGTCGTTATTTAAAGATTTAATGCAGTTGCAAAAAGACATGGATGACCCAGTTGATTTAAGCAATATTTACAAACTATTATAAATTTCAGTAAATTTATATTTATATAAGTTCCTCAATAAAGATATATTTTATGACCATAAAAAAGCATGCATTTTTCGTATTATTATTTACCTCAATTAGTTTGATATATGCGCAGCAGAATGATTGGGAAAACCCTCTTGTAAATCAAATTAATAAGTTGCCAGCAAGAGCAACATTTTATTCTTACGAAAGTGCAGAATTAGCAAAAATGAACATTCGTGAAAATTCAAAATTGTTTAAATCTCTAAACGGCGATTGGAAGTTTAACTGGGTTGCAAAACCAGCAGACGCTTCAAAGAATTTTCAAGATAATAATTTTGATACCTCAAAATGGCAAACCATAGATGTGCCTTCAAATTGGGAAATGAGAGGTTACGGGACTCCTATTTATACAAATTCAACCTATCCTTTTTTTAGTAACTTCCCTTATATAAACCATCATGATAATCCTGTTGGGCACTATATAAAAACATTTAATGTAGATAACTCTTGGGATAAAAAAGATATCATACTTCATTTTGGAGGCGTTTCTTCTGCTTTTTATGTTTGGATTAACGGAGCTTTTGTTGGGTACAGTGAAGATACACGCTTACCATCGGAATTTGATATTACTAAACATATTAAAAAAGGAGAGAATAAAATAGCTGTTCAGGTTTACAGGTGGTCGGATGGTAGTTATTTAGAAGCTCAAGATCATTGGAGAATGAGCGGTATAGAACGTGATGTTTATTTACAGGCCGTACCTAAAGTTAGGTTGTCAGATTTTGCCATTCGTACAGAACTAGATGAGAATTATGAACATGCATCGCTTCAAATAAGACCAGAGTTTATAGCTAATATTGCAGATAAATATGTTAAAAAAGTTGGCCACTTTGGAGAAGCCCCTTTGCGTACTACGGTTGATGATTGGGCCTTGTCTACTCAACTAATCGATGCCGAAGGAAATCAAGTTGGCGATACACACGTTATGGCACTTAAAAAGTATTTTGGTGAAGTATATCCCCAAAGGAATAATGTAAGTTTTGGTTTAATAGAAACCGAGGTTAAATCGCCTAGAAAATGGTCTTCTGATGATCCATATTTATATACACTATTATTTACCCTTAAGGATGCCGAAGGAAATTTAATCCAGAATACAAGTACTAAAGTTGGATTTAGAGAAATTAAAATAGATAAAAAAGGGCAGTTCCTGGTAAACGGTAATCCAGTTAAGATGATTGGAGTAAATCGTCATGACCACCATATGAGCAATGGTAAAACGGTTTCTCGGGCAGATATGGAAAAAGATGTACAACTATTAAAACAATTTAATTTTAATGCTGTACGAACCTCTCACTATCCTAACGACCCTTATTTTTACGATTTATGCGATACATATGGGTTATATGTCATGGATGAAGCTAATTTAGAAACCCATGGTGTTAGAGGAGAAATAACAAATGTTCCAGAGTGGGGCAGTGCTTATTTAGAAAGGGCGATTAGAATGGTAGAGAGAGATAAAAATCATCCAAGTATTGTCATGTGGTCTTTAGGTAACGAATCTGGTACGGGGCCAAATCATGCTGCGATGGCAGGGTGGATTAAAGACTTCGACCCAACACGATATATCCATTATGAAGGAGGTCAGGGAAATCCAAACGAGAAGAGACATAAAACCTATTACAATCCAGATGATCATAGCCAGATTGACCGTTCTTGGGTAGATGTAATAAGTAGAATGTACCCACAACCTAGTGAATTACAAAGCTTAATCGATAGAAGTGAGAAAGATGGAAGACCAGTCATTTTGTGTGAGTATGCGCATTCTATGGGGAATTCAACGGGAAACATGAAAACATATTGGGATGTTATCTATAAAAATGACAGAGCTATTGGAGGTTATATTTGGGATTGGATCGATCAAGGTATTTTACAAAAAGACAATAACGGGAAGGAATTTTATGCCTACGGAGGCGATTTTGGAGATAAACCTAACTCTGGAAGTTTTTGCTTAAACGGTATCATAGCAGCAGATAGAACACCAAAACCTGAGACTTATGAATGTAAAAAGGTTAATCAGCCAGTAGTGATCTCTGCAACCGATGCCTTAAAAGGAGCGTTTAAAATACGTAACAGGCACCATGCTATTGATTTGTCGAAATACGATTTAGAATGGGGGCTTTCTGAAAATGGGATTGCTATTCAAAAAGGTGTTATACCAACATTATTTACAAAACCTTATAAAACAGACGAGATAAACATTAGTTTTAAAAAGCCAAAATTAAAAGCTGGGAGCGAATATTTTATCAATATACAAGGAAAGTTAAAAGAAAATACGCTTTGGGAAAAGAAAGGTTATATTGTTTTTGAAGATCAATTTAAATTGAATTACAGCACTCCAGAAGTAAAAACCATTAGCAGCAATGCATCACTAATAGTTGATAAAAGTGATACAGTTATAACTATTAAGAACAAATCCGTTACAATTCAAATAGATAAATCTACTGGGTATATAAATTCATATAAGGCGAAAGGAATTCGTGTTGTAAATACGCCTTTAAAACTGAATTTTTGGAGAGCTGAAACCGAGAATGATGAAGCATATAGAAATGCTAGGAAACTATCAAAGGAGCTTATTTGGATGAAAGCAGGGGATTTAATTACAGTTGAAAACATAGCTGTAACCTCTGATGAAAAAGGAAAAGTTGTTGTGAATGTAAAAGGGAAAATAGAAAACCCAAAAACAGATGTTAATCTAATTTATACGGTTCTTGGAAGTGGAGAAATTAAAGTAGATTATCAGGTAACCATTGATGAGAGTGCTCCAAATGTACCAAGAATAGGTATGACGTTCGATATTTCCAATAAATATAATAAGGTTACCTATTTTGGTAAAGGACCGCAACCAAACTATCAAGATAGAAGTTATGGTGCCGAGGTTGGTCTGTTTTCTGGAGATGCACAAACAATGAGTTACGATTATGCTTACCCACAAGAATATGGTAATCATACAGGTACACGTTGGTTTAAAATACAAAATACATCAGGTAATAATGGGGTTTTGGTAAAAGGTGAAGATGTATTAAACTTTAGTGTCGTTCCATATAGCATCGAAAACCTTCAAGAAGCTAGCCATGTAAACGAGTTAATTGACAGAGATGTTTTAACGGTTCATATAGACCTAAAGCAAATGGGTGTTGGAGGTGATGATACTTGGAGTAGGAGAGCCCAAGCGCATGAAGCTTATAGAATAAAACCAGACACTTATAAATATTCTTTTTATTTAGTGCCATTCACTTCAAAAATAAAAGCAGAAAAAATTAGATTTTAATATTAAATATGAGAGTAGGTAGGTATTTGGTTGAATAATATAAAAAATTAATGAGGCACCTAAAAAGTTCACAAATTGTTATTTTGAGTGCAGTCGAAAAATCTTAACATTAAGGCAAATAAACGTTTGATTTTTAGAGGTTCTTCACTACGTTCTGAACGGTACTTTTTAGATGCCTCTTTAATTTCTTTAAGAAAAATTGATACTTGGTAAATACACCATTTTTTTTCTTCTATACAGTCATTTTAAATAAGGAAAGGTATAATCTCGAATAAGTACAAGACTGATTATATAGTATTACAAAAATTTTACAATTCGTATTTTAGAAACAAATATTGTGCGGGTTTTTCAATGAAAAATTTTACATTTCCATTCAATCCAGCCCGTACTTGCTTAATAGTATTGTTCTTTTCTAAATTAATCAATTTTATTTTTTTGTTCTTCAAAAACTTAAGCTCAATTTCTTTGCTATTTTCATTGTTGTGAAGTTCTCTGAAAATCATCAAAAATCCAGAGTTTTTATCAGGGTTATATATTTGAAAACCTGACCAGGAATGATTATTAGGCTCTTCTCCTATAGGAAAAACGTAGCTTTGAAAAATATCTTTGCGATGTTCTTTGTAAATTGAAATAAGCTGCCTTAATTCGTCGCGTTCTTTGGTTTTTAATAGTTGAGTAAGCATAAAACAAGAAGGTGCTGCTATAAAAGCGCTCATTGCTGCATACGATTGGCTGTGTAAATGGGCATCAGAAAACTTTGGGTTTGTACGAGATGTATTCTGCCAATGTGTCTGTAAATCGTTCATATTATAATATTTAGACATCATCCAGTGATGCCTTAACGTAATATATGGAACGTATACCAAATGATTTGGTAAATTATTTTGGATGTTTTGAAAATACATAGGTCCTACTTCCCTAACGGGACTATACCACCCATAACGCTGGTCATCATACTCAGGGCACCATGAAATTTGAGTGCTATACCCCGTTTCTTTTATAAAATCTCTTGTTTTTTTCAATCTGCTTGCAAAAGCCTCATGATTATTAAGTTTATCGAAATCAAATTTCCATGTGGCCACGCCCAATTTTTTCTGGTTATCCAATAATTCTTCAGGGGTTATGTACAAAGCAGCTGCCCACAATCCTATGTCTACATTATACTTGGTTGATAGTTTTTTTATTTTGGACCAATTTGCATCGTATCCTACATTAGTATTGGGATGCCATGAGTTTTTACTTTTGGTGGATCCCTCTTGCCAACCATCATCAATTCGTACAATATCAATACCTAAATCTGATGCTGATTTTATTTCTTTTTCTATTATTGAAAACTCTGAATTCTCTCTCCCATAAATCTTGTCAAAGTTCCCTTCCTGCCAGTCACTACCCCAAGTATCAATTAAAATGTGCATGTCTAAGTCAAGATTCACTGGGTAACGAATGCGGTCAAACCTTTTAAAAGCTAGTTGTGAAGCAGCGTCACCGCCAGTGTACAATATACTCCAAGTAGCCCATGTTCGTTTAAATTCTGATGAGATTTCGCTTGGTTTCAACCCCCAACCAGTAACTTCTATGCCTGTTGAAGTACAGTAAAAAGCCCCTGTTTGAATACCGTATTTATTGACTGTTTTATTCGATTCCTTTAAAACGATTAAGCCCTCGTTATCTTTTTGTATGACAATACCATTCGCCCATGTGTTTTCTTCATCTTGAAAAATTGGGTATCCAGTTACAATTCTTTCCTTAACCATATTTTCTGTATTGACACGATTTCCTGGATTGTTATAAATGCCCCAATACCTGCGTTGATTTTTTTTCGAAAAATCGATAGGAATAAATTCGTTACGCGCTATTTTAACAGGTTGGTTGGAACCATAAGATTTTTTATAAGCTAAATCCTCTGGAATACCTTCTGTAGAAAAAGTATGATCCGATTTCACTTCAAGGGCGGTCCATATACCAGGAGAATCAGGATAAATACGAATTAAGAACTTTAAATCAATACCAATTTGATAATGTATATATGCGGTTACCAACAAATGAGGTGAAGTAAATTTTTCATCATTACTTTCTAAAACTTCCAAAGACACTAATTCGGCTTTAATTGCTGAAGTAATTTTAGTGGGTAAATCCCAATCGCATGTAAAAGTATGATTGGATTCGGCCCATTCTTTTCCAGATATAGTATGCTTGTAACTGGTGGTTATAAAACCAAAACCTGTCCAACGCCATTTTCTTTCAACCTCACCCGTTTCAACAAATAATTCATTATTTTTAAAAATAACCTTAGCATGTCCTAAAGTATAAAAAACATCCTTTTTAGTATCTGCTGATATTTTTTGAAACCCAATGAGGCCATAAAAAAACATCAAAAGAATAAAGACTATTAAGCTCTTAAGATTGATTTTTATTGAATACATAATGATTTATCATTTGCGAAGTTTATATAAAATTAGGGTTTAATGTCCTCCCTTTTTCTTTTTCGAATTAGTTGCTTGGGCATCCCACGTGTTTTCAAATACTTTCCTTGTAACCGTTTCATAACCTTCGCATTTAATTTCGAATAGGCATTGTGCTGGTCGCTTATAATAAGAAATATCTTTAAAGATAACTTCGCCCTTTTTGGCATTCTGAGTGTAAGTTTGTAGCAATTTACCATGCTTGTTATACACATTAAGGATAACTTCTTTTTCAATATTTCTTATCAATTCCTCATCTGCTCTAAAGTTCACAAAAACATCTACATCGTCTGGAATCCATCCGCCATCAGAATCTAATTTTACTTTTTCTGGCGGATTAATGCGAACTTGCAAAGCCCCTTTCTTAGAAGCGATACGAATCGTTTTTTCTTTTAGATTGGCAAAGGTTACTGAAACTTTAATATTCCCTGGGGTATTGGTCGATTTTAATGAGAATTTTGCTGAGCCATCTTTAAAATAAATTGATTGCTTTTTTGATTCATTTTCACATAATGCTTCTCCTTCAACATAAACAATAATTGGAGAACCAGTTGTTAAAACTTCACGATCTCCATCATCGAATAATTTTGCAGTGAATTCAATTGTATTTTCGTTATCAGCAACCAAAACGGTATTAGCCTTTTCGACTTCTAAGCGCACGGGATTTCCATAAATTGGCAACGAAAAGGAGCCCTTTTCTATGTTTGTTCCAGAAAAGGAAATTTTAGCTGTCTCAGAAACCTTACCTGCTAAAATATTGAAATAATCTTGCTCGGTTGGGTTAAAGGACATACTTGATGTCCCATTTTGGAAACTGGCTGGACCTTCAATTTTAAAATCAATTTTTTGAACTTTTGATTTTTCATTTAAAAGATGAACTTTAATTTTCGCTAAACTATAGCCATCTGATGGTAATGATTTTATATTGGAATTTAATTCTACAACAGCCAATTTAGGCAGTTTTACAAGAATGTTACGACTTCCAGATTGATTTTTATAGGCATCAGAAAATACTATTCTTTCATTTTTGGCAGTTAAAGGAATGGTTGCTATAGGGTTGCTTCCATCTGTTGTTTTAGTATATTGCCATCCTTTATCTAATTTGATAACTGCTTTTTTGGCTATGGCATCATAAAACCATCCATTTTGTTTGATATCATGAATCAAATCCTTTTGGTTGTCAAAATAGGCTAATTCATAACCATCAACAGAAATACTCTTAGGTTTTAAAAGACTGTGCATTTTTACCAAGTAAGTCCTTTTTTCAGGCATATTATTGTAAGAGCCTTTTCTTTTTGAAATAGAAATTTTCACTTCATTTTCTAAAGCGTCTGAGGTAATATCTGTTAGTGCGAAGGTTCCTTTTTCATAATCATAAGACAAGCCATCATCTTCATATAATTGAAAAGATGATTTTTCATGAGGATATATATCTAAAAGGACAACTTCATCTTTTGTTTCACCAATATAGTTCTTCGTTTGACCCATAGGAATAATAGCTCCTGCTTTAACAAAAAGTAATCCACCTAAATACTCTGGCCAATCACCATTTACCCATTGAGACTTTTCTATATTTTCGACATTGCCGTTCCAATAATTGATCCATTTTCCTTTAGGAAGGTAAGCACGTCCGTGATTGCCCTTTTGTACACCAGTCCAGAAATCTATTTTTTCACCAGCTGGCGAATCATCAACATCAGAAAGTGCTAATAAGAACCAATCTCCAACCATGAATTGTGATTTCATGTGGTGCGTAATTGGATCGTCGTGATAATTCAATACCATAGGTCTTTCAATGGGCAGTCCTACTTTACAAGATTGCCATAGTGAAGAATATAAATAAGGAACTAATCGGGATCTCAAGCAAGCGTAGACCCTATGACTCTGTTCAATGGATTCTGAATACAACCATGGTTCGCGGTAATAAGCCCAAGCATCAACTACAGTAAATGGTGTGAAGAACCCTTGATGCCATCCAGCAGCATATGGATTACGAATATCGTAACTTACCATAGCGTGCCCCGACAAACTTGCATTAAGCATACCATTCTCTGCTTGGAAATCACCAGCCCATTGAAAAGGCCAACGGTGCGAGGCTACAGATGCGTTATATGCATGAAACATGACAACAGCACGCTCTTTGGTTTGTTTTCTAAATTCTTCGAATAAAGTTTCAGAGTATAAAGAGTTAGAGATATTATTCATTTCCTCTTCATTGAAATTTTTATCGGTATGTGGTTTTACCCCATAAGTAGGATCTAATAATTCTGAACTTGTAATTGATCGTGGGTACGGGTCATCTTGCTTAAACATGCGTACGCCCATATCGACAATATGTTTACGTTTTTTATACCAGTTTTTACGTGTTTTAGAGCTAGAGATATTTACAACTGGAGCAACTCCAGATTCCCATAAATCCATTTTAAAACCCATATCTCCTAATTCCGTAATCATTTTTTCAGGATTAGGAAACCGTTCTGGGCTCCATTTCCATTTCATGGAGTATGCTACATCTTCCCACCCAGGTTCTAAAGCTACAATGTCGGCAGGAATTTCTTTTTTTCTAAATTCTTTAGCGATATCAAGCAATTCTTTTTGATCTCCGTAGTATCGTAAGCGGTATTCTAAACCAAAAGCCCATTTGGGTACCATCATACTTTTTCCTGTTAAGTCTGTATACCTATTTAATAGATTAGAGAAGTCTGGACCATATATAATGTAATAATCAATAGCCCCTCCATTAGAAGTAATAGAATAGTAATCGTTTGATACATTGTCTGATTTTGACCTAAAGTCAAAATCTTGGTTGTATACACTGTTTGAATAAAAAGCATAACCTCTGGTGCTCATAAAGTAGGGAAGTGTTGCGCCTTTCCAGCGGTAAGCTCTTTTAAATGTTAATTTATGTCCTCTGGCATCTAAAGTTTCTCGCATGAACCCAAAACCAAAAAAGTGCTCATCGGCAGGCATATCAAAATTTAATGCATTTTTACTGCCTGCTTGCGTTCCCAGTTTTTTGTTTTCTCTTAGAATAATATTTCCTTCTTTGTCTTTGACTTCAATACGAAAGGCTTCTTTACCTACAGAAATGTCTAATTTTGAGGTTGCTATTTGGTAGTGTTTTTCAGTTTCGTTTATACTGAAATTTGTTGCAGAAAAATCATCTTTCACGAACCCGAATTCGATGGTTTTAGATTTTTTAAACGTTCCGTTAGGAGCGACTTGCACTCTAAAAATAGCATCGGTAATAATACTTAATTTAACCTTTTTACCATGTTCGCACTGAAAAAGAACAGCCTTTTGGTCTTTTTTATACGAAACGACTTTTCCCAATTGATTTTGAGAAAACCCTTTAATCCCAAAGATTAGGAATAAAGAAAGGGCAAATAGTAATAATTGTTTTTTCATTTAATTAATGTTTATATTTTTAAATTAATTGTTGTGTTGAACCCTAAGTAAGGCTTTGGTGATATTTTCTGTGATAGTACTGTAATTGTTGTCTGCAATTAATTGTTTTGTGGCTAACCAGGAGCCTCCAATGGCAATAACATGATCCATTGCTAAAAATTTACTCATATTATCAAGAGATACGCCTCCCATGGGTATAAAAGCAACCCCAGTATGTCCATAAGGCCCAGTCAATGCCTTTAACATTTTTATACCGCCAACCTGAGAGGCTGGAAACAATTTTTGAATTTTGCAACCCATTTCCAATGCCAATTCTAATTCAGATGGCGTCATAACTCCTGGAATAAAAGGGAAATCTAGATCTATAGCTTGTTGCACTACGGATTTATTAAAACCTGGTGATAGCCCAAATGCAGCGCCACTTGCCTTTGCTAGAATAACTTGTTCTGCTGTTATTAGAGTCCCTGCCCCAACATATAAGTTTGGAAAGATCTTTGTGATTTTACTAATGCATTGTGCAGCAGATTCTGTTCGAAAAGGAACTTCCATAATGTTCAAGCCTCCATCTATAACAGCTTGTGCTACTTTTATAGCTTTGTTTTCATCTTCAATCGTGATGGCGGGCATGATCTTTTGTTCAAAAAAATGTTCCATGAGTCTTAATTAAATGCTCCTCCTACCTTTTTGGTTAATTCTGCAACCGCTTTATCTCTTATCAACTTTCCGTTCTCCAGATCAGTTTCAGATGGTTTTCCATTGATACCTCCAGATGTTGGATCTAGTTCATAACGTGAGCGAATCTTGTACCAAGGCTTTTCAACTTTAAAATCTTTGACCTTTTCCATCTTTGATGGGGTACCTACAGCAATAGCTACTTCGGTTTCGCCTTTATCAGCATGATGAATCCCTGTAATACCACAGTCACTCCACCAATTCCAACAAACACCTTTAAAGTCTGGGTGTTTTTCCCAAATTTTAAAAAAGGCTAATTCACAAGCTGTTTTATTGGCTCCATGTCCAGTGATGAAGATGACTTTTTTGAAGCCTTGTTTGCAAAATAAACCACAGATATCCTGGATTGTAGCCATAAAAGTTTCTACTGTTAAACCTAAGGTTCCAGGGTATTCTCTCATTTCATCTGCAAAGCCATAAGGAATACAGGGAGCTAAAATCGCTCCTGTATTTTCGGCAACTTTTTTGCTAAAATATTCTGCTGTATCTATATCTACACTTACTGCCAAATGTGGACCATGTGCTTCTACCAGGCCAACAGGTATAATGACAGGAATATTTCTGTCTAACGCATTTATTTCTGTAGAAGTTAATTTAATCCATTCTTTCATTGTTCATTAAGTTTTGCGTTTAACATGGCTGCGGCGCCATATACCCCCGCATATTCTTGAATAATCGATATTTCTATAGGTACGCCTTCATTTTTAGGAAATCTAAATACACCTTCGTTTACTTTTTTTTGCACATCTTCTAAAAAGAGGTCTGAGGCCAAAGATGCACCACCACTTAGTATGATTTTTTGAGGGCCATAAGCGTGTGTAGCATTAATTAATAGCACAGCTAAATGTTCTTTCCATGTCTCCAATTCACGTAAGCATAATGTATCTCCTTCTCTACAAGCATTAATGACTTCTTTAAACCCTATCTTAAAAGGGTTTTTAAAATAAAGCCCTGAAAGAGATGAGGGGATTCCTCTTTGAATGGCTGTTTTTACTTGGTTTACTAAGGCCGTGGCAGAACATAATGTTTCTGCGGTACCATAATTTCCAGTAAGGCAGTAGTTTTTGTTTGAGTGGTCAATAACTAAATGACCAATTTGAATTCCAAAATTAAAATGAGGGTCTACAAGAATATCGCCATTAATAATAACACCAGAGCCAACACCTGTTCCTAATGTTATTACGACTGCCCAATCTACATCTTTTGCGTTTCCGTAATATTTTGCAGCATAGGCGGCCAGACGACCATCGTTTTCGGCATATACAGGAAGCTTAAATTCTTCTCTAAGTAATGGTACTATAGGAAAACCTTCTAAGCCTTTAAATTTGCCTGGTAATAAAATCACGCCTAAATTAGAATCTACAGGTCCTGTTAGTCCTAGGCCTATTCCCAAACAATTGCCTTCTCCGAGTGAATGAGGTAAACGTTTTTTTATAAGGGTTTTTATGACTTCCAATAACGCATCGGTTCCCAGGTGTGCTTGAGAGCTCACTTCTTCGGAGTGAGATAAATTTCCGTTAGTGTCAATAATACCTGCTTTAATTCGGGTGCCCCCAACATCGCATGCTATGATATAATCGTTCATAATATGTGGGTTTTAATTGTTGTAAGGAGAATCTATGATAGCCCCTTGATTTTTTAAAGTTTCTCTCAAAATATCTGTATCTACATCAATAGGCGCACAATTATTCTTAATTGACATGGTGGCGGCTACACCAGCTGCTTCTCCCATGACCATGCATTGTGCCATGGACCTTACACTGCTATGAGCGACATGGTTTGCCGAGAAACAACGACCAGCGACTAAGAGGTTACTGCTTTCTTGTGGAACTAAAGTTCTATAAGGAATTCCAACAACTTCACTATTAGGAATGTATTGCCATTTTACACCTTCACCATCATGATGATCCTCCATGGGCGCACCACACAATCCAATTTGGTCTTCAAATTTTTTAGCTCCTAATACATCATCCGCGGTCATTCTATAGTACCCTTCAATTCTACGTGTTTCACGAACTCCAATTTGCACTCCAAATGTTGATAGTTCAGATTTTTCATAACCTGGAACGTATTCTTTTAAAAAACGAATGTATTCAATGGCTTGTAATCGTCCTTTCATTTCGGCCTCACTCCACAGTTTCGGGTCTGTTGCATTAATAACATTTCCCAATGAATCTTTTTCAAAAGACGTTAAACGGGTCATGATAGTAGCCGTCATATGGTCCACGGGTGTAATATGATCGCTCCCTTCTTTACGCGGTAATTTAAATTTTCCTGTAGCGGCGGCTTTTTCCATTAAGGCATTAATTTCTGGTTTAGAAATTGTTTTACGTTTAGCCATATCAACATTAACCATCTTAAATGTCGTAGTAAGTGTTTGCGCTGGATCTACCAAACCTGCCAATTCATATGGAATTCCTGCCTGATGACAAATATCTGCATCACCAGTGGCATCGATGACTCGGTTACATGTTATGTATTGTAGCCCACTTTTAGTGGCTACAACCAAGCCTTTAATAGTTGCACCTTCTGTAATTGTATCTTGCACCCAGGCATTTAATAAAATATCGCACCCAGCTTGTCTTGCTAATTGTTCCCAAACTACTTTTAAGTATTCTGGGTGATAAGTAACACCTGTTCCAGCCCCGAAGGAATTTGGACGTTCTAAATAAGCTTTATAAATCCCTAATCCTTTTACGACATCATCTGCAATACCTCCAACTACCTTTGTAGATCTTTCGCCTGGCGTGTAATACCCGTAAAAAGTATCTAATACTGCGGTACTTGTACCACCTAAAAAGCCTAAGCGTTCTAAAAGAAGCACTTTAGCTCCTTTTCTGGCTGCTGCAATAGCTGCTGAAGATCCCGCGGAGCCAGATCCAACCACAATGATATCATAACTATTCGCAACTTGTAATTCTTTATTATATGTTTGCATTTTTTTTAATTATTTAACTTGAAATACTCCATCCAGCATCTACTTTTAAGACCTCACCTGTAATGGATTTACTTTTGTTACTCAGTAAGAAAACAGAAGCTTCTGCAACGTCTGTAGCGTCCATGACCCCCTCAATTAAAGGTTGTTTTGTTTTCATAAAATTTACAATCTCATCATTCTTTGAAGCTCTTTCACTCATTCGGGTTAATGCCAGGCCAGGTGCGATAACGTTTACTCGAATTTTATCCAGCGCATATTTTGATGCCATAGATGTGCTCATGCTTATAATAGCTCCTTTAGCTGCAGCATATCCAATGGTGCTAAAAAATTTAGGTTCTGGTGAGATGCCCAGGATGCTTGACATATTTAAAATGGTACCGCGTAAACCGTTTTCATCACACTCCTGAGTTAACATTTGTTTTACAACTTCTCTACACATACGGTATTGTGTCGTTACATTAGTTGTCATTGTTAGTTCCCAACCTTCTTCTGTGCACTCGTGAATGGGGCCATCTCCAAATCGACGTCCGCTAATACCTGCCACATTGTATAAGCCGTCAATACGTCCGTATTTTTCAACACAAGTATGCACTAATTTAGGTGCGGTAGTTGGATCTACCAGATCGCCTACAATATAATCGGCATATAAGCCTGCATTCTGCAGACTTTCCTGAAATTCTTTACAGCGATTTGCTTCCCTACCTATAAAAAAGACCTTGGCTTCCTGCATCAAAACCATTTTTATAGTTTCGGCGGCAATACCTGAAGATCCTGTTATGATAAAAACTTTATCTTTCATCTTTATTCCGTTATTGGCATCACTCTGTTTGGATTGTAAGTTCCCAGTGCATAACGTTTTCTTTGGTCGTCTAACCACTCATCGTAGTTATCTGTTGTATCTGCAATATGCATATTGCGCAAGACGTGGTGCTTAATGCCTCTATGATCTAATTCTCTAACTGTTAGCTCGTTTAAACATTGCGCTACAGAAATAGCTCCAACGGTTGATAGTGGGCATACATGGTAAGTATCCGTTTTGCCTTCTATTTTTACAGACAAATCACCATAAGGCATAGAATTATCAATAAAATAGCCATTAGGATTCTCTTCTATAATATGAATTAGGTTTTTGCCGCAACTATGCTTTACGGCTGCACCAGCAGACTGTACTTTGGAAGCAATTCCAACAATTTTCAAGCCTGGATACTGTTTACTAAATTCTAATGCCATATCTACGGCAGCAGCAGTGGTACCTGTAGCTGTAACTACTACTAAAACATCTTTAGGTCCAAATTGCACTTCTTTTAATAATATTTTACCAATGCCTTCTACTTTTTCGTAGAATTGATCAACACGAATACCATTTGGTCCTGTGACATCATTAAAAGTGATGATCGCATCTGTTAAAATAGGGTTGAATCCTGTTAGTGCCCCCATTCTAATAACAGTTTCTTCTACAGACTGTCTTGAATGGCCATTAGCATAAACATGCACCATGCCTCCAGATGCAATAGCATCTGCATAAATGCGTGCGACTTCTTTTAATTCGTTTTCTTGAGCTCTTAAGCCTTCTTTAATTTTGTCCAGTTGGTCTGGGAACGCTAAATTCATAGGTTTTGAATAATAATTTGCTTAATATTTATTTTCTGTTTTTAACAGGTCATTTAAGGTTTTTGAATCCACCGTTTTATTTATTTGTTTGGATCGATAGACATAAGAATCTGCAGCTGCAATAATAGAAGAGAATTCAAAAGGAGATTTGTTTGTTAAAAAAGACAAACGTTCAATAACTAAAACAATAGGCGTTTTTAATTGAAGTGTCTTTTTTTCATAAATGGTAGCTTCCCTTGCATATACTTGTTCTTCTGCTAATATGCCTATTAGATTGTATTGATCTTTTAAGTAGGTATAAAGAGACTCTCCAATAGTGGTGTCTTTGTTTAAGCCTGGTACCAAACCAGCTGCTATATGGTTTGTCATTAGGCAAATAGGTTTGTTTTCAATGAGCCTTAAACGTTCTACAGTTACTGCTTTTTCACGGGCTTTTAGTTCTAGGGAATTAGCAATGGTTGCTATAGGAGCTTTTTGTTTTATTTTGGTCCATTTAGTACTTGGCACACTACCTTGACTAGTAATAGAATCTGTCCAACTTGACACACCAATATGATTGTCTATAATCTGTGGTCGCTTAATAATAGTACCTTTTCCTGGCTTGGATTCTAAATATCCATCAGTTTCTAATTCTTTAATGGCTCTTTTTACGGTAATCAAGCTGGTTTCTGTTACTGTTGCTATTTCAGATTGTGTAGGTAGCAAGTCACCTGGTTGATAATCTTTTTTGATTTTATCTAACAGATAAGTGTAAACCTTGTGATATAGAGGTGTTTTTACTTCCAAAGTCTTAATAATGAATTAAATAATGTTTAAAGTTTATAATATATAAGTTACACAAATATTATAATAATATATTATTTATGCAAATAAAAAACATACTTTATAGATAAGTAGGCTGTTTGGGCATGTGAAAAAATCCTAAGGTAAGTTTTTGTTTTACATGGGAATTCAATCACTCTGATAGGTGAAAAAACCTAGTTTAGAGTGTGAAAAATTTAGACTTTGTACAAAACTATATTAAATGTAAAGTCTAGCTTGAAGCTTCAAAGAAGCTAAATTCTATGTGTCTGTTATTATAGGGTTAGAAAATTTCCTCAATCTCTTCTAGGGTTTTATTTTTAGTCTCTGGTATTTTATATTTTACGAACAAGAAGCATAATATACAGATAACACCATAAGACCAAAATGTACCATAAGGACCTAATGCACTGTTTAAAATAGGGAAGCTATAGGTTAGAAGAAAACAAGCAATCCATAATGCTGTTACGGTTAGTGACATGGCTGCTCCTCTAATTCTGTTTGGGAATATTTCTGAGGCCAATACCCAAAATACAGGTGCTAAAGTAAGTGCATAAATAGCAATAGCAATAACGACCAGTACGACCAAAGAAAAACCTTGGAGTCCGAAAAAATAGAACAAGCCTATAAGTAGGTAAGACAGACCTAACCCTACAGATCCAAACAACCACAGTTTTTTTCTGCCCCAACGGTCAATAACCTGCATGGCAATAACTGTAAACACCAGGTTGACCACACCAGTTAAGATGATATTAAATAAGGCATCACTAACACCATATCCAGCACTGGTGAAAACTTCTTCTGCGTAATTAAAAACAACATTTATGCCGCACCATTGTTGTAAAAAAGCAAGGATGATACCTGTGATAATCAATTTTTTATTTTTGCCTTTAAAGAGCTCTTTTATTTTAATAACCTCTTCATTGTCCTCTTTAAGAGTTTCTTTAATTTGCTCTTGAATGTCATCTGCATAAACTTTTCCTCCAATACTATCCAAAACTTTTAAGGATTCATCCCACCTCTTATTCTTGGACAGCCATCTTGGACTTTCAGGAATGACAAAAATTAATACAAAAAATAAAGTGGCAGGAGCCAATTCAGCCCAAAACATCCATCGCCAACCTATTTGTCCATTCCAAGAATTCATGATTTCCAAGTCTGTCATGTTTTCAGGAACAGGATCTGCAATAACATAATTAAAAATTTGAGCAGCAAGAATGCCTATAACTATAGCTAATTGATTTAAAGAAACCAACCTTCCTCTGTATATAGAAGGAGAAACTTCGGCAATATACATGGGGGAAATCGTAGAAGCCAAGCCAATACCTAAACCTCCTAAAATTCTAAATACAATAAATATATTGAAGTCATTAAAACCTCCAGTACCAGCAGCCGAAATTACAAATAGCAAAGCAGCTAAACCCAAAGGTTTTTTACGGCCAAAACGCTCAGTTACTTTTCCTGCTATTGCAGCTCCAACGATACACCCAATCAACGCACTTCCCATAGCCCAACCTTGCAGAGTTGGTATATCTGTAATTTCAAAGAAGCGTTCATAAAAAGGTTTAGCACCTCCAATAACCACCCAATCGTAACCGAAAAGAAGTCCGCCGAGTGCAGAAATCATAGAAATAGAAAGAATATACTTGAAATTTAGTTGCTTAGATCTTGACATATTTTTAGTAAAAATGTTAATGTTTAAAGATTATTATGCTATGTGTTCATTAATAAAATATCTGTAGGAAATAAAAAAGTTTAAAATTGATATTTAAACATTGCTTTAAGCATGCTCATTATTTTTTATGACCAATAAACAAAGCTATTGTATATATGTAAACAGGAAGTCATACTATTCGTTTTATTAGGTGGTGATAATGTTCAATATACCATATTAAGTACTTGTTTAGTTTACTCACAACCCTTCTCAGATCAACGTTAAACAATTTGTTGGCCTCTAATTTTAAGAGAGTGGTTATATAATTCAAAAATATAGTTTGTTTTCTATGATTAAAACCGTAATATTGTATTTTGTATACAAAATACAATATTACGGTTTTATGATTGAACATGCGAGTATAAGTGAACCTATTTACTTAAAACTGAAAGAGATGATCCTAAATGGAGATTTAAAACCAGGAGAGAAAATAGTTCAAGAAAAAATAGCAGAGCTACTAGGTGTAAGTAGAACACCATTAATGAAGGCTTTGTTGGCATTAGAGAATGAATATTTAGTTGAAAGTATCCCAAGAAGGGGTATGTATATCCGTTCATGGGATAAAAAAGAAATTATAGATATTTATGTATGTAGAGAAGCTATAGAAGGTATGGCTGCACGCTTATTGGCGCAATCAAAAGATGAAAATGTTATAAAACAACTTAAAGACTGCTTTAGTCCTTTTTTTAATAGTAAAGATATTGACCTTAATGCTTATACAGAAGCAGATGAAGCTTTTCATTCATTATTAATCAAACTTACGGATAATGCTCCCCTAGATAAGATTTATTTTTTCGGGAATATTCATGAGAAGGTGATTGGTCACGGGTTAATACGGCCACCAGAAGAAACGTTAGACGAGCATTTTAAAATTATTAACGCTATAGAAAAAGGAGACGAAGACGCAGCAGAAAAATTCGCCAGAGAACATATTAAAAAATCAAGAGATTTATTATTCGACCAATAAAAATTATAAAAAGTGAAAAATTACAATATTGCAGTAGTACCAGGTGATGGTATAGGAAATGAAATAGTACCAGAAGGGTATAGAGTTTTAGAAGCAGTAGCCGAAAAACATAGTTTTAACATTACTTCAGAAACGTTTGATTGGGGAGCAGGTTATTATTTAAAAAACGGAAAGTTTCTACCAGAAGATGGTTTAGAGACACTTAAAGGCTATGATGCTGTTTACTTTGGATCGGTTGGACTTCCAGAGGTTGATGACACGTTGCCAGCCAAAGACTATACATTCAAAGTACGAACAAATTTCGACCAGTATGTCAATTACAGACCAGTAAGAACGTATCCTGGTGTACAACGTCCTTTAAGAACAGAAAAGCATATAGATTTTGTAATTGTTAGAGAAAATACAGAAGGCGAATTTGTGCAAGTGGGGAGTCAATACCTTCCAGATTCTGAAAACGGTATGGGCATAGATACAAGTATTTTTACAAGAAAAGGTATTGAGCGTGTAGCACATTATGCATTTAAATTGGCCAGAAAAAGGAGAAACAAAGTGACTCATATTACAAAGTCAAATACATTGATTAATAGCTTGTCTTACTGGGATCGTGTTATTACAGAAATCGCAGCACAATATCCAGATGTAGAACATGACCAAATGTATATTGATAATTCTACAGCTAGTTTTGTTTTAAAGCCAGAGGTGTTTGATGTTGTTCTAACAACCAATCTTTTTGGAGATATTTTAAGTGATTTAGGTGGTGCTGTTATGGGAAGCTTAGGTCTAGGAGGTAGTGGTAATATTAACCCAGAAAAGGATTTTCCATCTATGTTTGAACCTATTCATGGCTCGGCTCCCGATATTGCTGGTCAAAATATAGCAAATCCTTATGGGCAAATATGGTCTGCGGCTATTATGTTGGAGCATTTAGGAGAAGTTGAAGCAGCTAATAATATTATGGAAGCTATAGATAAAAGTACTGCAGAAGGTGTGCTTACCAAAGATTTAGGTGGTAGCGCAAGTACTTCTGATGTGGCAGACGCCGTAATAAAAAACCTGTAACAGACAATGAATGGCATGGTTGATCTTACATTAACATATACAAATGATGTTGCTGGTTTTTCAAAAGAAACTAGTAAAATACTCGATGTTGATGGGTGGAATGCTAGTACTCTTACATTTTACTCGCATTGCGGTACTCATATGGATGCCCCCATTCATTTTAATGTAAGCCATCAAACTATTGATGAAATTCCAGTATCAAGCTTTGTTGGAAAAGCTTGGGTTATAGATGTACGTCACCTAGGTTCTAAAGGGCTAATAAAACCAGAGCACATTCATCAAGATATTAAAGATAAGTTTGTGGCTGGCGATAGCCTTATTTTTTGGACAGGCTGGTCGGAATATGCAAATACCCCAAAATATAGAGACGAACTACCTAGAATAAGTGAAAGCCTTGCTTTGTGGTGTATCGATAAAAAAGTGAAGATGATAGGTGTAGAACCACCTTCTATAGCAGATGTTAATAATTTGGATGAGGTTACCAAAATACACCAAATCTTATTAAAAAGCGTCGTTATTATTGAGGGGCTTACTAATATAGATGCCTTGCAAACGAATTGCGTTGAATTAATTGCATTGCCTTTAAAAGTGGGATCTGGAGATGGTGCTCCAGCGCGGGTAATAGCCATTGAGAAATATTTATGAGCGTTTTATTATCAGACATATCAAAACAATTACCATTAGAGGATACTTCCAATTATAGGCATTTAAACAAAATGCTTTTTAAAGATTTGAATAGAACCTGCGTGGTGGTTGATGATGACCCTACTGGAAACCAAACGGTATATGATATACCGCTTTTAACAACATGGGATTTAGAAACATTGACTCATGAATTTAAAAATGAGACTCCCATCTTCTTTTTGCTAACAAACTCCAGGAGTTTATCACAAAAAAAATCATCAGAAATTTATGAGCAAATTTCAAGAAATATTATAAAAGCATCAGAACTTACAAATAGAGAATTTACTATGGTGAGTAGAAGTGATTCTACATTAAGAGGTCATTTTTCAGAAGTTAATGTTATAAAAAACACCATAAAATTAAATGATGCCATTACTGTTTTTCTTCCTGTTATGTTTGAAGGAAACCGTGTTACGGTGAATGATGTACATTATATTGCTGATGGTGATTATTTAGTTCCAGTTAACGAAACACCGTTTTCTCAAGACCATACTTTTTCATATTCTAAAGCAGATTTGAAAGAATGGATTCAAGAAAAAACAGATGGGCAAGTAAAGGCTTCAGATGTTTTTTCATTATCGGTTGAAACTATTAGAAGTAAAAATGAAGCATGGCTTTGTGAGCAGATTAAGACTTTGCGTGCTGATACCTTTTGTATTTTAAATGCTTTAAATTATCATGATTTAGATAAGGTTGTACAAGCGCTGTTATTAGCTGAAAAATCAGGTAAAAAATTTGTATACCGTACCTCAAGTTCGTTTGTGCCTTCCTATATTGGATTGGAACCAAAACCTTTGTTGACTTCAGAAAAAATCATTGATTCAGGTCGTCAAACAGGAGGTATAACCATTGTAGGGTCTTATGTCCCTAAATCGTCCCAACAACTTAATTGTGCTTTAAAACATTATGATGAAAGCAACATCATTGAAGTGAATGTTGATACTATATTAAAAGCGGGAGCAGATTTATATTTAGCATCTGTTATTTCTAAAGTAGATAAAAATATAGCAAATGGTCATGATGTTATTATTTATACCAGTAGAAAATTAATAACAGGGGCAAACGCCAATTCTAATATAGATATAGCCTCTAAAGTATCTTATGCTTTAGTTACTTTGATTAAAGGTATAAGTGTGCGCCCTAAATATGTATTAGCTAAGGGCGGTATTACATCACATGATTTGGCCATAAAAGGTTTGGGAATGAAACGTTCTAAGGTTCTAGGTCAAATAGAATCAGGCATTCCTGTTTGGGAAATGGGTGAAGAAACAAAGTTTCCAAAATTACGATACATAGTATTTCCTGGTAATGTAGGCAGTGAGAAATCACTTTTAACAATAATTCAAAAACTATCATAAATATGAGTCAACCAATACCATCCAGAAGATATGGGTTCTTTGCAGGTTCTTTTTTTATTACTCTATTGTTGTATATAGATCGTGTGTGTATTTCATCAGCTAAAGATTCCATTAGCGGGGATTTAAATCTTACCGATATTCAAATGGGATGGGTTTTAAGTGCTTTTGCATTAGGTTATGCTTTATTTCAAGTGCCAGGAGGTGCGCTAGGTGATAAATATGGCGTGCGTAAAGTTATGACATATATCATGATATTATGGTCTGTTTTTACTGCGTTTACTGGCGCTGCCTGGAATTATATCTCGATGCTTGTATGCCGATTTATTTTTGGAGCTGGAGAAGCAGGGGCATTCCCTAATATTTCAAGAGCAGCATTTTCGTGGGTGCCATTAAAAGAGCGTGGTATTTTTCAAGGCATCAATTTTTCAGGATCAAGATTAGGAGCAGCTTTTGCGTTGCCTTTAGTTGCTTATTTGATAGATGCTTGGGGCTGGAGAGCCATTTTTTATTTTTTTGGGGCCGTAGGAATTGTATGTTCTGTACTATTCTATTTTTTATTTAGAAATAAACCAGAAGAGCATGGTGGTATATCTGACGCTGAGAAAACATATATCATAGAAAACCGTCAACAAGAAGAAAAGACAAAAAGTGTTTTACCCTTAAGCCGTATTCTAGGGTCTAAAAATGTGATCTTGGCAATGATACAATATATAGGAAGTAACTTTATTTTCTTTTTCATGTTAACGTGGTTGTTTCCATATATCAAGGCAAAATACAACTTAAATTTAGTCACTACTGGGTTTTATGCCATGTTACCGTTGCTTGCGGGAGCTGTTGGTAATTGGGTGTCGGGCTACACGGTTGATGCCATTTATAAAAAAGGAAAATGGAAATTATCCAGACGCGTACCAGCAATTACAGGTTTTTGTTTAGTGGTTATAGGTATTCTTTCCAGTTTGTATATGGAAACAGCCTTAGGAGCCGTTTTATGCTTGTCGGTAGCCATTTTTGGAGCAGATATGACCTTGAGCCCTTCTTGGGCATTCTGTATGGATATTGGAAAAGAAAACTCTGGAAAGGTTTCTGGTATGATGAATATGGCAGGTAATTTAGGATCCTTTTCTACAGCATTGGCATTTCCTTATTTAATGGCTTGGACAGGTTCTAACGAACCGTTCTTTTTTATTGCTGCTTTTTTAGGCGTTGTTGCTATTGTTTGCTGGTTGTTTATGGATTCTGCTAAAGAAATACGTTATGAAGACTAAATTAAAAGGGGTTGCTATAGGTGCGGGTTATTTTAGTAAGTTTCAATATGAAGCATGGAATCGCATTCCAGAAGTAGAAATAACAGCACTTTGTAATTCCAATGAAAAAAGAGCTATGGGCATTATGAATGCTTATGGTGTGAAAAATCATTACTCCGATTATAGGGAGATGATTATAAAAGAAAAACCAGATTTTGTAGATATTATTACGCCTCCAGAAACACATCTGGAAATGTGCAAGTTTGCAGCAGATCATGGGGTACATATAATTTGTCAAAAGCCCCTTGCTCCAACCCTGGCAGAATCTGAGGAAATAGTAAGTTATGCCTTAAAAAAAGGCGTGCATTTTGTGGTTCATGAAAATTTTAGATTCCAACCTTGGCATAGAGAAATAAAAAAGATTATTGATCAAGGGGAGGTAGGAGATTTATTTAGCTTGAACTTTAGATCCCGTATGGGTGATGGCTGGGGCGATGATGCATATTTGTCAAGGCAGCCTTATTTCCGAGATTATGAGAAATTAATTATTTACGAAACAGGTGTTCATTATATAGATACATTTCGTTACCATGTTGGTGAGATAGAAAGTGTTTACTCGATACTAAAAAGATTGAACCCTGTTATTAAGGGAGAAGATTTAGGGTTGATGATTCTAAATTTTAAAAATAACGCCCATGCCATTTGGGATGCCAATAGGTATAACGAGAGCAATTTTAAAAATTCGAGATATACATTTGGTGAATATTTAATCGATGGTTCTAAAGGAAGTATTAGGTTATATTCAGATGGGCGCATTACTGTTCAAAAATTGGGGGAGGATGAAAAAGATCATTCGTACGTCCATAATGATACAGGTTTTGCAGGAGACTGTTGTTATATTTTTCAACGCGATTTTATAGATAATTTCATTTTTACGGGTGTATTTGAAACTAGTGGCGTAAACTATCTAAAAACATTAAAAGCTCAAGAAGCAGTATACAAATCGGCTAAAGTAAATAAGCCCGTATTTATATGAAATAATATAAGTTTTTACGACAAAAAATGCAATTAAGCATACATTGAATTCATTATAAAATGAAACCGACATGATTAAAATGATCATTAAACATACAATTGATAACTATTTTAAGGTTACATGTCACAATTAAAAATCAATAAACACAACCACATGAAGAGCATATTTATTTTAATAGGTTTATCTTTTTTATTTATTAAACCTGTTTATTCACAAGATTCAAAGGTGTCCATTGAAGGCGAGTTAAAGAAGTGGCACAAAGTTACGCTTAGTTTTACAGGCGAAGAATTAGCCGAAAATGGTGATGAAAACCCATTTTTAGATTATCGATTAAATGTAACGTTTACGAATAATAATAAGACCTATGTGATACCAGGGTTTTATGCAGCTGATGGTAATGCTGGTGAAACAAGTGCGGATAGGGGTAATGTATGGCGGGTTAGGTTTACACCAGATGCCATTGGAGAATGGACTTACCAGGTTTCTTTTAGAAAAGGTAAGGCTATTGCTGTAAATGATGATCCAAATAAAGGAGAAGCTGTTCTGTTTGATGGGCTAAAAGGTAACTTTTCAATTGAAAAATCCGATAAGACAGGTCGTGATTTTAGAGGAAAAGGGCGCTTAAGTTATACGGATACTGGGTATCTTCAATTTCAGGAAACTAAAGATTACTTTCTTAAAGGAGGGGCAGATAGCCCAGAAAGTTTTTTAGGTTATTACGAATTTGATCAAACACCACCGTCACATAAATACGAGCCTCACGCAAAAGATTGGAAAACAGGAGATCCAACATGGAAGAATGGGAAGGGAAAAAATATTATTGGTGCCTTGAATTATTTAAGTTCAGAAGATATGAATTCTGTTTACTTCCTTACTATGAATGTTCAGGGAGATGGTAAGGATGTCTGGCCTTGGAACGATGTTAATGAGCGTTACAGGTTTGACTGTAGTAAATTAGACCAGTGGGAGGTTGTTTTCGATCATATGGATACATTGGGCTTAATGCTTCATATTGTAACCCAGGAAACAGAAAATGAATTGTTATTAGATATAGGCCAATTAAAAGTGCAACGTAAACTATATTATAAGGAACTTATTGCACGTTTTTCTCATCATTTAGGAATAACCTGGAATTTAGGAGAAGAGAATGGTCCGTTACATTGGACGCCTAAAGGACAAGATGATAAAGATAGAAAGGCTATGGCAAAATATATAAAAACCCATGATCCTTACAAGAATCTGGTGGTTTTACATACACATGCTGGTAGTAAATCGCAAGAAGTATTTCTTGACCCTCTATTAGGATTTGAATATTTGGATGGGCCTTCTATGCAAACAAGTAAACCAAAAAATGTACATGATAGAATTGTTAGGTTTGTAGATGTTTCCAAAAAATCAGGAAAACGATGGGTGATTTGCCAAGATGAAATAGGACCAGCCGATACTGGGGCGAAGCCTGATGCTGACGACCCAGAACATAACGAGATAAGATCTCAGGTTTTGTGGGGTAACTTAATGGCAGGAGGTGCAGGAGTTGAATGGTATTTTGGATATAGATTTGCGCATAACGATTTAAAATGTGAAGATTGGCGCTCTAGAGATCTATTATGGGATCAAACTAAGCATGCTTTAGACTTTTTTCAAAAGTATGTGCCATTTACAAAAATGCAATCGGCCGATGGTCTAACAGATAATCCTGATGATTACGTGTTTGCAGAAAATGGTAGTACCTATGTTGTTTACTTGCCGAAAGTTGTTGAAACGAAAATTAATCTATATGGTTTTAATTCTAAGTTTGCCGTAAAATGGTATAACCCGAGGACAGGCGGTAGTTTAGTAAAAGGCACTGTAAAAACAATAAAAGGGGGACGTGCTGTTTCTATAGGTTTACCTCCAAATAATGATAAGGATTGGGTTGCATTACTAATTGCTACAAAAAAAATAACGCATGTTAAAAAACATAAAAATAATAGCATCATAACTTTAAAAGCCTTATCAGATTTCGAAATCAATAAAGCGAGTAAGGCTGTTTATTATGTAGATCAGGGTAATAATGGTGTATTGTCAATAGATGCATCAAATAAGGAGCAACGAGATAAGTTTGCTGGTGCAACAACGTTATTTAAAGGAGAAACAGGGTTATATAAAGCTGTATTAACTACTATGGCTGAAAATGATGGAGAATCTGTTTATAAAATAAAAATAAATGGAAAAGAAGTAAGCACATTGGTAAACCCTCCAACAAAATCTTCTTTTTTTACAACAAGGCACCATTTAGATTTATACCTTCATAAAAATGATATTATTGAGGTGCTTTCTAAAGCTGTGACCAATGGTAAAATCCCCGAAAATGATGAAACAGCGTGGTCTAGAGGGCGATGGAGTGCTTTAACTTTAACCCCAGATACTTATTTGCAAGTAGCTAAAGCCCTTAAAGAAGCAGAACCCTTTGTAGAAAAGCACGGTATTTTAGAGGTAGAAGCAGAAAACTTCCATGATAAAACCAATAATGGAACAAAAAGAGATTGGTATATTCGATCTAATAGTGATGATATTCCTTTTTCGGGAGATACTATAGAGAATCACTCCGCTACTGCTAGTAAAGGTGCTTATATTGAAGCGTTGCCAGATACAAGGGTAACACATGATGATAAGTTAATAGCAGGAGAAAATTTCTTTCCAGTTTCAGGTACTGGAGGCATAGTATCTTACAAAGTTAAAATTACGAATCCAGGAACGTATTATGTTTGGGCTCTGGCTTATTCTACAGGAAGTGAAGATAACGGTTTGCATGTTGGTGTTAATGGAGATTGGCCAGAAAGTGGAGCACGTATGCAGTGGTGCAAAGGAAAACATAGATGGACGTGGTCTTCGGCACAACGTGTACCAGAAAATCACTGTGGGATTCCACAAAAAATAACGCTTGATTTTAAAGAAGCAGGCGAATATGTTGTTTCTTTCTCAATGCGAGAAGATGGATTTGAATTTGATAAATGGGTCTTAGTAAAAGATAAAAACTTTATACCAGAATAATTTAATTTTGCTTACTGTGTTAATGTGGAAAAGGCAGCATTCTTTTAGATTGTTGCTTTTTTTTATTGTGATTTCTCTAATTTTAAAATCAAATCAATATTGTATTTTTCAATAGGGCTTAGATTTAGATGACTCGTTTTTCTAATTGATCTGTACCATTCTTTTTTCGAAAAGTACTTTCTCATTTCACCTCCTTCTTTAAAAATGTGTCCATTTCTAGCAAATATTTCATTCC
Organism: uncultured Flavobacteriaceae bacterium; assembly: GCA_947501845.1. Classification (GTDB taxonomy): domain Bacteria; phylum Bacteroidota; class Bacteroidia; order Flavobacteriales; family Flavobacteriaceae; genus Flavivirga. The sequence continues at coordinate 35,881 of CANMXP010000008.1, read as the reverse complement.
GCATAATTTTTAAATCGTATTTAGAAAAACTTGATAAGTCTTTAAGAGTTAACTTTACAAAGCTTGTTTCTGGGTGTCGCCCCCTTGACTTTTCAATATTATTATTTGGATTGAATTGAATGTAATGATGAATTTTGCCTTGCGTACTTTCAAAAAAGTGTGAGCCTAAACCTTTTCTTCCTTTAACAAGTGTTGAATATGTTGTTTGGGTACATATGTATAACTCATAAGTAGATTTGCCAATTTTTATTTTACCATTTACATATTTAATTGGTGTCCTATCATGTTTTAAGATCCAATCATCTTGTTCCCGTTCATTATACTTGGAACGAGCAAAAAGCTTACCATTACTATAAATTATTTCCAACTGTGATTCTCCTTCAGATTCTCCAAAATGATAACTTCCTTGGTAATCGGAAATCTTAGGGTTTTGGACTTTTTTTATTGATGAATAATCTATTTCATCGTTTTGAACTGAAACATAAGCTGTATTTATAGTGTCTTTTACCTGAGAAATACAAAGAATATGTAGTAGGGAAAATATAATTAGTAAAATTTCTGTTTTAAGTTTCATGATCTATAGTAGTATTTTATGGGGTGTAGTGTATTTTTCTTATATATCCTCAACTATAAAAATGGCATTGTTATTTAAATCGTAGAAGCCAAATTCATTTGTTTTCCAATCCGTATTTAAGCGTAACTTTTCAGGTTTCATTGTGCCTCTTTTTACAAATTCTTTGAAAATCGGTTCTAAATTCTTGACAAATATTTTAATAACAGAGCCTCCAAGTAATGGATCATCTGTAGTATCTGCATGCCATTGCAAATGAATAAAAAGGTTTTTCCTTCTCAGTACGGCATACATTTTATCCTTGTGAACAAGTTGAAATCCAACAAATTTTTCATACCATTCAACATCACGGTTAATGTTTTGACTAGGCATTACGGGCGAAATTTCTAATAATTCGGTTTCCATAAAATCTGTATTTAAATGTGTTATAGCGATTTGAATAAGATCTTAAAACTAAATTCTAAAATCTCAATATTTTGATAGACGAACATTTAGTTTTTTTAAGAGATTCATCACGATGTTGTGAATGCTACTTTTTAGATAGTCTCATTTTTTTGTTATACGACGTTCTATTCTTTTTTAATCACATTAAACCCTTTTATGCCAGATGAGTAAGCCCAAAGGAGTTTTTCAGAATTATCAAAATGAATTCGTAAAAGTTGTTCATTCTTTTCAATAGCATTACCTGACTTTGCATTTCGTCTCAATAAATACACCAACGAAAACCCAATAACATCTTCAGGTTTAGAACGCTTAAATTTGTAAGTCAAGTTAAACTCATCGGGGTGAGTCATTAACTGAATTACCTGATTTTTAGTCATACGTTTCTCAAGCTTGTTCATGTTATCAAGTATGACAGCTTTTCTTTTTTCAGATGCCATATAAGGGTAATTTATATTTTCCTGAAAAAGTTTAGTAGCTTCAAGATTCATTGTATTATTTTCTTGTTTACAACTTAGTAATGTTATTAAGGGAAGCATCATTGCAAAAGTTGTTAGTTGTTTAATCATTGTTTTTGTTATATGAATAGCTAAATTAATAAAACTTTTATGCTTTCAAACATTTTATGGGGACATGAATACAAATTCTGATCGAATGCCTTATCGTGTAGAAATACGGTATTGGGAAGGCGATTTGCCAATCACGTTTTTAAATAATCTAGAAAAATAAAAAGCATCTTCATAGCCAACATTATTAGCAATGGTATTTATTTTTAAAGAGGTGAATTCTAATAAGGAACAGGCCTTTTGCATACGCATAAAAATAAGATACTCAACAGGAGAATAGGAAGTTTTCTTTTTAAATAATAGACATAAGTGGGATACCGAAACTTTGCTATAATCGGCAATTTCAGATAGACTAAGTTTTCTATGTAAGTTACCTTTTATAAAAACAATAGCTTTAGAAATAACGTCCTGTTGTTGGATTTCTTTAATTTTTCGAAATTGAGACAGGTATTTAAAAGAGCCTAAAAGATGCATGAGTAAAATACTACTATACTCCATGTTTTGATCGGAATATCCTGCGTCAAGATTAAAATAAATTTCTTCAAATAATTCAATTCTATCTTTGAATCTGGAAACATTAGTTTCTTTTAGTTCTCTGGGATAATTTAAAGGGTATACGAAAGAGTTGGCTTTATCCCCTAAAAAGTGGGTCCAATAGATTGTCCAGGGGTTATTTTGATCTGCTGCATAAGTATGAGCCGTGTCCTTTGGAATAATAGAATACATGTTCTTTGAAAGGAACTGTTTTGTACCATCAATTTCAATCCATCCTTTTCCGTCGACGCAGTAAATAAGAATATGTTCCCGAGAACCTTTTTTTCTTGATCTGTAGTGATGTTTTCCATTTGGGAAGTATCCAATATCTGTTATATAAAGGTCATTGGTCAAACTATTACTTTTTAATTTTTTTTTGACTTTTTTGGGAAGTACCAATAATTTTTGTCCTTCAAACCTGTCCTTTTTTCTCATTTTTAAATTTTACTAAAAATAGTAATATAATCCATTAATTAAAATAAATAATCTATTTCTTTTTCTAAAGCACTGTTATATGTTTGTTTAATATCAAAAATTAATTTGAATGTGAATATGAGGTTGTTAGATTAAGATGAAAAACCTCGATTATTATAATATAATTTTAATACCATTTAAAAGAGATGCGTGTAAAAGTTTGGTCAGAGAAAGTTAATATTCCAACTTATGAAATTGGAGTACCAGAAAAGAATCCTATATTTCTTGAGAAAAGAGTATATCAAGGCAGTAGTGGAAAAGTATATCCTTTTCCAGTTATAGAAAAAATTAGTGATGAGAAAATAGATAAAGAATGGTTGGCATGTTATCTTGAGAATGATTTTATTAAAATAATGATATTACCAGAATTAGGTGGTCGTGTGCAAATGGCTTACGATAAGATGAAAAAAAGGCATTTTGTCTATTATAATGAGGTTATTAAACCAGCTTTGGTAGGACTTGCAGGTCCATGGATATCGGGAGGAATAGAATTTAATTGGCCACAGCACCATAGGCCAAGTACCTACGATCCAGTTGATTTTTGTATTGAAGAGCATGAAGACGGAGGGAAAACTGTTTGGTGCAGTGAAATGGAACGTATGACAGGCACTAAAGGTATGACTGGTTTTAAAATTTATCCAGATAAGGCTTACTTGGAAATTAATGTGAAATTGTATAACAGAACTTCAAGACCTCAAAGTTTTTTATGGTGGGCAAATCCAGCAGTTGCTGTAAATGACGATTATCAATCCGTTTTCCCGCCAGATGTTAATGCGGTATTCGATCATGGTAAGCGAGACGTTTCAGAGTTCCCTATTGCAAAAGGAATTTATTATAAATTTGATTACTCACCAGGAACCGATATTTCTCGCTATAAAAATATCCCAGTTCCTACATCTTATATGGCTATAAAGTCCGATTATAATTTTGTTGGAGGTTATGAGAATGATACTCGTGGAGGCCTATTGCATGTAGCCAACCACCATGTATCTCCTGGAAAAAAACAATGGACATGGGGAAATGGAGATTTTGGAAGAGCCTGGGATAGAAACCTGACAGACCAAAATGGGCCATATATTGAATTAATGTGCGGCGTTTATACAGATAATCAGCCTGATTTTTCTTGGTTGATGCCTTATGAAGAAAAAGAGTTTACTCAGTATTTCATGCCGTATCAAGACATAGGTGTTGTTAAAAACGCATCAAAAAATGCGATGCTAAATTTAGAATTTCAAGATAATAAGGCCATTGTTAAAGTGTATGCAACAGGTGTGTTTCCAAAAGCCGTTATAAAACTGGAGTATGAAAATACGGTGATACATACCGAGCATTTTAATTTTAGACCAGGAGCTTCTTATTATAAAGAAATTAATCTGCCTCAAGAATTTTCTAAGGAGGGATGCTGTCTTTCCATAGAATCGGAAGATGGAAGCGTTTTAATTGATTGGAAACTCGACGAAGGAAAAAATGATGATATTCCAGATGCAGCAAAGCCTGCAAAATTACCAGCAGATATAGAAACAAATGAAGAATTGTATTTAAATGGGTTGCATTTAGAGCAATATAGACATGCTACGTTTAATCCTCAGGATTATTATGAAGAGGCACTACGAAGAGACCCAAATGATATTCGTTGCAATAATGCCATGGGGCTTTTGTTACTTCGTAAAGGAAAATTTGAAGCCTCAGAAATTTATTTCTCTAAGGCTTATCAAAGGCAAATAAATCGTAATCCAAATCCTTATGATGGGGAGCCGCTTTTTAATTTAGGTCTATCTTTATATCATCAAGGTAAGTACGATGAAGCTTACGAGGCATTTTATAAATCTGTTTGGAATGCGGCGTGGATGGACTCAGGTTATTTCCATATTGCACAAATAGATGCTATAAAAGGTAATTGGGAATCTGCCTTGGACACGGTACATAGGTCTTTGGTACGAAATTGGAATAACCATAAAGCACGGCATTTAAAAGCTGCTATTCTTCGTAAAAAAGGACAAAATAAGCAGGCTCTAACTTTAATTGAAGAATCTTTAGAATTAGATCATTTTAATTTTGGAATGTACTTTGAAAAATATTTACTAGGAGATAGTCATGCAGAGTTACAGATGAAAGAACTAATGCGCGATACGGCCCATAATTATATTGAAATAGCTTTAGATTATGCTGGTGCTGGTATGTATAAAGAGGCCATTCAATTATTAAACTTAAATATAGATCAGGTGGACCAGGTTTACCCTATGACTTACTATTTTAAGGGGTGTTTTTTGTCCAAAAAAGGAGAAGAAACAGATGCTTTAAAAGCTTTCAAGTTAGCAGAGATATGCAGTCCAGATTATTGTTTTCCACATAGAATTGAAGCCGTTGAGGCGCTGAAATTAGCAATGAAGATAAATCCAGAAGGAGCTAAAACTCCATATTATTTGGGTAATTTTTGGTATAATGCTAGAGTACATCAAGAAGCTGTTGTTTGTTGGGAAAAATCAATTAGTAATGATGATAGCTTCTCTACAGCTTTTAGAAATTTAGCTTTGGCATATTTCAATAAAATGGGATTACCGGAAAAGGCTTTAGAGGCTATGGAAAAAGCATTCGATCTTAACAAAAAAGATTCCAGAGTGTTTTTGGAACGTGATCAGTTATACAGAAGATTAAATAAATCGCTTGCTTTTCGATTTAATCAATTTGAAGCACATTTAGACTTGGTAAAAAACCGTGATGATTTGTATATAGAATGGATCTATCTGTATATTTTGAATAAAGATTACGCTAAAGCCTATAATTTGGTTATGCAAAGAAAGTTTCACCCTTGGGAAGGAGGAGAAGGTAAGGTGACTACAGCTTACGTTGCTAGTTTAACTGGTTTGGCTAAGGAATCTATTCGACGCTCAGATTTTAAAGAAGCACTTTCGCTTCTAGAAAAAACAAAAATATACCCTCATAATCTTGGTGAAGGAAAGTTAGATGGTGCTCAAGAGAATGAAATTAATTATTGGTTAGGAAATGTGTTTGAAGGACTAGGTGATTTAGAAAAAGCCAATGATTATTGGAGTAGGGCGTCTATGGGGGTTAGTGAGCCTTCTATAGCATGGTTTTATAATGACCAGCAGCCTGATACCATCTTTTATCAAGGTTTGGCATTGTTAAAACTAAAAGAAGAGGCTCAAGCTGTTGCTAGATTTGATACACTAGTAGATTATGGCATGGCTCATTTACAGGATGAAATAGTAATAGATTATTTTGCGGTTTCACTACCAGATTTAACAATTTGGGAGGAGGACCTGAATATGAGAAATAGAAGTCATTGTCATTATCTCATGGCATTAGGCCATAAGGGGAAAAATGATGATGAAGCATTTGCTACATGTATTGAAAAAGTTAAAGCCTATGATCAAGCTTATCTGGGAGCAACTTTGAACGAATCTGTAGAACTTGTAGATTAGTAAATTTTGAATATCATATAACCAAATTAATATAATTAAAATCAATCGTTTTATGAAACACAACTATGTTTTTATATTTTGGGCATGCCTTATTTTGTGTGCTTGCAAGTCATCAGAAAAGCTAATAGGACAAACATCAAAGCAAATGCCTGTAACCATTACTAGTGTTACAAAAAATGGTGCTTGGTGCTGGTTTTCAGATCCTAGAGCGATATATACACATGGTGAGCAACCTGGAATTTTAACAGGATGGGTAACTGCTAAAGGGAGTATAGTTGCAGCGAAAATAAACTCTAACGGAGAGATCAAGGAGCAGGTTTTGTCTCGAAAATTAGATAAGGACGATCATGCCAATCCTTCGTTTGTAGAATTTACTAATGGAGATAACATGGTTTTTTTTACAAAGCACTTCGATCATTATGTGCGATATCACTATAGTATAGATAGCGAAGAAGATCTGTTTGGAGCTCCTGTTCTTTTTGATCCTTTTGATGCTGAAGAGCTTAAAAAATTTCCTTTAAAAAGAACCACCTATGCCAACCCGTATGTTTTAGAAGAAGAGGCGGGAAAGCTTTTTTGTTTTGGACGATGGACAGGTTTTAAACCTAATTTCATGACATCAACAGATAATGGTAAGACCTTTTCAAAATCGAAAGTATTAATAACCAATTACCCTTTTGATGAAGGGAATAGGCCATACGTAAAATATTATTCCGATGGAAAATCGAAAATACATATTCTTTTTACTGATGGGCATCCAAGAAATGAGCCTACTAATTCGGTATATTATGCCTATTATGAAAAGGGTGCATTTTGGAGAGTTGATGGTTCTAAAATTTGTACAGTAGATACATTGCCTTTTGAACCCAAAGATGCTTCAGTAGTATATCAAGCGGATAAAGAAAAAGGAAAAAGTTGGATATATGATATAGCGTCTGATGAAAAGGGCTATCCTGTAATACTCTATACAAGGTATCCCAACGACAAACATCATATCTATCATTACACAAGATATGATGGAAATAAGTGGATAGACACCAGAATATGTGATTCGGGAAAGTGGTTTCCTCAGACTTTGAAAAAGAAAATAGAAGAAGAACCTAACTATTCAGGAGGCATGACTATTAACCCCTTGAATACGAATATTATTTATACTTCAGAAAAAGTAAACGGCGTATTTGAAATCGTAAAATACAAATTGGATACAAATGGGGACATTGTTGATAGAAATCCAATTACTGTTAACTCTAAAAGAGATAATGTACGCCCATTTATTCCAAGAAATATGAAAAAAGGAGATGAAGAGGTTGTATTATGGATGGAAAATAAAAAATATATTCATTATACAAACTATAAAACAGCGATTAAAATGTATAAGGAATAGTTAAAGATCTTTAACCCCTCCTACTAAAAAGACTCTGGTATATAAAAGATACTTGAGTCTTTTTAATTTATAAGAGTTTGAATAATGGATTAATTAATTCAAATAATAAGTTTAGTTATTAGCTCTGTTTAGGTTTTAATAACTTTTACTAGAACACTTTCTAATATATTTAGGAGGAACTTTGATTCATTTTCTGTATGGATATACGTAGTAAAAAGGGTTATAGATTTTTGATCCAGAAAATAATTTTAATAGTCCTTCAATACTAAAAATTTATCAAGTAGGTGTCGGTTCAAATTATAAATATCCAAATCCTGGTATTTTGTCATTTCAATAAGAGGAATGAATGATGAGAAATCTCAAAAATGTAATCCAAATAAAACTCAATTTATTCGTGGGTATAGCTTTTTTTGTCCCTAACAATCCGTCTTACTATACTAATGGATTTATGAGCCTCCGAGAGAGAAAATACACCACCGTCTGTAGCTTCTTTTAAAACACCTTCAGTTAATGTAACTGGGAGTCTTGTGCCTCCCTTAGTTGTAAGAACAAACTTTTGAGTATTGTCATACTGAATTATTTTTCCTGTATTTACAACCGATTTTAAAATAGGTATCTTTTTTATGATTTTATCTTTCCAATCATTATCTACCAAGGAACCAGATTCTGTAATGGTTTCAAAGGAAACAATATCATTATAGAAATATTCAAAAGTACCTTCGTTAAGCGCATTATTTGTTGTAGGGTCGAACATACATTGATATGCGACAAGTGAATGATCTGTGAAGTTGTATATGGTTACGCCTAGAGGAAAAAATCTTAATAAATTATCTTTACCTTTTTTTATGTTAAATTCTAGCCCATTAAGTCTTTTAAAATTGGGAGGTCCCATTATCATTACAGATGTTGATATACAATCATCCTGATGCAAGTCGACCATCTTTAACGATATATCGAATAGACCTTGTAAAGACTCCCTAATAATGGCATCATATTCTTCTTCTTTTATTCTTGATTTAAGAACAGATTTTGAATAGTAGTTAAGAATTTTTTTGCCGTTAGGTGTTAGATTTTTCATGTTAGTATATTTTCTATTTCTTTATAAGGTATTCCTGTACATATTTCTAAAAAACGTAACCATTCTAATTGAGAAGGTTGTTTTATTAACCGTACTCTGTGATATGAATAGCCAATTCTTTGGTGAAAATCTTGATGTATTAAATGAAGTAGTTGAGAATAATAAGATGTGTTTTCATCATTGAATTGAATTGATTTATTAAGATGGTCTATAATGCCATCAATTTTTATTTTTTTATGCCTATATGGTCTTTTTCCATCTAAAAGGCTTAAGGATTTAAAAAAATAAAACTTTGAATTGTGAGATTCTAAATCGGAACATCTATTAAACAGAGTCTCTGCTTTTTTAAAATGACTTTTGAACAAAAGACTCACCCCGACATTAAAAAGTATTTCAACAGAATTATTGTTTTGTTTAAGGAGTTTTTCTCCTTGAATAATCATATTATTAATTTCTGATGCTTTTTCATAAATAAGAGAAAAAATATTGTCGGATCTGTAGAACGAATCATAAAATTCTGCTGTAACTCCTTCTATACGATTACTCACAAAACGCTTCCAGCTTACTTCACCTATGTATTGGCAAAGCATGTCCAATTTTCCTTCTGAAGCACTAAATGGGTATTTCCAGTTATTAGGGTCGCACATAAATCTATAGTCCCTAATAGTGTTGGCACTTATTGGATAAATATCTCCCTTTGGATTTAATAGTGCTTTAATTTTATTGGCTAATGCCACTTGTTCATTACTCCTAAATTCATTTAAAGGCTTTGGGATACCACTTTCTCTAATAACAAGTTGAATTAATTCCAAAAAAACTTCAAGGTTAGTTTCTCCAGTAATGTTCATTAATTGGTTAATTGAAAAGATTTCAACGAAAATAGATTAATATTTTAAAAAATAAGTAAAGTATTACGTAAAAACGCTTTTTAAGGTCGTGAACACCACCATTTTATGCTTTACCGTAAACATTTGTTGAAAATTAATTAAATCTTTGATTATCGGAATTAAAAACGATAAAGTCTCCCCTTAAATCTCATTTATACCTCGAGCTAGCCAAAAAAATAAATAGTATTTGTAAAAAATGTATTCATGTCAAAACCCTTTATTTAATAACTGTTTCAAGAGTTTTTATGTGGCTTTGAAATCTGTCGGTGGAAATCGATTAGCGGTCGACACAAACGAAAAATCTTTGATGATACTTTTGGCTTAGATAAACACATATAACCTGATCAATTATAACCGTTTATTCGAAGTTTTTAAAAAATTAAAGATACGTAAAATGCAAAAAATGGAATTCATTAAAGAGGGAAAAATGCAGAATTTAAATGCTGATCCAACATTATTAAGGCGATGTATAGCCCATACCATATTTGACATGCTTCCTATCGGTAATAATAAAAAACTTCTTTACATAAATAATTTGTGGCATACGCCACATATAACCCGTATTAGCTGCCGGTTTTCCAATTCATTGAAAGTGCACAATAGTTTGATGATGCGGACGGTATACCAAACTGTAACGCAATACATAAAAATTTATTTTTATGAGAAATATTGTAGTTTATTGTTTTATTTTATTAGGCATTTCTTTTTGCACAAGTTGTACAGAAGTTGACGATTTAGATATCTTGCCAATTGAAGCAACCGATTCTTTGCCAACAAATGGTAATAATCAAGAAGACGACTGTAAAGGAAATTGTAACTAAAACCTAATTAAACCAAAGATGCTTCGAAAGAAGCATCTTTTTTTAGATTCTAAATGAATAATTGTATAATGAATATGTTAAGTGTTTGTTTTTTAATAGATTAGTCGTCTGTTATATTAAGAGGTCCATTTTATGATAAAATTAAACTTAAAAGCATGCAATTATGCAGTGCTTTTTATTGTGATTTTTACATGTATTCGGTGTAGTCATCAAGATAGATTGGAAGTGGATACTGTACATTCGGATTCTTTTTATGGGGATAATCTATATACATTAGGAGATTCTTGTTATTATAAGGAAAAATTTAATCACGCTGTTTACTTTTATAAACTTGCCGCCAATGCTTTTGGCATAGCTTCAGATACATTGGGTATTGCTAAATCTTTTAATGATGCAGGTTTGTCTTATAGAAAAATGGGAAAGTATGACTCTGCTAGAATCTATTACAAAAAAGCGTTTTTTTTAGATAGTATTAGAAAAGATACGCTCCCTTTAATTGGTAGATTAAGAAATATTGGGATTACTTATAATTATGAGGGAAACCATGTGCAGAGCATTAAGTATTATACCCGTTCTTTAGAATTGGCACAATACACAGAATCTGAAGAAACAGTAGCTGCAATACATAACTCTCTTGGAAACTTATATAATGATCAGGAAAGGTATGTATTGGCATTAAAGCATTATGAGGAAAGCCTAGCACTGTATTTACAAATAAGTAAACCTGCTAAATTAGCTTTGGTGTATAATAATATAGGAAATGTAAATACAGCCATTGGCGATTATGGCAAGGCATTATTTTACCATAAATCTTCTTTAGGAATAAAAAAAGATTTTAAAAATCAGGAAGATATAGCTTACAGCCTTCATAATATTGGAGTTATTCATCAATTTCAGAAGCGCTATTTACTTTCAGAAGAAAATTTTAAGGAAGCTTATAAAATAAGAACTAAGATAAAAGATATAAGAAATAGTGCCGTAACAGCTAATGCTTTAGCCAGATTGTATCTTGATATGGATAAGACAAAAGAGGCTTTACCATATTTAAATACGGCGAAGGCATTTTTTCAGCAAAACCATGATAAGACCATCGAGCTTGATAATTTGAAAAATTGGGGAGATTACTACTATCAACTGTCGGCATTTAAATTGGCCTATAATGAATTAAAAAATTGGGCAGTGTTGAACGATAGTTTGTTTAACACGCAGAAAGTAAGTGTTTTAGAAACATGGAATCAGTTTGAATTAAACCAAAAAGAAAATGAAAATATAAAACAAAAAGAACGAGCAGACCATCAGGAAAAATTGGCGAAAAACTGGCTAAAAATATTATGGTTATTGTTGTGCTTTTTTATAGTTGTTTCTATTTTATCGATACTCTTATATAGACAGCGAAGAAGAATACTCAAGCTGAATGAAGACCTCGATTTGCTTAATACAGATATCAGGCATGGAAAACAAAATGATTACACACAGGTAATCCAAGAATTGCAAAAATTAGAATTTGATGGTGTAGATTCTATAGAAAATATGCTCTATGCATCTATTGCTGTCGATGATACGCTATATAACCAACCAGGACAAAAGGTAAACATAAAAGGTCATTTAAATAAAATACTTGAAGAAAAATATCAAGCCATGAATATGAATAAGCATGGTGTGATGATAGAAAAGGATTTAGAACCAGTAATACTAAATGGAGAAATTGCCTCTAAGCTTACTTTTATTATTAGAGAATTAATGACTAATTCAATGAAACATGCTGTTAAAACCGATAGAAAATTAAAGATAAAATTAAAAGTAAAAACTAAAGGTGCTAATATGCTAGACATTGCCTATAGTGATAATGGAAATAAGTTTTCTATAGAACAATTAGAATCTTCAAATGGATTGGGGTGGCAAATTATAAAACGTTTTATAAAAAAACTTGGAAGTTGCATAAATATAAAAAGAGAAGCAGATCTTAACGTATTTCAGTTTTTTATTAAATTATAATTTCTAAAAATGAAACCAACGAGGTTAAAATCATCGGTAACGCACATTGGAATTATTATTTTAATCATTAAGGTTCATGAAAACTAAAAATCAATAAATATAAACGTATGAAAGTACTTATAGTCGAAGATGATTTAGTTCAAGCTAAAAACATTGTAAATCATATATATGATGTGTTTGGAAAGCAAGTACAAATATTAGGCCCTAACGCCTATTATAAAGAAGCTATTGGACATGTGAAAAAAGAAACTTTCGATATGGCGATACTTGATATTCAACTACAAGACGATCGTTATGCTGGCGTACATATTGGGGAAACTATTGAATTATTACATAATATTCCAATTTTATATGTATCGGGTATATCTGATGATAAAATAATTGAACAAACCAGAACCATACAAAATTGTAATTATATAAGTAAGCCATTTGATAGTGAAGCAATAAAAAGAGCATTGCTTAAAATAAAAGACCAAGTAAACTTTAAGGAATTAGAAACTTTTAAAGACAAAATATCTTATAAACCTAGACATAGAGATACTTATTGGATTAAAGAGGGGACATCTAATTATACTGGTATAACGATCAAAGATATTGTATTTGTTGAAGCTAAAGATAAAATCTGTGAGTTCAACATGATTAATGGTGACATCCTGAAAAAAAGGGCTACACTTGAAAAACAGATTTTTGATGAAACATTACGTTATTACCCCAATTTTTATAAATTAAGTAGAAGCTATATTGTTAATTTAGATCATATAAACAATATTGATGGCAGACGTATTGTCTATCCAGAGTTAAACAAAAAAATTTACATAAAAATACCTGAAGATCAATTAAAAACGTTATTCAAACTCATTGGTCTTCATAACTAGAAAACGCAAAAAAACTTCACGTACTCAATTTACCTTTTCACGAATCTGTTCACTGTTTTGACGGATTAATTTTGCGTAGCTGTTTTTTATAAGTCAAATTTAGGTCGTAAATGCGAATTTTCACACTAGGATACACATTTTATGACCACAAAATTATTTGTTTCTAATCAAGACTCAATAAGCTATTATAATTTTATTAATTGGGTTGTTAATTTTTTTAGAAAATTAAATATTTCTGAAAAATCTTATCAAGAATACCAATCACAAAAGATTTGGATTTCAGTTAAAAGAGGTGTTTTCGAAAGCCTGGAATTCGAAGATATCATACATATACAGGCAGCCGACCATTATCTTAAAATTCATTTATGCGAAAAGCGGCTGTATGTAATTAAATCATCACTTAAGGATTTTTATAAGCAATACCTATCAAAATACGATATGTTTTATCGCCTTAGCAGATCATATATCGTAAACCTTGATATGGCCCACAAGATTGAAAACAATCAATTGTATCTAAAAGAACATACTGTTTTACCGATTCCAAAAAGTAAACGCGAAGAGATATTAAAAATTGTTGGAGTCAAAATATAAATCTTAGAGTTAAATCGTATGAAAATATTGGTTTCATTTTTTTCAATTTTATTGTTTTTGGTCCCTCATAATGAAGGAGAAGCAAATCATGCTGTATTGAAAGAAGCAAATCTTACTCAAAGACTTGACTCTGTAAAAACAAAAAATAATATACGAAGACACTATTTGATAGCCGTAGATATCTCAGGGGCTTTTGTCTCAAAATCAAAAGCAATCTTAGAATCTAAAGAGGCATTAATTTCATTATTTCAAAATAAAATCCCCCATTCATCAATAAATGAAAACTCTAAAAATCTGGTTTCAGAAACACAAAACGGCATTCGTTTTTTTGACCCAGTTTATGATGAGATATCATATTACCAATTTGGAATCCCAGAGCAGGACATGAAATTACTTAAACTAGATAAGTATTCTGGTAACAAAGATTTGATTATTAATAATTTTAATAAAAAATTTATAAAAGATAAGCAGTTTAAATGGACAAGCGCATACAGTATAAGGGCTAATGCTAAGCAATATTTTAACACCTTATTTTATAAAATTCCTAAGCAGGGTTTTGGTGAAGGCGTAACCCTTTCCAATTATGTGTATCCGCTGATTTTAGATAATATAAAGAGTCCATATTATGCTACTGAATATATATTGATTATTGTTAGTGACTTTCTTACGGGGTCTCAATTTGGTAACAAGAATGATTTTTTAAGGCTTAAGGATATATATCGTTATTCTTATGATAATGTACTTTCCCAGAGAGCAGCTCCCAATATTATTAAAGAATATATCGATGACTTATCAAGCGCTTTTTATCCTATAGATTACTTTGAATACGCTTTTGGAACCAAAAAGAATAATGTTGGTTTAATAGCCTATAAAATAAAACCTAAAGCAGGAAAAGAACGGCCAGAAGATGTGAGTATGTTCATAGATGGGAATATTGGGTTAAAGCAAATAAGCCATAAGGGAAGCGATTTTAATTTATCGCCATCACAACTTCGTTTTATACATAATGATAAAATACATATTGATGAATTATCACTTTCTGTTAAAACAAATACAGATTCTGTAAAACCTTTAGATTTTAATTTCCAAGTAGGTTCGGTAAATACTAGCCAAGAATGGGAGTCGAGATATACCAGAAACAATGCGTTGATGAGCTTAGATAGTAGCTCTATGAGTTATGAGATACCCGTACTAAAAGAAATACCTCTAAAAAAAGAAAGTCTTGGAAAAGTGGCATTGACTTATATGGCCAATGTAGGGTATAAACCATTAAAAAATTCGAAACAAAAGATTAATTACACCTTTCAAACAACAAGAAATCTAGCACTACAAGACATAGAATATAAATCTAAATTATCGATCATCATGATCACTTATCTATTACCAATAGCTTTAGTACTACTTATATTAATCATTTTAATAATTGTAGGAAAACCAAAGAAGTTGACTTTAAAAATGGGTACTGCTCTAAACGATTCTTTTGAAGAAATTAATTATAAGAACAGAGTAGAGGGTACCAATTGGGGGCGACAATTAATACCATATCTAAGATGGGGTGAAAATAAGAAAAATCAGGTCTTTGTACTTCAAGGTGCCGTGAATTTAGGGAACTCAATTTTAAAAGGTTTATGGAGAAATCAGGTATATATTAAAATTATACAAGAAAAAAGTGCTCCAGGATATGAAATTCGTTTAAGAAGTGATAGCGACAGTATTTCTGGAAGTAATGATGCTTTGAAGGTGAGCTGCTCGAAACATGGCGATTTTGAGTTCAATCTTGATATTGAAAAAGTAGATGCATTATTACAAGTAGACAAGCGTATTAAATTTGAGTTTGTACTGGAGGCTTTTTACGAAAAATCCATTTTGTTCTTCTCTAAATCATTAAGAAGCGATTTTTTAAAGTATAGTTTTTATATAGGCCCAGACATAGGAAATACATGGGTGGGGATCGATCCTGGGACATCAGGGTCTTGTATTGCTGCTGGCGCAGATGGGTATCCAGAAGTATTTATTCCCAAAACAGAAACTGGAGAAGACCTCATTATACCTTCAATGCTTACTTTTCTTAAAAGCGCAGATAACAACGAACTGCGAGATGCATTGCCGCATAAGGAGAAAAAATATTTTTACGGGGCACTTGCTAAAACAAATAGTAGTAGGGAACAATATGCCCCAGCTACCTTTAGGTCTATTAAAAAACTACTTGGTTTTGCAGATAAAATTCAACTTGATTTTACAAAGAATCCGGTAGTTTCATACCAGTTCGATGGTAAAGAACTCTGTTCGTTACTGGTAAAAGGTATTTATAAAGAACTAGAAAAAGCGGTAGCCAAAGAAAGTAAAAAAGAACTGTTAATAAACGGGGTATTTAAACCTAAAAGAGCAATAGTCGCTATTCCAAATAATTTTACAGCACAGAAAACTCAAGATATTATTGATAGTGTAAGCGTTCTAAATCAGTTTGATGAAATTCGATGTATCTATGAGGCCGAAGCAAACTTGATGTACTATTTGTTTGGTGTAAAAAAGATTACTAAAAATACAACTGTTTTGCTATTTGATATGGGAGGTGCTACTATAAATGCAACCATAGCCTCCATAAAGGGGCAGAATATTGGTGATGGCATATTTTATAAGATTGATATCATAGGAAAGTTGGGGTATGGTATTGGGGGCGATACTATAGATTATGTCATCATCAATTTCTTAAGCAAATATCTTAACGGCTTGGGTGTATATGTAGATCCATTCAATTTTAATCACGATGTACAATTAAAAGAGCGATTAGTAGATCTTGCTTTTAGCGTCAAGTGCGAAATCATAGATCATTATAATGAAAGTAGCGATGTGCTGATAGACAATATAAAACTAGGAAGTTTTATTAATAAGGCTTTTGGAACCTCAGTCTCAATTAGCGATGAAGAAGAGATTATGCAAGCCTTTGCACGTCAGTCAGATGGTACATATCCATTCTTAAAAGATGATGAGGTTAAAGCTTTATTATTTGATAATGTACAAACTGTGGTTAAAGATATTATGAGTTTGTGTTCTGGAGAGATACATCAAGTAATTTTTTCTGGTCGGAGTGTTGTTTTTCCAGAAATTCAAAAAACAGTACTTAAGGCCTTGGGGCAAAGTAGCATTCCTGAAGTCCATAGCCTGTCCATTGACGAGTTAAAAAGTGCTGTAGCTAAAGGGGCTTGCCTGTATGGAATGAATAGAAGTAGGGTAGAATTAAATTCTGTAAGGGTAAATAGTTGGTTTGGCGTCAAACATAGTTTAAGTGCTCATGATTTTGACCTTATAAAGTTGATTCCGTTGGGGGCCTCATTTACAGAAAATGGAGAAGGCCTAAAGCATATAAAAAAAAGAACTAAGGTAGAAAGTGATTTCGGGTTAGATGGCGGTATGGTGAATTTTTATCAGATTATGGGGACAGACCCTATAGCTTCTTTTAGAAAAGGAGAAAAGCACAAATATAATTTACTAAAACAAGTACGTATTGATTCAAAGACAGAAGGCGTAGGTCTGGAATTATGGGAGAACGATGATATTGTTTGTGAGGTAAAAGAAAAAGGTGCTAAAAAAGAAAAAAAGTTTTCTACCCTCGTAGAAGATCATGAGGTAGGTGATGCCAATGATAGACATTATACGTGGATTGTAAAGTAATTAGTATTATCCGATATATGAACTTAATCGATAAAATATTATCAAACAGGTATTTAAAAGGGGCATTTTCTATGTTTAGTTTATTGACAGTAATAATTACTGTTATCATACAATTTACTGAGACAGATCTTTCGAAAATATTAGACTTTAATACGAGCAATATCTATGAACTATCTAAATCTAATGTAAAACCTATCCATGATGAAGTAGGTAACCACTACATTTTTGTTATTGATATAAGTAGCTCATATAGAAAGCTAAAGCCTAACAAAAGAGTCTTGAGTTTGTGTAAAAACACTATTGAAAAATTAGAAAAGGAAGCTTTTATTGGCCCAAGTAAGTATAAAACACCTGTATCTTCATTAGATGTAGCGAAGCTATATATATTGGACGGATTATTAAAATTAGAAAAACCTTCTGAAAAGATAAGTAATGTTTTTTCAATATGGACAATTGGAAATAATGCTGAAATTATTTTTCCAGAAAGTAGTCCAAAAAAAATAGAAAGACCAAATATTGAAAATACAATAAAATATTTTAATCAAGAGAGTTCTTCTTTTGAACTTGAAAAGGAAAGTACTTGGACGGATTTTGTGAAATTAATGGAATATCTGGAAAACTATTATAAGAGAAAAAAGGCACATTTCATAGTAACGATAATTAGTGATTTTGATTATTCAATTTCAGAGATTCAACAAAATAGAGAATACCTAAAACAAATAATTAATGTTAAACTACAGCAATTATCTAACCTTCCAATTAATATAAATAGAGTTGAACTTGAGAAAAATGCTGAGGAAAATGATGAAAAAGGAAGTATATATATATCTGAAGAGTGTTATTTTGAAGATAATTTAGGTGTTAATAGAACCGATCACACTATATTAAATCTATTAAGTGACCAACAGCCTTTAGTAACTGATTTTATTTTCCCAAGTTTTGAGGTAGATGAAGCACTAGCATTTAAATATCATTACGCAAATAATATCACTAAAAGTAACTTTTTACTTAAGATTCCTGATGGTAATTATAGTATTAGCATCCCTTTCGAACCGCCTATTCTTAAATTATATCCAAAGATATCTCTTGAATTGATTAAATCTAATTCAAAAGGAATTGAGAAAAAAGACAGAGGAAAAATTAAACAAGGACAGGGTTTTTTTGAAATAGATATTGAAAATGGAGATTTTATAAAATTTAAATTCCAAGGAAGAATACCTAAACACGCAGTACCCCCTACTATTCGAATAGTTGATAGGGATAAAGGGGCATCATATTTCATTCCAATCACATTCGAAAAAACAATCCCTTTTTGGATCAAAATATTAATTCTCTCATTATTTGTTGTATTAATAGTGCTTGTTTCTATTGGTGTTTTGGATATGTACAATGACAAGAATTATAATGATAGTAATCAAAAAATCATTAAGGAGAATGAATTTAGTAACTCTAAATCAAATTTAGAATGGTAAATACAATAAAATATACAATTGTAACGCTTTTTTTTGTCCAATTTAGTATTGGTCAACAAAAATATACTCAGGTTCAAAGTGAAAGCTTAAAGAAACTGGAAGGCATTGACAAAAGTTTTCTAGTATTCGAGGGAGAGATTTTAGAACGAAAAGATCTTAAACATACATTACCTAACAATTCAGAACTTTTTCTTGGAAACGGTAATGATATGAAGGCATTTAATTTGCCCCCTAAAATACTTTCAGATGCAACCATTCAAAAACTTATAAAGAAACAGAAAGTTTTTATGAGTGACGGGAAGCTTTATGAGGGATATCTATTTAATTTTAATCATGATGAAATTACTATAGAAGAAGAAGAAAAAGAAATCAAAGTAGCTAGCTATTTAGAAAAACTAGTTAGGTTAAAGAAAAAGGGTGAAAAAACTGTAAAGAGCTATCCTTATGATCCATCTGGGCTGGTTTATTTCTATAAATCAACATCAATAAAAAAGTTTCCTGACCCCTATATACGTATTATTATACCTGGTTATGCTACAGCCTATGTCGATAAAAGTATTATTGGAGATATTCTTCCTACTTACGATACCAAAGCATTTGAGAAGCACACTGTATTGATAGAGGAAGGACCAATAGATGTGCTTTATGGAAAAGATAAAGGTGTTTTATATAAATGGGATATGGAGTCTGTAGAAGGTGTTGTACTGGAGGATGGGATATATCCTATAAAATCTTCTAAAGATGGTGTGAAGCTTCAATT
The DNA here is from genome assembly GCA_947501845.1 of uncultured Flavobacteriaceae bacterium. Taxonomy (GTDB): domain Bacteria; phylum Bacteroidota; class Bacteroidia; order Flavobacteriales; family Flavobacteriaceae; genus Flavivirga. The sequence continues at coordinate 16,317 of CANMXP010000008.1, read as the reverse complement.
TAATATCATAGGTGGAGTCGCTAATAAAGAAACAGTTAAAGAAGAGAAGAAACCTTTTGTAGATTTATTTAGCCCTTTATATGTAGCCATTATATTAGGAGTCGGTGTATTAGTAGCACTTTTAATATGGTTTAGAAAACCGCTTATTAATAAACTTCAAAGAAAAGATTTACCAAAGAATAATAAATCCAATTTGAATTCTTCTTGGGCAGGCGAATCAGAATCAGAAAAAGATAATGATTTCAATACTATTAAAGAAACAAGAAATAGCGTTGATGAAATATCTTCAAGATCACTAAAAAAAGTTACCGAAAAAATAACCAAAAAAGTAGAAGAAAGTCAAAGGGAAATTAAAGATGAAATAAAAAGCCTTAGAAGAGATATAAACTCTAATGGTGACCGTGAAACCCAATCTTTGAGAGAGCAGCTACAACTATCAAAATCAGAAAATAATAACCTCATAAAAGAAAAAGAAGGGCTAAATCAGCAAGTTTCAAGCCTGAACGATACAAATAATAAAAAACAAGAAAAGCTTGAACTATTAATTCCAAAAATAGAACGTTTCGAAAAGCAAACCCTCTTTATAGAAAATCACCATGCTCAGGTCGATAAGCTGTTGACTTTTTTCAATTATATAAAAGATATTGAAAATCAAATTATTGAAGCCATAAGTTCAGAAACAAATTATGCAATAAAAAAGTTTCAATCTATAGTCTTGGCGAAATACCTTAAAAATAACACAGGGAACACATTTAACCAATGGGACACCATCTTAACTACTATTAAAAATAATGATGGACTCATAGTAGATAAAGATCTGATTCGTAAGATAGGAAATAAAGCATCAGATCAAGATAAGCTAAAGGGTATGGAATGGATTGTTGTTAATGAGGTTATCATTTCAAAAATAAATGTGCTTTTAATTATACTGGAAGAACTCAGTAATACATCAAAAATTACAGAAACTGGAAACGATTTTTCTACGAATACCGCTGCAAGGTATAAGGCAGATTTAATAAATAAAATGAAACAGTTATTTGGCATTTATATAGACGATGTGACCTTGTTTTCAAATTTTCAAACGTATTCGAATATAAAAGCCACACAAGAAGAAGTGTCGTACGACCTGAGTTCAGTAGCATTACAAATGGGTGAAATTAAGGAGATTATAACCTACGGAATGAAACTAAAAGAAAAAACAATAGAAACACTAGTTATAGAAAAATAGTATGGAAGAGTACTTAATCTTATTATTTGAAGCCTTTGGCAAGTACATAGATACTATGACCCAATCTCAACAATGGTGGCTTGTGCCAGCAGTATTAGTGGGTATATGGTTATTAAGTATGGTGGCTTCTAAATTTATAAAAGAAAGTATTATAGTAACCAGAGCGTTTAAAATACTAATCCATATAATCATATGCAGTATTGTCATAGAATTCCTATTGGTAATTTGGTTTATGTACCATTGGTTAAAAACAGATATTTATCAAAGTGATACAGAAAAATTGGTGCACCTATTTAGTATAATTGTTTGCATCATTATTCAAATAGTAAGCTATAGAGTATTAGCCAATGGATTTAAAAGAGAAAATATACTGCAAAATATAAACTGCCCAGCAACAAGGCAGGATTTAAAAGGCAAAAATAAAGCAGCGTTACAACGATTCAAAAAAATAAAGTTATGGTCTCTTATTCCTGCTTTTGGGTTCTCATTACTACTTCTGCCAATTAAGATGGATAAAAATTTAGTGTCTTTTTTACTAGATACAAGTTCTAGTATGGATGTGCATATTGGTAATGGCCAGGAGATTTTAAGAAAGTCTTTTCAGAATATAAATAATGATACCGATATCATTCTAAGCTGGTTTACCGAAAATAATCCTAGTGGAGATTTTAATAATCTTATAAGGACTAGTAATAGTCAGCAGCTAGATGGTATGCACCAATACTTTACAAACAAACAGGCAGCAATCAATGCATTGAACGGTATTGAGTTTACTGAAGGAACGCCGTTATTGGAAACCATTTGGTCTAATTACCTTTTTACCTTAGAACATGTGCAAAATGAACGTTACACAAATAACATTTTTGTATTGGTAACAGATGGTGAGGATAGCTATTTTGAAAATGAAATAAGTGCCTTTTTATGTGAAATTCCTCAATTCAATAATTTCTATCAGGACAACATTAACATTATTAATCTTCAAAGCGCCAATAACGCTTTTTTCGATAAGGCAAATGCATGTAGCTATGCTGTTTATGAAGGCATGGATATAGATAGCTATGCCGCTGCAGTTCAAGAAATTTTAGCAGGAATAACAAAAGATTATTACTTCCCTGTATGGCTTGCTGTTTTTTGTGTATCGGGAATGCTTATCGTGCTATTTATTAAACCTAAAAAATATTAGATATGAGAACATTATATTTAAGTATTACCCTTATTATTTTATGTTTTTCAAGCATATATAGTCAAAGTAAAACACAAAGTGTTTTTGTGATGGTTGACTTATCAAAAAATGTGCAAAAAGATAATTCGCCTATTACGCTTTCGCAACGACAGGACGCCATAGCTTTTACAAAATCTATAATTACGGCGTCTTATACATCCAATAAATTCCCTAACTGGAAAAAAACAGGTGTTTTTACAAGTCCAGAAATAGAGGCTATTATTAAAGGGAAAGGGAAGCCTTTAATTGGGGTAGATGATTTTTTTATGGTTATGCCTTTTGGAGAAATTAGTAGTACAAACAAATTTCAAATTAACCTAGTTGGTAATTATCCTTCAGATTTTAATAAATACTATAAGTTTCCTTTTTCTTATGATGATAATGATACCTGGGGAGATTATGCCGAAGCGAAAGTCTGCAACATTGCCTATAATAATCAGATACTGGAGTATTACATCATCAGGATTCAGGGCATGGCTGATGACCCTAATTCAAGGTTATTGGACAAAGAAGACCTGAGTATGGTCGATGAATACGAAACAGGTTCGGTAGGTGAGGTTGTTGCCAGATTTAAACATACAACAGCCAGTAGGTTTACCGTAACAGTAAAAAAGATAGATATAAGTAAGATAGATATTTTTAAAAATGGCAAGAAGGTTACCATAACGCCAACAAATACAGATAAGAAATCGTTACGTATCATCTCTCCCAAAGGAACTAGGAAAACGCCTTTTACAATGACTTCATCGAACATACGTGTTTCATGGACATGCATTGGGTGTGATAGCCTACCAAAATATGCACTGAGAGCACATAACCTTAAAACCAAAAAAACGAAAAACTATAGTGTAAAAAACAAAACATTTCAATCTTTAAAACTAGAACCAGCAACCTATAAAATTAACGTGTCTACAAAAGGAGCCAACTCAAAACCGCAGTACATAACTATAAAAGGAGAAGATAAGGGAAGCGGTGGTTTTGGCATCATTTTATTATTGCTTTTACTTGGAGTAGGCGGGTATTTTGGATATAAATATTTAGCTGCTGGAAAGAAACAGAATACGAATAGAGAAAGAAGCGATTGGACAGAACGAGAAGAAAAATCGTCTCCATCGAATACAAATAATACATCACAAGAAGAAGACTGGTAAAAAATAAAAAATAATCGTATGGAACAATTTAAATCATTATTAGAAATAGGTGTAGATAATTGGATAGGTTTTTTAATTAAATCTATAATGCTTGTTGGTATAACAGCATTTGCTCTATGGGCAATCTTTTTTGCTCTAGTAAAATTCACGCAGAATAAGACCAAATTACACCAAGATATCTTTATGCGTCTTCAGTTTTTATGGGCACTATTCCTTTTGTTTATGCTTTTCAATGTCTACTGGTTTTACTTCATAAAAGTAAACGGAATCCATGAGTTCACATGGGGAATCTTAACATTCTATGCAGACATAAGTGTGCAGCTACTTGTATACTTACTTATAGTTATAGCTTTTATATATGGTTATTCAAAATATTATTCACTTTTAAAAAAATAGGACATGGCAAAACCAACATTATTAATAGGTATAGGAACAAGCGGATTGCGTGTTTTAGAAGAGACCCAAAAATTTTATTTTGAGCATACAGGTAAAAACAAGCCTGGGAATGTAGAATATTTATATTTAGAAACCGATGAAAGTAGTTTCCCTTCCACAACGGTTCTAAAGAATGAAATTAAACGTGTTTATTTAGATTTAAGTGATAAAGAAACAAAAATCAATAATCTAAAAGACCAGTTACCAGAGTCTGAAAGCCATTGGATACCAGATCCAAACTATATTAAAGATGCTGGAAAAGGCGCTGGCGGTATGCCTGCTTTTGGAAGAGTTGCTTTATGGAGTTATCCTAATTTTAATACTGTAAAAGAGGCTATTAACAATGCGTTCAATAAAATTAACAACCATACACAAGTAGATAGTGATAATACGAGACCTGCGGTGTTTATAACGGGCTCATTAACTGGAGGTACTGGCTCTGGGGTGTTTATTGATATTGCTTATATGATCAAGAAACATATTCAGGGATTGGAAGATGTTTATGGTTTATTTTTAACACCAGGTAGAGACTATATGGGCAAGGATAATATTTTGTATTGCAATACATTATCTTCCTTATGTTCATTAGAAAAATTTAATCAGCCTGAGCAAGAGTATAATATGAGCTGGCCAGACTCTACCACAACCAAGATCAATGACCTTCCTTTCGAGATTTCCCATTTCATTTCGCAAGATCGAAATGACGGTATAGCACAGGTAAAAAGCTTAAGCGGGCTATACAAAATTGCTGGTTTATGGATGTTTTTAAACATTTTTGGATTAAGAGAAAAAAGAGACCGAAGATTAGTGGATAGTAAAGGAAGTGCCTTTATAGACAAGTATGGCTCTTTTGGTATTGCTGCGGTTCAATATCCTAAAAGACAATTGGAAGAGTTATTGGGGGTAGATTTAAGTATCAATCTCCTTAACAGATGGATAGACCCCATAGCATATTACAATAAGAGTAATAAAAATCAAATAAAAGCTGTAAGGCAACGCATTGTTAGCGATACCATAACCCATTTTGAAAGAACACTAAAAAATGCGTTTGATACTTTAGATGCTACTATTGTTGATGGCGAGAATAGAGTCCTTTCAGATTTAAAGATAAAAGCCGAACAGATCAATAAAAAAGAGTACACAGAGCAATCTGCATACCATTTTATTAAGCGATGGTTTAGCTCTTATGGTGATAATAATTATTACACAGCCGTTAAAAATAATTTACAGCTTGCCGAAGATGAATTGATACAAAGGATACATGAGTTAATAAGTACAACAATTGATCGTACTGAGAACTTACAAATATCAAAAATTCAGTTAACAGCTATTAGCGATGCCATAAAAGATAATAGAGAGTATTGGGAAACCTTAGGGATACATCCCAAGTCAGAAAAATGGGAAAACCTCTTGGAAAAACAAATAAAATGGATTCTTAAATCAAGGTATAAAATAATTGGCGAACAAAACGCTGTGGTTCGTGACCGTTTAAAAACAACTTTCGATTTGATGAAAATCCATTTAATGGCAGAAAGAGTATGGCGATTGAAAAAGAACATTACAGATGAGACAGATCCGCTTAAAACATTTGATGGAAATATAACACTTCCTAAAATACCTAAAATAGATCAGCTAATTAAGAATATTAGCCATGTCATAGATTCTCAGGATAGAAATAATAATTCCAATAAGAAAAACAAAACATTACAATCTAGGTATAATGATATAGAATCAGAATTAAAAGATACAACCATACCTATACTTAGAGTATATAAAGATGGTAGTTCTCCAGAAGCATTTCATAGAACATATAACTCAGCAAAAACGCGTTATTTCACACAAACGGGAAAAAATATAACATCTAAGAAAACCATTATTGAAGAAGCTTCTTTATGGGATTATATTAATACATCTACAGATAAACTCCATACGACTTTATTTAGAGACTGCATTACAAAATTTGAATCAGATGTTATCAGGTTAACATGTTTTGAAGATATGGATATTGCCGAGTATATCAATAACAACCCTAAAGAAAGTGGGAAAATGGCACTCATTGCAAAAACACCACTAATTATGGTTAATAATGATAATAAAACAGATTTTGTAGAAGGAAAAGGCATACCAAGATTAGTTATAGGTAAAGATAAAAGCCAAATAGATAAAGTATTTAATGCTCTGCAAAATGATACTGAAATTTCTTATTTAAACTCGTATGTAGAGGATGAAGATGGTATTTGGCTAAACGAAGAAATTAGCAATATTGTCATATTCTATGTTGAACAGGGCTACATGTCTAATGGAGACTCTTTTAATCCGTTAAAACATATTAAGAATATAGGGGACATTAAGCATGTATATGAATTAGAAAAAGAACGTTATTCAAAAACTAAGGGCATGGGACATGAAACCTGGAATATTTTAAGAAACCCTTATATGAAAGAAGAAGAGTTTATGAAAATTATGGGTGCTAACCAAAAACAAAAATAAGATGATACTTCTTGGAAATACAGAAACCGAAAAAAATGAAAATAAAAAGAAGCTTGATAAAAAAGGGAAGCTGGTAAGTACCTCTTTTATACTAATAAGTGTCTTGCCAATACTTGTATATCTAATCTTTCATTTTGGATTAGTTGAGAGCCAATCTAAATTTAATCAGGCATTAGAGAAATCTGTAGCCTTGGTTAATACAGGAACAGGAACTGGGACAGCCTTTTTAATAAGCCCTTCTAAATTATTGACAGCAAAACATGTTGTAAAGAATAAGAATGTAGGAGATACGGTCGATTTAATATTTGAAAAATCAGAACCACAATTTTCGGCAACTGCCAAAGTTGTTTGGATCGATTCATCTAATGATCCCGAACCAGAATATTATCTTAAAGATGTGGCTGTTTTAGAACTGGTAAGCCCATCTTCAGTGCCTGAGGATTATCCGTATTTAACTATTGGGGAATCTGCAGGAGTTACGACACGCTCAGAGGTTATTCTAATTGGTTACCCTGGTGGGTTATTGTCAACAACATCAGGAGCTATTAGTAATGATAACATTAAAGGTGTCGAATTATTTCAACTTGATGTCGAATCTTGGCCTGGTAATAGTGGCGGACCACTAATATTAGAAGAAACAGAGGAAGTCATTGGCATGTTAGTGGCTGGCCTTAATGAGGAATATCAAGGTATTAATTTTGCCAATAAGATTGATAATATTACCTCTTTATTGGAAGATAATGGGATTGATATTTATGAATAAGTAACTATTTATTAAAATTATGAAAAGGGTTCTTTTTGGAATCATATTGGCTCTATTGGCAGTATTAATTTATAATTTTTCAATTCATAATAGTGAAAAATCTATGTTGATAGAAAATTCAATGCTTCTTCAACAAGAATTAGAGAAAGTATCTAAATTAATCGTCACCGAAGGTAATTTTGTTGAAGTTTATAGGTTTTCCGACTCAAAAAAAATATTTGGATCTTTATTTGAATCAGAAAAGAAAGCTTTAGTCGTAGCCAATGCAAAAGTGTCTATTTCATATAATTTAAGAGGCATTAATTATAAACTTGATGATAAAATAAAAACGCTTTTTATTCATAATATCCCAGAACCAGAAATAAATATTAATCCAAATTTAGAATATCATGATGTTAGCACTGGTTATTTTAACGCTTTTACTGCGGAAGACTATAACAACATTCAAGATAATATAACGGAGTCTTTATTAGAAAAAATAAAGGACTCGCCTTTAATATTGAATGCAAAAAATAGATTGATTAGTGAACTTGCTAGATTTTATGTGTTAACCAATAGTATGGAATGGACGCTGGTTTACAATAATAGAGAGATCAATAAATTGGAAGATTTTGAGTTTAAAGCCAATAAAAAATGAATGCTCAAGTAGTAGAATATGGGCATTCTTTCAATACTAACTATTAAAGTATTCTTTATAATTTTTTAATGACTAAGTAATAATCAAAGGCAGACGTATTAAAAAATTATTTTATATATTTAAACCTACTTTTGTGTGATGTAATTACTTTCTTTTGGGAGTTGGTTGATTTTTGGTTGGCACGAGAAATATTAATGTATAGATCATCAAAATACCCAATAACTGGTATTGCTATGGGAAACAGCTATATGTAATTTTAAATTTTTAACTAAATCAGTCCAAAATATGAGTATCAAAAAACTTTTTATTTTTACAATCTTAATATTGTCTTATACATCATTATTTGCACAAAAAGCTAAAACAGCTAAAATATTAGATCAAACTTATAGTTTAAATTATGATAAAGCAAGTAACTTATTTACAATGTGTCAGAAGGTTACACCGCTAAATAAAGATTGTGTTCAAAAAATGATAGTAGATGATAATGTTTTTGTTTTTCAGGAAAAGCTAAAAAAAGCATTAGAAAAACAAGTTGATGCTTACGAATTTAAAATTTTTGGAAAAGATCTAACCCTTGCTAATTTTAATACGATTGATTATAATGGTGTGACTTTTACATTGGATCCATCTCAATTAGCAAATGTTGATGATGAGGTAACTATTAAACTGGATAATGCACCAAAAGATTTTCCAGAATTTAAATTAAAAACCACAGCAGCAGGAGTATACGAATTATCTAATAAAGATGTTATTACGACCCCTATACAGCCTATTAACAATGCGAACATTGTAACGACAACACCAGCTTTTATTCAAAGTATACAGGGTGAATTGGATAACAACAAAGATGAAATAGCTACATTTTATGCATCTAAAGTAAAGCAAGAATTTATTGAGCTACTCCAAGATTTATACAACACAACAATTACTAAAGGTACCGATTACGTTTTTTTAGCTACCGAGCTATTAAATAATGCAGCTACTCCAGTTGTAAAAGAATCTTTAAATTTTTATATCTTATTAGAAGATAGTACATTTCATATTAAAGTTTGTATAGAAACCGATGAATCCGACTGTAAAAAAATTACAGACTTCAACACAAACGTATCAGAGTCTGAATTTATAGATACTATGACTTCTGCACATCAATTATTTGCAAAAGGCGATGATTTAAATAAGGCAGCTCTAGGTAAAATTTATCTTTTAATTAAAAGTAAGATTAGCTCGAAAGCGGTTGCTAAGGACAAAAAAGCCTTTGAGGATGATTTTAAGGGCAAAATTGCAGAGTTAGAAAGTGGTGCTAAAACTTATAGCGGACAGTTTGTATTAAAGAATAAGGTCAATCTCTATGAAGTTGGAACGGTTAATAAAATTGATAAAAAAGGAAATGTTAAAAAAAATAAGGATGGCACCGTAAAAACCAAAAGAGGAAACGTACTAAATGAATCTGTATACTTATTGATAGACTCTTTAAATATTCGTATTTTCAATAATAGGGCAGATAATCTAACAATTGTTGGAAAGCTTAGTAATGATCCAGAAAATACTTTAACACTTACAAATTCTACATATAGCCTTCCTCTAAGAGAATTTAGAAATAAAAAAGAAACGAATTCTCTTATTGACAAAAATGGAAAAACTTACCGCTATAGATATGATGATGTGTTGGATTACCTCCCTTACAATAAATATAATAATGCCGTTAGAAATGGTGATATAAAAGTTAAAGCTAAAGATACTGTTAAAGTTGCTGAGCGTAAAATTGGTGATTACTTTACAGGAATTTTCTTTTCAGATATTTTGGGACTAAATAGTAATAATGGTAATAGTCTCATTACTGCCGAAGGGAGAATTCGCATACCTTGGCACTTGAGAAACTGGGGCAGATCTACCTTTATAGACAATATTACGGCTTATGCATCTGTGAATTTAGTAAGTGGTCTGGAGGATAGCTCAAGAAAAATAACGGTGGATGATACTATCGACCCAGATGAAACTTCAGTGGCAAATTCAGCACTTTTTAATTCCAATAACTTTAATTTGTTGGTCAATAATAATATTGATGCAGGAATTAGTATAACACCTTATACATTTGAATGGAAAGGAGCTTCAACTTTTATTCATCTAAGATATGGCTTACGTTTTTTAAGAACAGGCGTAGAATATAACCTAAAAGAGCAAGTGGATACTGTTGTAAATGGTGTGCCAACAGTTCAAGAAAACCTTCTTGAGGAGCGTAGTTTTCAGGTTTACTCCATAGGGCAAGAAGCCGAGCTTAATTTTGAGATTCGACCTCAATCAAGTGTTGGAGCAGATGTTACTTTAGGTTTAAATTGGTTTAGAGCTACAGGGACTAATAAAAACGATGTTAATTTTTCGACTATTAACAATACGCCTAATTTGAAACTTATGACAAATATTTATGCGTTTACAGATAGTGAAGATAGTAACTCGGGTATCTACGTAAGACTAGGTGGGCATTACAATCTTGGGAACTATAAAGTCTTTCCTCAATTAATGGTTGGCTATGCAACTAATTTAAGTTCGTTTGTAAACAAGTTTGGAAAAAAGTAATATCATCAAACCAATCAAAGATTATTTGTCAGACCTATTTGAGGTTATTAAAATTCATAAGTTATCATTAACTTTTGTAATTATTATATACCTCTTATTTTGGTATGTACCGCAAATTAATGACCTTATTTTAGTGATTATACAGGTGCCCAATGATTTTGTAGTCATTACTCTATTTTTTGCTTCAATAATTGTATTCGCATTAATAGTAAGTAATATTCAATCTTATTTTAAAGACCCTAACAAAAAACGACCAATAAGTCCGTTTTATAATATAAATACGACCGTAAAAAGTAGTAGATTCAATGCAGTGGTACAAAGGGTAGTGCCCCAAGATGAAAAGGAACTTGCCGTTCAGGAAGAAAATGAATCCAAAACATTAGTGAGGACTAGCTTTTTAGAGTCCAAAAAAGGATATATACATCGTATGTTTCCTAAATTGCTGGGCACATACTTGATACTGATTATTGCATTCTCGGTAAATAATACCTATGAAGAAATTCATGGGAAACCCATTTTCTTTTTGGGTAATTGGTGGTTATTGATCATACTTGGCGCTTTTCTTTTGCTTTTACATCCAGATATTATGAGGTGGATAAGAATAAAAACGAAGTTAAATATATCTTATACTCTGATGCCTCCCATTATTGCGATTTTATGCCTTTTAGTAATCATTATTCTTGGGTGTATGAATAAAGGGGGAACAGATGGCGATATTGCACGGTTCTTTGTTTCAATAAGTCTTTTAGGGGTTCTTTTTTACCAGTTATCGGTCTCTTATAATATACATATAATAAAAATTAAAAAAATACTCAGTGTTATTGTGGTTCTAATCATTATACCCACAATATTTATGATGTATATCATTCTATATATTAACCCTATAGTACTTAAAAATGTAACACCATTGGTGGTAACGATGATTTGTTTAATAGGGATGTTTTCAATATTTAATGTTTTAAGGCTTATAGGCCATAAAAGTAAATTGCCTGTATTAACTTTTTGTATCATCGTAGGGATTATATTAACAATAGTTACTGCAAATAGAAATGATTTTCAACACTATGAAGTGAGTGAGGTACCAACGGCTATTTCTCCAAGTTCAAGATTGGACCTTAATTCATACGTAAAACTATGGGTTGAACATAGAAAAGATGACATTTTAAAATGTGATTCCGATGCTAAGTTCCCAATTATTTTTGTATCTGCCGAAGGTGGAGGTTCTAGAGCTGGTTTATGGTCGCTGATGGTACATAGTTATTTGTACGAGAAAAGCGAAGATTATTTTAATAAATATTTGTTTTCAATCACAGGAGCTTCTGGGGGTAATGTAGGCAATAATATATTTTATACTCAGGCATTTGACAAAAGAGATCGGTATAACAAAACTGATTTTCTACTTAATGATAATAAAGCCAAAACACTCGGTTTTAAATATAAAGCCAGTGAGTTTTATAGCGAAGACTATTTATCTGTATCTATAGCAAGCCTCTTAGGTAGGGATTTGTTGCAAAGCATTCTTGGGTTTCTAAACTTTGAAGATCGCGGCAAGTTATTAGAAATCGAATGGGAAAAATCATTTAAGAAGACTTTTGGTAAAGATCTTTTAAGTGAACCTTATTTAGCTATTATGCCCCAAAAAGAGCAGAGCTCCATAATACCAATTCTTATCACAAATACGACCGATGTACAATTTGGAAACCTTAATATTATGAGCTCGGTAAAAACAGAAAAAGATGTTGGTAATATGTCCATTTTTAAGGATATAATCACAAACTATCCTAAAAAAGATACTATGGTTAAAAGGTCTACTGCCATGCTGCTCAATGCAAGATTTCCATATATCAGCCCCACAGCTCGTATAACTGGTTTAGGTCAATATGGCGATGCGGGCTATTATGATAATATTGGAGGCGTTGTTACCAAGAGGTTAGAGGTCGCTTTATTAAAAGAATTAGCAAGTCATGAAGATTTAAAAGATAAATACCGTATCAAGCATTTGTTCATTGTAAATAATCCATATGACAATGATGATCATAAAAAAATAAGTTACTCAAGTCAATTAATTACACCTCCAAAAATGATTCTAAATGCCACATTTGCGCATCCAAACGAAATTATAAATACCTATGGTGATGATTTTAAAATAGAGTCTAGACGTACATATATACCTGTAAAAGAGACTACTTTAAATTTTGATAAAGAAAAAACATTCAGACCAATTTTACCTTTAGGAAGGTATATGAGCTCGAGTGCCATAAAATCACTTGAAGAATGTTTAAAAAATAAAAAGGTTACAAATAAATTGGATAGTTTATTGCTTAAGACAAAGTAAGGGATTCTGTATTTGATAAAAAGTAAGAATAACTTTATCTGTTTTCTTTTAGCTTTATGCTGAAAAGAGAAACACCCTTAAAAATAAGGGTTTTTAGTGGATTTTAATCTTGAAGTTAAAATAGAAGAAACCGATACAAATTTAATTAGCAATTTGTAAAATAGGTAAAATGTAATATTCGATTTTGTCTCATTTGATTTAATGGCTTGTGCAACGGTTACCATTGTTGTGTGTAGTGCTTTTATAATTCGGTTATTTTTTTCAATACGTTATCATAGCCCCAAACTTGTCCGTGTTTTGGATTTCCTGCTACAGTCATTTTATCCACGTAAAAGACTTGGTTTTGATTTTCAGTCAAGATTTTTTTCGTTTCGGCTTTTAATTGCTCGTATTCGTGGTAAAGTCCGCTTGGGTGATTTCCCCACGCAATTATTACGTTGTTGTTTTTCCCACAATATTCGTTTAAAGTCCGAATATTTTCTCGGTCGATTATTGTTTCCCTAAATTCTTTAAGTCCGCTTGAGTCGGTCAAATAATTAGGTATTAAGTTCAGAATTGTAATTTTTCCAGCATCTTTCAATTCCGAATATTTTTCTCGATTTCTATAAATGTAATTTGAAACGTTAAAAACAGTTTTGTCCGAAATCAGTTTGTCTGCTCGACTTGGATTTTTGAGTATGACTGTTATTCCGTCTGATTTGTTTTTGTCGATTTCCAAATTCAGCCAATATCGTTTTCCCTTTTCGCTTTTCAATTCCACTTTCGATACGAAATCAGGATATTTATATGTCGGTTTTTTCATTTCAGCACGGGTTTTTGGGCATTACAAACACGGTTTCGTATAACCGTCAGTTACGGGTTAAAAGTTACTGACTTTCTGTTAAGCACGGACTTTAGCAATTTCGAGTGGATTCGGACGTAGTCGAATCCGCCGTAATTGCGGTTATATAATGTTGTAGTGTGTTATTATTATTATATTCATTTCTATTTTTTAGTTCACACATTACATTAAACTTTTTTATTTTAGTCCACTTTCATTTTTATTGTGGTTAACTAATTTCCATTTAATTCCTAAAAAGTTTCTTTCACCCCATTTTTCGGCGAGCACAACATAGAAATAGTCAGTCAGGTAATAAACTTCAGCATTTCGTTTTACATATCCTAATGCTCCAACATCCTTCATTTGAAATTCTACTTTATGATTTGTATGGTTTTCATTGATTAATCTAACGGTTTGAGTTTTCCAAGTTGCTGTATTAAAGAGTAATTTCATTGGGTTTAAGTATATAAGTCCAATGATAGTCAAAATTGGGATTGCCTTTTTCAAAATTGGTTCAGATAAATTCCAATATGAGTAAAGGAATTGGTAAAATCAAAATTCCATAATAAATAATAGCTTTTAAAAATCCGATTTTCGTTTGAAACAACTCGAAAATGTCCAATAAGAAAAGAAACAAAATTATGTAGCCTTTATTCAGGATGGGTCATACTTGCGCCTAACGTGTTTGTATATGGTTTGTTGCGTGTTTTAAGCGACTAATTTAGTAAATAATTACCGACCAAGAAAGTCCGCGAGGACTTTCGCAAGTAGGCAAGAAGCAAGCAATAAATTATATACGGTGTTACCTGCTGGCTTTTCTCAATTTATTTAATTGGGCTTCTGGTAGCCCCAAAAACTTACTTGTAATTATTCCACTTTTATTTATTACAAAACAAGTTGGAGTAGCTTGTGCTCCATAAATAATTTTCATCGGACTATGGTCTTTTTTAAAATCATCAATGAAGATGAAATCCAATTGATATTGGTTTTTCAAAGCTTTTAAATCCTCAATATTAGAGCAAGAATTAAATATAACTATTTTAAAATCATCTTTATTCCTTGTGTTGTAAAGATTTTTTAATATAACTCTCCCATTTTCCCCAATACAACCCAAACCGCCATATAATAGAAGAATATCTTTTTCTTTTAGATTAGATAATTGAAACGGATTTCCATTTGAGTCTGTTGCTAAAAAATTATGAAAACCATCTCCTTTTTCAATTTGTTTTGAGTCAATATGGAATTTTATAGATTTTCCATAATCTGATTTTCGCTTATCGGTAGGTAATTTATTGTAAAAGAGAAGGAGAGTATCTTTAGGAATATCTATTCTAGCCATATAAACATTAATCAAACCATCAGGAAGAGAGGCATATTTCAGTGCTGCTTGGTAATTTTTTTTATTAGAGTTTTCCTCTATTTGTTTTGCTACTAACAACAAACTGTCTTTTTTTTCGGAATGTAACTCGTAAATTCTGCCAAGTTCTTCCATTCTTGATGAATATTCTTCTGCAATTTCCTTTATTTTCTTATTATAGTTTTCTTCAGTTATCTCTTGAGAAAAAGCTTTATGGAAAGGCATCGATGTGAAAATTATTACGATTAGAATTAAAGTTGTTTTGTTCATAACCAAGATTTTTTTTATTTTCATAGTATATAATTTACAAATTAAACTGTTAGAGTTTCTTATTTGTTATGTTTCTTTTCAATAGTATTTCCAATAATAATACCTATTGATCCAAATAAAGAAGCAATTGAAATTATAAAAGCAGGAATAAGATATTCATATGTCATTGGAATAATTCCCAAAAAAATGAAGGCTATTCCTAAAATAAAACCTAAAGAAGTTCCAAAACTCGTAAATCCCACTATATACCATGGAATTGTTATTCGTTTGATAATAGTAGAGATTTGAAAGTCATTTTTAGATTGTTTCATTTTATCAAAATAATCCTCGGGCAATTCTAAAGCTTGCACTAATCTTTTTAATGTATCACCTCGTGGTTCGGTTTTTCCATTTTCTAATCTTTGAACTGTTCTTAGACTTAAACCTGATTTTTCACTTAATTTTTCTTGAGAGAAATCTTTTTCCAGTCTTATTTTTTTTATTGCTCTTGAAAGTTTTAAGTTACTCATAATAAAGTTTGTATTTTGATTTTTCAAATATATGGTTTAGATATTTTTCAAATAACGCCAATGTGAAAATTTAACACGTCTTTTTTACGTCATTAATTAGTCAAGGTGTTGTCATGTATTCGTTGAGGGAGTTTTTGTAATTTCTTTAGTGACTGTAATTAAGTATATAATTTTTAGTCAATCTATTTCAGGAATTTCCAAAGTAGGCGAGACCAAGCAATTATTTATAGCATCCATGAAAAAGCAGTAAGTCGAGTATTTTTAAAGATCCCAAAAAATATAAAAGATATGAACACTCAAATTACTGCCCACCCAAAGTTATACATTGGAATAGACATTCACAAACGAAGTTGGAAGACCCATTGTGCTAGCGATCTATTTTCGGGAAAATCATTTGCAATGCCCCCTAATCCAGAATTTTTAAAAGCTTATGTGGATAAGAATTTTAAAGATTACGAAGTAACAACGGCTTATGAGGCAGGATGCTGTGGCTACTATGCGCATCGTAAGTTTGAGAGTTATGGTT